>NZ_JAVKCA010000014.1:0-95541 GCF_040222955.1 Marinoscillum sp. | reverse complement strand
CCTGAGCAGGTGGTCGCAGACAGCCGTGTCGAAGGATAGACAAGAAGGAAGATCTCGAAAACACCAAATTGAAGCCTAAATAGAACCCTTGAGATTCCGGTCTTTGTCCATCGCTGCGCTCGTCCAAAACCGGAATGACGGGACGGGAAAAGAACGTCATTCCGGTTTCTGAGGTACGAAGAATACCGGAATCTGTTCATTGGATGGGTAGCTTTCAGAGTGTGTTCTGGTCGAATCAAGGAGTGTTTTATGAGAAAGACTATCCACCTGCCTTATGGTTCGACAGGCTCACCATGACAGGTTGAAAGACTGCCGTGTCGATTGTCATCCTGAGCCGGCGGTCGCAGACTGCTGTGTCGAAGGATAGACAATAAGGAAGATCGAAAACATCAGATTAAATTCTATTGATAACCCCTAAAGATTCCGGTATTTGTCCATCGCTGCGCTCGTCCAAAACCGGAATGACGGCCCTGGGAAAAAACATCATCCTATAACCACCCCTTCGTCATCTAATTCTCCATTTCCACACGGATTCAATCAAACAATCACTTTATTTGTGGATAGACCTTGCCAACCAATCGCTATACCTAACCCATGAAGTATTTATCCCTGATTTTTCTCTGTTTCATCGCGCTGTTTCGTGTCGCGGCGCAAACACCCAAAATTTCTGAATTGAAGGAATTGTATGCCACTACTGCTTCAGACAGTGTGCAGGTACAGACACTCATCAATCTGATCAATGAGTACATCGGCCACAACCCGGATTCACTGGCCTATTTCGCCCAAAAGCTGGACACTCACCCTGGCAAAGACAAAAACCGCAATGGCCAGAAGTCGGTGAATGTGGCTTACGCCATGTATTATTATGATAAGGCTGAGTTTGATTCGTCCATTGTCTACATCGACAAAAACATTGAGATATCCATTGCTCAGGGAGACAGTGTGGGCATTTCCAGCAACCTCACCAATGCCAGTATCGTGCTGATCGGCCAGAGTAAATACCAAACGGCCATCGAGTACCTCCTGCGGGCGCTGGCCATTCAGGAGGGCAATGAGAAATTTGCGCCCAAGTTTGTCGCCAATACCTACAATGTGATTTCCATGGCTTATCACAATATGAAGAACTTCGAAACTGCCCAGGAGTATCAGTGGAAAGCACTCAATGTCTACAAGGCCAACGCCATGGAAACGGACCTCATCAGGTCCTATACCAATCTGGGTTCTAACTTCCTGGCCATGAACAAGAATGACTCGGCGATGTATTATTTCGGGGTGGGATTGAGCCTGAGTAGAAAAAACAAAGATGAGCGCAAACTGGCTGAGCTGAGCAGGATGATCGGAGACCTTTATCTCAAGGAACAAAAATATGATTCAGCTCAATTTCACTATGAAAACTCCCTCCAATACTTTGGCGACAATAAAAGCACCAAGGAGGTGACAGAAGCCATGGTGGGGCTGGGCACGGTGTACTTCGAAAAGGGCAACTACCCGCGAGCCTATGAAATGCACAAACAGGCCAAAGACCTGTTCGCCGACAGGGGAGATGAGTTGGAAACCAGCAGGACCCTTTGGCTGATGTCGAAAGACCTTCAGAAGCTGGGCAGGTATGAGGACGCCTACCAGGCGATCGCCGAAAGCAAAACACTGAGTGACACCCTGCAGGCCAAGAATAGCGCAGACGCCATTGCTGAGATGCAGGTGAAGTATGAAACCGAGAAAAAGGAGAAGGACCTGGCACTCCAGGGCGTACAGCTTTCCGCACAGGAGCTGGAACTAAACAGACAGGAGCTCCTCCGAAATGTGGCCATCGCTGGTGCTTTGCTGCTCGGTGTGGTGGCCTTGCTGATCTTCCAAATCAAGTCCAGAAGCAACAAGACGATCACTGCCCAAAATGAACTCTTAGGGAAGTCTTTATCCGAAAGGGAGGCCTTGCTCAAGGAAATCCACCATCGGGTAAAGAACAATCTTCAGATCATCGCCAGTTTGCTGTACTTACAGTCCGATGAATCTGAAAATCTGGATGCCAAAAGGCTGCTGGAAGAGGGGCAGGGGCGTGTGCGCTCCATGGCTTTGATTCACCAAAAGCTCTATGAAAACGATGACCTGAAGCACATCCCTTTTGATGAATACCTAAATGAGCTGATCGGCGAGATCAAACTTTCCTTTGGTGATATGGCCAAAGATGTAGCCCTGGAAGTAGAAGCCAAAAATATCTTCTTTGATGTGGACACTGCCGTGCCTTTGGGGCTCATCATCAATGAGTTGAGCACCAATGCCTTCAAGTACGCCTATACCCAGCGAATGGGCGGTGGTGTTTTTAAGGTAGTTCTTCAGCATGAAGAAGGGGCCTATCACCTGACCGTTTCGGACAATGGCTCTGGCATTCCTGATGAACTCATGCATGCCACACAGTCTGCTTCCCTGGGCTTGAAATTGACCAGGATGCTCAGTGACCAGCTGGAAGGAGATTATCGTTTCAGCAATTCGAATGGTACCACCTTTGAACTGAAGTTTGCGGTCTGATGGAGAAAGTAAAAGTATTGGTTGTAGAAGATGAAATGATCATCGCCCAGTCCATCGTCAGCATGATCGAAAAAATGGGCTATGAATGTGTGGGGACCGCCATCCGTGCCATCAAAGGACTGGAGCTTGCCAGAGCGCTGAAGCCGGACATTGCCCTGCTCGATATCAGCCTGAAGGGAGCCGAGACCGGGATCTGGCTGGCGGAGCAGTTGAAACGAGAGTTGAACATTCCCTATGTTTTTCTCACCTCACTGGGAGACAAGAAGACCATCGAAGAAGCCACTGCTACTATGCCTTATGGCTATCTGCTCAAACCCGTGGCACAGCAGGGAGTCTATGCCGCCATTGAGACCGCCCTGGCCAGGTTTAGTCATGAGCAGAGAACCCCGGCACAAAAGGAGGTGAGCATGTCTGTGGTGAAGGATGCAGAGGTGTTGGAGGAAATAAAAAACCCACCCTTGCTGATCAAAGATGCCCTCTTCATCAAGGATGAATACCAGTATGTGAAGATCACCCTTTCTGAAATTGATTACATCAAGTCAGACGGCAACTATGTGGAGATTCACAGTCAGGGAAAGCAAAAGGTGCTGAAGGAGACCCTTAAAAACATGGAAGCCAAATTGCCGTCAGAGCACTTCTTTCAGGTGCATCGCTCGTTTTTGGTGAACGTATCCAAAATAGAGCGCATTGGGGGCAATACCATTCGGATCAATGACCAGGAAATCCCAATTGTCAAAGAGAAGCGAGATGCGCTGCTGGCCATCCTGGCCGGTTAATCCGCCTTACCCCTTCATTTTTCGTCACCGGGTTTATTGATTTCGTCCACCAACTTTCGGGCCTGGTCAATCATTTTTTATCCCCTGAGCATCCATCCATACATTCGGTAGACTTTTCTGCCTGGCAGAAGAACCCAACCAAAATGCCGTATGATGAATGTTCCAATCGAATTAATTGCAAAATCGCGAAATCCTCACAAAGGAATCCGCACAGCACTGGTTTTCGCTCTGATCATTATAAGTGCTTTCAGCGCGGAAGCACAAGCCGTAGTGGTCAATAGCCTTTCTGCACCTGACAATGATGGCTCTCTTATCATCAATAGCAGCTTTTACGGAGCTCAGGGATTTACCGTGGGAGCTGCTGACATTGAGCTCACCAGCATCACCCTCTCACTGTACTCGGGCGCAGAGGGGGTGGGTGCCACGGCGAATATTTCAATCAGGGATAATCCGGACAATACCCAGGGCAATCTGATAGAAAACCTCGGAAACCTGTCTACATCCACCTCTACCATTAATGATTTAACGATCAATTCTACTACCAGCCCGACACTCTCTGCTAATACAAGTTACTGGGTACATGTGACCTATGTGTCTGGCGCAGATACGAATTGGGATGCCAGTACCGGAGCTACCAATACAGGCGCTGCAGGTACCATTCCTGCTAATTTTCTGTATTATAACGCCTCAGTCATCAATGGTTATTTTGTGGATTTTAAAGTGGAGGGCACGCTGGCCAACCGAAATCCGGCATTTACTTCCACAGCAGTCACAGCTGTGGATGATGATGAAACCTATACTTATGAAATAGAGACCAGTGATGCTGATGACGATCATGTGGTGGTGACCGCTCCGACCAAGCCGGACTGGCTAACATTTACGGCAGGCAGTGAAGATGCAGTAGTTACCACATTTGTAGGTTCAGGTACATTAGGGACAGATGATGGCACCGGAACAGATGCCTCATTTTACTCTCCTGTATCTATAGGAGCAGATGGTGCCGGCAACATCTATGAGCTTGATGAGGACGAAGGGAGTTATCAGATCAGGAAAATCACTTCAGCAGGAGTAGTCACCACGCTGGTAAGTGCTTCTGGTTATGAAGATGGCCCATTAGTCAGTGCGAAGTTCAACAGCCCAAATGGAATCGCTGTGGACAATGCAGGGAACGTCTATGTGGCAGATACCTGGAATCACAAAATTAGAAAAATATCCACCGACGGGACAGTATCTACGCTAGCCGGCTCAACTCAGGGTTACCTGGATGATACCGGCACTTCAGCTCGATTTGATTCCCCGTATGACGTGGCAGTAGATAACTCAGGAAATGTGTATGTGGCGGACAGAGGGAATGAGAAAATCAGAAAAGTAACCCCGGCAGGAGTAGTCACCTCTTTGGCAGGTTCCACCAATGGAGATGCCGTAGGGACAGGCACAGCTGCCCAATTCAATTGGCCAGAAGGGATCGCTGTAGGCAACGATGGCAATGTGTATGTAGCTGATCGCAACCACAAAATCAAGAAAATTACCCAGGCTGGAGAGGTGACGTTGCTGGCTGGCTCTACGTCTGGTTATAACGATGGGGTGGGTGCAGCAGCACAGTTCTACTTCCCTCACGGAATGGACTTTGATGCCGCGGGTAATTTATATGTGGCTGAACTGTTCAACCATCGCATCAGAAAAATAACCACGGATGGCACGGTGACTACACTGGCCGGAAATGGAAGTGAGTCATTTGGAGATGGCACTGGTACAGCTGCCAAATTTGCCCGTCCATTTGATCTTACCTTCGATTCGTCAGGAGATCTGTACATAGCCGATGGGATCAATTACAGAATCCGAAAAATAGACATTACACACCCTGCCGTGTTATCAGGAGATCCGGCGGGACAAGTAGGGGATCATAACGTTTCTCTCTCTGCCAGCGATGGCAATGGCGGCACAGCCACCCAGACCTTTACAGTTACGGTGACTGATGCCACCGCTCCGGTGTTCACCTCCGGGGTTACATCTTCCTTTGCGGAGAATGGTACAGGTACGGCCTACACGGCAGTTGCAACCGATTCGGAAACGATCACTTACAGCCTGGGTACAGGCAACGATGAATCGTTGTTTGATATCGCAGGCAGTACCGGAGTGGTGACGTTCAGCAGTGCTCCTGACTTTGAAAACCCTGCGGATGCAGATGCCAACAACACTTATGTGGTCAATGTGGTGGCTAGTGATGGCACAAATTCGGTGAATCAGGATGTGACCATTACAGTAACCAATGTAAACGAACAACCTGCTTTCACTTCTACGGCAGTTACCTCCGTGGATGATGATGAAACCTATACTTATGACATTGAGACCAGCGACCTGGACAATGATGCTGTGACCGTGACGGCAACGGTGAAGCCAGATTGGCTTTCGTTGAATTCGGTTTTACCTATTTCAACATTTGCCGGATCGGGTGATGCGAGTTTTGCTGATGGAAATGGTACGGCTGCCAGTTTTATTCAACCCGTTGGCCTGGTGATGGATGCCTCGGACAATCTCTATGTAGCCACCTACGGGCATCGCATCCGAAAGATTACCCCTACAGGAGATGTAAGTACCTTAGCAGGATCCGGTGACTATGGATCAGCCAATGGTACGGGTACGGCAGCCAGCTTCGCCAACCCTACTGGTATGACCATGGATGCTTCAGGCAATTTGTTTGTGGCAGATTTTGGTAATCAAATCATCAGGAAGATAACTCCCGCGGGTGAAGTGTCGACTTTTGCGGGAACAAATGGTGTGCGTGGGAATGTAAATGGAACCGGCACCGATGCCCGTTTTTCGGGGCCCATCAGTATGGCGATTGATGCTTCGGGTAATCTGTATGTAGCCGAAATTGTGAATAACCTCATCAGAAAAATCACCCCGGCAGGAGAAGTATCCACATTTGCAGGTTCAGGTTCCGGAACCCCAGCGGATGGTACGGGTACTGATGCCGGTTTTAACGGACCCAATGCAATAGATATTGATGCCTCTGGTAATTTGTATGTAACTGAGCAAAACAGTCACCTGGTTAGAAAGATTACTCCGGCCGGAGTAGTCACCACCATTGCCGGAACGGGTAGTGCCGGAGCCAATGATGGTACGGGTACGAGTGCATCGTTTAACACTCCATTTGATGTACTTGTAGATGGTTCAGGTAATTTATTGATTTCAGAATATGGTAATCATACCATTAGAAAGATTACCCCTTCAGGAGTGGTAACCACCATTGCCGGATCCAGTCTAACCCCTGGCTCGGATAACGGAGCAGGAACTGCCGCCAGCTTTAATGGCCCTATCGGTTTGGCGATGAATGCTGCCGGGGAGGTCTATGTGGCAGATCAGGGGAATAGTCTTATTCGCAAAATAGGTTTGAATAGTTATCAGCTATCGGGTGATGCAACAGGCCAGGTAGGGAATCATAACGTGACGCTTTCTGCCAGTGATGGCAATGGGGGAACAGCAACCCAGTCATTTGTAGTGGATGTCTCCCGCGTCATGACCCCCGATATCAACAACATCCTATATGTTAACAAAAGCGTAAGTGGCGGCAATGGCAGAGGTGGCTCCTGGGCCAATGCCATTACTGAACTGGCAGACGCCATGATATGGGCAAAGGAGAATTATGATAATTCGTGGGAAACTACACCTTTAAAAATATATGTGTCCATAGGTACTTATCAACCCATGTATAGTCCCGAAGATGGAGTGAATTTTGGTACTGACCAGGCACGTAATAATAGCTTTTCCATGGTGAAGAACGTTCAGTTGTATGGTGGTTTTGATCCCGCCAACGGCATAGAGGATTTGACGGATACGCGTATTCTCCCTTCTTCCGACCAAACAAAGGGAACTATTCTAAACGGTGATATAGGAACGGAAAATGATGCCAGTGATAACATCTACAATGTACTGGTGAGCTCTGGTGATATAGGCACAGCAAGCTTAGATGGTTTTAGCCTTACCGGAGGAAATGCCAATGCATATTCTGATATTTTAATTAATGGTAACCAAGTCTATAAGTGCTCTGGGGCAGGGGTTTATAATTCTGTCTCTTCACCCAGCTATAAAAATGTTATTCTCCATAATAATACATGTACAGAATCTGGTGGGGGGATGTTCAGCTATCAGTCTTCTCCAAAGCTCCAATTGGTGATTTTAAGAAATAATGAAGCCAAAGATGGCGGTGGGATGACCAATCAGGAGAGTTCTTCACCTACGCTACTGAATGTCTCTATTGAAAGTAATCAGGCGAGTGAAAATGGTAGCGGAATGTATAATGTTGATCTATCAGGCCCCACACTTACCAATGTTTCTATTGTGGGAAATGAGGCTACCGTGAGTAGCGAAGAAGTGCCAGGTTGTGTGTCTCAAAATTCTGGTGTGACCCTTTATAACAGTATCATATGGGATGTTGTTACGGGAGATTACACGGCTCAGAACTGTCTGATTAAAGGGAATAGTGATATTAGTGATGGCAACATTGATGCTAGCGAACTGACGGATACAGACATCTTTAACGATCCCGCCAACGAGGATTTTAGTCTTAAAAATACGAGCTCAGCCGTAAATACGGGGAGTAATAGTTTGTATACCAATGCAGGTGGCGACATAGCCAATGATGTTGATTTAGCAGGTAACCCACGTCTCTACGATGGCCTGCCAAGTATTGATGTGATTGACATGGGCGCTTATGAATACCTTGATAACATTACACCTGTCTTCACCTCAGCACTCACTGCCAGTTTTGCAGAGAATGGCACTGGAACAGCCTATACTGCAGTAGCCACAGATGCCAATGCATTGACTTACAGCTTAGGTACCGGCAACGATGAATCCTTATTCGATATCGTGGGTAGCTCAGGTGTGGTGACCTTCAAAAACGCTCCAGACTTTGAGAACCCTACGGATGCAGACGCCAACAACTCTTATGTAACCAATGTGGTGGCCAGTGATGGAATCAACACTACCAATCAGGATGTGACGATCACGGTCACGGATGTAGATGATACCGCTCCGGTTTTCACCTCAGCACTCACTGCCAGTTTTGCAGAGAATGGTACCGGTACAGCTTATACTGCTTTAGCAACGGATGCCAATTCGCTGACTTATAGCCTTGGAAGTAGTAATGATGAGTCCCTCTTCGATATCGTGGGCAGCACTGGCGTAGTGACTTTCAAAAGCACCCCTGATTTTGAAAATCCAACTGATGCAGATGCCAACAAGACCTATGTGATCAATGTGGTGGCGAGCGATGGCACCAATGCTTCCAATCAGGATGTCACCATCACCGTGACGGATGTAGATGATACCGCTCCGGTCTTCACCTCAGCACTCACCTCCAGTTTTGCAGAGAATGGCACTGGGACGGCTTATACTGTTTTAGCGACGGATGCCAATGCATTGACTTACAGCTTAGGTACCGGCACCGATGAATCCTTATTCGATATCGTGGGTAGCACAGGGGTAGTGACTTTCAAAACCGCCCCCGACTTTGAAAACCCAGCAGATGAAGATGCCAACAATACATATGTGATCAATGTGGTGGCGAGCGATGGCACCAATGCTTCCAATCAGGATGTCACCATCACCGTGACGGATGTGGATGATATCGCTCCGGTTTTCACCTCAGCACTCACTGCCAGTTTTGCGGAGAATGGTACCGGTACAGCTTATACTGCTTTGGCAACGGATGCCAATGCATTGACTTACAGCTTAGGTACCAGCAACGATGAATCCTTATTCGATATCGTGGGTAGCACTGGCGTATTGACTTTCAAAATCACCCCAGACTTTGAAAACCCTTCGGATGCAGATGCGAACAACACCTATGTGATCAATGTGGTGGCCAGTGATGGAATCAATACTGTCAATCAGGATGTGACCATTACGGTGACAGATGTAGATGATACCGCTCCGGTTTTCACCTCGGCACTCACCGCCAGTTTTGCAGAGAATGGTACCGGTACAGCTTATACCGCTACTGCTACCGATTCGCAAACGATCACCTACAGTTTGGGTACTGGCAACGATGAATCCTTATTCGATATCGTGGGTAGCACGGGAGTGGTAACCTTCAAAAACGCACCAGACTTTGAAAGCCCTGCGGATGCAGATGCCAACAACACCTATGTGATCAATGTGGAGGCCAGTGATGGCACCAATGCTTCCAACCAGGATGTGACAATTACAGTGACAGATGTAGATGATACTGCACCGGTCTTCACCTCGGCACTCACCACCAGTTTTGCAGAGAATGGTACCGGTACAGCTTATACTGCTTTGGCAACGGATGCCAGCGCCCTGACTTACAGCTTAGGTACCGGTAACGATGAATCCTTATTCGATATCGTGGGTAGCTCAGGCGTGGTGACCTTCAAAAGCGCTCCAGACTTTGAAAACCCTGCTGATGCAGATGCCAACAACACTTATGTGATCAACGTGCTGGCAAGTGATGGAATCAACACTGCCAATCAGGATGTGACGATCACGGTGACCGATGTAGATGATACCGCTCCGGTCTTCACCTCGGCCCTCACAGCCAGTTTTGCAGAGAATGGTACCGGTACGGCTTATACTGCCACTGCTACCGATTCGCAAACGATCACCTACAGTTTGGGTACTGGCAACGATGAATCCTTATTTGATATCGTGGGTAGCACAGGCGTTGTGACTTTCAAAACCGCTCCAGACTTTGAAAACCCTGCGGATGCAGATGCCAACAACACTTATCTGATCAATGTGGTGGCCAGTGATGGCACCAATGCTTCCAATCAGGATGTGACCATTACGGTGACGGATGTGGATGATACCGCTCCGGTTTTCACCTCAGCACTCACCGCCAGTTTTGCAGAGAATGGCACTGGGACGGCTTACACTGCTTTAGCAACGGATGCCAATTCATTGATTTACAGCTTAGGTACCGGCAACGATGAATCCTTATTCGATATCGTGGGCAGCACAGGCGTGGTGACTTTCAAAACCGCTCCCGACTTTGAAAACCCTGCGGATGCAGATGCCAACAACACCTATGTGATCAATGTGGTGGCGAGCGATGGCACCAATGCTTCCAATCAGGATGTCACCATTACGGTGACGGATGTGGATGATACTGCTCCGGTCTTCACCTCAGCACTCACTGCGAGTTTTGCAGAGAATGGTACCGGGACGGCTTATACTGCTTTAGCAACGGATGCTAATTCGCTGACTTATAGCCTTGGAAGTGGCAACGATGAATCGCTCTTCGATATCGTGGGTAGCACAGGGGTAGTCACCTTTAAAAGTGCTCCTGACTTTGAAAATCCTACGGATGCTGACGCTAACAATACTTATGTGATTAATGTGGTGGCCAGTGATGGCTCCAATGCCTCCAATCAGGATGTCACCATCACGGTGACGGATGTGGATGATACCGCTCCGGTCTTCACCTCAGCACTCACTGCGAGTTTTGCAGAGAATGGTACCGGGACGGCTTATACCGCCACTGCTACCGGTTCGGAAACGATCACTTACAGCTTAGGTACTGGCAACGATGAATCGCTCTTCGATATCGTGGGTAGCACCGGGGTAGTGACCTTTAAAAGTGCTCCTGACTTTGAAAATCCTACGGATGCTGACGCCAACAATACTTATGTGATCAATGTGGTAGCCAGTGATGGGGTTAATGCTTCCAATCAGGATGTCACCATTACGGTGACGGATGTGGAGGAAAATACGCCTGTGGCCGACATAATGATACCCACAGCCATTACGCCAAACGGTGATGGAGCTAACGACCAATGGCAGCTTCCGGGAATAGAGTTCTTTCCCAATAGCAGGGTCGCTGTTTTGGATAGAAATGGTCACGTGGTTTTCGAATCAAAAGGCTACACCACACCGTGGGACGGCACAGACAATGGAAGAGAACTGGCGGCCGATACTTACTACTACAGCGTGGATCTGACCAGAGATGGAGGTAAGACACACAAAGGATTTGTCCTAATCTTAAAATAAACGATTATGAAATTCAGACATTTAGCAACGATTGTCGGGCTGGTCTTTTGTGCCTATGGTGCAAACGGGCAAGGCAAGATTCTGACGAGCCAGTACTTTCAAAACCTACCGGCTTATAGTCCAGCTCTGACCGGAGTACATGATTATCTTGACGTCAAGGCTGGTTTCAGAAAGCAGTGGGCAGGCTATGAAGGAGCTCCACAAACCAGCTTTTTGAGTGCGTATGGTTCTTTTGGGCCAGGATACAATGAGCAACGAAGGCACTCTTTGCGTGTGAGCGACCCGGGTCAGTACACGGAGAATCAGCCAGGTACCTTTCTAAGAGTTGGATTTGGTGGATATATTCTGACCGATGAGGTTGGGCCATTGAAGCGAACAGAAGGTATGCTGAGTGGTGCTGTACATGTGCCCGTGGCTGATCGTAAATACATATCGCTTGGTACTTCCGTAGGGATTATGGCCAGTGAAGTGGAGATGGACAAAGTCATGGTGATCGATCCGGCCAATGATCCGGTCTATCAGGCGTATGTGAATGGGGGTACATCCAGCACCTTTCTGAACATCAATACAGGCATTGGGTTTCACTCGGATCAGCTATATGTGAGCTACAACATCATGCAGGTCGCCTCGTCATTATTGTCAGGAAACGAGTTGGTCAACAACCAGGGAAGTGCTTTTCGTCATAATGTTTTGGCCGGTTTTCGAATGTATGTAACCGATCGGGTGGAGTTATTACCCAACGTGTTTTTCAGAGCCGAAGAGGGTGTGAGTTCCTTTTTCGATGTGGGGATGAGGGCCCGGTTCAATGAAAGCATCACTGCCGGTATGGCCTATAGAAACAATGGTACCTACATCCTCATGATGGGTTTGGCCATCACTGATGCATTGAATTTTGGATACTCTTATGAATATAAAACCTCCAACTTCGACCAGTTTAATAATTCCAGTCACGAAATCGTTTTAGGCATCAAACTATTCAACTATGAGAACTATTCACCAATGTGGTAAGCTGCTTTTGGCAGCATGTGCTGGAATGATAGCAACAATTCCTGCCACTGCTCAGGAAGCCTTCTATCAGCCCGTTGAAAAACTATCTCCGGGTGTCAATTCCCCTGCAGAGGAAATCATGCCGATGCTGGCCAGTGAGGGCAATAAGCTATACTTTGTGCGTACGTTCTCCGAGAAGAATGTGGGCGGAAAAGCAGCCGGACAGGATATCTGGGTGAGTGAGAAAAAGGAAGGTGAATGGGACGAAGCAAAAAACCTGAAAGCGCTGAATAATGGCGACAACAACTCGGTAGTCGGACTCAATGAGTCCGGTAATTCCTTGTATCTCATTAATAATTACAGCGCACTTTATCACCGAACTGAAAGGGGAATTGTTTCTTCTACTCAAAATGGAGACAAATGGGGTAGGTTAAATGAACTCCCCATATCCATTGAGATCAAGAATGACTACTATGGGTTTTATCTGACGCCTGACGAAAGTACACTCATCATCTCCATGATGGGAGGGGATGCATTGGGAGAAGAGGACCTTTACGTATCTGAAAAAACCGCCAATGGCTGGTCAAAACCGATCCATCTTGGTCATGTGATCAATAGTTCCGGATTTGAGATTTCTCCTTTTCTTTCAGCAGACAAACGAACCCTTTACTTTTCCAGTAATGGATTCCAGGGGTTGGGAGATGCGGATGTCTATCAGTCAGAACGCCTGGGTGATGGCTGGACCAACTGGTCCGCACCAAAGAACCTCGGAGCTCCCATCAACTCCGAGGGATTTGACGCCTATTTTTATCAGTCAAAAGATGGAAGCGTTCTATTCTCCAGCAACAGATCAGGTGGGCTGAGTGATCTTTATCAAACAGCACTGGTGAAGCACGATGCGGCTAAGGCACCAGCGCTGGTGACCACTGAAGAACCCATCTCTGAAGCAGAGATCATGACAGAACCTGAACCAGAAGTAGTGTCAGTATTGACGGAGGTAAATAAAAAGCCATTGGAAGGTAAGGAGATTGTGATCCCTGAGGCTCTCACGATCTTTTTTGGTTTTGATAGCTATGATATTACGGCCTATTCGATGGAGAAAATTGATGCAATGGTGCAAACACTTAAATTGAATGATCAACTCATTGTGAAAATTACCGGCCACACCGATGCAATGGGCGACGATGCTTATAATCTGAGCTTATCCGAAAAAAGGGCAAAAGCAGTAAGCAACTACTTGATCAGAACGCACAATATTGATGAAGCGAAGATCAGCGCTCTGGGCGTAGGAAAATCTGTCCCGCAAGCGCCTGTTCAGGAGTCAAAAGGCAACAAATGGAACAGGAAAGCGGTGGTCACTTTTGAGATCGACCAGCGCTAACCCTTCCGCACAAACTCTGACTTGAGGGACATGGCGCCAAAGCCGTCAATTTTGCAGTCGATGTTGTGGTCACCGTCTGTCAGCCGGATATTTTTCACCTTGGTTCCTGCTTTGATGGACTTGGGTGCCCCCTTCACAGGTAGGTCTTTGATCACCACCACGGTATCACCATCCTGAAGCACATTGCCATTGGCATCTTTGATCACTGAGGCGTCTGTGACTTCCTCAGCCTGTGGATCCCACTCGTGTCCACATTCGGGACACATCAGGAGTGCGTCTGATGGGTAGGTGTATGGCGACTTGCAAGCAGGGCAGGGAGGAAATTCTGACATAAAATGTTTTTCTGAAAAGCGCAAAGATAAGCTTTTGGGCGAACTGAATGAGTGTAAAATACCTCATGTGATGAATCACCTGAGTTTCTGGTTTATCCGGATTTGAATTCAGTCAACCATCACCGATGTGGATTTTGGTGATTTCACCATTTTTGAATGACACATCAATCTTATTCTCGGTTTCCGGGAAGGTGATGGTGTGAATGGAAAATGCTGCGTGGATTGCATTTTGCAGAAAGATATTTGACAGATTGTATTGTCTTTCTATTCCATCAGGTCCCGAAATAAAAGCTTCCAGTCTATGGCCATCTTCCGGTGAATACTGTGTAGCTATCCTTGTGAGGGTATACTGAAACGAACTGGGTGAGTGGCTGTACTGACCCTGCGGTTCGAAGGCCATAACCCTATGGATTTCCCTTGATGGAGTTATCTCCAGTTTAATCTGGGCATCAGATAAAAAGGCCGTTATGAGCACAGACTGAATCAAAGGATCCCGGGTGTATACCCTGTGATCACTCTGATCTACCACAATGAACACACATTCATTCAGGGTGGCCTCCATGCTCAGGATAGATACAGTCAGCTCTTCATTCATCATTGGTGTGATTTCATGAGATGTCAATCAGTTGTCAATAACTGACAAATCATTCAAAAAATCAAGTTTGGTTCGCTGAATGTCAGAGATATGGGTGTGCACTATTTGATTTTCATTTGGGGGACAAGAGGATCCGTTTCGATGAGTTCAAGAGACTGAACCATACTCAGGGTTCCGTTTTTGTATTTCAAGAAATGTTCTGTTTGGATGTGCGCCTGATAAGCCGATTGGCTCGCATAGATTTCCAGAATGGTAAAATGGTTCGGCTTTTCCTTTTCTGACACGGCATAAAGGGTCAGCACACCTGGCTCCAGCCGTACGGAAGCCTCGATGCCTTCTTTTAACAATGCTTTGTACTCATCAAGCTGGGTGGAGTCAATCACAAGCCTGGCAAGGCGAACTTTCTGGCCTTGATCCTGCGCGGGTAAATGCACAGCGCAGGCCATAAGCAGACCCATAAGAACAATGATTTTCATAGACGCTTGCTATTTAAAAGGTTAAAGGGTGGTTTGACGGCTTTACTTGGTGAGATGGGTCATCCGGCTAGCCCAATGAAACGCCTTTTTTGAGAAAGGGCTGAGTATAGTACCTGTTGCCGGAAGACTTGTAGAGTGCGTTGGCCACTGCCCCAAAAATAGGGGGAAAGGGAGGCTCTCCCAATCCGGTCGGATCAATTTCATTTTTTACAAAATGAACATCGATGGCCTTTGGAGCTTCATTCATTCGAATCATCCGATACCCGTCAAAATTAGACTTTTCAGGTCTCCCATTCTGGAAGGTCATTTCTCCGTAAAAAGCATTGCCAATCCCATCTACGATGGCTCCCTCAGCCATATTGGCCGCAGCATCCGGATTAATCACCACACCACAGTCCATCGCACACGTCACTTTTTCCACCTTTGGGGTGCCATTGACCATTTTGATGTCCACAACATGCGCGGCATAGCTGTTGTGACAGAAGTAAGCCGCCACTCCCCGGTGTGCCTCATTAGATTCACCCCAATTGGATTTGTCACGAACCAGCTCCAATACGCCGGCATAGCGATCAGGATCGTAATCGTTGTTTTCCCCAACCGGATTTTCCCTGGACTTTTTAAGCAAGTCCAATCGAAACTGAATAGGGTCTTTACCTGCAGCTTCGGCCACTTCATCGAGGAAGGATTGTTCTACTCCTCCGAGGAAATTGGACCTGGGCGCACGGAATGCTCCGATGGTAATGTTGGAGTTTACAGACCACTCCTCGGCCAGGTAATGATCTACGGCTCCCGCAGGGAATCGATTCGCCGCTCCGCGGCCTAAAGGACTTTCAGGGATTCCACCCGCTTTCACATGATAAGCGATCAGGTTATTGTCTTCATCCAGTGCAGCCCTGTAGGTAGCCATATAGGCCGGACGGTAAATACCGAAGGTCATGTCATCTTCCCGTGTGTACACCAGTTTTACAGGCTTACTCATTCTTTGGGAAATGACGGCCGCTTCCACCATGTAATGACAATAGGCCCTGCGTCCAAAACCACCTCCCATGCGCGTCATGGCAATTTCTACCTGATCGAGTGTCAGCCCTAATCGGTTGGCAATGGCCCCTTCGATGAAGCCAGGTGCTTGTGTAGGCGCATATATGACCGCTTTGTCCGGGGTTACCTCCGCCACACAGTTGATAGGCTCCATGGGATTATGTGCTAAAAACGGTGCGGAGTAGGTTTTCTCTATCACTTTGGCTGCCTCCCTGAATACTTTATCCGGGTCTCCGTCTTTGCGAAGAAGGATCCCTGGTTTTGCAGCTTCTCTTCGCATGGAGGAGAGATGATCCTGACTGCTTTCCAGGCCCGGGGGTACACTTACCTCAGTCTTTTGACCAAAGGCATCCATTGTGAAGGATTGTTTGGAAAATTTTTCCCACTCCACCTGCAGCGCTTTCTTGGCATTCATCACCTCCCAGGTGCTCTTGCCCACAATGGCTACCAGCTCCGGGAAAGTGTTGGTGTCGAAAAAGTTACGACCATAGTCTTCAGTGTATGTTTTAAATGAAAACACCTCCACAATGCCGGGCATGGACCTGATCGATTCCGGATTGAAATCCTTGAGTTGTAAGCCAAATGCCGGGGGGTGGGCTACCATGGCGGTCAACATGCCTTCCTGCTGGATGTCCAGGCTGTACATTTTGGCTCCGGTCACAATCTTTTTGCCGTCCACGTTCTTTTTAGAGTTTCCAATGATCTGGAAATCTTTTACATCCTTTAGCGTTACTTCTTCCGGTGGGGTGAGCTGAGAGGCCGCCATGGCAAACTCACCATATCCGGCCTCTTTGCCAGAAGGCTTATGCATGAGTTTGGCTGATTGGGTTGTGATTTCACTTGCCGGAACATTCCATTTGGCTGCAGCGGCTTCTTTCAGCATATGTCGGGCAGTAGCGCCAGCCATTCTCAGTGGATTCCATCCCCGGCGTATTCCCTGGCTTCCTCCGGTAAACTGACGGTCATAGAGGGCAGCGTTGAACTCCGCCATTTCTACCACCACATTTTTCCAGTCCATATCCAGCTCTTCAGCGACGATCATTGGCATGGAGGTCATGACATTCTGGCCAAATTCCGGATTGGGGCAGAAGATGGTCGTTACGCCATTTTCCCCAATTTTTAAATAGGCATTCAACTCAAACCATTCTTCGGGCATAGCCAGTACTTCAGCTTTGGAGGTTGAACTGGTACAGCTTGCCAACCAGCTGAAGCTGATCATCAATCCACCACCGGCAGCAGCTGAAGTTTTCAGGAATGAGCGTCTTCCAACTTTTGTTTTCAGGAGTGTCATGATTTAAGAATTTAGTGCTTTCGATGCAGTTTTGACGGCCGCTTTAATTCGTACATAGGTTCCACACCGGCAAATGTTTCCGCTCATGGCACCTTCGATTTCCTCGTCAGTGGGGCTGGGGTTGGACTTGAGGAAGGATACAGCGCTCATGATCTGACCGGCCTGGCAGTAACCACACTGAGGTACATCGTGCTCCAGCCAGGCTTTTTGCACCGGATGATCGCCACTTTCTGACAAGCCCTCAATGGTAGTGATTTCATTGTTGCCTACCGCGGAGACAGGCAGCATGCAAGAGCGTGTGGCTGTTCCATTGAGATGCACTGTGCATGCACCGCACTGAGCGATACCACAGCCATATTTCGTACCCGTCAGGTTCAAGTGATCACGGAGTACCCAGAGCATGGGTATTTGCGGGTCCACATTCACCTCCAGGTCTGTGCCGTTGATTTTCAGATTGAATTGTGCCATAGCTATTTGGGATTTTATGGGTTACTGATAACGCAGAAGTTACTCATTTTCTTGTAATTAACCATCACCAACGATGAGCTGCTCCTTTACAATCTTAATCTGCAGGCGTTAAATTATTATGATATGTATTACTGTTTGACCTACCATAATTACTGTTTTGGTCGGGGTTAGCATACATCACTCCGTGTATTGCTCATCGGTCACTGGCTCCAACCACTCGGTGGGTCCATCCACCCGGCTGGTAATGGCTATTTGAACAAACTCAGTTTCGGGGCTTGCACCATGCCAATGAGGAACGTTTGCCGGACATTTAACCACATCACCTTTCCGCAGGATTTTCTTTGGACTTCCTTTTTCCTGATAGTAGCCTTCGCCTCCCAGCGAGAGGATAATCTGACCGTTTGGATGTGAGTGCCAGCTGGTTCGGGCACCTGGCTCAAAAGTAACACTCCCCACAGCATTTTTATTGACACTATCGGCCATGACCAAGATGTCCAACCAGGCATTTCCATGAAAGTGATCACTCTCTATACGCACCCCTTTGGAGAAGATCTGTGCCTGGGCTGAGTCCACAGGTGCAGCAGGTGCGGATTCACCTGGCTGATTACAGGAAAAGGTGAGGATACCCATGAAGCTGAGTAGGGGCAGATACTTAATGTTCATCATTTGCTTGCTCGCCTGATTTCCTAATTTTCTTTTTTTCATTTTAGCGATATTTTGAAGCGCTCAGTTCTTTTGAAGGTCCTTATTCTCCTCCAAGTAGTTTGGTAAATGACAAAGATCCAAGCTTCCAGGCCCTATCTACTTCAACATAGACCTCCGTAACCATAAAGGGATTGGTCACCTCTCTGCCGCCTACTTCCGCAATCAGTGTAATCCGATTGAGCAGAATGGCGGTGTTGCCAATGAAGTTGACAGATGCTTCATGGATGTCAGCTTTCTTGTACCAGATTCCTCCACTTTTGATGATGTTGAGTTCCTGCTCTGTGCCCCAGCTTCCACCCATGTGGACGAAAACGGCTTTTTCATGGAACAGATCCGTCAATTGATCTACCTCTTTATTGGCCATCCATTCCCATTTGGTTTTGGAGAGGTCAAAGATTTCCTGCTCTTTGTCAACAGCCTGTGCACTGGACGAGTGGGCACTTAAGAAGATCAGTAGCAGTCCGTTTAATATTGATTTCATAGTATGATTATTTTAATGTTGAATTTCGTGGGTATCACGGACACTGCTGAACGTAAGGTCCAGAAGCATCCAGTTGTCCGATTGCTTCTGGTAGACTTCAGTGGTGGTAAACTCATTGGACACATCATTTCCCCGAACATGGGCTTCCAGTGTGATGCGGCTCCAAACGATGGCGGTGTTGCCAAAGAGCTTTACATCTACGTCATGCACAATGGTGTTTTTATACCAAATGCTGCACTCTCGATGATTTCCAGTTCCCGGTCTTTTTTCCATGACCCGCTCATGTGCACAAACTTGGACTCATCGTGGAATAGAGGCTCCAGCTTTTCCACATTCTTGTCTGCCATCCATTGCCACTTTTGCTCAGATAAGTCTTTGATTTCCTGTTCTGTATCAGCACTTTGAGCAAAGGTCCAGTGTCCTGCTCCCAGGATGACCCATAGGCAGATAAATAATTTCTTCATTTGAAAGGTGTTAAGAGATTGCATAGTTTGGGGTTGATTTGTTTTCGAATAGACTATGCAATCTTACGCCCCGATGGTCAAAGGGTTAGTATATAGATTACTGTTAGTAGTACCATTATTACTGATGGTCTCCTGATAGTCCTTTTTTACCAGTTAGATTTAAACCCGGAAATACACAATGCTATGAGTGATCAACTGACTTTCGATTCCATCAAGGCCTATAATGATTTCAACAATCATCCTACTTTACATCCTCTGGTGAGTGTATTGGACTTCTCCAAAGCAGAACCAAGACACGGCCATCACATGTCTTTTGGGATCTACGCCATTTTCCTGAAGGAAGTGAAGTGTGGAGACCTGGCCTATGGCAAAAACAACTATGACTATCAGGAGGGCACGTTGGTCTTTGTGGGGCCCGGGCAAGTGGTGGATGTCAGCAACAAAATGGACATTTACAAGCCGGCTGGCAGAGGTCTGACCTTTCATCCGGACTTGATTCTGGGAACTCCTTTGGCCAGACAAATTGATGAGTACGGTTTTTTCTCCTATCACCTGAGCGAAGCGCTGCACCTCTCGCCGGAAGAGCAGCAGACCATTCTGGACCTCATGTCCAAAATCGAAAACGAACTGAAGCGACCTGTCGACAAGCACAGCAAAAAGCTCATCACTTCCAATATTGGCCTGTTTCTGGATTATTGTGAGCGATTTTATGATCGGCAGTTTATCACAAGAGAGCACGTGAATTCGGGCATTCTTTCGCGTTTTGAGGAGCTCATGAACGGTTATTTCAATTCGGAAAAACCATACTCTCACGGACTGCCCTCTGTGGCGTACTTTGCGGATGAGCTTCACCTGTCTGCCAACTACTTCGGTGACCTCATTAAAAAAGAAACGGGCAAGTCTGCTCAAGATTACATTCAATCCAAACTGATAGAGATCGCCAAAGACAAGATCTTTGGATCGGAAAAGTCTGTCAAGGAAATTGCATTCGAACTGGGTTTCAAGTACCCACAGCACTTCTCCCGGTTGTTCAAAAAGCGGGTGGGGTACACGCCGCAGGAGTATCGGCAATTGAACTGAGAACCCAGTCTCCTTCATGATTCCTCCTGAGATGCCTGTAGGCGAGAGTAAATTCTTTGAAAATCCTTTGAAAGAATCCATGACCTTCTGACTTTTGCCGGGATGACCGGAGTAAAGTCTTTTGTAATTGCCATCATAGTCCTGGCCAATATGGGCAGTGCGCTGGTAACTCCTCTGGTCTACCTGGATTTTGAAATGCGCAGGGATTATATCGCCAAAGTACTGTGTGTAGAGCGGAAGCAGCCCATCACCGTATGTGGGGGGAGTTGCTACCTTGCCGCACAGCTGGATAAAGCCAAGGAGCATCAGGAGAAATCCAGGCAGCTCACGCCGAAGACTTTCACCTTTTTCTTTTCCGAGATCAGGTGCTTTGAGTGGGCTACAGATAATTTGAGCCCTATTCAGGATTTGACTTTTTCTGCACTAAGTGAGCATTTTCCCAAATCACGTCTGGCATTCGATATTTTTCATCCACCCCGGTTAGGATAAGCTAATCCCTACATTTTAGTTTTTGGAGTCTTTCGTGGCAGAGGTATGACCTGTCGTTGGACTCCCATGTCCTATTCTTTAACATTTTACGAATAATCGAAAGCGATGAAAATATTTAATCTGATGGCGATGATATCGCTGACCACTTTGCTATGGTCTTGCGGTGGTGACGAGGTTAATCCTGATGAATTTGGCACCTTTCAGGTGTATTTTGAAAATAAGGTAGGTGCAGAGGGTATCACCCTGAGAGTACCTGGATCTACTGACTATGATTATGAAACCTCTGATGGAGGGCCATTCAATCTTTCCAGTTTGGGGTATTATGTGAGTAAGGTGACCCTGGAGGGGCCAAATGGCGAATACTTTCAGGACGAGATGAGTGTAACTGCTGATGAATCGAAAGGGTATTACCTGTTAAAGGAAAGCAATTCTGCATCCCGTAATATTCTCTTGGAAAAGGTGCCTGCAGGGACCTATGACCGCATCACGTTTACCATTGGTGTGGCGGAAGAGGGAATGAAGGAGGGTGCCGCCGGGGGTGTTTTGGACCCGGCTGCCGGCGCCTGGTTTTGGAACTGGAATGCAGGCTACATCGGCCTGATGATGGAAGGAACCGCAGAGCACTCGGGTCAGACTTATGTGGACCATGGCAATGGGGTAGAGGTACTCGAAAAGACCTTTGGTTTTCATGTGGGCGGATGGAAAGATGTGACTGATAATGAGAATTTTATCAATAACACCAAGACAGTCACTTTGGAGTTTGGAACCACCGTTACGGTCAACCCGGAGCGCTCACCATTGGCTCACCTGATCACGGATGTGCTGAAAATATTGGATGGAGCGCAGGTTGATTTCAGCACGACTTATTCGATCCATTCCCCCAAAGGTGGAAAGGTTCTGGCCGATCAGCTTTCAAATACTTTTAGTGTACATCATGTACACCAAAGTACTAGTAGTCATGATTAATGTCCTAAAAAAGTACCTGGCATTTAGCTGGGTACTTCTTTCGTTTTTGGGGAGTTGTGGGGGAGAAAGCATTGACCCGGAAGAGGACATTTATGCGTTCGAAAAACCGGCGCACTTTCCTGAGCCCACTTATACCTTTGAAAATAATCCGGTAACCAGAGAGGGGTTTGAGCTGGGCCGACGCCTGTTTTTTGACCCCATTCTTTCGAGGGATAAAAGTGTGTCCTGCAACAACTGTCATCAACAATCACGGGCTTTCGCAGACATGCCACTACATCCAGTGAGCATAGGCATAGACAATCAGGCAGGCTTTCGCAATGCGCCGATGTTGGCCAATCTGGCCTTCATGAAAGCGTTCTTTTGGGATGGCGGGGTGAGCCATTTGGATTTTGTGCCGATCAATGCCATCGAGTCGGAGGTAGAAATGGACGAGTCTCTGGCCAATGTAGTCAGCAAACTCAACCAGGACGAGCGGTATCCCGAATTGTTCAAAGAAGCATTTGGTGTGGATAAGATTACTTCTCCTTATCTGTTGCATGCGCTTTCTCAGTTTACCCTCCTGATGGTATCTGCCAACTCCAAATATGACCAATACATACTTGGCCAAGGAACCCTGTCTGGCGAGGAGCTTGAGGGAATGCAGCTGTTCGATCAGAAGTGTGCTACTTGTCATTCGGGGGAGTTGTTCACAGATTTTTCCTATAGAAATAATGGACTCAGCAGCACATTCACCGACCTTGGTCGGGGGGCAATTACCGAGGATGAGGCCGATTATGGGAAGTTTAGGGTGCCCAGTCTGAGAAATGCGGAGATCACCGCGCCGTACATGCACAATGCCCGGTTTTCTACTTTGGAGCAAGTGATGGATCATTATGATCAGGGAATGGTAAGCTCGCCTACTCTGGATCCGGTTTTCAAAGAGAATGACCAGGTGAAGGGGATTTCACTCACGGAGGCCGAAAAAGCAAAGCTCATTTCATTTATCAAAACACTAACGGACAGAGACCTGATCTCCGATCCAAAATTTCAAAACAATGACTAAACAACTATACCTCTTCATGGCGGCCATAATACTGAGTTTCAGTGGTCAGGCGTGTGACGTGTGCGGATGCAGCCTGTCAGGCTTGTATTTTGGCTTTTTACCCAATCAGAATGCGCATTTCGTAGGCGTGAAATATAGCCATGCCTCCTTTAGTGCATTCATTGATAACGATGGGTATTATTTTGAAGATGAATACTCTGAGGACACCTACCAGCGCTATGACCTCATGGGTAGATTCAGCCTCAGCAATCGGTTTCAGGTGCGTTATCTGATGCCTTATATGATCAACCACATGCAGGGGTCTCATCAAACTGTGCACTCTGAGGGCTTTGGAGATCCAATGGTGATTCTGTACTATTCCCCGTTCAACACAGGAAGTGATTTCAGCGGGGCATTTATGCATTCGCTCAACGTGGGAGCAGGACTGAAGGTGCCTCTGGGGGAATTTGATAAAGCCGACAATGGGGAGCTGGTCAATCGCAATTTTCAACTTGGGTCAGGAAGCCTTGACTATGTACTTTCTGCCAACTACACTATTCGTCGTGGAAACATGGGTGTGAATTCGGAGACTTCTCTGAAGCTAAACAGCACCAACACCCATGCCTATCGTTTCGGTAACCAGTTCAATCTGAGCGCAAATACTTTTTATTATTTCGAAATGAAAAAGGTCTCCCTGGTTCCATTTGCCGGGCTCTACTATGAGATCGCAGATCGACACAAAAATCACCAAATCATAGAGGCCAATACCGGCGGCAGTTCACTCCTTAGCACGTTTGGCGTTCAACTGTTTGCTGGTAGGGTGACCACCAGTATTCAGTACCAGGTTCCGCTCATGCAAGCGTTCAATACCGATGATTTCGCTGAGATCGAAGGTGGAAACAGGCTCACTGCCGGGCTCTACTATAGTTTCTCATTTAAAAAGAACCAAATGTAGGAATGGACAATCCGAGAAAGAAGAAGCCAATGAGATCACCGCACAGTTGATTGGAGGTTCTGAACCACCTGATTCATCTCCTCTTTCACGATCTGAACATCTTCAGTGGTAGTCCGCCAGTTGACCAGCGCCGCCCGGATTCCTGCCCGTCCATTGAAGAAAGTGGGGGTCATAAACACCTTTCCCCGGTCGTTGAGCTGAGATAAAAAAGCATTCACGTCCTTTTCACTTCCGTTTGTCAGGGTAAAACAAACCGTATTCAGCCGTGTCGGAGCCAATAGCTCAAAGGCGGCACTATCTGTGATAAACTGCCCCAATTCCTGAGCTAAATTAACCGTTCGCTCTACGATTTCCCGGTATCCATCCTTGCCATAGGCCTTGAGGGTAAACCACGCCGCCAGGGCTTTGAAACGCCTTGAGTTTTCCGGAAGAAAATTGAGGTAGTTGAAATTTTCGTTCGGGTCCCCGAGGTAGGGCGCATTTGAATTTTGAAAAGTTTCGATTTGGAGGAGTGTGTGTTCTTTTCTGGTAAAGAAAAAGGCACTTTCATAAGGGACGTTAAGCCATTTGTGGCCATCTATGGTAATGCTGTCTGCGCGCTCCCAGCCTTCTAAGAGGTGCTTGTATTTGGGGCTGATGGCCGCAAATCCACCGAAGGCCGCATCGATGTGCCACCAGAAGTGGTGTTTCTCCTTGAGCGCGGAGATCGCTTTCATGTCGTCAAAGTCCACAGTATTGACCGTGCCACCACTGGAGATGAGGATGAATGGTTCACCGTTCAGCCTGAGGATTGCTTCTTCCAGTTGACTCATATCAATGGCCTCACGTGTAGGGCCCAGTGTTGGTATTTTGGTCACCTGACGACTCCCGATCCCGAGCATGCTCAATGCTTTGATTGAAGAGGAGTGTGGTACTGCCGAAAGGATGTGAATGGGCTCGGTAAGGCCCGATCTGGCAATGTCATATCCCTGGCGCTTGCCCACCCACTGCCGGGCGGCTCCCAGGCAGGTGAAGTTGGACATGGTAGCTCCGGTCACAAACCCACCCATAAAGTCATCCGGCAGTCCGAAAAGCTCCAGCAGGAGGCGGATGGTCTCGAACTCTACAATGGCTGAGACATCCCCATGACCTTTGGTAGTCTGCGTATTTTGATCGTAGATGGTGGCCAGCAGGTCGCCCATGAGCGCGGCAGGCGTCGAGCCCCCGGTTACGAAACCCCAATAACGTGGCCCGGAAGAAGCCACCATTAAGGATTCAAACCGATCGATGAATTCTTTCAAAGCTTCCTGGCCGCCTACCCCAACTGAACTCAGGTTCTTTTCGGTAGGAGAAATGAGGTCCACCGAAGTGGGCGTTTCATCAAGTTTCGACAAATAAGTGAGTCCCTGTACCAGCGTGTCGCTGAGGAGCTTATTGATGGTCTGCAGATCTTCTTTGAGTATCGGATTCATGGTCTGTGTTTTTTGGATAAAATTCGGTTTTGGTTACTATTAGGAAAGTGGGATCAGGCACTGCCTGCCAGGCGTCCCAGCTTTTTAAGTGCCTCATCCACAGCTTCAGAGAATGGCTTTCCGTAGCTGATTCGAAAGTAGTTTTGATAGTCGGCCCGGGCGAAAAACATCTGACCCGGAGCGATGATGATACCTGCCTTGACACCCGCCTGATAAAGGGCCAGCGCGTTTTTGGATTTGGGGAGCTCCAGCCAAAGAACGAATCCTCCCTGAGGGTTAGAGCTTGCAATCTTTCCCGGGAAGTAATCGAAGATGGCGCGCTTATACTGAAGGTGCTGGGTCTTGAGCGCACTTCTCAGCTTTCTCAGATAAAAGTCATAACGCCCATGTGTCAGGAAGTGGGCAATTACGGCCTGACTGATGGAGGAAGTGGAAATGTTGGTGACATACTTTTTTTGTACAAAATCTTCGTAAAACCTGCCTGGAAGGCACCAACCTACCCGAAAACCGGGTGCAAGGGTCTTTGAAAATGAAGAACAGTAGATAACCCATCCGTTTTCATCAAAGCTCTTACAGTTTTTGGGCCTGTGTTCTGAAAAGTAAAGTTCGCCGTAGATGTCATCCTCTATGATCGGGATCTGATATGCACTGGCCAAGGCCACGAGCCGCTTCTTGTTTTCATCCGGCACTAAAGATCCCGTGGGGTTATTGAAGTTGGGAACCACCAAAATGGCTTTAATAGCCTGATTCTGCAGTGCTTGCTCCAGGTCATCGATAGAGATGCCCGTGGTGGAGTCGGCTGGGATTTCGATAATTCTGAGTTTCAGGTGCTCTATCAGCTGTAGCAATCCGTAGTAGGCCGGACTTTCGAGCGCTATGGTATCACCAGGCTGAGTGAGTATACTCAGGCTCATGGCGATGGCTTCCATGCAGCCGTTGGTGATAACCACCTCATTTTCAGTGATCACCCTTCCCCAATTCAATCCAAAATGGCAGATGCTTCGCTTGAGTCCGGGGTGACCCGTGGTGTTTTCATAGGCAGTAGCCGCCTGGGGGTCATCCAGATAGCTTCGTTGAATGCTCTTCTTAATACCAGAGATGGGCAAGAGTTCGGTGGACGGAACCGCAGTGCCCAGGTCCAGGTGATGGGGGTTGGCGAGTTTTGCAGCTATAAAATCATGAATCAGGGCTCTGTTGGAAACCTCACAAGCGTCCTGGTTAAACAGCTGGCGGCTTGGTGGTTGTGTGTCTTGCACATGATATTTGACATAATAGCCTGATTTTGGTTTACACTCAATCAGTCCTTCAGACTCCAGGTGGTAGTAGGCTTTGAACACGCTGGCATTGCTGACCCCCAGCTCCCGACTTGTTTGCCGAATGGATGGTAGTTTGTCCCCTGTATGGAGTGACCCCAGCATGATGGCGTCACGGATGTTGCCAGCGATGGTTTCATATTTAAACCTATTTTCTTCCATTGCGAACAGTTGATTTTTTGCCTTTCCTTAGCAGTTCAGATCAAAGTAAACGAAACAGGAGTCCTTGTAGATACCTGCAATACAGAAAACTAAACTGATACGGTCAAAAAAGTGAAAACTGGAACTGTTTTTTCGGTACCCACGTGTCTGAACACTGTAATGAGCGAAATTGCAACTCCTCTTTTTTCCACCTACCTTTAGTCATCAGTTAGCTATGAATACTGTAAACCAGTAAAACCCATTAATCTCGTCGCCATGGAAAGAATCGTCGATTTATTGTCCTTCATCAGTCTGATCTATGTGATCCTGCCCATCCTGTTTTTGATTGGTTTAGGCCTTTATCTGGTGGCAGGCAAACCGGTGACCAGTGCGGGCTATGACAAAATCATTGAGATCAGTAAATGGTATATCGTGTCGGTGGCCCTGGTTTTTTCTGGAAATTTGGTGAAGGATGGTTTCACCGAAAGAGAGACTGGTATCAAAGAGATGCAGGTATATGATAAATATGTGGACCTGATCCTGGAGGCCGATAACATAGAGAAGCGATGGAAGCTGGCAGAATATTTTGCGACAGTGACCCCTACAGACCGGCTGAGGGAGCGATGGGTGGAGTACCAGGGGAAACTGCAGGGTGACTATGACGAATACAAGAAACTGCTGGCAGATGAGCAGAAACTCGAAAAGCTGGACACTTCTTCAGCAGATCCTGAGTCCGCCTTGGAGATCATTCAGCGGCAGAAGGCTGTTTACGAGCGACCGCTGATTTCTAAGGAGATACAGCCTTTTCGGGTGGATATTTTCTACCTGGAGGAAACCATGGACAGCCGGGACTCTAAAGGAAAAGCCGACCGGCTGGCACAGCAATTGGCGGCCACAGGCTACATGATCAAAGTAAAGCGACTGACCACCACTAAAAATGCAGAAGCAGCCTACAGAATCAAAAACAATCAGATCAGGAGTGAGGCTTCAGAACTGGATGTAGCTGAGGGAGTGAACGCACTTATCGGAGGTGACTATGAGATTAGAACGATTGGCTATAAAACCCCCAATTACATCAGTGTTTTTGTGGTTGAGTGAGGGGGAGCGAGGCAGATTAGGGGTTGGCTGGCTGAGGTTATTGAGAGTGAAGTGGAACCTTATTTTTCATCTAATTTAGGTGGGTCTGAGATGGCGTTTTTAACTACACAAGCCACGGAGTTCTTATTTATATCTTTTTTAATACAATAGTTGCTCTTTAGCCAGTCTTCAAGGAGCTTGGAGCCTTTGCTTGCGTTACAGGATATGCAGCAAAGTGCGATATTGTTTGTTCCGTTGAGTCTTATATCATTCACTATGTGCTCCCATGAAGGCTTGGCTGATCTTGAACCATTATCTGATTTGAATTTAGTTCGACAGTAGACACAGCAAGTATCTCTTGTTTTTACATGGTTTTCTACTTCTTTTGGAATTCCCCAACGATTCGCCATTTTCATTTCGGTCTGTCATTCCACTTCAAAGAAATCGTTATCCAATTCCTTCACCTCATAAGTTGCTCTAATTTGAATTCCCACATTATACTGGTACATTAAATCAACTAATTTTTGACCATCAATCAGAATTATGGTGTGGTGCGCATCATGTGCCTTTTTAACGGCTGCAATATCAAATGAAGTAGTTGTAACAAAAACACCTTTTTGTGTGTCACCACTCATGGCACCAATAAAATTCCGAATGTCCTTTTCCCTAACCTTATTTTCCCCATATCGCTTTGCTTGGATATAAATTTTATCGAGCCCCAGCTTATCCTCGTTGATTATTCCATCAATCCCGCCATCTCCGGTTTTGGATGTTTCTATGAAGTCACCATACCCCATCTTCTTCAATAGGATAAGAATAACTTTTTCGAAATAAAATGGATCGATGGTTTTCAGTTTTTCAAGAAGTTCATCTTTGACCTGAACATCAATTAAGTTAAACCCCTCATCTATGAGATCCTCAGGAGATGCATTTTGAATTTTTGTTGGAACTCCGGAGCTTTGGGGATTCTCTTGGTTGTAAAACTCCAAGAAATTTTCAGAATTCTCAACTTGATTTAATGTGAGATTGGATGAGCTGTTTTTTTGACCCTTTTCTGTGATTTTCACAAAGCCCCTTTTCGGAAATTCAATATAACCTCCTTTTTTAAGGTAGGACTTCCCCCAAGCAATTCTATTTATTATTAGACGATCTCCACTTTTTGTGGTCTGTTCTAGTTGTTCATCGGTTAGTTCAGAGTAAAATAGATCGATAACTTTTTGGTACATTTCTCGTGCCTGGAGTGTTTCTCCGTTCTCTAGCACTCTGAGAATTGGGATAAAAGTTTCATGAAATTTTGGGATTTCCATAGACGTAGTTGGTTAAGCACAACATCTGGCTATATGCGTATTCCACATACCTTAATGTTATTGTTGTCAAAATAACAGAATAACCATTACGAGTCAAGCATTATTTATCGCAGTGGTGTGAATCAGCCTATGCCTGGAGAGAGGTAAGGGGAGTGAGCCAGTTATCAAAAACCCGCATAGCACAATAACATTGTTAAAAACTCGTCGTTCAATGGTTCATGAACAGGTTAAAAGTGTTTTTCTGGTTATGCGCCGGAGCAAATAGAGCGATCTTATCCAATTGTCCATCTGAGTCGAGTAAATATGTCGGAATAGGGGCCACCATATTTTTCACGGGCATTTTTGCGGCGCTGGCCGGAGGTTATGCACTGTTCACTGTCTTTGATAGCTATTGGCTGGCTGCGGGCTTTGGGATCCTGTGGGGACTGATGATCTTTAACCTGGACCGGTTTATTGTCTCCAGCATGCGCAAGAATGGCCAGCCGCAACAGGAATGGCTACAGGTACTCCCCAGGCTGGTGCTGGCGCTGGTCATCTCCATCGTGATCGCCAAACCTCTGGAACTCAAGATTTTTGAAAAGGAAGTCAACAGCGAGATCACTTCCATGATGCAGGAGGACCTGGCCCTGAAAGAACTGACGGTAAAAGAGCGCTTCACGGCCACTCGCGCACGACTAAATGCGGAGATTCAATCGCTGAAAGATGAAGTGGTGGCCAAAACGGCAAGTAGAAACGAACTCCGGCAAATTGCCCGGGAAGAGGCAGATGGCACGGGAGGTACGCAGCAGCGAAATGCCGGGCCGATTTACCAGATCAAAAAGGCGGATGCCGACCGGGTGGATGCCGAACTGCAGGCACTCATCGCCACCAACACCCCGCAGATTTCGGAAAAAGAGCAGGCCCTCACCGAGCTGAATGCCCGGGAGCAGGCAGAACTCGCCGCCACGGAAGCAGGACAATTGACCGGGCTGGCTTCCCGCATAGAGGCACTGGATCGCCTGACGGCCAAAAGTTCCGCCATCAATGTGGCCAATTGGTTTGTGATGCTGCTATTTCTGGTGGTGGAAACAGCGCCTATTTTCGTAAAACTGATCTCCCAGCGCGGGCCCTATGATTATGTGCTCAAAACGGAAGAATATGGCTTTGAGGCCTTCCACTATGAAGACCTGGCCAAGGTGAATGCCACCATCAAGAATCGCTCTTCTAAACTCACCAGAGAAGAAACTGAATACGTGAACAGCCGGTTGCAGTTGGGATTGGATAGGTCATAGGCACTTGCTTGGGCAATTCCGATAAGAAATAAGGGATGAAAACTTATCCTTGACGCTATTCAGGGAGGATGGTCACAATGACTCTTTTATACCTGGATAACGGAGGCTCGCCTCTATCCGTCACCTTCAGGATGAAATTGGCAGTTTCCTGCTGATCTACTTTCGGCGCTGTGAAATAAGCCATGTGCACATTCTCAGCACCGTTCACCTTGATGGGCTTTTTATAAGTACCAGCCTCGGGATAGTGATACCATTGAAAACTGAAACTATCCCCGTCGGGATCTGTGGAGTCAAAGGCATCCAACGTAAAGCCGGCACCGGATTTTACCGTGATTTGTTCCGAATGACTCAATACGGGAACAGGGGGGTGATTGGCTTCCTCATACGACATGAAGCACCAGTCCATTCGGGCAGCAAAGTCATTTTGAAAATCATCGCGCCACCGCCATAGCGTGACCTTGTCGTTGGAAAAAGTAACACTGTCGGGCTTCACTGAGCGGCCATATTCGTTGGGTAGGTAGGGGGTATAGCGGTCGATGGCATTGGTCCAGATGGCTCTGGTCTCGGGTGTGATGGTGACAATGGAGCCTCCTTCCTTTGTTTTGGAAAAATCAGGCTTATACAGCTCATAGCGACCACCCCAGCCACCCCACTCGGGATGTTCGGGTTCGTTGAGTCCGTTGGGGATCAAGGAGAGAAATGCCGGAGTATCACCTTCTACACCCCAGGCCACATCAGGGTATGCTGCCCCCAGAGGGCCGTGGTTTTGCTGGATGTTTTGAGCGATCCAACTGTTGCTGATAGTGGTGTTGTCCACGCCCTGCACATAACCATTGATTCCTGTCCAGGTAGCACTGCCATAGTCATCACCTGGACTCACGATGTAGAACAAATCAGGAAAATTATTTCTGATCCAGATACCACTGTCATCCTGGTCGGAGATGGTGTAGACCCGGAGTTTGGAAACATACCTTTTGACTTCAGCAGCCGGTTTGGTATTTCGGATTTTGTATAATGCCTGAGCGAGGGTATTGGCACCTCCCCAGGTAGAGATCCACAGCGGGCGATCATCTTCCTGCTCCAGTATTTTTATGATCCAGTCTGATCCTTCAGAGTCCATTCCATCACCCACACCTTCCATGCCATACTTGGGCAAACCTTCTTTGACCATCCTCGATAGTGTTTGAGTGTCAGGAAAGCCGGCTTCATGTTTCAGAAGGTTCGGTCGTACTTCACCATAAGCATCAATGATTTTATGAATGGATTCCGGATTTACTTCTGAGGTGTGCCAGCAAGAAGTCGTCGCAATAATCCCCTGGATCTCTATTTGATTCGAGTATAAAAATAGGCGCACCAGGGATTGTGTGTCATCTGGGTCGGCCTCTATGTCGGTGAGTATAATTACCCTGTTCTTTTGAATAGATTGGGCATATCCCGTTTGCGAACCAAGGAGTGACAAAAGTAGGATAAGAGAGAAAACAGCTTTCAAACAAGAAATTTTCATGTTGGAATGGGTTTAAAATTGGGATCAGCATGTATTGGAGCTTCACTGGTGTATGAACTCTTCAATAGACGAAATAAACTAAAAGCGATATGAAAAACAATCGATTGCATAGCAGAGGTATTTTATGTGCTTAGGGATATGCGCGGATTGCCATGGGTTAGGTCTTTTGGTTGGGTTCTGGCGTGATCTATCAGGTCCAAAAAATAACTCACCTAGAGTCATTTGAAAACAAAAAGGACCGTCCCAAATGCTTTTGAGGCGGTCCCGTATTCTGGCTGGTTGTGATTTAGTCAACCAGTTCGTTCAGCCTGGACCAGCGGTCTTCTGGTATGGTTGATACACCGACAAACTGAAATTTTCGAAATACACTGTCCGGTGCGTTTTGTTTCACCTGATTAAACAAAGGTGCTAACTCTGACAAGTCCATGGCCGGAAGCATCCAGTGGAGCCATTCGGTGTAACGTTCCGGAGAGGTATCCATTTGAACTTTCAGACGTATATCCATCAGCTCCTCAGGAGTGAGGTGGTCAATGGATGCTTTGATTAAGGCCTCTTCCTCATGGTTCATGTGAAGCAGGTAAAATGCAATGAAGTCTGCGAAAATAAACCTCAGTTGAGCAGTTAAGCGAGTATTTGATTGTCCTTTCTGTGCATTTCTGATGGCTGTAATAACCTCACGGATGGCATCTACTTTATGGGTGTAGGCCATGTGTTCTTCATGAGATTCGTGGGTGATGCCCGGACATGCCTGGTCTATTCCCGGAAAGATGATCTCATCTTCATGTCGTGCATGCTCTTCCAGGAGCTCCAGGCAATTCTCCAGCTTATCGAGCATCGTTTTGCATTCTCCTTGATCCGTCAGGTCGGCGGACTGCAACTCTGCACCCAGCTGGTAAAGCATCGCTCGGATGGCCTTGTGAATGGGGGTGAATAAATCAACTTGCTGTTTCATTATTAGTCTGTCTTAATCTATTGAGTTTTTAACTTTTCACTTTTGAATGGGCAGATACCAATCGGTAAGGAGGTTGTTGGGATCTTTTGAATCGGGCAGGGAGCTGAATTCCAGATAGGAGATTCCACTTCCATGCCGGATTCCCTGGCTTTTCATATGGCTGCCAATGACCAGTGATAATCTCTGAAACTGGTCGGCACTTGCACAAAATCGGTACCTGATAAAATCGCCACCGGGAACCTGAGTTTGAAAGAATTTATTGGAGGCTAATGACTGATTGTGCTTAGGCACTATCACAGCATCATATCTGCCAGGCAGGTCCGGTGTAATGTTTTGACAGGTGTGTAAAATGGCGATGTAATTAAACTGGCTTTCGTTTAATTTATGGATGTCCAGATAAGCTTTTACGTCATCCCAGACAGCATAAATCTCCTTTTTGAAGTAATTGCCGACGCTGGGGAATACGATGGCATTTCGGGGCGGCAGTGATTGGATCTCATAGTTCAGCGACAGGTATTCGCTGCTGTTGATTTGGGTCAGAGCTGAAGTGTATCGATTGTTGGCCCGAAACTCACTTGGAGACAGCTTCATCACTTTTCTGAAAGCCTTATAGAATGAACTGGCTGTTTGGTAACCCACCAGGGATTGCACCCTGGAGATGGGCAGTGAAGTCAGCGCCAGCAGGAAAGCAGCTGTTTCGATGCGTTGCTGAATGATGAAATGGCCGACCGGTTCACCCACTTCAAGTTTAAACTTGCGATGCAGATGAAATGGAGAATAACCCGAAATGGCTGAAAGCTTCTCAAGTGAAATGTCTCCATCCAGGTGGTGATTGATGTATGTTAGCACTTCCTTTATCAACCTTTTGACTGTTTTTTTAGCAAAAGTAAAATAGCGGTTGATTATTCAGTTGTCCAATCTTGCGGTTAGTTATTTCAAGTCACGGAGTTTATTCATAGACAAGCAGGGTGAACCACCCCGAATAGGAGTGGAGTATCACATTTGAGCGAGTGGTACCGTACTCAACTAGTTTTGATCATTGCCATAGGTGGAAGGAGAGCAATGAAACATTTCCTGAAACGATTTATAGAAATAAGACCGGCTATTGAAGCCCGTCATATAGATGATTTCGGATACGTTGTACTCTGAGTTGGTCAGCAAAAAGGCTGCTTTCTTGAGCCGGTACTGGTTGATCAGGGCGTGTGGCGTTTGCCCGGTCAGGGCCCTTACTTTCTTATAGAGGGAAGTTTTGCTCATGCCCAGGTGATTGGCCAGGTGTTGCGCATCCAGCTGAGGGTCATTCATCTGATCTTTGATAAACTGATCCATGAGCTGGAAAAACTCATCGTCTTTGGCACCTATCCCAAAGGAGGCAAACTCTTTTTCATGAGGGGTGTAGGCATCAAACTTCTTTTTGAGTACTTCTCGTATACTGATGAGCTTTTCTATTCTCACTTTGAGGTGATCGGGATGAAAGGGTTTGGGAATGTAGGCGTCCGCACCGGCTTGCAGTCCCTCTATGCGTTCCTCCATTTGTCCCTTGGCTGTGAGCAGGATGACCGGAACGTGGCTGATTTCAATTTTGGTTTTGATGGCTTCACAGAGTTCGTAGCCACTCATCTCTGGCATGATTACATCACTGATCACCAGGTCAATCTTCCTGCTGGCAAGGATGGTGAGCGCTTCTTTTGCCCTGGTGCAGGAGGTTACGTTGTATTGATGTGAGAGCATGTCTTTCAGCAGGTTCAGAATCTGTATGTTATCATCCACGATCAGGAGGTTATGCTCATGGCGCTCCAGGCTGATGTTGATCAATTCCTGATCGAGGCTGTCTTTATGATAAAATTCCGCCTGTACGTGTTCATGGAGCCGGGTAAGCATGGCATGGTCCACGGTGTCATCAGCCACTTGCTCTTGTGTAGGTAGGCTCGCAGGAAGCCAAAAGGTAAAGTCGGTTCCTTCTCCGGGCTGGCTTTGGACAGAAATGTCGCCGTGGTGAAGGTTGACCAGTTTTTTGGTGAGGGACAGACCTATGCCCACACTGTTGGTGCTTCCTTCCTCTTTCTCATGATGCAAGCTGGTAAACCGCTCAAAAACCCGGGCAAGCTCATGCTCCTGAATTCCCATGCCATTGTCCTTGACACTGAAGTAGATTTTCTCCTGCTCGGCCCATAGTTTGATGGCAACTTTGCCTCCACGGTCCGTGTATTTGAGGGCATTGCTGATCAGGTTGATCAGGATTTTCTCCAAAATGTCAGAGTCTACCTGTGCGTAGAGTTCTTCAGGGGCTTCATAAGTCAGGATGATCTCTTTCTCCAGGGCGTACTGCCTGAATGACTGTAAAAGTTCTTCGGTAAAAGCGATGATATTGATAGCGCGAATGTTCAGCTGTTCTTTGCCCATCTCCACTTTTCTGAACTGGATGAGTTCCTGAATGAGCTTTTGCAGCCGCAGGGAGTTGCGGTAGATGGTTTGGATGGGCGTGTGGAGCGCAGGTTTCTCTTTGGTCTTCTCCAGTAGGGAGACTGCCGGTCCCAGAATCAGTGTGAGCGGAGTCCGAAACTCATGGGCTATGTCTGTGAAAAATTCCAGTTTGTATTTTTGGATGGTATCAGCCTGTTCTTTTTTCAGGCGTTCTATTTCCAGGGCCTTTTTGCGCTTAGCTCGATTTCTTGATAGCTGTATCAGTCCAACTTGAGACAGGAGGGCCATGATCACATAAATGGTGTAAGCCGTATTAGTAGCCCAAAAAGGCGGATCAATGGTGATGCGTACCGTACGCTCATGTGGATTCCAATCGCCGTTTTCATTGGAGTTGTTCAAACGAAGTTGGTATTCACCCGGAGGGATGTTGGTCAGGTTGATCATGGATTGCTTGCCTATGATGTTCCAGTCATTGTCAAAACCTTCCAGAAAATATCGGTAGCTGCATCGCTGCTTATGCCAGTAATCCAGGGTAGTGAACCTGAGACTCAGAAAATTCTGGTCATAATTGAGATGAATTTCTTCCTGCAGATCAATATGAGCCTGTAAAATGCCTGTACTGTCTCCAGGGGCAATTCGCACATTGGATACCAGCAAGTCTGTGATGGCCAGGCGCGGGAAAGCCGTACTTGTATCCGTCTTGTTTGGATCCACAATGTCGATGCCCTTGGTACCTCCGAAATAGAGCTGATGGTTTCCTTTAAGCTGAAAATAGGCCCCATCGGTGTATTCGTAGTTCAGCAGGCCATCGGTCCAGTTGAAGTTCTTGAACGTATTGGTATTGGGCGAAAAGGCAAAAAGGCCATTGTTGCTGGACAGCCAGAGTCTGCCGGACTGGTCCTGTAAGATGCCGTGAATGGTGTTGTTGGCCAGGCCGTCACTTTGGGTGTATTGATCCACCGTAAAATTGCTCAGGTTTACCTGATTGAGTCCACCGCTGGTACCTACCCAGAGCTTGTTTTGTTGGTCGATGTACAGACTCAGGATGTCGTTGTTACTCAGCGCATATCGGCTGGTTTCATCTGCCTGCAGGTTGTGGGTAAACTTTCGGGTGAGGGTATTGTATCGATAAAGACCTCCGTTTCGCGTGCCAAACCACAGGATGTTGGGTTCTTCTGAGGTGATGGTATAGACGATGTTACTTCGGATAGAGATTTCGCCGGGAGCATTCTTTTGATCAGGAGAGATCCTGTAAGATTCGTTGAGCTGGTATGTTCCGGTATTGGTTTTCTCAATGTCCATATAAATAATCCCATACCCACTGGTACCCAGCCACAAATGGCCATAGGCATCGAAGAAGACCTTGTATACCGACCCGAAATAGAGGTCTTCCGGCTGATTGGCAAAGTCTCGCGGAAAATGGAGGATCCGGCCTGTGCGCTGCTCGATCATATCCACACCCTCACTGTCCAGCCCCAGCCAGATATTACCATGCTTGTCTGGTGTGATGGACAGCACGGTATTCCCGTTGAGCCCATTGCCTTTATTCAACACCCTGGTTTCGCTACGGTCGGGTGAAATGATGTTGAGTCCGCCACTTCTTGTGCCTGCGTAGAGCTGATTGTTTGGGTCGATGTAGATCGATCGCACAATGCTATTGGAAAGCTTCCCATCGGTCGGGCTACCTTCGCTAATGGGATAAAATGAGCGCTCTTTGGTGAGGTATTTATAAACCCCATCACCGTCAGTACCCAGCCATAGGATGCCTTGCTGTGAGGTGTGAAGGGAGAAGATTTTCAACTTTCGCTTACTGAGGCTGGGGATCATTCCACTGAGCGAGCGGTGAGTGATCTGATCATCGGCCAGGCTGACTTCCAGCAGCTGACCATCATCCGTACCGAGCAGCAGCTGGTTGCCATCGCTGCTGCTGCCTACACCTGTTATCTGAGCAGATTGGGTATTGATCTCAAATGAATTCGCGATCCGACCCTGATACAATTCTTTGATGATGAGTTGATCTGAGGAGGGCTGATAGAGGTAGAAGTAGCGCTGGTTGAGGCTCACAAACTGGTGGAACCAAACCTTGGGTGACCACTCCAGGTCATGACGTACCATTGCCTTTCCATAAGAGTGAGCGTACAGTTTGCCTTCACCGTTTGATAAGTACAGGGTATTTTGAAAAGCACCCACACTGTGAATGTTTTGTCCTATTTGCTCGTCAATGGCTATTTGTTCGAAGCGGTCGGCCTGCTGGTTGTATTGGGCCACACCCCAGCCCACAAGACTTATATATAGGGTGGAGTCTTCGGATAAGGTGGCTTTCAGGTTATTTTCAAGAAAAGGAAGGTCCTTCAGATCATTGAAGTAGCGGTGAAAGTGATCCAGTTGATGGTTATACCTATTGATGCCATCATGGGTGACGATCCACAGGTTGCCAAATTTGTCTTCCAGGATTTGTCGAACCACGTTGTTGCTAAGGGAATGTTCATCTTCTGCAATGGGTTTGTAGCTGATGATTTCGTCTCCGTCATAGCGATTGAGCCCATCCCACGTACCAAACCATACATAGTCCAGGTGATCCATGTAGATGGCGTTGATGGCGCTATTGGAAAGCCCCGATTTCTTATCTACATGTTGCAGTGGCCATTCAGTTTGACCATTGATTTCAAAGCCAATAGTCAGGACCAGCATCAAGCCAAGGGTTAGATGTTTCGTCTTTCGCATACCTTCTGTCCTCCCCAGTATATTTTGTGTCCAAAATAGTAAGAAAAAACCGCTTTGGAGTGCACTTGCACCATAGTAAACACAATATGAACCATAGAGGACACATCCCAAATTCCTTATTGTCAAATTGGCAAAGAATATGATCCAGAAGACCTCATTACTGGATCATTGGCAATAATTCATTTAAAAAATTATGGATATAACAAACAGGTTCACTGAGAATCCCATCCTGACACCTAAAATGGTGAAACCCAGCACTCCATCTGTAGGGATAGAGTGTTTGCTGAACCCCGGGGTATTCCGGTTTCAGGGTAAGGTGTGGCTTCTTGTGCGTGTGGCGGAGCGACCAGAGCAACAGGAGGGTACTACCACCTTGCCTATCTATAACCAGGCTGGTCAATTGGAGCTGATGACCTTTAGTAATAACGACCCTAAGTTTGACGATAGTGACAAACGCGTATTTGAGTATGATGGGGCCCATTACCTATCCACACTTTCACACCTGAGACTTCTATCCAGTAGTGATGGCATCCAATTCTCTGAGGACCCTGAATATGGTCCCATTTTCCCGTTAGGTGAGCAGGAAACTTTCGGTATAGAAGATTGCCGGGTGTCCCAGATCGGAGATACCTACTATCTCACTTATACCAAAGTATCACCTACAGGAGTGGGGGTGGGCCTCATTACGACTACTGACTGGAAGCACTTTGACAGAAAAGGAATGATTTTCCCCGCTCATAATAAAGATTGTGCATTGTTCGAAGAGCGCATCGGAGACAAATATTATGCTTTACACAGACCAAGTAGCCCTAGCATAGGTGGCAATTACATCTGGATAGCCCAGTCGCCGGATCTCGAGCACTGGGGACATCATCAGTGTATAGCCACAACACGTGCCGGATACTGGGACAGTGCCCGGGTAGGAGCTGGTGCGGCGCCTATTAAAACGGAAGCAGGCTGGCTGGAAATTTATCATGGAGCCAACGAGGACCATCGCTATTGTCTGGGTGCTCTGTTGCTGGACCTCCAGAACCCTGACCGGGTGTTGGCCAGGAGCGAAGAGCCCATTATGGAGCCATTGGCGGGGTATGAGCAAACGGGCTTTTTCGGAAATGTGGTATTCACCAATGGCCATCTGGTGGAGGGTGATACGGTGACGATCTACTATGGTGCCAGTGATGAAGTGATTTGTGGCGCGACATTGTCAATTAAAGAAGTATTAAAATCATTGGGAAGGTAGTATGAAAGGGTTATTAAAGATATTAGAAAAGCCGGTACGGGAGTTTGCATTCTTCAAGGAGCAGCCAAAAGCGATGCGGGTATTACTCTCCACCAACATGATCTATGCGTTTGTGTTGCCGGTGATAGAGATTTTTGTGGGTGCGTACATCATGCGCAGTTCGGATGATCCGAAAATTGTAGCCCTCTATCAGCTCACAGTTTATACGGGCATCCCATTTACTTTTTTGGTGAATGGCTATTTGCTCAGATGGTTTCGCATCAGCAACCTTTACAGTTTCGGTATGCTGCTGAGTGGTATCTCCATGTTTCTCATGATGGGACTGGAGACCCTTTCGTTCACAGGTGTGGGTGCCGCTGGTTTTTTAATGGGAGCCTCATTTGGCTTTTTCTGGGCCAATAGAGATTACCTGGCTTTGGGCACCACCAAAGATCAAAACAGAAATTATTACTACGGACTGGAGACGTTTTTTTATACGCTCACAGCGATCATAGTGCCGTTGTTGGTGGGTTGGTTTCTGGGAGCCGCCAATCGCAATGGGTGGTTTGGCGGCAGTATGTCAGTCAGTTATCAGATGGTCACCGTAGTGGTGGTCATACTGACCATTCTGGCCAGTGTGGTCGTCCACAGGGATCGGTTTAAGAACCCTGAGCAAAAGCGGTTTTTATATTTCAGGTTTGATAAACTCTGGAATAAACTTATGGGACTGGCGGGTCTCAAAGGAATGGTGCAGGGCTATCTGGTGACAGCACCGGCCATCCTCATCATGAGGTTAGTGGGCGATGAAGGTTCGCTCGGTCTGATTCAGGGAGTGAGTGGTGCCTTCACGGCCATCATGCTTTATCTCATCGGGAGGATGACCCAACCCAAACACAGGATTGCCATCCTCTCTGCCGGGCTCGTCATATTTGCTTTTGGTACACTGGTGAATGGTCTGATGTTTTCTTCAGTCGGTGTAATGGTTTTCGTGCTTTGCAAAGTGCTTTTTCAGCCCCTGCATGACATTGCTTACTTCCCCATCCAAATGCGGGTGATCGATGTGGTATCGGCACGCGAAAAGCGAAATGAATTTGCTTACATATTCAACCATGAGTTTGGGCTATACCTCGGGCGCTTTTTTGGACTGGGCTTATTCATCGTCCTGGCCACATATGTGTCTGAGACATTCGCGCTGAAGTATTCATTGATTGTAGTGGCTCTATTACAGTTGCTGTCCATCCCACTGGCCAAACACATCACCAGGCAGGCGGATTTATACGAGCAATCAGAAGTGAAGACCGAAGTACCAGAAGAAATCCCATTGGCAGTAGCAGTAAAATAATGAACATGAATATTTACAAAATAACAGTATTAATTCTTTTGGTGGTGACTTTAGGCGCATGCCGTCCGGAGGTGAAAAAAGTTGGCCAGGTGGCTATCAGCAAGGTGAAAGACATGCCAAGCCAGCCTAGGCCTTACAAACAGTTGAAATGGAGGGAGAAAGCCATCAATTTTGATCAGTACGTATTTGATAGCAACCAGCGTGGGGAGTTCATGCCGTTAATTTGGCTGGACTCCTCTAATAGAAATATCAATCAAACAACTTTCGGTCTGTACACTGTGATTGGCGATGTGCGTCAGGGTTATCAGGCTCACCCGGATTTTCATGAATCATTGACTTCTCTGGGTGCACTGATGAGCGCCGGGCTTTCTGGTATCGATAAGACCAATCAGAACGGTTTCAATTTTGTGAAAATGTCGCAAAATTACTTCAATAGTGATACGGGTTGGAATATCATGATGAACAACACCAATCCTGATGTGGCAATGCTCGGTGGAGGGTATGGACGGGACTGGTGGTACGATGTGTATCCCAATGTGCTCTACTATGCTGTGAGTAGCCTTTTTCCGGGAGTGGAAGGTGCCGAAGAGATTCAGCGCTCCATCGCCGAGCAATTCTTTAAAGCAGATTCAGTCCTCAACGGAAACTATGAATATTCTTATTTTGATTATGCGGACATGCGTGGCGTTAATAACCACATTCCACCCCAGGAGGATGCCGCGGCAGGTCATGCCTACGTACTGCTGAGTGCCTATCAACAGTTTGGTGATGAGAAATACCTAGAGGGTGCCAAATCTGCGATTACAGCATTGGCTGGTCAATCAGAGAGTCGGTTTTACGAGGTATTGCTGCCTTTTGGAGCCTATGTAGCTGCTCGCCTCAATGCGGAGTACGGTACGGATTATGACGTGTTACAGCTCCTTAACTGGTCCTTTGACGGGTGCAAAGCCGAAAAAGGACGCACGGGCTGGGGAGTCATTGCTGATAAGTGGGGGCCTTATGACGTTCATGGTTTGCAAGGGAGCATTATCGATGGCGGCGGCTATGCATTTCTGATGAATACCCACAGCATGGCGTGGCCTTTGGTACCCATGGTGAGGTATCAACCACAGTACGCCAGAACCGTCGGTAAATGGATGCTCAATGCTTCCAATTCGGCCAGGTTATTTTACCCATACGAAATTGATGACAGACATCAGTGGTTACCAAAAAAGAAAGGACTGACCAAAAATGTGATTGCCTATGAGGGACTGAGAAAGGTGGATGCTTATGGCAAAGAAGAGCTAAAAGGAGTGGAACCGGTGGCTTTGGGAGATGGTCCAAACTGGTTACCCGGTCAGCCGGAGGAATCGATGTTTAGCCTTTATAGCTCCGCATATGCGGGAATCTACGGAGCCATCATCAACGAAACCAATGTGGATCAGGTACTTAGACTAAACTGCCTGGCTACAGACTTTTACAGGGCAGAGGCCTATCCGACTTATCTCTATTACAATCCCTATCAACAAGCTCAGGAAATCAATTTTGAGTGGAATAGTGACGAACCTGTGGATTTGTATGATGCCCTTACACATACCAAAGTAGCAGCGGGTATTTCCGGGTACGGCAGGTTTACCATACCTGCAGATGAGGCTGCGCTCATAGTGGTACTCCCACAGGGTGCAGAAGTGGCAGAACAGGATGGAGTTTATAGGTGCAACGGAAAAATAGTGGCCTATCAGTGATTTTGATATAACCGATTAATTGAAATATGATGAAGCTATACAAACAACTCTTTTTAATGTGCCTGACCTTCGGCGTATTTCAGGTATCTGCCCAACAGCGGATATCCGGAAAGGTGACCGATGAACAGGGTATGGAGGTCATTGGCGCCAGTGTTTTTGTGGAGAACACTACCATTGGCACCATCACGGATATTGACGGCAGGTATGTGGTGAATGTACCTGACTCTTTAGCGCAATCAAATCTGATGGTTTCATTTATAGGGTACCACACAGAGAAGCGACCGATGACAGGTCTATCAGAGATCAATGTGCAACTAACATTGGATAACAAACAACTGGAAGAGGTGATTGTAGTGGGCTATAGTACCCAGACAAGAGGAGAGGTGACCGGTGCCCTCAGTACCGTGAAAGGGAAAGACCTGAATAGTTTACCTGTGGCGGGTATCGATCAGGCGCTGCAGGGGCGTGCTCCGGGTGTGAGCATCTCTCAGGTAACCGGCGCTCCGGGTGAAGGGGTGTCCGTGAGGATACGTGGAATAGGTTCACTCAACAGTAGCAATGATCCGCTCTATATTGTAGACGGGGTGCCTACCCGGGAAGTGCTGAGCATCCTTTCTCCACAGGATATTGAAGAAATTACCATTCTCAAGGATGCTTCAGCCGCTGCGATTTATGGGTCCCGGGCCAATAATGGTGTGGTGCTGATCACGACTAAAAAAGGGAGCAGTGATAGGTCGTCCATTACCATCAACTCTCAGGTGGGAGTGCAGATGCATGGGAAGCTTACGGAAATGACGAACCGGGATCAATATGTAGAAATGTATAATGAGGCGGCCACCAATGACAATGCCTTTGTTTCAGATGATCTGTTCAAGAGGGACCTCATCCCGCTGGATTATGCTGCCTCTCAACCGGACATAGATCAAATGGAGGCCATTTTCAGGGAAGCGGTAATTCAGAATTATGGCATCACCGCCAGCGGTGGTAGTGAAAAGAGTCAGTATTTACTGTCGGTCACTTACTTTGATCAGGAGGGGATCATCATCGGAAGTGATTACGATCGATTGACCGGTCGCATTAACCTCAACACCAAAGTAAAGCCATGGTTCAACACAGGCGTTAACCTTAATATTGCCCGGTCACACACCAGCAGCATTGGTAGTTCCGGAGATGGTGCAGGTGGCAACGGTGGGAGCATCGTGCGATATGCCTATTTCAGGACGCCAGCCATTCCCATTTATGACGAAGAGGGCAATTATATGGATTTGCCGGAATACCCCAGCTTCTTTGGCGATGGGTACAACCCTGTGGGACTGGCCAACTATGCAGATAATAAGAAGACCACCGATCGCTACTTTGGAAAGGTTTTCGGGGTGTTTGACCTGAGCAAGGACCTGACATTAACCACCAATTTTGGCTTTGATTCTGAAAATGGGCTGCGCAGGAGGTTTGACAGAAACTGGGGATCTAATGATAGGATTAACAATCCAAACAGGCTTTTGGTAGCGAATACCAATGCGGTTACCTGGACCAACAACAACGTGTTGCAGCTCAGGAAATCCCTTGGACTCCACAGTTTCAGTGTGCTGCTGGGTACGGAAGCCATTAAGTCACAGGGGTATTTCTCAAACCAGACAGGACGGGATTTCCCGGATCAGGATCCAAACCTCACTTACCTGGGCAATGGACAAGGTACAGCGGCCGTCAGCGAAGGCAGATACGCTTATACACTGCTCTCGTTTTTTGGCAAGGCAGACTACGATTTTGATGGCCGCTACCAGCTGAGTGGCTCGTTTCGCCGGGATGGTTCTTCACGATTTGCATCCGAAAATAAATGGGGCACATTCTACGCCGTGTCAGGGGGGTGGAACTTACACAAAGAAGCATTTTTGAGTGATGTTGACTTCCTGAGCCAACTCAAACTACGTGTAGGGTATGGGGAGAATGGAAATCAAGAGATTGGCAATTATGCTTATTCAGATCAGATACAGCCAAATTATAATTATCCCTATGCTTCAGCTCCAGCTGATGGCTATTCGGTTACCCAGCTGGGTAATACCCAGGTGAAGTGGGAGTCGAGCCGCCAGTACAATGCGGGAATAGACTTTGAAGTGAACCAGGGAACCTTGTATGGCGCTATGGACTATTTCTACAAACTGACCACTGATATGCTGGTAAAAGAGCCCAACCCCCCGAGTGTGGGCTATTCCGACCCGGCGTGGGTGAACAATGGAGAAATACTCAATCAGGGACTGGAGCTCATGATTGGGATCAGAAAGACGATGGCAGACTTTGGGTATAACATTTCAGGTAATGCAGCCCTGCTGCACAATGAAGTAAAGAGACTCGATGGGTTTATTTCCGGTGGAGCCATTGGATCGGGCAATTACACCACCCGGACCGAGGTGGGACAGTCCATCGGATCCTTTTACATGCTTGAGATGGAAGGAATCTTTCAGAATGAGCTTGACATTGCAACCAGTGCGTTTCAGGGCAATAACATTCGCCCGGGAGATGTCAAATACAAAGATCAGGATGGCAACAACTTCATAGACGAGAATGACCGGGTACATGCGGGCAGCCCCATTCCAAAAGTAACGGCGGGGTTGAACCTATCTGTGAGCTATAAAAACCTGGACCTGACAGCCTTCTTTCAGGGAGCCTATGGCTTTGATATCTACAATGTGGCCTTTCATGATATCGAAGGATTCTACAGACCATTTAACCTGACCAAGGCCTACTATGATAACCGGTGGACAGGAGAGGGAACTACCAATGAGTATCCGCGTGCATCATGGAGCGGGTCAAACAACAATGTGCGCATCTCCACACGGTTTTTGCGGGATGGTTCTTACACACGTCTGAAGAACCTGCAACTGGGCTATAATTTCCCTCTGAACATCACCGAGAAACTCAGACTCAATCGCCTGAGGGTATATGTGTCAGCACAAAACCTACTGACCATCACGGGTTATTCAGGGCTGGATCCTGAGATGACCACCAGTGACAATGCTACAGGAGAGGGCGATATGGCCAGAGGGATCGACTGGGGCACATACCCCACCGCACGCTCATTCAATTTTGGAGTTAATCTATCTTTTTAAATAGGCAGCAACTATGAGAGCATTCATAAGAATATTTCAGGCAATTACCCTCACAGCAGTCGCTTTCGGATGTGCTGATTTCCTCGAGGAAGATATGCAGGGTACTTATTCCAATAGTACATTTTACAAAACCGGAGATCATGCGGAGCTGGCACTCACCGGGATTTACAACATCACTTCCTTTTCCAATACCAATAACAACTTATGGGTATTTGGAGATGTGGCTTCGGACGATGCAGTGAAAGGAGGACTGGCGGGTGACCAAAACGACATTCAGTTTATTGAGGAGTTTACCTATCAGCCAAGCAATTCCTACCTGGAAAACCTATGGCGCCATTATTATGAAGGCATTACCCGTGCCAATTACCTGCTCGGGAGTTTGACCGGCATAGAAATGGATGAGGACCGTAAGCAGGAAGTAAAAGGCGAGGCATTGTTTCTTAGAGCGTACTTTTATTTTCATCTGGTCAATGTTTACGGAGAGATTCCTTTAAAACTCAAACCACCGGTTACGAAAGATCAGGTGCATGTGCCGCTTAGCACGGTGTCTGCTATATATGCTCAACTCGATGGTGACCTGGGCATGGCAGCCAGTCTGCTTCCGACGGAGAACGAAGTGGGTCGGGTATCAAAAGGAGGTGCCTTAGGCTTGCTGGCCAAGATCAGGCTGTTTCAGGAGGATTATGAGGGTGCTTTAGAAGCCATAGCGGACATAGAAAATCTCGGAATCTATGAGCTGCAGGTGCTTTATAGAGATAATTTCACCTTGGGAAATCAGGATAACAAGGAGTCTCTTTTTGAAGTACAGCACCTCTCAGGAGCCTCCCCGAAGTTAGGTTCGGTTTTGAACCAATATTTCGCTCCACAGACCGAAGGTGGCTACTTTTTCAATTCACCTACCCAGGATTTTGTGGATGAGTTTGAAATGACCACCGCTGAGGTAGTTGATCCACGCCTCGACTATTCTGTCGGCCGTGCCGGTCAGACCTGGCTGAACGGTGAGCCATTTGATCCTACCTGGTCATCTACCGGATTTATCGTTAAAAAACACCTGCAGCCGTTATCGGAAGTACCTAAGGGCACCAAAGGTGATGGCGGACTCAACTATGTATTTATGCGCTATGCCGAGGTGTTGCTCATGAAAGCTGAAGCTTTGAATGAATCTGCATCGCCCGCTCAGGCCCTTGTGCCGCTCAATGCTGTCCGAAAGAGGGCTCGTGAGAGCTATCTGTATGACGAAACATTAGCTGGCTTTGGCAGTGTGCCAGCGGGACTTTTGCCTGATGTGGTCACCACAGATCGCACCCAGGTAAGAGCCGCCATTCGGCACGAACGCCGGGTAGAGCTGGGACTGGAGTTTCACCGATACTACGACCTGATGCGCTATGGCAAGAGTGTGGCTGAAGCGGCACTTTCAGATACAGATTTCAGCTATGAAGAGAATCGATATTTCACGATACCACTTTCAGAAACAGACATTAATCAATCAATTAATTAAAACCATTCTAAACACAATAATCTAAATGAAGATGAATATGAAGACGAACATTAAACATGCGATGTGGCTGCTGACATTAGCCGCTACATCATTTTTTGTAGCTTGCTCTGACGGGGATGATCCCGAAGTAGAGGTGGACAAGACAGAACTGAACGCTACCATAGCAGTAGCCACAGATTTGTTGGCAAATTCACAGGAAGGTACTGCGGAAGGACAGTTTCAGCTTGGTGCTAAAGCTGAATTGCAGACAGCCGTAGATTTGGCCCAGCAGGTTTCGGACAGCGAAACGGTTACTCAGGTTCAGGTAGACAATGCTAACACTGCTTTGGAGCAGGCCATTGTGACTTTTGAGGGAAAAGAGGTCGTGGCCATTGAGCCGGATGCGCTGGTAGGGCACTGGACATTTGATGAGGGCACAGGAACCTCCACAACAGACTATTCCGGAAATGAGCGGGATGGAACACTGTCTGCCGGCCATGCCAACTGGGGTGCTGGTACTCCCGAGTGGGTGAGTGACCGATATGGCAATGCTGGCAAAGCGCTTCACTTTGATGATGGAGCGAATGTAGAGATTCCTTATGCTACGGCGCTGAATCCTCAGCAAATGAGTATCACTTTGTGGGTGAAGGGTGATGTGGTAGATCCAATATGGGCCAATAACTATATGATTTCGCTGAACAGATGGAATGGGTTCAAATTTCAGTTGCAGGAAGCCAACAAGGCATTTATGACCGTAAAGGCGAATGTTGATGGCAACGAGAATCCTGTTTACTACGACAGAGACAATGAGTCGCCAACCCTGGATCAGGATGTATGGTATCATTTGGCGGTTACTTTTGGTGGCGGCGAGATGACGTTCTATATCAATGGTACAGAAGTGAAAAAGTGGGACAATACCCCTGGTACAGCCATTTCCATTGCTGACGCACCAGTTAATCTGACCATCGGACAGGATTTACCTACAGGTACTTATTCTTCAGATGATACCAGCCCGTATTATGTGGATTGGGGTGGATACTTCAAAGGTACTTTGGATGAAATCCGTATATACAACAAAGTACTTTCTTCTACTCAGGTGGGTTCTATTTATGACCTGGAAAAACCAATAGATTAAGGTTTTATTGGAGCATGACACAAAAGGGCAGTTATCTGCCCTTTTGTGTATTTTAAAAAGAGAACAGATGAAATACTGCACCTTCCTTTTAATGAGCTTTTTCCTCCCCCTGGCGGTCATTCATGCTCAGCAAATTGGGATACCTCGCATTGATGCCATGCCGGATTTCCCTCAGCCCTATCAGATGCGGGACTGGAAACAGGTGGCTGTCAGGTATGACAGTCTGGTGTTTGCTCAGGCATCCGGGCAATACATGCCATTCCTCTCAGTGAGGAATGCCGGTGTGAATTATCCTGAGTTACGGCCTATTTTCATGGACAGCTATGTGGGTTCATCCAGCCACGGAGCGCAGCGTGAGGCCATCAATGTTATTCCGGCCATCGTGGGAGCTAGTTTGGTAGGAGCAGATAAGACCATTCATTTTGGTGTGGATTGGGTCTCTAAAGTGCGGGATTTTTACAACCTCAAAAATGGGGAATTGGTTTACCTCAATGGTCCATCAGACAGGTCAGGACACGACTGGTGGTATGAGACGATGCCTAATGTGTTTTTTTATCAATTATATGACTTGTACCCGGATACACCGGGTTTCGATGACCATTTTCTGGCTGTAGCCAATCGGTGGCAGGAAGCTGTAGAGGCCATGGGTGCGGGCACCACGCCATGGGAAGTGCCTTTCATGAACTACAGGGCATGGAATCTAAAAGAAATGAAGCCCTTGAACGAAGGGGTAAAAGAGCCGGAAGCAGCCGGAGCCATTGCCTGGATACTCTATCATGCCTATCAGAGAACTGGTGATCAGCGGTACCTGCACGGTGCTGAGGCAGCCCTGGATTTCCTGGATGGGCTCACTGTCAACCCTTCCTACGAGCTGCAACTTCCTTATGGTGTGATCACGGCTGCCAGGATGAATGCCGAACTGGGAGCTCAATACGATCTGGAAAAGATGATCAGCTGGTGCTTTGATCGGGGAGACCTGCGCGGATGGGGAAGTATAGTCGGTTCCTGGGGTGGTATGGATGTGTCCGGGCTTATTGGTGAGGCCAATGATCAGGGAAATGATTATGCTTTTATCATGAATGGATTCCAACAAGCAGCAGCGCTGGCTCCATTGGTTAAATACGATAAGCGCTATACCAGAGCCATTGCCAAATGGATTTTGAACATGGCCAATGCCAGCCGACTCTTCTATTCAGCATATCTTCCTGAAAATCAGCAGTCTGATTTTGACTGGTGTGCCACCAATGACCCGCAGGCGGTCATCGCCTATGAGGCGATTAAAGAGGTGTGGCAGGGTACCGCGCTCTACGCACGCGGTGACTCCAAAGATGCCGGGTGGGCGTCTACCAACCTGGGCCTATACGGATCTTCGCACGTTGGTTACCTCGGAGCATTGTTGGCACCAACTAATGTAGAGGGCATCCTGACAATTGACGTGAATGTCACGGATTTTTTTGTGGACTCACCATTCCCAACCTACATGGTGTTTAATCCCTATGCTGAGAGCAAACTGGTGGAAATACAGTTGGGGGATCAGTCGAAGGATGTGTATAATGCCATCAGCGAGACCTTTATTTTGAACAATGTGACTGGCACCAGTGAAGTAATAATCGGCCCGGGTGAAGTCCTGCTGATCTCATACATTCCTTCTGGCAGTGTCGTGGGCGCAGAGGAAGGGCAATTAATCGCCAATGACCATGTTCTGGATTACCATTATGGTTACAATTTTGCGGAAAACCTTCGAATCAGGGCGCTCGCTGCCACCAGTAATCCTGCCGAAACAGGGGTTGCTGACACGATCTATTGTACTGCACAGGGCGGTGAAGCCTTACAGTATGAGTGGTATGTGGACGACTTACTGCAAATGAGCGACTCGGCTGCTTTTATTTGGATTCCGGAAGACATTGGATCAGCCGGGATCCGGGTGGTGGTGCATGCAGGGGACAAAGCTGTACAGGATAGTTTACAGCTCGATGTGGTGGCTGTAATCCCGGCTTACCCGGTGATTGATACACTATATGCAGATCGTAGATGGTATCAACCGAATGATGATTTCTGGATAGAAACGGAAGTTCATGACCCTAAGGGACTCGATTTTGACCTGGATTGGTCAGTAGATAATGCGACTATTTTAGAGCAAAATGAAAGCAAGATTAAAGTTCAGGCGCCATCTCACGGCGGAATAATTTCAATTAACCTGACAGCAAGTAATTACGATAAACAGACCCGGCAGACCCTACAGATTTTGGTAACGGAGGATGCAGAAGGGATTGCACCTTTGGTACACTTACCACTCAATGAGAGCCCCCGTGATGTGAGTGACAATAGATTTAGTACAACCCTGCAAGGTGGTTCTTATATGAGGGGGCAAACAGAGGCAGCAGAGGAGGTGCTGGTGTTATCAAGCCAGGCGGATGAGCTACTCATCGCCAATGACCCGGCCCTGAACTTTAGCAAAGCGATCACCATATCTTTCTGGGCCTATTTTACAGACTTTGGACAGGAGCGATTTGTCATTTCCCATGGCGGCTGGGAACAGCGCTGGAAGGTGTCAACCACCACAGACAAGCGGTTGAGGTGGACGGTTAATACAGCTGCAGGAATCAAAGACCTGGATGCCTCCATGATTTTGGAGCCATCTACCTGGTATCACTTCACCGTGGTTTACAACGATGGTGCTATGCAAATCTTTGCCAATGGCCAGTTGGACACCTTTGTCAGTCACTCCGGAGAAATTAATTCAGCAGAGGTGGATATTGTCATTGGCAAACGTCTTCCCGGAGATGCGCAGTACTATCTGAAAGGGCGTGTGGATGAAATAAGAATCTATGAGGAGCCCGTAGGACCAACACAGGCAGCTATGCTTTCGGTGGAATGGTATGAGGAACCTCCACTCAGTGTCAGCTCGCCTCGAACCCTGATTTACCCCAATCCCGTGGAGCAGGGAGGGTTTGTTAATATTAAATCTTCATCTCTGAAGCGTGTAATGATCACTGACATGGCCGGCAAAAGGATGGATGAATTAAAGATGACAAAGGCAGCTGAAGGGACTTTTAACATTGATTTATCCACTGTCAGGAGTGGCGTCTATCTGTTGTATCCCAATGGAGCTTCCGGGGAGTGTTATAAGCTAGTAGTCAAGTAGGAGGTTTTTGGGTGATTAATTGACTTTCAATCAAACTTCCTCTATTCGCACTTCGAAACTGAGGTTGGCGGTACTCATACCCCTGTAGGTACCTTGAACAGGCAGTGTATTTTCTGGTTTGTAGCTGGAGCATGTGGGGATGTAATTCTCCATGGCCAGCAGTCCGGCACTCGGATCGAGGCCTATCCACCCGCCTCCTGGTACCCAGGCCTCCACCCAGGCATGTAGCTCATGGCCTTCCTTGAGTCCGGGATTGAAGGCGTAGCCACTCACAAACCGCGCGGGAATGTTCAAATGGCGAAGCATCTGGATCATCATCCAGCTCAGGTCCCTGCACGAGCCACTGTGCTGCTCAAAACACACATTCGGAGGCAATACATTCTCCGCATAGCGTTCATTGTGCTCCCACTCGGAGTGTATCTCTTTCACCAGGTAGGAGACAAAGGTGACCAGGTTGCCACCGGACAATTCACGAATTTCACTGACCCACTTCAGAGGTTCAGCACCTAGCTCCACGGTGGTTCTATATAGCTGGAGCGCGGTTTGATGATCTTTGTGCGGATCTTCTTCTACCAGGAAATCAAATGGATTCAGTTCAAAAGTCTCCACTTCTATCTCCACGGTGATTTCCAGTTTCCTGATGTCAGAGTTGAACCAACATTGGTGGTAGGGGTTGTTTTCGGCATCCAACCTGAAAGCCAGCCCGGAAGGTGAGGGGTCTACTGAGATGTGGAAGTCCCGCAACTGAAAATAATTCCTCTGAGAAGGATAAAAATACAAGTGATGTGGCTCCGCAAAAACCGGAGTGGAATATTCATACAGTGTGCGATGACTAATCTTGAGCTTCATTTCGGGTGCTTTGAAAAGGGGTTATTGAGACTGAGATTGATCCATCAGGTTAGGCCGGATTTTGAAATACTGCTCATATACAGCCGTGGAGATGTCATTGATCCGGCCCTGCAACTTGTCGAGGTACTCATGCAGTCCAAACTCAAAGACATCATTGATATCGGCAAACTCCAGATCTGCCCGCAAATTTCCAATTTCCTTTTCAGCCAAATTGGTGTATCCCCTTTTGGCATCTGAAATTTCATGGAGGCAATTTTCCGCATTGATCAGGCAGAAAAGAATCGACCTGGGAAAGAAGGCATTAAGCACCAGGTATTCTACAATATTGCCGGGATCAATTTTCCCATACATCTGTTTGTAGGCATTGAGGGCACTTACTGACTTCAGGAGTGCATTCCAATGTAGGAAATCCAATGGTGAGCCGATCTCTTCCACAGAAGGAAGCAATACATGGTATTTTACGTCCAGAATCCGGGAGGTTTTATCCGCTCTTTCCAAAAACTGACCCAATTTCGTGAAATACCAGCCCTGATTTCGGGGTGAGGTATCATACCCAATGCCCTGGATCAGTTGCAGCTTGTATTTGATTTGTTTGAAGATGTCGGCATCCTCGCTCTTCCACATTTGGCGTTTGGCAGCTTTTTCCACAAAGTGGTACAGGTCGTTGAGCACCTCCCAGGTTTCTTTTGAGATGTTTTCTCTTACCTGACGGGCATTTTCTCGTGCACTTACCACAGAGGCAATGATCGAGTTGTGATTCCTTTTATCAAAAGCCAAAAATCGGATGGCATTTTCCCTTGAATAGTCGCTATAAAGTTTCTTGTATTGAGCCTCGTCACCTGTGGCAGTGATGAGTGGGCGCCACTGTTCCTTCATACCTGGAGGCAGGTCTATCGACAGGTTGAAATTGACATCTATAAAACGTGAATAATTTTCGGCTCGCTCAGCATACCTTCCCAGCCAAAACAAAGAATCTGCAACTCTACTTAACATTTGAATTTTTCAATTTTAGTCAAACAACACCCATGTATCCTTGCTTCCGCCACCTTGTGAGGAATTCACCACCAGCGAACCTTCTACCAGAGCCACCCTGGTCAGTGCACCCGGCAGCACCTTGATATGGTCTCCATAGAGCACATACGGCCTCAGGTCCACGTGCCTCGGAGCGATGCCTTTGGAAGTAATGGTAGGCACCGTGGAGAGCGAAAGTGTGGGCTGCGCTATGTAATTTCGCGGATCCTCCTTCACCAGCTTCCTGAATTTTGCGTGCTCGGATGGATCGGCCTTTGGCCCTATGAGCATACCATAACCGCCGGCAGCATTGGTCTCTTTCACCACAAGGTCTTCAATGTTTTCCAATACATAAGCCAAATCTTCCGGTTCTGAACACAGGTAAGTAGGCACATTTTCTATGATGGGATCCTGATCGAGGTAATACTTAATAATCCGTGGCACATAAGCATATACAGCTTTGTCATCCGCCACACCAGTCCCGGGCGCATTCGCCAGCGCCACATTGCCAGCCTGATAGGCTTCAAATATCCCTGGTATCCCAAGCATGGAGTCAGGATTGAAGGCCAGGGGATCCAGGAAGGTGTCATCTATTCTTCTATAGATCACATCTACTTGTTGCAGGCCTTTGGTCGTCTGCATGTATACATTCTTGTTTTTCACAATGAGGTCCTGACCAGTCACCAGCTGAACGCCCATTTGCTGAGCAAGGTAGGAGTGCTCAAAGTACGCCGAGTTGTAGATGCCTGGTGTGAGTACAGCCACTGTAGGGTTCGGCTTGTCCGACAGGTGCTGGAGCATGTTCAGGAGCATGTTGGAGTAGTCAGATACAGGCCTTACACCCAAACCAGTAAACAATCCCGGAAAAGCCTGTTTGATGATCTCCCGATTTTCCAAAAGGTAGGAGACCCCTGAGGGACACCTGAGGTTGTCCTCCAACACGTAGAATTTGCCACTTTTATCTCTGACAATATCACTCCCGGTGATGTGACACCAGATGCCTTTTGGTGGATTCAGTCCTATACAGGGCTTCAGATAATCTCGGCTCGAAAGCACCAGTTCTTTAGGTACGATACCATCTTTCAGTATGTTCTGATCATGATAGATGTCATTAATAAAAAGATTGATGGCCGAAATCCTTTGCTTTAACCCTTCCTCAATGATAGACCACTCTTCTCCGGATATGATCCTGGGAATCAAATCGAGGTGCAGAATTTTCTCAACGCCCTGGTTGTCATGGTAGACATTGAAGGTCATGCCCATGGACATCTGCGCTTTATCTGAGGAGTCCTGAAGCTGCAGTAGCTTCTTGCCGGAATATTGCTCTAATGCTTGTTTGAATTGCTGATAAGCAGGTCGACAACTCTCGTCATCAAACATCTCATCATAGTGCTCAGAGGGGTTGTATTTATCAAAAATCAAATTGATATATTTTAAAGTAAATGATTAGGAATATACGAATATTCAAATGAAAATAAAAGAGTATTAATAAATATTTATATAAATCAATAATATTTTGAATATTTCATAACGAAACTCGATTCTTCAATCATAGTTTTCCATAAAATGAAAACCCGTTTTTGGGCCTATCGGAATCAGGCAGAAGGCCCTGTGTTGTGCGGGTAGAATGAAATTACTTTTTATTCCAGATATCCAAAGCCTAAATGTCCAGTCATATTAACTTTACCGCTATGGCCGAATACGTTGAGATAATCAAAGACTTACAAAAGGGTAAATACTCACCATTGTATTTTTTGCAGGGAGAGGAGCCTTTTTTTATCGACAACATCATAGAGCACATAGAGCTGAATGCGCTGGACGACACTCAGAAAAGCTTTAATCAATATGTCCTTTACGGTAAAGAGATCTCCTTTACAGACATTCTGAATGTGGCCAGAAAATACCCTATGATGGGCGAACGTCAGGTGGTGATCATCAAGGAAGCGCAGGAAATCAGAGACTGGAAAAAAGAAGAGGCACAGAAGTTTCTGACGGCATACCTTGAGAATCCATTGGCCACAACCATTCTGGTTTTTGGTCATAAGTACAAGACGCTTGATCGCCGGACCAAAATCGCCAAGACGCTCGAAAAGCATTGTGTCTTTCTCAACTCCAAAAAAATCTATGATGATAAAGTGCCGGGGTGGGTAAGGTCATATGCCCAGGCATCCGGAGCTAATATTTCGGAGAAGGCAATCATGATCCTAACAGAGAATATTGGCAACAACCTGCAAAGGCTCGCCAATGAGCTGGATAAGCTGAGGTTGAACATCCCGGCAGATCAGCAGATAGATGAGGTGGCAGTGCAGAAGTACGTGGGCATCAGCAAGGACTACAATACCTTCGAACTGCAAAAAGCACTGTCTCTCAGGGATGAAGTGAAGGTTTTCAAGATCATTACTTACTTTTCGGCCAATCCTTCCAGTAATCCACTCATACTGGTGATTGCTAACCTGTATGCTTATTTCTCTAAACTTCTTCTGATTCATCATCAAAATGCTTTTGATAAAAATGCGGTTGCCCGGGCCATTGGGGTTAACCCATTCTTTGCCAATGAGTACATTCAGGCCGCACGAAACTATCCGGCGCACGTAGTGATCAGAAACATCGAATTAATTCATCAGGCGGATTTACAGTCAAAAGGCATCGGATCTGCCAGTATGAAAGATGGCGATATTTTGAAAGAACTCATTTTTAAATTGATGCATTGATACACTTAAAGGCAAGTTTACGTTCAAGGCTTAAGAATCAGGATAAATCAGCTATGCGCACCAGCATTTTCACTCTAATATTAGTTGCTCTGTCTTGGGGGGCTCAGGCTCAGGAAACGCTCTCCAACATACCGCCGGACAAATTCTATGATCAGGGTTTGGATGCTTTTCAGCAGGAAGCCTATGGAGCAGCCAAAAACTTGTTTGCACAATACCTGGCACTGAGTAAGGATGCGGTGATTGAAGCTGATTACTACCTGGCCATCGCAGCGTTAAGGTCGGGTGACTCGGAAGGGGTGTCAAAGCTACTCACATTCATCCGTCAGGAACCCCTGCATCCTTTGGCTGGCAGTGGTTATTATGTGCTCGGAAGTCATTTTTTTGCGAAGAATGACCATGAGGAGGCGCTTAAATATTTCACACAAGTTTCTGGTAGTCAGCTAAATGCCAGGGATGAAGAGGCCTGGAGATTCAGGCAGGGCTATTCTTATTTGGAAACAGGCAATCAGGCTGAGGCAGAAAGTAATTTTGAGGCAGTTCAAAACTATCGCGGCAGCTATTTCAACGAATCCTCCTACTATTTGGGAGGAATCTATTTTGACAGGGGTGATTACAATCAGGCCCTTTCAGTGCTGGAGGCTTTGGACGGACTCTCCACACCTTATGCCGATGAGGTAACCATGATGATTGCGGGGATTTACTTTCATACCAACAGGTATGCACAGTTATACAAATACGCCGGAGCTCAGGTTTCCAATAAAGTTTCGGAGAAGAATAAACAGCTCAATAAGCTACTGGGTGAGGCTTATTTCGGAGATAAGAAGTATACTTTGGCAGCCAGCTATCTCCAGAAATACCTGGACATGTCCGGAAGCAGAGCGGATGCTGAAACTTTCTACAAACTCGGATTTGCCTACTTTCAGACGGGTGAAAACCTGAAAGCCATCGAAAATTTTAAGAAAGCCGGGCTGGAAAAGGGAGCGATGGGGCATATCAGCAGTTTCTACCTTGGTCAGTTATATCTGAAGGAACAAAACCTCAACTATGCTTACAGTGCGTTTAAAACCGTGGCCAAAAGCACCGAAGATGATGACATGAGAGAGGAGTCAGCTTTTACCATCGGTAAAATCAACTTTCAAAGGGCACAGTATGCAGAAGCCATTGTGGATTTTACGGCATTCATCGATCAGTTTCCAAATAGCCGATGGAAGGTAGAAGCGAACGAACTTCTGGCACAGGCCTATTTGAAAACCTCTAATTATGACCAGGCCATTGCTCACCTGGAGTCCATCAAAAACAAGTCTTTGCCTTTGAAGAAGGCCTATCAGAAAGTGACCTTTCAGAAGGGCCAGCTTCTGTTCAATGACAGTAGATTTCAGCAGGCATTGCTTTATTTTGATAAGTCCACAGATTTCCCCATTGATACCCGTATTGCGGCTCAGGCCTATTACCTGAAAGGGGAATGTCACACCATTCTCAATCAATCCGGTCAGGCAGGAAATGCCTACCGCAAAAGCATCGAAAGCGGAGATCCACAGTGGGCTATTTACTCCAACTATGGTTTGGGGTATGTATTTTACAATGACAAAGCATTTGATAAAGCAGAGGGCTATTTCCTCACCTACATAAGAAAGGCCAATCCGACCGACGACTTTTATCAGGATGCACTGGTTCGTGTTGCAGATTGCTACTATGTGCAAAAGAAATATGATCAGGCCATCCGGGCTTACTCAGAGGTCACTGATCCGCAATATGTGCCCTATGTCACTTACCAGATGGGCCTGGTGTATCGGTTGAAAGGGGATGAAGCGAAGGCTCAAAATGAATTTGGGAAAGCGCTTCGCAATCCTCGGTCGGGATACGGTGACAAAGCGCTTTTTCAGCTGGCAGACATGAAAGCTGAATCTGGAGATTTTCAGGGCTCCATTACCCATATCAACAGACTTTTGAGTGATTACCCTGAAAGCACCCTCGTTCCTTATGCTAAAAGTCAGCAGGCGCTGAGCCATTTCAATCTTGGCCAGTATCAGGAGTCACGTAAGGCCTACGAGTATGTTTTGGAAAATCACCTGAGTCATCAGGTAGCCAATTCCGCGTTGCTGGGATTGCAGGAGCTTGTGAAGAAAGGGGTGGATATACCGGATTTTGATACGTATATGGAGGCTTATCAGAAAGCTCATCCTGACGACAACAGTTTGGAGGTGGTTGCCTTTGAGGCCGCTAAGGGGGCTTACTATAACCAAAAGTATGGGGAGTCTATAGAAAAGCTCAAAGCGTTCATGGCCAAATATCCCAACAGTCCCTTTAAAGAGGATGCGCTTTATTTTCTGGCGGATTCGTACTACAGAAATGAAAACTGGCAGCAGGCGACTGATGGATTTGGACAGGTCATTGCCATCCCGGGATCAGCTTATATCAGTCGCTCCCTGGATAAGCGTGGGAAGGCACTGGTGAATCTGGGGCAGTTTTCTCAGGCGATTAATAATTATCACTTGTTAGGCAAACGAGCGGTTAACCAAAAGGAAACATTTCAGGCGCACGAAGGGCTTATGAATACCTATGTCAAGATAAATCAGCCAGACAGTACACTCTACTTTGCAGATCAAATTCTGACAAGCGACTATAAACCAGCCAATGCAGAAGCTTCTGCCTGGCTGGTGAAAGGTAAAATCTACCTGCAAAAGAAGAATTATAACCTTGCGGTGGATGAGTTGCTCAAAGTGATGAATGATTCTAAAAATGAAAGTGGGGTAGAAGCCACCTATCTTCTGGGACGGGTATATTTCGAACAGGGCAAGTCCAAACGATCTCTGGAAGTCCTTTTTGATCTCAACCGAAGCTTTGGATCTTATCCGTATTGGATTGGGAAGTCGTTTTTACTCATTGCCGATAACTACCTGGCGATGGGTGAACTGCTCCAGGCAAGGGCTACGGTAGAATCAATCATTGCCAATGCAACCATTCCTGAGATCAGGAAGGAAGCCAGTCAGAAGTTGATGAAGATCAAAAATGAGGAATCGAAGCTACTGGTTTCGGATACGATTAAAACCGATTCAATCAAATGAGAAAGATACCCTATCTTCTTTTTACAGCTATATTGATCATTGGTTTTACGCCATTGAGCGCTCAGGATGTGCCCACAGGCGAGATAGAAGACGCGCAGATCATTATCGAGAAGGACAAACCTTTAACACTTCCCAAAGCGGGGAGAAATTATCAGAAAACCGAGGTATTGCCCATTTCCAGCGATACGGTTACCCTTCGGTTCAACCTTTCACAGCCTTCATTTGAATTTTCTCCCTTCAACTATCGGTTGCAGACCAAACCTTATCAGGTTAATGCCGAAGACTCACGCAATCATAATTATGTGAAAGCGGGATTTGGCAACTACCTCTCACCCTTAATAGAAGGGTATATGGGACAGCAAATTTCTCAGGGCAGTGTGGGGGCATGGGTTAGTCACGAGTCTTTTGCCAAAGGCCCGGTGAACGAAGAGAAAAGTGCCTATGGAAGATCAGATATGCTACTGAATGCTGTCCTTGAGGGGGCTTCGGTGGTTATTTTACCTTCATTTTTTTATGAAAGGGAGGCCTATTACTATTACGGTTATCAGGAACCTACCTTCCTTAATCCCGGAGACCTGAACCCTATAACAGATAAGGTTTCAGCGAATCATTTCACCTTATCCAGCGTATTTAGGTCAGTTGAAGATTCTGAAGTCAGCTTTGCCATTAAACCGGGGATGAGTTTTACCAATATAGGCGTTAAAGGATTGGAAGCCTTCAATAAGGAGTCACACTTTAGTCTACAGGGTAGCTCAGACTATGAAATTAACTCAACTCTCCGCGCCGGTGCTGAGGTGGGGTACAGTTACCTGGCCTATCAGAGTGGACAGCTTTCTCAAAAGCGAAATGTATTTGACATAACCCCGTACGTACGGTTTCGTCAGGAAAAGATGGTCTTAAAAGCCGGAGTTACATTGGCCCTGGGTAGCGACAGTGCGAGCAGTACACAGCTATTTGTGTACCCGGACTTGTCGGCCAAATACCATCTCAATGATCATTTGGGTATTTATGCGGAGCTTTCGGGCGGGCTCACTTCCATGAGTTTGAACAATGCCCGCCTGGCCAATAGATACCTCGACGATTCGCTTACCTTGCGAAATGAGAACGAAAAGATTTCGTTGCATACCGGATTGCAGTTTCTCTTTCTTGAAAATTTCATGCTCCAGCCCTTTATTCGCTACTCCCTGACACAGCAAAAGGCCTTGATGGCTCCGGCTATCGGGGACAGTTCCCGTTTTCTTTTGACTTATGATCAGGGAAACTTTGGTCAGGTGGACCTGGGTGTTTTGGTCAAGTACATGACCAACCGAACCAGTATCACTGCTGAAATGACTTTCTCAGGGTACCAGACAGACGAGGTTTTGGAGGCGTGGTATCTGCCTGCTACTCAGGTCAATTTGAAGGTGGAGCAGGCAATAGGTGAAGCGCTGAGGCTAAATGCCGGCATCCTGATTTTGGATGGTATCAAGGGGCAGGAGTCAAATGCAACAGGGGTCAATGTGCTCCCTGCGATCGTTGATATGGGAGTCGGGGGTAATTATGCTTTTTCGGAAGCGTTTTCAGGATTTGTGGAGGTGAAAAATCTCCTGGGAGTAGAGTACCAGCGATATCTCAATTACCCTTCACGCGGTTTAACGGGTAAATTGGGTTTTATTTATCGTTTTTAAGTGACATATTCGCCAAGCAAAAGAAAAACGCATTGTTTTGGAATAATGAAGTTTTTACTATCTTGGTTTTACTAAATCTAATCTAATGGCTGACGACAAAAATAAAAACGAAGATCCGGAGGAAGAAAGAGACGATCAATTCGATGATGATGAGGATTTCGGGTTACCGGATCTGGAATATGATGAATTGGACGACGATGATGATGAGGATCTCTCGGACGAAGAGCAGGAGGATGCTTTGGAGGAAGAGATAGTGCCCAAGGACGATGATATTGATTTGAGCGGGGATAACCTGGATGATGTGGAGCTCACTGCTGCCGATCTTGAAGATTCAGATGAGCCTGAAGATTGGGAAAAGGAGCTGGAGAAGGAACTTGAGGATGAACTGAAGTCTGATGATGAAACCGGAGGATTTTACGAAGAGGAGTCCTACGAAGAGTTTGAAGCTCAGGGAGAGGAGCAGATAGCGGCCTCTGTTTTTGAAGATGACAGCAATGATACCGGATTTGGGGCCACTTCGGAATATACGGAAGAGACCTATGAGCCTTCGGCTTACACGGCTTCATCAGGTTTGGTTTCAGAAGAAGATCACGAATCCAACAAGGGTAAGTTTGTCAGAACGGTAGTGATAGGTACACTTCTTTTTGCTGCGATTGCGGTGGTGCTGCTATACTTATATAGTGGCGATGGAGAAGCACCTGAAGAAAAGAAAGTAGCCAAAGTGGAGCAGAAGGCGCCTGCCAAAAAGCCCGAGCCTGAAGTGAAGGAAGTGCCCAAAGAAGAGGCTCCGGTGAAAGTAGAAGAGAAGAAGCCGGTTGCGGTTACTAAGCCAAAAACACAAAAGCCAAAGCCAAGTACTACATTACCTGCGGGTGAGATCACCAAGTTTGATCAGGCCACCGGGAAAACATACGTGATCGTGGGCAGCTTTTTCGACGATGACCTGGCGACTGACTATGCCAATAAACTGGCAGCAGAAGGAAAAAGTCCGATGGTGATCCCTCCATTTAATGACTCCCGATTCTATAGGGTGGCCATTGCCGGATTCGATACTTTCAAGGACGCTCAGCAGAGTCTTGATGGTTACAAATCAGAGTATGGATCGGACGTCTGGACACTTAGATATTAAACAAACTTAGTTAACAATCTATCGTTTAATCCCGCGTTACCTTCGCGGGATTAAACGATTTTTTGTTTTATAGACCTTTAATAAAAATATGCTTCTTCAAATAGAACCTGTTGATGGCCTTGAGACCATTTCTGTATTAGAGCTACTGCTCAATGGTGGCTTTATGATGATTCCCATTCTGCTGCTCTGGATTGGAGCCATCTACATCTTTGTGGAGCGCCTGTTACTCATTAAAAATTCCTCTAAAACTCCGATTGACTTTAAGGACAGAATCAGAAGTATGGTGCTTTCCGGAGAGGTGGATGGGGCCAAGCTACTTTGTGCCCAAACGGATACACCCGTGGCCCGAATGATCGAAAAGGGAATTAGTAGGATAGGCAGCCCCCTCAAGAACATTGAAGTAAGCATTGAAAACACCGGTAAAATAGAGATCTACCAACTAGAGAAAAACCTCAGTATGTTGGCCACCATATCAGGTGTGGCACCTATGATTGGATTTTTGGGTACCGTTACCGGAATGATACAGGCTTTCATCGCGATCGCTCAGGAGGAGGGTGCTGTAAGCCCAAAGCTACTGTCGAGTGGTATCTATGAAGCCATGGTCACCACAGCAGCTGGCCTTTTCGTGGGTATCCTGGCCTACCTGGGATACAACTACCTCGTCACCCGGGTGCAGAAACTCGTTCACAAGATGGAGTATTCGGCCATTGATTTTGTTGACCTACTTCAGGAACCTCAGAAATGAACCTCAATTCAAAACATAAAGTAGAAGCAGCCTTCAGCATGTCGTCAATGACGGATATCATTTTCCTGTTGTTGATCTTCTTTATGCTGACGGCTTCCTTTATCACCCCATCGGGGTTGCCCGTGAATGTACCCTCGAGCCGCAGTTCGGAGATTGTGATGCAAAAGGTTGGAGTCACCATTACTGAAGACCTCCAATACTACGTGAATGATCGCAAAGTCAGTGTCAATCAGCTGGAAGCGGTATTGCGCGATGCCTTTGCTGGAAAAGAAGGAGTTGTAGTACTTCACTGTGATAAGTCAGTTCCTGTGGAGTATGTGGTGAAAGTGGCCGGGATTGCCACTGCTTTGGAGGCCAGGGTGTCTATTGCCACCAAACCTGAATAGTGATGGGAGAGGAGAAAGAAAAAAAATACAGAAAAATCGGATGGTTCACTTCCATATTGGTGCAGGTGATCATGTTGATACTTTTTTACTTTCTTGTGGCCTGGAAGGAGCCCTTTCCTCCAATTCCCTCTTACGGTATTGAGTTGAGTTTCGGCATTGAAGATGCCGGATCAGGAGAGAAACCCCTTAGTAACCCGACACCTATTGAAGAGCCGGAGGAAGAGACCGAAGAGGTGAGCTCCGAAGATCCTTCAGAAGTACCATTAGAGGAAGCTGCGGAATTTCAGGATGAGGTACTTGAGGAAATCACCGAACCTACAGAAGTCCCTTTGGTGGAAACCCCCACACCTGATGTAGTAGAAGAAAAGGTCACAGAAAAGCCCCGGGCAGAGAAGCCTAAGGAAGAAGTCAAGGAGACGAAACCTGTGAGCCAACCTAAGGAAGCTGAAAAGGTGACCAAAGAAACCCTGAATCCTGCCGCTACCATGCCCAAAACCGAAGGAGACCCCAATAACACCAAAGGGGAGCAAAAGGAAAAAGGGGCTGAAGGAAAAGAGGAAGGTAGCATTGACGGGCGTGCGCTGATGGGAGAGCAGGGATCTGCAGAGGGGGCTAGCCTTCAGATGGCAGGATGGGTTTGGGATGTCAAACCCAATCCCAAGGATGCCTCTTCAGAATCGGGCAAAATTGTTTATCGAATCAAAGTGGACAGCGATGGATACCTCACAGGCATTGAGTTAGTTTCCAGTACCGTGTCACCCGTGGTGGAGCGCTATTACCGGCAGTCGGTGGAGCGTCTGTCTTTCACCAAGACCAATGACTACTCCCCGGCACCCATTTCATCGGGCACCATTACCTTCATTATCCGATCAAAATAAATGGATTATCAGCAGGCTCTGACGTATTTATACGAGCGGCTTCCTATGTTTCAGCGTGTAGGAGCAGTCGCTTTTAAGAAAGATTTGGGCAATACCGTGCGCCTCCTGGAGGCACTTGGAAACCCACAGAACAATTTCAAATCCGTTCATGTTGCCGGTACCAATGGCAAGGGCTCATCGGCGCATGCTTTAGCCAGTATTCTGCAGAGTGCTGGCTACAAAACCGGGCTTTATACTTCTCCACACCTCAAAGAATTCACCGAGCGCATCCGGCTAAACGGAGGCGAAGTGAGCCAGGACTTTGTAGGCCAGTTTGTCTCGCAGCATCAGGGCCTGATAGAGGACATTAATCCTTCATTCTTCGAAGTGACTGTAGCCATGGCATTCAAATACTTTGCGAGTGAGGAAGTGGATATCGCGATCATTGAAACGGGATTAGGTGGCAGGCTGGACAGCACCAATGTCATTGATCCGCTGGTGAGCCTTATTACCATGATTGGTTATGATCATGCCGACCTGCTTGGCAATACCCTTCCGGCTATCGCTGCAGAAAAGGCTGGAATCATCAAACCCGGCCGGCCTGTGGTGATAGGCGCCAACCAACCGGACCTGTTGTCAGTCTTCAAAGCAAAAGCACGGGAAGTGGGTGCCCCATTGAAAACGATGGACAAAATGAGGGTTGTTACGGGTGATCAGGGGGTTTTTCATCAGAACTTTGAAGTGTCGGAGCCTGGTGAGCCTGCGATGGAGTATCGTACCGATATTACGGCCAACTACTTTTTGAAAAATATCCCCGGTGTATTGGGGGTTGTTCATGAGTTGAGGGGCCTTGGGTTTACCATAGAAAAGGGAGCTATAAAACAAGGCTTTGCTCAGATCAAATCTCAAACCGGACTCAAAGGCCGATGGCAAATGATCGGCCAATCACCAATGGTAGTGGCGGATGTGAGTCATAATGAACCCGGTGTAGCACAACTTCTGGAACAGGTTTCATTGGTTCCACGCAGGCGATTACATTTGATCATTGGGATGGTAAGGGACAAGGACATCTCAGGTGTCCTGAAGCTGTTGCCAAAAGAGGCCACCTACTATTTCACCCAGTCGTCTGTGCCCCGTTCACTCCCGGCAGTTGATCTTCGACTGCAGGCTGAAGTCCTGGGACTCTTGGGTGATCGTTTCATTAATGTCAATCAAGCTTTAAAAGAAGCCGAAAAGAATGCCCATTCAGATGACTTCATTCTCATCTGTGGTAGTACTTTTGTGGTCGCGGAAATTGAGCATTTGTGAGAAAGAAACTAGTACGATTTGCAGAAAATGCCCTGAGAGATAATATCATCGAACCAGGGAAGCCACTTTTTGATGAAATAAAAGGTAACTGGCACCAACTATATTTCAAAAACGATTGTCCTATCACCGTTGAACTTGGCTGTGGTGATGGTGAGTACACGGTGGGCTTGGCAGGTATGCAACCCGAAAGGAATTTCATCGGAGTAGACATCAAAGGAGACAGGCTGCATCAGGGTAGCACCATTGCCATTGAGAAGGATCTTAAGCAGGTTGGGTTTCTGAGAAGTCAGATTCATTTGTTGGACAAGTTTTTTGGAGAAGGGGAGGTGGATGAGTTTTGGCTCACATTTCCGGACCCCAGACCGAAAAAAGGGGATGCGAAGAGGAGACTCACCAATCCGCGGTTCCTGCAAATGTATCAGCAGATTTGTAAGCCTAATGGATGGTTTAAGTTTAAAACCGACAGCACTTCCCTTTTTGATTATACACTTGAAGTGCTGGAGCAGGAATTTAAAGTGGAAAACCTGGAATATACCCGGGATCTGTATAAGTCCGATATGATGGCGGATCATCACGGTATCAAAACCAAGTATGAGCGCATCTGGACTGAGAAAGGTGAGAATATAAAGTATTTAAAATTTCGATTTAAAAAGTAAATGACTCAATCAAGACTACAATCCGTTCTTTTTGGACTCAGTATCATTCTACTGGCCTTCACTACTTCATGTTTGAATTCAGATGATGTATTTGACAGTGCCGAGCAGTACGACAAGGATCAGAAGATCATCAGTCAGTATATTTCTGATAATGGGATTACTGTGCAGACCGACACAAGTGGACATGGACTGAAATATACCATGGTGAAAGAGGGTACAGGGGATTCTCCAGTGCTGAATGACATTCTGTTTCTCAACTATAAAGGAACACTCCTTTCCAATGGAAAGGTATTTGATGAGCAGGACAGTGCGTTTATCCAGCTTAGCCCAAACCTCATCGGGGGCTGGCAGGTGTTGGTGCCTTACCTGAAAGAAGGTGGGGAAATGACCATGTATCTACCGTCATTCTACGGCTATGGTCATTACGGAAGCGGGGATGGCTCCATTCCGGCAGATGCCATATTGATTTTCAACATCGAGTTGCACAGTATTTTCACGCAGTTCGAGTTTGAACAATACCAGATCGAGCGCTACCTGGAAGACAATGAACTCACCGCAATGACGGACACCGTCAAAGGGCTGAAGTATATTATTACCAAAGAAGGCACAGGTGACCATCCGGTTCCTTCAGATAAAATCAATGTGGATTATGAGGGACGGCTATTGTCTGATGACAAGACCTTTGAGGAGAATGAAGATGTTGATTTAACCCTTTCAACTTTGATTGATGGCTGGGAAGTGTTGATGCCTTATGTCAAAGAAGGAGGGACTATCACCATGTTTATCCCCTCCAAATATGGCTATGGGACAAACAGTGTGGTAAGGGGCGGTGTTGTAAGAATACCTCCCAACTCTACACTCATTTTTGAGGTCACCCTGAATAAAATCGTGGATTAAATCATGTGATTGCCAGTGGGATAGCCGTAGATTTCTGAACCTCAGTCATCACGAAAGAGCTATTTACATTGGCAATGTTTTCCATGGAGGCCAACTGGTCGATAACTACCGCCTGGTAGGCCTTCATGTCTTCTATCACAATCTTTAGCAGGTAGTCAAATTGCCCGGCAATGTGGTAGCACTCCACCACAGCTGCTATTTTTGTGATCTCCAATTCAAATTTCTTGATATAGGCTTTGCTATGCTCTTTCAGTGAAATACTTGTGAATGCCACCAGTGACTTGTTCAGTTTGTCGGGGTCCAGAATGGCCACATAATGCCTGATATACCCGTCTCTTTCCAGGCGCTTAACTCGCTCGTATATGGGTGTAATGGTCAGGTTGAGTTGTGCGGCTATTTGCTTATGGGTCAGTCGTCCGTCCTGCTGGAGTAAGTCCAGTATTTTAAAATCTGTGGTATCCATCTTCCAGATATTTTTTCTGCTTCCCTGCCCTGAAGGAGCTCTTTGAAGAAATTATTTCTACTTTTTCTGTAAAAATAGATTTATTAACTGATATTATCTGTAAACACAGAAGTAATGTGGCAACCAGTTAACTTTGATCAAAAAGCACCCCACATGAGACCCGAAAGTTTAATGATGTCCTACGGTTATCGACCAGAGTTGTCCGAAGGAGCCGTAAAACCCCCGATTTTCCAAACAAGTACCTTTGTTTTCAAATCCGCAGAAGAGGGCAAAGCATTCTTTGAAGTGGCCTATGGCCTCAGAGAAAAACACGAAGGAGAGGAGCTAGGCCTCATCTATAGCCGACTCAATAATCCGGATTTGGAGATACTTGAAAACAGACTGTCACTGTGGGATGGTGCGGAAGACTGTGCCGTTTTTGAAAGTGGCATGTCTGCCATCACTTCCACGCTTTTTGAATTTCTGAAGCCTGGAGACCTCCTTTTACACAGTGCCCCGATCTATGGGGGTACTGATCATTTCATTCGAAAAATCCTTTGTCAGTATGGAATTCACACCCTTGAGTTCAGACCTGGAGAAAGCGAACAACAGATCATCGATAGGATAGCCACTGCTGAGGGTCGTTTGAAGATGGTTTATGTAGAAACACCCGCTAACCCAACAAACGCGCTGATTGATATAGAAATGTGCAGACGAGTGGGAGACCATTTTGCAAAGGAAGATCAGGAGGTGATTCTGGCAGTAGACAATACCTACATGGGGCCGCTTTGGTCGCATCCGCTCCAACATGGTGCTGATTTGGTGCTCTATTCTGCGACCAAATACATTGGTGGTCATAGTGATGTGGTAGCTGGAGCATGCCTGGGAAATAAGCAGTTGATTGCAAGGGTAAAGGGGTTTAGGACTTTCGTGGGTAATATGGCGGGTCCGTGGACAAGCTGGCTCCTGATGCGAAGCCTGGAGACGTTGAAGGTGAGAATGGACCAGCAAGCCTCAAATGCAGCCATTTTGGCGCAACGTCTTGCTGACCACCCCAAGGTGGAAAAGGTCTATTATCTGGGGCTACTCAAGGAAGATCATCCGGAGTATGCTATTTATAAGCGGCAGTACAGTTCGCCAGGTGCTATGCTCTCATTTGACATCAAAGGGGTGGAAAAAGATGCTTTCACGGTACTCAATCACCTCAGGTTAATTAAGCTGGCCGTGAGTCTTGGCAGTACTGAGAGTTTAGCGCAACACCCATACAGTATGACCCATGCGGATGTGGACCGTGACCTGAAGAATGCATTGGGCCTTACCGAAAAGATGGTACGATTATCTGTGGGTGTAGAGCATGTGGACGACATTTGGTCTGATCTGGTTCAGGCCCTGGAGTACGTGGGTCAATCCTCTTCTAAAACCTCCAGGATATCCATGACATTGCCATAATCCTTGAAACCGGGGCGGTCTTCGGGACTGCCCTCAAGTTCTATTCCAAAGTACATAGTATCACTGGCCACTTCGAAGGCATTTTCATGAGTCAGTGTATATCCTCTGAGGAGTTTAGGGCGAGGGTCCATTTTACTAAGGATGGCCTCCACTTCAGATTTCAGCGAATCGCTGGTCAGGTGAATGCTGATGAATTTGGCGAATTCAGATGCATAGTTGATGCTGGATTCAAGTTTGGTCAGATCTTCTGTATCTGCGATGATTAATTTGAAAATCAGCTCCTGATCCAGGTCCGTGAGTTCTTCCAGTTGATCGATGTTTTGTGTTTCGATGTATTCTACCGGGTATTGGGTGGCAGCCAGCTTTACTTCCGCGGCCTGAGCATGGGCAAATTCACCACAAAAAGACACTCCGGCTACCCAGTCGGTAATCTCCTTGAAACGCTCGGGAGAGAGGTAGGCTTCTGTACCTTCCTCCAGGTTAAAACCCAAAATATCCACCATCATTCCGGCACAGTATCTGGCGTCACTGAGATTTTCTATTTTACCAATCTTCACAAAAGTTTTTAAACTCATCCTTTTCTATTTTTGCGGAACAAAGAAACCAAATCTTGAGTTTCTAAGCTTTACAAAACCAAAAAAATAGAAAATATGGCTGTTGATCTGATCACAGATAATGACTTTGATAACGTACTTTCTGCAAATGAGAAAGTGGTCGTGAAATACTTCGCCGATTGGTGTGGTAACTGCCGACTTTTTTCACCTAAGTTCAAAAGGCTCTCCAATGACGAGCGATTCGAAGAGGTTACATTTCTGGATATCAATGCTGAAAATAATCCCGAGGCACGCCGGGCCGGTGGGGTGACCAACTTGCCATATTTCGCGGTGTTCAAAAATGGGGAGCTGGTTGAGGGATTTGCCGGCAGCAAGGAAGATGCCGTGGTTGAGCTTATCTCTAAACTGAATTAATACCGTTTATCACCCTCAATATAAAGTTATTGGATGGTTATAGGGGATAGCTGTTCATGAGCTACTATCTTTGCAAAAGAACGGAAGTGTCCGTTCTTTTTTTATAGGTCTCATTCAGTTTTGAAGAGATTTTTGTCGAACCGTAAACGAGGCTTTCAACCTCGCGAAGCGCATTATGAGTAAACACGGAAGAATACTTGTTGCCATGAGTGGCGGCATTGACAGCTCACTGGCCGCAGTGATGCTACACGAAGAAGGATATGAAGTCATTGGGATGACCATGAAAACATGGGATTATCAGACTTCAGGAGGATCCAAAAAAGAAACAGGCTGTTGCAGCCTTGACTCCATCAACGACGCAAGAAACATTGCCGTCAGCCTGGGTTTCCCACATTATATCGTAGATATCAGAGAGGAGTTTGGTGATTATGTGATCAATCATTTCACCAGCGAGTACCTGGAAGGCAGGACTCCCAACCCATGTGTGCTTTGTAATACACACATCAAATGGGATTCATTGCTGCGCAGAGCTGATAAACTGGATTGTGAGTTTATTGCTACCGGACACTATGCCAACGTGAGGCATGAGAATGATCGCTACGTCATCTCTAAAGGAAAAGATGACCATAAGGATCAATCATATGCACTATGGGGCATCTCCCAGGAGAGCTTGAGCAGAACTAAATATCCGCTGGGACATTTGCACAAATCTCAAATCAGGGAAATGGCCACGGAGCGTGGTTTCCATGAGCTGGTATCCAAATCTGAGTCTTACGAAATCTGCTTTGTTCCGGACAATGATTATCGTGGCTTTTTGAAGCGGAGAGTTGAGGGATTGGAAGATCAGGTAAAAGGTGGTGAATTTGTGCTGGAGGATGGTACGGTGGTAGGCACACACGAAGGGTTTCCCTTCTACACCGTTGGTCAGCGAAAAGGCCTGGGAATTGCTTTAGGATATCCAGTGTATGTTACTGAAATACAGAAAGATAAGAATCGTGTCATTCTTGGCACGTTCGATGAACTATCACGCGATGGCATGTATGTAAAGAACCTGACCATGCAGAAATATGCCAGTATAGAGGGTGAGCGCAAGGATACGGTGACCAAGGTGCGTTACAATGATAATGGCACACCGGCGGTGATCGAGCAGATTGGAGACACCATGAAGGTCTATTTCGGGAATGGTGTAAAAGCCATAGCACCAGGCCAGGCGGCGGTTTTCTATGAAGGCAATGACGTGATAGGAGGCGGTTGGATCAAGTCCAGCTTCAGGCAGGAAAATCCAATGGGTATGCCTGCCATTTCTAACAGGTAGCATATTATTTTTGTATGATGCGCAATTCTCTGATACTGATATTTCTAACGTTTCTCCTCGCTTGTGAGGAACCCAGTGATATTAGTATTGATCCGGGTTATGATTTTTTTCCGGTCAAAATGGGGCAATACAGGACTTACTGGGTGGAAGAGGTCAATTTTGGAGCATTTGGTGGTGACACCTCCAGGTATTTTTTAAGTGAAGTCATTTCTGACTCACTGATCAGCGGGGATGGGTCGGTTAAGTACCTGGTTGAAAGGTCTAAAAGCACCGATTCTATAACCTGGAAACTTGATTCTATCTGGACGGTACACCGTTTCAAGGACATTATGATCGTTACTGAAAATAATGTTCCGTATGCTAAAATGGCCTTTCCTGTAATCGCTGGAAACCGATGGGATGGGAATGCATTCAATGCTCAACCAGAAAAGATGTATTATTATCAGGCCATCTCGCAGCTTACGCATCTTGAATCCACTGGGGCTTCAGACTTTGTGCAGGTGATCATAGAGGACATAGAGGAAAATCTCGTGAACCAGGATGAGCGCAGTGAGACCTATGCCAAGGGGATAGGACTGGTAGAAAAGGATTATGTTACTCTTCAATTTTGCAGTGCCAATTGTGGAGAACTGGGAGAAATACAAAGCGGTAGAATTTTGAAACAGAATTTAGTAGGATATGGCCCAAATTAAGCATTTGCTGGTATTGGCGATTGTGTTTTTCGGGCACATGGGATTTTCGCAGAAGGACCGGTACATGGTCTTTTTTTCAGATAAAGAGGGGGTTTCATTCTCCATTGACCAACCAGAGGCCTTCCTGAGCGAACGGGCCGTGTCCCGGAGAGCGCGCATGGGCATTGCTATTACCGAAAGAGACCTCCCCGTGAATGCCAGCTATGTGGCCGGTGTTCGAAATACCGGAGCTGAGGTCTATTACACCAGCAGGTGGTTCAATGCAGCGTTGGTACAAATGACCAGCGAAGAACTAAGCCAGGTAACTCAACTGACCTTTGTGGACAGTGTGGAGTACATCGCGAAAGGTGAAAAGCTCTCTGATGCCCGGGTGGCCACTGCCAATGTAGCTGAGTTTAAGGCACCTTCCCGGGTGACCGCCACCACACGGGCACAGTTGGGGCTTATTGGTGCTGACGAAATGCATGCAGATGGTTACAAAGGCGAAGGGATGATCATTGCAGTGTTTGATGATGGCTTTATGGGTGTCAATGAATATGAACCTTTCGAACATATTTTCATTGAAGACCGACTATTAGGAACCAAAGATTTTATTTCGAATTCAGGGAATGTCTTCCAGTATGACGATCACGGAAGTGCCGTGTTATCATGTATCGCCAGCTCCTATGGAGCAGATATTTCCGGCACGGCCCCAAATGCCTCCTTTCTTCTGTGTGTGACTGAGGACATCAAAAGTGAATATCGCATAGAGGAGTATAACTGGCTCCTGGCTGCGGAGTACGCCGACAGTGCCGGAGCGGATGTCATCAATGGTTCTCTTGGTTACTCCACTTTTTCGGATAAGACCATGAATTATAGCTATCAGGACATGAATGGTCAGGTTACTGTGGTCTCGAGAGCGGCAGAGATAGCGGTGGAGAGCGGGATTATAGTAGTGGTGAGTGCAGGCAATGAAGGCAATGGCTCCTGGAAATATGTAACAAGCCCGGCAGATGCTACCGGTGTATTGGCAGTAGGTAGCGTAAACCCGGATGGGTCAAGGTCCAGTTTTAGCTCGGTAGGCCCTACTTCAGATGGCAGAGTGAAGCCGGATGTGATGGCCATGGGCTCGTTTACAACTATTTTTTATGTATCCGGAGACGAAGGGGTTATTTCTACCGGAAACGGAACCAGTTTCGCTGCGCCCCAGATGGCAGGGTATGCCGCAGGCATCTGGCAGGCTAACCCAGGTTGGAGTAACCGCGAGGTGACGGACGCGATTAAGAAATCAGCCAATCGGGCTTTTGCCCCGGATAGCCTCTACGGTTATGGGATTCCCCATTATCCGATGGCGGTTACAGACACTACTTTCAAGGTATATCCCAATCCATTTCGCGATAACATCATTACCATTAACTTTGGCAACCTTGAGTTTGACAACAAGGTGGAAATTTCACTTTATGACTTGCAGGGCAAAGAACTGTATCTCCGGGAAATTTCTACCAAGTCGCTTCCGAGAAAACTGGAGATCGAAGTGAATAACCTGCGAAGCGGAACCTATTTTTTGTCACTCAGGTCCAGGAAATTCAAGAAAACCGTTCAACTGAAAAAGATTTAAAATATGAAGCAATGTCTGATTTCTCCCTCTATGCTGGCCGCAGATTTCGCCAATATCCAGCGTGATGTGGAAATGCTCAATGAGAGTGAAGCAGATTACATTCATATTGACATCATGGACGGGGTGTTTGTTCCCAACATTTCCTTTGGTTTTCCGGTGACGGAGGCCATCGCCAGATATGCCAAAAAACCATTGGACTTCCACCTCATGATCAGCCAGGTGGATCCTTACCTGGAGGCATGTAAAAACAGCGGAGCGAAGATCATTACTGTGCATTACGAGGGAGCTACACACCTTCACCGGACCATTGCTACCATACAGTCTATGGGGATCAAAGCGGGAGTGGCACTGAATCCACACACCCCCGTGTCGGTGTTGGAGGACCTGTTGGCAGACCTGGATCTGGTACTGATCATGTCTGTAAACCCCGGGTTTGGCGGACAAAAGTTTATTCCGCACACTTTTGCCAAGGTGGAGCAGCTGGCTTCCATGTCCGCTAATGTCAACCCTGACTTACTGATCGAGGTGGATGGAGGGGTGACTTCCGAAAATGCCGCTGAGTTGACTCAGAAGGGAGCCAATATGTTGGTGGCCGGGAGCTTTGTTTTCCAATCTGCAGATCCTAAGCAGACAATTATATCCCTCAAAAACGTTTAGTAACCGGAATGCAGATAAAGCCGGTTCTCACTTTTCTTTTAATACTATTGGGTGGCCATCTACTGGCTCAGTCAGTGCTGATTTCAGGTAAAATCCTGGATGAAAGCAGCCAGGAAGTTCCCGGAGTATCAATCCTACTTAAAGGCACCAGTCAGGGTGCCATTTCAGATATTGAGGGTGCTTTTGAGCTGAGGGTACCTACAGGCAATGTCATTTTGCAGTTCACCCATGTGCAGTATGAGCCTTTGGAGCTTCCACTGGTGTTGGAGAAGGATGAATTTGTGGAGGTTCGGCTGAAGGAGGGTACTACCCGGCTTCAGGATGTTAAAATAGAAGATAAGGGGCTGCGGGAAAGTGAGGTAGTCAGTGTGCAGAAAGTAGACGCCAGGTCTGCCAAAAGTTTGCCTTCTACCTTTGGGGATTTCAACAAGGTGCTGGTAACCCTTCCGGGTGTTTCAGGTAATAATGAGCTCAGCTCTGCTTATTCTGTCCGTGGGGGTAATTTTGATGAAAATCTGGTTTATGTGAATGACATGCCCGTTTACAGACCTTTTCTTGCGAATGCAGGACGCCAGGAGGGGCTCAGTTTTGTGAACCCCGATATGGTGCAGGATATTGAGTTTTATGCAGGCGGATGGGAGCCAAAGTATGGAGATAAGCTCTCCAGTAGTCTCAATATCGAATACAAAGAACCAGACAGCCTGGAAAGTGCCGTCACTATTGGCTTACTGGGAGGTACTGCTTATGCGGGAGGAAAAACCAACCAGATGTCTTACCTGATTGGAGCCCGACACAGGGATTCCAGGTATCTGCTGAACACGCTGGAAACAAAAGGCCAGTATTTTCCTACCTACACGGATATCCAGTCTCTTTTCACCTTTGACCTGTCAAGGAATAAGTCGCAGTATATCAACAAGACCAAGCTGAATATCCTTCTGAGTTATGGACGAAACAGGTACCTCACGGAGCCGGTTTCTCAAACCACTGATTTTGGCTCCGTTCAGCAAAACTTTAGGCTACAGACCGCTTTCATCGGCCGGGAAATCATGCGCTATGACACCTATCAGAGCGGGTTCAGGCTTACCCACCGTTTCAATGAGCGTTTGCGAACCCACTTTATTGGCTCCTCCATGTTTACCTCAGAAAAGGAGCAATATGATGTGGAAGGTGCCTACCGCCTCTGTGATGTCAACAATGACCCCAATTCTTCGTCATTTGATGAATGTGTGGTGGTGCGCGGCATTGGCACCAACTATGATTATGGAAGAAATGATCTCGAGGCAAGCATTCAAACCCTGGAGAGCAGATGGGAATACTTGCTCAATGTGAATCACGTGATGGAGGGTGGAGCAGGCGTTACATTTCAGCAGATCAATGATCACATCAATGAATATTCTTTTATAGATTCTTCCGACTATGTGCACCTGACCAATTCTGTATTCAACGACATTACCCTGGACACACGGCAGTACTTTACTTATGTCCAAAGCACGTTTTTATGGAATGATTCGGTGCATGCCATCAGTTCCGGTGTTCGGGCCACCTATTGGGACTACAATGGTCAAATACTGATCAGTCCCAGGGTTTCCTACCGGTGGGCACCCAAATGGGAGAATTTTACGACATTCAAGCTGGCCACCGGACTCTATCAGCAGCCTCCCTTTTATCGTGAACTCCGAGGGTTTGATGGGGAGCTCAGGTCCAATGTCTATGCCCAGAAATCCATCCACCTGATTGCCGGATTTACCAGACTCTTTTACATGTGGGGGCGCCCTTTTATGTTCACCACAGATGTTTACCACAAGCAGCTTTTTGACATCATTCCATATGATATTGACAATGTACGCCTGCGGTACTATTCTGATATGACCGGCACGGCCTTCGCGCGTGGCCTTGACTTCAGGATCAATGGTGAATTTGTGAAAGGTACCCAGTCATGGTTCAGCCTGGGTTTTTTGCAGACACAGGAAAACATTGAAGGTGATGGACAGGGATACATCAGGCGCCCCAGTGATCAGCGCATCAACCTTGCGGCATATTTTGAAGACCACATGCCCGGGGATCCCACGCTGAGGGTCTACCTGAACCTGGTCTTTGGATCAGGATATCCATTTGGCCCACCGAACAGGGAAGATCTGAGAAATGCCTTCAGCGGTGATGAGTACTACCGGGCAGATATCGGACTATCCAAGCAATTTGATCTGTCGATTAATAATTTTTACAACAAATTATGGGTTCGCCTGGAAGTCCTCAATGCTTTTGCGGCCGATAATACCCTTTCATACACCTGGATAGAAGATGTAAACGGCGCGCAATTCGCCATCCCCAACTCATTATCGGCAAGGTTTTTGAATATCAAGCTGACAGCAGAACTTTAGTAGTAGTTTTACGTCTAATACTGCGGTTTATTAAAATTCAAAAACTTAACAAAATCATGAAAATTCAACACACTTTTTTAATGTTGGCACTGGTAAGCATCGCCGTAGCCTGCACCAATCGCACGGTCACCAGAGTGAGCCCGGATCAGCAAATTGACCTGAGTGGTCGATGGAACGATACCGATTCTAAGCTGGTAGCAGACGAAATGATCAATGACGTGCTCAACAGACCCTGGAGAGAAGACTTCAGTCGTGCCAATGGCCGTAAGCCGGTGGTGATTGTAGGGATGATCCAAAATAAAACCTCTGAATACATCGAGCCGGAAACTTTCATCAAAGATGTGGAGCGTGAATTTATCAACTCCGGTATGGTTCGAATCGTTCAGAATGCCGTATTCAGGGAGAAGCTGCGAGAAGAACGTGCAGACCAGGGCGAATTTGCCTCACCTGAAACTCAGTCGAAATGGGGTAGGGAGCTTGGAGCTGACTTCATGATGTTTGGAGTCATTACTGCCGTGACTGATTCCTACAAGAACGAGAAGGTGGTGAACTACAAGGTAAACCTCGAACTGGCCAACCTCGAAACCAACGAGAAAGTCTGGATCGGAGACAAGGAAATTAAGAAATTCATCAAAAATTAAATCCACAACACCGCGTGAACCTCAAATGGATTAAGGCAGTCAGTATTGTTTTCCTGGCCTGTTCTACCTTCTCCTGTGCAACTTATTATCAGATCAATTCGGAGTTTAATCAGAGCTTTGAGCAGGGAAATCTGGAAGCTGCTGAGCGGGTATTGAACAGTAATAAACAGGCGGCTAAGAAAAAAGCTCAGTTCCTCTACTTTGCCAATCAGGGTGTGGTGAATAGCATGCTCGGAAATCTGGAGGAGAGCAATAAATGGCTGGAGAAGGCCTACTTGTTTGGTGAGGACTACCAAAAGAACTATGCCAGTATTGCTGCCTCATTCCTGGTGAATCCCAATACCATTGTGTATCCGGGTGAAGACCATGAGCACTTATTGTTATTGTATTACAAGGCGTTGAATTTTCTGAAAATGAAAGATTATGAGTCGGCACTCGTGGAGTGCCGACGACTGGTCAATCGCCAGAACGAGCTCAGCGATAAGTATAAATCAGACAAGAAGTACAAGGAGGATGCCTTTGTGCACAACCTCATGGGCATCATCTATGAGGCCAGTGGAGAGATCAACAATGCATTCATCGCCTACCGAAATGCCTACAACATCTATGAAGGCGACTATAAGCGGTTATTCGGGCTGGATGCTCCGAATCAACTCAAGCAAGACTTGCTACGGGCGGCTCATCTCAACGGGTTCTATACGGAGCTGGACTTTTATGAGCGTCAGTTCAATATGAAATACAGTCCCGCCGCGTCTGAAGAGTTGGTGTTTTTCTGGCACAATGGACTCGGCCCGGTCAAATCAGAGTGGTCTATCAATTTTACCGCTGTAGACGGGGGAGATGGTTTTGTCACTTTTGTCAATGACGAACACAATTTGAGTTTCCCTTATGCCATCAGCGGACCCGATCAGAAGTCACAGCTGACCGATCTGCGATTGTTTCGCGTGGCCTTCCCAAAATATGAAGAGCGCAAGCCCTATTTTCAGAGGGCGGTGCTGGAGACCAATCAAACACGTTATCAGCTTGAACTGGCTGAGGATGTCAATGCCATCGCCTTCAAAACACTGGAAGAGCGCATGATGCAGGAGCTGGCCAAAGGGCTGCTACGCGCAGCCACTAAGAAAGCTGTGGAGATGGCCATCAGGGGCCCTCAGGGTGGGAGTGATGAGAAGAAAACAGAAGAGGAAAAACGTGAAGAGGCCATCAGAGAGGGCTTGTCGCTCATGGTGGGCATCTTCAATGCCAGCACCGAAAAGGCAGACACCCGAAATTGGCAAACCATACCCCACGACATTTACTATGGTCGCGTGCCACTGAATACTGGTGAGAATACGGTCACCCTCAAGACCATCAGCGGCTCAGGAGCCACTGCCACCCAGGAGTTTTCTTTTACAGCAGCCAAGGGTGAGACCCTTTTTCATTCATTTCAATCACTGGAATACAAACGTTAGTGCTGTTTTTCTGTCATTTTTGACCAGGCTTTCATAAACTTGCCAGCTGTTTGAATGTGAAAACTTAAAAATTGATATGATGAAGAAAACAGTAATGATGATGTTGTTCCTATTGGCAGGTGTAGTTGGTTGGGCTCAGGAAGACACTTTTACGGATGAAGAATTGACTACATATGCCTCTGTGATGGTATGGGCTGAGAACGAAAAGGCCGCACTCAGCAGTGTGGTAAGTGACTCTGTGGCCATATGGCTGGAGAATACAGACCTCACCAATGCGGAATACAACGAATTGAGTAAAGCAGATAAGAAAGGCGAATTGGAGGCTGTGGAAGCTACAGAAGCCCAAGTGGCTGTGTATACGGCGATCAGAAACAGAATTGATGACAAAGCCGCGAAATTCAAAGAAAGATACGTGTCCCGTATCAAAGATGACATTGGGGCAGGACTCTATAATAAGGTGAAAACCGCACTTAAGAAGGACGAGGCGGTGAAAGCCAGATACGACGAAATTTACGCCCAACTTCAGGCCGATTCTTCCGAGCAGGAAGAAAGTGCCGGAGATACGGAATAATGAAATATGATGATGGAAAAGGGCTGATATTCAGTCCTTTTTTCATTTATATCCGGTCGCTGTGAATGTCCCTGGTGACCAACGCTTATAGTCATAAAGACCCCTGAGTGGTACTGAAAGCAAAATCAGAGGGAAGCGCTTCATGGTGATCACCTTAGAAAGATGAAGCCCTAATTACCCTAAGGTTTTAATTACGACGAGAATTTTGTTATTTTCAGGCAACTAATCCTAACAGAGACCAGAATATGTTCACGGAATATGAAATAGAAACCATGGTTGAGCTTCCTGAAGTATTGGAAGCTACCCAGGCCCTAAAGAAAGATTTTTGTAAAAACGAAGCGCCTTATCTGGAAATCAGCGACCATGACTTTTTTTCCCTGATCATGATGGCCCCAACCGTGGGCATTGCCCTGGCTGATGGTACAGTGAGTCTTTTCGAGGAGTTGGCGCTGAATAAGAAGGCCCGAAAACTTTCGAAAGGAGGGTATTTCATGAAGAAAGATCCTGTGGTGTATGCCATGAAGTTTTTGTTGAAGAAATATGATATCTGGTCTGATAAGTTCTTCAATGTACTCAAGGTGGCCATGCATGTATCCTTTGACATGGAACGACTCGAAAAGAAGAAGTTTGATGAGGAAGCTGAGGTGACCTATCCTGAGTATAAGAAGGCCGTTCTCAATACACCATACATTCTGATCCGGTTTATCGCCAGTTTCTTTCTGGAAAATGATGAGGAAATCATCAGTACCAACCGTCACATCGGGAGAAACGAGTACCTGCAGATGCTGAAAATTGGTGAGCAAATGGGGTTGAATAAATTACCTGTCTTTCAGATGTTTTGTAAAACCTTTGATCAAAAAGCGTAATTTCGAACCATAATCTTTTGTGCATTCGTTCGTTTTGGCTTTTAATGAAGAATTTTCCATCGCTTGTCATTGTTCTGTTGCTCCTCTTGCTCACCTCCTGCAAGGATGATGAAGTGGATGTGGTAGCAGAGGAAGAAGCACGCATCGAAGCACATTTTGATACGTTGGATGTTGATGTCAGCAGGGCGGAATCCGGTCTGTATGCCTATCCCATCACTCAGGGTGGGGTACCCAAAGCGGGGTTTGTCCTTTCCATTTCATATAAAATATGGGTGTTGGGTGCAGATTCTGCCACTACCAGCATTCGCAGCCTGGATACCGTAGTGGTTAAAAAGAATGCCAACGCCATTTATCCTATCGGAATAGACGAAGCCCTGAGTTATATGAAGGAAGGAGAAAAATGGGGATTTGTGCTGCCTTCATACCTCGCATTTGGTAACCATTCCTTTCCTCACGTGCTGATACCTGCGGAAGCCACCATGGCCATAGAGATTGAACTCCTGGAGGTTCGCTCGGAAACGGATGTATTGGATGCTGAAGTGAAAGCCATTGCTGCTTACATAGAAGACAATCAGCTCAGAGACACCGTGAACTACCCCCTCAATCAGCCTGAGATGCTTACCAATGGCATGGTATACAAACGACTGAAAGCAGGAACTGGAGCAACTCCTCAAAGCGGGCAATTTGTTTCAGTCACCTACGAAGGTCGTTTTTTGGATGGAACAGTCTTCGATCGGGCCCCCAATGCCGACGTGTTTGAGTTTTATATGGGTACTGGTTCAGTTATTCCCGGATTTGAGATCGGGGTGGAGCGCATTCAGCTTCAGGAGAAGGCGCTGATTATTATGCCATCATACCTGGGGTATCGGGAAAGTGCTGTGGTCATACCACACAATATCACATCGGAGGTGGCTGATCTTGAAATAATACCATCCTATGCATCAAAAGTACCGCCCTATACGCCTTTGGTCTTCGAAATTGAGGTGATTGGTATCAATTGATTCATATAATCCCTAATTTTAGAAATCAAACAGGACAGTATTGCGCAGGCTCTTCATATTTGTATGCATATTTCTCATGGCTTATCAGTGGTCTACTGCGCAGGCTCAGGATATCTATCGGAAATATGATATCTACAGGTCTCCCTTTCGCGTGCTGGCCAACAAGATAGGCTGGACGATTTCTACAGGTTATGGTGCCACCAATTACAAACATGATCTGGCCGGGTTCTACTTCTATCAGGATGGCGAAACTCAGTTGATCCTCAGCAAGCAAAATGAATTGGGGCCGGTCTTCTCAGGGTATCAGCAATGGATGAGCAATCCCACACCCGGAGAGGAAGTCAATTTGGATGATGTGTTTGATGTGCCTTACGATTACCTGGAAAATCCCGTCAATAATCCACTCCTCAAAAACAGGCAATTCATTGGTGATGCAGATACCCTTGGATTAAGCTTTTCTTCCATTGCATCAACGGTTCCGGTCATGGTCTCAGCACACTATGATTTTCAGAAGTTTAGAATCGGAGTGGGCTTTCAGTATGAGCAGCACTACATGACACCCCTCAAGCCATCTGTTTATCAGGAGGTGATCCGCCCTTACGAGCCCGACTTTAAACAAACCCATTACCTCAAATACTTCGGGATGATGGGCTATGAGTTTTATGAGTTTTGGGATTATACCTTCGTGCTGGAGGTTCAGTTGGGCAGAGCCAAGCCAGGGAAAGAGATTAATACGAGTGCCATAGGTATTGGTCAGAATTTTTATACCAACATAGGCGTAAACATTGAGCAAAACCTTTCAGAATACTTCAGGGTGGTGATACGGCCCAGTTATGACATCAAAAGTTATGTCGTCAATCTGCCGGATGCTTCCAGCATCCGCCATACCAATTCTGCCTTTATGATACAGGTGGGTATCAGCATCAACATCCCGGAAATACCCCGGTCTCCCATGGCCAGTGATCACGTACAATTGAAGCATGTAATTACCGATCCGGCCAGCGGAAGACTCATGGAAGTGAGGGGGCAACCCATGTGGAAAAAGCAGAATCCCAAAGTGGGTGAAAACCACCGCAGACTTTGGCGTTACAAGTTGAAGAACAGGCGAAAAATAGACCCCTATTAAAGCAGTTCAGACCGAAAAAAATTGCTTAAATTGCGACTTGTTTTTAAGGTAAACTTTTAAAGCTTTTTCATGTCAGACGATAGTGAAAACCTACCTGAAGGAGAGTCAGGAACCTACCCGGGGCAGAACATTATCCCAATCAACATAGAAGACGAAATGAGAGGTGCCTACATTGATTATTCAATGTCGGTAATCATCTCACGTGCCTTGCCCGATGTAAGAGATGGTCTTAAGCCGGTTCACAGGCGTATTCTCTATGGAATGTTGGAGTTGGGAGTGAACTATAACAAGCCCTATAAGAAATCAGCAAGGATAGTAGGAGAGGTGTTGGGTAAGTACCACCCGCATGGCGATACAGCGGTATACGATACCATGGTGCGTATGGCACAGCCCTGGTCACTCAGGTATCAGCTGGTTGATGGTCAGGGTAACTTTGGATCTGTAGATGGTGACTCACCTGCTGCGATGCGATATACCGAAGCCAGACTGAAGCGTATTGCAGAAGAAATGCTGGCGGATATCAATAAGAATACGGTTGATTTCTCACCCAACTTTGATGATAGTTTGAAGGAGCCCTCGGTGCTTCCTGCCAAACTACCCAACCTGCTGCTGAATGGAGCCAGTGGGATTGCTGTGGGTATGGCTACTAACATGGCCCCACATAACCTGTCAGAAGTGGTGGATGGCGCCGTGGCGTACATCGACAACAATGACATCACCATCGAAGAACTCACTCAGCATATCAAAGCACCCGATTTCCCTACAGGTGGTATCATCTATGGCTATCAGGGTGTCCGCATGGCCTTCGAAACAGGCCGTGGCAGAGTGGTCATGAGGGCTAAGGCAGAAGTAGAAACCATGAAGTCCGGTCGGGAGCAGATTGTAGTAACCGAGATTCCCTATATGGTCAACAAGGCGTCGATGATCGAAAAGACCGCCATGCTGATCAATGAAAAGAAAATTGATGGCATCTCTGACATTCGTGATGAGTCGGACAGAGATGGTATGAGGATCGTTTATGAACTGAAAAAGGATACGATTCCTAACATCGTTCTCAACAACCTCTATAAGCAAACACAACTCCAATCTTCCTTCAGTGTGAACAATGTGGCACTTGTAGGAGGGAGGCCTAAGACATTAAATGTCAAGGATTTATTGAAGTACTATGTGGAGCATCGCCATGAGGTAGTGGTTCGCAGGACTCAGTATGAACTGGAGGAAGCAGAGAAGCGCGCCCACATTCTGGAAGGCTATCTGATTGCGCTGGACAACCTTGATGAAGTCATTAAATTAATCAGAAGTTCGCGTGATCCGGAGATTGCAAAACTTGGGTTGATGGAGAATTTCAAGCTAAGTGAGATTCAGGCACGAGCCATCCTCGACATGAGGTTGCAGCGACTGACAGGTCTTGAGCGGGAGAAGATCATCAAGGAATACGAAGAAGTGAAAGCTTTGATCGAAGAACTGAAGGCCATCCTTGCAGATGAAGGAAAGCGGATGGAAATCATCAAGACCGAGCTGCTGGAAGTAAAAGATCGCTACGGTGATGAGCGCCGCACTTACATAGAGCATGCTGCGGATGAGTTTACCGCTGAGGATATGATCCCGGATGATGAAATGGTTTTGACCATTTCGCGTGAAGGTTATATCAAGCGTACTCCGCTGATCGAATACCGTACGCAGAACAGGGGTGGTGTGGGCTCCAAGGCGGCCACTTTCAAAAATGATGACTTTACGGAGCACCTCTTTGTGGCTACTAACCACAACTACCTGCTCATCTTCACCGAGTTTGGTAAAGTGTACTGGCACAAAGTGTGGGCCATTCCTGAAGGCAGTAAAACAGCCAAAGGACGGGCCATACAGAACCTGATCAATATAGATCCGTCTGACAAGGTGCGTGCGGTGATCAATGTGTTGAACCTGGATGATCCGGATTATATCAACAACAACTTCCTGATCATGTGTACCGAAAATGGTACCATCAAGAAGACCACGCTAGAGGCATACAGTCGTCCGAGACAGAATGGTATCAATGCGATCACCATCAATGAAGGCGATAAACTGCTCAATGTACGTCTGACCAATGGTGACAATCACATCGTGATTGCTTCGAACACCGGGCGTGCAATTAACTTCCACGAATCAGATGTGAGGCCAATGGGAAGAATGGCGGCCGGCGTTCGCGGTATCAAAATGAAAGAAGGTGAATTTGTGGTTGGCATGGTCTGTGTTGACCATAAGGAGCCAGCGGATCTTTTGGTGGTATCAGAAAACGGATACGGGAAACGTTCTGACCTTTCTGACTACCGCATCACCAAACGAGGTGGTAAAGGGGTGAAAACCATGAATATCACTGAGAAAACGGGTGCTCTGGTGGCCATTAAGGATGTGGAAGAGACCGATCACTTGATGATTATCAACCGTTCTGGCATCGCCATACGTACCGAAGTATCCAGTCTCAGAGTAATGGGCCGGGCCACTCAGGGAGTAAGACTGATCAGGCTAAATGACGATGATTCAATCTCAGCTGTAGAAAAAATTTCTAATATTGAGGGAGATGATCAGCCGGAAGGTGGAGAAGAAGGAGCTTCTCAGAGCCCTAATGAAGAGAATGTAGACTAAACTTTAATAGATAACCTTAATAAAATTGACAATGAAACGTACTTACATAATCATGATGGCATTGGTTCTTAGCCTTGCAGGTTATGCCCAAAAGAAGCCTAAGATCACCAAGGCCAATCAGGCTCGCGAAAATGGAGACCTGGCTGAGGCCAAAGCAATTATCGATGCTGCCATCGAATACGAAAAAGTGAAGGATGACGGGAAAACCTGGTATTACCGTGGGCTTATTTACGCCACCATCGATACCACCTCTAATGAGCAGTATGCGAACCTTTCGGACAATGCCCTGGAGGAAGCTGTAGCCGCATTCAATAAAGCAGATGAAATCGATCCTGAGGGTAAGAACTATTATATTACCGGCATGATGGGGATTCCTGAATTGAAGAATCAACAAATCAGTAATTACTACTCATACTATTACAATATGGCGGTAATGGCTTTTCAGGACAGTGAGTATGAGAAGGCTGTGGATGCATTTGAGAAGTCTTACTATATCGTACCGGATGATACCAATGCCTACATCAATGCAGCTTATGCCGCGCACAATGGCCAACTGTATGATGCAGCTACCAAAAACTACCGTCTGGCAATAGACAATGGTGCTACCAGCAAGGATTTGTATTACAACTATGTGAGCATCCTTACCACTGCCCTGGACGACAAAGAGGGTGCTTTGGCTGTAGTGGATGAAGCATTGGAAAAATATCCTTCTGACGGGACTTTGCAGAAAAACAGGATCAACCTGCTGATCAACATGGGGAAAATAGAAGAAGCCAGAAGTAATCTGGAAGAAGCTATTGAAAGTGAGCCGGACAATGCCAATCTATACTTCACCCTGGCAGTGATCAATGATGAGATGAAAGATCAGGAACGAGCCATCAAGGCGTATTTGAAAGCCATTGAAATTGATCCGAATCACTTTGAGGCCAACTTCAACTACGGGGTTATCCTGATTAATCAGGCCAACGAAACGATCAAAGAGAGCAACAGTCTGGGAATGTCTAAGGCAGACCAGAAAAAGGCCAGAGAGCTGGAGCCGGTAATCAGTCAGAAGTTGAAGGATGCTTTGCCCCAGTGGGAAAAGGTACATGAGATCAATCCTTCTGACCGGACAGCAATGGAAACCCTTGCTTACATCTACACGCAGTTGAAGATGAAGGAAAAGGCCAATGCCATGAATAAAAAACTTGATTCGATGTAAATTTCACAACGTAATCATGAAAAAGCCGTCAAAAAAGTATTTTTGACGGCTTTTTTTTATACATTTAATCTCCACCGTTGTTCAGGTCCTTAATGAGACCTGTTTTTTTCATTAACCACCGCCAATATGTTCTGTTCATCAGGGAATTATTCCTGTTGACGTAAATCTATTGTTTTACGAATGCTTTGTTGTTGAACTTTATAAACCTACTGCAAAACCCCTAAAAATGAGCACCATCAAGATTTCAGCCCGAGGCATTGACGAGATTAATTCAGTATACAAGAAAATCAAGAAGGAGTATAAAGCATTAGATACCATCAGGCTCAATCAAACAACCATGGATTATGAGCTTATCCTGGCAAAAAACGAACTGGATGGCTACCTGAAGTCCATTTGCGATAAGGTGATCGACAATGATGAGCTGCTTGAAGAGGAAAGCGTTTTTAAAGATTTTGGCTGGAAGAAATTCAGCTCCGCAATGGCAGAAGAGCGCGTGTGCATTCCGCTGAGAAGTCTGAAAACCATCTGGGGTGACCTGAGTGATGAAAAGAAACGGGCTTGTTTTGAGTACCTCTGCGAGGAAAAGGAACTCACGCCTGTAGAGGACGAAAGCGACGAAGTGCTGGCTTCTGATTACTGATCAAAACACAACTAACTTGTCCTGAGCCCGAAACCTTCGGGCTTTTTTATGTCCCTTTTGAGATGTACCGTCAGATGGATTTCAGACTACTCCAACCTCAACAGGTAGTGGAGTATACGGCCGATGACCCGTTCCATAAATCCGGGTCTGGGTAGGCATTTCTCCTTTTTGATTTCCATCATTTGATCAATGGACTGCTTCAGAATTGTGGCGGATTTTTCATCTAAGATTTCCGCTGCATTCCACTGGAGTGTTTCTAATGTCTGGATGGTTTCTGACAGAGTTTGGCAATCTGATTTTTGATACATGATGGGACCTTTTTTCAGGACAGACGTCATTCATCAACCAAACGCTGCAAGAAGCATCAAAATCTAAGAACCATTTTGGTAAAAGACTGTCTCTTTTCCAGGTTCACTTTTTTACGGATTCTGTAGCGGCTTTGCTCCACTGTTCTCACCGTTACATTCATCAGGATGGAGATTTCATGATTATCCAAACCCATTCGAAGATACGCGCACATGCGAAGCTCCCGTTTACTGAGATCAGGATAGGCATTCTTAAAGCGGGTCAGAAAATTGTCATGTGATTTATTGAATTGGTGTTCAAACTGATCCCAGTAATCCTCATCCTGTAGCTGCTGATCAATTTCCTTGACCAGTTTATTCACGAGCCCTACATCCTGAGCACTAATCCTGGAAGCAGTTGCCCGTGCTTTTTCACGTATTTGCTGTAGCTTTTGATTCTTGTGGAGATAGCTCATGGTCACCGCGTTCATCTCGCTTTTGGTGGACTCCAGTTCCTGACTGAGGTTTTGGTTTCTGATCCGGATCATTTCCTGCTCACTACTCAACCGTTCAAATTCGTAGGCTTTCCGCAGTTGCGTAATCCTGATTCTCTGGATCCAATAGATGAGCCCGGAACCAACAACAATCAACACCACCTGAAACCAGCGTGTTTTCCAGAAAGGAGGGTGTACGATCAATTGAACTGACGCACCCGTGTCATTCCATACCCCATGATTATTGGAGGCCTTTACATGAAAAGTATATTTCCCTGGATCAAGATTCGTATAGGTGGCCAGTCGCCGACCGCCAACATACTGCCAGCCGTCATCAAAGCCCTCGAGCCAATAGGCAAACTCATTTCGCGAAGATGCTATATAGTTCAAAGCAGTATACTCGAAATTGATGACCGATTGCTCATGCGCTATTTCGATCAGTGTAGTGTTTTCAATGGTGCTGTCGATCACAGTGCCTTTAATCAGAGGTTTCTGTGACTGGTTAAATACCTGAAAATCAGTAATGTAAACTGGAGGAATGTAAGTGTTCTTTCTGAGAAGCGCTGGATCAAAAGAGGTGATGCCCTGGGTGCCACCAACATACACCTGACCATTGGAAGATTTCAATAGGGCATTGTGATTGAATAAGTTGTCTGGAATCTCATAACTGATAATGGCATGCGTTGATAAATCAAATTGGGACAAATGGGTCTTTGAGACGACCAGCAGATTTCCAAAGTCATCTGTTTGAAGACCGAGTAACGGCAACTCCGGGAATCCGGCCTCCCGGCCAAACAGGATAAACTCATTCTTCTCGGGAATATAGCGTATCAATCCACTTGCTGAAGCAATCCAAATATTTCTGAATTTATCTTCAATAGTTCCTTTCGTTTGATTCAGTAAGTGATTGCTGCTGGCCAGCTTGTCTGATGGAATGATACTCGTCCATTCATCGAGGCGCCGCTGATAGTAAAGGAGCCCACCATCTGTACTAAACCACAGATTTGACTGGCTATCTTCCATGATATGATAAACATGGAACTGCCCTCCATTGAGATAGGAGAGATCGGGTAGATGAAAATCTCTCTTTACCGGGTCAAATATAGAGATCCCACCACCCAGCGTACCCAGCCATGTGAGGCCCCGACTGTCTGTAAAGATGGACCAGATGTTATTGCTGGGGAGCGCAGCATAGTGTTCCTTCTCTCTTTTAAAATGCTCAAAATGACCAGTTTCGGGTCTGTACCTGGTGAGCCCCTGATTGTACGTTCCAATCAGAAGATTCCCCAACCGGTCGGTGGAGATGGTTTTAACCACATCTGTACTGAGACCATTGCTATGGTCGAAACGAAGGGTTTGTCCGGCCCGGGCTTTCAATACCAGACCTCCCCAGTCGGTTCCAATCCACAATTGCTCCTGGTCATCTTCATACAGACTAAGTACCGGTTGGTTGGGAATACTCGTATCATCACATGGATTGTTCTCAATCAACTGAAACATGTTGTGTTGTGGATCATATTTATTGACTCCACCATCATAGGTTCCAATCCAGATGATTCCCTGAAGGTCCCTGGAGAGTGTCCAAATGGCATTGCTGGACAGTGAAGTCAGGTCCTGCGTTGATTTATTTGCATTGCTAAATACTTCGGTTCCTGGATTGAACAGGTCAATACCACTGCCATCGGTGGCCAGCCATAGCAGGGTATCCACGGTGAGAATGTCCCTGATCTGCATGGTACTGGGCCCATTGATTCCGGAACCACTCCGGTAGGTTTTGTAGGTGAGCGTTTTGAGGTTGAGTCGTGACAGACCACCGTTGATGCTGGCAACAAACAAGGTGGTGTCATTATGAAAGTGAAGGTTTTTCAACACATTGTCATCTTTATCAGCCAGGGAAAGGTCGGTATAAGTGACCTGATCAAAAGTACTGGTCCTGGGGTCATACACACTTAATTGGTTGTTCTCGGTCGCCAACCAGATACGGCCATCCTTACTCTCAGCAATGTCGTATATCACCCTTCCATTGACGGTTTGCTCATCACCGTCCCGGAAATAGTATTTCTGATGCCATTTTCCGTCCGGTGAGACTACTGAAAGGCCATCTTCGGTGCCAACCCACATATATTGCCTCGAATCTTCAAAGATCGAACGAATGCTGTAATGCGCAATCACAAGCGAGTCCGCCACACCATCACTAAGCCTGGTGAACATCCCGGTCTCTGGCGTATAAATACTCAGACCATTGGAAGAGCTGCCGATCCAAATCCGACCCAGGTGGTCTTGCTCCATGGCGGAGACCAGGTTTCCCTGCAATGAGTTGGGGTTGCTTTCATCATACTGGAAAATCTCAAAGTCATAGCCATCAAATCTGGCTACCCCCTTGTAGGTACCAAACCACATAAACCCTTTTTGATCCTGAAGAATACAGGAAATGGTATTATCAGGAAGGCCGTCTCTTACGCTGAGTTGTTCAAATTTGATCCGACTGTTGCTGATCTGTCCCTGGACTGTTCCAGGCATCAACCCCACCAACAGCATCAACCAAAGTTGTTTGCCGACCCCTAATTTTCTTAAGTTCAGTTTTGATAATGTCATACAGGCAATAATCAACACTTAGTGTAAGAAGCCGTGCGCCCAATCCGATGCTGAGCCATTCACTAAATTCCTACTGTTCACCAGGGGCTAAATATAACTATTTTGTTGAGTGATTATCGAGGCTTCATCCGGTGAGCGCAAAGGGAAATGCGAGGCATTTTTCTAATGTTGAAAAAGTGTAGTAATGAAATACTCACTTGTTGAAACAAATAACCAGCAATCATTAGATCGGATTCTGACATTTAAGTCTAATCGGTCTTGTCTGTTTATGTTATTAACGTATTAAATGTAATTAGCACATATACAGATACTTATGCCTTATTAATGAAAGTTGATTTTCGCTCAAACTTTGACTCACTGAACCCAAAACCACACAGTTAGGGTGACAGCAATACCACATCCTGCTATTGAATTAATGTAGGCCACCTCCGCTTGGCCGCCAGGAGAGCGGTACTTACCTTGGCTATGATGACGGGGGATAATCACTCACCGGTATTATCATGCCGGAGCATCCCCGGAACATTCAGTTCTTATTCTTAACCAAACCAACCCATTACGATGAAACAATTATTCCTGACCTTTTTCATTCTCATATCCGCCTGGCAGGTGGGTGCTCAATCAATAGTAGATTACCATGGACGGCTGCAGGCTGCCAATGACGGATCGGTCCATTTTCTTGGTGCCAAAAGCGGGGAGATCGCCTATCCGGCCGGTGCCAGTTTTTTCTGGAGCGAAGCCAGTTCCCAGTGGTATACTGCACAGACTGTGAAAAACTTACACGAACAATACAATGTACAAATAGTCAGAGCTGCGATGCAGGTTGATCCGGAATGGGGCGGAGGCTATCGTCCCAACCCGGCCTTTAATAAGGCACTGGTAGAAACCATCGTGCAGGCGGCGATCGATGAAGGCATCTATGTGATCATCGACTGGCACGTAGAAGGCAGCGCCTGGGGAGATGAAAGCATTGCCCAGACCTTCTTTGCGGAAATGGCGCAGGCTTACGGTCATTATGACAATGTCATCTATGAGCTATGGAATGAGCCCACCACCCAAAACTGGAATTCGGACATCAAGCCTTATTGTGAATTGATTATCAATACCATTCGCCAGTATGATCCGGATAACCTGATTCTCTGTGGTACCCAAACCTGGTCTCAGGTGGTGGAAGACGCAGCGGCCAATCCCATCAATGATCCTAACGTAGGCTATGTGCTGCATTTCTATTCTGACCTCCACAATGGAAGTCTCTACAATGGCAAGGAGAGCCTCGGTGTGCCTGTATTTGTTACCGAGTGGGGGACTCCGGGCTATCATCCAAACACCGATGGCTTTCGCCAGTGGATGGAAAACAACAAAATCCCAAATTGCAGCTGGGCGGTGAATAACAAAGATGAACCACTGTCTTACTTCAACCCTGGAGTCACCAACTATACCGGCCCGTGGGCTCCGGGCGACTTGCGCGATGCGGGCACCGTACTCACAGGGATCACGCAAAATTGGCCCGGCAATTCATTCACACCGGTGGTTTGCACTGATCATGCACTACCGGGGATCATTCAGGCGGAAGACTTCTGTACCCAATCAGGCATACAGACAGAGACTACCACTGATACTGGCGGCGGGCAGAATGTAGGATACTTTGATGCGGGAGACTGGGTGAAATACAAAGTGGCGAGCAGTCAGTCTGGTAATCATGAACTCACACTACGCATAGCTACCACGGCTGCCGGCAGGCAGGTGGTGTTGGAAACACCCAATGGGAATACCACGATCAACCTTCCTCAGACCAGCACGGATCCATCCAATTGGCAGGTGTGGCAGGAGGTCACTGCCACCGTCAGCCTCCCATCGGGTAATTACGAAATTGCACTGTCCTCGCCCACGGGTGGATTTAATGTCAACTGGTTCAACCTGGCTGCTGGCTGTCAGGGAACAACACTCACCACGGTGGCGATTGCCCCGGACAATCCAACCATTTTGGTAGGAGAGAGCATCCAACTGACGGCCCAGGGTTATGACGAATGTGGCAACCCCATGGCCTCCAACCCAACCTGGTCTGGCAATGCACCCAATGGACTGTTTACAGCGTCTTCAGCGGGTTCCTTTGCCGTCACGGCCACCGATGGTGCCGTCAGTGATCAGGTAACAGTCACAGTGAATGATGGCTCCAACATGCTCACCAATGGCAACTTCAGCAACGGTGCAACCGGGTGGGGGAGCTACGTCAACGGTGCCGCCAATGCCTCACCGGGGGTGGCAGGTGGTGAGATGCACGCCAGCATTACCTCCGGAGGCAGTGCCAACTGGCATGTGCAGTGGTATCAGACCGGGGTAAACATGCAAAATGGTGTGGACTACACCCTCACATTCAAAGCCCGTGCAGCCAGCAACAGAACCATCGGTGCATCGGTGGAAATGAGCAACTCCCCGTATACAGGGTATTTCAACCAATCGGTGAGCCTCACCACGCAAATGCAGACTTTCTCCTATGATTTTACCATGACGGCAGCAACAGATGCCAACGCGCGGGTATTGTTCAACCTGGGGGCATCCAATGGAGACGTGTACATCGATGATGTGGTAATGGTAGAGAATGGGAGTAACCCGCCACCATTTAGCGTCCAACTGGAGGCTGAAAACTATTCATTCATGAGCGGAATCCAGACAGAACCCTGTAGCGAAGGGGGACTTAATGTGGGCTACATTGATGCAGGTGACTGGCTGTCTTTCCATGATGTCAACATTCCGGCCACGGGCATCTATACCGTTTCCTATCGTGTGGCCAGCCTCAATGGGGGTGGAACCATCAGTCTGGAGCAAAACAATGGTGCCACGGTACTGGGTACCATCAACGTTACCAGTACAAGCGGATGGCAAAACTGGACCACCATCTCACACACGGTGACATTAAGCGCCGGGGTTCAAAATTTCGGAATAGGCATACCGGCAGGAGGGTGGAACCTCAATTGGTTCAAGATCACTTCTGGGAGCAGCGGTAGCCGTACCGATCATTCTGCTGCCCGTCCTGTCATTCCTGAACTCAGCATCTATCCCAATCCGGCGAGTGATTACTTGCATTTTAAAGGCCTTGAGGGCTTTGATCACCTGGAAATCATAGGCCTGGATGGAAAAAGCCAGCTTTCTACAACTATAGATAAGGATCAAACACTTGCCGTTTCCGTAAGTCAACTAAAAAACGGAGTGTACCTGATTCGGCTGTCCGGTGCAACCGGAACGCAGGTTAAAAGATTCATTAAACGATAACTCCAACCAGCTGATTTCTTAACTGAAAAGCCCGCCATTTGGTGGGCTTTTTCGTGTTTAATCACGTTCAGGGCATCTGGTATTTGAGAATATTATGTTAAGTGATCAGGTGTTTTACTCCAACATTTGGAAGGCAAGCGGATACCACTAACGGATCACTCTTGTCCAAAAATTCTGAATTACCCGGTGAATTAGTATCAAATAAATGAGAATGGTCAGGCGGCCTTCCAGATCACTTCAGATAAGCGATGCTCGGGATCAGACATTTCGAAGCGCAGTGGTTGAGTTTTGATTTCAAGCAAGGCGTGGCCATTCAAGACATCATCGGGATGCACCGACACCTCTGAAGCTCTGAAGAACTCTGTGACATCCGGACAGGGATCATCCTCACAGTATTCGTCATAGATGTCAAACAGTATGTCGTTGAGGTACTGGCCGTAATTCATTTTGAACTGGAACAATTTGTCTTCAAAATCATCAATCAGTGATTGATCTGTTGGATGACCATCCAGGTGAAGTTTGGCCTGCAGGAGTTTTTGTATGGCTTGTTCTAATGCTGAAAAATCCATGTCGTTGAACAGTTGCTTTGTAATTGAATGTAACGAAGATGGAATTGAATGCTAAGAAGAAATCGATGAACGGCACCACATGCACGACGACCCGAGTGTCACCGGGGAAATATTCAATGGTGCAGCCCGTACGTTCCAGCGATCAGCGGAGTGCTGGAGGATGTGTACCAGAAGACTGACGATCGGTAACGCAGTTCACAGGTGGAAGAGATACTCAGCAGTCTAAGCTTCATCAATGATTCCAGCCATTTGTACGGAGCAGTGGCTCACCGAAAGTATTGGTTGTGAATGGTGGGTTTGAGTAGTTGTGTATAAGTACTTGAATGTCAAAGGTTTGTTATATATCGAATAGAGGGTGTGCCATGGCATTTCAGTAGAGTAACTTAACATAATATAAATTATATAACATCCTTATATGGATTTGCGATCAGACGCGTAGCGGATGATTAACATAATACCAGATCTATATACAGTGCGGCCGGCAAGGCTTGTCTGTTGTAGATCGTCAGGTATTATGTTAAAGCAAATCCATCCACCTTAGTGATAATGATTTATCCCTGGCCGGAACCATTAAGCTTATCGTTCAAATTCGATATTCGGGATATAGCCATTCTCGGCGATTAGCCTACGCGGCTCGGGACTTTGCCTGTGAACACCGGGGCGCGTAGCCTTGCCAGTCTTTGCTCTGTTTTCTCACAGCACAAGCCAACCTCAAGCGTCATTCTGAGGAATCAGTATGCCAAAGGCTGCTGATGACTGTGAGAATCTCTTTGACCGGGTCGCGTAGAGAGAGTGTTACATTAAGTGTGTCAAGTTAGGATTTTAGAACAAATTCATAACTTGACAAAAATGAACAAAGACAAATTTGATTTTGAGACCTTCAAGAAGACGGCTGCTCATCGATTGAAGCAAGGCGATAGTCTTCTGGGCCGTGAGGGCGTACTCACGCCACTACTCAAGGACTTTCTTGAAGAAGCATTATCCGGGGAGCTGGAAGCCCACCTGGAGGATGAAAAGCCCAATCGAAAAAACGGTAAAGGACGCAAATCACTCAAGACTACTCTGGGTACCGTGGAGTTGGATACCCCTCGTGATCGCAACGGGACATTTGAGCCGGAGCTTGTATCCAAACGCCAACGCAGTTTAGGTGTAGATCTCGACAGGCAGATACTGGCACTCTATGCCCGGGGAGCCAGTTATGGGGACATTAGCGACCATTTACAGGAAATGTATGGATTGGACATTTCAACAGCCACTATCAGCCGAGTAACCGATAAGATTCTTCCCTTGGTACAAGAGTGGCGGAGCAGGCCTTTGGAGCAGGTTTATCCCTTTGTTTGGCTGGATGCCATTCATTACAAAGTCCGTCATGAGGGTCGGGTGATTAACCGGGCAGTTTACTGCATGATTGGTCTTAACCAGGAGGGTTACAAAGAGCTTTTGGGGATGTACATTGGAGAAAATGAGGGAGCTAAGTTCTGGCTACAAGTGCTCACAGACCTCCAAAACAGGGGTATTGAGGATATCTTCATTGCCAGTATCGATAACCTCACCGGGTTTGCAGACGCTATTGAGTCAATCTTCCCCAACACCGAAGTACAGCTTTGTGTCGTTCACCAGATCCGCAACTCTCAGAAATATCTCTCTTACAAAGATGTCAAGCCTTTTATGATGGATTTGAAGCCTGTATACCAAGCTACGACCAAGGAACAAGCAGAACGCCATTTGGATCAACTGGAGGCTAATTGGGGCGATAAATACCCTAAAGTCATTGATTCCTGGCGAAAGAATTGGCCAAGGTTGTCTAATTATTTTCAGTACTCTAAAGAGATCAGGCGCATCATTTACACCACCAATATCATCGAAGGATTTTACCGACAGATACGGAACGTAACAAAGAGCAAGGGAGCTTTTACATCGGAAGATGCCTTAATGAAACTGCTGTTTCTGGCTCAGGAAAATATCTGTTCAAAGTGGAATAGACCCGTACATAATTGGAATCAAACACTAGCTCAACTTTCCATTATATTTGGTGAGAGGCTTAAACTTAATATCTAGCTGACACAGTTATTGTAACATATCC
>NZ_JAVKCA010000020.1:0-296395 GCF_040222955.1 Marinoscillum sp. | reverse complement strand
TGACCTCCTTTTCCCGGCTCGTCATTCCGGTTTTGGACGAGCGCAGCGATGGACAAATACCGGAATCTATGGGGTTCTAATTAGGCTTTAATTTGTTGGATTTCGATCTTCCTTCTTGTCTATCCTTCGACACGGCAGTCTACGACCGCCTGCTCAGGATGACAATCGACACGGTGGTTTTGCAACCGCCAGCTGAGAATGACAATCGACCCGGGAGTTTGCGATCGCCTGCTTAAGGGTAACAAGTCAGGAAGCGAACGAGCTTTGGCTTTGTCAGCCTGAGCTCCGTCGAAGGGTAAGGCAAAGCAGTGTGATTGGCCACTACCATTTTCAAAGACTGTCTCATCCTGAAATAAGTTGACGGTTTTTATATTCATAAAATCATTCCTCTTCCCGACTTACCTTGGATTGTACCCACCCGATACATTAATTTGAAGCCACTAAACCGGGAGCTAAACACCTCCGAGTCAGTCCATCATGAAGAAAACCCTACTAATCACAGGAGCAAGTCGCGGAATCGGTGCGGCTACAGCGCTCCTCGCAGGAAAACGAGGATACAACGTTTGTGTAAACTACCTCAGCAACAGTGAAGCGGCGTCCAAAGTAGTCAGCCAAATAAAGACTGACGGAGGGCATGCCATCGCCTATCAGGCGGATGTTTCCAAAGAACCTGAGGTGCTCAACCTGTTTCAAAAAATCGATCAGGACTTTGGCGCCATCCATGCACTGGTCAACAATGCCGGCATTTTAGAAACTCAGTCAAGAGTGGACCAGCTGGAGTTGGAGCGCCTGCACCGGGTATTAAACGCGAACGTCGTTAGCAGCTTTTTGTGTGCGCGGGAGGCCATCCGGCGAATGTCCACACGCCATGGTGGCGATGGCGGGGCCATTGTGAACGTCTCCTCCATCGCATCCCGAACGGGCTCACCCAATGAGTACGTGGATTATGCCATGTCCAAAGGTGCCATTGATACCTTTACCATCGGGCTGGCCAAAGAGCTGGCAGGTGAGGGAATCAGGGTGAATGGCGTCAGGCCCGGGTTTATCTACACAGACATTCACGCCGCGGGTGGTGAACCCAACAGAGTGGATCGAATAAAAGCAACCCTCCCCATGCAGCGGGGTGGACAACCTGAAGAAGTAGCCAACGCCATCCTTTGGTTGTTATCTGATGAGGCCTCTTTTTCAACGGGATCATTTATTGATGTCACCGGGGGAAGGTAGTTAGTTATAATTATCTCGGAAGAAAACATTCAAAATGAATAAATTTCAGCAAACGATACCTAGGAGTTATGACGATGGAAGAAGTTCAGAATGAGATGAGACGTATGGCCCAACTAATAGGCGCCAAATCTGATCAGCTCCCAACTGTTTGCCGACTACAAGGTGGCGGTCGCCCCAACATCAATCTCGCTGAAGATGGTATGCTCTCGTATGAAGCCTACGAGCGTGGCATCCAGATCTTCTGCTATACCTTCACAGACCTGGCTGAATTGATGCACCATACCTTCCAGAATGTTGTGCCAGCCATGGCCTCAGCCCATGCCATGGAAATGGATCCAACTGGTGAGGATTTTCACAAGCACTTTTTGAGCAAAAAAATTGAATTGATGAGCAAAATCAATCCTGAATGGGGTAAGCGCGTGGAAGACGAACACAACCAGGCTCCCTACTGACCGTCGTTCCTTTAGCCCGATCGGCACTTGGCTTAGAGTAACATTACTACATCCCTTTGATATCAATACCAGCATCCAAATCAACGAATATTTAAACCTTTGAATGACGGGCTGGTTCAAACTAGATAAGTTTAAATCCGATTTTTAATAACTCTTAATACTCAACAGAATGCAATACAGAAAGCTAGGAGACAGTGACCTGAACGTATCGGTAATCACCTTTGGTGCCTGGGCCGCCGGTGGATGGATGTGGGGCAAGACAGAGCGTGGCCAGGCCATAGACGCCATACGATCCGCATATGATCAGGGGGTCACCTCCATAGACACTGCCCCCATTTACGGACAGGGCACCAGTGAAGAAATTGTAGGGGAAGCCATCAAAGACCTGCCCAGGGATAAAGTGCAGATCCTTACCAAATTTGGAATGCGATGGGATACCACAAAAGGAGACTTCTTTTTTGCCAGCAAAGACAACAGCGGCAAAGACATTGACATTTATAAATATGCCGGAAAAGAAAGTGTGATCAGGGAATGCGAAGAAAGTCTGAAGCGATTAAAAACAGACTACATCGATTTATACCAGATCCATTGGAATGATTCCACCACCCCTATTCAGGAAACCTTTGAAGCAGTGGCTAAACTGATAGCTCAGGGCAAAGTAAGATATGCCGGAGTATGCAACTACACCGCCGATCAAATGGCGGAAGCAGAAAAGGCCGTAAAACTGGTCTCCAATCAGATTCCCTTCAGCATGGTTAACAGAAAGGTAGAAGATGAAACCATCCCCTATTGCATAGGCCATAACAAATCCGTGCTGGCCTACAGTCCTCTGGAGCGAGGGCTGCTTACGGGAAAAATAAAACCAGGTCAGAAGTTTCAGGAGGGTGATCACCGCGCCACCAATAGGTTCTTCACAGAAGAGAGCATTATAAAAACCAATGCATTCCTGGAGAAAATCAAGCCACTGGCCGCTGAGAAAGGTGCCACACTTGCGCAGTTGGTACTTAAGTGGACCATCGAACGCCCGGGAGTTACCATTGCGCTGGCAGGAGCCAGGGACGCTACTCAGTCTGTGCAAAATGCAGGTGCAGCCGCTCTCAGCCTTTCTTCTGATGAAATCGCTTTCATCAATACAGCTCTTTACGAAATCTAAAATCAGCAAATCCGAGCGAGCCATCGACTGATGGCTCGCTCGGATTTTTTAGTCATTCAATGGTGTGATCTGATAGGCACAACGTCTCGCCCCCTGTACGATATGATCTACCCGCTCCACCCTCACCCTGTCACCAAGCGTTTGTCTGAAATTTTGAAGTTCAGCACGACATAGTCCCTGACATTGCATAGCTGCCGCACAGATGGGGCAATGATTCTCTACCAGAAAATAAAGATCACCATCCTGATACCACTCAGCCATATACCCCTCCTGTGAGCGAATACCCACCAGATAGTCCAGGCGATCCTCCAACCGATCCATCCCCTCCATACCGGATTGATACTGCTGCAAAGTTTCCTGCTCCCTTGTCTGGATCAACCTGTCCAAACCTGCCTGTCCAAACAATGCCTGCACTGAAGTGAGCAACTGCACAGTGAGCTCAGCATGAGTGTCAGGAAACAGGCCATTCCCAGATTCTGTGATTTGATACAAAATCACTGGCCTGCCCACTCCTTTGGATTGACTTTCAGGCGATATCCATCCCTCTTCTGCCATTCGCATGAGGTGCTGTCTGGCTCCCTCATTGGTCAGTCCGATTTTACCAGCCAAGGCAGACGCAGACTGTGCGCCATGCATCTTCAAATACATCAGCATTCGCTTCTGTGTCTGATTCATTGAGACGAAACCATGCGTAGAATATTTTTCCAAGTTTTTGCTTGTTTTATTATGCAAATAAAATACTTTTGCTACGTGACACCAAATGATCAGTCAGAAAGTGTCACAAAACTTTCATTAGAATCATTTTACAATCATAAAAACAGAAATTATGTCTTTCGAACTACCCGCATTGCCCTATGCATACAATGCACTGGATGCCCACATCGATACAGCTACCATGGAGATTCACCACACCAAGCACCATCAGGCTTATGTGAATAAGCTGAATGATGCTATCAAAGGCACCGAGGCTGAAGGGAAATCCCTGGAGGAAATTATCAAAAACATCAGCAAGTTTGGTGCTGGGGTTCGTAACAATGGTGGTGGTCATTACAACCACTCGCTTTTCTGGACCATCCTTTCACCTAGTCCTGCCAAAGCCCCAGAAGGAGCACTCAAAGCGGCCATTGATAAGAAATGGGGAAGTCTCGAGGACTTCAAAACACAGTTTGAACAGGCCGCTGCTACACGATTTGGCTCTGGTTGGGCATGGCTCTATGTCACTGCCGATGGTGATGTGGCCATTACCTCTACTCCCAATCAGGACAGCCCTTTGATGGATGCGAACCCTGAGAATGGCACCCCAATTCTTGGATTGGATGTTTGGGAGCACGCCTATTACCTGAAGTACCAAAACAAGCGACCAGACTACATCAGTGCATTCTGGAATGTACTGGACTGGAAAGCTGTGGAAGCCAATTATGCAAAAGTGGTCGGATAGACCTAATCAATAGATCACTGCATGAAGGTACATGATGGGCAAGCTGGATAAATCCGCCTCCCATTCTGTACCTTTGTCGTTTTTATAAAAAAACCAAACTGTCCAAGAGACCAAAAAGAAGCATAAGAATGAACATCCTCATTTTCAACGGTTCATTAGAAAGCCAATCCAATACCACTCCTACCCGCATTGCCCGGAGCTTTACAGAGCATCTGGAACAGCGTGGGGTTAGCGTCACCACCTTTCACCTATCCGAGGCGGGTATACCTCTCTTTGACTTTAGCTTTCAGGAAACCCCACCGGCGGTTATCGACATGGTCAGTACTTTCAGAAATGCAGATATGCACATATGGCTCACACCGCTGTACCATGGCAGCATGACCGGTGCGATGAAAAACTGCCTGGACTGGTTAGAAATCAGTGCCCGGGAAGAGGTTCCTTACCTGACCAATAAGATAATCGGGCTGGTCTGCTGGGCAGATGGCGCCCAGGCCATGCAGGGTATTAACGCGATGGATGCCGTAGCAAAAGCATTGCGCGCGTGGGTGCTTCCTTACAGCATTCCCATCGTTCGTGGCAACCTTTTTGCAAATAATGACCAGGAAATTAGCTCAGACTATCTTGAGAAAATTCAGTTAATGTCTGCCCTGCTCAGTGATCGTCAGTTGAGCAACTTCCCCATTTAGCACCAGCCCTCAGAGCACTTTTTAATACCTCAATAGGGTGATTTTTAGGGGTAGAATGGTAGTTTTTTCACGAGTGTGTGAAAAATATCCTTCTCAACACTTATCTTTAACGCGACAAGCCACTTTAATTCTTTAACTAATCTTTTCAAAGAAATGAAAAAAGTAAAACAATCCCTGCTATTGATCGCTGTTGCGTCCATGTCCATTTTTATGAGCTGTGGAGGTGATGATGGTGGCGACAAGACTGAGAAGGAAGTATTGACAGAAGCGCTTGTATCCACTACCTGGACAGCAGATGCTTCGGTAACTGACGTATCAGGAGTCAATGGAACTTTCGACATTGGAACCTTCACTGTGAAGTTTACTGAAACAGCTGATGGTCTGGCGTTTACATTAGGTGGTGACATCAGCAGCTACATCACAGGCGGAACTTTTTCTGTGAGCGAAGCTGGTGACATCTCAAACATCCTTGTTAATTCAGCTTCGGCTGAGCTATCTGCTTCAGTTACCAGCTTTGTGGTAAACGCAGCAAGAACCTCTGTTTCTCTTAACATTAATGTGACAGAAGCAGGTGCAAGAGTTGGTGGCATTGGTCAGTACGTACTGGTATTTAGTGCCGGTTCTTAATTAGAGTTAGAAAATCAAAACGATAAAAAGCTGTCTATCATGGACAGCTTTTTTTATGCCTTGAGAAAATAGAAATTTTGGTTTTGAACATCCACTTATGCCAATAAGGGATCAATCAAAATGCAAAGACCAGATCAAAGACCCCCATGTGCACGCTCTACCACATCAAGAAACTGATCTATTTCCAATCGCTTGGCCAGAATTCTTTTATTGGCATCCAGTAAGTAAATCCTGGGTGTACTCCTCACATCATAGGAAACCCTGAAATAACTCTTTCCTGTGGGGTCTATCAGGTGAACCCACATTGGGTTGTGACTATCTACAAATTTCTTCCAACGGCTCACATCAGTTGTCGTACAAAGTGCCACCACAGTGATATCCAGCTCAGCCATTCTGCTATCCTCTTCCTCCAGTTTTTTAACTGATTTCTTGCAATGACCACAGTCGGGATCATAGATAAATAGCAGCGTGTACCTCGTCTGAATGTCTGAAAAAGAGAAGGCCTGCATCAGTGTATCCACTGCGTTGATCGGTGGTGCCACCTTGCCGATCAGGTTAGGCTTCACATAGGCTACCTCCTCCCTGAGGGTTTTCTCATACTCCTCCGAAATCCACGTGGCCTGTCCACTCAGGTAAAAGCTTTCGATCATGTGAACCATCACCGCATCCATCCCCATCACTTTTGACTCTGCATATTTCTTAAATAGCGTCACCAGCCAATACCTGAAGGACTCCTCGTCCTCACGGATCTGATCAAAAAACCAATCCAGGGCATTGATGAGGCTATCCGGCTGCTGAATCACCACTTCATCAAAATATTTAGTCACCTTGGGGTAAAGGAGTGGCGTTCGGAGCAGACGGCCATCCTCCAGCTGACCATCCTCAAAAAAATGGTCCTTATAATAGGCGTAACGCTGCATCTTCCTTTGCGACTCATCCTGAATACTGTCTAAAGGTGGTACCTCGGGATCCCGCATCAACCGCAGGAAAGCAGCGACAAACGACTGGCTGTTCTCACTAATCAGCTTTTTTCTCACATCCTCCATTTGCACATTCACTTCACGAATGGCCTTCATAATCTGTACAGAATCTTCGCCTTTGGCTTCCCTGAGACCCTCCATCATAGACCTTTGCTTCTTCTGTAGCCCCCCTATCTCCACCTGAAAACTCCTGAAAAGGTCATTTTCTTTGGAACCACTCACTTTCAGCTGGTCATAGCCGCCGGATACACTGGTTTCCAACCCAAAAGACCTTCCATCCATCACGAACTCAAAATAATAGCTCGGTGTATATATAAAGTATATTCCCTGTTTAGGTTGATCCACCTTCATCGAAAACCGATCATCAATAACTGGCAAGGTATCCATCAGGTATTTCTGATGACCAAAGTGATAACCTATATAGGCAATTGAGTCTTTGAAATCCTTTATTTTAAAATTGATCTCCGCGGACTGGCTCTGACTGAAATATGGAGCAATCCAAAGGATCATCAGGACGATGTTTCTCATGTCAAACATGTTGATTTTGAAATAATAAAGACAGCTGTTTTTTTCGATAGTAGATGACCACAATATTCGCTATAAAATTAGAAATTGTTTCGGTCAGTTTGAACGCCAAAAAAGGCGAAAACGCTCTGATTTTATACCCCTAAATGTGGATTTTTCAATAGAATTTTAATTACTTTGAAAAATCATCAATTTATATGGCCTATTTTTTTAGCTATTTGCATTTATTCAATGGTTAATAGGATAAATTGTTAATATTGAAATAATGTTTGGTGAAATAAGTGTTTTCTAGTTTTTCATTTTATTTGAAGATACTTATTCAGTATTTTTAAGGTTGGTTTAACAATAACATATTTCTATAAATGGTAAATAAAGGACTGTATACCAAAGAGTTGGAGCATGATTCTTGTGGTGTGGGGTGTGTGGCAGACATCAACAACAAAGAATCACACAAAAATGTGAAGGATGCGCTGACCATGCTAAAGAACATGGAGCACAGGGGTGCGACCGGTAGTGATGAAAATACAGGAGATGGAGCTGGTATTTTAGCACAGATTCCACATACCTTTTTCAAAAAGGAACTTGAGAATTTCGGAATCACCTTGCCGGCTAAAGGATCCTATGGTGTGGGCATGATCTTCTTCCCTAAAAACTATCAGGTAAGAGAAAAATGTCGCCAGGTATTCAATAAATGCCTTAAGGATCTTGGACTCAACCTCATAGGATACAGACTGGTGCCCGTGGACTCTCAGGTACCCGGCCATGAATCCAAAGCAGCCGAACCATATGTAGAGCAAATTTTTATTGGGATCAACGAGAAACTCACTGAAGAAGAGCTCGAAAGAAAACTTTTTGTACTGAGCAACTACGCCACCCACGAGATCAAAAACCAGGTGGAAGGCCAGAATGGTGACTTCTATGTATGTAGCTTATCTGCTCATACGGTGATATACAAAGGCCAGCTCAAGACAGACCAGCTGGAAGACTACTACCATGACCTGACCAATAAGGAGTTCAAAAGTGTTTTTGCCATCGTGCATTCACGTTTTTCCACCAACACCTTTCCCAACTGGAAACTTGCCCAGCCATTCAGGTACCTGGCGCATAATGGTGAAATCAACACCATCCGTGGCAATGTGAATAAAATGAAATCAAAAGAAGCGAATATGTCTTCGCCTCTTTTCACCGAAAAGGAACTGCAATGGCTGCTACCTGTCACTGATCCTGCCAATTCAGATTCGGCGAATCTCGATGCACTCATAGAACTGCTTGTGCTCGGGGGGCGTAGCCTGCCACATGTCATGATGATGCTGGTACCCGAAGCCTGGCAGGACAACTCGCAAATGGAGGTGATGAAAAAGGCCTTCTATAAGTATCATGCAGCCATCATGGAGCCTTGGGATGGACCTGCGGCCTTGTTTTTCACCAATGGAAAGCAACTGGGTGCTACTCTGGATAGAAATGGCTTGCGTCCCGTGCGCTACTGCGTCACCAAGGACAATCGCCTCATTATGGCTTCAGAAACAGGAGCCATTCCTGTGAAGCCTGAAAATGTATTGGAAAATGGTCGTTTGCAACCAGGAAAAATGCTTTGGCTGGATCTTCCCAACAAGAAACTCTTCTATGATGAGGAAATCAAAAACGAGGTAGTTAAAGACAAGCCCTATTTTGATTGGATCAAGAAGGAAAGAGTCAAGCTCAGACTCCTGCCGGATCCTGAGATCAAAGAAGAGAAAATCGAAAAAGAGCTGCTCAGAAAGCAGTTAAAAGCCTACGGCTATACTCAGGAAGATGTAAAATTGACTGTCGGTCCGCTGGCCGAGCTGGGGAAAGAACCTCTGGGTTCCATGGGAGCAGATGCGCCTTTGGCAGTATTGTCCAGACAAAGTCAGCACATCTCCAATTACTTCAAGCAGTTCTTTGCTCAGGTAAGTAACCCGCCAATCGATCCCATCAGAGAAAGACTGGTTATGTCTCTTTATACCCGGGTAGGTGAATCTCTGAACATATTGGATGAGTCCGCTTTGCATACCAAGCAAATTCACATTTCTCAACCGGTACTTTCAAGAGCTGACTTCCAAAAGCTGATCAGCCAAAAAGAAATCGGGTTTGACTATGGCAGTATAGATGGTACCTACGATCCTTCGGAGATCAACCTCAAAGGCGCCCTGGATCGGGTTTGTGCAGAAGCGCAAGCTGAAGTGGAAAAGGGTAAGAAAATTCTTGTACTCTCCAATCGCAATATCAGCGAAACCAGGGTACCCATTCCTTCGCTGCTGACCATAGGAGCGGTACATCAGCACCTGGTGAAAGAAAACATTCGTACAAAGACGGGGCTAATCGCAGAGTCTGGTGACATCTGGGAAACCCATCATTTTGCCACAGCAGTAGGCTATGGTGTGAGTGCTGTGTATCCGTTCAAAGCCTATGACTGCATAGCAGACCTTTATGCAGATGGTAAACTGGACCAGGGAACCTCACTGAATACCTATTACGAAAATTTTGCCCATGGCATAGGCAGTGGCCTGTTGAAGATCCTTTCTAAAATGGGTATCTCCACACTCCAGTCGTATCAGTCTGCGCAGATTTTTGAGTGCGTAGGATTGGGATCAGAAGTCGTCAACAAATGCTTCAAAGGCACTGTCAGCAGATTAGATGGCCTCACCTTTGAGGACCTGGAAAAAGAATGTCTGATCAAGCACGCCTCTGGGTTTGATACAGATAATAAATTACTGGAAGTGGGTGGATTTTTCCAATGGAAAAGAAATGGTGAAGCTCACCTGCTGAACCCTGAAACCATCCATTTACTACAGAAATCAACCTCTCTTGGTGATTATCAATTATTCAAGAAGTACGCGGAAAGTGTACATAGCTACCAGGACAGTACCATCACCCTGAGAAGTTTGTTTGATTTCAAAAAACGAACATCAGTACCTCTGGAGGAGGTAGAACCTGCCAGTAGCATCATGAAGAGGTTTGCGACGGGCGCCATGTCTTTCGGGTCCATATCTCACGAAGCCCACTCCACATTGGCCATTGCCATGAATAGAATTGGTGGCAAAAGTAACAGTGGAGAAGGTGGAGAAGATGAAATTAGGTTTGCAAAAAAACCTAACGGTGATTGGGAGAGATCTTCGATCAAGCAGGTAGCTTCCGGTAGGTTTGGTGTGACCAGCAACTACCTCAAAGAAGCAACTGAACTTCAAATAAAAATCGCTCAGGGGGCCAAGCCGGGTGAAGGCGGCCAGCTGCCAGGGCATAAAGTGGACGAATGGATTGCCAAAGTAAGGCACTCCACACCGGGCGTAGGGCTTATCTCTCCTCCCCCGCACCACGACATCTACTCCATAGAAGACCTGAAGCAGCTCATCTATGACCTTAAAAATGCCAACAGACACGCACGAATCAATGTGAAGCTGGTCTCAGAAGCGGGTGTAGGAACCATTGCCTCCGGTGTGGCCAAGGCCAAAGCGGACGTTATTTTGATCTCAGGTGCTGATGGTGGCACAGGTGCATCGCCACTCAGCTCCATCCGACACGCCGGACTCCCCTGGGAGATTGGCCTGGCAGAGGCACATCAGACACTACTGAGAAATAACCTCAGAAGTCGGGTAGTCTTGCAAACAGATGGGAAGCTCATGACCGGACGAGATGTAGCCATTGCTGCATTATTGGGAGCTGAAGAATTTGGATTCAGCACCACAGCACTGATTGTTGAGGGTTGTATCATGATGAGAAAATGCCACCTCAACACCTGTCCGGTAGGTATCGCTACACAGAAACCTGAATTGCGAAAGCTTTTCACCGGTAACCCGGATCATGTGGTAAACTTCTTTACGTTCATCACAGAACAACTCAGGGAAGTGATGGCTGAGCTCGGATTCCGTACCATCAATGAAATGGTTGGCCAATCCAACGTGCTCAAAGTTCGTAGCGATCTTGACCATTGGAAATTGAAGAACATAGACTTCTCCCCTATCCTGCATCAGGAAAGTGTACCTGCCTCCTTTGGCAAGCATCACCAAATAGACCAGGATCACGGACTGGAGAAAGTACTGGACAGAAAACTCATTCGTGATTACCTGAACAAAGGCGAGAACAACAAAACCTACAAAATCATCAACATCGATCGATCAGTAGGGGCCATGCTTTCGCATGAGGTGTCCAAAGCCTATGGCAGTGCCGGATTAAAAATGAGCCCTATTAAGATAGGATTCACAGGCTCTGCGGGGCAAAGCTTCGGAGCATTCCTTGCTCCGGGTATTGAGTTTTGCCTGGAAGGTGAGTCTAATGACTACCTGGGAAAAGGACTTTCAGGTGGAAAAATCGTCGTGAAAGTACCCCAAAAAGCCACATTCAAACCAGAAAAGAACATTATCATAGGTAATGTGGCATTCTATGGAGCCACTTCAGGAAAAGCCTACATCCACGGCAACGCCGGGGAGCGCTTTTGTGTAAGAAACTCCGGAGTAGAGGCTGTAGTGGAAGGTGTAGGTGACCATGGCTGTGAGTACATGACTGGAGGAAAAGTGATTATCCTTGGGGAAACGGGTAAAAATTTTGCTGCCGGAATGAGCGGAGGTATTGCCTACGTTTTGGACACTGACGAATCTTTCCGTGATAAGGTCAACATGGAAATGGTAGGCCTGGAACAGCCCGGCAGTAATGATATCAACTACCTCAAAGAGGAAATAGCCGCACATGTCGCCAACACAGGCAGCCAGCATGCTGCGAATATCCTCGACGACTGGGATCACATGCAGCAATACTTCGTGAAAGTGATGCCACACGATTTGAAAAGAGTTTTAGAAGAGAATAAAATACAAGAAAAAGTAGCATAATGGGAGCAGTAGACGGATTTTTAAAATACAATAGAGAACTTCCTGAAGTAAGGGATCCTAAGGCCAGAGTCGCAGATTACGAAGAAATCTACGTACCATTCGCAGAGGAAAAAACCAATAAACAGGCCGCCAGATGTATGGACTGTGGGATTCCGTTTTGTCACAATGGCTGTCCCCTTGGCAATCATATCCCTGACTTCAATGATGCTGTTTTCAATAAAGATTGGGAAACAGCCTTTAAGATTCTTTCTTCCACAAATAACTTTCCCGAATTCACCGGACGCATCTGTCCTGCTCCATGCGAGGGTTCCTGCGTTTTGGGGATTAACAAGGATCCTGTGGCTATTGAGCTGATTGAGAAATCCATAGCGGAAGAGGCCTTTGAAAGAGGACTGGTAAAAGCCAACCCTCCCAAAACAAGAACAGGGAAATCTGTGGCGGTAATAGGCTCCGGACCAGCAGGACTGGCGGCCGCCACTCAGCTTAATCAGGCAGGTCACAATGTGACAGTATTCGAAAGAGCAGATCAGATCGGAGGGCTCCTGCGATATGGCATTCCTGATTTCAAGCTGGAAAAATGGACCATCGACAGACGGTTGAAAGTAATGGAAGAAGAAGGAATTACTTTTAAAACCAATGCCAATATTGGAGTCAATATTCCGGTGAACGAACTGGAAGAAAAATTCAATGCCATCGTGCTTTGCGGAGGCTCTACAGTTCCCAGGGATTTACCTCTCCCAGGTCGCGGCCTGAAAGGCATTCACTTTGCAATGGATTTCCTGAGCCAGCAAAATAAGCGGGTTTCCAAGCGGGATAATGTCCTGGTCAACCATCAGGGAGTGGATACTAAAGCAGACATTTTCGCTACAGGCAAGAATGTTATCGTTATTGGTGGCGGTGACACCGGCTCTGACTGTGTAGGTACCTCTAACCGACACAAGGCCAAATCTGTGACTCAGATAGAACTATTGTCCAAGCCACCGGAATCAAGAACTCAGCTCAACCCGTGGCCTGAATGGCCAATGACCCTGAAGACTTCATCTTCCCATGACGAAGGGTGTGAGCGGGCATGGGCCATTCTCACCAAGGAATTTATTGGGAATGACAAAGGAGAACTTACCGGCCTGAGACTGGTAGACATCAATTGGGGTAAGAATGGAATGGAAGAAGTTCCGGGTACCGACAGGGTCATTCCCTGTGAGCTGGCGCTTCTGGCTGCAGGCTTTGTTCACCCACAGAAAGAGGGCATGATCGAGCAATTGGGACTTGAGCTAGACGAAAGAGGAAATGTAAAGGCTGAGAACTATGCCACCAGTAAGAGCGGTGTATTTACAGCTGGAGATATGCGCAGAGGTCAGTCTCTCGTTGTTTGGGCCATCTCTGAAGGCAGAGAAGCTGCCCGGGCGGTGGATGAATTTCTGGAAGGTGCATCTAAACTGCCCTCAAAATCAAAATCATTCTATCAGCTAGCCTAGGTCTCTGATCTCAAAGTCGTCACCCATTCCATACCTGGTCAGCTCCGACATCAGGTATAATTCCAGGGTGTTGACATCTTTAAGTTTGAAATCCTGAGGGGATAAAACCTCCAGGATTTCAAATTCATACCTGTCTCCGTAATTCACCAGCCAGTACTTCTTTCCTGCCCTTAAACTACTATAGCTTAGTCCCTTCATATTGTAATCCCAGGGTGATGTGAAATCCTTCGGCGAAATTATCTACACTAAATTTCAATCCAAGCCAAAAAAGCATTAAAATTGGATGTTGATAACCTAACCGACATAAAAATGAAAATTTCGATTCGATACGCTTTCACTTTACTCTTCGGATTTGCTTTAACTATGGCCCTGGTAGGCTGTGGTGGCAGTTCCAACGAAAAATCTGCCAAGGAGGCCGCTTTTGAGGAAGCAGAGAAGAAAATATCCACCGACCTGGATAAGGTCATTCATGACCTACCCTCCCCGACTGAAGTTCCTTACATGCTACAGGCCACGGGTTCAGACTTTAATGGTTCGCTTATCAATGGACTGGAAAACCTTTCCAAATATGAAACGAACGAAGATGAGGCCAGTCTGAATTTGGGTGTGTACGCAACCGACATGGGGTACCTGCTCTCTTACGAGAAGGTGTCAGAGTCCAGACAATACATGGAAGCTTGTCAGAAGCTGGCAGAAACCTTAGGGGTCGCCTCAGTATTTGATGTGAAAACCATGGAAGAATTTCAGGGTAATCTTAATAATCCCGATTCTCTTAATAAAATTTTAACCCGTGCGATTGTAGAGGCAGAAACCAGACTTGAAAGTTCTGACAGAGTCTCTGTAGCCGCGCTCATCCTCACTGGTAGCTTTTTGGAAGGTCTTTATCTTGCAGTGAAAGTGATTGAGACCTACCCTACGGATGTACTCGATGAGACCAACAGAAATCTTATCCTCGAGCCTTTGGTAAAAGTAGTGCTGGATCAGAAGAAACCATTGTTGGACGTGATCGCCATGCTCAAGGACCTGCCTCAGAATGATGCCATTGCCAAAATGATCACCGAACTGAGTATTCTACGTATCCTGTATGACGGTGATTTGGCGGACATTCAGGCCAAAATCGCTTCAAATGAAGGTAATTTCGTTCTCACTCAAGATATGTTGATTGATATTACTACCGAAGTGAAAAGAGTAAGAAGAGAGATTGTCGCTTTCTAAAAATAGCTAAAAACATTACCTAACCTGAAGAAAAAGCATTGGGATCCCAATGCTTTTTGTATTTTTAGGCATTCCTTCAAATCACACGCCCTATGAGTGAAGAGATTCTCAATGCCATACTCCAACTCCTTGCTATTGTAGCTAAAGAAGATGATGTAACCTCAGCTGAGAAAGCCTCCGTTGAAAACTTCCTGACAAGTAAACTAACGGCTGAACGTGCGAAAAAATACTTACTCTTCTTTGATGAATTAACCAAAAAGCAGCATTACTCAGGCAGTGAGGAAGCTCAAATAGCGGAGATCTGTGCCAAAATCAATAAAGAACAAACGGCTCAGCAGAAGATCATCATCGTCCTTGATTTAATTATTCTGATCGCGGCAGATGGTAAAGTTTCCAACAGAGAAAGAGAGCTTCTGTACCTGATCTCTGAGAGCATTAATATTGCAAAACCTATCACCGATCTCATCAAAGCTTTTGTGATTTTTCAGGAGCGAAGCAAGATCAGTTCCAGACATGTATTGATCATAGATGATGGAACCAATGAAATACCTGACAAATGTAAGCGCCTGGTTCGACCTGGCCTGGATGGGTTTATTCTGATTTTGAGTGTGCCAGAGATCGATATTTATCTGGCCAAGTACATCGGCGAGCGCCCTGTGGTCCTAAATGAAGGCCCCATGCGCATCAACCACATATATAATTTTGCTACTGGGAGTTCGATCAAATTTGAAAACGCCGAACCAGTATACCATAGCGAAGTAGTCAATAGTTTCAGATCTATCGCCACAGACCATCACCTCACCTTTGCGGCAAGGGAAGTCACTTTTAAGTTTAAAAATGGGAAAGTGGGTCTTCGCAATATAAATATTGAAGAAGAATCAGGTAAACTGATAGCCCTCATGGGAGGAAGTGGTGCAGGGAAGTCTACCCTGCTGAATGTCCTCAATGGCAATGAACATCCTGCTGAAGGAACAGTAAGGATTAATGGCGTAGACATTCACAAAAACAAGCGCAAGATAGAGGGCGTGATCGGATACGTGCCACAGGACGATCTTTTGATTGAGGAACTGTCGGTCTTTGACAACCTCTATTATGCAGCCAAACTTTGTTTCAAAAAACTCACCGAAGAAGAGTTACAGCATTTAGTCAACAAAACCCTTGAGTCGCTGGGACTGTACGAAACACGTAAGCTCAGGGTGGGCTCTCCGCTGGACAAAACCATTTCCGGAGGGCAGCGAAAGCGCCTGAACATAGGCCTGGAGCTACTTAGAGAGCCTTCTGTGCTCTTTGTAGATGAACCCACCAGTGGGCTATCCTCCCGGGACTCTGAGAACATCATGGATTTGCTGAAAGAGCTTTCCCTGAAAGGAAAAATGATCTTTGTGGTGATTCACCAGCCTTCAGAGGACATTTTCAAAATGTTTGACAAACTGATTGTGTTGGATGTTGGAGGATACCAGGTCTACTATGGCAATCCCATTGATGGCATAGCCTATTTCAAGGACATAGTGAAAATGGTGGATCAATCAAAGGCCGCCAACCCTGAGCAAATCTTCAACATTATTGAAACCAAGGTAGTTAATGAGTTTGGGAATTTCACCAAAGAAAGAAAAGTAACTCCCTACCAGTGGTATCAACACTTCAAAGAGCGAATTAAGATCCCGCCGGTAGAGGAAACCCCTGTGATCCCACACAAAACATTGGATATCCCTAACAAATTCAAGCAACTGAGAATTTTCTCCATCAGGGATTTTAAATCCAAGCTAAGTAACACTCAGTACCTGGCCATCAACCTTTTGGAAGCGCCCGTACTGGCCCTATTGCTTGCTTTTATTGTGAGATATCTCCCCGAAGACACTTCCTATTATCAGTTCAAAGAAAACCTGAACATTCCCGTGTTCTTCTTCATGAGCGTGATAGTCTCACTTTTTATGGGACTCACGGTCAGTGCCGAAGAAATCATCAAAGACCGGAAAATCCTGAAACGTGAAGCCTTCCTCAACCTTAGCAGGTCCAGCTATCTCGTTTCTAAACTCATCATTCTGTTTGGTATTTCCGCCTTTCAGACAATGACTTATACCCTTATTGGTAACTTGATTTTAGGAATACAGGGGATGTTTTTCCCCTTTTGGCTGGTACTCTTTTCCATCTCCTGCTTTGCCAATGTCATGGGACTCAATGTCTCATCAGCCTTCAAATCAGCCATTACCGTATATATTCTGATCCCTTTGCTGGTCATTCCACAGCTTATTCTGAGTGGCGTAGTGGTCAATTTCGACAAACTCAATCCTGCGATCACCACCGAAGATAAGGTACCCATGATCGGAGAAATCATGGCATCCAGATGGGCCTTTGAGGCCTTGGCCGTATACCAGTTTAAAGAGAATGAGTACGAAAAGAATTTCTATGAGGACGACAAAGTCATGGCACAATCGGAATTCAAGACCGCTTATCTATTTCCCAGGATAGAAGAAGATCTCAAGCAAATCCACCACAACCTGGGGGCAGCCGGTGATGACGACAAACAGCAATATGCATATCAGCTCAAAACCATACAAAACGAACTTAAAAAAGAGCTCTCCCAAATAGGCTATGACAAGTTTCCTGAAGTGGATCAGCTCACAGTAGATCAGTGGAGCGAATCTCTTTTTCACGAAACCATGATTTTCGTAGAGAAGTTGGTCAAATACTACAACCTGCAATACAAAAATGCCAATACAAGCAAGCAGGAGCTTTTGGCAGCACTCAACTCTACACCTGAAAAGCAGGCACTATTTGAAAAAATGAAAAACGAAAATGCCAATGTAGCCATAGGCGTGATGGTCAAAAACATCACCACTGAGCATCGAATATTGGAGCATAAAAACCATTACGTTCAAAAGCTATATCCCATTTATAATGACCCTGCTTTCCCAGACCATGCCCTCGATTTCAGAGCACAGTTTTACCAACCCACCAAGCACTTTGGTGGATTGTGGATAGATACCCTCACTTTCAATGTCATTATCATTTGGATGATGAGTTTAGGCCTGTTTATCTCTTTGTATTTTGATTGGTTCAGGAGAATAATCGCGTTCATAAGCAGATAACAACCTTGTTTTTTATAGCCTCCAAAGTACTTTTCTTTCTGATCAGTCCGCTTAGCTGGATCATCACACTCCTGATCTTTGCTGTGTTTTCTCGAAAAGATAAGCTGAAGAAATATGCACTTTGGGCCAGTTGCCTGCTGCTCCTGATCTTTACGAATCCCATGCTCAGCAACTACGCGATGGTGCAATGGGAATATGCTGCCACTCCAAAAGACCAGCTGCCCTATGTGGAAACGGCTGTGGTGCTTGGTGGCATGCTGGAAACGGGCAAGGAACCTACCGACCAGTACCATTTCAATGGAAGTGCTGACCGGATCAATGAAGCTCTGCTTCTATACAAGGAAGGCATTGTGCAAAGGCTTATTCTATCAGGGGGATCAGGCTCCCTGATGGATCAGACACTCCGCGAGGCTCACTTCCTTGGTACCTACAGTCAAACACTCACAGGAGCATATTCGCAGGAAATAATTCTGGAAGCCAACTCCAGAAACACTTATGAAAATGCAATAGAAACCGCGAGAATACTGGACTCACTCGACCTGAAAGAGCAAAAAGTGCTTTTGATCACGTCCGCTTCTCACATGGCCCGGGCACTCAGGTGCTTCAAAAAGCAGGGAATCTTAGTAATTCCTTTTGCGGTAGATTTCAGGGGTCAGCAGGGTGATTGGAATCCGTTTTGGATTCTGCCCTCCTACGCGTCCTTAGAAGACTGGAATATCCTGATTAAGGAATGGGTGGGGCTCTTGACCTATCGCCTTACGGGATACATATAAAATAGCCCGCTCCGATAAATCGGAGCGGGCTATTTCTTTATCACATAGATAATTTCAGACGATTAGTCTTCTTTCTTATCCTCAGTATCTTTTTTCTTCGCTGGAGCTTTCTTAGGCTTAGCCTCTTTTGCTTCAGCCTTAGGTGCAGCAGCTTTCTTCTCTTTTACAGGAGCTTCAGCTTTCACTTCAGGAGCCTCTTCTTTTTTCGCTTCTGCCTTTTTAGCAGGCTTAGGAGCTGCCTCAAAGCTTTTCTTAATTTCTTCTATGTCCACATTCTTGATGGTAGGCATAGCATTAAGTTGCTTGATTTTGCTAACGCGATTTTTAGCTCTTGATTTATTTCTCTTACCCTTTCTTTCTAATCTTGTAACGGCCATTGTCTGATCATTTCTTTTTAACGAGGTGCAAATTTAGAGGATTAGTTAGTTTTGTCCAAAATAAATCTATGGCAACTTCAAAACCATCCATACCCAAAGGAACGCGCGATTTCGGACCACTTCAATCAGCAAGAAGGTCATATATCATAGAAATCATCAAGAAAAACTTTGGGAAATACGGCTTCAATCAGATAGAAACACCCGCGATGGAGCAACTCTCTGTGCTCACTGGGAAGTATGGAGACGAGGGTGATCAACTCTTATTTAAGATCCTCAACTCGGGTGACTACCTTAAGAAAACTAACACGGAGGATTACGCTAAAGGCAGCGCGCACATGCTCAATCTGATTTCCGAAAAGGGATTGAGGTATGACCTCACTGTTCCCTTCGCCAGATTCGTGGTACAAAATCAGCATGACATCACTTTTCCATTCAAACGCTTCCAGGTACAGCCTGTTTGGCGCGCCGACAGACCACAGAAGGGCCGATACAGGGAGTTTTACCAGTGTGATGCCGACATAGTGGGTTCAGACTCTCTCTGGAACGAAGCTGAACTTACCCTGCTCATCCATGATGTATATAAAGCGCTGAAATACGATGGGTTTGTCTTGAAAATCAATCACAGGGAGCTTTTGAATGAACTGGCCAGGTATGTGGGGCTGACAGGCAAGGAAATGCCTTTTTGTATCACCATTGACAAGTTGGATAAAGTAGGAGCCGACAAAGTACAGGAAGAACTCCTTAGCCTGGGTGCAAATGAGGGAAAGCTTCGCGCTGTGATTAACCTGTTTGAGCAGAGTGCCAATAACTCTACCAAAATAGAGCTGTTCAAGGAGCTCATAGGTGAAAACAAAGGCACCACTGAGTTGCTTTCCTACTTTGACTACCTCGACCGAACAGGCACAAAAAATCTTCAAATAGAACTCGATTTGAGCCTTGCCAGGGGCCTTACCTACTATACCGGGATTATCTTTGAAGTGAAAGCTACCGACGTGCAGATCGGAAGTATCACTGGTGGTGGCCGGTATGACAACCTTACAGGTGTTTTTGGTCTGGAGGGAATATCGGGAGTGGGTATTTCCTTTGGCTTGGACAGGATCTATGACGTATTGGAAGAAAAGAATCTTTTCCCGGAGAGCCTGACCAAATCAGCAGATGTACTCATTGCCCACTTTGACCAGGAATGCTTCCTGCATGGCATTGGGTTACTAAATCAGCTAAGATATGCCGGCATAAGGGCTGAAATCTTCCCCGATACTGCGAAAATCAAAAAGCAGTTCAACTATGCCGACAAAAATGCCATCCCCTACGTGCTGGTGGTAGGTACAGATGAGATCGCTAAAAAAGAATATAGCTTCAAAAACATGAGGGACGGCAACCAGGAGATGCTTTCGATAGAAAGCGTGGTTACCAGGCTTGATCCGAAAATTCAATCAGGACTCCCTCGTTAGATTAGATATTAGCAATGACTATTTGAGAGTACTCCTATTCATACTGAACTTCATCTGTTTTGCCAGCGTAGCACAACACACGAGCAATTTTGGGAGGTTTTCCATTGCTTACCCACAGGGGTGCGCACCTGTCACCATTCACATCAGCGAGCATGATAACCTGGGCACGATCAGCCGGCAGTATTTTTATGAAGAAGGGCTGATAGAAACCACGGATACCTTTCACACCTACATCGAACCCGGTCGGTATGAAGTGGTTCAATTCCTGGGAGAGGACATCCAGCCCAAGACTGATACGCTCGTATTTGAAGTCCTGGAAGCCATCCCTCCTGCCTTAAGTATCTTCCAGTGTTCTGAAACTGAAATAACCGTGGCATTCACTGACGCATACTACGACTATTACATTGTGTGGTTCACTGAAACCGATTCTATCATCTATATGCCTGGAGATGAGCTGCCTTACCATGATTATGGCCAATCGAATGGAATGGTTCAGGCAACAGGCTATTTTGACAATGCATATGCTTCCTGTCCTGAGGTGAGCCAGTCTTTTAACCTCAAAAGTCTCCAGCCCATCAACATACTCTATGCGGAGATCACTGAGGCCTGTATTGACGACCTCTACCTTCAGCTCTCCCTCTCAACGAGTCCAGATCCATTCACCCTGTACTCGGTAGCATTGCAAATGAATGGAACCGCTTTTGAAACCATTCATCAAGGTAATTTAACTTCTCAAGACCCGTTTTTTCACCTGGGCTCAGACCTTCAAATTGATGAATTCTGTGTTCGCATAAACGTGCTGAACCCCTGCGCAGATACTATTTGGTTTACACAGGAAACCTGCGCTCCAACCGGGCCTCTCAGTAAAAACCTACTAGCCTCATACGCTACTTACAGTGGTAGTAACATTTGGATCCACATTGATTCTTCATCCTCCAAAGAAGTTCAGATCAAAAGAAAATACGGAAATGGCTCCTTCGCTGTGGTGGCTACCACGCAAAGTGACTATACAGATAATATTCCTCCCGGTGGGCGCCCTTTCCAATACCGCCTGGTTCAGCAAGACAGTTGTCATAATGCCATAGACTCCATTGTGGTAGCACCCCCTCACATCAAACTCACCGACCGGAGTTACGCTGAAAACCGCATTCAGATAAGCCTGAGTCCCCCACAAAATGCCCTGGGTAGTCACACCCAATCACTCCTTTTTTACAATAGTGACAGCAGCGAGGTTCTGGAGACCAATTTCGACACGGACATCCTTTTACCCGGTGGCCTTGGAACCCCCGTTCATCTCCGGGTTCTGTATACTTATGATAATGGTATACATATCCTGTCCAATGTATTAACCGAGAATTATGAAATAACTGTGTTTATCCCTTCAGGGTTTACTCCAAATGGCGACGGCCTCAATGATCATCTGGAGCTTTTTGGGCTACCCTCAAGTGATTTTAACATTATCATCTATGACCGATGGGGCGCCCCCATTCACCAATCCAACGCTAATCCCGTATGGCAGGGAGAAATAGGAAAACACGATGCTGATGAGGGAACTTACCTTTACAGGCTCACCTTCCGACTGGAAAGCGGTGAACTTAAAACGCAAGTTGGTACTTTTACACTTTTAAGGAATTAATACATCAGTGCTATGTTTGATATGATGAAAATGATGGGCAAACTGAAGGAGGTTCAGGAAAACGTGAAAGCAGCCCAGGCCGGATTAAAAAACATCACCGCGTCCGCAGAATCTGGTGCCGGTATGGTAAAGGCCACGGTAAACGGAAATAAAGAGGTCACTGCTCTGGAGATCGATGAGTCAATAATCTCCAAAGAAGATGCCGACATGATGAAGGACCTGGTCATTGCCGCCATTAATAAAGCCATGGTAGAAGTGGATGCCGCATCAAAGGAACATATGAAGAAAGCCACTGAGGGAATGATGCCGAACATTCCCGGATTTGACCTAAACAACATGATTTAATGAGCAAGGTTGCTGTGGTCATCCTGAACTACAATGGTCGGGATCATCTGCTTCGGTTTTTACCTACGCTCATCGCGCATTCATCTGACGCTGAAATTATTGTAGCCGACAATTGCTCTACTGACGACTCTCTGAGTGTGCTCAAGCAGTTTCCCACTGTTAGAACCATTCTTCTGGATCAAAACCATGGCTATGCCGGAGGGTACAATGAAGCCCTGAAACAGGTCAAATCAGCGTATTACCTCCTGGTCAACTCAGATGTGGAGGTGACCCCTAACTGGATAACACCACTGGAGCATTTTCTGGATGAAAACAAAGATTACGCTGCTGTTCAACCGAAAATCCTCGATTTCAACAGAAAAGAGTTTTTCGAATATGCAGGAGCCGCAGGAGGATTTCTCGATCTGCTGGGATACCCTTATTGCAGAGGTCGTATTTTCGATACATTAGAGCAAGACACGGGTCAGTATGACACAAGCATTGACATCTTCTGGGCCAGCGGTGCATGTTTTATGATTCGATCGGAAGTTTTTCACCAGGCCGGCGGATTCGACGCTGATTTTTTTGCACACATGGAAGAGATTGACCTTTGTTGGCGGGTCAAAAGTCTTGGATTAAAAATTGCGTGTGTTCCGAAAAGTGTGATTTATCACGTAGGAGGTGGTACTTTAAACAAAACGAGTCCACGCAAAACCTACCTTAACTTCAGAAACGGGATCAGTCTGTTAATCAAAAACCTGCCCCTCCCCACATTGATGGTGGCACTCCCTATCAGGTTAGTTCTTGACTGGATGGCTGCTTTGCTCTTCTGGAAGAATGAGTCCTTTTCACATTTTACAGCGGTATTTAAAGCTCACGTGGATGCTTTAAAGGTCGTATTCCGCCAAATCAAGCTAAACATTCGATCAGGAACACGCCTGAGGAATCAGGGAAATGTGATACTTCCCATTGCTTACTATGTCCTGAGAAAGAGAAATTTCAAAAAGATTAATAATACCAAATAGAATTATCCCTTCTTCGCAGCATTTTGCGGAAGTTCATGATAAATGCTAACGCCAAGTAAAGGATAACTGGTGATCCGAAAGTCAAAAATGAAGCATAAATAAAGAACAATCTTATGCCTGATGTAGGGATTCTTAGCTTCTCCCCTAACCTTGTACAAACACCAAACGCGTATTTTTCAAAAAAATCTTGCATAAATCATATTCAATATAGCAACAAAGATAACAAAAGGCCTTTAGATTTGTTGAAATTGAGTTACTAAGAAAGTTTAAATTTCCGTATTATTGCAGTTCAATAATCGGAATTGACCATTATTACAATTGAAAATTCAAAAAAATGATCCACATGAGAAAATTTAACTTTGCTATGGCTTTCGTTGCCGGAGCAATCATTTTTTCTGGTTGTACGCTCGGCAAGATGATCAAGCTAGCTGCAGACCAGGATTTGCAGGTAACCCCTAATCCACTTGAAGTTCATGGTGGTGCGGTTCCGTTCCAGATATCGGCGGTTTTACCTCCAAAAATGCTCCCTACAGGAAAAGTTTACACTATAAACACTATCTATCAGTACGGTGATCAGGAAATAGCTGTTGGATCTATAGAGTTCAAAGCTGAAGACTTCCCTAACAGTAGTTCTTCTACTTCTCGCAAGAGCGGTGATTTCTCTATCCCTTATCAGGATGGAATGAACCCTGGAACCCTCTACGTAGAAGGTGTGGCTAAAGATCCAAGATCTGGAAAGTCTAAGACTTCTCCAAGAATGGCCGTAGCCCAGGGATTGGTAATGACCAGTTCTTTCGCAAAACCTGTGACTTTCAGCTCTTATGCTGACCATGGTTACAACGACAAGGAAGAGCTTGTTCCTACAAAAGTGGATTTCTTTTTCGCTCAGGGTGTAGCTACACTTAATCCTTCTTTGAGTTTCGACGGTAACTCTAACCGCTCTAAGAGCAATGACCTTGCTGCTTTCATTGCGGAGAAAAACGTTACCAGAACAGTAACAATCACTGGTACTCACTCTCCAGAAGGTACTGAAAGAATCAACAGTGGTCTTTCTGAAAACAGAGCTAAGGCCATCGAAAGCTTCTACAGAAAGCAAATGAAGCGTTATGACTACAAAGGCATGGCGGATTCAATCAAATTCATCCTTAAGCCTGTTGTTGAAGACTGGTCTGGTTTGAAAGTGGCATTGGTATCTTACGAAGGTATCTCTGACGATCAAAAAGCAGCCATCTCAAGAATCATCAACGGAAACGGATCTTTCGAAGAAAAAGAAAAGGAATTGCAGAAACTTCCTGCATACAAAACACTCCTTGATAAAGTATACCCTGGCTTGAGAACTGCTAAGACAGAAATCCTTACAGTGAAGCCTAAAAAATCCAATGCTCAGATTGCTGTTTTGGCTAAGCAAATCGCCAATGGTAGCATCTCTGCTGATACCCTTACTACTTCAGAGCTCTTGTTTGCTGCTACCCTCACTCCTTCTTTGGATGAGAAAGCTGGCATCTACAAAGCTGCTACCAAAAGTGGTGCATGGGAAGCACACAACAACCTGGGTGCTGTATACCTGGAGCAGGCTGCAAAAGCCGAAGGTGCTGACAAAACCAAATTGGTACAGGATGCCATCACTCAGCTTGAAATCGCAAAAAACAAAAGCAAGTCTGCAAAAGTATCAGCTAACATGGCTGCTGCTTACGTAATGCAAGGCGAATATGCTCAGGCATTGACCTCTATAGGTGATGCAGAAGCTGCTTCTCCTTCTAATACTACAGCTAGCAATGTTAAAGGCATGAAAGGTGCTATTCAGGTAATGAATGGTCAGTATGAAGAAGCTAATGCTTCATTCGCCTCTTCTGCAAAAAGCCCTACTGTTACTTTCGATTCAGGTCTTGCACAACTTCTTAGTGGAAACTACGATGGCGCAAAAAGCACATTGGGTGAAGTAGCTACCAACGAAAAACTTGGTGCAGAAGCTAATTACCTGATCGCTGTGGCATCTGCCAGACAAAACAATGCCGCTGATGTGGCCAGCAGTCTTAAAGCAGCAGTGTCTAAAGATCCTGCATTGAAAGACAAAGCACTTAACGATCTTGAATTCACCAATTACGCTGATGCAGTAGCTCAGGCAGTGAAGTAAGAATTCTGAAATTTATATTTGAAAGCTCTCCATTTTGGAGAGCTTTTTTTATTTATATCGAGCTAATATTTTAATTTAGCAGCTTTCTTAATCAACAATCAAATCATGCGAGAAATACAATTCAGACAAGCGCTTGGCGAAGCAATGAGTGAAGAAATGAGAAGGGACCCCAAGGTCTTCCTTATGGGTGAAGAAGTTGCAGAGTACAATGGTGCTTATAAGGTAAGCCAGGGTATGCTCGATGAGTTCGGACCAGATCGCGTGATTGATACGCCCATCGCAGAGCTTGGTTTTGCTGGCGTTGGTGTTGGAGCAGCAATGAACGGCCTCAGACCAATCATTGAATTCATGACTTTCAATTTCTCCTTGGTAGCCATCGATCAGATCATCAACGGGGCAGCCAAAATAAAATCTATGTCCGGGGGGCAGTTTGATTCTCCTATCGTATTCAGGGGTCCTACCGGAAACGCAGGGCAGCTCAGTTCACAACACTCTCAGAACTTTGAAAACTGGTATGCCAATACACCCGGTCTGAAAGTGGTCGTTCCTTCTAACCCTTATGACGCCAAAGGCTTGCTTAAAGCATCCATTAGAGACGATAATCCTATTATCTTCATGGAATCGGAGCTGATGTACGGAGACAAGGGTGAAGTGCCTGAGGAAGAGTATCTGCTCAACCTGGGTGAAGCGCACATTGTGAAATCAGGAACAGACGTCACATTGGTCTCCTTTGGGAAAATGATGAAAGTGGCCGTAGAAGCTGCGGATTTGATGGCCAAAGAAGGTGTAAGCGTAGAAGTCATTGACTTGAGAACGGTGAGGCCAATTGATTACAAAGCCATTGTGGAGTCAGTAAAGAAAACCAACAGACTGGTCATTGTGGAAGAAGCATGGCCCCTGGCCTCTATATCCGCTGACATTAGTCATCATGTTCAACGACATGCATTTGACTATTTGGATGCGCCTATTCATCGGGTGAATAGCATGGACCTTCCGCTGCCCTATGCACCTACGCTGATTGAAGAGATACTTCCGAACGTAAAAAGAACTATAGAGGCCATCAATTCGGTTTCATACAGATAATTGCCCTCGTGCAACAAAAAAGGGATCAAGTGTACACTTGATCCCTTTTTTATATCCTTGTCTGATGACAGGCTTATGGCATCAAATTGGACAAAGCCTTAGCGCCGCCCATCTTGTTCATCGTTTTCATCATCTTTCGCATCTGCTCAAATTGCTTCAGCAATTGATTCACCTGATTCACAGAAGTCCCACTTCCATTGGCAATTCGCTGCCTGCGGCTTCCATTGATCAGGTTCGGATTCTCACGTTCCAGTGGAGTCATAGATCTAATAATGGCCTCTATAGGTTTTAAGGAGTCATCATCTATATCAATGTCCTTGATCGCCTTGCCCACACCTGGTACCATTCCCAGGAGGTCCTTGATATTACCCATTTTCTTGATCTGTTCCATCTGAGAAAGGAAATCGTCAAACCCAAACTGGTTCTTCTTGATTTTCTTATTGATTCGTCGGGCCTCTTCCTCATCAAAAGTCTGCTGCGCTTTTTCCACCAGAGAGAGCACATCACCCATACCCAGAATTCGCTTGGCCATACGGTCAGGGTGAAAGAGGTCGATGGCATCCATCTTCTCACCAGTACTAATGTACTTAATTGGCTTACTCACCTCTTTTCTTACCGAGAGGGCTGCTCCACCTCGTGTATCTCCATCCAGCTTGGTAAGTACCACTCCATCAAAATCAAGTCGCTGATTGAATGCTGCTGCCGTGTTAACAGCATCCTGCCCAGTCATAGCATCTACCACGAAAAGGGTCTCAGAGGGCTGTATTTCTTTCTTAATGCCTGCGATCTCGTCCATCATTGCCTGATCCACTGCCAATCGACCGGCTGTATCTATGATTAATGATTTCTTGCCATGCTCCCTGGCATACTTCACAGCATTCTTTGCAATCTTCAACGGATTCTTCTCATCAGGTTCCGTGTATACTTCCACTCCTATTTGCTCACCCAGTACCTTCAGCTGATCAATGGCAGCAGGCCTGTACACATCACATGCCGCCAGCAAGACTGTTCTCCCCTGCTTCTTAAACTGATTGGCCAGTTTACCACTGAAGGTGGTCTTACCTGAACCCTGAAGACCTGAAATCAGAATGATGTTTGGATTGCCATTCAAGTTGATGGGGACATTGGTCTCGCCCATCAGTATAGTAAGCTCCTCAGCCACTATCTTGGTTAATAACTGACCCGGAGACACGGCAATCAACACATCACGCCCCAGCGCCTTTTCCTTTATGGAATCGGTCACCTCTTTGGCCACCTTATAATTAACGTCAGCATCGATAAGCGCCCTTCTGATCTCCTTAACGGTGGCAGCAACATTGATCTCGGTAATATTACCCTGCCCCTTAAGTGTTTTAAAGGCTCTATCTAACTTAACACTAAGATTATCAAACATTATCTTCCAATTTTATCTACTGCAAAGCTAATAAACATCTGTTTATCGTAACCCATAGAGGCAATATTCAGTATTATACTTTACGTAGTACCTTGTAATACATAATAATAAAAACATGAACATGAAAAAGCTAAGCCTAACCATTTTCACCCTCCTGTTGCTTGGTCTCACCTACCAGGTTGATGCACAAAGTAAAGTAACTGCTAAAGACCTGATCGGGTCATGGAAACTGGTCATCGATGTGGATGAAGAGTTTGAAGAAGCTAAAAAGGAAGTAGATGAAGAGGACTCATTCCTGGGGAAAATTATTCTCAATTCCGTTTCAGGCATTGTTTCCGGGATACTGGAGGAAATTGACATCTACATGGAATTCAAACCCGGAGGAGAAGTGAAAGTCATAGTAGAAGCGTTCGACGAGCGGGAGATCGAATATTCACAATGGCAAATAGACAAAAAAGGTCGCCTGTACATTTCTGATACCGAGAACTTCTCAACAGGGGATTCTGACTACTGGTTGATGGAGAAAGGCGTTTTGATCCTGTATGAAGATGATGACGAGCGCAGTGATAACGTGTATTTAGTGAATATGGACGACATTTAAAATACCCCATAAAGGGTATTGGAACCCCAACAAATTCTGTTTTATTTTGAAACTATTATTAGTTTTTAAAGTTTCTTGGACTAATTTTACAAAATAACTCAGGATTTGTTATGAAAAACAAAACAGCTATAAAACTCCTATCCTCCATTACAGCCTATTTGATCCTCATGTTCGGTCTTGGCTGCGATGAAAAGATCATCCGCAATTTCTTTGATCTTCAGAGTAGCCTGGTTTCTACCATTTCCTTTGTCATTCCTCACCTATAATTTTTTTGAGATCGGCCGGTGAATAGTTAATGGATTTCAAGGTTTTATTGTCCTCTTTGCGATAAACCAAAAACTTACCCTCCTTCTCTACATAGTAAGCCTCTGTTCCTTTTTCACTCTGGTAGTAATCCACTGTCTGTTGCGCCTCTTCCTTAGAAACGCAAGCCTTGCTCATATTGGAGCGTTGCACCTCATTAAATAGCGTAACGAACTTATCACCCAAACCAAACTCCAGCACCGCTCCCGAAAGCACATACTGAATATCACAAAGGGCATCTGCCACCTCCACGATATCCTTATCCTCGATAGCCTGTTGGAGCTCATTGAGCTCTTCCTGAATCAGTGACACCCTAAGGGCACATCGTTCAGCAGAGGGGATCTGTGGTGTATCCAGCACCGGGTGTTTAAATGTTTTATGAAATTCTGAAACCTGATTAAGAGAATCTATTTTATCCATTATTTATCTTTTTCGTTTTTCAATGCTTTAACCAAGAAGTACACAAAGCCACCTACCACCACACCAACGATCAAAACCATACTTACTATCGCAGAACTACTCATAAACTGACTTTACAAAATCGGTGATACAAAAATTTATTGATTAGAATGCCCATCAAAATGACAGTCCCCCATTGCGTAACGATAGAAGCGTTGCTGTAAACATCCATCCAATTCCAGCTACCCTGGGCATCAAACCATGGGAATGTGCTATAGCCCTGTGACATCCACCAGTAAATTAAAAATACCCCGAGCAGTATATTCACATAGATGGCGTATTTAAAATACGCGTTTGAAATCGTAAAGTCCGAATCCTTGTCTATCAGTTCTTTCTTGAATTTGACCGGATCATACAAAGCTGTGGCAACGGATATAAAGATTCCACTTACGATCAATCCAAGCCCCCACACCCAATCCTGATTGCTAAAGAAGTCCAGGGAGTAGGCAGATGGCAACCCAAAGACTGTAAAGGCAATCAGTAGCACCACAGCAATCATACCATCAGAGATGCCAATGGTTGAGAGGTTACTCTTGAGGAGTTCGAGCATTGGCAGGAAGGAGCTAAAAGCAGCCAAAGTAAGTGCTAAAAAGAAAAGCAAGGTCATAAAGCCTCCGCCGGGAATGGTGGCAAAGAGTTTCGGTATAATCGTAAAGGTGAGTGCCTGACTACCTGACTGCAGGAAAGCCGTAGCTTCCTGATCACTGGCAGAAAGCGCAAATACGGCTGGCAGTATCGCTACACCTGCAAGAATGGAAGCAGAATTGTTCCCAAAGGCTCCGATGAAGGTATTCAACGTCACATCCTCTTTGGCCCGGGTATAAGATGAGATGGTAATCATCAACCCCCAGCCCGCTCCGGTAGACCAGGCCGACTGTGAGAGGGCCTCTATCCAGATGGTAGGGTTGCTGAAATTATCCCATTTGATGGCAAACATGTACTCCAGGCCCTTTGTACCGTTTTCCATGGTAAGCGCGGAGGCAGCCACGATCACCAGTAGGACGAATAAACTGGGAATCAGGATTCGATTGGCTTTCTCCAATCCATTCTTCACCCCTTTTCGCACCACAGTCACACCCAGTATGATCACCAATATGTACAGGCCAATGGTCACCATACTGCCGTTGGACAGCGAATTCCATTGATCCAGCAGGTAATCAGGATTGGTCGCCAATTTATCGGTGAGGGTAATCCCCATAAAGCCATCATATAAATTGATGACCGAAATGGACAGGTACTCTATGGACCAGGCGGTCACCACTGAGTAGTAAAACGCGATCCCAAGCGTACATACCGTAATGAAAAAGCCCATCCAGGTCAGCCTCTTACCAGCCAGTTTACCAAAAGACCCAATGACACCACTTTTATATTTTTTGCCTATGGAAAACTCCGCCAACAGCAAGGGAATAGACCACACAAAAAGAAAAAGGATCCAAAGCAGTATAAAGCTACCGCCATACTGCCCTGCCAACCGGGGGAAACGCCACAGGTTACCCGCACCAATGGCCATTCCCAATGAGGCCAGAATGATCCCCCAACGATTGCTAAACTCCTCTCCCTTACTCATAATTTGTCTTTGGAAGCACTAACCACAGATCTGTACAGATAAACCAGAATGAGAAATAGCAATACTGGTCCAAGAAGACTTCCACCAAACGTGCCATCACTCAGTTCAAAATCAAGGCCGAATGTGGCGATTAAAGCAATCATGATCCCCATCAGTGCCTCACCGGTAATTAAACCTGATGCAATCAGCAGACCGGCATTGGAAGCCTTGTCAGCATTCTCTGCAGATACTTTATTCTTCTTAAAGCTTCTATCGAGCATCCAGGCGATCACCCCGCCCACGAAAATGGAAGAATCCAACTCAAAAGGAAGGTAAAGGCCCACAGCCACGGCTAAAACAGGCATCCTGAAATTGGATCCAATTTTCTTAAGGTATTGATCAGCGGTGATAATGAGGGCACCAATTCCACCCCCTACGGAGATGATCGTCCAGGGGAGTTTTCCACCGAAAATTCCGGTAGCCACGCTCATCATCAGAGTAGCCTGTGGGGCCGTCAGCGGATTAGGATGCTCTGCTGTGGGGTTTCCAATCCCCTTAGAAGTCAGCAACAGATTTAATACAGGAGCTATCAGCAATGCCCCGGCTACAACACCTATCATTTGCATAACCTGCTGATTTCTGGGTGTGGCACCCAGTACATATCCTGCTTTCAGGTCCTGCATGTTATCTCCGGCAATGGCTGCTGCACAACATACCACAGCTCCTACCAAAATAGCTCCTGCAGCTCCGCGGGAAGGATCTGAAGAACCCATCAGCAAGAGCAGCAGCAGGGCGGTACTCAGAATAGTAGCAATGGTGACCCCGGAGATGGGGTTATTGGAGCTCCCAACAAGTCCGGCCATATAACCAGCAACAGCTGAAAAAAGGAAGCCCGCAAGCACCATAAGCAATGCCATGAAAAGGGTAATAGGCACGTCCCGTATAATGGTGAGGTAAATAAAGAAAACAGGTACGATCATGATTCCAATACCCATAAGCACCCAGGACATCGGTGTATCCAGTTCAGTTCTTAGGGTCTCGGAGACATTTTGTGCTCCGGCCTTAAAGGCCTTCACTCCGGATGTGAATGCTGTGGTGAGTGCACTCTTGAGACTTATTAAAGCCCATAAACCACCCACGATCATTGCGCCCACACCCAGATATCTCATTTTAGCACTCCAAAGGGCTCCACCAAGGGCTTCAGGACTAATGCCCTCCACACTCACAAACTTACCAGCCTCTACCAGTTCGGCTGCTACCTGAGCATATCCATTGAAGCTCAAATAAGCTGGCATGGCTATCCACCAGGTGATCACACCACCCATGAACACCAGGCTTGCAATATTTAACCCGACAATATAGCCTACCGCCACAAGAGCCGGAGAAAGGTTCAGACTGAAATATAAATAGGCCTTTTGGTTGAGGAGGGTCGCTTTCTCATATACCCCTCCCCAGAGCCTGAGTGCTTCAGTACCCAATTTGAAAAGGCCGCCGATCAAACTACCGTAAATCAGGTATTTCACAGACTTGCCACCAGTTTCGCCGGTTTTCAATACCTCGGCAGTAGCCACGCCTTCCGGAAACATTAGTTTCTCCTTGACGATGAGGGCATTTCTTAATGGGATGGTGAACAAAACACCCAATACCCCGCCACAAATAGAAATGAGGGTGGTTTCGATGTAGTTAAATTTCTCCCAGTATCCCATGATCACCAAAGCCGGGATGGTGAAGATCACCCCGGCGGCCAGGGACTCACCAGCTGATGCAGCTGTCTGCACCATATTATTCTCCAGGATATTTGAATTTTTGAAAGCCTTGAGGATGGCCATGGATATCACTGCTGCCGGAATAGATGCCGAGACTGTGAGTCCTGAGAACAATCCAAAGTAAGCATTGGCGGCTCCTAAAACAACGGACAAGAGTGCTCCTATGATAATTGACCTGAAAGTAAGCTCGTTGAGCTTGGTTTCAGGACTAATGTAAGGTTTGTGCATGTAATTTTGGGTTTGGGGTATTTTGACTGCCGACAAAAATGCCTATTTAAGTCGCAAACCCAAAAAGTACACGATATCTTTTTATCTCCTACTACCGCCAAAGGAAAAAACTTTGTAACTGCCTCTGATCAGTTCATTTTCTTCCTGCTCAATTTTTGTATACCTGATCGCCGCTGGTGCTTTCTCCGGCTATGGTATATTGTCCGCGGTCCATATAAAGTCGGTTTCCTGATCTCGAATTGCCCACACGCAGGTTTCCGGAAGTGGCCCTTAGATCAAAACCGAGTGATCCAATTTCATTTTCAAACACAAAATAAATGTCTCCGGAAGTAGATTTGAATCGACAGTCTCCCGTAATGCGCACATAGTCACCTGTGATATTTCCAGAAGTGGTTCCTGCCTCAATCGCTCCCTCCACTCCGTCGAAATCCAGGTCTCCGCTTGTGGCAAAAGCCTTCACATTACCCGTTACCTTGTCACATTCGATGTTACCGGAGGTCACCTGAGTTTCCAGGTTTCCCCGTATTTCGAAGTACTCCTGACCTCCACTGGTAGACCTCATGGCTATATTTCCGGTGACATTTCTTGCACGAAGATCTCCTGAAGTTGTTTTTAGCCAGCAATCTGAGGTGATATTCTTCAGCACGATGTCTCCACTGGAGGTGGAGGCCTCCAACTCGCCAGTAAAATCCGATATGTCGATATCGCCTGAAGAATTAGTGACTTTGAGCTCAACATACGCCGGAAGAGTAAGCGTAAGCTTGCCGGCCTCTATATTGGACCATCCCCTGTTCCCTTCCTTCTTGCGTTCCACCTTGAAAACAACTGTAGTGCCTGTCTTGATACTGGCTATCACGTAGTCTCCCGGGGATCCATTGCCTTTGATGATGCCATCAAAAATGAGACTGGAACCCGGCTGGACGGATACGTCACAAAATACACCTTCCACCACCACTTGTTTTATGTCGGGTGATTCAAAATGGTGTTCGGCCAGTATGGTCTGGGCTAAAGAAGCAAATGATACAAGAAGGCAATAAATGAGCGTAGTGGTTCTTTTCATAACTAAAATGTTTTAGTCAGTAGATGCCGCTCCGCTCACAAAGGTTGCACTTAGCCTACTTTAATTTTTGAAAGTTCGGCCAGGAGTCTTAATCCCTCCTTCAGGTATGGATCCTCAGAAAGTTTCTTCGCGTTCTCATCGGTAAAAAGCTCGCTCTGGTCCAGCGTAGTGGACAGGTTATCTTCCACCTCCTCATCTTCCTGCTGCATGAGTCTGCGCTCCTCCAGATTCAGCGAAACGGCGGTCTGTTTTCTCAACTCTTTGGCTTTTTCAATTTCCTTCACCAAATCCTGTAGGTCCTTATCCTCCTGCAAATGATTCTGATAGAGGGCCTCCAGTTTACTAATCATTTTAGGTGAGATCTGATTGGTCATTTTGAAATTGGAAGAGGAGATCTCGTCCCATGGCAGGGCATTGGGTCGTCCGCTCTCCCCGAAAATTTCATCATCATAAGGAGATGGAAAAGCAATATCAGGTGCCACACCCAACTTCTGAGTACTGCTTCCTGTCACTCTATAAAATTTTGCAAGGGTCATTTTGAGCTGCCCCAGTTCCACATCTGATTGGCGCATGTACCGGCCTATGTCTATGAGATTCTGAACAGTGCCTTTACCGAACGTATTCTCTCCTACCACTATACCTCTCTTATAATCCTGAATGGCCCCGGAGAAAATCTCAGAAGCCGAGGCACTGTATCGATTGGTCAAAACGGCCAACGGTCCATCATAATATACCTTTCCGTTGTCTTCATCTTCCATGATATCAACGCTGTTATCTGTATTTCGCACCTGAACAACCGGCCCTTTCGGGATAAACAGGCCTGTGAGTTCTATGGCCTCCTGTAGGGAGCCGCCGCCATTGTATCTCAAATCAATCATCAATCCGTCAACGCCTATCTGATTGAGGCTGTCAATCAATTTCTTTACATCACGTGTGGTGCTGCGGTAATCCTTGACCCCACTGTTCATCTCCTCGAAATTCAAATAGAAACTTGGGATGTTGATAACCCCCAGACTAAAAGTCTGATTGCCCTCTGTGATTGGAATGACCTCAGCTTTGGCTGCTGATTTCTCCAACTTGATTTTATCTCTTACCAGCCTGATCGTGTCTGGAAGTGCATTGATGTCCTTGTCATTCTTGATCACCTGCAGCCTCACCACCGACCCTTTCGGCCCCCTGATTTTCTGCACCACTTCATCCAGTCTCCAACCCACTACATCCACAAACTCATCATCATCGCCCTGAGCCACGCCTATAATCTTGTCGTCCTTCTGAAGTCGCTGACTCTTGTAAGCCGGACCTCCGGGGATAATATCTGCCACTTTGGTATAATCGAGCTGCTGGGTGAGCTGCGCTCCGATTCCCTCCAAAGAGAGACTCATGTCTATCTGGAAGTTTTCTTTGGCTATCGGCGAGAAATAATCCGTATGCGGATCATAGGCACTCGTGAGAGCATTCATATAAGCCTGATAGACATCTTCACTATTGTACTGATAAAGCGCCTTCTCCACCCGCTTATATCTTTTGCCCAAAGCTTCCGCTATGTCTTTCCATTCTTTACCTGCCAGTTTGTAACTCAGCGCCTGGTTCTTGATGATTTTGGCCCACACATCGTTCTGTTCTATCTTATCTTCAGGCCATGGAAGGGCCTCTCTGTCTGTTTCAAAATATTCCCTCTGCTCAAAATCAGGTTCTGTTTTCAGCAGTTCATGCACATAATCTATTCTATCAAGAGATCGCTCACGATAAATACTAAATACCTGATAGGCAAAATCAAGATTTCCTTCCGGGAGGTCATTATCTATTCTGTATCTGTATTTCTCAAAATAGTCCAGATCACCCTTCATAAAATAAGATTTATTGGGATCCAGGGATTCAAAGTAGTTATCGAAAACCACCGAAGAAAGTGAATCATTCAGTGTGGCCTTGCGGTAATGGTATCTGTTCAGCAAGTTGATAATCACAAAAGTCTCGCTCGAATGCTCAGGTTTAGGTTCCAACACCTTCAGGGAATCGGACACCAATTGGTCCTGGTGTGAAGTCTGGATGGTATGCTCAGATCCATCAGAAAACCCCAGGCTCACTACCAGCAAAAGAATCAACAGAAGATTGTTCATATATTTAAGATAAGATTTTTGAATCGATTTGAATTGTCAAACCCTTTTCACAATGGACTTCTTCAAAAACGAATGAACTCCTTTATGGTTCGAATCTAACGACAGTGCTAAATCAATGATAACTAATTTTACGAAAAGTGATTACCTAAGGACATATTCCGTACCAAAACTCCCACAGTTCCCGATTATTTTCCTGCAATGGTAAAAATCCTCCTCAGCTGGTCATGAGTGTTTTGTCCGTGAATCTGGATATTTTAATTTAGATACAACAATTTAACCAAATCGGAAGTTTGCTTTAAATGTAATAAATCCATTATTTTCGAGATATACATAGTTTGGTAAAAACCTAAAATTCAAAAGAAAGATGTCAGAGTTGTACAAAGAACTACTAGAAGGCAATCAAAATTGGGTAAGGAACACCCTGAAGCTGAACCCGGATTTTTTTGATAGCCTGGCGGAAGCACAAAACCCACAATTTCTTTGGATCGGTTGCTCAGACAGCCGGGTTCCGGCTACAGAAATCACCAACACCCTCCCGGGTTCTATTTTTGTACACAGAAACATTGCCAATGTAGTGGTGCATACAGATTCCAACCTGCTCAGTGTGGTCAATTACGCAGTGGAGGTCCTCAAAGTAAAACATATCATTGTATGTGGTCACTATGGATGTGGTGGTGTGAAAGCTGCCATGAGCAATGAAGACTTTGGCTACCTCAACAACTGGCTCCTGCACATCAAAGATGTATACAGACTGCACCAAAAGGAACTTGATGCCATTGAAGACACCCACAAGCGCTTTGATCGATTTGTGGAAGTGAATGTACAGGAGCAGGTCCATGATCTTTCGAAGGTTTCATTCATCCAGGAAAAGTGGAAAACCGGGGAATTTCCTTACATCCATGGTTGGGTCTATAGTCTTAAGGATGGTCTGCTCAGAGACCTGAATGTCACGATCAACAGTCAGGAAACCCTCGACAAAGTATTCAGATATGATTAAGTAAGGGTCCCACTCATCGGGAACCATAGCCATCTCGCGCAGATGATCAAAAAAAGCGCGGGGCAACGATTATTCATCGTTGCCCCGCGCTTTTTAGTTATAAAGGACTGCTGATTCGTTATGAATTACTCCTGGAGGTGATTCCATACCAAAGCCGCAGCTCCAAGGACCGCCGCATTCTTATTCATCATGCCTGATGGAAGTAGCTTTACCTTCCCTTTGTAAAAAGGCAACAGGTTTTCTTCCAGGTGCTTTCGGGTAGGATCAAAGATCCATTTCCCTGCCTTAGCCAGCCCGCCCAGAAGGAAAAAGGCTTCCGGATGAGAAAAGGCGGTGAAATTAGCCAATTGCTCTCCCAGTATTCTACCGGTCATTTCAAAAGCTGCCAGGGCTATGGGGTCTCCATCCTCTGCCGCCTTAGTGATGATTTCACCATGCAGGTCGTTATATGAATAATCCCGCAATACACTATCATCCATCATATCTGACAGCAGGTAGAAGACTGTTCGTTTGATTCCGGTGCTGGACACATAAGCTTCCAGTCCACCACGAATCCCCAATCCTGTAAGGCGCCCATTGTCTACTATCTTGACATGCCCAAGCTCACCAGCCTGCGAATCAAATCCATAAATAAGTTGACCATTGCTCACGATCCCACTCCCGAGGCCCGTGCCTAGTGTGATCACCATGAAATCTTTCATGTTCGCAGCATTACCATAGATCATTTCACCAATGGCCGCAGCATTGGCATCATTCGTAATGTAGATAGGCAGGTCATACCTGTTCTTTAGTTCTTCAGTGAAGGGTACTATCCCCTTCCATAGCAGATTGGCCGCATGCTCTATGGTCCCACGATAATAGTTGGCATTGGGAGCGCCCACTCCTATTCCCATCACCTCATGCTCAAAATCTATCTGGCTCCGTAATCCTTCAATTTGCTTCTTCAACTCATCCAGGTAGTCACCAAAGCCCTTGTGCATGGTGGTAGAAAAATCCATGTGCGCATACAGATTACCCTCTCTGTCTACAATACCCAGTTTGGTGAGTGTACCCCCTATATCCACTCCAATCGCTACTTTCTTCAACATTATCCGAAAATGTGTGTTATAAAATTTTTTAAATCCTGATAAGCTCCAAATATATACAGATCAGGTAAAAGGATTTGCCAAAAATTGAAGCGGATAGGGATTAATAATAAGCGAAGACCAAGCAGTATATCTCATTTTTTTGTATTATTGGTATATAAAAATTCACTTAGCCATGAAAAAAACCTTAATGCACGGTATCTATATCGTCATCATTGCCTTCTTTGTGATCCATGCATACTTCAAAGCCGGGGTTGCTCAAAAATCGATGGAGATGGCCGAAAAGGCTATGTCACAGGCAGAAATGTCCCAGGCCGACGCGGTAAAACAAGCGGAAATTTCAGAGTCCTTGGCAGCCGAAAAAACCAGGGCGCTCTATAGCGCTCAGGTGCTTAAAGATGAACTGGAAGCGTGTAAAGGAAAAAAATGAAAAAATACGGTATTCACATTGTCTACATCCTCATTATTGTGGCATTGGCAGTACTCAGCCGTGTGAAAACCAATAGTTTGGAAGCAGAGTTGCTCAGCGCAAGAGATAGCGCAGAGCAGAATGCCGTCCTGGCCAGGGAAGCGAGTGAGCAAGCCCTGAAACAAGCAGAGTTGGCCAGGATGGAAGCCTCACGGGCAAAAGAAACAGAAGAACAGACACGAAAGATGTTAGAAGAATGTCAACAACGTAAATGACCACATACCTATTTGCATACGGATTTCTCAAGACCCGTTTTCACGGAAACAGAAAAACAGAAACACCGGAAATAAAGGCAGAATTAATCTCCAATGGGCTCTATCCAGGCAGGATGTTTCGAGTCAACGTGTACCCAGGGGTAGTATATGACCCGGAATGTGGCCAGAAGGTCAAAGGTGAAATTTTTAAACTGGAGAATGCTGAGGAAATGCTGCACGTACTCGATCGCTATGAAAACGCCTTGCCTTTGGTGCTCCTGGATCCTGACTATGAGCGCCGCATGCGTACCATAGAAACCCCCTCCGGACCTCTTGACTGCTGGGTATATGAATACCTCAAGGCAGTTAATCCCGCAACCGAAATCAAAGCAGGTGAATTCTAGTCATACTTTTGGGTGATTTGTCAGGTCACATTTGAAAGCCAGTAATATTTTATCCTTCTTTGGGCCTCATCCAAAACAAAGACTAACATGGAAAAAGAGCCCAAAGTAACTGGTATAGGTGGTATATTCTTCAAAACCACCGACCCAAACGCTACCAAAGACTGGTACCGACAAAACCTCGGCCTGGTGACCGACCAATACGGTTCGTCCTTCGAATTCAGAAACACTAACAATCCAGAGGAAATCAATTACCTCCAATGGAGCCCTTTCACCGATGACACCACCTATTTCCAGCCGTCTCCCAAGGAGTTTATGATCAACTACCGCGTGCAGAACCTGAAGGGACTACTTGTCAAACTCAAGGCTGCAGGAGTCACCATTTGCGATGAGGTAGAGGAGTTTGAATATGGAAAATTCGTACACATCATGGACCTGGATGGCAACAAACTGGAACTGTGGGAGCCGGTGGATCATGTTTTCACAGAGATTCTTGAAGGCAAAACCACCAAGTAATCATGGACTTTTGATAAAAAATCATGAAATATGACTATTTTGATGGGTAGAACCGTTCTTAAGATAGTCATGACAAAGATTCTACTCACCAAACTCCAATGCATCGTCAATGATGAAATAGACGAGGACGAAGTATTCCTCAAGTATAAAGGTGAAAAAATCTGGCCAGAATCCGGGCTCTATAAGGGAATAGATACGTCTGAAACTTTTGAGGTTAATGTGACTTTGGAGATTGAAAACCAGGAAGAGCCCATGGTAGTGGAGTTGTGGGACTTTGATTTTCTCAGCGCCAATGACTTTCTAGGCACCTTCACCATGAAAATAGGATCAGATACTGAGGGAAGTTTCAGTACCAGCATGGCCCTCAAAGAAGAAGGCAGCACCGCATCCTACATACTTTATTGGGAAATTTTATAAAAGCCGGCAACCAAATCTCTCGATTGTCTGTTATGTGCTGATATGTCAAATTTCCACGAGTTAATCAACCGAAACACCCCCACCCTGGTAGACTTTTACGCTGACTGGTGTGGCCCGTGCAAACTAATGCCACCCATCCTGAATGAGGTCAAATCCAACATGGGTAGTGCTGTCAACATTATTAAAGTAGATGTAGACAAAAACAACAAAGCTGCTCACAAGTACGGGATCAGGAGTATACCCACGCTCATCCTTTTCAAGAATGGAAAAATCCTCTGGCGCAAAACAGGTGTAGCCCAGGTGGCTGAGATACAGCAGGCGGTAAGAAAAATCGCCTGATTACTGTGGGTGATAGACAGACTTTGCAGTTCTCCTCACCTCCTCTATATCCAGCGTCATGGGCTTTCGCTGTTGCTTAATGAACTTCAGCATCTGATCGGCATAGTGTGGACTATCGCGTTGGTTGCTGGCGCCATATACATTAATGGTTTCTACTATGGGCAATCCATCTTCAGGGTAGCGCACCAGCATGATCAGTGACTCCCCCTGCGATGCACGGACTCGCCCATCCTTGTAGGGTTTGGCATCCATGGCTGTGATCACATCCAGGATGCCATTTACCGGCATTTCATACGGCCCCCTCACCAGCAGTTGATAATCACCAAGGCGGATGTCGATCCTCTTGAAGTATTTCTTCAGATAAGCATGGGTGTAGGCCACCGCCTCCCAGGCCTCTGCCTCCGTAAGCGGATATGGAACCCCCGTGTACTTCGACCGGTACTTGTCCACCAGGTGCCGATAAAGAATCATAAACTGCGCTGCTCCAAGGTTATTGAAATGAGCGGAGCGATCCCACTCATGAAGGATCTTTATCAACTGAGCATACTTCCGGTGCTTCATGCTATCCAAACGAAACACCTCACTCAGGTCCGCCGGATATGCCAGCTGCTGTGGCAGCGTATCGTCGTACTTCACAGCCAAAAAATCCTCCCAGGTGAGTACGTCATATTGCTCCATTAACTCCATGAAACGGGTGCTCCTGTTGTTCTCAAATTCGCGATACCCCATGGTGGAATCATAGTCCTCAGGGTTCGGATTATCTGCGGGTGCGGTACAGCTAAAGGCCGAGTTGTTGGTGTTAAAAACATAGCCCGATTCAGGGTTCAGAACCTGGGGTAAATCTTCCAAAGGATGAAACTGATCCGTCAATGTTTTACTGGTATTACCAGGTAAAGTTTTGGTCCAATCGTATTGAGGATCACGTCTGGGAATTTTGGCATTTCCAAGGTAAAAGATGTTATCCTCCCGGTCAGCATACACGATATTGAACCCCGGGATAGCCACCATCTCCAACGCTGATTTAAACGATTTCCAGTCCGTGGCTTTGTTCATTCGGTACCATTGCTCCGGTGCCCGCAGGTCATGGAGGGCTCCCAGGTTAAAGGCAAAATAGCCTTTTTCATTTTTCACCACAGGACCATAAACACTCCTGAAAATCTCCTTTTTAACGTTGATTTTAAGACCAAATATTATTTTGATTGATAATTTAATTTCTTCTGAATCAAGGGTTTTCCACTCATTATCAAATCTATACTTTAATGCATTTTCCGGATTCATCTCCAACTGAAACACATCGATCTTGTCAGGATAGTTGACGGTATGCGCCCATCCCAAATTTTCGTTGGTGCCATGAAAAATCGTGGCCCCGCCCGGAAATAACCCGCCCAGAGCATTCCAGCCCTCATCGCTTACCAGGTGGGCTTCATACCAGCTCGTGGGTCCTTCCAGCGGTTGGTGCGAATTGATGTTGAGGTAGACATAATCATCAGCTGTTTTCTTTCTGGCAAAAGCAAAAGCGTTCGAACCTTTTCCGGTCAAATCCGGAGCCCCGGCTACCGTCCCTTTGACGAGATTTCCGATCACCTGGTCGGCTCCAGAGATCACTGCCAGAGAGAGCACATATGCAGAGAGGACCTCCTTTACTGTAAGGGGAAAAGAGCCTTCTACGAGAACCCGCTCAGGATACCTGGCAGCAAAGGCATTGAGCCCCTCGGTATAGGCTGTAATCAGGGCCACATAAGCCGGCGACAAAGTCTCCCATTGGGTCTCTACTACTTGCCTGCATCCCAACAGGGCCACTACATAATCAGCCGCTGCTCCGTCCTTCCCGAGGTGCAGACCGAGCATCTGTTTTCCGGCCAGCATAGTTAGCTGGATGGTCTGAAAATCATCTTCAGCATGTGCCCATGCCAGCCCATAGGCCACCCCCGGGTCCGTAGGTGCATAGATGTGTGGTACGCCATAGGTGTCCCGTATGATTTCCACCTCCTGTGGCTGTACCTGTCCGCTGGCAAAAAAGACCCATAGGACACCAATAATTGAGCTAAAGATTTTCATATTGCATTCAGGAAACTAACAATGCCACAAGATAAAAAATATAACATAGGATTGGTGCTGAGCGGTGGCGGTGCCCGGGGCTTTGCGCATTTGGGCGCACTGCAGGCGCTTCATGAAGCCAAAATCTACCCTGATGTGATCTCAGGTGTAAGTGCCGGAGCCATTGCCGGAGCCTTTTATGCCCACGGAATGGCGCCTGAGGATATTTTTGAGCTGCTCAAAGAAAAAGGGGTACTGGAGTACTCCAAGTTTGGATTCCCCATCAATGGACTGCTTTCGCTGGATGGCCTGGTTCGGGAAATCAAAGACAACATCCCTTGCGAAGATGTGAGTGACCTCTCCAAGCCTGCTTTTTTTGCAGCTACCAACCTGAACACCGGAAAGGTAGAGTACTTCAGTAAAGGAAACCTGTGTAAGGTCGTAGCTGCTTCGGCCTGTATCCCCATACTCTTCAGCCCGATCAAAATGAATGGTTATCAGTACATCGACGGGGGCACTTTTGACAACTTCCCTGTGAAACCCATTCTCAATAAATGCGAGAAAATCATTGGCATCAACATCAGTCCGGTGAATGAGATTGAAGAATTGAAATCACTATCAGCGATTGCTGCACGTGTATTTCAACTAAGTGTGAACGCCACGGCCCATAACAGCCTGAGAGAATGCGACCTACTGATAGAACCGCAAAAACTTTTTAAGTACAGCATACTGGATAGCAGTGCAGCGGATGAGGTTTATCAAATCGGCTATGAGGCTACTAAAAAAGAATTAGAAGAGAACCCTTTGGAAGACTGAGAGCACCTGACTATTTTGTGGCCACAAATTAACAAAACAAGCATCATGATGAACCCATGGCATAACGTACGAATAGGAAAGGAATCTCCTGAGGTGGTAAATGGAATCATCGAAATCCCGCAAGGCAGCCGGGCCAAGTATGAACTGGACAAGGACTCAGGTCTCCTTATTCTGGATCGGGTGATTTACTCCTCCATGTACTATCCGGCCAATTATGGTTTTATTCCGCGTACTTACTGCGACGATGGTGACCCATTGGATATCCTGGTGCTCTCACAGATCGTGATAGACCCGCTATGTATTGTGCCAGCCAAGGTGATTGGGGTAATGCAGATGCTGGATCAGGGTGAGAAGGATGATAAAATCATCGCAGTGGCTCAGGGAGACATGAGTGTCAACCATATGAATGACATTGGTGACCTGCCACCCCACTTTGTGAAAGAGCTCAGAAACTTCTTTGAAGACTACAAGAAGCTGGAAAAGAAGACAGTTGTCATCGAAGACTTTCAGGACCGTGATACGGCTGTAGAAATCGTTAAAAAGGCTGTGGAGGACTACACCAAAAAATTCGGCTAAATCAGCTGAGCTTTCTTCCTCACAAGCTTGTGATCGAGCCATTGAATGGCCATCACCATCACCCCGATCAGCAACCCCCATACACCGATCTGTGGCAGGTATACCAGTGTATCTCTGTCCGCAAAAATGAGCAGGCACACCGATGCAGAAACCAGGAAGCCGAACATGGCCAGTCCGTACACCCACTTCACACTCCTATCCATCAGCACCTCCCTTTTCCCAATTTTGGCCAACACACGATCAGAGAATTCTGCGGACATGGAAACCTCAACGGGCCTTTTCAAGGCCTCTTCAAGTTTCTGATCTATTTCATCTTGTCTCATAAGTCATGTATTTCTTTCCCAACATAAGGCTCCGATAGTGCTCTTAGCTTCTGCTTAGCCCTGAACAGGTAATTTTTCACCGTGCCCTCGGGCATTTCCGTCACTTTCACTATTTCAGGATAGCTAAACCCCTCCAGATAATAAAGCGTCAGCACTGTCCGGTAGTTCACAGGCATCTGAGCAATCAATGAATGAATAAAGGTAGCATAGTCAGTCCTTTCAACCGAATGATCCTCCTGCCCAATACTGAAATGAACCGCCTCCAAATCCTGCTCCTCAATTTTCCTGTTGCGTTTCCTCAGGTGATTCACCGCCATGCGGTAGGAAATGGTCGCTATCCAGGTGGAAAGTTTAGCATCAAATTTAAAGGTGTCAAGGCTTTCGTAAACCTTTACAAACACATCCTGACAGAGCTCCTCCCTGTCCCGATCATCATCTACGAGCCTGGCCACCATATGCACTACCAGCCGCTGATACTTATCGATCAGCTGCCTGAAAGCCCATTGGTCCCCCTTCAGGACCTCTAACACCAGTACTTTATCCTCCATTCAGAAACCATTAGACACCACCACCCGCGTGGATGTTGCAGCCATCCATAATTTATTTCTTTTTGAAAAAATTCTCCCTACCCTGCAACATTTACCTCACCCCCTGGTGTCTAACCTTCCAAATCTTAAAAACTAAAATCATGGATCATCATTTAGAATCAGTGCTTATGCCCATCGCGATACTCGGCACACTTTCAGTAGGGATAGTGCTTATCATCAAAACCCTCACTGAGTACTTTCTCAGGAAAAAAATGGTAGAAAAAGGTCTGGTGGGCAATGATGCCGGCGAGCTCCTCAGAAAACAGGCCGAGAACAAATATGCAGCCCTCAAGTGGGGCCTGATCATTCTCTTTGGCGGCTTAGGCCTTATGATCATCGAGGCGATTCCTTATGATGCCTCCTCCACCCTCCCTTATGGTGTTTTGGCTACCAGCCTCAGTCTGGGCTTCCTGATCTACTTTGGGCTGGTGCAGAAAATGAACCGGGACGAAAACTAATCTGCCATGTGGAGAAACTATTTCATCGTCAGCTGGCGAAACATCAAAAAACACAAGGCCTTCACTGCTATCAACGTGGTGGGCCTTTCGCTCAGCATGTCCGTTTGTCTGCTATTGATCCTGCTCGTCTATGATCATTACTCCTATGACACAGTCCACCCATATGGTGACCGCACCTTCAGGGTACTTACTTATCACAAAGGAGCGCGAGGTATTTTCTCCAATGGCTACGCAACCTCACCACTGCCTATCGGAGAGGCACTGAGCAATGGGTATACCATTGCTGATACTTACACCAATCTTAACCATGGCCTGCATGGCGAAATACGCTCGGAGCACAAAGTGATCAACCCGGAATCGGAATTTGAAGGACGCTCCTTGTTTGCTGATCATAACTTCTTTAAGGTGTTTGGGTTTGAGCTCAAAGAAGGTGATCCGCTAACGGCCCTGAATGAGCCTTACTCTATGGTACTCACCTCCAAAATGGCCAACCTCCTTTTTCCACAGAAAAATGCCCTGGGTGAAGAGGTGATCATGGAAGGCATGGGCCGATACCGGGTGACTGGCATACTGACAGAGGACTTACCCAAAAGCCACATCAGGTTCAACCTGCTGGCGAGCTTCTCCACCATCCCCTTGCTGGCCAAAGAGAACCACATGACCAATGAGTACAAGGATTGGGAAACCACCTGGATGAATTACAACTACATAGTGCTCAATGATAAAGCTTCCAGGGTGGAAGCCGAGGCACTGATCAACCAGATCGCATCCGAACAAATGAAACTTAAGGAGGATCATCCCGGCTATGAGTTTGAGCTTCAGGGGCTCACTGAGGTCGTACCTGGAAAGCTGCTCAGCAACGAAATCTCCTTCACCCTGCCTAAAATCGTGCTGCTGTTCTTCGCACTCCTCGGGCTGGTGGTCATTATCACTGCCAGTATTAACTACGCCAACCTGTCCATTGCCAAATCGCTGACACGAACCCGGGAAGTAGGCATTCGTAAGGCCAATGGCGCCTCTAAATCACAGATCATCACACAATTCCTGGTGGAATCGGTACTCATCTCCACCCTCTCACTGTTGGTAGCCATCGGTATTTACTGGTTCCTGATTGATCAGTTCAACTCCCTCTGGATTTTCAATCAGGTAGGCATCACCCTGGAAGACACTGTGTTTGCTTATGGTTTCTTTCTTCTGTTCAGTCTCCTCCTTGGGCTCATTTCAGGAGTGGGTCCGTCGTATTTTGTATCAAGATTAGATACCATCCGGTCATTGAAAGGGAATGGCGCCTTTTCCAATACCCACAAGGGCGGGCTTCTTTCCAAAATATCCGGTAAAAAAATCCTCCTGAGTATCCAGTTTGGGCTCTCAATTGTCATGCTGGTGAGCATATTCCTGATCAGGGATCAGGCCAATTACCTGACCAGGAGCAGCTTTGGATTCGACGATGAGCACATCTACTTTGTACGCCTACAGGGACATGACCCGAAAGTCATAGAGACCGAATTTGCCAGGACCCCAGGTATAGAAGACGTCACCTTCACCTCGCACCACCCCGCTGTAGGAAGGTCATATGGCGGGAATATGAAACTAAACGAAGCGGATGAGTACATGACCATTTATCATTTTTCTGTAGAAGAGCGGTATGTGAGTGTCATGGGCCTTGAGCTGATCGCCGGAACGGATTTTCCCCAAACGGCTAATCACCAGCAAGAAAAGTTTATCGTGGTGAATGAGCTGGCCACCAGGCGTCTCGGCTTTGAGTCTGCCGCTGAGGCGGTCGGTGCCCTGATCTACGTAGAAGATGACTCCAGGGTGAAAATCATTGGAGTGGTCAAAGACTATCACTGGGAACCCCTGATGAAGTCTATCGAACCGCTGGCCCTGCGCATCAAACCTGAGGATTATCAGTATGCTTACTTCAAAATCGGCGTAAATGATCCGGGGGCCTTTGGCAAGCAGATGGAGCAAAAGTGGAATGAGTACGATGAGGCCAGAACCTTTCAGGGTGGATTCCTCAATGAAGAAACGGACCTTTTCTATCAGTTCTTTTATGACCTGGGCGGCATCCTTACGTTTATCTCACTCATTGCCATCGCCATTACGGCATTGGGGTTTCTGGGCATGGTAAGCTTTCACCTGAAAACGCGAACTAAGGAGATCGGAATCCGAAAGGTATTGGGTGCCAGTTTCGGGCAGATTACCCTGTCAATGACGGGAGGATTCATGATCATGCTGGCTGCTACAGCGCTGGTCATGGTGCCTGTAGCGGTGTTTGCCAACGGGCTCTGGATCAACGAAATGGCTGTACACTCTCCCATTAGCATTTTCAACGTGGGGCCTGCGATACTCATCGTCGTGCTGCTCTCAGGGGCTACTATCCTGACTCAGGTATGGAGAAACACCTCCGAAAATCCGGTCAATGCATTGAGGTCAGAATGATTATTTGGGGATACCTGCCTTATTGGCCATGCCACAGGCTGTACAGGTGAGTATCCCCATAAAGTTTTTCTCCTGGCAGGCCATACACTCATAATAGGCCACATCCGGCAGAGGATCCCCGTGCTCATCAAAAAAAGTCACCGGGATCTCACACTTTTCACATACATAATTGCGCAGCTTCTCCAGCCGCTGATCCTTCTCGCAGTGCGGGCACCGCACCGTCACACCCTTCTTGCGCTTATTGATTGCAGATACCCGCATCCAGAAAAACAGCGGGATCACCACGATCATTAAACCAATCACCCAAATATTTTCAATTCCCATCGGTTTCAAGTTACTTCGAAGAATCAAATTCTCCGTTAAAAGCTAACTAATAATGAAATTTAGATTATCCATTGGGCTATCCCTCCTTTGGTGTGCCGTGTTGGCACAATCTCCCCTGCACTCCAACCTTCAAAACAGCACCCTTGGGTATACCGTCATCACTCCCCCAGGTACCGCCAAAGGGCTGATTGTCTTCATCCCGGGCTTTGCGCAGACTGCTGATCAGCTCCTCCAGGAAACCGAGTTTGAAAAGTTGGCTTATCTGTATGGAATCGCTACCATCGTGGTCCCCTGCGGGCGTAAGATGTATGCCGATGGGCAGGTGGCGAAGCTATTGAACGAGGCGATTATAGCTACGCTGAATGACTACAAAATAGCGCCGAATCAGGTGGTAATGGGCGGTTTCTCAGCAGGTGGCACCATCGCATTGAAATACACCCAATACTGTCTGAAATACCCCGAAAGCTACCCGATCAAACCAAAAGCAGTCTTTGCAGTGGACTCCCCTGTAGACCTGGAAGAAATTTACCACTACATGGAGCGGGAGCTCGTCAGGCAATACTCAGAAGCGGGAGTAAGTGAGGCCTATGTGGTGAAGTCGATCATGGAGCGTGAGCTGGGAGGCACACCCAACGAAGTACCCGGTCGCTATCAGGAATTGAGCCCTTTCACTAAAGGGGCAAAACAAGGTGGAGAAGCGGAAGTGCTGAAATCATTCCCTGTCAGGCTCTACCACGATGCAGACATTCAGTGGCAACTAAAAAACCGAAGAAGGAGTTTCTATGATATGAACATAGCGCCTGCCTCTGAAATGATCAACCAGCTCATGCTCATGGGCAACACCCAGGCCGAGCTGATGATGACCGTGGGTAAGGGCGTGCGTAGCAATGGCGAACGACACCCGCATTCCATGTCCATCGTGGACGAACAGGACCTGATGACCTGGATCCTGAAACACCTGGGCGTGGATACCAACCCTGCGCATAACAAAGCGGGTCATTAAACCAGACTGAGTCCACTCAATACGATGTTAAAAACCAAAAATATTCACTGCCCTTTAAGCCACATCGAGTTTCGGTTTCAGATTTGGCATGTGATCACTTTACAATGAACTGAATTTATTTTTTGAACCCTAAAACCCGCCAAGTCCCGCCAAAACCATGACCACACTTTTTCGCACCAATGCTCAGCACGCTGATTTCACAGAGCTTGTCAGTCAGCTGGATGCAGACCTGGCCGTCAGAGACGGTCGGGACCATGCCTTTTACAGTCAGTTCAATAAATTAGACCTGATCAAATATGCCGTGGTGGCTTACCTGGATGATCAACCCTGTGGATGCGGAGCCATCAAAGCATTTGATCCGAAAACCATGGAAATCAAGCGCATGTTTGTGAAGCCACAACACCGCGGAAAAAGAGTGGCTTTTCAGCTCCTCACCGAACTGGAGCAATGGGCCGCGGAACTGGGCTATGACCGCTGCGTACTGGAAACCGGCTATAAACAGCCTGAGGCCATCTCCCTTTACGAGAAAAGTGGTTATCAGATCATTCCCAATTACGGCCAGTATGCCGGGGTAGCCAATAGTGTCTGCTTTGAAAAGCGGCTGAAAGAATAAGATTCAAATCATCACCATCGGTTAAAAAATAAAAGATGTATCCGACCGAAGGAAAGCCTAACTTCGCGGATACAATGACGAGCAGCTACACACCTTTCCCATTCTTCGCATGAGCCATTCCTCTCATGCACCCCTCATCAGTACTGAGGACTACAATCTCCTGCTCGGTGCCAAACCGCCTACACCTGAGCTGATACCCATTTCCTTTGCCGAAAGGGAAGAACTTCTGGACCTGGTGATTGCTGAGAACATAGAATACCGCTACATCAACGGCTCTTGTGAAGACCGGGCGCATTACATCTCGCTGCTTCTGAAAAAACATCAGGTGACGGCCGGTAAAATCTGGAATTTTGCCCCAGCCAGGTACTCCCTCTCCTCGGATGAGCTCTTCAATATGACCGACCCGCTGGGCATCTCTGAAAACACTACCTGGGGCTACCACGTGGCTCCATTTCTCACAGCCTACAATCAAGAAGGTGAAGTAGAGACCCTGGTGATCGATCAGTCGCTGAGTGCCAATACACTGCTAACCATAGACGAATGGCTGGCGCTGATGAACTGCCCCCGATCCATCTACCTGCTTACCGATGCGGACAGTTATCTGTTTTTTTCGCTCAATAACTACCTGATGCCTGATGAATCTGCCCCTGCGGGCGAGTGGCCGGCGTTTCTGCCTTCCATCATCACCGGTAATTTTTGGAACCTCGCACCTGGCGACGATTATGTGCAAAAAGGACTGTCGATCAATGACCTGGCCATAGAGATCTTTAGCATCAAAAATCAGTTGCCAGCGCATGAAGCAACTTATCTCCATGAGCTCCTGAAAAACATTGATGATGTCATCCGGCTAACCGAAGTGCCCAGGCCAGATGAATTATCACCTCAAACCTATCGAAGCTTAATCAGGTACTACGACAAACGCTACGCGCATTGGAACGATCGGGTGGCACATACCCAGGCGTGCCTGAACTAGTCCGGTTTAATCAACGGCATAACTTTTGAAGTGGCGCTCTTTGATCCGTGTCCTGTAATCTGAAATGAGGGCACTATAGCTCCCTACCCCCAGACCCGGGGTAACGTAGTAATAGATCTTGCCATCAGCTGCGTCCACGATGACATGCGTGTCTATGCTCCCACGTTCACCCGGTGTACTCACAATCTGCAGGTAGGCATACCTGGCATCCCGGGTCAAAATAGCCTCGCGGATCACAGCCGGATCTACCAACTGCACAGGATACGGGTATACCTCCGCAAGTTCTTCAGCAACTACCCTGGGGTCCACATCATTCTGATCAATGAGGAGAACCCTATCCTTTAGCTCCGGGTTATCCTCCTCTATTTGTTTGGGAAATTTGCTCATTTTGTTTTCCTCATCAGCGGCCAGGTACTGCAAGAGGTATTGGAGCTGCTGCACCCCGTAAACGGCTCCTGGTAAGGAAGGATAAGCCGAAGGCAGAAACACACTCACCAGGGGTTTGGTATCCGAAATCTCCAGTGTGGTGATCTCCTTGGAGAGCACCGTGTATTTAGTGGTGGGGTTGTAGGTCAATTCTCCATTGGGTGCCACGCTCCATCCTGCCGGATGGCCATCCGAGCCATTCACCAACCCTATCCGCTCATACTCCAGGTACTGCCCAAAGCTGATCAGCACATATTCATCGGGTTTTTTCTCTATGAGGTCAAAAGCTGTGGCTTCAGGGTGAAATTCTACCTTATCACTAAAGTCCCAATGGTTTTCAAGGGCATACCTGAGGGCAAAATTGCGGCCCGCTATCTGCGCCTGGTAATCTTCCAACGCTTTGGGATACTTCTTACTAAGCTTTGAGACGATTTTAGGATCGGGCTCCTCCAGCACCAGCAGGAGCGTGGAGTTCTTAATCTTCCCGACATCTTTCTGGTCGGTATTCAGGAATTGGGCGTTGGCTGCTAAGGAAAGGGCATACAGCAGACAGACAGACCCCATTAATCTGGTCATAGGCGAATCATTATTTTAGGCACACCGAAGTTAAAAAAATATCCGGATCAGTCATAAGCAATCGGTTGATAATGGAAGAATCCGCGGTATTTCTTACCGATCCAACTCTTTCCAGTAGTTTTGTAAGCGATCCCTACGGCCTTGAAAGACATTCTCCTCATTACTCCCCCATTCACTCAACTCAACACCCCCTATCCGGCTACTCCGTACCTCAAGGGCTTCCTCAATACCATAGGATTAGAAGCCTACCAGATGGACCTGGGGATGGAAGTCATTCTGGCCCTTTTCTCCCCGGATGGGCTGCGGAGCCTGTTCGCTGAAGCCGGACAGGACCAGACCAACTGGTCTGAAAACGCCCACCGGATATTTTCCCTGCAGGAAGACTATGTGCAGACGATCGCAGAGACCATGGCTTTCCTTCAGGGAAAAAACACATCCTTCGCCCGGCAGATCTGCTCCGAGCAGTACCTCCCACAGGCTGGCAGGTTCGATCAGCCGGAAGAGCTCGACTGGGCCTTTGGCTCCATGGGCTTTCAGGACAAAGCCAAACATCTGGCTACCTTATACCTGGAGGACCTTTCGGACTTCATCGTGGAGTGTGTGGATGAAAACTTTGGATTCAGCCGCTATGCCGAGCGCCTGGGGCGCAGTGCCAATTCATTTGATGAACTCCATGCCCACCTGCAGCAGGCTCCTACTTATATAGATCAACTCACTTTGGGGATTTTAGAAGCGCGTTTACAACAGTACGCTCCTAAACTCATTTGTTTTTCGGTACCCTTTCCGGGAAACCTGTACAGTGCTTTCCGCTGCGCTCAGTGGATTAAAACACACTACCCCAAGACCAAAACGGCCATGGGCGGGGGCTTTCCCAATACCGAGCTCAGGAGCATTTCTGACCCACGGGTTTTTGCCTTTTTTGACTACATCACACTGGACGATGGAGAGCTGCCCATAGAGCTGATCGCTGAGCAAACCCTCCACCCCGAGCGGAGTGTTTTGCTCAAAAGAACTTTCCTTCTGGAAAACGGGGAAGTGGTGTATCAAAACACCTCGCCCCGGCCCGACTATAAACAAACAGCGGTGGGCACGCCCGACTATTCAGACCTGCCACTCACCGAATACATTTCCGTGATAGAGATGGCCAATCCGATGCACAGCCTGTGGAGTGATGGCCGCTGGAACAAACTCACCATGGCCCACGGATGCTACTGGGGCAAATGCACCTTTTGTGACATTTCTCTGGACTACATCCGGCTCTATGAGCCCATAGCCGCCCGAACCCTAGTAGACCGCATGGAGACACTGATCGCTCAGACTGGCGAAAAGGGGTTTCACTTTGTGGATGAGGCCGCTCCCCCTGCGCTGATGCGTGAGCTGGCCCTGGAGATCATCCGGAGAAAGCTGAGTGTGACCTGGTGGACCAACATCCGGTTTGAGAAAAGCTTTACCCGCGACCTGTGTGTGCTGCTGAAAGCTTCCGGCTGCATCGCGGTATCGGGCGGACTGGAAGTGGCCTCCGACCGGCTGCTGCAACTCATAGACAAAGGGGTGACGGTGAAGCAGGTGGCCCGGGTGACCAGCCACTTCACCGATGCGGGCATGATGGTGCATGCCTACCTGATGTATGGCTACCCCACCCAAACCGTGCAGGAAACCATCAACAGCCTGGAGATGGTGCGCCAGCTTTTCGAACTCGGTGTGATGCAGTCGGGCTTCTGGCATCAGTTTGCCCTCACGGCTCACAGTCCCGTGGGGCTCAACCCGGATGCCTATGGCATCCTGCCCACCTACCCCGCCATCTCCTTTGCCAACAACGACATCCAGTTTCAGGACCGTACAGGCATCGATCATGGACAGTTTAGCTTTGGGCTGAAAAAATCCCTGTACAACTACATGCACGGCATTGGGTTTGAGTTGCCCCTGCAGGAGTGGTTTGATGTTAAAATACCCAGGACGACCATCCGAAGGGATTTCATAGAAAACTGCCTGGAGACCGACACAGAGTACCTCGTCCGGCCCACCGCCCGAATCCTCTGGCTGGGGGGCACCCCGGCGGTATCCTACTCCTCACGAACTAAAAAGGGGAAGACCAAAGAAATGATGCACCTGGCGATCCAGACCCGAACAGCGGCCTTTCAGGTGAACCTGGAAAAAGAAAAAGGGCAGTGGCTCCTGGATGAACTGGCACAGCTCACCCCGGACTGCCCTACCCGAACTTTTACGCAGCTCAAGGCCGGGTTTGAGGTGCAGTTTGGAGACTTTGAGCAGTTCTGGTACGCCAAGCCCATCGACCTGCTGCGCCAGCACGGCCTGCTGGTGCTGTGACCAAAAAATAACGTCAGGACTTTCTGCATAACCCCCATCGCCAATAATGGTTTGTTTAGGGGTTAAAAATTGGTAGATTTGGTACAAGCCGGTGGCAGCCAGGGGGGTTGTTGGTTGTTGTGTGGCATATCTGCATAGAGCAGATTAGTTGTGAGCCAACTTAACTAATCATTTCCTAACTTTATTTCCATGAGTATTGTCCATTTAAACCATATCGTTGGCGAACTCGAACGTAGAGTTATTGAACTAGTCGATAAATCTGATCTTGACAAGTTCCCAGAAAAAGAAAGGAATAACATGATCCTTTCACGTGCTTACGCCCTTTATACCTTAAAGTCATTCACAGGCTTGGATTACGAATCTTTGAAAGGAAGTATAACAGATGGTTTTCATGATCAAGGAATAGATGCTATTTATTGGGACAGGCGAAACAATTTTTTCTATATAATTCAGTCTAAGTTGATAAACTCAACAAAAGGCGGCCCTGAAAAAGGTGAAATCTTAAAATTTTTTGAAGGAATCAGGAAACTTCTAATATTTGATTTTACTGACTTTAATGAAAAAGTACATTCAAAAAAAGAAGAACTAAATGAAGCATTCCTTAACAGTGAGGTAAAGGTCAAATTAATACTTGCGCATACTGGAACAAATATTTCACCTGACTGCCAAAAAACTATTGACAAAAATCTTGAGGAGCTGAATGATGCTGATGATGTTATTTATTTCGAGGAAGTTAATCTCAAAGATGCTCACAGATCATTAACCCTAGGTGTAGAAGGCAACCCAATAACCGCAGAGATAGACATTCTACAATGGGGTAAAAATGAAGACCCAGTAAAATCAATCTATGGTCAGGTGAACTGCATGTTCTATGCAGAAACTTATAAGAATCACAAACTGAGATTATTCTCGCAAAACATTCGAGGATTTATGGGGGAAAGTGACATCAACATTGAGATTGTTAAATCACTTGTCAATGACCCTTCAAGTTTTGTATACCTAAATAACGGAATAACGATCCTCACAAAAAGGCTACAAAAATCGGCCTATGGAGGTAATGAAAGAACTTCTGGCCATTTCAACTGCGAAGACATTACTATTGTCAATGGAGCACAAACCGTGGGTAGTATTTATGAAGCCTATAGGAAAAATCCAGATCAGGTTTCAAAGGCTTTTGTATTCACAAGAATCATTTCACTTGAAAATTGTCCAGAAGACTTTGATCGAAAGGTTACAGTCGCGACTAACACTCAGAATAAAATTGAGAAGAAAGATTTTGTGTCTCTAGACCCAGAACAACATCGATTAAAAACAGATCTGTTGCTAGATAACATTAACTATGTTTTCAAAAGGGATAATTCTCCAACTAAAAAAGATAAACACAATTTAGACTTAGAAGAGGCCACAATTTCTCTTGCATGCTTATACACAGACGCAGATCTGTCTATTTATGCAAAACGTGAAATATCTCGACTCTGGGATGATACAAAAAGAGCTCCATACAGACTAATATTTAATGAGAATCTAACTGCTAGTAAACTTTATAAATCAGTTCTAATATTTAGAAGGATTGAAACTCAACTGAAAGAATCAATGTGGGGAAATAATGATATTCAATCTCTTATTTTAGTACACGGAATTTATCTCATAGCTCACTTGGTATTTCAGGAGCTTGACAAAAATTTAATCAATAATCCAAAGCGGGTAATTAATGATGAAGAACTCAAAACTATTGATGATAAGGTCTCTAGTAAAAAAGATAAAGTTCTCAAAAGCTTTCAACAGCTATACCCAGGAAAATTTCCGCCTACTGTTTTCAAGAACGCTAACTATGTTAGATCAATGAAGGAAATGATTTATAGTGACGAGGGTAGAATCATTCCTGGACAAACTTTAGATCTTTTTCCTCATTAAGGCACATAACAGACGTAGCTCCACCCTTGTTGGAGTTGTCTCCCACAAGCGAGATAAGGCTGGCGAGCTAAGGCGCCAGGAAAATGAAATTCCAACTGAAAGTCAATTAAAACATTAGTAATGCATAAGCTCATCATTTTTTCACTGGCCTTTTTAGGCTTTATTTTCGTTACAGAGGCAAAAAAGGTTAAGGGCCAAATATTGTATCTCAATGACACGGTCGATGTGATCTTCAATATCCCTGTAAAATTTCTGGGACAAGAGCCTAACTATGAGAGACTGCAGCAAAAAGTCATATACTATGATTCCAATGGTGTAAAGAGGGTACTGAAGCCAGATGACGCGAAGGAAATCAGGTTTAGATTTGGGCACGATGAGATAAGAATGTTGTCAAGAGAAAATACACTCGGAATAGGCAATATTTTCTCTTCGAATTCAAATATTTTTCTGCGAATTGAGATTGACGGAAAACTGAAATTGTTTTATTGCTATTTAACTCATTCGGGAATGTATAACCCTTCAACTGGCATGGCACCTGGTGCATCATACAGTGTTGAAAAATTTGTACTTCAAAGGGGCGAAAGAACACTTAAAATACCTGCAGATTTAAACTTTAAGAATGACATGATTCGGTACTTTTATGATTGTCCGGAATTATCTCAGAAAATTGAACGCAAAGAATTTCGCAAGAGTGATGTAAGTGCCATCGTTAAGTTTTACAATCAACATTGCAATTAAACCATTCTGCCCTTGTTGGAGTTGTCTCCAACAAGCGAGATCAGGCTGGCGAGCCAGTTGAGCCCTTTATTGGAAACCTTTCATGTTCCGGATGCCGCCCTTACCAGAAAGACACTCCTCTATCGCCAACGATCGTTTGTTCAGGGGTTAAAATCCATTAGATTGAGCTGACAAGGCCAGCAGCAGCGGAGGTTGATGGCCAATTGTCGGCGGTCAGGATACAACAGCAACACAACCATGATTTGGACAACCATTTTGGCAGGACTCATAGGGATCATTTATCCGACATACTTTTTGTTAACCTATCAAAAAACGAACAACAGAATCAACCGAGATGACAAGTTTAGACTGACTGATTATAAAGAAACCATTGCGATATTTTGGGGTTTGACGACATTGATTTTCCTTAATTACCTCATCACACAACTTCCCCCATTAAATCTGTATCCAAACTTTACAACGGCCGGCATTATACTTTTAATCCTGGTTCTGGTGTTTTCGGTAATACAATACAAGTCATCAAATGTTACCCCTGACAACCGTGATATTATTAAGGGCAAAATGAAAGATATATACCACTACCTGCCAAAAACAAGAAGAGAATTTAACTGGTTTATCATGCTATCAATAAGTGCCGGAATATGTGAAGAGCTCATTTTCAGAGTCTTTTTATTTGAGTTTTTAAAAGAAAATGCCGGTTTATTAATTGCATTTGTTTTGGTAAATATCAGTTTCGCGATAACACATGTCGGTATGGGGAAGCGAAATGTTATCGGCTCATTGATCTTAGGTCTGTTGTTTTCTGCTATTTACTATTATACTGAAAACATTTGGATAGCAGTTCTCCTACATATTGCGATTGACATAAATGGCGGTATTTTAGGCTATAGAATGAATGTCCTCGAACAAAAGACAACATAAACGCGAAGCGCTAGTGGTGTAGACGGCAACTTGAAGCTATGAAACAACTAATGATTTTATTGATTTCTCTTTCTTGCCTTACTGGTTGTAAGGAAGATGATACTGATGGGATTTTTGTAAGTATGAATGTCTTTCTATCAATAAAAAACAATTCCGATACTGATCTTTTAAATCCAGCGAACGAAAATAGTATCTCACTTAATGACATTTTTGTTTATTATTTAATTGACGGGGATGAGATGCTTTTCAATGAACCATTACTAGACTACCCTAAAGGATTTGTGATTGAACTTGATCAATCCGCGGGAATATATGTGATGGACTTATTCACAAGTGAACATACAAACAGTGATGGTATTGCAACGACAATAGTGAAGATTGAGGGAAGGGATTCTATTAGACTTGATTGTGAAGTCAAGAAATATTCAAATGGAAGCATGCAAGTGGTAAGTGTGTTGTATCAGAATGAATTGGTTTGGGATAACGACCGTGATAAAAGTTCGAGATATCTAGAAATCGTGCTCTAATAAACAAAATCGAACAAACGGCCGTGAGCCCCAGGCGTGCCTCATAAGCCCACGATGCCCGCTGCCCTTGTGAGCCCTGTCTTCAATAATCGAGATAAGGCTGGCGAGTTAGGCATCTCCCTATTTGAAAATCCAAGCTGAATGGCTTCTCATTCTTGAACGATCTTCCTAAGTGCTTTCGTTGGAATCGCTTGCTACTTTAGTAAACCTGATTGTGGTTGTTTCAACCAATGGATAAATAAAGTTTCCCTATATTGAAACTTAATCTATCTTTGTCATGTATTAGCTAATGAACATTTAGTGGAAAAAAAGTTTGAGATCAAGTTGTTAGAAGAGGCTTTCTCGTTCATTAAAAGCCAAAATAATAAAGTGCAAGACAAGATATTCTACAATATCAGGAAAGCGCAGATTTTAAATGACCCCAAACTTTTCAAGAAACTAAATCAGAACATTTGGGAATTCCGAACCAAATACGCTGGACTTCAATATCGGATTCTTGCTTTTTGGGATAAGGAGAATAACGAAATGACACTGGTTTGTGGCACCCATGGGTTTGTCAAGAAAACAGACAAAGTGAGCTCCCAAGAAATTGAAAAGGCCGAACAGATGAGGGTGGAATATTTTGAACAGAAAATAAAGAAAGATGAAAACATATAGTTTAGATGAAGCTCAGGATTTATTAATCGGAAAAAGTGGGACCCCTCGAAGAGACCAATTTGAATTTGAGCTGAAACTCGAACTCATTGGTGATATGATAAAGGTTGCTCGTAAGGAACGGCACCTCACACAAGAACAGCTCGGTGAACTCATTGGTGTTCGGAAATCTCAAATTTCCAAACTTGAAAACAACGCCAAAAATGTCACTATCGAGACGATATTGAAAGTCTTTGAGGCATTGAAAGCCAAGGTGAATTTTAAGGTTGAGCTCCTGAACAACGAACTAAATATCGCATAAGATGTGGGCATACAAATCTGCCCTTGTGAGCCCTACCTCCAACAAGCAAGCCAAGACTGGCCAGCCAGGCACCTAGGATTTAACATCCAGGGTGGGTCATATGGCTGAATTCACCTATTTTGGGCATCTTTAAGGAATCACCTGACCTTTGCCGTGAAAAACCACCTGAAAACACTCCAACTGATGATACCCATCCTCTTGCTGTGTCATTTAAAAAAGGACACTCGCTTTGATGGAGGACAGGCTAAGAAAGAATGAATCGCATCCGGCAACCCCTACAAACACCATGACCTATCAGTCCAAATCCATTCGCGCTTTTATAGGAGCCCGGGTCTTTGAAGAATCGAGACAGTTTTACTCCCTCCTGGGCTTTGAGGAGGTGGTGATAGACCGCAAAATGAGCCTGTTCAAAGTCAACGAGCACCTGGCATTTTACCTGCAGGACTACTATGCCAAAGAATGGATCAACAACACCATGCTCTTTCTGGAGGTGGACGACCTGGATCGCTGCCAGGAGGACCTCCTGAAGAAAAATCTGCCCGCCAGGTTCAACACCGTGCGGTTTTCCGAAATCAGGAATGAAATCTGGGGCCGGGAGCTCTTCATGCATGATCCCTCAGGAGTGCTCTGGCACTTTGGAGAATTTAAGCAGGCACCCAACTCCTGATCCCTGCGGATCGTAAAAGAGCCATGAAAGCCTTCTTCAAAGACATATTCGAGTATCAGCACCATTTCAATCAACAACTGGTGGCGCTGCTCATCCGGGAGCAGGAGCGGATCAGTGTGCGGACCATCCCCCTGTTTTCACATGTGATCAACGCCCACCAGATCTGGAATGCCAGAATAGTGACTGAAAAAGCACTGGGGGTGAATCAGCTCCACACCCTCGAAACCTGCCAGGCCTATGACCAGTCTAATCATCTGCGCACCATGGAGATTATCGCCGATTCGGACCTGAGCCAACCCATCCAATACCGTACCTCCAGCGGTGCTGAATTTGAGAATACCATCCAGGAAATACTGTTTCATGTAAGCAATCACACCACCCACCACAGGGGGCAGATCATCTCTGACCTCAGACAGCACGGCATAGAACCCATCGTGACCGATTATATCTTTTATAAGCGGTGATGCCGGTGTGGTGGTCAATAATGGTTTGTTCAGGATTGAAAATCTACAGAAAGAAACAGCACCGAGAATAATAACAAGGAATCAATAAACTATTTGCATTTTTTTTACGTTATTAGCATCAAAAACCCACTAATATAAAGAAATGCTATCAAGAATTGCCATAGAGAACTTTAGATCGATTAAGAATCGAGTAGAATTCTCCTTTGAAGCAACAACATTCAAAGAGCATTACAATAACGTTGTTGAAGTTCACAACAAAAAACTTCTTAAAACATCAGTCATATATGGTCCAAATGCCTCAGGGAAAAGTAATATCCTTATGGCTTTTTCAGCAATTGACTTTCTTGTTCTTAGAAGTGCAAAATTTGAACCGAACGAAGAAATAGGGCCATATGAACCTTTCCTTCTTGACAGATCAAATAAAAATCAATCGGTCAAGTTTGAGCTTGACTTTTATATTGATAATATTCTTTACACTCTTTTCTTAGAATTCAGGAAAGATACAATTGTCCGAGAAGAGTTAGTATTCCGACCAAAAAAGCAACCATCGGTTATTTACTCCAGAGTAATTGACACACCAATTGCTTTTGGTGAACACTATAAAGGTGACCGTAAATCGATTGAAAGGAAGCTTCTTCCAAATCAACTTTTCTTATCAAAGGCTGTTCTCGATAATGTAGAAGTATTAATTCCTGTCTTCAATTTCTTCAAGGAAAAATTAGCATCCTATCCGTTCTTTGAAGATTTCCACGAAAGCAGAATACAACAACTATACGCCAAAAGGCTAGCAGATCCCGATGACACTGAATTCATTGAGAAATTCAATCGAATCATTTGTGCGCTGGATACAGGTATCTCAAAGGTGAAGTCAGAGGTAATTGATTGGGAAAAGAGCCCCCTCCCCCAGGATATACCCGATTCTGTAGTTGAAAGAATCAAAGATGACTACAAATACAAAATTAAGGCAGTCCATAATGTCTATGAGAACGACACTATTGTAGGAGAAACAGAATTTGACAAGAACGAGGAATCTAAAGGAACTCAAAGCTTATTTATGCTTACAGGAATCATTCTCGATGCTTTTGAAGATGGTACAATTCTCGTAGTTGACGAATTTGAAAAAAACCTACACCCTCATATTACAAAATCACTTATTAAACTCTTTCACAACCCTTCAATTAACGAAAAAAATGCCCAATTGATCTTTGCAACCCATGATCTTTCACAACTTGATAGCGATGTTTTTCGACGTGATCAGATTTGGTTCGCAGAGAAGAATGAAAGAGGTGAAACCGATCTGTTTAGCATGGCTGATATTAGTGGCGTCCGTCCTAATGTCCCTTACGACAAATGGTATGATAGTGGGAAATTCGGTGCAACTCCAATTATTAATGAATTGGAAATGACGTTTTAAAATGGCAAGATCAAGAAAATCAAGGAAGCTAAATCTAAAAATCTTGATCTTATGTGAGGGGCAAACTGAGAGGAATTACTTGTTAGAAATAAAAAATCAACTACCTCGTGAAAAGCAGCGGGGGATTCAAATAGATGTTGAACATTTCAAAAGACATGATCCTCTCAACCTTGTTAATGAAGCAATTAGGAGGAAGCAAAAAGCAAGATATGAAGGTGCTCCATACGACCATGTATGGGTGGCCTTCGATCATGACAACCTACCAAACAGAGATAGAGCGTTTTTGAAGGCTAATTCCAATACTGTTAACATAGCATTCTCCAGCTTCAATATTGAATTTTGGTTTATCCTACACTTTCAGTATTCCGCAAGACCATTTACAAATGGAGATGACGTGAAGAACTTTATAAGACAAAACTTCATCAACGACTATGAACCCGGAAAAACAAGGTTGCTCCCAATATTGGGAAATCGATTTGAAGAAGCAGACAGTAACGCAGAAAGGCTTAGAAGGAATAAACAAGTAGACATTGACGCTGGAATCCCGATTTGGGAATTAAATCCATATGTAACAATTCATGAACTCGTTAAATTTCTTATCGAACTGAAATAAAAAGAACAGACTGAATCGAACCATTGATAACCAGAAGTATGAGATCTCCTTCGGCAAGGGTTTATTGATCATGAAACCGAGCAACGAACATGGAAATGTTTATTACTATTCCAGAATCGATGAATTTCCAAGGTAGCAGGATCAACCACAAAAAATAGGGGCCGCATCCCAGACGCGACCCCACCTACCTGATATAAAACCCAACGCTAACAATTATCCTCTTCTGTGGGGTCTTCTGCCCCGGGGTTCTACCTCGATGGTTTCAGTCTCACCATTGATGGTCACCTCTGCCAGGTTATCACACTCCCCATCGCCATAGTCAATCACCACCGTGCGATCACCAGAGACGATCTCCAGTACACCCGCCACCGGGATGTGTACACCTGTGGTTTTGCAGCCTCTCTTAAAGATCAGGTCTTCCATGATGGTGGAGCTGTAGGCATCTCCATTCTGCAGTGTACCACTGGCACTGCCCGACAGTGAGGCATAGTTGTCCTCGCGCTCCTCACCCACATAGAGGGTTCTCAGATGCTCCGCATCCCGGGTGATGGTGCTGCCATCCGGAAAGGTCAGCTTACCCCCCACCAATGAGGTTTCGAAAGCAATCCCCGCCTCTGAGGTATTCGTCACGTTGGTGATGGTACGCGTTCCCTCCACCTGCACACTGTCCAGGAAGAAATCCTCAAAAGTGACAATCCTGTAAGCCCCCGGCACATACTTCCGCTCATTGTATTCTATCAGGATCTTACCACTTCGCCAGGTGCCAAACCGGTCCTCGCAGCCATCGCCAAAATCAATGGTAATCAGGTTGCTGGCCGTATCGTGCTCCACCTCCGCGCATTCCAGCAAATGGTCTCTTAACCCGCGCCCCGAATTGGCAAACAGTTCCATCCCGGCATCTGCCAGCAAATCCACATCCTCCATACTGGAGGCCACCGAAGCCTCAGAGCTCACACTTACTGAGGCAGTCTCAGACAGGGAGCTACTCTCCATCGCCCCTGTGTCGTCCTGGCAAGCAGTAAAAAGCAGGGCTAAAAACAAGGCTGTCAAAACGGACATTAAAAATGATAACTTCTTCATGATACTATTTTTTTGATTCCTAAATTGATTTCGCACCCTTTGACAGCACATGGAGTGGATGGTTTAATGGGCTATGAAAAAAAATTAAAAAATTCTAACTTTGGCTTGCACTTTTTAAAGCCCCGTTTTCCATACATTCGTCGTACGGGGTTAGCAACAAACTGTTGTTTTTCTTCCAAACGATAAACTATGCGCCATTTTATCACCGCCATCATCATCTTTAGCGCTTACCTCTCCCATGCCCAGGGATGCAGCGACGCGGGATTCTGCACCATGGGGGCTATGAAGCCAGACCAGGCCTACAGCAAAAAGGTAAACTTCAAACTGAGGTCACTGGAGCTCAACTACTACCGGGGTACTTCCCTCCTCACCCCCATCATCACGGTCCTTACCTCAGACATGACCTTCGGGATCAACGACTACTATGCCATCCAGGTGAAGGTGCCTTATCAGATGGTGAGCGGTAGCCTTGGTGAAACACAGGGGCTGGGAGACCTGTCCATCAGCGCGTCCAGGTCCATCCGGCTGAGCAATGGCAGCACCGTGGGCATTACCCTTGGCGGGAAAATCCCCTCCGGTAAATCGGACATAGAAAACAGTAACTCCGAATTTGGCAGTGGACACCTGCCCATGTACTATCAGGTAAGTCTCGGCTCTTATGATGCCGTGGCCGGTGCTTCATACATCAATGAAAAGTGGCTTTTCGCAACCGGAATCCAGCGCCCGCTCATTCACCAAAACGAAAATGATTTCAGATGGGGAAAATGGACGGACTATCCGGACCCGGATTACATCCGAAAATACAACCTGGCCAACGACCTCAAAAGAGGCACCGATGTGATGCTGAGAGCAGAAAGAAATTTCCGATTTATTAACTTCAACTTTGGGATCGGGGCACTGGCCATCTATCGGATCACCAAAGATGAGGTCTACAACTTCAATGAAGATAAGCGTGAAAAACTGGATGGCACCACCGGTATGGCCTTCAATATGCTGGCCAATTTTGGTTACCAGTTCAACATCAACAACAGTGTAAAATTGATCTACGGACAGAAATTCATGGATCGCGAGGTAAACCCAGATGGCCTCACCAGGCATAATGTACTCAGCTTCAGCTACGTGTATCGATTTTAAATGATGAAAAGAATACTAACTGCTACCTTCCTCCTGACTACCCTCATTACTGCTGCTCAGCAGGACCTTTTCTTGTCAGGAGAAAACTATTTCCAACAAGGCCAATACATCCGGGCTTTTGAAAGCTACCAGGCCGCGAGTGTTGGTTTTCAGCAGCAGCAAACCCTGGATCAGTATGCGCTGTGCAACCTCAAGATGGCCCAGTGCCATATGGAAACCGGTGCCCTCAATCAATGCATGAGCCAGGCCCGAAATACCCTGGACTATATAGCCGATGTATTGCCGCAGCAAAAAGCCCTTCAGCTTCAGGCACAACTGCTGTTGGGCGAAGCCTACCTCAAAGCAGGCCGCAACGACCTGGCCATGGAAACCCTCACCGCTGCTGAGCAAGCCCTGCCCGATCCTACCAACCTATCCGCCGCAGAGTGCTACAATGACCTGGGAGTGGTCTACTGGAACAATAAGAACAAGGAAACAGCCAAAAGTTACCATGAAAGGGCCCTGAAAATCAGAAAAGCAAAACTCAAGGGCGAAGACCCACTCCTGGCCGATTCATACCTGAACCTGGGCCTGATCTATCTGGAAGATGACTTCCTGCAGGCCGTCATCAACTTTAACAATGCCTTGAAAATCTACCAGGCGGCATTTGGAAAAAATCACCCCAGCGTAGCCCTCTGCTATGGCAACCTGGCCTTTGCCAACAGCGCTCAAAACAATTTCGGTGAGGCCCTCACCTACCTGGACCTCACCATGAACATCTGGGACAGTCACTACACCGGTGACCATCCCAACAAAGCCTTTACATTGTCCAACAGGGGTCGGATACTGGAAGCTCAGGGGGATTACAACAAGGCACTACTGACTCAGCAGGAAGCATTGCAGCAGTACATCCGGCTCTACGGCGGCAAGCATCCAGAGGTGGCCAACACCTTCTATCTGATTGGTTCCGTTCAGCTGAAACAGGAAAATTACAAAGAAGCAGTAGAGAGCTTCCAGAAATCCATCTATGCCAACCTGCAAAACCAGGAGTATAGCTCCCTATACGATTTGCCTGAGCTGCAGGACTACTTCAATGCCGACATACTCCTCTCTTCTCTCCAGTACAAAGCACAGGCGCTGGAGGCACTCCATTTCGGAAAATCTCTTAAGCCTTCTGACATTAAAAGTGCGCTGAGCACCTACCTGAAATGTGATGACCTGATCAGTCAAATCCGGCAGAAGCGACTCACCGAAGGGGATAAGATCAGAATAGGAAACATTGCCGCAGATGTGTATGATGACGGCATCCGGGCAGCGCTGTACCTGAGTGACAAGACCTTTCAGAAAAAGTACTTTCGGGAGATTGCCTTCACCTTTTGTGAGCGCAGCAAATCTGCCGTGCTGCTGGAAGCCATTAACGAAACCAAAGCCAAAGCATTTGCCGGGATTCCGAACCACCTGCTCGCACTGGAAGATAGTCTGAAAACCGAAATCAGCCTGCTGGAACAGCTCCTGGCCAATACCAGGGATGAGTCCAGACTCGGCGCCCTGCAAAATTCACTGTTCCAAACCCGACAATCCTACCGGTCGTTCATTACCAGCCTGGAGCAGGAATACCCGAGCTATTTCAACCTCAAATACCGCCAGGCAGATATTTCTGTGGCCGCTCTTCAGCAAAAACTGGCCCCCACTTCCGGCATTCTATCTTATTTCATCGGTGAAGAATCCATTTTCGTTTTCTTCATTTCCAGAAAAGACTTTGAGGTATACAGCCTCCCAAAAGCAGATAATCTGGCACAACTGACCAAAGGGCTTCGCAACTCCATCAAATACCACATTCCGGGCACCTTCCGGTCTTCGAGCATCAGTTTGTACAGGCAGCTGATCCCGGGTATTCCGGATGGCATTCAGAGCCTCACCATCATACCCGATGGACTACTAGGTACCATTCCTTTTGAATCACTCCTGAGTGATTCAAAAGACGGAGCGAACAACACCTACCTCCTGGAAAGCTATGCCATCTCCTATGACTATGCGGCCTCCCTCCTTGTGGAAAAATTAGGTGCGCCAGAAGGGATGGCCAAAGGCATATTGTTGACCGCTCCGGTCTCCTTCGAACAGAACGAGCTGACCATGGCCAGCTTACCGGGGTCCGAACAGGAAGTAAAGGAAATCAGGTACCTGTTTCTCGCTGGTGAGGACACCCCGGAAATCCTGCTGAAAGATGAAGCCTCAGAATCAGTGCTCAAATCTTCAAAACTATCAAGTTACAAGTACCTCCATTTTGCCACCCATGGCATCGTGAATGAGTCAAAGCCGGCACTCTCCAGAATTTTCCTCTCCCCTGCCGAAAACGAAGACGGCAGCCTCTACTCCGGCGAAATCTATGGTCTGAATATCGGTGCAGACCTGGTGACCCTTTCGGCCTGCGAAACGGGCCTCGGGAAAGTGGAAAAAGGTGAGGGCATCATTGGGTTGAGTCGTTCACTCATGTATGCCGGTGCCAAAAACCTGATCGTTTCGCTGTGGCAGGTTTCCGATGCTTCCACTGCTCAGCTAATGATAGAGTTTTACAAACAGCACCTCAACCATTCCGGCAACATGATTTTTGCGGATGACCTGCGCAAAGCCAAGCTCAGCCTTCTGAGATCAAAAGACTACAGCGATCCATACTATTGGGCGCCTTTCATTTTGATAGGGCTGTAAAGGTCAGGGAGTTTAAAAACCAAAGTGCGTTTCGCGAAAATCCCTATTGAGCGAACTTCCCTGCTCCTTCATCCCTTACCAGCGAACTGAAAGCGGGATTTTATTACCTTTGCGCCTCTATGAAGCGAGTAGCCTTTTATACACTGGGATGTAAGCTGAATTTTTCTGAGACCTCCACCATTTCGAGAATGTTTGAGGATCGGGGATTTAAGAAAGTGGATTTCACAGACCAACCGGATATTTTCATTATCAACACCTGCTCGGTGACCGAGAATGCCGACAAGAAGTGTAAGAAGATTGTTCGTGAGGCCAAGAAAATCTCCCCTAAAAGTTTTGTGACCATCATAGGCTGTTACGCACAGCTGAAGCCTAAGGAAATCAGCGAGATTAAAGGTGTGGACGCTGTGCTGGGTGCCGCAGAGAAATTCAGGCTATTCGAATACCTGGATGAGTTCATTGCAACCAATGAGCCCCAGGTCTATGCCTCAGAAATCCAGGAAGCCAAAAGATACAATGCCTCCTACTCCTACGGAGACCGCACACGTACTTTTCTGAAGGTGCAGGACGGCTGCAACTATGGTTGCGCGTTTTGCACTATTCCCCTTGCCCGGGGCAAAAGCAGAAGTGCGAGCATTGCGGAGATCGTGGAGCAGGCCAAAGAAATAGCCGCTTCTGAGGTGAAAGAAGTAGTACTTACCGGAGTGAACATTGGTGATTTTGGCATTCAGGATGGAAAACGCAAGGAGAAATTCATCGACCTGATCAAAGCGCTTGACGAAGTGGAAGGCATAGAGCGATTCAGGATCTCATCCATTGAACCCAACCTCCTGTCCAATGAAGTCATCACGTTTGTGAGCCAATCCAAAAGATTTGTACCGCACTTTCATGTGCCGCTGCAATCTGGCAGTGATAAAATACTCCAAAGAATGAACCGCCGCTACCTGAGCGACCTGTACAGGGAGCGGGTGCACACCATCAAGTCGCTGATGCCACACTGCGGGATCGGGGTGGATGTGATCACCGGGTTTCCCGGCGAAACAGAGGAAGACTTTCTGGAAACGTATCAGTTTTTGAATGAATTGGACGTATCCTACCTGCATGTGTTCACCTACTCCGAGCGGGCCAACACCCAGGCACTGGAGATGAACGGAGTGGTGTCTCTGAAAGAGAGACAGAAAAGATCCAAAATGCTCAGGGCTCTTTCGGAGAAAAAGAAAAGATACTTCTACGAACAGCACATCGATCAGATGCAGACGGTCCTTTTTGAGGATGATGTGGAAGATGGACATATGCACGGGTTTACCGAAAACTACATCCGGATCAAAGCCAAATACGACCCGGTACTGATCAACGAAATGAAAGTGGTAAAAATGGCCCGGGTAGACGCCAGCGGACTCATGGAGGTAGAAGAAGTTGAAGAAATTCTCGCTCACTAATTATGAAAATCATCTGCATCGGTCGCAATTATGCCGACCACATCACCGAACTGGGCAACGAAAGACCTGAGACACCGGTCATTTTCATGAAGCCGGATACGGCCATTCTCAGAAACAATGATGCTTTCTATTACCCGGATTTCTCCAAAGACATTCACTATGAGTGTGAACTGCTGATCAGAATCAACAAGGAAGGCAAATCCGTAGAACCCCGGTTTGCACACAAATACTACGATCAGATAGGTCTGGGTATAGACTTTACGGCCCGGGACCTTCAGGCTAAAGCCAAGGAAAAGGGACTACCCTGGGAAATGGCCAAAGGGTTCAATGGATCAGCTCCCACTTCGCCATTTATTTCTAAAGAAGGCTTCGACCTCACCAACACCCATTTTCAGCTGGAGCTCAACGGGCAGGTGGTGCAGGATGCCAATACCTCCCTGATGCTTTGGCCAGTGGATGAGCTCATAGCCTATGTCTCAAAGTATTTCACTTTGAAAAAGGGCGACATTTTGTTCACCGGAACCCCGAAAGGTGTAGGTCCAGTGAAAATAGGCGACCGACTGATAGGCAAGCTTGCGGGCAGGCAGATGTTCGATTTTGAAGTGAGGTAGGTCACTTTTCAGTTGTTTCTAAAAATATTTATTCATAGCTTAAAACAGTTAACACTAAACTAACTGCTTACTATGAAAAAATCACTCACCTACCTTACCCTACTTGTACTTACCCTCTTTTATGCCTGCAATGGGTCGAAACCTGCAGCAGAGGAAGCATTGCCGCCTTACATTAATGTAAGCTACACCGTGCCTAAAGATCTGCCATCCGATGCCTCTCCCGAGTCATTGGCGAAATTTGCCTGGGAAGAGCTTGTTGCGCTCAACTGGAAATCATCCTTCAATAGTTCCCAACGTCGGGGCCAGCCAGACACCACCTGGAACTTCGGGCAATCAGGCGCATACCCGGATTTGCTCGTCTGGGAAACCTACGCCCACCGATCTGAACTCCGTCCATATTATGGTCAAATTCAGCCTTTTGACAATCCACCGCATTATAGCTTCGGCAATCAGCCCGCACCACTTCCAGGTACCAATGCCCGCTTTGACCTTTTCAATAACCTCGATGAGTCAAACGAGATTGGTTCATGTAACCTGTACGCCTATGACACCAGTCAGATGGTGCTCTATCAGGCCAAGGTAAACCGCTATGAGTATGACTACATTCAGCAATACTATGGTGACAGTACCTCCCTTGCCGAAGCTGCTGCCAGAACCCAAAACAACATTAGCAATCTGAGTGCCTACTGCCCGGAATGCCCCACCAACTGCGATTGCCCTCAGGAGGCGGGAGTAATTTGCCTTCCATGCGGTGGCGCCGAGAATGAAGGTAGCATAGAAGTGAAGACCGCCTGGCGCATGCTCACCGATCAGGATGACCACTCCCGTTTTTACAAAGACTCAGTGATCTACTATGAAAAAGGAGCTAACGGAGAAATCTATTACAAAAACGGTGTCTTTGGTCTGATAGGGATACACATCATCCATAAAACGGAAAATTATCCAACCTTTATCTTCGCCTCATGGGAGCAGGTGGATGTCACAAAGGCCAACATGGAATTCATCTTACTCAATGGGAGCGCCCAACCTACAGGTGCTCCACAAACCGTCGAAAGGCTGCATGGTGTTCCGCCGGTGATCGACACAGTGAATAACAATGTGCATGCCTTACTGAAAAAGATCAATATGGAAAGCATCTGGCAGTACTACCGACTCATTGGTGTACAGTCACGCCCGGTCAATTCCATAGAAGAAGATCCCAATTACTACATGGCCAACTTTGTCATCGAATCAGATTCCACACTGGCCAATTTCCATGGAAGCTCTATTGGCAAACCCTTTGACGGTGGGAAGAACACCCTGTATAATAAAACCTTCTACAACATGGGTGGATGCATGGGTTGTCATGGCGCCACTCAGCTAAAGGGTACAGACTTTAGCTTCCTTCTTGACTTTGCTGGTAAGCCTGTAAAAGATCCTGATGTAATCGATTTGATTCCCACCGAACCAAGTCCAAAGGTCAAAGCCTATATTCTGGGTATTCAATAGTCACCAAAACAAGTTAAGGTTTGGAAGCCGAGGCTTCCAAACCTTTATTAATCTACTGAGGTCTGATGGCCACTGACCATAAAAAATCAACCTTGGTCATACCGGCAAACACACTGTCACCTATACCAATAAACCCATCAGGTTGATAGGCTGGGGTGTTGAATGTTCCGGGAGCACGGGCTGCTAATCGATGACAAGTCATGCAATTACTATTGACACCTGTCCAGGAGATACTGTCCAGCACCCCTGTTTTGGTTTTCACCGGTACTTTCCCAAAAAGGTTGGTTTCCAGGTAAGGATTGAAAGACACAAAAGGCTCACCTTCAGCACTTCCCGCTGGCGTTACCATCCAATAAGCCGTTCGCATATTGTAGTTATCCCATGGGGCCAAAATAGACGTGGGCCTATCAGCACCAAAGAAAGGATGATTATTGTAAGGAGACCACCAGAAGGTCTGCCATGTCCAGTTGTTGATCTCTTTGGAAGTAACATGCACTGCCATCAGCAAGGCATAATTTCCCTCCTTCACGTTCTGATAGATGCTGATTGAGTCAGTCATATTCCCCTTGCCTACATCGTCGCCTGACGTGGCTGCAAAGTCGCTAAATTCCTTCACATCTTCTTCAGTCAGTTTAATGGCATAAAAATCCTCCAGACCGACCACCTGCAGCCACCTGGCTGGTTCATTGTTTACCGACATCAGGGCTGAATCTCCCGGTTTCAAAGTCCTGGTAGGATCCACGATCACACCCTGTCGCCACGTATGAGGTTCCGGGTTCTTCAGGTCTGTGGTAGTCTTGGGAGAAATGCCATTCCAAAATGGAATGACGGTAGGCCTGAAACCATCAATGAATTGAAAAACCGGCTTGAGCACAATGGCCCGTGTGTCAATAGAATCCTGTGTGGTTTGAATTTGACGAAGGGAAATTGGCGTTCCTGCCCGATCAAATGAATCATTGATCGAATCAAGTACCTGTGCCCGATTCAATCCCGATGAAACAATAAAATCAGCCACACTCTTGGTATAGCGATTGAAGGAGGTAATTTGTTCGGGCAGGTTCTGCGGGATTACTCCATCAGTTACATTCTCAAAGTGATGAAATTGTTTAGGTGATTGGAAATCTCTGATGATGTTACGGGCTTTTACCTCCTGCTTCCCGGCCAGGGTGAATACTTCATAACCAGAATACCAGGTCTCCCAAACAGGCAGTCCCTGCGGACCCGGGGAAGTCATGGAACCCCACAGATCCCAGGCATGTGCCCGGATATTACGCAAATCCACATCGTCAATCATTTTTTGTATCTGGTCCCTGGTAGCCGGATACGATCCGAAATTGGGAGGATCTGTGTAGAGTTCATCCGTGAGGAAAAGGGCCTCCATACCCTTTCCTGTTGAAGAGGTACAAGAGGTGTGAACAAGAGTAAAAAGCACAATGCCAGTAAGCAAAGTGATGAAGGCGGTTCTTAAAGTTGTCATTGGCGTACGTTAGTTGTTACTCCGTTAAGTTACATTTTATTAGATCAAAAAAGAAATCCGTCCTCTTTAGCAATTAATTGCTAAAAGCGCACAACATTTCAAGGAATTCATCAGTTTTGCGGTAGATTAAAAAAGAACATTTCAAAGGCGCTATTTAGATGAGGTTTGGATTTCCTGTTTTATTCATTTTCTTAAGTATTCACGCATTCACCCAACCTTTCACTTCTGACAATTATTACCTTTTCCCCATCAATCCCGGTCAGCAAAACTACCTGGCTGGCACCATGGGTGAGCTTCGCTCGAGTCACTTCCATGCGGGGTTAGACATTAAAACCGGTGGCCAGTCCGGACTACCAGTCCACGCCACCGCCGATGGTTATATCAGCCGGGTAAGGGTAAACACAGGGGGCTATGGCTACTGCCTGTACATGACCCATCCCAATGGAACCACCTCCGTATACGCCCACCTCAGCCGGTTTGAAGGGCGTATAGCCAGGTATTTACTCGAAGAGCAGTACAAAGCGGAAAGTTTTGAGGTTCAGCTATTTCCGGATAAAAATCAGTTTGTATTCAAACGTGGTGAAGTCATTGCCTACTCAGGAAATACCGGTTCCTCCAGTGGGCCCCACCTTCATTTCGAAATCCGGGATGCCAATCAGCGAATCCTGGACCCCTTGAAATTCAACTTCTCCGAAATCAAGGACAACATTACTCCTCAGATGAAAAACATAGCGTTCGTCACCCTGGACGGTGCGGCGCGGGTCAATGAAACCTTCGGCAGGTTCGAATTTGATGCCATCAAGACGCATAATCTCTACCATACCCGGGTGCCCATAAGTCTGCAGGGAAAAATAGGGATTGAAATTTATGCCTACGACCTGCTGAACGGAGTGTATAACCGAAACGGAATCCCGGAAACCACACTGGTCATAGATGGAGACACTATATTCAGCCAGTCAAAATCAAGCTTGTCATTTGGCAAGCAGCGAAACATCCTGGTGCATATGGACTATGAAGCCTACCGGAATGGAGGCAAAAAGTACAACAAGCTTTTTGTGGATGATGGAAACACCAATGATTTTTACAGTGTCTCTTCTCAGGGATTTAACTTCTCGGACTCCACCCATCTGATTCAGATCTACCTGAAGGATAGTTATGGGAATATTTCCACTTTCGAAACCGAGGTAAACAACCGCAAAGTGGTAAACCTCCCCGATCCATACATCAACCAGTTTGAAATCTATCGTGATCAACTTCACTTCAAAAATATTCATCAGGGGACTCCGGGAAAGATCTCCCTCTTTTTTGGCAATACCCGCAGGCCTCTGGAACCCTACCGCACTGACAGAAGGGCCGCCTACTACCTGTGGAACCTGCACGATGGCCTCCCTGACTCTATTGATTATGCAGGTGAAATACTGAATACAGGCATCTATGCGGAAATCCCCTCGGGTTCAGAAATCAGTTTTTTCAACCACCACTCCGACCTGTTTTTCAAACAGTACTCCCTCTTCGATACCCTTTATCTGAGGTTTGAAAAAGACTATGATTCACTGCTCGGCCTGGAGCTTTTCCGCTTTCTACACAATGACACCCCGCTGCGGTCCACCGTGAACATCAGGTTAAAACCGGAATACAGTTACCCTGAAAATACCGCACGTGTCTACGCCGTATATGGGCGTAACCTGAGCTACCAGGGAGGCTCCTGGGAGGATGGTCAGATCTCCTTTGACACCAGGGATCTGGTCACTTTCACTATTGCAGAGGACACCATACCGCCTGTCATTACGCCACGCATTATCAACTCCAGCGAACTTTATTTCAAAATCAATGATGAACGATCGGGTATAAAAAGCTTCAGAGCTACCTTAAATGGCTCTTTTCTGCTCATGAACTATGAATCTAAAAAGGATCTGATCTGGGCGGAGAGAAAAGATGAAAACATCCCGCTTAAGGGAGAGTTTATACTCGAAGTGGAAGACAACACTGGAAATAAACAAATTTATCAACGAAACCTTTAAGACCATGAAACTACAGGCCGGCGATCAAGCTCCAGATTTCACCAGCATCGATCAAGATGGTAATCCCATCAGTCTCTCAGACTTTAAAGGCAAAAAAATTGTGCTTTACTTCTACCCAAAGGACAACACCCCGGGGTGTACGGCAGAATCCTGCAACCTGAGGGATAACTACACCAGCCTACAAAAGCAAGGCTATGTGGTACTGGGCGTAAGTGGCGACAGTGCCAAATCCCATAAGAAATTCATTGAGAAGTTTGACCTTCCATTTCCCCTGATTGCGGATGAAGACAAGTCTGTACACGAGGCCTTTGGCACCTGGGGAGAGAAACAAATGTATGGAAGAACCTATATGGGTACACTTCGCACCACATTTGTGATCGATGAAAAAGGGAAGATCGAGGAAGTGATCGAAAAAGTGAAGACCAAGGACCATACTGCTCAGATTCTGAAGTAACATTGACATCAAGGGCTGGTACTCAGCAAACTCTTGACAGAAGCTGCAGAAGTTTAAATCCGTTTATTCTAAATTGTTGGAATTATTTTGACACAACACATAAGGTAAACGGATACCCACTCTGTTCTCTGTAAGTACCAGCCATTCTATGCCACGAATATTTCTATCAGGCCTACTTCTCTTCTCTCTGGGACTGCATGCGCAGAAAATTGCAGATTTCAGATTTTCCTATGATCCCGCTGGGCAGTCGCTTCCCACCCTTATCCATCAGGCAGAAAGCAACTTTCCGGTGACGGTATTTTACAAAAAGGCCTGGATTGATAGCATCAGAGCGGTCTCTGTATCCGACAATAAATTCCTTAGCATTCTACAGGCCAGCTTGAGTAATTCCGGATTTCGCATCACCATCAAAGATGATTATTACCTCTTTATCTATCCCGATGCGGAACTCATCACCGGTCTTGGTATTAACCCTTTTGAAGAAGCTCAGGTAAAAGAAACATGGATTGAAATAGGCGACCAGTCAAAAATGCAGCCCGGGGTCCTTACCAGGCTTTCAGGGTACGTTAGCGATGCCACGGGAGAAGTGATCCCCGGGGTAACCATCAGCGTAGACAATGGCAGCAGCGGTACCATCTCCAGTCCTTTAGGCTACTATCAACTGGATCTGCTGCCCGGAAACCACTCCATTACCTATAGTTACCTGGGCTTTGAGTCGGAAGAAAAGAAAATTAAGCTCTACAGCCAGGGAGTGCTCAACATCAACCTGTATGAGGAGACTTCAGTCCTGGAGGAGATCACCGTTGAGGAAGGCGGAGCCAGAGACAGGCTCACCAACACCAGCCTGGGCAAAAGTGACCTTAGCATTTACGCCATCAACAAAATGCCCGCCTTCATGGGAGAGTCTGACGTGATCAAGAGTATCACCATCCTGCCCGGTGTGAGTGTAACAGGTGAAAGTAGCAGCTACATCAGTGTTCGTGGTGGCAACTACGACCAAAACCTCATTCTCATGAATGACATTCCCATCTACAACCCCTCCCACCTGCTGGGTTTTTTCTCCGTATTCAACCCTGACATGGTGAGCAAAGTATCCCTCTACAAAGGCAGCATCCCCGCGAGGTATGAGAGTCGTGCGTCCTCTGTGCTGGATGTCAAACTCTCACCCAGGGCCACCAGTCCGTTTATGGCCTATGGAGGCATCGGTATTCTCACCAGCTCGCTCGGTGTGAAAGGTAAGGTACTGGAAGACAAACTCACCTATACGGTGGGCTCCAGGGCCACCTATTCAGATTGGGTATTGAATGCCGTACCGGATCAGGATGCCAAAACCAGTGCCGCCAATTTTTGGGATTTCAACAGCGTGGTAGAATATCAGGTCAACTCAAAAAACTCCGTAAAAGGCACCTTTTATAAAGCAAAAGACAGTTTTCAGTTTAGTGAAGACACTACCTATAGTTATGATCAGATGGGCTTCAGCCTGGCATGGAACCATCTTTTCTCCAATGATCTGCTGTACAACCTCACCGTCAGCCACAGTGATTATCAGTATGAAACAGAAGGAGAAGCTCAGAACTATCAGTTTTTATTGAAAAATGGAATCCGGCAATCGGGCATTCAGAACAACCTCACATTTTCGAGGGGGATGCACTCGCTGGAGGCAGGCGTGCATATCAACAGGTTCCTTACCAGCCCGGGCTCTATGTCCCCAAACAGTCCCAACTCTCTCGTGGTGCCCACCACCCTGAGTGAAGAACATGCGATCACCGTGTCAGGATACCTGGAAGATGAAGTGAAGCTTACTGAGAGTCTGCGCGCACGTGTAGGTCTGCGCTATACCAACTACCAACTCCTGGGCCCACTAACGACCTACACCTATGCCCCCGATAGCCCCAGAAATGAGAACACTACCACCGGTGAAATCTCCTATGATCAAAATGAAAAAATAGCGGACTATCATGGAATGGAGCCCCGCGCCAGTCTTAGCTACCTGATGCCCTGGGCCACTGTGAAACTGGGATACAACAGGCTCTATCAGTTTCAACACCTCATTTCCAACGCCATCTCAGTCACCCCATTGGATCAGTGGAAACTGAGTGATCAATTCATTAAGCCCGTTATTTCAGACCAGCTGGCCCTTGGTATCTTCAAAAACTTTCAGGAGAATACCCTCGAAGCCTCAGTGGAGGGTTATGTGAAACACTACCAAAACCTCATCGAGTATAAAAACGGTGCTAACATTGTGCTTAATGAATCCCTTGAACAGGTACTCATCAGCGGCGAGGGAAAAGCCTGGGGGCTTGAGTTTTTGCTGGCAAAAAACAAAGGAAAAACCCAGGGCTGGTTTTCTTATGCTTACTCCCGCACCTTCATCAGGACTCAATCCAGACACCAGGAGGAACGCATCAATGAAGGCCACTGGTATCCTTACTATTCAGACAGACCACACAACATCTCCTTGTCATTAGATCATAAAATCACCAACAGATGGTCCATGGGCCTCAATTTCAAATATGCATCAGGAAGGCCAGTAAGTGCCCCGGCAGCCAGGTTTGTGGTGGATAATGTGACGGTGGCGTATTTCAATGAACGAAATAGTGAGCGCATCCCTGATTATCACAGGGCAGACATCTCCCTGACCCATGAGAACAAAGTGAAAAAGAACCAACAGTTTCGAAGTAAATGGGTGGTTTCCGTCTATAATCTCTACGCCCGCAAAAATGCCTATTCCATCTTTTTCAAGAACAGCCCGGGTGCTCCGGCCCAACCTTACAAGCTGACCATTGCAGGCGGGATGATTCCTTCGCTTACTTACAAGTATGAGTTCAATTAAGGCTCTAAACACCTCTATACGACCTTACTTTTTATTTTTGCGGGTAATCTGGAAGGTGAAGCTGAGTTAATTTTTTACAATCTGGCAGGTAAAAAAATGGATTCCTTTAAATTGGATGCCAGGAATGGAAAACTGAGTATAGACCATCCTCAACTTCCAAATGGGGTATATCTGATGAAATTAATTTACAACGGTCAGGAGTTTACACAAAAGGTGATCAAAAAATAGAAACTTCCGGTCCTCACATAGTGGAATTTGCCTCACGGGGTGTTCATCTTTAAACAGGAAATTAATACACCTGATTACCCTAAATTACGTGTTACAAAACACCTTGATTTGAGCCGGCATATTCTACAGGTCTTTTCGATTATTTCTCTCATGCTCTCAGCGGGGTGTGTGTCTCCCTATGACTTTGACAGTGAGTATACGGAGTATTTAATCGTCGACGGAAAAGTCACCAACATCGGTTCGGAAATCATCCTCAGTTACTCAGGTAAGTTTGATCCGAAAAACACTACCCTGAGACCCCTCAACGGAGCTGAAGTTTTATTAGAAGACAACAATGGCGGCAGCTACCATTTTGAGGGAAACGCCAATGTATACACACCACCGCAAGGGTTTTCACCGAAAGTGGATGCCACCTACACACTGAAAGTACTTGCGGCAGGTCAAAGTGTTATTTCAGAGCCGGAGACCATCCATCCTGGATTTTCCTTTCAGCTGGAAACAGAAAAAGCAACCCGGGAGGTTTTTATCTCCTCCAAGTTTACTAAAAACATAAATGGCCATCAGGTGATTGCACAAATAGACAGTGCCATACCCGACAACACCTATGTAAAGTGGGATTACTTAGTCCTTTGGACACATCCATATACCGGCCAGTTGATGCGGGAGTCCGGAGCCAGCCAGTTTGAAGTGATGTCAACTGCAGACCTGAAAAAAAGTGGTTCTTCTTCCTTTCTGGTGCTTTTTTGGGAGGACATTCAGCGCTATTACTTTGCAGAAGGTGTAGCAGGCCTTGAGCCCTCGGCCAATTTTCAATACCACATCTTTGTCACGCAAACCACACTCTCTAAGCGAGCTTATCAGTACTGGCAGCAGGTTCACACCCAGCTGAAAAATACGGGGGGCATCTTCGATGCGATACCCGGAACCATAGATGGCAACTTATCCATTCCCGGCACCGACCTTCCGGTTTTGGGATACTTCACGGCAGGAGCTTCTATCAGAAAGGAAATCGTACTTGATGACGTAATGATTCTGGTGCCATGAGTTTGTTAATCAACCACCATAAACCGCTCCTATTCCTCCTGGTTTCATTGATCATAGGCATCTTCACTACCGGCTGTGAGGAGCCGTTTCAGTTTGATAGGGAATATTCGCGATATATCCTCATCGATGGCCGGGTTACCACAAATGGTTCCCAGGTGATTGTGAGCTATTCAGGCGGTTATAACTCAGACAGCACCATTCTCACACCGATCAATGACGCTACTGTGATAGTGGAGACTTTTAGCGCTGGGTACTATGTCTTTGAAAGCCGCTTCAACAATGTATATGAGCCGCCGGAAGACTTTGAGCCTGTGGTAGGAGAAACCTACCTGCTCACTGTCCGGATAGGTGACAAAACTATCCTTTCCCGACCTGAAACGCTACTACCCGCACTACCCTATGATTTGACCGCCACCTATGCTGAACGAACCGTCTTCACTGCCAACAATGAAGCTGAAATCAGATATGGACATGACGTGACTGCTTCTTTCGTACAGTCCATTCCCGAAACTGCTTTTTTGAAATGGAAGTACGAGGGGGATTGGGAGCACCCCTATACCTACGTGGATTATCATGAAGTTACCGGCTCCCAATTCAGCCTGATGTCCGGATCCGAACTCAATGCCGCTGAAATCTCCAGCTTTGATGTCCTTTGGTTTCGAAACCAAAACAGTACCTACTCCGAGGCTTTGGATTTTTCCATTCAGGTAGAAGACCTGGAAGAAGACGATTACATTGGGACACTCACACCTGAAAATCAGCAGCAAATCATAGACTCACTCACGGAGATCAATAATACCACCCCAGCCAAACAGTATTTATATACACTCAGTGTGATTCAGTCTACCCTGTCCGAAAGAGCCTACTCTTACTGGAGCGAAATACTTACTCAACAGAGAAATACCGGCACCATTTTCGACGCACTGCCCGCCGAGTTTGAGGGGAATCTTTTCGTACCCAACACCAATGAAGTGGTATTGGGGTATTTTTCCGCTGAAGACGTTGAAGTGCGGGAATACGAGCTTTTTTACATAATGGACAGAGTCAAATGATAATAGAAGGGGTTAAATTCAAATCCATGTATTCCCAAATCAATCATTCCGGAATCAAGGGCCTGACCTTCCTTGTGCTCATGCTTGTATTCATTGGCGCCAATGCTCAGTCTATGAGTGAGCGGTTGGAGGAAAAGTTTATGCGGTTCATCGAGAATCACCCCATTGAAACGCCCGTCCTGCAGGTTGGTGCTCGCGTGATTTTTACCGGAGACACCCTGCGAATTTCCGGTATGGTCACCGATCTGTTTTTTAGACCTACGGATGCCATCAGCCAGGTGATGAAGGTCTCGCTGGTAGATACCACAGGACATAGCTTGAGGACATTGAACTTTAAGAACCAGGCAGGCACTTTTCACGGATCCTGGTACATTCCACATGAGATCCCCACAGGAAGCTACTTCCTGGTGGCTCATTCTGCCTATATGCAAAACTTTGAGGAAGAAATGAGCGCCATCTCCCCTATCTATATTAAGAATATCTGGGATTCCGGAACCACCCGGAAATATACAAGTCCGCAGCCTGGAAGAACTTTTTCGGTTTATCCGGAAGGTGGTAGATTGATCCCCGGACACAATCAAAAAATGCTTATCTCAGTACCTCAGGCAGATGCCACAAGTGGTAAGGTTATAAGCAAATCAGGAAAAGTAATCAGTGAGTTCACACTCAAAGGAGGCTTTGGAGTAACTTATTTTACCCCTGACGAAAGAGAAAGCTACTTTATTCAGGTATCCACACTCTCAGGAAAAACCCACCGAAATCCTATTGATATTGCCCCCGCAGGGTCTACCATCAAAGTATCAAAAGTTGGCAGTAGGTATTTCGTGAACGTTCTCACCACAGAGGCTTCAGATCAGACGCTTTCGGTTGTTCTTGAGTCTGGTAACCGCCTCCAGTCCATCCTTCCGGTCACCTTTAATGACAAGGGTACTGCCACCTTTGTACTGCCTGCCTCCGCTCTTCGGGGCCATTTTCATACCGCCACATTGCTGGATGATGAATGGAATGTACTGGCCATTCGTCCCTTCCACACACCTCCAACTACCCTGACCCTCACAGGGCCGGATACCGTGCAGACGGACTCTAATGCCACCTACGCATTTTCTGCAATGTCCGGGGTAGCAGCCACTTTTTCCATGCGAATACCGGATACGTTCAGTTCTACCCCCCATTTACTCTCAGACATGGCCCTGCACTATGCATTTGCACCGATGAGTACCAGAATGTCTGCCATGACCAACAGCCTGAGCATCGATGATCTGCTGATTTACACTACCTCCCTGTTTGAGCAGAAGTGGACTAACATCCTTTCAGAATCGGGGCCCTTTTCAATGACTACTCCTCCTGAATTGGGAATTGACCTCAGAGGGAGGACTGATTCCGGCTTACCAAAAGGATCATGGATTCATTTCTATCAGTGGAAAAACCAAATGAGCTATTCGATTGAAATTAAAGATAGCCTGTTCAATCTTCCCATGACCGACTTCTACGACCAGCAAACCTTTACCTATGCAGTGAAGGACTCCACCGGAGGTTCTATCAAAACCAAGGTAGCGTTTGAAAGCGTTTACATTGACCTCCCCGAGCTGGAGCTCCAGGAAGAGTCGTCCATGGACTCGCTGATCAATAAGGCAGTTGGACTGAAGCGGGTAATGGCTCAATATCGATCTGAGACCACCCTGAACCAACCAGGTTTATATGACCAATTGAAGGCCGACCGGGTATACGACATGACTGACTATGTCATTCTGAAGTCGTTTCAAGAAGTGGTAGTGGACATCCTGGTTGGTATAGGTATTCGATCTGCCAAGGGTGGAAAGGAACTGCGAATCAGCGATCCAGTTTCAGGTGAGACTTTCGATTTCAAACCTACCATCATCATTAACGATCATCAGGTGGCCAATGACCATCTTATCTGGAGCATTCCCCCCATCTACATTGATGAAATCAAAGTCATCAGCAGCAAAGAAAATCTGGGCGTTTTTGAGGGACTGGGCGTACATGGAGGTATTCTGGGAATTAAACTTCAGGAGGATGCTCCTGATGAGCTGCTCGGATACATTGAAGACCAAAAGTTAGAAGTGACTGGTTTTTTGCATGCGCAAAAACGAGCTGAGGCCCAAGGTATACCTGATTTCAGAAGTGAGCTTATCAATACGGCAGGTCAACAAAATGGCGCCACGCTTTGGACGGTTCAATCCTCTGACGAAACAGGGGTATATATTGCACGGATCCAATGCCTTGGCGCGGATGGCTCGGTATCCATCGCGGAGAAAGAAACCGTGGTAATACTGCCTCCAGCTAAGTCAGGTAAATAAACCTTCTGCCGCTCGTGCTTTGAATCCTTTGTTACCTTTGCGGAATGATAAGCAACCGACAGCTCTTCCTCAGCCACCTGGCCCAAACCACCGATTTTCCATTGCTCATAGAAATAGAAAAAGCCGAAGGTGTCTATATGTACAGTCCTGAAGGCAAAGCCTACATCGATTTGATTTCCGGTATAGGCGTGAGCAATGTAGGACACAGTCACCCCAACGTGGTGAAAGCCGCCAAAGACCAGATAGACCGATACATGCACCTGATGGTCTACGGAGAGTATGTACAAACCCCACAGGTCAAATTAGCAGAAGCGCTAGTCCGGACACTTCCGGCACCATTGGAGTCGGTATACCTTGTGAACTCGGGAAGTGAAGCCATAGAAGGTGCCATGAAGCTGGCCAAACGGTACACAGGCAGGCCACACATTGTATCCTGTAAAGACGCTTATCATGGATCGTCGCAGGGAGCCTTGTCTGCCGGTGGCAATGAGTTTTTCAAGCAGAATTATCGTCCCTTAATTCCAGGCCATCTGCACATACCCTTCAACAGCCTGCCAGACCTGGAACTGATAGACCATCAGACCGCTGCGGTGCTGGTGGAGACCGTCCAGGGTGAAGCCGGCGTGCGCATCGCCTCCACCGAATACTTTGCCGCGCTGAGGACTAAGTGTACGGAAGTAGGCGCCTTGTTGATTCTTGACGAAATTCAGGCGGGCTTTGGTCGTACGGGTAAATTCTGGGCTTTTGAGCACTACAACATTGTGCCGGATATCCTTGTCAGCGCCAAAGGTATGGGTGGTGGCATGCCTATCGGGGCCTTCATCAGTAGCAAGGAAATGATGGATGTACTCAAGGATAACCCCATTCTGGGGCACATCACTACTTTTGGCGGACATCCTGTGAGTGCCGCTGCGTCTTTGGCTACCATTCAGACCATTTTGAGTGAACACCTGCTGGACGAAGTAGATGCCAAAGCTGACTACTTCAAGTCACTGCTGGTCCATCCCAGGATTGTGGACATCCGAAACAAAGGGCTGATGATGGCTGTCGAACTGGATTCATTTGAGCGCCTGAAACCTGTCATTGACAGGGCCATCGAACTGGGGGTGATCACTGACTGGTTTTTGTTTTGCGACAATTCCATGAGGATCGCACCACCACTCATCATCACCTTTGAGGAAATAAAAAAAGCCTGCAATATCATCTTGCAGGCCCTTGATTCTGTTTAGAAAATTCTTAATAAACTATAGGAGTGGCTCCAGGTTGAGGGCGGCCTCTGAGGTGACCCCATCCTGACGGTATTCCAACTTAACCATCTCATTGTCTATGTCTTTGAGCATGTTCCTGATCTCAGGCAGTGTATAAGTACTTACCTCCTTGCCATTGATAGAGGTAATCTCAGCATTCTCCTGTATCCCGGCAGCTTCAGCCGGACTTCCCTCAAATATGCGGTGTACAAGCACCGTTTGAAGGTCATCGGCATATTGCAGATTCAGCCCGCTGGCATTTACTAAAAATGGCTTCTTGTTCTTCTCATTAGCCTGGAAATACACCGTGCTGGTACTGTAATTAAAAGTGATATTAAAGCGCTGAAGCAGGTTATTACCTAATATTCCCGCCACTTTTTTATTGTGCTGGATACCATGTCGCGCCTGACTAATGCCCACCGGCATTTCATCAAACTCAAAACCTCCCAAACCAAATTTCTTCACCCGGCCCTCATAATGCATGGTCTCCTCATCTGCCAGACCAGCCACCGGATAAGAGTAATGGTTTCCGGTTTTGGAGATCACATCGTGCTTGGACGCAAAGAAAGTATTGAAATCCATGCTGGTACCGGCTCCGGTATTGATGAAAAAATAGTCTTTGTAAGACTCTCCGTTATTCAGTGTTACACTGGCCTCTATCGTCGGGATGAAGTTGACCAGTTTAAACTTAAATGCTTCTCCATCTCCTCCATAAGTAAACCCTTCAGGCTGATAAAGATTCATCACCATCTCATCGTAATCCAACTCCACCACATAATTGCTAAGTAGGTCATAGCCGATGATTCCATCGATGTTCCGGCCAATGGTGCGCTCCAGATGTCTCAAATTAGTGGTATAGAGCTCTATATCATTCACCTTCACCTCTCCAATCTCTACCTTATTGTGTGCGATCAGCGCACCACTCACCGTGCCCTGAGCACTCGTTTTAGACTTCTGATGGTTGGTTTTCAGGTTCAGCTTTTTAGCCAAATCAAGATCAATCACCGCCAGTCCATCTCCGGTATCGAAAATAAAATCTACCGGCTCAGAATCATCCACACTCAGGGAAATAAACAAATGATCACCGAATAACTCAAACGGTGTGGAGGTGACCAGTTTCTGAGCAGAAAGCCCATAGGAGTAAAATATGACAAGTAGAAGAAATACCCTTTTCATGTTTAGTAGAAATTGATTGATTTGGTCGGTCAATTTAAAAACAGATTTCCTTCTTTGCTATAAAAAGTCTTTAATTTTCAACTCCAAACACGGTTACTATGAACTCAACCAAGACACGAGCCTTCTGTGCTGTAATACTCGTCATCGCACTTTTTGGATGTACCAATCAGGAGGACTCCAGACCAACCCTGTTTACCAAAGTGAGTCCGGCAGAATCTGGAGTGGATTTCATCAATGACCTGAATGAACGCAAAGACTTCAACCTGTTTACCTGGAAATACATCTACAACGGAGGGGGCGTAGCCATTGGTGACATCAACAATGATGGTTTGCCCGATCTCTATTTTTCAGGCAACGCCAATGCCAACAAACTCTACCTCAATAAGGGGAACTTCAGGTTTGAAGACATCACACTCAGCTCGGGAACCAAAGCGGCGCAAGGTTATAAAACGGGCATTTCTATGGTAGACATCAATGCAGATGGGTGGCTGGATATCTATGTGTGCAGGGACGCCCACCCCAACGAAAACATCAGAAACAACCTGGTTTTTATTAACAACAAAGACCTTACCTTCACTGAACAAGGCAAGAATCTTGGGCTTCAGGATCAGGCCTACAGTACCCAAAGTGTATTTTTTGACATGGACAAAGATGGTGACCTGGATTTGTTCCTCGTCAACCACCCTTCTGATTTCGACAAGGCCATCCAGATGCGGGTTTCCAATGAAAATGGTGAATCCCAACGCATCACAGCTCCGGAAAGCAGAGACCAGTCTTACCACCTCTACTTGAACAATCAGGGACACTTTGAAGACATCACTGTGCGGGCGGGACTTGCTTATCAGGGATTCGGCCTCAGTGCCCTGGCAGCGGATTTCAACGATGACGGGTGGATCGACCTGTTTGTTGCCAATGATTTCATAGAACCCGATGTGCTCTTCCTCAACAACGGAGACCAGACGTTCACGCAATCTTCGGGGGGATTTGATCACATGAGTCAAAACAGTATGGGTTCTGACCTGGGTGACAAAATAATGATGGGGCGCTCGACCTGGTGGTGCTGGATATGCTGGCTGCTACGAACGAACGACAGAAAATATTCGCCACCAACATGACCCAAAACCGGTACGAAAGACTGGCCGAAATGGGTTACGGAAAACAACTGATGCGCAATGTTTTACAACTTAAAACGGGTCCGAACGCCTTCTCAGAAATAGGCTGTTTATCGGGAATCGAAAAGACCGACTGGAGTTGGTCGGCCCTTTTTGCTGATTTGAACCTGGACGGACATCAGGACCTCTTCATCACCAATGGCATCAAGCGTGACATGTCCAACAAGGACTTTATTGATTTCAATTCGGACTCCATACAGCGCGCCAGGCTACAGGGAGTAGATGTCTTCAACAGGGAAACTGTACTGGAATGGATAGACCTGATTCCATCCACCCCCCTGCCCAATTACCTCTACCTGAACAATCAGGATTTTACATTCACAGATATCGCTCAGTCAGCCGGGCTTTCCGAGGCAACCTTCAGCCACGGCGCAGCCTACGGAGACCTGGACAATGATGGGGACCTGGACCTGGTCGTCAACAACATGGATTTACCCGCTTCCATTTATCAAAACAACACCCTCCAACAGCAGCCTTCCGGTCATTTCCTGAAGGTTAGGTTACATGGCCCGAAGGGTAATCCATTTGGACTCGGCGCTCAAATCACATTGCGACATGACGAAGTACAGCAAAAGGTGATTCTGCAATCCTCACGAGGCTACCTCTCCAGCAGTGAGCCCATCGCCCATTTCGGACTATCTGCCGAACCAAAATTAAAATCCATTAAAATCATCTGGCCAGACCACACAGCACAGATTGTAAATGATTTTGCCCTCGACCAGACCGTAGAGGTCAGGTATTCCCCGAATGAAAAGCCATTTCCAGCGGTGAAAAATTCATGGAAGGAGTTCGACATACCCCAGGTTACCCATCGGGAAAGCACCTTCAATGATTTCAAACAGGAGCCACTCCTTTTCAAACCTCAATCCCACAAAGGTCCATCTATGGCCTTTGGTGACCTTAATGGAGATGGGCTTGAGGACGTTTTCGTCGGGGGCGGAAGGGGTCAGTCCGGCACAATATTGATCCAAAAAAAGGAAGGGACATTTGAGAAAATAGAAGGAAAAGCTCTTGCACTGGATCAGGAATCTGAAGACCTGGGAGCGGCCCTGGCAGACGTGGACCTGGATGGAGATTTGGATCTGTACGTTGTTTCCGGGGGGATTTCCTTCCCTCCGGGAGATCGTGCCTACCAGGATCGTTTATACCTGAATGATGGCAGCGGCCATTTTCAAAAGAGCGCCCTACCTGAAAGCTTCTATTCCGGTACCGTGGTGACAGTTTCCGATTTTGATAAGGACGGTGATCCTGATTTCTTTGTCGGGGGTGGGTCAATATCCGGGCAATATCCCAGCAATGAACCCTCCGTAATTCTCGAGAACAAAAATGGTCAATTGGTGCTCAGTAACCTGTTGCCTGCTGTAGAAGGGATTGTCAACGCTGCCCTCTGGTGGGACTACAATGAAGACGGGTACGATGACCTGATTCTGGCCGGAGAGTGGATGCCCATAACAGTCCTTGCGAATCAACAAGGCAAGTCCTTTGAAAACCTAACTGAAAAAATGGGGCTGTCACTGACCCACGGGCTATGGAATTCGCTGGTCACGTCAGATCTCGATGGAGATGGACAAGAGGAGCTCCTGGCGGGAAACCTTGGGCTCAACCACATTTTTGAAGTATCTCCAACTGAACCCATCACAGCTTATCAATCTGATTTTGACCGGAACGATCAGCAGGAAACCATCATTACCTACTATCTGAATGGTGAAAAATGGCCACTCCCCAGAAAAGAAATCATTACCGGGGTTTTACCTCACCTCAAAAAGAAGTTCCTGAACCATCAGACTTATGCAGTGGCCAGGCTGGAAGATATTTTCTCCTCTGACCAACTGGCGCAGGCCACCACCTATGAACTCTATGAACTGAGAGCGGGGTATTTTACCCTCAGGGAAGATTCAATGATCTTTTCGGCCTTCCCTGCTATTGCCCAATCATTTCCCATCTACGACATGGTGTACGCAGACTTCAATGGAGATGAGCACCACGACCTGCTTCTGGGTGGTAATATGAGCTACTCTGAAGTGGAGCAGGGGCCGTATGATGCCGGAGGCGGGCTTATTTTGTGGGGTACTGCCAGCGCTATGACATTTGATGCAAACAACTTTCAATTCCTGAACTGGACAGGCGATATTCGTAAGATGAGTATTCAGACTGCCAATGGAAACCAGATGCTCTGGGTCACTCGTAACAATGGCCCACTTAAAAGCTATAACCTCATCAATAAATGATTGAAAAAGTAAAAGAAGCGGTTGCTTTCCTTCATAAAAATGGATTTGATAACCCTGAATTGGGGATCATACTGGGCACCGGGCTCGGAGCACTCACCTCGCACATTGAGGTCATCAAAGAATTCAGCTATGACGAAATCCCCCACTTCCCCATTGCCACGGTAGAGTTTCACAAAGGGAAGCTGATCTATGGTAAGCTGGAAGGCAAGTTAGTTATCGCCATGAACGGCCGGTTTCATTACTATGAAGGATACAGCATGGCAGAGGTGGTTTTCCCTGTTCGGGTAATGAAATTACTGGGTATTGAGAAGTTGCTCGTAAGTAATGCCGCAGGATGCATGAATCTCTCCTGGAAAAAAGGCGAACTCATGCTTATAGATGATCACATCAATCTACAGCCCGACAACCCAATTCGAGGAAAACAGGCTGCTGATTTCGGTCCCATTTTCACAGACCTCAGTGCTCCATATGACGCTTCTATGAACAGACTGATGAAAAAAATGGCCGTTCAAGAAAACATTCCCCTGCACGAAGGAGTGTATGTGGCAGTATCCGGGCCGCATTTGGAAACGAGGGCTGAGTACCGATACCTGAGAAATATTGGAGCTGATGTGGTAGGCATGTCCACCGTACCGGAGGTCATTGCAGCCAATCAAATGGGCCTCCCGGTGAGTGCTGTATCCGTACTCACAGATGAATGCGACCCTGACAATCTTCATCCGATTGATATCAACGACATCATTAGCACCGCCCAAAAAGCTGAAAAACACCTGGTAACATTATTCAAAGAAGTTGTTAAAAACCTATAAACACCCCCAATGGAAACAAAAGTAATCAACGGCTACACCCACCTCAAGTATCATGGTGTCAGCCTGGAAGAATCGCAAATGCTCCGCAAAGCCAGTGAATTTCACCAATACATGGAGCTGAGAAGGAGTGTAAGGGATATTAGCGACAAGCCCGTTCCCCAGGAACTGATTGAGCACATCATTATGACAGCCTCCACAGCTCCCTCCGGGGCGCACAAGCAACCATGGACTTTCTGCGTCATATCCAATCCAGAGCTGAAATCGGAAATCAGAAAAGCTGCGGAACGAGAAGAATATGAAAGCTACAACGGCAGAATGAGCGACCGGTGGTTGAAAGACCTGGAGCCTATAGGAACGGATTGGCACAAGCCCTTTCTTGAAAAGGCCCCATGGCTGATTGCAGTATTCAAAAAAGCCTATGCTGAGATCGATGGGGAAAAATCCAACTACTATTATGTCAATGAATCTGTGGGCATAGCCTGTGGAATGCTCATCACTGCCATCCATCAGGCCGGACTGGTCACACTTACCCATACCCCTTCACCTATGAACTTTCTCACACAGGTGCTGCAAAGACCTGCGAATGAACGTCCTTTTTTGCTACTGCCAGTGGGCTACCCAGAGGAAAATGCCTATGTGCCTGACCTGAAAAGGAAACCGTTAAATGAAGTGGCTGCGTTCTATTCATAAATTAACAAACAGCGTTTGAAGCACTTCATCCTACTATTAAATGATATTTTGGCAGTCTGGTAAAGCTTTTTGGCAGAATCCAGAACAAAAAAGGTAGGATCTTAGCATTATTATAATTCACGAAACAACTCCTGTTATACAGGATCTTGTCTATAGCTGGTTGGAACCCTGGAGATTAAATTTCCAGGGTTTTCTTTTTTCATAAATCTTCCCACCTTTACCCTAACCAACGCCCTGATTCATGAAGCCCCTCATGTACGTGATATTCTTTACCCCGCTGATCTGCTGGTCGCAATGGCCCGGCAACTCAGAAAGCATCAATAAAAAGACACCGGCCAAATACCCACTTCAAAGTGGTGTGATAGCTTACACCATCAGCGGTGGTGCCAGTGGTACGGCCACGCTCTACTTTGACAGAAATGGATGGAGGGCCCTCGAACACCGTACGATTCAAATCAATCGATATGGTACCACGAGCACTGAGGATCGGAAAGAACTCACTGATGGGGATTATATCTATAAAATCAACCTTACATCGGCAACAGGCGAAAAGACAAAGGATGAACGATGGAGTGGTCTAATGACTTATAAAACCAATGCCCAGGCGTTTGAAGCTATCATGGTGAGCAGAGGTGGAAATAAAGTGGGTACAGACACCCTGCTGGGCAGACCTTGTAATAAATGGGTGTTTGAGAAAGGTCCGGTCACTCACTTATGGGTATGGGAGGGTATTCCCATGAAGATCATCAAAAAACTGCCGGGGCTGTCCTATGAGCAGACGGCCACTTCTTTCACCGAAAGTTCCGAAATTGAAGAAGCCACATTTGTGCTTCCCGAAGAGATTGTCTGGAAATGAGGAGAATAGCCCCCTAAACTACTATCAAATCGGTGTACTTACCTTTTTCATAGGTCTTGCAGACCATGGCTTGCCGTAATACTGCCGGCTTCAGCATGGACTTTCCAAGAAGCATACGACCACACTCCTGAATCCCCTCGATGATAGACGGGTGCGGGTGAATCAATTCGGCCAGTTCTCTTATACCCCGATCCATAGAGATGAGCAATGCCACGGCCTGAATGGCGCTGGAAGCATGCTCGCCAACCACACGCATACCAAGAATTTTCTGGTGTTCATCGTCAGTGACCATGATTTTGATAAAACCCTGGGTGTTACGCATGGCAATCGCTCTGGGTATGCAGGAGTAATCGATACTCACCACTTTGTAGTTTAGGCCATTATTCTGGGCCTGAATCTCATTCATTCCCACTCCCGCCACTTCTGGAGACAAGAACATAATGGTCGAAATATTTTCATAGATCAGCGGTCGCTCTGGTTTACCGAAGATTCGCTCTACAGCAAATCTGCCCTCCAACTCACCTACATTCACCAGTGAAATATCAGCAGTGATATCCCCTACTGCATATATGTTGGGAATACTCGTTTGAGTCAGTTCGTCAATGATCCCACGGCCATCTATTTTGATGTCCATCCCTTCTTCAAAAAGGTTCTCATACCGGGGCACTCTTCCCACAGAGACCAATGCTTTTTCTACCCGAAAGACCTCCTTGGAGCCATCTGTATACTCGAGCGTATAGGCCACCATCTGGCCCTCTTTACGCATATCTATTAACCTGGAGTTCCGGTGAATGAGCACATTCTTTGCCTCCAGGTTTTTCTCTATCACCTTCACCACGTCCTCATCTTCGAAGGGCAGTATCCGGTCCCCCTTATCAATCAAATGTACCTTGGTGTGCCCAAAATTGGAGAAGATGGTTGCAAACTCACAACCGATTACCCCGGCCCCCACGATCACCATGCTTTTGGGAAACTCCTCCAGCTTATCCAGCCCGTCGCTGGTGAAAACACTCTCCTCATCGATGGGAATTTCAGGTAAAAACCTGGGTCGGCTCCCCGTAGCCACGATGATATAGTCAGTGGATATTTGAGTGGTCTCTTCAAAATTTTGAATCTCTACTGTATGAGGGTCTTTCACTTTGGCATTGCCCTGTATGTATTCAAACAGTCCCTCCTCTATGGACACATTGATATTGTGCATGTGGTGCTCCAACTGATCCATGCGCTCCTGCACTGCCTTCTGAACTTCGGACTTTAGCTTTTTATAGTTAAACTGTACACCACCAGTATTGAGGGCTTCGCCATGTTTGCGAAGAGAAAAGGCTTCTCGGCTCAACTCCCACCAGGTTTTACTCCAGAGGGCTCCGTGGTGTATTCCTGCACCACCTAATTGTTTCTTTTCTATGAGGGCTACTTTCTTCTTGAAATCTACTGCACGCATGGCCGCTGCATAGCCTGCAGGGCCAGCGCCAATAATCACAACATCATATTTTTTCATTACAGGTCGGCTTGATCGACCTTAATCTATGAAAAAATTAAGCAATCAGGAAGCCTGATGCCTTGATTTAAGTATTTTCACCACATCGTCTAAGGAAAAATCCTTATATGAAAGCAAAGCCATCAGGTGAAAGAGTAGGTCAGCGGATTCATTCAGAAAAAGTTCTGCATTGTCATCTTTGGCCTCAATCACAACCTCTACGGCCTCTTCTCCTACTTTCTGTGCTACTTTATTGATCCCTTCTTTGAACAGGCTGGCGGTGTATGACTTGTCAGAAGGGTTCTTCTTCCTGTCTTCTATGATATCACGTAGCTGATTTAAAAAAGTGATCGGATTGCTGTTCACCTCATCAAAACAGGTATCACTTCCGGTATGGCATGTTGGCCCTTTGGGCGATGCTTTGATCAGCAAGGTGTCCCCGTCACAGTCCTCCAGAACTTCTTTTACCAATAGAAAATTGCCTGAAGTTTCTCCCTTCACCCACAACCTTCCTTTTGATCTGCTGAAAAAAGTCACCTTTCCAGATTGTTTGGTTTGTGTGAGGGCTTCTTCATTCATGTACCCAAGCATCAGCACTTTGCCTGTCTGATCATCCTGAATCACTGCTGGAATGAGCCCGTCTCCTTTTTGAAAATCCAATGCCATTACTTTCTTATTGGTAGGTTATTTTTAATCAATTCATCCTTCAAATGCATAATTTCCACCTCTTGGTAGTGAAATATGCTGGCGGCTAAAGCCGCATCTGCCGACCCTGCTCCAAATATCTCCACAAAATGCGATTCGTCACCGCCCCCGCCGGAAGCGATCACCGGGATTCTCACCGCCCTGCTCACCCTTTTGGTAAGATCCACGGCAAAACCGGCTTTGGTGCCATCATGGTCCATAGACGTCAGGAGGATCTCTCCTGCTCCTCTTCTCGCCACTTCTTTCGCCCATGCTATGGTCTCCAGCGCTGTGGGTTGAGTACCACCATGGGTGTGCACCAAATCAACTCCATCTACATTGCGGCTATCGATAGCCACTACTATGCACTGGCTACCAAACTCAGCTGCCAGCTCATCGATCAGGTCAGGGTTCTTCACCGCTGATGAGTTGATCGAAATCTTATCTGCCCCTTCACTGAGCAAGGCCCTTACATCCGCTACAGAACTGATGCCCCCCCCTACTGTGAAAGGAATATGAATGGCCTCAGCCACCTTACGCACCAGCTCCAGAAGCGTTTTCCGCTTTTCCAAAGTGGCAGAAATATCTAAAAAAACAAGCTCATCTGCCCCCTCTCGCGTATATCGCTCCGCAAGCTCCACGGGATCACCGGCATCCCGCAAGTCAACAAAGTTGACTCCCTTGACAGTTCGTCCGTCCTTGATATCCAGGCAAGGTATGATTCTTTTTGTGAGCATCAGATGGTGGTCAATTCTTCCAAAGTTAATCTACCTTCATAAAAAGCCTTCCCTACTATGGCTCCATAGAGTCCCTGACTTTTTAGCCTGATAAGGTCATCTTTGCCCGAGACACCGCCACTGGCAATCAATTTCAGCGTGGGAAATCGCTCTTGTATGGCCTCATAGAGTTCAAATGACGGCCCGGCCAATACCCCATCTTTACTGATATCCGTGCAGATGACATATTGAATACCCAACTGCACATAAAAGTCGAGAAAGTCCATGAGCTCCTCACCAGATGATTCCTGCCAACCGGAAACCATTACCTTCCCATTCAGCACATCCGCACCGAGGATAATTTTCTCAGGGCCAAATTCCACAATCCACTTTTTGACTTCAGCTTTATCACTCACTGCAATGCTCCCGGCAGTCACTTGCCTGGCACCCGCAGCCAGTACTAACTCCAGATCTTCTCTGGTTTTCACTCCCCCACCAAAATCTACCGAAAGTCCGGTGGCCGAAGTGATGTTTCTCAGTGTATCGATGTTCACCACGTGCCTGGCCTTGGCTCCATCCAGGTCCACCACATGAAGTCTGGAAATCCCAGCCAATTCAAAATCACGGGCAACCTGCGCCGGATCATCGGAGTAGGTAGTCACCTGATCGTAGTCCCCTTTGGTGAGTCGGACACACTGCCCATCAATGATGTCAATAGCCGGAATAATTTGCATCCTTATAATTTCAAAAAGTTATCCAATAGTTTCATGCCTGCATCGGCGCTCTTTTCGGGGTGTGGCTGGATGGCATAATAATTATCTTTATTGAGCGCAGCGCTAAAGGGTTGGGGATAAGCACAAGTAGCAACAGTATACTCACTCAGAGGCACGTAATAACTGTGCACAAAATAGAGGTAACTATGCTCATGTATCCCCCGTGTCAGCGGTGACTTCAGGTCTGTAATGTCATTCCATCCCATATGGGGCACCTTCACCGAAGGATCAGCAAACCGAAGTACCTTCTCGGGGATAATGCCCAGCCCTTCGGTATCATTCTCCTCAGAAGCAGCACACATCAGCTGCATGCCCAGGCATACGCCCAAAAAAGGTTGTCTGAGCTGCCTGAGTACTTTATCCAGTCCGGCTGCCCTGAGACTCCTCATGGCTGAGCTAGCCTCTCCCTGCCCTGGAAAAATCACTTTATCCGCAGTAAGAAGTACCTCAGGATTATCAGATAGCACCGGAGTAATCCCGAGCCGGTTCAGGGCAAAGGTCAGTGACTGGATGTTTCCGGCGTTGTATTTTACAATGGCTACTTTCATGCTGTGAACAAAAAGAAACCGTCCCAAAAGATTTTCATGATCAATTGAGACGGTCTTTTATGAAAACAAATTTATATCCTAAATGCTAAGCAAGCACACTTTCTTCCTTTCTTTTCTCCACCATTTCTACCAAAACTTCTTTGATCTCCGGCAAACTCTGGTACAGTTGTTCAAAGGATTTGATGACAAAATATTGCTCCTGGAACACATCCTTTCTGTAATCTGTCTGTGCGATGGTTCTTACATCAAAATCATGCTTTGGCGGCTTATCTGACAGGCAAAACTTAGTCTCTCCTGCAGAGGAGAGTATGCCCGCACCATAGATTCTCAGCCCCTGAGGCTCCTGAATCAAGCCAAACTCCACGGTAAACCAGTAGATTCTTGACAGAATTTCGATGGCATAGTCATTTCCGACATAGCCAAGGCCAATCTTGCTTAACTCCTGCAGGAAGTCTACAAAGGCCTGATTGGTAAGTAAGGGCACATGTGCAAACACATCGTGAAACATGTCTGGTTCCTCCAGGTAATCCAGTTCCTCCATCTTCCTGAGCCATGTGGTAGCCGGAAACCGCCGGTTAGACATGAGCTCGAAGAAGGTGTAGTCAGGGACGATGCCCGGCACTACTGCAAGTCTCCAACCGGTGAGCTTCTGCAAAATCTCATTAGTACCATCAAAATGGGGAATTTCTGACGGCACGAAGATTACTTTATCCAAACCTTCCATGTGCGCATCACAAGCCGCTTCCGGAAGGTTTTTAATCTGGCGGTCGTATAAAATCTTCCATACCTGGAAGTCCTCGTCAGTGTAATGTCCATAGATCTGTTTCATACAATACAAACTTGGGGTTTTGGGTTATTGTTCCCGGCAAAGATAACAATAAGGATGGGGATCGGATAATCAGAACTGTCAGATCGCAGATTCTCTATATGAAAGGTAAATACAACAATAATGACTGAAAATAGGGTTTGCGCACGATCTAACAACTAATGACCACTATTTCCCTGGGAAAACCGCTTTCCGCCGATCAAATCTTCTTATTCAACGAGTTTTCAAGAATGATCTCTCCATAATTGATTGGTTTGTATTACCATTTTTTAGTACAAAATCTGTCAAAATGAATAATACAGTTCAATATAAAATAAAAGGTCACCCATTTTTTGAAAACGGTGTTTTTCCAGTGCTGCTCATAAACTCCTACGGTAGTATTACTCATGCAAACGATAGAGCCCTTCAAATAACAGGGTACAGTTCTTTGGAAGGTAAAAGCTTAGACACGGTTTTCAATCTCCAGAAACTCAGCATCCAGGAGCCCAGCGAAGGGGAATGCTATCTCAGTGGCTGCAATGGAGACTCACACCACGTCCAATACACTTACACCTATGACGGTGACTTTTTATCTGATAACTTCCTGGGTTGTATCATCTTTCATAAAACCCCCAGCCTTCTGGATCAGGTAGCTCAGGACTCTTTGTTTCAGAAGACTTTTCATTCGAATGTGTTAGGAATAGCCATGTTGGATGACAAGTTTAGAATTATCGAAGTAAATCCAGCACTCTGCAAGCTTTTGGGTTACTCAAAAAATGAACTCATCGGAAAAACTTCCATTGAGAGTGGGCTCATCTCTGATGACCTCACGGGTGATCGCGAAAAAGTATTGAAGCAATTGGCCGCCAGTGAGCGCACTATCAACCTGGAAAGACAGGTGAGAGCAAAAGATGGGACGCTCATCACGGTATCCGTATCCATTGAAAACATTGAACTCGGTGGCAAGCCTTATAAAATAGTCACTGCCAACGACCTCACAAAAAGCAGGAGTACAGAGGAGGAACTCAGGCAAACCTACATTCAGCTTTCGGCCCATTTGAATAACAGTCCTTTGGGGGTAGTGGAATACGACAGATCACTCAAAGTGACCCAATGGTCAGCCAGGTGCGAGGAGATTTTTGAATGGTCGAGCAAGGAAATACTAAGCAACGACATCACAGGCTTTAATCTGATCTATGAGGAAGATCTTGAAAAAACTAACAAAGTAGCAGAAGATTTAATATCTGGCAGGGTAAGCAGAAACGTCTCCTTTAACCGGAATTACACCAAGTCTGGTAAAGTAATAGACTGTGTCTGGTATAATTCAACCTTAAAAAATGAGCTTGGCGAAGTGGTCTCCATCATGTCTCTGGTACAAGACATCACAGAGAATAAAAGGGTTCAAAATCACTTACTGGAAAGTAAGAAGGAAATGGATCTCTTTTTTAACAACTCACTCAGCGGATTCTTCTTTATGATGCTGGATGAGCCCATCGAGTGGAATGAAGCTACCGACAAAGATGCGGCTTTGGATTATGTGTTTAATCATCAGCGAATCACTAAAGTCAATCAGGCCATGCTGGACCAGTATGGCGCCAGGGAGGAAGAATATATTGGCCTTACGCCGAAAGATTTTTTTGAACACGACATGGAATATGGTAAGACCATCTGGCGTGATTTCTTTGATCAGGGCAAACTGAAAATAGATACTGACGAGCGTAGATTTGATGGTACCAGTTTCTGGGTGGAAGGCGACTATACGGTACTCTATGACGAAAAAGATCGAATCATCGGGCACTTCGGGGTGCAGCATGATGTGACCGAAAGGCGTGAAGCATCCAACCGGGTTCAAAAAAGCGAACAAAAATTCAAATCACTATTCAATCATGCATCGGATGGGATTTTCATTGCCGATGCCAGGGCCCGGATCGTAGATGTTAACCAGAGTGGCTTAAAAATGACAGGGTACACCGCCGAAGAGATGAAAAAGCTTGGCATCCTTGATTTGATAGAAGCAAATGACTTTCCCGAAATGATGCAAGAATTGCTTTCGGGAGTCCATCGGATGGTGGAACGCGTGGCCACGAGAAAGAATGGGGAAAAGTTTCTGGTGGAGATCAGTTCCAAGCTCGCAGAAGGTGGCAACATCCAGGCGATCGTAAGAGACATTACCGAAAGAAAAGAAGCTGAAAAAGCGCTCAAGGAAAGGGACCAATTACTCAAAGAAGTAGGTGAAATAGCTAAAATAGGTGCCTGGGAGTTTGGGATTAACAACTATTCCAAAAGAGACTGGAGCCCGGAGTTTCTCCAAATACACGACTTAACTGACGATATACCGCTCACCGATGAATCCTGGCTTGATCTGTACACGGCCTCCTCGCAAGAAGATCTCCGCAACGCCATCCTTGGAGCTACTAAGGATCGGGTTCCCTATGATCTGGAAGTCCAGCTTCAGAGATCCGGAAAATGGCTCAGAGTCATCGGGCAACCTCAAATAGAGAATGATCAGGTGGTTGGGATTAAGGGAGCCACTCAGGACATCACGGCTCAAAAGCTCGCGGAGAAAAAAATTCTTGAGGAAAAGGATCTCTCCGACAACATCCTCAACAGCCTGCCCGGGGTATTTTATTTGTTCAATCAGGAAGGTAAATTTTATCGATGGAACAATAATTTAGAAGCCGTAACGGGTTACTCTGGTGCTGAAATCAGCGCCATGCATCCCATCCAGTTCTTCCATGAAGATCAGCGTGCGCTGCTCACCGAAAAAATCAGTAACGTCTTCATCTCCGGAGAAGATAATGTAGAAGCGGATCTCTTGTTGAAAAACGGTCAACGGGTACCCTACTATTTCACTGGAATAGCCGTTCAATACAATGGTGAAACCTGCCTGATAGGTGTGGGAATTGATATCAGTGAAAAAGTAAATGCTGAAAAATCCCTCCACAAGTCACACAAGCAGCTTACCACCGCCCAGGAAATAGCCAAGCTAGGCTATTGGGAGTGGAACTGGGACACCAACGAAACCTACTGGTCGGATGAAATGTATAAAATCTGCGGGAGGGAAAAAGAGAATGGCCCCATTCCGGAAGATGACTTATATGCGATGATCCACCCGGATGACCTTGAGAAGGTAAAAACCGCTCGGAAAACTATTACTTTGGATAACACCCCAAAAGAAACAGAATTCAGATTCTATAGATCGACAGGAGACTTGTACCACCTAAGAATGGTGAGCGCCGGTACATCTGATGAAAATGGAAAGTTTTCGAAAGCCGAGGGAACACTCCAGGATATTACAGAATCCAAAAAAAGAGAATTGAAATTACAACACTCCTATGAGCGGTTCAATCTTATCGCCAAGGCAACCAACGACGCACTATTTGAATGGTGTCCTTCTTGCGATAAGGCCTGGTGGAGTGAGAGTCACTACCTCTTATTCGGTTTCGACCCTAAAGATGGCGTTCCCTCTTTTGAGGAGTGGCTGGTAAAGATTCACCCTGAGGATCAGGTGAAAGTCATGGATAAACTGGATCAGATTCAAAACAAAAAGGCCACCGGATGGACTGATGAAATCCGGTACAAAGTAGGCCCTAATGAATACGGAATCCTTCTCATCAGGTGCTTCGCCTTTATGGCTGCCCCCGATGAGCAACTCAAGATTATGGGATCGTTCCTGGATCTCACAGAGAGCAAAAAGGCGGAAGAAATGGTGAGAATGTCCAATGAACGCTACGAACTCATTTCCAAAGTCACAAATGATGCCGTCTGGGATTGGGACATTGTACACAATACCTTACTCGGAAATGATCAGCTCTATACCTTCTATGGAAAAAACAGAACGACCGATTTCCTGAATGATGACTCATTCTTTTCAAGAGTGCATCCTGATGATGTGTATGGCCTGAAAAGATCCATGAGCAATGCCCTCCGAAATGGAAAGGATTCAATCACTGAGGAATACCGTTTCCGCCACCCGGATGGAACTTACAGGTATATCCTGGACCGGTCTTATGTGATGTTTGATGACCATGGAATACCGGTACGAATGCTGGGCGCCATGCAGGATATCACAGATCAGAAAAAGGCAGAAAAGGAACTTCAGCAACTTTCCAATCGATTGATCCTGGCCACCACATCTGCAGGCATGGGGATCTTTGACTGGGACATTGTGAATAACAAAATGGTGTGGAATGAATATATGTTTGACATGTACGAGGTGCCTTTGGGCAACTTTAAACACTCTTACAATGACTGGACTAAATCCATTCACCCACGCGATGTAGCCAGCTTCGAGGCGCGTGTAAAAGAGGCCATGAAAACGGGTCACTTCAATGAAAAATTCAGGGTGGTATGGGCTAATCACCAGATTCGTCATATTGAAGCAAGCGCCATCGTGACTATGAATGATCATGGAGAGCCTGTATCTATGATCGGAGTGAGCAGAGACATCACGGAGAGCGTCACAGCCGAACAGAAGATTGCCAAAGCCATCATCAATACTCAGGAAGAAGAGCGTTACGAGCTGGGTCAGGAGCTACATGACAACATCATTCAGCTACTGGTAGCCTCAGTCATGAACCTGAACCATCTGCAATCCTTGCCAGAGTTTGAACACCAGTGCATAGACAAGGCGCATAATTATACAGACACGGCCATCCATGAAATCAGGAAGCTTTCACATCGCCTGGCTCCATCCAATATGGAGGAAACCCCTCTGGAAGACGCCCTGAATAAACTACTTCAAAGCATTAATTCCAATGATCAGTACCATATCTCCTTTGATGCCATAATGGCTCCGGAAGTAGAACTGAGTTCATTACTTAAAATCAATATTTACCGCATTTTGCAGGAACAACTGAATAACATCATCAAACACTCACAGGCATCAAAGCTCGACTTCTGCTTTCAGGCCAACGAATTCAAAGTGAAGATGATCATCCAGGATGATGGCAAAGGGTTTTCACCCAAAGAGGCTATCGAGGGCATTGGGTTAAATAATATCAAGCGTCGGGTGGAGATGTTTAATGGAAACATGGAAATCAATAGCCAACCCGGGGAAGGGTGTCAAATTATCATCGAAATTCCTATGAGTCAATAACCGAAATAAAAGCAAGAGGGATGTCTGTACAGCAGACATCCCTTTTTATTATTCCAGCTCTTTCAAAGCTTTCATTTTCCTGATGAGCCTGGCCGACTCCTCAAAATCCAACGTCTGCTGCCCGTCAGAGAAGGCCTTTTCTGGTTTTTCGTGTATTTCGAAAATCACCCCATCGGCACCAGCCACAGTAGCAGCCAGCGCCACCGGCTCCACATAGTCGCGTATGCCCACACCATGTGATGGATCTGCAATCACCGGCAAGTGTGTCTTTTCCTTCAATATTGGAATGGCATTAATGTCAAAGGTGTTTCTGGAGGCTTTCTCATAAGTTCTGATGCCTCGTTCGCAAAGCAAAAGTCTTTCATTGCCTCCCGCGAAAACGTACTCTGCGCTGTACAACAGCTCATCAATGGTACCCGAGATTCCTCTCTTGATCATCACGGGCTTGTCTACTTTACCCAGCTCATCCAGCAGGTTAAAATTCTGGGTGTTTCTGGCTCCTACCTGATAGATATCTACATAATCGTACATCTCAGCAATCTGAGAAACCTGCATCACCTCGGTTACGATCTTGATCCCATTCTCTCTGGCAGCCTTGTACCAGAGTTTCAGACCATCGATACCCATCCCCCTGAATGAATAAGGTGAACTACGGGGCTTATACACCCCCCCACGCATAATTTTGATGTCGTTTTCCTTCAGGTGCTGAATGGTCTTTTCAATATTCTCCTCCCCCTCAATACTACAGGGCCCGGCCATCATCGCAAAGTGCCCGTCCCCTATCAGCACACCATCTCCCAGGTCTATAGCCGTCCGATTTACTTTCCATTTACGGGAGACCAGTTTATAGTCGTCCGAAACGATGTGGATGTCTTTAATCCCTGGCAGGTGACCAATATTCCTCACATCAAACTTTTCCTTACCAATACCGATAATGTACTCACCCATTTGGGTCTTCACATCATTCGTTTTGTATTTCAACGAAGCTATCTGGGCCTTAAGTCCTTCCTTCTGGGCTGCGGTGATGTTGGGTTCTAGTTGTATGATCATGACTGTGGGGTTTTAAGTTGTTGAATGTACTGATTAATAGAGGCTGGGGATTTATCCTCTGCCAGCAATTTGATAAAAGCACTCCCTACAATGGCCCCGTCAGCGTAGGCGCATGCCTTGCTGAAGGAAGCATGATCAGAAATACCAAAACCAATCAATTTTCTGTTTTTCAAGTTCAATGCTTTGATGCGCTCAAAATAAGCGATCTGTTCTTCACTAATGCCGGATTTTGCTCCGGTGGTGCTGGAAGATGAAACCATGTAGATAAACCCTCTACTCAGTTCGTCTATTTTGGTGATCCTTTCACCCAAGGTCTGTGGGGTGATCAGAAATACATTGTAGAGACCATATTGATCAAGCACTTCCTTATAGGTTTCTTCATACTCGTACATTGGCAGATCCGGCAGGATCAAACCATCTACTCCTACTTCCTGACATTTTTTACAAAAAGCCTCAAAACCAAACTGGAGAATGGGGTTGATATAGCCCATGAGCAGCACAGGCACCTGCACGGTTTTCCTGAGGTCTTTGAGCTGTTCGAAAAGCAAAGCAAGGGTCATCCCATTTTCAAGGGCCACATGCGAGCTCTCCTGTATGGTGGGGCCATCGGCTATCGGGTCAGAAAAAGGCAACCCTATTTCTATCAAATCTGCCCCTGCATCATTCAGACTCCTGGCTATATCCAGGGTATCATTCAGTGTTGGGTACCCCGCTGTAAAATACACATTCAGCAGGTGATCCTTTTTATCTATAAATGCCTGATCTATTCGATTCATCATTAACTGGTTTTTAAAAATTGTTGGTCGGTGTGTTGAAATGGCTAATCAGTATTTCCCCCATTTGATGTAAGTCTCCAGGTCCTTATCTCCTCTACCTGAAAGATTCACCACCACCACATCCTGTGGTTCAAAAGTCATTTTATGAAGGGCCCCCAATGCATGGGCACTCTCTACGGCTGGAATGATCCCCTCCATGCGGCTTAGTAACACGCCTGCCGTCATGGCCTCTTCATCGGTAATACCAAAGAACTTTGCCCGCCCTGAATCAAACAGGTGCGCATGGAATGGCCCAATGCCCGGATAATCCAACCCTGCCGAGATGCTGTAAGGCTCAATTACCTGCCCGTCATCTGTCTGCATAAGGATGGTCTTGCTGCCATGGAGCACGCCTTCTCTACCCAGCGCAGTAGTGGCCGCCGATTTACCAGTGTGATCACCCAATCCGGAGGCCTCCGCTGCTACCAGCTTCACCTCAGGTATATCCAGGTAATGATAAAAAGCTCCGGCCGCATTGCTGCCACCACCCACACATGCGAAAACGTAATCAGGGTTTTCCCGCCCTTCTTTCTCCGAGAGCTGCCATTTAATTTCTTCACTGATTACACTTTGGAAACGAGCCACCAAATCAGGATATGGATGTGGCCCTACTACCGAGCCTATGATGTAATGGGTGTCTTGCGGATTATTGATCCAGTGACGCATGGCCTCATTGGTAGCATCCTTCAGCGTTTTGCTGCCACTTTTTGCTGGTCGCACCTCAGCTCCCAGGATTTTCATTCGCTCCACATTGGGCCGCTGGCGAGCCATGTCTACCTCTCCCATGTAGACGATGCACCCAATGCCCATCAGCGCACATACCGTGGCCGTAGCCACCCCATGCTGACCGGCACCCGTCTCGGCGATGATCCGCTTTTTACCCAGGGCTTTGGCCAGCAGAATCTGCCCCACCGTGTTGTTCACCTTGTGAGCACCTGTGTGGCAGAGGTCTTCACGCTTCAGGTAAATCTTTGCGTTGAACAGTTCCGACAACCTGGATGCATGATAGAGCGGAGTTGGTCGTCCCACAAAGTCCCGCAGCAGCTGCTGAAATTCCTTTTGAAACGAAGGGGAATTCATTATTTCCAAATAGTGGATTCGGAGCTCCTCTACATTGGGGTATAACATTTCGGGAATATAGGCTCCGCCGAACTTGCCAAAATAGCCGCGCTCATCTACTAAATATTTCGATCTCACTTCACTCATAATCTACTTTTTAATGCTTCAATCTTTTTGATGTCTTTTACCGCTGGTGCCAGTTCAAACCTGCTGTTCACATCGATGGCATACAGTTGGGTTATCCCCAATTGCCGGATGGTGTCTATATCTTCCAATTCAATCCCTCCACTCAGAAAGAAGGGCTTATCCAGATTATAATCCTTTAAAATCCTCCAGTCAAATTTTTCTCCACTACCCCCATAAGCAGGTGTCTTGGTGTCAAAAAGAAAGTAATCCACATAAGGAGCATACGCTTCCATTACTGCAATGGGCAAATGATTTGTCACGCTAAAAACCTTGATCAATTCAAAACCAAGTTTCTTTAGGCGTTGTACCTGTGCGACAGGCTCTTCGCCATGCAGTTGCAGCAAATTCAATCCGTAAGTCCGGGCCTTTTCTATCATTTCTTCATCAGAAGCATTCACAAACACCCCCACTTTCTGAACCCCCGAAAGGTCCACCTCAGGTCTTTGCAGCACATGTCGCGGGCTTTTCTCATAGAAGATCATCCCCATGTAATCCGGTTTCAAAGCCAGCAAATCCCGGATATTGTCCACCTCACGCATGCCACAGACTTTCAGCTTCATCGGCTAGTGTTTGAGTTCTTTAATGCGCTTCACAAAATCACTACACGCCTTTTCAGGGCTGCCTTTCTGCATGAAGTACTCACCTATGAGGAATCCCTCATACCCATGACTCATCAAATCCACCACCACTGCCGGGTCATTGAGGCCACTCTCCGAGACTTTCACAAAATCATCGGGAATTTTGGATGCCAGCTCTCTGGAGGTATCCACATCTGTCACAAAAGTTTGTAGATTCCGATTGTTTACCCCCAGCAGATCCACGTGCTCATTGATGGAACTATTAAGTTCTTCCTCATTATGTACCTCCAATAGCACCTCCAGCCCCAATGACCTGGCGAAAGCTCCTAAAGACTTTACTTCCTCAGGCTTGAGGCAGGCCGCGATCAGCAAGATCACATCTGCTCCAATCGACTTAGCCTCGATGATTTGATACTCATCTATGATGAAGTCCTTTCTCAGAATGGGGCAAAAATTAAAACTTCTGGCCGTGGTGAGGTCTTCATTTTTACCCCCGAAATATTTGGTATCTGTGAGGATCGACAGCCCCGAAGCACCCGCCTGCATATAGCCAATGGACGTTCTTTCCACCTTGGCTCCGTCGTTAATGATCCCTTTGGATGGAGACTTTCGCTTAAACTCAGCGATAATTCCTACCTTATCCGGCCTCCGGATGTATTTTTTCAAAGAAACCGGCTGAGCTCCAAAGTAGGTACTTTGCTCAAGGAGCTTCACCGGATAAAGACTTTTCTTTTGGCTTACTTCTTCCTTTTTATCTGCTACTATCTGATCGAGTATATTCATGAGTTGTTCACTGCTAAAAAGTTTTTGAAAGACTGCAGGGCCTTCCCTGATTGGATTGATTCGCGAGCGGCTGCTATTCCGTCCCCTATACTTATTTGTTTTCCCACCGAGATGGCCAGGCCGGCATTAGCCAGAATAGCCTCCACCTGTGGCTCGGTACCCTCATTATTAAGGATGCTTTTGAAAATAGCAACGGCTTCCTCCACAGTTTCTCCACCATACAGATCTTCTGCTCTTAACCTTTTGAGGCCGATGTCTTCCGGCTGAAAGACCTCCTCGTGATCATTCATAATGGCCTTAAACCCACCAGTGAGGGAAACTTCATCATACCCATCAAGGGCATGAAGGATGACAAAACGTTTGTCGGTTTTCTGATACAGATAACCATAAAGACGGGCCAGTTCCAGACTAAATACACCCACCAATTGGTTCCTGGGCATGGCAGGATTCACCATGGGCCCCAGCATATTGAAAAAAGTCTTGATCCCCAATTCCCTACGGACCGGCCCCACATTTTTCATGGCAGGGTGAAATAACGGCGCATGCAAAAAGCAAATACCGGCCTCATCCAGGCTTTTCCTGATGATGCCAATGTCATTGGTAAATTTAGCTCCCATGCTTTCCAATACATTGGAAGAACCGCTTACAGAAGATACTCCGTAATTGCCGTGCTTCACTACATTCTGTCCGGCACCTGCCACCACAAAGGATGAAATGGTAGAGATATTGAAGGTATTTTTGCCATCACCTCCTGTACCACACAGGTCAATGCCATTGTACTCGTCCACAGGCACTTTCACACAAAGCTCCAGCATGGCATCCCTGAAGCCTTCCAGCTCCTCCACAGTGATGCTTCGCATCAGATAGACGGTCATAAAGGCCGCCATCTGACTATTGTTATACTTACCTGTGGTCAGATTGGAGAGGATTTGAAAAGCTTCCTCCCGCGAAAGGGATTGGTATTTAAACAGTTTGTCCAGTACTTGCTTCATAGTTCTACAGATAACCAGTTTTGCATCATTTTCTTTCCGTGCTCTGTCATGATGGATTCAGGATGAAACTGAACGCCTCTCACGTTGAATTCTTTATGTCTGATGGCCATCACGTTGCCAGACTCATCCACTGCAGTCACCTCCAGGGCGTTGGGTATGGTATCAGGCATGATTGCCCAACTGTGATATCGGCACACTTTGAATACGTTCGGAAGGTCACTAAAGAGTTCATCCTTTTTATCTGTGAGCTGCACATCCGTAGCCACCCCATGAAAAACAGTGGGCAGGTTAAACAACTCCGCACCAAAGGCCTCTCCTATTCCCTGATGCCCAAGGCAGACTCCAAGAATGTTTTTGGACGAACCATATTTGCTAATGACTTCAGGCATCACCCCCGCATCTTTGGGTAATCCCGGCCCCGGTGAGAGCAAAATATGATCAAAACCCTCTGCATATTCCACAGCTATCTTGTCATTTCTATGCACCTCCATGCGATCATCTGCTCCCAGTTCACGTAAGATGTGCACCAGATTGTAGGTGAATGAGTCGTAATTATCGATTACTAATATCTTCTTCATCAGTTGTTGATCGTTTCAGCCATTTTCATTGCCGACTCTAATGCCGCCAGTTTGTTGTATACCTCCTGCACCTCACTTTGAGGATCAGATTTGGAAACAATGCCTGCCCCTGCCTGGAAGTAGAGCTGGCTGCCTCTGCTCAGAAAAGTACGAATCATAATGGCGTGGTTAAAATTCCCATTGAAGTCCATGAAACCAATGGCACCACCGTAAAAGCCCCGGGCAATGTTCTCGTTTTCATCTATCAGTTCCATCGCCCGGTATTTGGGCGCTCCTGACAGGGTGCCTGCAGGAAACGTACTGGCCACAATGTCAAGCGGATCAGCATCCTTTCGCAGTTTTCCGGTCACTTTAGATACCAAGTGGATCACATGCGAATAATATTGCACTTCCTTGTAGGTCTCCACTTTCACTTCATCAGAACTCTTACTCAGGTCATTTCTGGCCAGATCTACCAGCATGATGTGTTCCGAATTTTCCTTGGGGTCTTCCAGCAGTTTTTTGGCCAATTCCGCATCTGCCGCATCATCACCGGTTCGCTTGAAGGTGCCTGCGATCGGGTAAATAACTGCCTCCTCACTGTTGACCACAATCTGGGCTTCAGGGGACGACCCAAAAATCTTGTATCCACCATAGTCAAAGTAAAAGAGATAAGGGGAAGGATTGATAGACCGCAAGGCTCTGTAGACCTGAAACTCATCTCCCTTGAAGTGTGTACTGAACTGACGGGAGAATACCACCTGGAAGACATCTCCCAGATCACAATGTTTGATCCCTTTGTTCACCCGCTCCAAAAAGGTGTTGTCGTCAAAATTGGAGCTTGTTTCTGATGACTTTTCGAAGGAATAAGAAGGAATATTTTTTTGAGAAATCACATTGAGCAAATCTTCGAAACCTGAATCCTGAGGCTCATCCAGGTAGCACTCCATGAGATAGCACTCATTTTTGAAATGATCCAGCGCAATAATGTATCGAAATACGCTGTAATGGATTTGTGGTATTTCAGAGGATGGTGTCCTTGGGTTTGATAATGAAATGTCCTCAAAATACTGCACGGCATCATAGGACATATAACCAAAAAGTCCGGTTCGAATGAATTTATCCCCCTGACTGGGGACATCAAACCGACCAAGGAAATCTCGCAGGAATGGAAGTACCTCACTTTTCTCTGAAGCTGTGGCATGCTCCACCAACCCATCCGGGAAGGCCATTTCCACCCGATCATTCTCTACTTTGAATGAAGCGATCGGATCACAGCAGATATAGCTGAAGCTATTCTCAGATCCATGATAGTCCGAACTTTCCAATAAGAAAGACTTGGCAAACTTGTCCCGTATTTTTAGATACAACCCCACTGGCGTGACCATGTCTGCCAGGAGGTTTTTCTGTCTGATCTTGAGTTGGTACTTTTTTTCCATCTGATTTTTATTGTCCAAAAAAAAACCCGCTGTGAACAGCGGGTTTTACAAGATATATTTCTTCTACATACCACCTCTGTTCATAAACCTAAAAGGAGTATGTGCCACCAGTAGTATGTGTTTGTTCTAATCATGCCGCTAATGTACAACAGGCATAAAATCAATTCCAAGCACTTCGTTTAAAAAAATTCCAACGAGAAAAAGGTATCACTGAACGTTTTTACCCAACCAGGCCCTATCCCCCTAATTATCATTGTGTTGAGATCAAATTACTGCATAAAATGACTCTACTCAAAACCAAAATAATTCTCGTAATGCTGCTGGCATTCTACACCAGTAGTGCTCAATTAAGTATCAACTCACTCGATACAGACCATACCATAGACTTTGACAATACCCTGCTTGGTGTTAATCTGGGGCCTTTGCAAGGAATCGGATTGGTGAGCCTCCCCGTTACTTTAGGGCAGCTGGACTCACGTGCATGGGCCATCTTTGGCATGAGTGATGGTGATGTGAACTTCAATGGCACCGGAGTGCTTGGTGACTTTACCGGAGGCATCTCTCAGGGTGGAGTTCTTTTGAGTGGGCTTTATGCCTTCAATACCGGCACAATTTTATCTCCCGATTACGCACTCGGCTTTCAGGCCGACGATACGGACATGACACCAGGAAGTCTGAGGCTGAAACTACAAAACGACATAGCTGCCACTACCATACGTACGGTCACGGTCTCTTATGATGTATATGTATACAATGATCAAAATGCATCCAGTGCCATTAATTTAGCTTTCAGTGCAGATAATACCACATATGAAACAGTTAGATTCAAAAAAGTCTCAACCCCTACCACAGCGGATGTCAGTCCCGAATGGGTAAAGTACTCCGTCACTAAAACGATCTATGGCCTGTCATGGGCCAGCGGGAGTCATTTCTACCTTTCGTGGCAATTTGACGATGAGTCTGGCATCGGAGCCAGAGATGAATTTGCCATTGACAACATAGTAGTAAATGTAGGAAATACTCATCCCGAGATTCTGATCACTGAGATCATGTATGACCCCAACAGCACCGAGCCGGATTACGAGTGGGTGGAAATCTATAATAACACAGCAAATCCCATAGACCTGGAAGGCTTTGTTCTTTTTGACAACTCGGGAAGTGCTGGTAACACCCCTATAAGCGGAAGTTACATTCTGGCACCCAACGAAGGAGTCATTCTCATAGATCAAAACATTACAAATATTGACTTTCAGGCGGCTTGGGGGACCGGAAATAGTGTTCCCACCCTCATCGTCAACCTACCAGACCTCTCCAATACAGGAATGTCACTTGGCTTATGGGGCAATAGCGCCTATTATGACAGTGGCAACCTCACCAATGCTATGGATGTGGTATCGTACCAAAATGGAACCGGCTCATGGCCCGCAGTAAGTAGTTCAGAGGGCAAAAGCATCTACCTCACCTCATTGGAGTCAGACAACAACACTGGTTCTAGTTGGGCAAAAAGCAGCGACGGAGCGAACACTCCGAGCGGATATACTTACGGTATCCCGGCACAAGGTGTAGGTTCAGGTAGTGACATAGGGTCTCCTTATGCCGGAGCAAGCGCACTCCCTGTAACCTGGCTCTCCATCGAGGTAGTACTGCCCGATAGTCAGCGACCAAAAATCAGCTGGTCCACAGCTCAGGAAATTAACAATGAGTGGTTTCATGTAGAAAAATCATTTAATGGTGAAGACTGGAGCGTCATAGGCCAACTGGCGGGAAAGGGTACTTATAAAGGGGTATCCAGCTATACTTACGAAGATTTACCACTGACCAGAAGTTGCTACTATCGCATACGCCAAATAGACTATGATGGCAAATGGGAGCATTCAGAAATACGGCACATAGTACCCAGCCAAAGTAGCAGAACCAAAATATACCCCACCCTGCTGGAAAACGGAAACCGGACCCTGAGCATCGAAAACCTGCTTCCGGGTGTCGCTACAAGCATCACAATGTATACCCCGGAGGGCAAATTGGCCTTCCAGACCCATCTGATTCCGGAAAGTACGGCTACCAACCTTCAGCTTCCCCAGTATCTCATTAATGGCACCCATTTAATCAATATCAGCGCTCCCGCAGGCCTCCTGCATAAATCAAGAATAGTTTTGAGATAGGTTTTCATTTTTTGAATTATCTTCACACTATGTTACCCAATGAAGAACAACTGAGCATTCTGGTTCACCTTTCTATGGCTGATAAATTTTTGGCCGAAGAAGAGAGCAAACTAATTCATAAAATAGGAGAGCGTTGTGGGCTTTCCCGGGAAGAAGTGGAGTTGATCATAGACAACCCCAGGCCCATTCCGAATCTCAAAAATTTACCGCCTGATGAGAAGTTCACCTATCTGTTTGATGTCATTCAACTGATGAAGGTGGATGGAAAAATCTATCAGAGTGAGATACAGTTTTGCGAGCGCCTTGCATTGGCATTAGGCTATAAGCCTGGTGTGGTAGCTGATCTTTCGGCCTATATCTATTCAGACCCAAGCATTAGCACCAAGAAAAGCTACCTGAGATCCATTGCAGATCAACACCTCATTCCTAAAAAATAAACTCCCTCTTTGGAGTATAAAAAAAGGCTTTCCTTTGCTCTTATTAGAGACAAGGAAAGCCTTTTTTTGTTAGTTGAATTTCTTTTTATTTGGATTTGATCGCCTTCTCCAGATCATCCAATAATTTCTTCGATACCTTTCGGGCATTTGTTTTCTTAAACTTCTCAAGAGCTGAGTAAGCCTCGGCACCTTTTACATAAAGGCCCTCGGCATTTTGGTCGTGTGCGTAACTTCCCAAACACCATTCGATTTCTGAAACCAGCTGCTCCTCAATGCCTAGTTGAGAAAGCTTGTCCTTAGCTTCTACCAGTGCTTTTTCAATTTTTTCTACTGCCATTTTGATTGCTTTTAAACGGTTTTAATAATTTCGTACAAAAATAGAAATATTATTAAACTAAATTCAAGTAATATTTACTATTTTTAATAATTTAACAATGAATTCACTCAATCGTTACGACCAACACCTATCTTCCTGTTCATTACATAAAACCATAATGGAGGAACAGTAGCCATCAACATCATTCCCGGATAACCCGTTGGCATTTGGGGACTTTCATCCATGTGTCTCAGTACCTGATATTTTCTACTGGCTATATAATGATGATCTGAGTGCCTTGAAAGCTCAAAAAGCATAATTCGGCCCACCAGGTGGTCAGAATTCCATGAATGAGCAGGCATCACACGTTCGTAGCCCCGCTCAGTCTTGTTTCTTGTCAGCCCATAATGCTCAATGTAATTAACGGTTTCCAACAATAGAAACCCCATGACGGCTGCAATTACGTAATAGAGCATAACCTCCCATCCAAAGAAATAACCGACCGCAAGCAGGAATGTTAGCTGGATCACCTGAAATTGTAGCATCTCATTGCGTAATGAGTATGCGCTCTTCCCTTTTTTTCTCAATCTGGCCGCCTCCAATCTCCAGGCTGACAAGTAAGACTGCACCACCGACCGAACCCAAAAGGCATATAAAGACTCTCCCAGGCGAGCTGAGGAGGGGTCTTCAGCGGTAGACACATGTTTGTGATGGCCTCTGTTGTGCTCAATGAAAAAATGCATGTAAAGAGAGGTCAAGAGCAATACTTTGGACATTTGCTGCTCGTACTTCCGCTTTCGGTGTCCGAGTTCATGAGCCACATTGATCCCCATCACCCCACAGAGCATACCCATGGCCGTAATCCGCCCTACCCTGGTCAAAAGGTCCATCGGCTGAGTCATGGATACAAGAAACCACCACACACAGGCCAACTGAATGGGCACGATCAGGTAAACCAAAACATCGTAAACAGGATTTTCCAAGCGCTTCTGCTCCTCCACCTCCGAAAAATTCTCGGCATCCGGTTTGAAGAAAAGCTCCAGTATGGGTATGATCAGAAAAGCCTCCAGTATGGGTAAATAGGTCAGCCATCCGGTACTGTGAAAGGAGAAATAAGCCAGAATTGGCAAAGAAAGCACACTGAGGTACTTGAGGGCTCGGAGGTTCATTATAATGATGGGTTTTTGGGTATAGAAAGTTACCCTAAAAATCCATCTTCCCGAAAGGAATCATATAAGCAACCGTAAATCCGGCCAGATAATGGTTACTGAGGTCCGGAAGGCGGTTGTCCAAATCCTGTGTCTTCATAAAACTACTTACACTATAGGAGATAAACCCATCAAGGTGTATCGCACCAAAAGGAAATTCGTGCTGCACACCCAATGACAGTCTCACTCCGTACCCAAAAGTTCGGTCCCTGTCCTCCTCATAGGTATAAAACTCCACGCCAGTTCCCATATTGTCAGGGTTAGGATCAGGATCTGTGTCCACATTGAGGAGCCACTCTGTAAACATCCCCAGGGTAAAGAAAAATTTGGTATTACCCCTTCCGGCATAGGCCATGGCCTCCAGGGGGAAATTGAGGTATGACATCTTAATGTGATAGGCAGGTTCGTCAGTTGCGAAAGTCTGCTTCCACCCTTTCTGTTCATAAGCCAACCCTGACTGTAGCCCGGCATTGAGAAATGAGGTGCTGGACTTATTGGTAAATAGTTTGAGCATCAATCCACCCTGATATCCCGGAATGAACCCGGTATTCATAAAGGTGTTATATATCGTGTGTTCTATATACGCGGTACTAAGGTGTCCTCCACCTTTCATCCCCACGAATCCTTTCACCTGGGCATACGCCCCTTGTCCGGCAGCTACTATTAACAGAATGATCAGAATTTTTCTCATAAAAACATGGCACCTCACAGGGCTCCAACTATGCTCTGAAATAATCCGTGGAAATGCCGGGGTTAATGCCCAATTACACTCAAACGGCCCGTATTACTTTTTCTTGCCTTTTTTAGGTGTTTCAGTTTTCCCCGTTGTGTTTTTAGGTCTTCTGACACCGTAGGTTCCTTTGGCTATTTTACCTCTACGCGTTTTTCTATCTCCTTTTCCCATATTCTTAGAGTTTTGAAGTATAAAACTTCGCAAAAATACACCGCTTATCCGTAGGAATACAAACATTATCAGCTCCATTTGGAGAAGGGCTTGTGGGTGGGTATGGTTCGGATAGTTATTACATAACAAACTACTAAACAAGACATAATGGATCCGGTGATTTCTTTATGGGCAATTCAGGATAATTTAGCCGGTGAACCAAACGCTACTCAAATGAGGGAGAATGATATAGATACCCAGGACTATATGGAGTACGATGACGTGCTGGACGGCTACTTTGATGATTCAGAGGAGGACAATGAAGACCTGGATGGCGACGATGAGCTCGATAAAGGAGGTGGTGATGACCACACAGAAGAATATCGACCTATTTCTGAATTATAATTTCATCTTAAGGACATTTCTTTGTTACCTTTGCAGCCTGGCAAACGGATGCGACCAGCTCCTGCTGAATCCCCCAGGACCGGAAGGTAGCAAGGGTAGGCGGTTGTAGCGGTGCGACATTTCGTTTGCCTTTTTTGTTTCCCCGCGTTGTCCTAATTTTAAGTCATATTTTTAATCATACAAACAGAAAAGAACACATGAAATTTTTCATAGACACAGCAAACCTTGATGAGATTCAGGAAGCCTATGACCTGGGCGTATTGGATGGGGTGACCACCAATCCATCTTTGATGGCTAAAGAAGGAATCACTGGTAAGGCCAATATACTGAAACACTACAAAGACATCTGCAACATAGTGGATGACAATGTGAGCGCTGAAGTGATCTCTACTGAGTATGAAGCCATGCTCAAGGAAGGTAAAGAGCTAGCCAAAATTGATGATAAGATCGTGGTGAAAATCCCAATGATCAAAGACGGTGTGAAAGCGATCAAGGCCCTTACGGATGAAGGCATCCGCACCAACTGTACCCTTATTTTCAGTGCAGGTCAGGCCATATTAGCAGCCAAAGCTGGCGCCAGCTACATCTCCCCTTTCATTGGTCGGCTAGATGATATTGGGTTTGATGGTCTCACATTGATTGAGCAAATCGTTCAGATTTTTGATAACTACGAATTTGAGACAGAAGTACTTGCTGCCTCTGTAAGACATAATATGCACTTGATCCAGTGTGCCGAAATTGGCGCAGATGTGGTCACTTGTCCTTTATCTGTCATCACTGGCTTATTGAAGCATCCTTTGACTGACAGTGGTCTGGAGAAATTCCTCGCAGATTACAAAAAAGGCAACAAGTAAGCACCTCTGACAGTTGGATGATGAACGTATGTGCTGCTACCATGTATATCATTAAAGTAAAGGGGAAGGCCAAGATTCCGGACTACATCCAACTAAGAGATGACAAATTTGTACTTATTGCCTATTTTAGGGCTGACAGGCCCCTTCAGAAGCTGGAGAAATTCGGACTGGAGGGGAAGGAATCGGAACTCAAAGCGGTAATTGATGAGCTCCCTTTCGGAAAGCTTCAAAAATTGGAAATCTAACATATGTCCTTCTCAGACGAACCCATTGTTTCCATCAGGAATGCCAACATCTTTCAGGATCACGCCACGGTACTGAGTGAGGTCTCTTTTGACATTGGCAAAGGGGAGTTTTTATATCTGGTAGGGAGAACAGGCAGCGGCAAATCGTCACTTCTGAAAACGCTGTACGGCGATCTGCCACTGAGATTGGGAGACATCAAAGTAGTGGGATACGACATCAGAGGAATCAAATCCTCTGATGTCCCCTATTTGCGTAGGAAAATTGGTATTATTTTTCAGGATTTTGAGCTCTTTTATGATCGGAGCGTAGCAGAGAACCTGTACTTTGTGATGAAAGCTACCGGCTGGAAAGAGAAATCCAAAATGAAGAGCCGGCTCGCTGAAGTGCTCATGCGTGTAGGCCTGGGCTCTGTTTCCGCTAAAATGCCCCACCAACTAAGTGGTGGTGAACAGCAGCGGGTGGTAATCGCTCGTGCACTGATCAATGAACCTCAGATCCTCTTCGCTGATGAGCCCACAGGAAACCTCGATCCGGAAGTGTCTGATGGCATCATGAAGCTCTTTCTCGAAATCAATAAAAGCGGCACCTCAGTGGTGATGGCCACTCATAACCACCACCTGCTTCAGAAATTTCCGGCACGTGTCATCAAATGCGAGGGTGGCAAAATCAAAGACTCTACCAAAGAAAACTTCGAACTCACCGGCCTTTTCTAAAGGAATTTACCGCAGCCTCAGGTCCCCATAGCTCGATTTCACAATGATCTTTTTATTAGGATCGCCCCCACCTATTCTTGCTTTATATTCACTTCTGTGGTCTTCTTTCACTTTATAGTAGGTCTCCATATTGGATATGCTGGAATTCATATTGGAAAAACTAAACTCAGCCTCCAGATCCGCCTTTAGCCCCTCTTCCAGCCGGATATTGATGGTACTGAACTTTCCGAAAAAGGACACCTTCGTGAAATCCTTGCTCAAACTCTTAATTTCAAACTCCGACACGTAGTTGGCTTCCATATACAGACTGTTCAGAAGTCGCGCGATTTTAAATCCGGAAAACTGCACATCAGAATCCACCACCCCCACGGTGCCCAACATCACGGAACCATACTTGCTCTCTATCTCCAATTCATCCACATCACCGATCTCCACATCCGAAAATTGTTGTTCCATCTCAATACTATTGGCATTCCCCATATCCAGTTCTGAATATTTTACTTCTATATGAGACTTGCCAGTGTTACCAAGAACCCCTTTTCCAAACGAAAGCTCAAGCTCCAGAAACCCTTCAATATCCTCGGTTTTCAGACTTCCGTAGCTGAGATCGAGATTGACATCTCCCGTGCGGGTACCCAGGTAGATGTCTCCAAATTTGTTGGTCACAGCCACTTTGTTGTTGGCTGGAAGGTTTACAGTATAGTCTATCCTAAATGACTCATCCCCTTTTGCGTTCATATTGCCATCCATGGCCGTAACAAAAGAGATGAGGGTCCCTTTGGTCACAATCTGAATACTAATCTTATCCAGCATCTTCTGGGCACGCTCCTCGCTTTTTCCATTGGCTATGATCTCCACTACCACTTTGAGCTTCTTTTGATCCCAGGTATTCACATGCACATCTCCGAATTGATTGGACGCTTCAAAAACGGTCTTTTCGGTGATGTCATAAGACTTCTCTATCACTTGCTTCTTCTCCTCCAGCACACTGGCAAACGCACCATAAGTGCCCAACAGAAACAATACAACCAGCTTAAATTTCAATTTGGGATACATCTTCATCTTCTTGTTTTTTTAATTCTCTCAAAATTCTAAGTTGCTGATCCAGAATATCTATTCTCAGCTTCAGGTTATTGATCATGGCGTCTGACAACATCACACTCGCATTCTGATCTGTATAAGTCTCCTTCAACTCAGCGTACCTTTCATCCAACCGCTCTATCTCCAGCAGGAAAGTTCGGCGAAGTTCGGAATCGGATAATTCGGCCAGCTCAGATTTCCGCTGAGCAATCAGGGTGGTATAGTAGTCTTCCACCACGGTAAACTCCGCAAGCTCGTCTCCCGGCTCCTGCGTCATATCCGCATCTGACTGATGCCTGTCTACAATCAGGTAAACCGTAGAGATCAGGAAGCAAATGGCAGCAACCCGCCACCACCCCACCCAGGGGCTTGTCTGCCGTTGTTTTTTGGAGATCTCACTCCAAATACCCGGTGAGGGCTCCTCCTGATCAAAAGAAGCCCTGTTCTCCAACACAAATCGTTCTAACTGGTCATCCATGACTTACCTCCTTTTCTAATAGTGATCTCAATTTATCTTTTGCTCTTTTATACTGGGTTTTGGATGTGGACTCGGAAATTCCCAAAATCCCGCTGATCTCCTTGTGATCATATCCTTCAAATAAATACAGGGACAGGACACTTCTGAATCCCGTGGGCAAGTCCATTACCGCCATTCTTACCCGATCCACATCAATGGTGGTTGCAGGTGAGTCGTGATAATCCATGTCATCATACTCATCCGCCACCTCTTCCAGCATCAAGGCTTCTTTCGCATTCTTCTTCAATGCCGAGAGCGCCTTGTTCACCACTATTCTTTTCAGCCAGGCACCAAATGAAGCTTCAGCCCTGTAGGATGCAATATGTTTGAAAGCACTCAAAAAAGACTCCTGCAGCACATCCTCCGCTTCTTCTCTGGCCCCGCATATTCTAAGGGCCGTATTGAACATTGCCTTTGAATAAAGTCTGTATAGCTCATACTGCGCTGCCTCATCACCATGACGGCACCGCTCTATGATCTCAAAATGTAGGTTGACGGTAGAAGCTTCCAATCCCATTAAACAATTTTCGTACAAAGGACTTGAGTAAATTAATAAGGTTGCATCGCTACAAAAAAAATATTCAAAAAGGTAAGTTTACGGTAAGCCAAGCCGCCAGCTTCAAGCGTATATGCGAATAGTCTTCATCATCCTGCTTATCTGTACCATGGCCAGGCTCTTTGCCCAGGAAGGAAGCCTTGACACACTCAATACTGCCGACACAACGGTCAACCTTGATCAGGTACTTTACCAATATGGCATCTATTTAGAACCCCTGATAGAAGTCACCCCGGGTCCTGACGGCCCGTACGCCTGCGATCAAATCGGGTTTGGCCTTTCCTATAGACGAGTTTCCGGAGGGGTATTCCTGAGCACCTTCAAGGGGCATTATGAAAAGACCCTCGTTTTTCCGAATAAATTTGAACTTGAATATATGTTTGGCGGAGGCTATCTCGGCATGCAGGTTTTACGTATAAACCAATTTGAAGTGGATCTACGCCTCAACTACGGACATGGAGACATGATCTGGGAGCGAACAGACTCCAGAGCCGATTTCTCCAGAGATGAGTTTGACTTGATCAAACCCGAAATCCAGATAAGTGGGGTACCTTTCAGGTATCTCAAACTTTTTATAACTTCTGGGTACCGGAAAATCTACAATCTTTCTCTGACAGGTACAGACTCAGGGGAATTTTCAGGGTTCACCGCTGGTTTCGGTTTAAAAGCAGGATATTTCAAATGAATAAATTCTACTTCTTAGGTGTCTTTCTAACGCTTTCCGGATGCTATCTGGGAGATGATCTACCTAAGGATCAGAACATCTGGACGTATAGCCAGCCCTCTGAGGTAGGACTGGACACCGAAGCTTTGTATGCACTGGATGATGCACTGGTAGCCGGCGATCATGACCTGGTCACCGGGCTGATCATCCTGAAGAATGATCAGTTGGTTTTCGAAAATTACTACAATTTTTCTGCCCGCAACCGGCTCAAACCAATTGGTAAATCGGCCTATTCTATCATCGTGCTGATATTGGATCAAATACTTAAAGATGGATACATTCAAAGTCTGGACGATCCTATTGACCGATACCTACCGGAATACGAAGCAGTTTTCTCCGACAGTCCCAAGAAGCGTGAAATCACACTCAAACACCTCCTGACTCACAAGTCCGGCATCAGCTGGAATGAACCCCACGTGAATGTGCAAAGAGGGGATAGCGATTTTCAGAAAATGCGCAATACGAGTGACTGGCCTGGCTACATTCTGGGTAAATCCCTGGAGGCAGATCCTGGCCTGAGGTTCGTCACCAATACAGGCATGGGACTGGTACTTGCCCGAATCATTCAGAATGTGCTACCCACCGGCGAGCTGGAAGAGTACATAAATACCCGCCTTTTAGGCCCTCTTGGCATCACCAACCATCAGTGGGAAACCTCGCCGGACGGCACACTGAACTGTGCCAACGGCCTGAAAATGACCACCCTGGATTTTGCGAAAATCGGCTATTTGATTCTTCAGGAAGGACGCTGGATCAATAAACAGCGGCTGATAGATCGTGATTGGATACTGGAGGTCACCTCCACCAAAGTCCAAACCTCACTGGACTACAGTGTAGGGTATGGGTGGTGGATATTCACTGAAGAATTTCTCAGCAGATACCTGTCCCAGGTGAGAAACACCTACTTCCTCTCCGGCGAAGGAGGCCAAAACCTGTACATCATACCTGACCAGCAAATGGTGGTCTGTGTAATGGCGGAAAATTATTATTACGGGTCCATTTTCAATCCGTCCCTTATGGTTTTACTCAAGTCCCTGGAGGCTGCCCAACACTCCTCTATCAACTAAATGAGCACAGAACCAAACGATCATCAACTGTTTCTGGAAATAAAGGACGGTAACCTCAAATCATACGAGGTAATCTTCAGGAGGTATTATGCACCACTGGCCAGATTTGCAACCAGCATGGTTAGAAACCCTGACATTGGGGAAGAAATGGCGCAGGAGGTCTTTATGTACATCTGGGAAAAACGAAACCAAATAGAGCTGAGGGGGGAGCTGAAATCTTACCTCTTCTCTTCTGTCAAAAACAAGTGTTTGAATTACATCAAACTGGAGCTCCCCAGGCAGCAGGCGATGACAGATCTCTCGGGCATTTCTGAAGCCAGCGAGTCGGTCATGTTCGCTGACGACACCCGATTGCTCAAAAAGAAAATCCAGTATGCCATAGATCAACTTCCGGAAAAATGCCGAAATATATTTGTCCTGAGCCGGTATGGCGGACTCACCTACCCCGAAATAGCCGAGGATCTGGAGATTTCAGTAAAAACCGTTGAAAATCAAATGAGCATAGCACTGAAAAAATTAAAAGAAACGTTAAGTGACGAATTAAAAAATCATCGAATCAAATAAATATATTTTGCAACCTTAGGGGTGTACCCCCTATTCATTGCCTTACAACCAAATGTCCAACTGGATCCAAAAATATAATCAGGGAGCCCCTTCCAAAACTCAGAATTCTGGCGAACAGGATGATTTCGATCTGTTCTTCGAGATGAGTGAGTTTGATCAGGAACCAGTGGATGTAGACGCAGCCTGGACCAGGGTACATGCGAAGCTCGCTCCTCAACGTTCCGTTACACCAATGCTCTTGAGGATCGCCGCGATTCTGGTGGTTATTTTCGGCTTGGGGTATGTAATTACTCAAAACATCGACACTAAGGCTCCTGCTACAATTTCAGAAGTTATTGCCCTTGATAAGCTACAAGAAGTGATCCTTCCTGACGGATCTGTGGTTACGCTCTCCAAAAACAGTCAAATTCAGTATGAAGAATCCGGGTTTCCTGAAAGAAGAGCTATTAACCTAAAAGGAGAGGCCCATTTTAATGTCTCCAAAGGGAGTGTTCCCTTTATCATCTCCTCTACTTCCGGTAAGGTGACAGTGCTTGGTACTTCTTTTAATCTGAACACACGAAAAGGTCTTCAACTCCTGGTGACGTCCGGAACTGTAAGGGTAGAAACTCAGCAGGACAAAAGAATGGTATACAAAGGGCAACTAGCGAGTGTTCAAAACCAGGGAACCATACAAGTAGTCACCGCTCCTAACAACAATGCTTTAGGTTGGAAAACCGGTCAGTTTAAGTTTGAGAATGAACCACTTGATCAGGTACTTCCCCTACTGGAGCGCTACTATCAGGTAAAAATCAGTACCAGCAAATCTATCAGACAATGCAAAATAACTGCTGAGTTTGATGAAACTCCCCTCGAAAATGTGGTGGACATCATTTCCACCATCCTGAACGCTAAAAGTCATATCTCCGGAGATAACATTAAATTTTCCGGTAAGGGTTGTAATTAAGCTTTATTTTTGCGGCATTAAAGTCAATCGATCTTCGTAAAGATTCGTTTCAGGAATTAATGCCAAAATTTTTACCTTCCTTTTCCGCCTTGATTTTTTTCCTGTTTTGCATAACAGGCTATGCGCAGGAAATCCTGAAAAGGACCATTACGCTCACCTCCAGCAGCTACACCCTTGATTCTGCTTTACAAACTGCAAAAGCCCAGGGGTTTGCTATCGCTTATAGCAGCAGCAAACTCCCAGATGCGCGCTGTGACTTCAAGCATCACCAACTTCTTTTTGAAGACTTCCTGAAGACGTTGAAAACACAAACGGGAATTCAATATTCCGTGAACGGTAGCATTGTGGCCATCAGCTACGAAAAACCTACCGTGGAACTCCAAACCATACGTGGAACAGTGCGTGACCTGGAGAGCGGAGAAAGCCTGATAGGAGCCGCAGTATACGAACCAGGCACCCTGAATGGCGTGATCACCAATAACTACGGCTACTTTTCACTTTCCCTTCCCACGGGTGTCCATGTCGTCAGGGTCAGCTTTATTGGCTATGAAGACATTCAGGACACCATTGATTTGAACAAAGGTCATATCCGGAATTTCATGCTGGCCCAAAAAGTGAATGAGCTCAATGAGATAACCATCTCCGCTCTCGAACCGGATTTTAACGTATCCAGCCTGATCCCGGGCATCAACACACTCAACCTAAGCACAGAAGGGCAAATTCCCTATTTTCTGGGCGAGGTGGACGTCTTACAGGGAGCCACGCTGCTTCCCGGCATCAAAACACTGGGAGAAGATGCCAATGGTCTGAATATACGTGGTGGCAGCACAGATCAAAACCTGATCCTGCTGGATGAAGCCACGGTATACAACCCAAACCATCTCTATGGGCTCATCTCGGTCTTCAACCCGGAAGCAGTGAATAACGTGGAGATTATGAAAGGATTTATCCCACCTTCCTACGGAGGCAGGGCCTCATCGGTAATCTCCGTGCATCAAAAAGAGGGAGACGATCAAAACTATCATTTCACTGGAGGCATCGGACTGGTATCAGCTCGCTTTATCGCGGAAGGACCCATTAAGAAAAAACAAAGTTCATTTATCCTGTCAGGCAGGCAATCCATTTTTGATTTGTCCCTGGATAACAATACGAGCACCACTTTTCAGGACCTCAATGCCAAGGTTAACCTCAAATACAATAAAAAGAATACTTTTTACTTTTCAGGCTATTTCGGCAATGACAGAAATACCAACACATTCGAGACCGTCAGAAACTGGGGCAACCGAAACTTTTCCCTCAGATGGAATCATCTTTTCGGGCGCCGGGTGTTTGCTAACTTTTCAGCCATTCTTAGTGAGTATAATTACAAAATCACTCAACCCAGAGAAGCCGCCAGCTTTATAGGAAAGTCCCGAATCATCGACTACACGGCCAAATCTGACTGGGGTTATGTAATCAACCCTCAACACGAGCTAAAATTCGGTGGCAGCACGATATTTCACAGATTAAAACCCGGCGACCGGATACCGTTTGACGAACAGACTTCTTCCTCAAACCCACTCTTTCTGGACTCAGAACACGGGGTGGAAAGTGCCGTCTATCTAAGTCATGAAGCCACCCTGGGAAAAAAGGTTTCGGCACTCTATGGTTTTAGGGTATCCTCCCTGCATTATCTGGGTGCTGGCACCGTGTACCAGTACAACCCTGAACGCCCCAGAAGTAATGAGAGTATTACCGATACCCTGCACTTCAGATCTTTGGAAATCATGAAGTCATATTACGGCTGGGAGCCACGGGCCTCGGTATCTTACCTTCTGAGCCAGCAAGCCAGTGTAAAGGCCAGTTACACCAAATCCCGTCAATACCTTCATCTGATCTCCAGCACCATCACACCCGCCCCTACGGATATCTGGAAGCTGAGTGACTTTCACATCTCACCAACTACCTCACACCATTACTCGCTGGGTGTCTATCAAAACTTTAAAGAGAACAAGTGGGAAACCTATTTAGATGGATACTACAAGCGCCTTGTCAATATGGTGCAATACAAGGATGGCGCGGATCTTCTCTTCAACCCCAACCCTGAAACCGAACTACTCTCCGGGCTGGGCAGGGCGTATGGTCTGGAATTTTTCCTCAAGAAGAATGAAGGTAGATTTACGGGCTGGTTAAGCTACACCCTCTCAAGAAGTGAAATCAAAGTGGATGGTGAATTTAATGAAGAAACCATCAACAACGGACGATACTTTCCGTCCAACTATGACAAAAAACACGACGTTTCGGTAGTGGGTATCTACAAGTTTCTCCCCAGGCTTAGCGGATCTTTTAGTTTCAAATACAATTCAGGGCGGCCTTTTACACTGCCACTCGGTAAATACATCTACGAAGGCAACCTTATTCCACATTTCGGAAACAGAAATCAAAGTAGACTTCCTGACTATCATCGACTGGACCTATCTGTGAAATGGCGGGGAAAACAGTTCAAAGCAGATGGTACCCCAAAACGATTTGAAGACTACTGGACCCTGGTGGTTTACAATGCCTATGGCAGAAACAATGTGTACTCCTACTTCTTCAAGGAAGATGAACAGTCGGGAGTGACGACCATCGAACCTTACACCATTTTCGACTCCATAATACCTGCCATTACTTACAACTTTAAGTTTTGAAGCATCTGCTCACCATATCGCTCGCTATCATCCTACTGGCATGCAGCACAGATGATCCTCCTATTGCCTCTACTTCTTTTCTGGTGGTGGAAGGCTGGCTTACCGATCAGGACACACCGCAGTATGTAAGGCTCACCAGATCCCAGGAATTCCTCAGCACTGAAGCCAATAATTTCGTTTCGGATGCCGAAATTCAGGTCAGGAGCAGCCGTAGCGAGCAATTTACCTTTTCCCATCAATCGAATGGACTGTATCTCTCTGATGTCCCGTTTGCTGGTCGGCCCAACACCTCCTATTGGGTAAGAATCAGTCTCTCCAATGGCAGCACCGTTGAATCAGATCTTGAAATGCTGCCAACCACTACTACCATCGATAGCCTGACCTTCGACTTCTACCTGCGTCCGTCAGAAGATGATCCTCAGATAGACGAAAGGGTGTACTACCCCATTGCCTTCTCAAAAGATGATGGTAGTCTAAGAAATTATTACAGATGGAAATTGTATAAAAATGACACGCTTTTCGCTGACCCGGAACATTTGATCCTCCTGAGTGACCGGTTCTTCGATGGCAATGCCTATCAAAATGACTTTACCAATTTTGAATACAAGCTGGGTGATAAAATCACTGTGGAAAAGCTGGAAATATCACAAAACGCCTACGAATACCTGAGTCTTCTCAAGTCTCAAACCACCACTTTAGGAACGGTGTCCTCAGTATCTCCAGCGCCCGTTAAAGGCAATTTACACTATCTGAGCAGTACCACCCAGGTACTTGGGTACTATGGCGTGGCATCGGTCAGGCAAGACTCCTTAACAATTAATTAATTTTTTTACATATTCTTTAGGGGTGGTCTATCAAACCATTGCCTTTCCTGTAATATGTTCAACAAATTGATCATTTTCTGTGCAACGTTAATACTCATGATAATGGGCATTACACTCTTAAATGAGGCCAAAGAAGCCTCCAATGATCAATTTATTTATTACTGAGAAACAATGGGCGATAGAAAAAATAAAATCTCAAGAGGACTAAGCAAGCTCCTTAATAGCAAAAAAAGCAATGAATTTTTTCAAAATAATGATGTATTCGTGGGTAATCCGAGCATGCGAAACAGTTATTTTGACTCATTTTATGAGGCGCAACTTACCGAAATCGCTTATTCAGGCCAGTCTTCTAACTGAAGACTAGCCTTTAATGACTTCCGAGGGCTTCACTCCGAATTTCTTTTCATACTGCCGACCAAACGCAGTAACGTTTTTCAGCCCTATACTTCTCGCTGCTTCTGAAGCATTCTTCACCTTCCCTTTTCTGATCAGGTATTCTGCATACTTCATCCTTACTTCTGAGACATACTCAAACGGCGTAAGGCCTGTGATCTTCTTCACCAACCGATACACCTGTCGCTCACTGGCAGCCATGGCATCCGCCAGATCGTAGACTGACAGATTCTCGTCATCAATTTTCTCCATCACGATCTGCTCCAGTCGGGACAAAATGTCTTTTTCTACAGTATCCAGATTTTGTTTATCAGCCAGCTTGGCAAAAACATCACCTTCTGAGTCCTGATAATTCTTCTTCTGCTGCAGCAGATTATTGATTCTGAGCATCAGTTCCTTCTTTTGGAAAGGTTTCTGCAGATAATCATTAATTCCCTGATAAAGGACCTTCTCCTGATCTGAGTCTGAAATACGTGCGGAAACCACCAGAATAGGTATTTTACTCAACTCGGGGTTGGATTTGATCGATTCTATCAATTCAAATCCATCCATCCAGGGCATCATCAGGTCAGAGATCATCAGATCTACTTCATTGTGTTTGAGCAGCTCAAGTGCCTCGATACCATGAGCTGCTTCTATGATGTGATAATCGTCCTCAAGAATTTGTCTGATGTGGTACCTGATCTCCGGGTGATCATCCACAATGAGTATGGTTTCCATTTCATCAGTCTTGGGCACGCTGGCTCCGGCGCGCTCTTCCCTATCCAGATCGTCATAGAGGTGTTTTCGCTCAGATACATAGGTGAATGTATGCGGAACCGTAAGGTGCTCAGACTCTGAAACTACTTTGGGGAAGCTCAGTTTAAAAGAGGTACCCAACCCCAGGGTACTCTCAACTGTTATTTTACCATTGTGTAACTCCACAAGCTCTTTTACAAGTGCCAGGCCAATCCCCAGTCCTTCTCTGCTCCGATACTCGTTGTTCTTCGACTGATAAAATCGATCAAAAACATAAGGCAGGCTCTCCTGAGATATACCCTCTCCCGTATCGGTGATATGAAGTAGTACGTTGTCATGCTCCATAAAAGTCTCAATGGTAATCTTGTCCCCCCGCGAGGTATGTCTCACTGCATTCGACACCAGATTATAAAAGATCTTCTCAAATTGTCGGGGGTCAATGAAGACCGTCTCTTCCTTTCGGATATGGTTTTTACAGATGAGTTTGACTCCTTTGTATTCGGCTGTGCCCACAAACATTTCGGTCAACATCTCCAGGTACGAACCAAATCGCACCACTTCTTTCTTCAGGTTAATTTTACCTTCCTCCAGCTTGGTCAGGTCATTGATCTCATCGGTGAGGTATAGGAGCCTCTTACAGTTCTTATATCCGGTTTCAAGGTTTTTGATGGCTCTTGAGCTTAGAATGACATCCTCATCTTCGCGCAACATTTCCAGATTGCCAATGATCAAACTTAATGGCGAACGCAAGTCATGGGACACATTTGCAAAAAACCGGGATTTGGCCTTATCCAATTCCAACAGTTTATCAGATTGCTGCTGTATGAGCTCCTTATCCCGGCTAATCTCATCGCGCTGCTTACTGATTTCCGTGGACAGCCTCTTTTTCACCAGGTATCCCCTTACCGAAAGGATGGTAATGATGAGGAACAATAGAATACCGATCACCGAAAGGGTAATCATGATGCGCTGAGTACTGATCACCTGCTCGTTGAGTTCACTTTGCTTCCTCAAAAACTCATTCTCCACCTCCTGCTGCTCCATTTCGTACTGTCCTTTGAGTTGTTCAATCTTTCGAATGTTTTCTTCACTAAACAGCTGCTGGTTCAGCTCTGCATATTTCACATGACTCTCAAAAGCCCGCTCAAAGTTGTCTCCGTTGGCATAAATCTTACTGAGGTTCTCCCAAACATTCTTTTCTTCAAACCTTGAGTTAACATCTCTGGTACTCTCTATGGCTTTATAGGCATATCCCTCAGCTTTCTTCAACTCATTTCTAGAAAGGTAGATCTTGGCTATGTTATTATACACCACTGCCAACATCCGAGGATTGTCCATGGCTTCCAGTCGCTGGATGAGACTCAGGTGGTACTGCTCTGACTTGCGCAGGTCGCCCTGCAGCAGATAAACCTCGGCCAGGTCTATTTCCGATGCCAGCTGTCCATAGAGGTCTCCCTGTTCCTTCCTGATTTCAATGGCCTGCTTAAAATAGAGCTCTGCCTGTCCATACTCTGCTATTCCTTTATAAGACCTCCCCAAATTCAGAAAACAATAAGCCACCATGCGCTTATCTGCAAGGCTCTGGGCCTGATCCAGTGCCTGAATGAAGTATTTAATGGCACCATGAAAGTTGGTTTGATACAGGTAAAGGTTACCCAAATTAATCAGGGAATAGCCCCTTTGTTCACCGTTTCCAGCTTCTTCTGATAATTTGAGCGCCTCCAGGTACTTCTCAAAAGCCTTTGAGAAATTGCTCAAATTTCGGTAAGCCACCCCCACGTAGTTGATCGACTGTATCTCCTGATCTGTGTACCCATTTTTCCGAGCCAGTTTAAGTGCACTGTTGGCATGATAGAGAGCAGAATCGGGCCTGATGTCTCTGTAGCTCCAGGCCAGGGCATTGTGAGCTTCTATTAGTTTCTCCGGCTCTGTTTCGTCCAGCTGATGGAGCAAGTGTCTCAAACTATCTTGCTCTCGTTCCTGAGAAAAAGCACTTTCCTGAATCAAAAGAGACAGGAGGAAAAAGCATAAATAATAACGGTGTTTCATCATCTGGCCGGGGATTTACACCAAAATAAGTAAACTAGGCGACAGCTTCCTTATCTACCGAACATTTTCGATGAAGCAACTTTCCGGTCCAATGAGTGAGCGCCGGATCAGACCGGAACTTCCTTTGCGTAAGCCACAAAGAAATCCAGCGATCCGGGATTACGCATGGCCCCCAGATTCGCCGCCTTTTCCACCGGCTTTCCCATGAGTATCTTCTTGACCGGTGCCTCCATTTTCTTGCCACTGATGGTATAGGGTAGGTCTTGTACCAAAACCACCGTATCAGGAATGTGCCTGGGTGAGAAATCTGTTTTCAGTTGATGACCGATCTGCCTGACCAATGGATCATCGAGCGCCTGTCCTTCCTTCAATACGACAAATAATGGCATAAAATGCCGGCCCCCATCCAGCTCCAGATTAACCACCAGGCTGTCCACAATGGTTTCAATCTTACTCACCGACTGGTAAATCTCTGCCGTACCAATCCGCACGCCGTGTCTGTTGAGCGTGGCGTCAGATCTACCCTGAATCACCAGGGTATTTCGCGCTGTTATTAACAACCAATCTCCATGTCGCCAGATATCAGGGAACATCTCAAAATAACTTTCGCGATATCGTGCCTTCCCCGGATCATTCCAAAAGTAAACAGGCATAGAGGGCATAGGCTTTGTAACGACCATCTCACCAACCTCTCCCACTAACGGCTGACCTGCATCATCAAAAGCATACATGGCACAGCCCAGCGCGCGACGCTGAATCTCTCCTTCGTACACAGGCTCCAGTGGACAGCCTCCCACAAATGCTGAACACACATCCGTGCCACCACTCATAGAGCACAGCCATAAGTCAGTACTCACAGCTTCATAAACCCAATCGAAACCCTCCGGAGGCAGCGGAGAACCCGTGCTGCTGATGGAGCGGAGCGTTTTCAGGTCAAAATCCCGACCAGGAGCAAGGGCTGCCTTCATACAGGCGACGATATAAGGTGCACTGGTGCCAAAATGATGAATTTGATGGTCCTGCGCCATCTGCCAGAGTACGTTAAGGTCGGGATATCCGGGACTACCGTCATACAGCACAATAGTGGCCCCCACGAGCAGAGTCGCTTGTACAAAATTCCACATCATCCATCCGGTGGTCGTAAACCAGAAATAACGCTCACCGCTCTTCACGTCATTGTGAAAGCTCACATACTTCAGGTGCTCCAGTAAGGTGCCCCCATGAGAATGGGTAATTGCTTTGGGCTGACCTGTGGTGCCTGACGAATAAAGTACCCAAATGGGATCAGAAAAGTCTACAGGGGTGAAAATTAACGCTTCAAATGAAGTCTGCACAGCCTCGGCCCAGTCCACGGACTGAGGCAATATTTTCTCCTTTTGGAGGTACGGAATTTCAACAATGGTCTGCAGGGTGGTTAATCTGCTCACAATTTCACTTACCACCTCGCGCTTGTCAAACTCTTTCCCGCCATACCGGTAGCCATCCACGGTAATCAGCATTTTGGGGGCAATCTGTTGAAACCTGTCCACCACGCTGCTGGGCCCAAAATCAGGGGAGCAACTGGACCAGACGGCCCCTATAGAGCACGCTGCTAAAAATCCTATTGTTGCCTTCGGGCAATTAGGTAAAAAAGCCACCACCCGATCCCCCTTCTGCACACCGCTTCCCTTCATAAATGAGGCCATCGCGGCCACCTGATCGTGTAGCTGCTTCCAGGAAATCTCTTCCGTGTTTCGGCCTTCGGCCTTGAAAATGATCGCGGGATGTTGCTCAGTTTTATTTCTGAAAATATGCTCTGCATAGTTTAGTTTGGCTCCCTCAAACCAACGGGTATCTGGCATGGGATCATCAGACTGTACCTCCGTATAGGAGTGGTGACTGATCACCTCAAAATACTCATAGATCGATTGCCAAAAAGCCCTTGTATCTGACACAGACCACTCCCAAAGCGCATCATAGTTTGAAAAGGTTAACCCGCGATGATCACGCAGCCAGCTCATGTAAGTCGCCAGGTTACTATTGGTTTTTATGCTTTCTGATGGGTTCCAGAGGATTTTGGGGTGTTTTGGGGTCATGCCTGGGGTTTATTGGGGTTCTGAAGTCTCAAATTTACCTTTTAAAAAAGCTCTCACACAAATTATCTGTCCCTAACCCGATGGTTTTCTTTTAAAATTCCGGTCTGATTTTATCTGACAAAAAAGAATTTCAATTGATCACTGATTAGGTTTTCTGATCCTGATCATCGACATATATTTGCAGCCCTATTTAAAAAATAACCTCGAAAAAAAATGAAGATCTGGTACTCGTGCAAAGTGAAACATAATAAGGAATTGGATGATGGCATGCTCAAACAGGTGACTGATGCCTACCTGATGGATGCCGTTTCCTATACGGATGCCGAAAGTCGTATGTACGAAATATGCGAGCGGGACATCTCGGGAGAGTTCACCGTGACCCAGATCACCAAAACGAATATTGCCGAAGTAATCCACCATGAAGACTCTGAAAAGTGGTTCAAGAGCAAAGTAGTCTATGCTACAGTAGATGGAGACAGTGAAAAAGAAGTGAAAATCAATACCTATTTGCTCGTGAGCGCTGACCATGTCAAGCAAGCGTACGAGCGCATAGAAGACCACCTCAACTCTATGCTGGTACCCTATGACATCCCTTCTATTACCTTAACTAATATTCTGGAGGTATATCCATACGACCCGGACGAAGAGAAAATACCTTCCAACCTGAAGCCATTGTCTGAGGTGGAGTCTGATGAAGACTAGCGGGATCTGAACTTTCTTTCCCAAAACTGAGCTTCTTGCTGATCGCTGATCTGCTTTTTGGTATCTGTTTTTTTCAGCAAGTCGCTCATTGGTCCTTTGGAAGTAAAATGCCAATATCCACAATCATCGCATTGATAAACACCTATGGGTCCGCTTCCTTCCCGGAAAACGAACCTGCCGCGGGTTTCTATTAGTGCTTCTTCTGCCTGACTTTGGGTGTCATATTGTCTTTTTCCTGTAACACACCCCATGGGTCTATGATTTATTCTTCCTCAAAATGATGACGTGTGAAAACGTTGCTCGGAGTAATCCTGTACTCCGTGGTACCTTTATCTGTATAGTGGAGAATACTCATGTCATCATGACCAAAAATGTAGATGTTCATTTCCACACTGAGTTCAAGATTATGGGTCATGAGTCTTTTAAAAAGGCCCCATGATTTCATGATCTTGTCACGCTCCTCCTTAGACATTTCATGAGTATTGAGTAAGATACTGTTCGTGGAGATGTAACTCTCATGAAGTTTCACCTCCACCTCGGCGCTGGACTGCTTTCGTTCGGCCATTACCTGCTCATACATGTGCCTGGTCAGCAAATCATGATTTTCTGTTGCCAACAAACTGGCTTTGACAGAATCATCGGATATATCGTGGTAATAATATTTCTCTTTGAGCCATGTGTCGCTCACCTCCAGAACAGAAAACAGTAAGGTATCATAGATCATCAGCGGATAGATATCCACCGGCACCATTAGCATGGTAAAATTCTGATGGTCAGAAAAATGCTTCACATAGACATCAATGTCATGCCCAATGCTTATATCCTTGCGGCGAAGTTTTACGGAATCAGAATTGATATGATGCCCCTGCTCGAGCAAATACTTCAAAAAGACCCTTGATTCGGTAAACTTATGGACAATATCTTCAATGTCATCTACGTGGTTCTCCTTGATATAATCTTCCATGGACTCACCCACTTCTATCACATCCTGAGACTGCCCAAACCTCTGGGCCGTGGCGCATATTGAGAAGAAAAGACCCATAATCATCAGGCAAAGCCGAAACTTCATCATATTGTATCTGTTTGTCTGGAAATCAGCCTTGAAGTTAATGAAATTAGTTTAATTCTATAAAATCTTATAAAAGTTAAACTTCTAACAATCAACAAGTTAACCCAATGCATTTTTTTAGGAGATTGCAGACAGCTCTGCCCTATCAATATACTTCGTCTACCCGGCTCAGGGTCTATTGTGACACAGGAAAACCTGCCTGCTGCCACCCTCTGTACCCACCTTTTAGGTCATATATTTGCTGAAACCCTAATTCTTTGAGTTTAAGGCTCGCTTTGGCACTTCTACCTCCAGCTGCGCAATACACCGCCACCGGCCTGTTCTTATCCAGTTGGCTCAGTTTGTTTACAAACTCCTGATCGTAGATATCAATGTGGTCTGCGCCCGCAATTATTCCCTGGGCCACCTCCTCTGGTGTACGCACATCCACAAGCTGCACATTCTCGTCTTCAAGAAGGGTTACAAGCTCCTCATTGGTTACCGTACGGTACTCCGGACTTTGAGCAGAGCTCTGGCATGAACTTAAAAGCAGGGCCACCATCAAGGTAGCCACCAAATGAATCGCCAATCTGAAAGTTTCTGGTGAAGCTGAATTAATTGCTAAATTTCTCATTGTTGTATGCATCTGGTAAAAGGTAACACGTCAAAGGTAGTATACGCAGCCCGCTGATTACTTGCTTGCAAGGCCATTTCAACAGAATAAAAATAGATCCTCTCCATAAGTCTGTTAAAAATCATAATTGACGATAAAATTGACTTGAAACAAGTCTACTTTGTTCAAAATAAAGTTAGGATTATCAGGAAAGTCTCCACTGCTCTTTTTGTAAACCAGCAATAATTCAGGCTTAAGATTAGTCCATTTATCACTCAAATAAAACAGATCCAGATTCAGTTGAGAGTAGTCTGGCACGGCATATTTATTATCCTCAGCATTGGTCACGTCGGGTTTCCAGTGATGTCCCATGCTGGTTATGGTCTTTAACTTAGCTGTATTTAATTTAAAAATGCGCTCATAAGTCAGCAGCAGTGCATGGTTATTGGCCGTTCCCTCACTTCGCTCCCGCTTCTGGAAGCTAAACAGAAATTCACGGCCCCACTCTCGTGGAAAAAGAAATCTCCCTCCATCCAAAATATGATCGTAACCAAGAGAGATTTTCCCTTTAGGCATAACCATCGTCGTTTCCGCTCCCAGCACGTTGGCCTGAGAGTGACTAAAATAGCGAAGGGAATCAATGCTATTGCCTCCATCTCCCACCCGATCCTGATGGAGCCACTCCAAAGCTATACTCAACTTTTCATTCGGATGAGAAAGTACTGGTTTGATGTAAAAGGTATTAAAAACATTATCTGCATAGTAATTCCACACCTCAATATCCAATGCTTTCACCGGTGTAAAAGCCACATTACCCAGTAGGATATAAGCTGAATGGGTGTGGCCAGCATATTCACTTGCCGACCCATCTACCGACCTCCCTACAGGGTATTTCCCAATGCTCTCACCAATGCCGTAAAATCCAGACGTAGACCTGGGAGCAATGGCATTGAATGCCCCCAACTGAACTTTGTAATTACTCTTAGGTGCAAATTTGTACCACAGACCCTGCTCCAGTGTAGGGATCATTCGACCATCCTCCGGATTGAGGAAGGGAGATACTATCTTCATCCTACCCAGAGTGAGTTCATGTGCTCCATTTTTATACCTGACAAACAGTTCTCCCGGAATCACCACAAGCCTGTCACCAGGGTTATTGGCGTCAAATAGTCCTACTTCGTACCGACTCAGCTTACCCGTGGTCTGGTCTGGTTCGGTCAGGTCTTGTATTCCCAGATTGAAGGAGGTATAGAGCGCCCCGCCCAGCTGAAAATGCTCACCAAGTGAATGCACATACTTAACCTTGCCTCCGGTGGCTAAAGCATGAAAGTCTTTTAGTTGCCGGTGATTGAATGTACTGAGATAATAAGTTCTCCATTGACCAGACCATGTGCCAGCCTTTTCCTCATCCTGGGCATAACCGGTCCAAAAGGCCATCATAAGCAGAACAGCTATCATGTTTTTCATCATCTATTTGGTCTTGGTGATTCCGTAGGTTTCCTTGTAATAAGCCATAATCGGCTGAAATGGCCCATACTTATGCTGTTCTGCCGAGAAATCATCCAGCCATGGCCCATACGAAGTAGAGACTGGCTTCAGTCTTCTATCGGGAAAGTCTTTTTCACGATCTGCCTTCACCGGCCGCTCAAAACTATTGATATAGGCTGCTACGTGATAAGCTTCCTCGTCAGTAAGTTTTGGACTTTCTCTGGTCGCCTCTCCATAAGGCATATTGCCTTTGATAAACTCAGCCGCAGTAATTATCCGGTGCATTCCGGCTCCATCGTTGTAGCTGTCCGGGCCCCATAATGGTGGATACTGGTAACCTTTGGTAGAATCTGCCAGCCACGTCCCTTCCCCATTCGCCCCATGGCAAAGCTGACATTCTGTGGTGTAGATTTTCTCTCCAATAAGCGGGTCTGCCGCTACCTCCGGTAATTTTAGTTTTGGAAATCCCTTGAACTCTCCCTCACGTTCCTGAGGCAGATCGGCGCTGAGCCACTTCAGATAGGCCACTATGGCCTCCATTTGCCTGGAGTCCTCAGGGAGCTTTCTTCCATTCATACTGCGTTCCATACAGCCATTAATGCGCTCCTCAATGGTACCCATGGCATTTTCCCTGGCCCTAAACTGGGGAAACCTGTTGGTCACCCCTACCCATGATGCAGAACCTGGCTTGCGGCCCATATCCAGATGACAATTTTTACAGGCAAGGTTATTTCCTGCAAAACGCAGCTCAGGATTTTTTAACATAGGGCCCATCCATTTGGAGGATGCCGTGACTAAAGCATAACCATACCTGACCATGCGCCCCTTTTGTTCCTCGGGTAGGTCCTTCTCAAGTGAAGGAGGAGACCAAAGCCGCGGTTCTACCTTGGTGGCACTCAAAAGTGATGGATTGTAGCAGTATACACACACTCCACCAAAAGTGAGTATCACCAATATCACCAGCACAGTCATCAGCGCGCTAAGGAGTTTCCATATGGCTCTTATCTCCATCGCTTCACTAATGTGGTAACTTATTTCTCACCAAACCATAGGTATAGGTGCCCAGAAGTGCCGAAGCTATGACCACCAGAATGACCCCCACACCATTGCCCAATAATATAAACATAGGCCCGGGACATGCTCCTGTCATGGCCCACCCCAGGCCAAATATGATCCCTCCAAAAAGATACCTGGAGATGCTCATTTGCTTGGGGTTGATCACAATGGGCTCTCCATCAATGGTTTTTATTTTGAATCGTTTAATCATCTGGACAGAGATAATCCCCAAAATAACTGCCGAACCAATCACTCCATACATGTGAAAGGACTGGAATTTGAACATCTCATAAATTCTGTACCAGGAGATAACTTCCGCCTTAGCCAGAGTGATTCCAAAGATGATACCTACAATAATGTATCTGAATATTTTCATTTTTATATGATTACAGGGTGAACAGATAAGGAAGAACCAGGTAGGTCATGAAGAGCCCGCCGATGAAAAAGCCCACTACTGCTATCAAAGACGGTAGCTGCAGGTCACTAAGCCCACTAATGGCATGGCCCGAAGTACAGCCTCCTGCATATCTGGTACCAAAGCCGATGAGAAAACCACCCACCACCAAAATAATGAAGCCTCTCACCGTGGCCAGTGACTCCCAGCTAAATATACTCAGTGGAACCAATTGGTCTCCCGGGGCTTCTATGCCCAGCTCGGCCAGGTCTGCGATGGTCGATGCAGAGAGTGTAACTTCCTCAGGAGTGGTGAGGTATTCATGAGTGATAAATCCACCCAAGATCAAGCCAAATGCAAAAATCAGGTTCCACATCTGACTTCTCCAGTTAAAGTCAAAAAACTCGCAGTTTTTCCCGGCCCCCACGATAGAGCACACCGTCCTCAGATTGGCCGAAATCCCAAAGTTGTTTCCAAAAATGATCAATGAAAACATGACCAACGCTATCACTGGACCTGCCACGTACCATGGCCAGGGTTGACTAACGAAATCCACTATTTCCTTCATAAAAATTCTATTTTCAATTACTTAAATTCCTTCAAAAGTATCGGAACCAGTCCCCCCCAAGGGTAACATTTGTTACACAGGGACTTCTGGAGGCTACCCACCCAACTAATCCATTGAACCAATCAATATTCTAAGTCCTTTCCATGGAGGTTTATGCAGCTGGTCACTACCTTTGAATAAAAAAATGGATGTAGAAATTCTCTCCCGCATTCAGTTCGCGCTAACCATTTCGTTTCATTACATCTATCCACCAGTGAGCATCGGGCTGGGCCTGATTATGGTGATCATGGAGGGTCTCTACCTTCGCACCAAAGATCCCGCTTACGAACAATTGGCCAGGTTCTGGACCAAGATCTTTGCGCTTACTTTTGGCATCGGGGTGGCCACAGGCATCGTGATGGAATTTGAGTTTGGTACCAACTGGGCTACCTACTCCCGCTATGTGGGTGATATTTTTGGGAGTGCACTGGCCGCTGAAGGCATCTTTGCCTTTGCCCTGGAAAGTGGCTTTCTGGGTATTCTACTTTTCGGATGGAACAGAGTGAGTTCCGCAGTACATTTCACTGCCACGCTTGGCGTGTGGCTGGGCTCTATGTTCTCAGCAGTATGGATTGTGGTGGCCAATTCCTGGCAACAAACTCCTGCGGGATACCACATTGTGGGTGAGGGTATGGAAGCCAGGGCAGAGATCACTGACTTTTGGGCCATGGTCTTCAACCCATCCAGCGTGGACCGCCTGTCTCATGTCTGGATAGGCTCTTTTCTTGCAGGGGCATTTCTGGTACTGAGCGTGCATGCCTATTATCTCCTGAAAAACAGGCACATAGAAGTCTCCAAAAAGGCATTTAAAATCGCACTGGCAGTGGCCATTGTGGCATCACTGGCACAGCTATTCACCGGGCACAGCTCTGCGGATGGAGTGGCCGTGAACCAGCCTGTGAAACTGGCGGCCATGGAGGGGCACTTTGATAGTTTGGCCACGGCAGATATGTACCTCCTGGGGTGGGTAGATAAGGAAAAACAAGAGGTTTCGGGCATTAAAATCCCCAACGGACTTTCATTTTTGATTCATCAGGATTTCAATGCAAAAGTAACGGGGTTAAACGCCTTTCCTGAGAATGAAAGGCCCGGACAAATCAATGCCGTATTCCAGTTTTATCACCTCATGGTAGGGATCGGCATGGTGCTCATCGGGCTTTCTCTACTGGGCGGATTTCTCTGGTGGCGTGGAAAACTATTTGATCACCGATGGGTACTCAAAGCCTTTGTGGTGGCCGTACTGCTCCCTCAGATAGCCAATCAGGCGGGTTGGTTTGCGGCCGAGATGGGACGCCAACCCTGGGTAGTCTATGGTTTGCTTCGCACCTCTGATGCGCTATCCAAGGTAGTGACGGCTAATCAGGTCATCTTTTCACTGGTGTTGTTCTCCCTGGTCTATTCACTACTCTTTGCGCTTTTTGTTTACCTGCTCAATAAAAAGATCCAACATGGCCCCCAGGATGGAGAAATGATCGATCAGCGGCCGCACCAGCGTGAAATTGTAGACGCTATTCAATCATAAAATAATAGGAAATGGCAACTTTCATAGGCATAGAATATACAACATGGTGGTTTCTGGTAGTCGGAGCTGTTTTTTCCGGATATGCCATTCTCGATGGTTTTGACCTGGGGGCCGGTGCCTGGCACCTGTTTTTCAAAGATGATAAAAGCCGAAGAATTGCCCTCAATGCCATTGGCCCGGTATGGGATGGCAACGAAGTTTGGCTGGTCATCGGGGGTGGTGCTTTGTTTGCCGGATTTCCGATCGTTTATGCCACGCTGCTTTCGGCCATGTATATCCCATTCATGCTCTTTTTGGTACTGATTATATTCCGGGCCATTTCCATAGAGTTTAGAAGCAAGGAGCCCATGAAATGGTGGCAAAGTATGTGGGATGGTGCCTATAGCTTTTCCAGTATCATGCTGGCTGTGTTATTGGGTGTGATACTGGGCAACGTGCTCCAGGGGATGCCCATAGGCCCGGACCTGGAGTTTGATGGCGACTGGATCGCTTTTTTCAATCCGTATGCAGTGATGGTAGGCATATGCACCCTTGCACTTTTTATGATGCACGGGGCCATTTACCTTATCATGAAAACTGAAGGCAAACAGTTTATCAAAATGACCCTGCATGTCAGGCAGGCCATTATTTTCTTTCTCGTGAGTTTTGGTATCACCACCCTCTATACGCTCATTTACTTTCCGCACCTTTCCGATCGGTTTAAAAGTGAACCAGCACTGTTCGTCGTGCCACTGATTGCCTTTCTGAGTATTGCCAATATTCCACGGCTAATCAGCAAAAAACGTTACGGTTATGCATTTGCTTTTTCATGCATATCCATTGTCACACTGCTCATTGTGGTGGCCATTGAGCTTTTCCCGGTTATCATCCTTTCCAATGAAGACCCTGCCAATAGTCTTACCATTTACAATGCCAGTGCCTCAGAGCAATCACTGAGTACGCTGCTAATCATTGCCGCCATAGGCACCCCTTTGGTGGTAGCCTACACCACTTTTGTGTTTTGGACCTTTCGGGGAAAAGTGAAAATGGACGAGTTGAGCTATTGAGTAAACCTGGCCAAATGGTAGCGCGAAGAAATGGTTACCTCACCGCCATCCTGTTATTTTGAGCGCTCACGATTTTCCATCCTGATGGCAATAAAAACAGCTGACGACAGTGTGAGTACACCAATGAAAATCACTGCCCAATCCAGGCTCATAAGGTCTGCTACCACCCCGGTGAAAATGGCCCCCGCGGCATAACCCAGATCCCGCCACAGCCTGAAGACTCCCACGCTCGCTGCACGCTGAGAAGGGTGTGTGTAGGCAGAAATAGATGCCAGAAATGTGGGGTAAACCACGGCGGTACCCACTCCCAGAACTACTGAGAGGGTGGCAAAAGCAGTATATGAATCCGAAAAGGCAATAAGGACGATGGCGAGTCCCTGAAAAGCCATACCATAAAAGAGCATTGCTTTTTTGGGTAGTAAATCCGCAAGCTTACCGGTAAAAAGCTGCCCAAGACCCCACACCACCGGATAAATCGCCACTATTTGCCCTATGGACCTCAGTTCAAACCCTTTTAGGGCTAAGAATAGTGGCAGCACACCCCACATCATTCCATCATTCAGGTTATTAATCAGACCAGCCTGAGTAATAGCTCCCAGATTACGGTCTCTCCAGGTGGTGTCTACAAAAACATTCCTTAACTGCCGGGTTTCGTCATTTTCACCCTCTTCCTCTACCAGATGCCCGGTATCACTCACCAGCACCCAACTAAGTAGCAACCCGATGAGTCCAAACCCAATGCCCATGTAAAAAGGATAAGGCCTCACACCATATCCGTCGGCTATCATGCCTGTGAGATAAGCGACCGCTCCTACTGCCAGATAACCGGCAGACTCATTAAGTCCCATGGCCAATCCGCGATTCTTCGGCCCAACAAGATCAATTTTCATCACCACAGTACTCGACCAGGTGAGCCCCTGACTGATCCCCAACAGCACGTTTGCAAACACTACCCAGGACCATGAGGGAGCATAAATAAGGATAACAGGGACAGGCAGCGCAACCAACCATCCAATGACCAGCAAGTTTTTTCGACCTATGCGATTGGCCAGTGCCCCGGTCAGGTAATTAGTGATGGCTTTAGATACCCCGAAGACTACAATAAAGGAAAGAATAACAGAAGTAGAGTTAATTAAAAAGACCTCCTGTGCGAGACCAGGCAGAATGGTACGTTCCAGTCCTACCATGCCACCAACAAATGCGTTGATGATCACAAGGATGGTAAACTGCCTCCAATTTTTTCTCAGCCCCTGCTTCATATAAAGACAAAAAAAGGTGCTAACCTCAACGGCCAGCACCCTTTACTCAAACTACTTATTTAGAACTATCAATCATTTCAAAGTGGAAGGACATACATAATTGGTGGTGGGTATGTCCGTTTCGGAGATGGCCTTGAAGCCACCGGCCACATCCACAAGATTATGAAATCCGCGAGATTTCAATATTGAGGCTGCAATCATAGAGCGATAACCGCCTGCACAGTGAATGTGGTATTGCTTTTTCTTACTGACCTGATCCATATTTTCGCTGATGAAATCCAGTGGCAGGTTCATCGCATCTTCCACATGCTCAGCTTCAAACTCTGATGGCTTTCGCACATCCATTACATTCAGCCCACCTCCTTTATGAGCTCCTGCAAACTGAGCTGCCGGGATAGAGGTTACCTTGTCTGTATCCTTTCCGGCGGCTTTCCATGCGGCTATTCCTCCGCTCAGATATCCCAGGGTATTGTCATATCCCACACGTGAGAGGCGTGTTACGATCTCCTCCTCACGGCCCTCCGCCGCTATGAATACGATCGGCTGTTCCAGGTCCGGGATCAGCGCTCCTACCCACGGTGCAAAGCTGCCATCAATACCTATAAAGATAGAATTGGGTACATGATCGGCTGCAAACTCTGCGGGAGAGCGGGTATCCAACACCAAAGCCCCTTCGTGATTGGCCATAGCCTCAAAGGTCTCCACCTCCAGTGGCACATTGCCCTTTTCCAGGATCTCGTCCATGCCTTTAGCTCCGGACTTATTCATGGCCACATTTTGAGCGAAATACTGCGGCGGTGGCAGTAGACCATCCGTCACTTCTTTGATAAACTCTTCTTTGGTCATATCTGCCCTGAGCGCATAGTTGGTTTTCTTCTGGTTACCCAAAAGATCCGTGGTTTCCTTGCTCATGTTTTTACCACAAGCCGAGCCTGCGCCATGTGCCGGGTATACGATCACTTCGTCAGGCAAAGTCATGATTTTGGTCCTCAGACTATCATACAAATAGCCAGCCAGGTCATCCTGAGTCAGGGTGCCTTTCTGTGCCAAATCAGGTCGCCCTACATCACCAATAAAAAGAGTATCTCCACTGAAAATGGCATGTTCCCTGCCGCTTTCATCTATCAGCAGATAGGTGGTACTCTCCATGGTATGTCCTGGCGTATGCAATACTTTTATCTTGATTTTCCCGATATCAAATAACTCCCCGTCAGTCGCTTCATGAATGTCATATTCTGTTTTGGCATTGGGTCCGTAAACGATGGTAGCGCCTGTTTTGGCTGCCAAATCCACGTGCCCAGACACAAAATCAGCATGAAAGTGGGTCTCAAAAATGTATTTGATTTTGGCTCCTTCTTTCTCGGCTTTGAGAATATATGGCTCCGACTCTCTCAGTGGGTCGATGATGGCCGCTTCTCCATCACTTTCTATATAATAAGCGCCCTGAGCCAGGCATCCGGTATAAATCTGTTCTACTTTCATACTATACTTAAATTTTAAATCTTAATTCTTATACAAACTTACGAACTACCCAATGATCCTGGTGTAACAATGGTTACACTACCAGACTACCCGATATAACTTAATCCGTCCGATATTGATTCATCATCTTTAGCCGGAAATGGAAGTAATTCCAAATTCCCAGAGCCAATACAATCACGCTAATCCCCACGAGGATAAAGCCTAAAAAACTGATTTTATCTAAAAAATCAACCTTAATAACGGCAATTCCGGATACGACCAGATAAAGGCTGGTCCTGACGAAAGCCAAGAGCGTACGTTGATTGGCCAGTTTGGTGCGGTCCAGGGCCAGGTGATCTCTCAGTATCATTTCCCTATCTTCTGTCATGTCTTTAGTCTTTTAAATCCGACTGCAAAGCGTAATCTTTGAAATCTCCCTGCTTATGAGTGGTGGCAAATTTCACCGCTTCATTCAGATCAAAAAACACATTTTCTTTGTGCAAAACATCATTCAAGCCGGTCCTTTTCATGGTATCTCTCACCGGCCCAATCAGGTCACAGATCAAAAACTCAATCTCTTTTTCGTGCAGAAAATCCAGTAAATCCTTCAGTCCGCTGGTAGCCGTTGCATCCAGATAGCTTAGCGGGCCGGCATCCAGAATAAGCGTTTCGATCCTCCCTTCGGCATCATCCACTGCATTCTCAATATATTCCTTAAAGTACTGAATATTGATGAAAGTAAGCGGTGCATCCAGCCGCAAAATGAGAACGTGTTCCCACTGCTCCAGGTCCTTAAATCGTTTGATATTCCTAAACTCGTGATGTCCCTTCACCCTGCCCAGTCTGGCGATGTGCGGATAGGCAGATCTATACAGAAGCACCAGTATGGACAGTACAATACCGCTGACAATACCTGGCACCATGCTGAAGTTGAGGGTGATTAAAAAAGTAGCGACCAGCAACATGAATTCTATCCGACTATCCTTCCACAGTCGCCGTGCATACGCCCAATCAATCAGTCCGGCCACTGCCACCATGATCACGGATGCCAGAATGGCCTTCGGAAGGAAATAAAATAGTGGAGTGAGAAAGATCAGCGTGAGCGAAACCACGACTGCACTGATGATAGACGAAAGCGGCGTATGCGCCCCGGACTGGTAGTTAACCGCTGAACGGGAAAACCCGCCAGTGACCGGAAATGACTGGAACAGTGAGCCTATCAGGTTGGCAGCGCCCAGCGCAACCAGCTCCTGATTGGGCTGCACTTTATAATTTCGTTTTTTGGCTTCTATGGCTTTGGCCACAGAAAAAGCTTCCATAAAAGCCACCACAGAGATGGTGAGTGCCAATGGGATAAGCTCACCCAACTGACCTAAAGACAGGTCCGGCCATTTGAAAGAGGGCAACCCCTCAGGGATGGTTTTCACGATACTCACTCCGGCAGATTCAAGCTGCATGAAATAAACCAATGCTGTTCCGAATATCACCGCGATCAACGCTCCGGGAATACTGGCATGAATTCGCTTGACACCTTTGATAATGACAATCCCCACGATCCCGATAACCAAAGTGATCAAATGGGTCTGATTGATGCTTTGCATGGCATCCCAGAGGATCTCATGCACTTTGTTGCTCTTCACCAGATCCACTCCCATGAGGTATTTCAGCTGGTTGAGGCCGATGATAAGCGCTGCAGCGGAGGTGAAGCCACTGATCACTGGTTTTGAAAGGAGGTTGGTAATAAAGCCCAGACGCAATACGCCGAGTAACAGCTGGAAAGCACCCATGAAAAACGCCAGCAGGATAGCAAACCCAATATAAGCATCCGTACCCTCAGTGGCCAGTACGGATACGCCGGCTGCTACGAGGAGTGAATCCATAGCCACAGGAGCGACAGAAAGCTGGCGTGAAGTACCGAACACGGCATAGATCAGCTGTGGAACAATGGAGGCATACAGACCATAAACCGGAGGTAATCCGGCAATCAGCGCATAGGCCATACCCTGGGGAATGAGCATAATCCCCACGGTAAGCCCGGCAAATAAATCGCCGTTGAGTTGCTTTTTTTTGTACTGAGGCAACCAGCTGGTGATGGGAAGTATCTGGTGTATCAATTTCATACTTACATGTTAGACCCCAAAAGTATCACACTACCCAACCCGCCAATGTAACAATTGTCACACACCAAGTTACATGATTTCGATACGGTTGCGGTATTGCTCTATCTTTCCTTCGCGCTCCAGCTGTTTCAGCAGCCGCGAAACTACCACCCGGGAAGTATTCAGTTCGTTAGCGATTTGCTCGTGTGTTTTGTTAATCACAAAAGTCCCGGACGCCTGTTTTTTGTCCAGCAGGTATTTATAGAGTCGTTGATCCATTTTTAGAAAAACCACACTATCTATCGTGTTCAGCATCTCATCGAAACGGGTCTGATAGGCGTCAAAAACAAACTTTCGGAACGACTTGTACTTAACCACCCAGCTGTCTATGTACGTCATGGGGATCATCCAAAGGATAGAATCCTCCTCAGCTACCACATGAAAAGCCTTCTTTTTACCTTCGATACAGCAGGTAATGGACATGGCACATGTCTCTCCGCCTTCCAGAAAGTACAGAAAGATTTCGCCACCCGCCTGATCCTGACGCATGACCTTCAGTAATCCTTCCAATACAATAGGCATTTCATTACCGGTACTATCAGGACTGATCACCACCCCACCGGCTTTCACTTTTTTCAATCGACCGATGGATAAGATCTCTTCTGCTAATTTAGGCTCTATCTCCGATCGGCCCAGTACCTGATGCACCAGATCCTCTGTGTCGTTGCTCATTCTTTTGGATTACTTTGTTTATATGTGTTTTAAAAATAAAGTACTGAGTACCCCTCTTGCTGATACTCCACCAAAATGGTCAGTGCAGAAAGCGCCAGGTCTACACCGGGGATTATCCCCTCGGTACCAAAGCCCCTCCGCACCAGGGCCTGCCCACAAACCATGATTTTCACTCCCTGGTCACGAAGCAGCCCTATCAACTCAAGATCGGGGTTGGTACTTTCAAATTTCTGCTGATAAGCCTCTTCAGTCAGGACCACTTTGGTGGCCGGACCATGTATGATCACGACAATATCCAGCGACTCAGGCCCGATATCTTCCAGGGCATAGAGGTTGATCAGGCGGGCTACCTTATCCAATCCCTTATTGATGCCCTGTTTATCGGTATCGCTCCCCGTAAGGTCTACCAGAATTTTGGCACCATTGGTGGGACTTATGGCGGTCTCAAAGTCCACCGCACCACCATAACCCTTTATTTGAGGGTATTCAAAGGTGGTCTGTCCGGAGGCAGACCAGGTAAAGCCCCACAATATTAAAAGTAAAAAAGGTTTCACCTTCATCGTCGTTTAATCACTTCACAGTTATACTCCAATTCTTTTCATTTGCTTTCCAGAGCTTTCAGGCGCTTCTCTATCTCCATCAGTTTGTGGATAATGATGATGTGGGTCTTCTTGGCATCTATGCCCACCACGCTCTCTGCACTGGTGATCATTTGCTCTATTTCAGCATAAGCCTTCTTCGGGATCAGTTCGTTCTCCATTGTCTCTTGTGTTTCCCTTAAAGGTAAAAAATCTACCGCGGATCAGTCAGGCTTTTTAACGGGAGGGCTATTGGTCTTACCAGTAAAGCCATGGGTATTCTGACCGACAAAGTTGGCAGGAAAATCCTCCACACCAGGAAAGCCCAGCTGAATATCACGCCCATCGTGGGGAATGTAGTTGGTGCCAAAGAGATAATCCCAAACGCTCAGCGTTAGTCCAAAATTAACCCCCAACCTACGATCTGCGGGCAGGTGGTAGGCATGATGCCAGATGTGCATCTGCGGGTTGTTGAAAAGGTACTTCAGTGGTCCCAGGTTCAGTTTGAAATTGGAATGATTGAAATGCCCCACGGCCAGGGTGAAGATGTGGATGATGAAAAAATCACGCAAACCAATCCCGATAAGCGCCAGTGGGATGTACTCAATGGTACGGTACACCACGTTTTCCATCCAGTGGTACCGCAGATGCGCCGCAAAGCCCATCTCCGCCACGCTGTGATGCACTTTGTGAAACTCCCACAGCCTCGGACTGGCATGCAGCAGGCGGTGAATCCACCATTGCACAAAATCCCGTACCACGAAGCCCAGCAGTAGGTGGCCCCATACCGGCCAGCTCATTACTTCAAAAGCCACCAGGTTGGTAATCCCCAGCAGTCCCAGCAGGTCGTTGAAGAGGTGGACAACCACATTGGAGGCGGCATTGTAGATGATCAGAGAAAACAGAAAAAAATTGAAGAACATGTAGAAGAAGTCCAGCCAGAAGTCCTTGCGAAACTTTGCCTGATCCACACGCCAGGGTTTTAGCAACTCCAGGGCAAAGAAGAATGCCGACACCCCCAGCAACCAATAGAAGTAATTGTGCCAGGTGGGGTTCGTGAGTTCCTGCCACAGATAGCTGGCATAGCCCACATAGCCGTTTCGTATTTCTGTGATGATTGATTCCATTGATTCTTTTAGCTTCCTTGACTGATCGATAAAGATACGAAAACCCACAGCCTGAGGATGGTAACAAAAGTTACATAGGAAAGGTACCCTCTTTGTGGTATTTTTCACAAACTGGCATGGCTGGTGATGGAATGAGTGCCTGGTAGTTCACGGCCGCTTTGTTAGCCTCAGCCCCACTGAAGGGTAACAATCCGGTGATCAAAAGGTGATTCCCGACCATGCGGGAAGCTGCGAATTGGTAGTTTGGAACACACAGGCTCTGGCTGAGAATGACCCACCTTCCTGTTGCTAAATCGCTCATATTCATCTAATTTCCACCACATGAGGCGATTTCATTTATACCAGCTTTGGTTTATCATACCGGGTCTGGGGCTGGTCTGGTTGAGCTACTACATACCCGCCAGCTACATTTATCAGCAGGTATATTGGGTGGAGACAGAGGCGGTCATCACCGGGTATCGACTAGATACTACCACTACGCCGGTCAATTATTACCTAATGGACTATTCCGATTCCCTGGGCACTACCTACCATATCGAGGTAGATGTAGAAAACACCATCACTGAAGGGCGCGACGCTGAACATGCCCGCCTCTACTACGACCCTGCCAATCCCACAGACTATGCCCTCGTCAATCACGCAAAGTATCTGGTCATGCTTTTTTTGCCGCTAGGTTTGCTCAGCCTCTATTTCGGTTGGCCCATGCGGGAATAGTGCAGACACTCTGCTTGTTCATTCTCCTCAAGCGTTCAGTGAAACTTGACTTCTTATGGCTATTCTGCTATTTTGAGAGTAATCCCGAATCAACTTTCACCTAAATTGACTACAACTCAGAAATTTAAATAAGCTATCTCAAAATTTTTCACAAAAAAATGAATTCAAAAACACTCATACTCCTTGCAATAGCCGCTACCTTTTTATCTTTTACTACCCATTTAAGCCAGAAGAACTCACTGTCCGGAGAGTTCAATCCAAAAAAAGACCTACTTTTAGTCCAATTTGACTGTAAAACAGACGTAGATGATCTTCACACTGTGGCGGCATTCGCCACTTTATTGACAGATACCAATTTTTCCAGTTTAAAGTATCACGCAGTTGCAGGTACCTATGGCATTCAGGAAGGGTTGTATGTTCCACCAAACGACCTCTTTCAGCTGGCCTTTGGAAGCAATTGGACAGATGCACATAACCAAAGCGGAGCTGCAGCAGACAAAGTGAAGGTCATTGTTCAAGAAACGCTTGACCTCCAGGGTGATATTTGGATTGCAGAGGCTGGTCAATCTGATTTTACCGCCCTGCTTATTGAGGCCATTCAAAAAGATTTACCAGAAATAAAAACCGCAAAGCGTATCCATGTGATCCAACATAGCGATTGGAATGAAAACTCCACAAGCCCGGAGCGTCTTCAATTCGTAAAAGAAAACGTCGATTACATAAAAATACCTGACGGTAATGCAGAGGGCAATGGTACCCCGGGATTTCGTGATCCGGAGTTCACCAACTGGAAGGAAAAAATCAGGAATCCTGACCTGTTTGAAATATGGAAACTGGCCATAGACCTGTCCAATCAATACAATGGAAAAGATGGAAGGTACAATAATGAAGCAGTTTCAGCCGATGGCTTGGATTTCTCCGACCTCTCTGAAGTTTGTTGGATATTGGATCAGCAGGACATCAGGGATGTGGAACAATTCTTCAACCTGTATGCTCATTAAATGACTTAAGGATGGCCACTGTCTTTTACTTATTAGCGCTATCAAGACAGTTTGATTATGAGGGGTGTAGCAGAGTCACTAGCAACCTCATTGCCTTGAATCGCGTTGCCCTTATGAAGTAGCGTCATGTAAACTTCACTTATGAAAACCGTAATCACCCTCCTTGCCTTCCTTTTGTTGACGTCCCATATTCAAGCCCAGCTTCAGAAATTAGATGGAAACATTACTGAGGCTGAAATCCAATCACTAAGCACAATAGACAGCCATGGGGCCAATAGCCTGATGATAGATACTTCATCTCAGCAATTCATCAAAGTAGCGCTGAAATCAGAAAAGCTGTATGTAGCAAGCCTATGTGTTTGTATTGACGAAAATAAAATTATGGTGATGCATGCCTCTGCTGCCCTGGGTGATCTGACCTACACCTATCAACAAAATAAACATTGGGTAACCGATGATAAATTTGTCTGGGCGGTTCGTGAGAACGACATGACTCCTGAAACCATTGAAAAGCGGAAGCAATATTTTGATGACCGGGGGTGGATAGGCAGCACCATGTCAATGGGAAATGACGGAGAAACTGAATTTTTAATCGACCGGAAACTCTTCGGCAACCAGAGCCTTTCCCTGGCAATCGGTTTAATGACAGAGGAGGACCCTGAAAATATCATCGGTATCCCAAAGAACGATGCGGGTGACTGTGCGGCGCACACTCTGGTGAGCGGAGATCCTGAATCCAGCTATAGATTTGACACCTCCGGATGGCTCAAAATTCAATAGCCCATTTTTAAAAATGCGATTCTCGTCTGTCCTGGGGCTTTTGCTGAGCGCTCATCCATGGCCATCAGACCAGAAACCACCAGGCTTACCAGCCTCCATTTCGAGTGGCCCAGGCAAGTAGTATCCTGAATAAACCCCACAATCACTACATTTCGCCAAGGTTTTATAACTTTCCACATTCAGATAAACAACCCATAAATAATATGAAGCAATTATTCCGATTTCTAGTCTTTGCCTTTGTGATCAGCCTCCTGGGCTGTGGACCCCAAAAACAGGCGCAGAGTACCGAAGAAGCACCTGACAACGCCATGAAAGCCAAATTAGAGGACTACAAGAAAGTCCGACTCACTGCTGACCTCTCCTCCCTGAGTGAAAAAGAGAAAAAAATGATTCCCAAACTGATAGAAGCTGCCCAAATCATGGATGGCCTCTTTTGGTATGAAGCCTATGGTCAGAAAGATTCCCTCCTGAGTACCATCAGTGATGAAGCCACACGAGCTTACGTGAATATCAACTACGGCCCCTGGGATCGACTGGACGGCAACCAACCTTTCATAGAGGGTGTGGGCACCAAGCCTGCAGGAGCCAACTTCTACCCTACTGACATGACCAAAGAAGAGTTTGAAGCCGCAGACCTGGAAGGAAAAGCCAGTCTCTATACGTTCATTCGCAGGGATGAAAACGGACAACTCATTACCATTCCATATTATGAAATGTTTAGTGAGGAAGTACAGCGTGCATCTGCCCTACTGAGAGAATGCGCTGACCTGGCAGAAGATTCCGGCCTGAAAGCTTACCTGAAGCACCGTGCCGAAGCACTGCTCACAGATGATTATCAGCCCTCTGATATGGCCTGGATGGACATGAAAACCAATGGCATTGACATAGTGATCGGACCGATCGAAAACTATGAGGATGCCCTGTACAACTATAAAGCCGCACACGAGGCATACGTACTCATCAAAGACAAAACCTGGAGCGATCGCCTCTCGAAATATGCAGCCTTTCTGCCTGAGCTTCAGCGCGGACTTCCAGTGCCTGATGCCTATAAAGCCGAAAAACCTGGCAGTGATGCAGACCTCAATGCCTATGACGTGGTTTACTACGCCGGAGACTGTAACTCCGGATCCAAGACCATTGCCATCAACCTGCCTAATGACGAACAGGTACAACTGGCCAAAGGCTCCAGAAGGCTCCAGCTCAAAAATGCCATGCGTGCCAAATTTGATGAGATATTACTCCCCATCTCCAAAGTGCTGATCGCCCCCGGCCAGCAGCAGTATATCACGTTTGACGCCTTCTTTGCCAACACCATGTTTCATGAAGTGGCGCACGGCCTGGGCATCAAAAACACCATCGATGGAATGGGTACGGTACGTGCTGCACTCCAGGAGCACGGGTCGGCATTGGAAGAAGGTAAAGCCGACATCCTTGGGCTCTACATGATCACCCAGCTACATGAAAAAGGAGAGCTGGAGGGTCAGATAGAAGATTATTACACCACCTTCATGGCTGGTATCTTCCGCTCAGTGAGATTCGGAGCGGCCAGTGCACATGGCAAAGCCAACATGATCCGCTTCAATTTCTTCAATGAGTATGGCGCATTCGCTCAAAGTGAAGACGGGACATATAGCGTGGATTTCGTCAAAATGAAAGAAGCCATGAACGCCCTCTCCGAGCTAATTCTTACCCTGCAGGGTAATGGTGACTATGCCGGAGTAGATGCCCTTGTGAACGAGAAAGGAACCATCGGTGCTGCCTTACAGGCCGACCTGTCCAAACTGGAAGCTCAGGACATCCCTGTGGATATTGTCTTTGAGCAGGGCGTGGAGGTATTGGGACTATAAGGCTTAAAAAGTAAAAATCAGGGGTTGAAAAATGACAGAATTCCGTTATTTTTCAACCCCTTTTCATTGAGGTAGAGTAGAATCTACTTCACAAATTTATGCCTCACCAAAAAATCCTTTGCCTTCAGCTCCAGCAGATAAATACCCGCTGAAAGCTGGCTAATATCCAACGACTGTTGAAAAGAAGCCTGATGGATCAATTGACGTCCGGTCATATCTGTAATGCTGACAGAGACCAGACCTTCAACTGCCGGCATATTGACAAAAAGTACATCGGTGGCCGGATTGGGATAAATGCGCAATTCCAAACCGGTTGACTGTCCCTCTGGTGCCAGCCTTGCAGAGCCACTGGTACAGGTCACGGTGTTATCTCCCGGAGCATAGGGCAATGATGCCGAGACATCATCCACGCATACATTGATAGATAAACCTCCTTTGGCAGATCCGGCTGTTTGCAACGTTACCTGACCTGAAGCGTTGGTTGTGCCACTAACTGTTTCATTGAAAGTGCCTGAAAAGGTGGCTGTGACATTTGCGTTGGCTACCAGGCCATCCACATTGTCGTGAACCGTGATGGTGGCGGTTCCATGCTTATTGCCTTTTCCGGCAGATGCACTGCCTATGGTGATAGCCTCCACGTGTACAGAAGTGGGAGACCCGCCGGCATTACCCGTAACTGACACTACCGCAGAAGTGGCGCTTGCACCATCATTGTCTGTAGCCCTCGCTGTAAGATCTGTCGTACCAGAAGCCACCGTCCACCCGAGTGAAAACGGAGCACTATTATCAACCCCGAGTGAACTTCCATTGGCAAAAAACTCCACACTGGCAATGGTACCGTCTGCATCATTGGCATCAGCCGAAATAGTCACCTGAGTACCCTGAGTATAAGACGAACCATTTACAGGGGAAGTGATACTTACCGTCGGTGACTGATTAGACCCTCCCCCGGTATCGGCATCATAGTTATCCAGGTTGTCAAAATAGTAAGTATGTCCTGTGAAGGTGTTTGAGCTGAAAAGAAGGATCATTGTGCCCACGTCAGTGCCTGCTGCAGACGGATCTGGTCTGTCCAGTAAAGAAAAAATCATCCGCTGCCAGCTATTATTCTGAGCCACTGTGGCCTCATACCGGCTATGGCGTCCGGTAGGATAATTGGTCGGGGTTGCATTTGGCGTTTCTAACTGTAAGATGATTTTGGTTCCTATAGGGGCCGAAGTATAGACATCCATATAAAACTTCTTATCCTTATTGGCATACGAATCGGCATTGGAAATAGCCGAGGTATTATAAACCAGTACATCATATTGCTCTCCGGAGTTTCGCACGTACTTACCGGATATCGCACTCGGATTGACTGCATCTGCCCCTGGATTAGCCACCTCGGTGAGGGTGCCGGTGGCTTGTGAGAAAGTGACATTGGCAGCCTCATCGAAATTCTCAAAAGCGAAACTTCGCACATAGGGTGGCTCTACTTCCACACCCATAGACAAGGTCTGATTTCCACATCCGGCATTGAATGTGGCACTCACATAACCACTTGCCGTTCCGAAATCGACAATCACATCTTTTGTTCCCTGTCCGGACACGATGGTGGCCCCTGCGGGCACCGTCCAGCTGACACTGGTACCATTAGAGACATTAGTTATTGAGTAGGCTTCTCCTGATGCCTGGTTAGCCACTACCAGATTTCCGCCAATAGAAGGCCTGAAGCCATCATACACTCTTACGTAGTCCACCTCCATTGTTGCAGGGAGCATTCCATTGTTCACGGGTCCACCCAGGTTTCCACCCACTGCCACATTCAGTAAGAAGTGAAAATCATGATCAAATGGCCAGTTATAGGGAGACACGTCAGCGGAAGTTTTGGTGGAGTATAAAACACCGTCTATATACCACCTGATCTCATAGGGCTCCCACTCTATGGCAAACTCGTGAAAGGCATCCGGAAAGGCCCCTTCAAAAATATCAAAGTCATTTCCCTGATATTGATTATTGGGATATGGATCTCCATAGTGTATGGTACCATAAACATTCGTCGGATTGGAGGCCGTAAACTCCATAATATCGATCTCTCCACTCTGCGGCCAACCCCCATACGGCTCGTTGGTGGAAAGCATCCAAAACGCAGGCCACAAGCCATCACCATATGGCAGCTTGACCGACGCTTCAAAACGACCATAGGTAAAGTCTCCTTTCCCTTTGGAGTTAATTCTTCCAGAGGTGTATTGACTGCCTCTGATCCGTTCTTTCTTTGCAGTAATCTTCAGTGTTCCATTGCTCACGCTTACGTTCGCCTCCTGATAGGACTGCAACTCATTGTTACCCCATCCGCAAATTCCTTCGGCACAGCCATCGCCGATCTGGTAGTTCCACTTGGTGACGTCCAGGGAACTCCCGGAAAACTCATCGCCCCAGACAACATTGGGGCACTGAGCCATAGTGACTCCAGCAATACTCAACAGCAATAGCAGCATTGCTGATTTTGCAATTTTCATAATTTTCATGTTCATAATAGGTTGTTTCTCAAGAACAAGCTAGAATATTGGATCACTTTTTAAAATTTTGGCACCACATCAATACTACATCACCCGCTCCGCCTGGCACTAAAATAAACTTCACAATCATTGTTACAATCATGGTCATCGCCGCTTAGATGCCCTTTCATATACATCAGTGCCCCACGATCAAACAACGAGTCGAAATGTGGCTAAACAGGAGCCTGTTAATACCATTTAATTGCTTTATCTTCGTCGAATAATTAAATAATACATCATTTTGAAATTTTCAGAATTAAATCTGGATCCAAAACTCCTCGAAGGAATTGAGGCCATTGGATTTGAAAACACCACTCCTGTTCAGGAGGCCACCATCCCCAAAATATTAGAAGGAAAAGACCTGATTGCCGCAGCGCAAACCGGCACCGGTAAGACCGCCGCATTCCTGCTGCCCATCATTCACAAGATCCTTACAGAGGCCAAAGACGATGGACACATCAAAGCACTCGTGATCGTGCCCACGCGTGAGCTTGCCGTGCAGATAGACCAGCAACTGGAAGGACTCTCCTACTACACTTCTGTGAGCTCACTCGCCGTGTACGGTGGGGGTGATGGTCAGTCTTTTGACAGGGAAAAGAAGGCCCTCTCTGAAGGTGCTGATATCATCATCGGTACTCCAGGCAGGTTGATTGCTCACCTCAATATGAACTATGTGAAAGTAGGCCAGTTGGACTACCTCATTTTGGATGAGGCCGACCGCATGCTGGATATGGGCTTTAATGAAGACATCACCAAGATCATTGGTTACTTGCCCAAAGAGCGACAAACCCTGCTGTTTTCAGCTACCATGCCCACCAAGATCAGGCAGTTGGCCAAGAACATCCTCAAAGATCCCGAAGAAATCAGCATTGCCATATCCAAGCCCAATGAAAAGATTGTGCAAGCAGCATTCATCGTGTACGATGGTCAGAAAATAGAGCTGGTCAAGCACATCCTGAAGCCCGACTGGCTCCGAAGTGTGATTGTGTTTTGCTCTACCAAGGACAACACCAAGAGACTCACCAAAGAACTCAAAAAGGCCAACCTTTCTGTGGAAGAAATCCATTCGGACCTGGAGCAAAAATCACGTGAGCAGGTACTTAACCAGTTCAAGAGTCGTAAGCTCAAAATCCTGGTTGCTACCGACATCCTTTCTCGTGGGATTGATGTGGAGGACATAGACATAGTGATCAACTATGACGTTCCCAATGATGGTGAAGACTATATACACCGCATAGGGCGTACCGCCAGGGCGGCCTCTACAGGTGCTGCCTTCACTTTCGTGAATGAAAAGGAGCAGTCCAAGTTTCAATCCATCGAACAGCTGCTGGGCAAACCCGTACCGAAGGCCAAAATCCCACCGCACATTGGTGAGGGGCCATCCTACAGCCCCAAACCTTACCGTGGTGGCGGTGGACGTGGTGGCGGTGGCCGAAAAGGTGGAGGCAAAAAGAGATAGTGACCTGTCTTCAGACTTCACTTTGTGTGGATTGTAGCGGAGCTTTGTTATTTTTAATGGTAATTTTCGTTGAACCTAACAGTGCTCCCAAATGATCTTTCACACAGTCATGCCAGCATCCTTAAGGCCTTATTTTGTTACTGAACTGGATGCTTATCACAAACAATACCAGGCCGGTCATCTAGAGGATGCCTGGCGACACCTCGAAAGAGCTCACGTCATTGGTCAGGCATATCCTTATGCGCATAGTCTCGTTCACTGGAAAATGCTACTCTTTGGGATCAAGATCAAGAGCGCCAAAGAAGTATTAGGGCAAATCCCGAGGCTGCTCGTAGGTGGGGTGAAATCTTTTGTGGGTAAAATACCCGTGGGCAACACAGGAGGATCAAATATCCCGCCCCTTCGCTCACTTCCCATAGAGGAGGAAATTCAGGATATTTTTACTCAGTCCGGTCTTTCCGTACCTTCCTGATGAAAGACCTGTTCTCATCGGCTTCAGATCGTTACGCAAAGTATCGTCCTACTTACCCAGATGCCCTTTATGCTTTCATCAGGTCTCAGTTGACGCACCATGATCGCGCCTGGGACTGTGCTACCGGCAATGGCCAGGTGGCTCGACAGCTGGCTGATGATTTTGATGACATACAGGCCACAGACATCAGCGCTGCCCAGATCGCCGAAGCTTATCAGCATCCACACATTCATTACTCCCTCCAACCTGCGGAGCATACGACCTTCCCAGATCAGCATTTTGACTTGATTACTGTGGGCCAGGCCATTCACTGGTTCCACTTTGATCGTTTCTATGCGGAGGTGAACAGAACATTAAAAGTCAATGGTCTGCTGGCTGTCATTGGGTATGGATTGCACTCGGTTTCGTCCAGGATAGATCCGATTATTCACCACTTTTATCATGAAGTAATTGGACCTTATTGGGATCCTGAACGGAAATACCTCGATGAAAAATACGAGAGCATTCCATTTCCATTTAAAGAAGTTCCTGCCCCTTATTTCGAGTGCTCTTTCACATGGACATTGGCTCGTTTTCTGGGATACATCCGTACCTGGTCCGCCGTGAAAAAATTCATTGATCAAAATGGACATGACCCTGTAGATAATCTCAACAAAGCCCTTGAAGGTCTCTGGGGGACTGAGCAAAAAATCACATTCCCTATATTCCTTCGGCTCGGCCGTAAGATCCTCTAAGCTTTACTTAGCTAATGCCTTCCTGAGTGGAGTATCTCCAACTCAGGAAAAGGCTTGAGGTCATTGTTGCACGTACGCATCGATGGTCTGTATGGTGCCATCTTCATTGTAAGTAAGCTCGGTCATTTTGATGCTTCTCAGGAAGGTACGGCCACCGGAGAGGCTGCTGTCGTGATAAAACAGGTACCATTTACCCTGAAACTCCACGATGGAATGATGATTGGTCCAGCCGAGCACAGGCTTGAGCACCACACCCTGATAGGTGAAGGGTCCGTATGGGTTATCACCAATGGCATAGGCAATATTATGCGTATCACCGGTAGAGTAGGAAAAGTAATACTTTCCGTTATAGGTGTGTACCCAGGCGGCTTCAAAAAATCTTTGTTCGTTATTGCCTTCCAAAAACAAGTTTCCATCGGCATCCAGAATCTGAATGTCTTTGGGTGTCTCAGCAAAGCCTTTCATATCTTCAGTGAGTCTGGCAATCTTTGGCAACAGCGCCGGCTCATCTTTGCCGGGAAGTTCGCCATCAGGATCGTAGGTGCCAGTACGCCATTTCTGAAGCTGACCACCCCAGATCCCTCCGAAATACATATAAAACGCCCCGTCTTCATCCTCAAACACCGCAGGATCTATGCTGAAGCTACCCTCAATCGGGGTGGGCTCTGCCTGGAATGGTCCCGTTGGGGAATCGCTCACCGCAACACCTATCCCGAAAACATCATTTTTATCCTTTACAGGAAAATACAGGTAGTAACGGCCGTCTTTGTAGGCAGCGTCCGGCGCCCACATTTGACGACCAGCCCAGGGCACATCCTTGATGTCCAGCGCTACACCATGATCCACTACGGGACCGCCCACAGACTCCATGGAGTATACATGATAATCTTTCATATCAAAGTGGCTACCCAAATCGTCTTCCGGAATTCCGGATTCTATGTCATGCGACGGGTATATGTAGATTTTACCATCAAAAACATGTGCAGAAGGATCTGCAGTATAGAGATCCGTCACCAGGGGTTCGGAAATGCCAACTGGTAAAGCAGGCGTTTCAGAGGTGGTCGCATCACCGGAAGTATTCTTTTCCTTAGCCGGCTGACATCCCATTATCAAAATGGCCCCACCCAGGGCATAAATGACAGAATTCAAGGTACTATTTAACATATTCTTTCTAATTAACTCGTAAAGCTTAAGGGGTAAGTTTAGGCAATCACCCCGATACCAGCGATCACCACCAGGTATTCATAGCCAAAAGGTCCCTTATCCTGAACAAAACGTACCCCTGGCGCTGGCAATGAATGAAATTAACTCTTAACTTATAGGGTATTAAACGACTGCATTATGACTCATGTATTGTCGATTTTAACAACACCCAAATTACTGGTGTTCTTTTTAGCTTTTGGTTTCTCTTTTTGGTTAAAAGCTCAGGAAAACCAACCACCCCGCCAATCACTTTCTGTAATTAAAACCGAAGGGAGACAGCAACAACTTGTTTTAAGTCCAAAGTCAATGAAGGTAGGCCTCTCCTCCGGAAAGAAATACCGGGAAGTCTCACCGCTCATTCTCAATGACAGTACGCTTCTCATAGAAGGGGATACTATTTTGATCGATGCGATATTATTTATCACCGCCTCGGTGAAGAGGCCGTGGCCAGTAAAAGCGACAGGTATTCTCATTTCCGGAGCCGGAGCACTGCCTGCAACCGCCGGATTGGTATACCTTCCTTTTGCAGTGACCTTTAAAGAATACCTTTCCCCCTCCTCTGGCTATGCCATGATGGCGCTGGGCATGGGCATGGGGGTGACGGGATACCTCATAGGCGGGCTCAGAAGGAAATTTGTACTGCAAAAAAAATGGATACTGGAGGTCAGGAATGAATGAAAAGGGAAGCGATCGTTTTTTGTCACGGACAAATTTTCCGAACTTCGTCCCAGGTTAACCAGTTCATAGAATATGCCAAAAGAAAGAATCGTCAATATTGGGCTTGTACAAAACGCCTGTAGCGGAGATCGGGATCAAAATCTACAAAAAGCCATCAGAGGAATAGAAGACGCCGCTGCCAAAGGTGCACAGATCGTTTGCCTGCAGGAGCTCTTCGGATCACTCTATTTCTGCGATGTGGAAGACTATGACAACTTTAACCTGGCAGAAGCCATTCCCGGCCCTACCACAGATATCTTTTGTAAACTGGCCGAGCGTCTGGGAGTGGTCATTGTAGCCTCCCTTTTTGAAAAAAGAGCCCAGGGCCTCTATCACAATACAGCTGCTGTAATAGATGCAGACGGCACTTATCTGGGTAAGTATCGGAAAATGCACATCCCGGATGATCCTGGGTACTTTGAAAAATTCTATTTTACTCCTGGTGATTTGGGCTTCAAGGTATTTGAAACCAAATATGCCAAAATAGGTGTACTCATCTGCTGGGATCAGTGGTATCCTGAGGCCGCCCGCATCACTGCACTCATGGGCGCAGAGATGCTTTTCTATCCAACTGCTATCGGCTGGCACAATAGCCAGGACGAACGTACCAATCAGGAGCAGCATAACGCCTGGCAGACCATCCAGCAGTCACATGCTGTGGCCAATGGCATCCCGGTGATCGGGGTGAACCGAACCGGTGTGGAGGGCGACATGCAGTTTTGGGGTGGATCCTATGTAACCAATGCATTTGGCTGGCTGGAATACAAGGCACCACACCTGGAAGAGGTTACCGAAGTAGTCCCCATAGACATGAACCGCTCCGACAGCTACCGGATCCACTGGCCATTCCTGAGAGACCGCAGGATAGATGCTTACTCTCCTATTGAAAAGCGATTTATAGACGAATGATGGTAGCAACTCCCCGCGAACTGGGATTCCGCTTTCCGGCAGAGTGGTATCCACACCGAGCTACCTGGCTCAGCTGGCCTCACAATGAAAACTCCTGGCCCGGAAAGATCAAAACGATCTACAAACCTTACTGTGAGTTTATTAAGGCAGTGGCTACCGATGAGCAGGTGTGCATCAATGTGGCTGATACCAAAATGGAACAGCAGGCCAGAAAATACCTCACAGAAGTGGGTGCTGACCTGAGTAAAATTACTTTTTACGACCATCCTACCAACGATGCCTGGTGTCGTGACCATGGTCCCGCTTTCGTTATCAAAGGGGGTGAAAAAGCAGTGGTCAACTGGGGGTACAACGCATGGGGTGAAAAATACCCTCCATACGACCTGGACAACCAAATACCCGGACTGGTCGCTGGTAAGCTTGGGCTCAACACGTTTAATCCTGGCATTGTGATGGAAGGTGGTTCGGTAGATTTTAACAATCAGGGGATCCTCCTCACCACAACGGCCTGCCTGCTCAATGAAAACAGAAATCCACACCTGAATCAGGGACAAATAGAGACCTATCTGAAGGACTATTATGGAGCCCGTGAAATCTGGTGGATTGGCGATGGTATCGTAGGTGATGACACAGATGGTCACATAGATGATATCACGCGCTTTGTGAATGATAATACCGTGGTGACCGTGGTAGAACCTAACAAGGCAGATGCCAACCATGCCCCCTTACAAGAGAATCTGGAGCTGCTCAAAACCTTCAAAATGCCTGATGGATCACCGCTCAATGTGGTGGAACTACCTATGCCCAACGCCGTGGTTTATGAAGATCAGCGCTTGCCCGCTTCTTATGCCAACTTCTATATTGCCAATAGCTCCGTGGTGGTGCCCACTTATCGTGATAAAAAGAATGATCCTCTGGCACTCGAGATCCTGAAGACCGTCTTCACTGACCGGGAAGTGATTGGTATCGATTCTACAGACATAGTGTGGGGGCTGGGAAGTTTTCATTGCTTAAGTCAGCAGGAACCTCTGGTGTAACAAATCACTTTAAATGGCCGTCTATCAGCTTTACATCCAGGTATTTCACCTTTTTTTGACCTCTGAGGATCATCGTCGTTTAACAGGGCACTCATCGCCCTAAACCGGGGCGGAGAACTTAACTTTATCTACGATACAACCATGAGGCTAATCATAGCGCTATTAACCATCTCCACCTTGCTGGCCTGCAGCAGCCCTAAACAATCAGGACTACCAACTTCTGAAACAGAAACCACCTTAGCGATTAGCTGGTTGGAAGACTGGCTATCTGCATGGGAACTGATCTCCACAGAGGTGCTCCAATTACCAAAAGCTGACCCGCCGGCCATGCTGTTCTATGATCAAAAGTACGTTTACACGACTTCTCAGGTAAGTGCGCCTGAAGGGGTTCCATTTAGTGGGCCTTCCTTTTTTGGTTTGGAGCTGGACTGGCGGATGCAGGAGCATCGTGATACCCTCATCATTCCTGATGGCCAGCATGTCCCTGTGCAACTCATGACTTTTGCTGCTCCGTCAGCATCACCGGACTCGGCGCCTTTTTTTGTGATGGCCGCTCCTGATTTTTGGAAAACCGCCGGCATAGACAGTGAAGAAGTGGGACTGGAAAAAATGCTGACCGGAGTATTTCTTCATGAATTTTCTCACGCAAGGCAAATGCAAGGATTAGGCGAACAGGTGTCCCTGCTGGAGCAAACCAGCACCTTTCGTTATGACGTAAGTGATGATCTGATTCAGGAATACTTTTCCGGAGACTCGAGCTTTGTGAGTACTTTCAGAAATGAGGCGGAGCTTTTCTTCAAGGCAGCAAACGCCGGGAATACTGCGGATAGAATCGAATTATCAAAGCAGGCCCTGGCGATGTACGACCAACGTCAGGAAGTTATTCGTTCATTGAATCCGACACTGGTAGACCTGGACGATATTTTTCTCACTATGGAGGGTACAGGTCAGTACCTGATCGTGAGTTGGCTTACACATCCTCAATGCAAAGGAGGAAGTGTAGATCTGAAAACGGCCATCAAAGCTACCAGGAGGCAAAAAACCTGGTGGTCGCAGGATCAGGGGCTGGCCCTTGCTTTACTTTATGAACAGATAAGTGAGCGACCAACATGGACCAGTTTCTACTCTGGCGACCCTTCATCGCTCATCGAATTAATAAAGGAGGAGATAGAAAAAACTTCGGAAAAATAATGCTTTCATCCTTTCCAGAAATCAAAATTTCAAAGGACATTCTTACATTTGTCTTTGCGATCTCATCACCATAATCAAGGTCAGAAAGTATGATTAAATAATTTCTTTCAATATAAAACAGCCTGCCACCACGTGGATCCTGGCTCATTTTTCATTTTCACAGAAAGAAATCATGCTTGTATTACAGAATATATCCTATACACATCCCAACAAGGACCTGCTGTTTGAGGACCTCCATTTGGCCATCAACAGGCGTGAAAAAGTAGCTTTAATCGGCAACAATGGTGTGGGAAAATCCACACTTCTGAAACTCATGGCTCGTGAACTGGAGCCAACAGCAGGACAGCTCAAAACAGAGGTAATGCCTTACTATGTTCCACAAATTTTTGGTCAATACAATCATCTGACCATCGCAGCGGCATTGCGGGTAGATGAAAAACTTAATGCGCTACATGAAATTTTGAATGGCAATACAGCGGATTCCAATTTCGAAAAACTTGCGGAAGACTGGACCCTGGAAGAGCGATGCCTTGAAGCCCTCAGTCAGTGGCAACTTCCTCCCCTGAGTTTGACACAAAAAATGGAGACATTAAGTGGTGGACAAAAAACCAAAGTACTACTGGCCGGAATCTCCATTCATCAGCCAGAATTGGTGCTTTTGGATGAGCCCAGCAATCATTTGGATGTATCCGGGCGAAAATTGTTATACGAATTCATTGAATCTACCACGAGCACACTGGTGGTGGTAAGTCACGACAGAACGTTATTGAACCTTGTGCACGCAACATGCGAACTGAATGCACATGGAATAACCGTCTATGGTGGGAATTATGACTTCTATAAGGAACAAAAAAAGGTAGAACGCGATGCCCTCGACCAGGACATTCATGGAAAAGAACGGGCTTTGCGTAAAGCCAAAGAGAAAGAGCGCGAAACACTGGAGCGACAGCAAAGATCTGATGCCAGAGGAAAAAAGAAACAGGAAAAAGCAGGAGTAGCACGAATCATGATGAATACCATGAGAAATAACGCTGAAAAAAGCACCTCCAAAATAAAGGGTATTCATGCGGAAAAAATTGGTGGCATAGCCGAGCAACTTCATGAACTACGTGCGCAGCAGTTTGACATTGGTCAGATGAAGTTCGGTTTGAATGATTCGGCCTTACACAAAGGGAAAATCCTACTCACCGCCGAAAACATCAATTTCTGTTACCAGCCCCCCCAATGGCTTTGGAAAGAAAATCTGAGTATACAGCTCACCAGCGGTGAGCGAATAGCGCTGAAAGGTACGAATGGCTCCGGGAAAACCACTTTGATTAAACTCATTTTGGGGTGGCTTACCCCGCAAACAGGCACGATTCGTATAGCCGGAAGCCATTCTGTCTACATCGATCAGGACTATTCACTCATAGACAATACCCTGAGTGTGTACGAGCAGGCTCAGCAATCAAATACTTCTGCCCTGCTGGAGCACGAAATTAAAATCAGACTCAACAGGTTCCTATTTACCAGCGAAGCCTGGGACAAGCCGTGCAAAGCCCTCAGTGGCGGAGAACGCATGCGACTTATGCTCTGCTGTCTGACCATTGGCAGCCAGTCACCGGATCTCATCATTCTGGATGAGCCCACCAATAATCTGGACATTCAAAACATTGAAATTTTAACGGCTGCCATCAACATGTATCAGGGCACATTGATCGTGGTCTCCCATGATCAAAGTTTCCTGAGTCAGATCAACGTGGAGCGGACCATCCAGTTGTAAGTTTCAAGCGGAAAGCATAAAATATTTAAACTCTAGGTTTCTTCATTTTGACATTCACAGCAGTTTTGACATAACTTACCTGGCTTCAAACTTAACCATACGTGGAATACCTCATTGTAGCTGGAATTGTGCTCTCAGCACTTCTCCTGGTCGTAACCCTGAGCAAGAAAAACAAACAGGCTCCTGACAAGCTCCTGATACTTTATCTTGGGTTTGCCACCTTCTGGCAGGCATATTTTTACCTGGAAACTTTGAGTTTTCTCCAAAACAGCCTTTTCATGCTACTGGGCAAAGGGCTCTACCTGCTCAATGCCCCGCTTTTTTTCGCTTACATCTATGTGCTCACCACTTCGAAAAAGCTATCACCCAAGCTAATCACCATACTATTTACCCCTTTTGTCGCCTACATCATCCACTTCTTATATTTCTATTTAGTCGTCTTTGATGAAGCCAGTCTGTCCATCCAAAATGGCCTTTTGTACATCGACGGGAACCTTGCCTTATCGTGGATGTTTTTTGTCATTCTTTTTTTACTCATTGAACCTGCCTTTCTCATCTGGTTTTACTTTTTGCTCAAAAAATACAGACAAAAACTGCTGGAAACAGAGTCTGACCTGCGCCGCATTCAGTTCAGGTGGTTGTACCTGCTCTTCTTCCTTTGTCTGATCATATCCATCATTCTTGTCCCCACCAGCATACTTTCCATCGACGGGGGCTGGTTCTCCACAGACTTGCTGCCAATTATGATACAGGGAGCCACGGTGCTGTTCTTTTTTATCGTGGGTTATTATGGTTTTCGGCAAACCACCGTTTTTGTAAACCCTGCATCGGACTCAGCAACCGAAGGATACTCAAAAACTGACCCCTACCAGCGATCGGGCTTATCGGCGGCACAAGCTGAAATCTACCACACCCAACTCCTGACCATGATGGAAGAAAGAAAACCACACCTGAATGGAGCACTCAAAGCCGGCGAACTCGCACAGTCATTAAACATCTCAGTCAATCACCTTTCTCAGGTGCTCAACAAAATTCAGGGGCAAAACTTCTTTGATTTTGTGAATGGATACAGAGTAAAAGAAGTCATCAGCAAAATGGAAAACCCCAAAAACCACCACCTCACCTTACTGGCAATGGCTCTGGATTCAGGCTTCAACTCCAAAACCTCTTTCAATACCGTTTTTAAGAAAGTTACACATCAAACCCCGTCAGACTTTTACAAATCGCTTACCTCTGACATCCAGAAAGCAGACAAAAAGAGGTTCTAACCTCTAGGCTCGGGCGCAACCCACCCCCTCTCCCATTAAGCTTGCATCATTCTCTGTTTTAAACCAAATAACAATGATGAAAACAAGTCTTTATTTATTTCTGGTTCTGCTAATTGCTTGTGATGACAGCAGTATCAACCGCAAGGGAGTGGACACTCAACTCTACCTGGGGGAAGGCCATCAGCAACCACTTATCGTAGCCTTCGGGGGAGGCGACGGTGGCAATGGCTGGACAAGCGACCGGGTAAAGGATAAGCGTGATCAGCTCATTGAAAAAGGATACGCATTTTTGGCCATTGGCTACTTCGGCACTGAGAACACTCCGGGTGCATTGGATCGGATTTCGATTGATGCGATCCATGATGCCATCAAATCGGCCACTGAAAATCCCCGGATCGATCAAAAGAGAATTGCGCTATTGGGTATCTCCAAGGGTGCAGAATTAGCACTTCTTTTAGCCAGCCATTTCCCGGATATCTCCTGCGTGGTGGCGATGGCACCTAGCCATTGCGTATTCCCCGCCCATACTTTTATGGCTTCCACTTCATCCTGGGAATTTCAGGGGACTGAGGTACCCTATGTCCCGATGACGTGGGAGGCCGTTCCAGCGGCCATTCAGCATGATCTTTTATCCGCTTTCAACATTATGCTGAAGGATACTGTGGCTGTAGAAAATGCCGCCATCCAGGTGGAGCACATCAATGGCCCTATATTATTTCTCTCCGCCAAAAATGACGAGCAATGGCCCTCTACTGCCATGAGCAAAGCGGCCACCGAACGTTTAAAAGAATCTGGATTTCCTCATTTCTATCAGCACATTGCCACTGATGGTGGGCATTTTGAGGTTTTCGACCACTTCAATGAAATCTATCAGTTTCTGGATCAGCACTTTCCTCCAGGCAATACTCAAAACTGATCCTTTCGGAAAAGCCAGAAGTTTCATAGCTCAGTGAACTATCTGCATATGCTATTTGTAGTTTTGACTGATATGAAAAATACGTTTGGCAATATTCCGCTTTCGGTACTGGATCTGGCTGTGATTCTGGAAGGAAATACCCCGGCAGACTCTTTTCGCAACAGCACGCGTCTGGCCCAAAAGGCCGAGGCCCTTGGCTACCTCAGGTATTGGTTTGCGGAGCACCATAATATGGCCAGTATAGCCAGTGCAGCCACCTCCGTACTGATCGGTCATATTGCCGGAGGCACTTCCACAATCCGTGTAGGATCCGGAGGTATCATGCTGCCCAATCATGCCCCGCTGATCATCGCGGAGCAGTTTGGCACCCTGGCCTCACTCTACCCCGGCAGAATCGATCTCGGGCTGGGCAGGGCTCCGGGGTCCGACCAGGCCACCGCCCGGGCACTGCAGCGAGACCCCACCGCACCATATCGGTTTCCAGATACCGTGCAGGAGTTGCAGCAGTATCTTTCAGCGGATAATAGAAACGCTGCTGTCAGGGCCATTCCCGGTGAAGGCATTGACATTCCCATCTGGATCCTTGGGTCGAGTACGGATAGTGCGCACCTCGCTGCGAAACTCGGTTTGCCCTATGCCTTTGCCAGTCATTTTGCTCCACAGCAGCTCCACGATGCTTTTAGAATATACCATCAGGAGTTTGTGCCTTCTGCTCAGCTGTCCGCGCCGTACACCATGGCCTGTGTGAATGTGACTGCCGCCGACACCCTGGCAGAAGCGCAACTCCTGGCAACTTCCATGCAGAAAATTTTCCTGGGCATCCTTACCAACGACCGGAAGCCCCTTCAACCTCCGGATGAGTCCTTCGTACTCAGCCCGGAAATTGCCCAGGTGATGAAGCAATTTCTCACCTATTCTTTTGTGGGTGGGCCGGATGAAATCCGGGCGGCGGTCAGCAAGTTTGTGGCTGACACACAGGTGGATGAGCTCATGGTGGTTTCCCACATCTACGATATGGAAGCCAAACTCAGGTCTTATGAGCTTCTAAAGGAATTACAACTGGCCACAGCTGAGTAAAACCCTGACAATGGGTTAAATTTGCTCACCTATATGGACAACAACGACATTTTAAGAAGGATCCGGTTTACGTTCGATTTCAGCGACTCGCAGATGATCTCCATTTTTGCTGCCGCAGATGCGGAAGTGACCCGCGCCCAGATCAGTGATTGGTTGAAAAAGGATGACGATCCTGATTTCAAGCAGCTTTATGACAAAGAACTGGCCATTTTCCTGAATGGACTGATCAATAAAAAACGTGGTAAAAAAGAAGGTGAGCAACCAAAACCTGAGAAAAGTCTGAACAACAACATCATCTTCAGAAAGCTGAAAATAGCGCTGAACCTGAAAGATGATGACATTTTGGAAGTCTTTTCGCTGGCCCAGCTTAAAGTCAGCAAGCACGAAATCAGTGCCATTTTCAGAAAACCTACGCAAAGTCAATACCGACTCTGTAAAGATCAATTTCTTAGAAATTTTCTCCACGGGCTTCAGCTCAAGCACCGGCCTCAGGACACCCAGGCTAGCTGAAAACCGATCAGGTCATTTTGGACAATTCTCCGATAATGTCCATTATCTAACAATAATCCGATATTTGTAATTATCGGGTTTATTGACGATATTTAATTTTCAATCCATTAGACATGATCACCGCCATCATCACAGGGGACATTATCAACTCACGAAAAGCCGAAAGCACGGAATGGCTCCCGGCCCTCAAAGGTGCCCTGAATCAATACGGATCAACTCCCAAAGTGTGGGAGATCTACAGAGGAGATAGCTTTCAGCTGGAAGTGTCCGCTGAAAAAGCCCTCTATGCTGCATTGTATCTCAAGGCATGTATGAGGCAATACAAAAATCTGGATGCCAGAATAGGGATCGGACTGGGAGAAAAAACGCATTCGGCGGGTCGGATTACAGAGTCCAATGGCAGCGCTTTTCGCCACTCAGGTGAGTGCTTTGATTCACTCAAGAAAAATACCCTGGCCATCAAAAGTGAATGGCCGGAACTGGATCAGGAAGTAAATGGCTATCTCAGTCTGGCCCTGCTCACCATAGAACGCTGGGCAAGCAATGCTTCCACCATTATCAAAACGGCTATGGAAAATCCGCAACTCACTCAAACAGAACTTGCCAAAAAACTGGGTAAAAGCCAGAGTACGATCAGTGAGAGTCTCACAAGAGCCGGATATGACGAAATTATGCAAATGGAAAAACAATATCGAAACCTGATCTCTCACCGATGATTACACTCTCCCTACAACTCCTCCTGGCTCACATCATTGGGGACTTTCTACTACAACCTGCCAGTTGGGTAGCCCATAAGACACAAAAGAAACACCGCTCCCCGTACCTCTACTGGCACACGCTCATTCATGCTGTGGTTCTCGCCATACTTCTCCGGTTCGACCATGACTACCTGGGTGGCTTCCTCGTTATCATCCTCTCACACTTAATCATTGATCTGATCAAGCTTCATCTAAGTCAGCGTTTCAATGAGCGAATCCTGTTCTTTGGCGATCAGGTGGCACACGTGGCAATTATCCTGTTAGTAGTCAATCATTACGAACCACTCAATATTTCTGCCGGAGCGATTCTCCAGCCAAAAGCACTCCTCCTAATCACCGGGATACTTCTGGTCACAGTAGTTTCCTCCATCATCATGCGGGTAATCATTACCAAGTGGGCACTGGAGGAAGACGCCTATGAAGACTCTCTACCCCACGCCGGCCAATACATTGGCATGCTGGAGCGACTGTTTGTGTTTGGTTTCATCATCCTTCAGCAGTGGGAAGTCATAGGCTTTTTGCTTGCCGCAAAATCGGTCTTCCGCTTTGGCGACCTTTCCAAATCAAAAGACCGAAAGCTCACCGAGTACATCCTCATCGGGACCTTGCTGAGTTTTGGGCTGGCCATTGTCACCGGACTGGCCTACAATCATCTGATTTCACTCATCAGATAAGTGTTTATGATCCTGAATATTGGTACCTGCCAATGCCAATGAAAGTGGAATTTTTCCATCGGTCATCAATACGCACTCAAATAACAAATAATTTAACCAATCATTATATTCATTAACAAATACTCTGGAATCTTAAGATACCTTTGCTGAAATTCCAATCAAATGGAGCCTAAAGTAAAACAACGAATAGCCCTTAGTACATACTTCTTTCTTTCTGGTTTTGGCTTTGCCACCTGGACCTCCCGCATTCCTACCATCAAAGAAACCCTGGGGCTCAATGAAGCGGAGCTGGGTTCCATTCTACTGGTAATGCCCTTAAGTTCATTACTGGGATTGCCCCTATCCGGTTTTCTGGTGTCGAGATATGCCACCAGAGGCCCCATGTTTGCGGCATTTCTCTTCTACGCGTTATCGTTGTTCTCCATCAGCTTTGTGGACAGTACGGCCTATCTGGTGACGGCTATTTTCCTCGTGGCTTTCTTCATGCGGATTGTCAATATTTCCATGAACACTCAGGCCATTACTTTGCAAAAGGCTTATGACAAAAAAATCAATGGTTCATTCCACGCCCTCTGGAGCCTTGGTGGTATCACGGGTGTGGGTTTCACCACGCTGATGATTTATGGTGATGTGAGCATGCCTCTCCATTTTCTTGTTTTCTTACTCATCGCTATTCCTGCAGGATACACAGCGTTTCGCTATGTGCTCAGAAATGACCGAGCCACCAGCGGCAATAAGTTCATTCTCCGAAACCCTGATCCGTACATCATGTCTTTGGGTGTGCTTATCCTTTTTGCGGCCATCTGCGAAGGGGGTATGTTTGACTGGAGTGGCATCTATTTTCGGGAGGTAGTACAGGCGGAGGTCTTCACTTTTGGTTTTCTCCTCTTTATGATTTGTATGACCTTATCACGGTTTACCTCAGACTGGGTGATTCATCGGATTGGGATCAAAAACACGTTTGTAATATGCGCGATGTTCATTGCCAGTGGCATTGGGGTGGCCGTGGCCTTTCCCACATTTCATCCGGCGCTCATTGGTTTTTCACTGATTGGCTTTGGGGCGGCGCCCATCATTCCTATGGCCCTGTTGCAAGCCGGAGAATCCAAAAAATATTCCCCGGGCATTGCAGTGTCCATTATATCCACCTACTCCACTTCCGGCATGCTCATAGGGCCACCCATCATTGGTTACCTGGCCCATGCCTTCACCCTGCGGTATGCTTTTCTCTTCCTACTCATCATGGGACTGGGAATGATTCCCGTCTCCCGATTTTTCTTTAAAATCAAAGCAAAATCTGCAGGAGGGGGAAATTAGAACAGCTCTGCCATAAATTCATGTATGAGTATCTTACACCGACAATCGATCGATAGAAATGGTGTCCCCTGAAGATTTTCAAAAAATAGCCCTCGGATTCCCTGAAGTGGAAGAATTGCCGCACTTCGAAAAAACTTCCTTCCGGGTCAAGAAGAAAATATTTGCGACGCTGGACCTTACAAACCTGGAAGCAACAGTCAAACTCTCCTTTACCGAACAGGACATTTTTTCACTCGGTCGGGCTGAGGTCATTTACCCTGTGCCCAATAAGTGGGGCAAACAAGGCTGGACCAGAGTGATACTCAAAAAAGTAGACAAAGCCCTCCTGCAGACGGTCTTGATATCGGCCTATTGCGAGGTAGCTCCTGCACGGCTTTCAAAAGGCATCACCCGCCCATGACCAGTGGAATTACTTCTTTCTACCCCATTTACTGCGTCTCAATGCCGCCACCAGAAAGGCTACGCCAGCGATAGTAATTCCGTAAAAAATCAGTTTTTGTGAAAGCGTAGGCTCTGCAGCACCCGCCGCTTCCTGTGCCCATGCGGACAATGTCAATACGATAATGCCAATCAGTGAAAGTAGGAATTTTTTCATCTCTCTAAGATAATGGGTGATTAAAACCGATCAAGGGCCACTTTGTAAGTAGGATCCTCCATCACATTCACATCTATGAGGTCGTCCGCATTTTGTAACAGCTGCCTGCAATCAGGGCTAAGGTGCTTCAAATGGACTTTTTTACCTACTTTCAGGTATCGTTCGGTCAGCTTATTCAGTGCTTCTATGGCCGACATGTCCACCACACGGCTTTCCTGAAAATCAATAATAACCTCATCCGGGTCATTCTGAATGTCAAATTTCTCATTGAAAGCGATGACCGATCCAAAAAAGAGTGGGCCATAAATCTCATAATGCTTGACGCCATTTTCATCAATGCTTTTACGGGCCCTGATGCGCTTGGCATTGTCCCAGGCAAAAACCAGCGCCGAAATAATCACGCCAACGATGACCGCCAAAGCCAGATTATGTAGGAAAACAGTCACCAAAGTGACCATCACCATGACGAAAATATCCGACCTGGGCATCTTATTGAATGTGCGCAAACTTGCCCACTCAAAAGTACCAATAGAGACCATGATCATCAATCCTGTGAGCGCCGCAATAGGCAACTGCTCGATAAGGCCAGCGCCAAACATGATAAACACCAACAGCAATACTGAAGCCACAATACCAGAGAGTCTGGCCCTTGCACCATTGGAAATGTTGATTAGACTCTGACCTATCATGGCACATCCGCCCATCCCTGAAAATACCCCTGAGAGGATGTTGGCAGTACCCTGAGCCACTGCTTCTTTATTGCCTCTACCCCGAGTATCAGTGATTTCATCTACGATATTCAGCGTGAGCAAACTCTCGATCAACCCCACTCCCGCTACAATGGCGGCATAAGGAAAAATGACCACCAGAGTCTCCCAGGTAAACGGAACTGCCGGTAAGTGAAACGGTGGAAATCCACCAGAAATGGAAGCGATATCCCCTACGGTTTTGGTATCCACACCAAAAGCCACTACGATCCCAAACACACTCAAAATGGCCACAAGCGATGCAGGAAGGGCTTTGCTTAGTTTAGGCAAACCCCAGATGATCACCATGGTCAATAGCACCAACCCCAGCATCACATACAATTGCTCACCACCAAACCAGCTACCCGATGTATCTTTAAAAGAATCCAACTGTGACATGAAGATGATGACTGCCAGTCCATTGACAAACCCGAATATCACGGGATGAGGCACCAGTCGCATGAGTTTTCCAAGCCTGAGTACTCCTGCAGTAACCTGAATAAGCCCAGCCAATATCACGGTAGCAAACACGTACTCCACCCCATGTGATTGCACCAAAGCCACAATGACCACAGCCACTGCACCGGTAGCTCCGGAGATCATACCCGGCCGTCCGCCCAAAATAGATGTGATCAGCCCCATCACAAAAGCCGCGTAAAGCCCGGTCAGCGGAGATAACCCAGCGATCAGGGCAAAAGCCACTGCTTCAGGCACCAGGGCCAGTGCTACCGTAAGTCCGGATAAGATTTCCGTTCGATAATTGACCTTTTGGCTCAGGTCAAAAAGGTTGAAATACTTTTTCATCGTCTGAATGATGTGGTTTAGTGACAGCTGACACAGCTACCTATGGAATTTAAACAAGTAATTGCAAAATAGCTTCCTGTGGGGTGTTTGCCTGATTGGCAGACAGAAGCTTCTGTCTTTGCGGGTGCAAAAAGAATGCTTTTTTTCATGAAAACATACCAAACGTGGGATTAAAACCGATCAGGTCCCGCTCCGGGTAATGCAGGCCAGGTATTGATCATTTTCATCAGTCATCAGAATTTCCAGCTCCATTCCCACCGCTGATACCTTCTCAGCCAGCATCCGCTGATCCACATACAGCCAGTCAAACCACTCTCCTTTCGTTTCCTGAAATTCATACCTGTAGCGCACTTCCCCAAAGTAGCCCTTGGGCTTGGGGGTGCCGTCCTCGTACAAATAGCTGATATCAGAGGAGTCTACAAGGATTTGACCTCCAGGACTCAGCAGTTTTTCACAGGTTTGCAGAAAACCCTCCACCTGTGCCAAAGTACCAGCCAACCCCATTCCATTCATAAGGATCAGCACCGTATCATATTGACCCTGGTGTTTTCGAAAATCCTCGAACAGAACATTTCGCACCCCGGAACGACGCATCACGTCCACACATCCCGGTGAGTTTTCCATTGCGAAAACCTCAAAACCCCGTGATTGCAGTACCAGCGCATGTGCACCTGCCCCAGCTCCCAAATCCAGAACACGTCCCTTGCTTTCGATCAGGGCCAGATGCTCAAGGGTGGTAAGGTCCTCTTCTTCCCGGAAAAACACTTCCACTGGCATTTCATCCGGATCTCCATATGAATTGTGGAGAATGAGCGTGGCTTCATCATTTCCTTTGTAATAGTCCAAAATGGCCTTTCCGTGCAGGTCTTTCAAGTCTTGTGGGTTTATATACCCCGCGAAGTTAGACAGTCTTGTTTTGAAATGCCTACATGGCAGTGATGGTAAACTCCACCCGCCTGTTTCGCTGGCGTCCTTCCTCAGTATCATTGGTAGCCAGGGGTTTCGCCTCACCATAGCCTTTAGAGATCAACCGACCACCAGCAATACTTTTCCCGCTAAGGTAATCTAGCACCGCCTGAGCCCTACTCTGTGAAAGTGCCTGATTGGCCGCATCAGAACCTACATTATCCGTATGGCCTGAAATTTCAATCTTCATTCCGTCATATTTCTCCAACAGTGTCACCAATCGGTCGAGATCCGGAAAAGAAGTTTCGCGTAATGTAGCTTTTCCAAAATCGAAGAAAATGTTGTTGATCAATACCGTCTGTCCCACCTCTATTGGTGCCAGATACAGGTTTCTTTCTATCTCCTGATACTCCTCCGACTGTTCGATGTTGATGTTATCACTGACGGTGACAAAGTTTTGTCTGGAAGCCAGAAAACTGTAGGACTTGCCGGAAGTCAGTACAATTTTATACGAGCCATCCGCTGCCAGGGAAGTTGCCCGACCTATCTCTTTGTTGGTGCCCAGGTCTCCATACTGGATCTCTGCCGCCAGGGGCTCGTTGGTTTTGGCGTTCAGCACCTTACCATAGACCAGGGTCACGGCCTTGGGCTTGGCTGCCTCTGGTATTTTGATCCTGTAGATGTCCAGATCACCTTCATAATAAGATTCGGAAACCACATAGGCGAATGCCCCATTAGCGGGAATGGTATAATAGGCATCCCAGTTGGGTGTATTGATCTGAGGGCCCATATTCTGAGGCTCTGACCAGTTGAGCCAGGTATCATCCAGACGACGGGTCATGAAAATATCATTGCTCCCAAATCCCGGGTGACCCTTGGTGGAAAAGTAAAGGGTGATATCATCTGCGGCCAGAAAAGGGCTGGCCTCACTAGCAGGAGTGTTGATCACATCGCCCAGATTGACATGCTCAGACCAGGTACTATCCTCCTGAAGAAAAGACACATAGATATCTTTTGAGCCCCTGCTGTCTTTACGCTCCACAGTAGAGAGCATGACTTTTCTGGAAGAAGACAAACAGCTCTCTGTATAGTCATTGTCATTATAGTAATTTTCGACGGTCACATCCCGAGGCACTTCCCATCCGGAGGGGGTAAGGTTAGTATAAGAAAAACCACTGGTATTGGAGCTGCCGTCAGAATGGTACGTGTTCCCAATCAAAAGCCCATTGTTATCGGCCGTTGTACTGATCACAAAATTATGACCGGCATTGTTAATGGGTGTGCCCATATTTTGGGCCATTTGCCACTTGCCATCTACCATTTTGGAATACCACACGTCTGATCGATCTCTGCGGGTATTGTTACCGGGATGATCGTCACGGGAGAAATAGAGCGTGAGTCCATCAGCCGAAATTACAGGTGATTTTTCCGTGTAGGGAGAGTTCACCTCAGTACCCAGAGGCTCCTTTACTATTTGCAGGGTGTCTGTGCCGGGCACCAGATTGATGTTTCGATAGTCCTGCCTGATCTCAATGAAATCAAACTCTACCTTCATTTCATCATACAGCACAAAGCCAGACTTGGGACCCCTTATCACCATATCGGCCGCAGACATGGTATAAACCTGATAGCCATTTACATAAAAAGAAAGTGCACTCCCCTTTCGCTCCACTTTGAGTGAGTTGATTTCATTCATCTTGCTCACCTTATCGGTTTTGGTCCATTCGGTCACTGCCTTATAGCTGCCTCCATCATAGCCTGCCACCCGGAAGTGCCCATTGGAGGTTACAATAAAGAAATTCGCATTGTTGGCATCTGCGGTAGCAAACAACAACCCATAGCCATTGTTGTCCACACCACTCACCTGCTTGGCCTCTGCTTCAATCACAAAATCCCGCTCATACTCTGTATAGAGCTCCTTAAAAAAAAGCCACCCCCCACTCTCCGTCTTTTTGGAAATCACATACTTCCCATCCTGAAGATAGCTGACATACTCAGTCTTAGTGGCTACGGTCCACTGGTTTCTATTGTCTCTAAAGTCGTCTCTGAATACAGTCTTTTGAGCCAGGGCAGTGAAAAACACAAGGTAAACGAGGGTAAAAAGGAGCTTTCTCATGGTCTCATCAATTTGGTTTTGAATGTAAAGCTATCACCTCTAATTGCCCAGAGGTATACCATGTTCACGGTATTCTGAAAAAAAGGAAACAAAAATTTTCCCTAATACGTAGACAACTACATATTTTGTTTATAGATTTATGTAGACAACTACCTAACTAAGACAATGAAAGATTTTGCACTGGAACTAGGGTGTTTAGGGTTTACCATGAGGCTGAAAAGGCTGAGTGATGCCCTCATGCACGACGGGCGAAAAATGTACAAAGAACTGGGGGTGGATATTGAGCCTAACTGGTATGTGGTTTTCAGGTTACTGAAAAGAGAAGGTGAGATGTCGGTGATGGAAATCGCAGAAAAGATCAAACTGGCCCACCCATCAGTGATCACCCTCACCAATAAAATGATGAAGGCAGACTATCTGTCTTCAGCTCAGTGTACGGATGACAACCGACGCAGGCTGCTCACACTCACACAAAAAGCACATGATCAGCTGCCCCGCCTGGAGCAAATCTGGAATGCCGGAGAGCGTGGGGTCATCAAGGCCCTGGAGGGAACGGATTTTATGGAGATGTTTTCGCTCATAGAGGCCCGATTCGGAGAAAAAGGATTTAAAGACAGAACAATAGATGAACTAAACAAACCAACCCTATGAATGCACTTTCGAATACCGCGTCGGTGCAGCTCCTGGACTTCCAGGAGCAATACGCATCTGATTTTGCCCGCCTCAATTATGAATGGCTGGAAACTTACTTCACTGTGGAGCCTCATGACAGAGAGATGCTCGATGCTCCCTATGAATACATCATTCAACCTGGAGGGCGTATTTTTTTCGCCAGGGTAGATGGAGAGATTGTCGGTACGGTAGCTCTTATCGTGGAAACACCAGATACTTTTGAGCTGGCTAAAATGGGCGTAACCCCTAAGTACAAAGGCCTCAAAATTGGCAAAATGCTCATGCAACATGCCATCGCGGAGGCCAGAAAAGCAGGAATGAAACGACTAGTACTGGAATCTAACACTAAGCTCACGGCTGCTTTGAATTTGTACATCAATTCAGGTTTTAAAGTAGCACCGCTCAATGAGTGTTCACCCTACGCACGCTGCAACATCCGAATGGAACTGATACTATGACAGCTGAAATACTAGGCTACATCGCACTTGGGCTGGGCATCTTTGCCATGGCCAATAAGCACATGCTTTGGTTGCGTGTGGCGCACGGACTTTCTGCCGCTTTTTATGTAGGCTATGGTCTTATGATCTCGGCCAATCCCATCGTGGTGGCAGGTGTGATATTTCTTTTCATTCATGGCTATCACCTGACCAGAATGTTTCTCACAAGAAAAGCAACTCAATAATATCATGGCTCAAAAAGCACTCTCCTATCGCTTCCTCATTATTCTGGCATTTTTATGCATCTATATTATCTGGGGCACCACTTATCTGGCGATTGTCATTGGGCTGGAAGGATTTCCTCCCTTTCTGATGGCTTCTATTCGTTTTGTAATCGCAGGCCTGATGTTGGTGGGCTACAGCCTTTTTAAAGGAGAGGGACTTCCCAAAAAATCATCTCTGGTAAAAAATGCTTTCATAGGACTGGTGGTGCTGGCCGGAGGACAGGGTCTTCTCATCTGGTCAGAGCAACACATTGCTTCAGGGTACGCCTCGGTATTGGTAGCTACGCTCCCTATCTGGTTTGTCGTGATGGACAAAAAACATTGGAAACTCTACTTTTCTAACCCCTACATCCTGTTAGGAGTGGCATTAGGGTTTGCTGGCATCATGGTTTTATTCAGGGACAAGCTCAGTGAACCTTTACCGGATGCTCAGATTCATCTTCAGTTGATCGCTTCCATAGCGGTATTGTTTGGAGGAATGTGCTGGGTGGTAGGCACCTTGTATCACCGATCCAGACCAGCTCCCGGCACACTGTATCAGAACCTGGGCTGGCAACTGCTCTGTGGTGCAGTGATCTGCCTGCTGATCAGTCTGTCGATGCAGGAGCTCACTACCTTCACCTGGTCGCAAACAGACCTGACGGCCTGGAGCGCGGTGCTCTACCTGTCTGTAGCAGGCTCCATTATGGCGTATATCGCCTACACCTGGCTGCTCAACGAAATGCCCTCTGCCGTTGTAGGCACCTATGCTTACATTAACCCCGTGGTGGCCGTGTTCCTGGGCTGGCTATTGGCTGGTGAAGTGATTACCTCCCCACAGATGGCAGGCATGCTGATCATTTTGGTGAGTGCTGTACTCATCAATCTGAATAGAGGAAAAGTCAAACCTACTGCAAAAGTTAAGGCATAGGGATGTAGGTATCATCACCTGGTACTGTCGGGTATTTTTTGTTCTTCCAGTCAGCTTTGAACTGCTCCAGTTTCTCTTTGCTGGAAGACACCCAGTTCCAGTAGATATAACGCTCCTCAGGAAACGGTGCCCCTCCAAAAAGGAAAATGTGAGTACCTGCCTCCATGGTCAGTGAACACGCACCATCGGTTTTGGACACCAACATATGCCCGCGTTCGATCTTATGCTCACAAGCCTGAACAGCGCCTTCTACAACACAGATGCCAATTTCACCCTGCAGCTGATTTCCTATTTCCAGTTGGTAGGGCTCCTTTGCCACCACTTCTACCATGAAAAGGTCCGAATGAACCGGCAAAGGAGACTTTCGCCCATAGCCCGTCCCTGCCACCAGGGTAAACTGAGTACTGCCATCCTTCCACTTTGGCAGGTCTGCTTTGTCCAGGTGGTGAAACTCCGGCTCCATGTCTTCTAATTCTTTTGGCAAGGCCACCCATATCTGGTAACCGTGGAGCATATGGGACTTACCATCGCGAAGATCCATGGGTGTACGTTCAGTATGGGTGACGCCCTTGCCTCCCACCATCCAGTTGACAGACCCGGGAAGGATGCGCTGCTGACTCCCTATGCTATCTGCATGCATAATCTCTCCTTCCAGCAGGAAGGTGAGCGTGGAAAGTCCTGCATGGGGGTGCTGATCTATATCCATGTAATGTCCCGGTCCAATCTGGCTCGGCCCCATATGGTCAATAAAGATAAAGGGACCCACCATCCGCTTTTTCCGAAATGGAAGTAATCTCCCCACCAGAAAATCACCGATATCGCGGCTCCTTTCCTCAATAATCAAATCGGCGTTCGACATTTTTTTAGATAAAGTTACGTTTCAAAAACTTAGAAGGAAACCAATCTGACAGCCATTAGTGTACAAAAGTGAAAATTTTTGCCCCAAATTGTAACCTATTTATTGAATCACGTTTATTTGATCTACAATAGTTAATTAAATATCTGTATAATGAATGAGACCAGCATTGGTAGCCTTGAAGAAACCATTCTCTTGATTGTATTGGTGATGCAGGAGGATGTGTATGGAGTCTCTGTGGTAGAAGAGTACCAAAGTCGAACCGGAAAAACCATCTCCATTCCAGCCATTCATACTGTGCTGAAGCGGTTGGAACAGAAAGGATTGGTGACTTCTAAAATGGGTGGCGCCACCACGGAACGTGGCGGTCGCAAGAAACGAATTTTTGAAATCACCAAGGCAGGCTATAAAATCCTTGCGGATCTGAAGGCCACCAGGGATGATCTATGGGAGATGGCCCCTCAATTTAAAACCATATGAACAACCCCACCCCACCACCTAAACTGGCCGACCGCTTTCTGAAGTGGTATTGTCATGAAGATCTGCTGGATGAGATCCAGGGGGATCTCTATGAGCAATATCATAATAACCTATCCACCAAAGGACGCCGCACTGCCAGGCAAAAATTCACCCTGGATGTCATTCGGTTTTTTCGTCCCTCAAGCTTCAAATCAACCAAACTTACCGTGAACACTCAAATCCTCTCCAACTACATCAAAGTCGCCTTTCGGGTCTTCAAAAAAGAAAAGGCCTATACCTTCACCAATGTATTCGGGTTGGCCTTAGGAATCACCTGCAGCCTGTTCATTTATCTTTGGGTAAACGACGAACTAAAGTACAACCAATGGCCTGCCGGGGTGGATGGAATTCACTATGTGCTGGTAAATCAGATTGAGTCATCTGGCACCATACATACCTGGAGAACTACCCCTCAGCCACTGAGAGAAGTGTTGCAGGATAAATATCCGGCCATAGAAAAAGCGGCCATCACCAACTGGGGAGCCACGCTCATTCTCAAAAAAGATCCCGACCATGTAACCCTCTCTGGTCACTACGGCTCACCTGAACTTTTTGAAATTTTCTCCATCCCCTTTATTCAGGGGGATCATCAGCTGCTGTATAAGCAGCCAGAGTCGATTGTCATTAGTGAGAGCGCTGCTACCCGCTATTTCGGGGATGACTGGCGTTCAAAAAACCTGATAGGACAAAGCATCACCGATAAGAATAGCCGCACTTTTACCCTTTCGGGAATTTTCGAAAACATTCCAAAACATTCTACCCTCAAGTTTGACTTCACTATTCCCTTCGATTACTATGTGCTCATAAACCCCTCACAGAAACATTGGGGCAACTATAATCATAACATGTATGTGAAGCTAGCTCCAGAGTATTCTACGGCCTCTGCCAATGACAACATTCGGAATGCCATTTCCGAAAACCGACCAGACCAGCAAGAAACCGCTCCGCTTATTTTACAACCCTTTTCAAGTCTGTATCTTCACAATAAGTATGAGCAGGGCCAGCTCTCAGGGGGCCGAATAGATTATGTAAGACTGCTAAGTATTTCCGCCATTCTAATCCTGATTTTAGCAGGTGTAAACTTCATGAACCTCACCACAGCCAAGTCCGCCAAACGCTCCAAGGAAACAGGCATCAGAAAGGTTATGGGAGCGGTCAAATCTTCCCTGCGGGCTCAGTTCCTTACTGAAGCAATACTCATGACGCTATTGGCCTTTATCCTTTCGGCATTCTTTACCATGACCCTGCTGCCCTACTTCAATGTGCTGGCGGGTAAGGAAATAGATTCCGACTTCTTTACGCCCCAGTTCATCCTGGGTTCACTGGGACTAATTCTTTCCATTGGAATTATTTCAGGTTTGTATCCAGCCTTTTATATGGCTTCACTACATCCCATTCTCTCCCTCAAGGGAATTATGCGTGCAGATCGATCCAATGCGCTATTCAGAAAAGGTCTGGTAGTCTTCCAATTCGTCATTACGATAGTCATGATTTTTGGGTCAATTACCATCTATAAACAACTCCAATATGTTTTCAGCAAAAACCTGGGCCTGGATCGGGAGAATGTCGTCAAAATGGGCTTTGGTGATCTCACCCCACAAACATTTGAGATCTACAGGGAGAAACTTCTAAAAATGCCCGGCATACTAGGTGTTGCGGCCTCAGATGGTGATCCTACCAATATTGGAAGTTCCACGTCTGATCCTTACTGGGTGGGAAGAGATGAGAAGACTGAGGTTTACTTCAGCATACTGGCGGTCAATTCCGACTTCATCCCGCTCATGTCCATCCAGCTAAAGGAGGGTCGGAACTTTGACCGCAGCATTGCCAGTGACTCCAATAATTATATCATCAATGAAGTCTCCGCAAGCATCATGGGTTTTGATGATCCGATAGGAAAGGATCTGGAGTTTTGGGGGCAAAAAGGAAAGATCATCGGGGTGACGAAAAACTTCCATATTCAGTCCCTGCATGCTCCATATAAGCCTCTGATCATTCGCATGGACCCACAGCCCTCCCTGATGTTGATTAAGACCAAACCCAATATGACGCAGGAAGCAATCGCCTCAATGGAAACCCTTCACAAGGAGTTTCAGCCAGATAGAACCTTTGACTTTACATTTATGGACAAAGCCTACAACGACCGCTATAAAAGTGAACTTCTGGTCAGCCAACTTACCCTTTATTTTACGATTGTGGCCATTGTCATTTCCTGTCTGGGGTTACTGAGTCTGGTTTCATTCAATACAGAGATCAAAACTAAAGAAATAGGCATCAGAAAAGTGATGGGGGCATCAATGGGAAGCATTCTTTCCCTTATTGGCCAAGAGTTTTTAGTGCTTATAATCATCGCTTTCGTAATGGCTTCACCGCTGGCCTATTTTGTGATGCAAGACTGGCTTGATCAGTTTGCATTTAGAATTGATCTTGATGTGTCACTTTTCTTATTGGCGGGCATAAGTGGATTCTTGCTCACGCTCCTGACCATTGGCCATCATGCCATCCGGGCAGCATTAAGAAACCCTGCCGACGCTCTGAGGGACGAATAAGAAGTTCCTGTCATAGTCCTGTAAGCTGTAAAAAGTGCATTTTTATCTTAGGATACACAAAATTCAGAATAGCACAGAACACTGGTGCCAGCAAGGCATAACTGTCTTGCCCGGACTGGACAAGTGTGAATGATTTTGACTCGAAAAATTTCTATCAAGACCTAAGTAGGTTGAGTGAAAAATGACGACCGGACAGATTGGTACGGATCAATCTGTAAAATTGGGGGAAAGATGAGTTGATGTTTCACTGAAATTAAAAAGGGATCAATCCGAAAACCTGTGGGGGAATTGCATTGAAGTTGGATGTTGGAACTTGTGATCTGATCACCATACAGTTCAGCCTAACGGCTGAGCCGCTAACCCTTCATTTTCTTTGCTTGCCCAAAGAAAACGAAGCAAAAGAAAGGGCACCAACGCAAAAAATCATTTTGACTTATAAGTGTTGACGTCTTTTTTTTTGGAAATCTCCAAGTCAAAATGATTCACACTTGCCTTGGATGCTCTGCCCTCCTAAGCGCCCAATAATCTTCCGAATTACGAGTGTATTAATGCGATTGTTAAAAATATAATCTTATGGACTTACCCTCCAGAAATACAGAGTGATACCCACAATCAAACTCCTTTAAAAATAAAAAACCCACACCGATGATCGGTGTGGGTCTCCATGAAGTGTGTGCTCACCCATGCCTATTGATGATCTTTCCACGGCTTGTAATTTTTATAAGCCGGTCCTTTCAGTTTATCTTTTGTTGTCAAGTCAAGTTTTACCATTTCCCCACCCTTGCGCTCAAGTGGTCTGGCGTTTTTTGCAGCTGGCCCTTGAAGGTTTTCACCTTTTACAAGGTATACAGTGCTGGTTGGCTTAGGGTCAAGCCATGGCTTTCTGTTTTTAGCTTCAGGTCCTTTCAAATCTCCGGAACCCTGAGCCATCGTGCTCATGACAAATAAGAAACAGAATACGGTCAATGCTGCTAGTTTTTTCATGGTTCCTCTCTTTTTAGGTTTCGTTTACACAAATAAACGTCCTCTAAGGCACTAAGGACTTCCTGAAAAAATGGTAAAATGACATCCGTATTTATACGGATGTTTTTTAGATGAGCTTCAATTTTACCGCCTTTTTGATCAATTCAGCAGTATTCTGTACATCCAATTTCTTCATCATATTCACCCGGTGGGTCTCTACCGTACGGGAACTTACAAAAAGCTCCTCGGCTATTTCCTTGGTAGTCTTGCCATTGGACACCAGCTGCAATACCTGTGTTTCACGCTCTGATAGACGCTGTGTATTGTCCCCTTCCAACGAGATATTCCCAACCATGAGTTGAGAGATCTCGCTATTGAAGTATTTCTTCCCTTTGCTCACCGTGCGGATGGCCTCACTGAGTTCCTCTTTGTCCGCGTTTTTCAGCAAGTATCCAAAAGCACCACTCCTCACAGCCTTTACTACATACTGGCCATCTGCGTGCATGGTGAGTACAATGAACTTCACCTCCGGAAATCGCTTTCGGCTCTCTCTGATGATAGACAATCCATCAGCACCTGGCATGGTAATGTCCATGAGGACCACTTCGGGAAGCGCTTTTTCGAAAAACTCATACATACTCTCAGCTGAGTCTGCTTCTCCTTCTACAGAAATAAGATCATCCTCAGCAAAGAGTGACCTCACTCCTTCTCTGAAAAGCTGATGATCATCAACTACGATAACGCTAATTTTACTCATACAAGAGGGATTTCTACTTCTATTACCGAACCTTTACTGTCCGAAGTAAGCTCAAAAATACCATTTTCTACGTTGATACGCTCACGCATGTTTCTTAGTCCATTGCCCAAGGTGACATTTTCGGGATCAAAACCCTGCCCATTGTCCTGAATGTAGAGACTCACCCGATCGGTAAATTCTGTTAAAGAAATATTCAGAACCGATGCCCTGGCATGCTTCAGGACATTGTTGACCGCTTCCTGAGCCACCCGATAAAGGGCAATAGAAATATTTGTAGGAATGTTAATTTTCCCATTAGGATCATACTGGTAATGCACCTGCAACCGATCCTGACCTATTTGTTTCAGGAGGTTTCGGATGGCCTCTCCCGCTCCAAAGTCTCTGAGTACACTTGGCATCAGGTTATTGGAGATTTTGCGCATTTCACCCAGTGTCTCATCAAAGAGCCGCATGAGTTCCTTCTTTTCGTCTGCCTGTATGGTACTGGATTCTACTTTGATCTTCAGAATGGTGAGCATAGGTCCCAATCCGTCATGGAGCTCCTGAGATAACCTTAGTCGCTCTTTTTCCTCCCCACTGATCAGCGAACGTTGATTTTCTAATTTCAGTCGCTTTTCACTCACCTGATAGGCCTGCAGCCGCTCCTTCATGCCCATGAGTGCCGCCCCCAGCTTATCTTCCGAACTCAACAGATCGTATCGCGCTTCAAAATTTCCGGATCCAATCTCATTAGCAAAAACCACCGTCTGCTTCAGCGCGGCAATCAAACGCTCAAGAGCGCTAAACATCTGACCAATCTCATCCTCTCGCTTCACCACATCGAAAGTGGATTCAAAAATACCTTTTGACATTTTTCGCAGCTGCTCTTCCGTGATCAACACCGGCTTCACCAGCTGCCGTGCGAGCTCGTATGAAGCGATAAAAACAAAAATCAGGATGATGCCCAATACAATCACCAGATTGGTTCGGAGGCTCTTTAGGGGGAAAAGTGCTTCCTGTTCGTCTATCTCTGAAAGAATCACCCAGGTAAGGTTAAAGACATCCAATCGTTCGTAGGCACTAAACACTGTCACGCCACGATAATCATTGATGAGCCCGTAACCTTCCTCACCTTCCAGTGCATCAATCACTCCCTGGCTCTTCACCACGATATCTGTAGGCCGCCTTTGAGGAAAAAACCTGGAACTTGACCTCATAGTCATATTTTCACCTACCAGATAGGATTCGCCCGTTTCGCCAAGGCCAGTCCGTTCCATCAAGATAGATTGAATATTTGGGCGAAAAATGCCAAAGCGAATCTCGTTGGCCTCTTTCTTATACAGGCAAAGGGTAATTTGCCCTGCCGGATCATGAGGTGTGAGATCCTGAATAGCCACTGACCCGACAATCTCCGGATAAGAAAGCGGATACCCTGACACCACAGTATCGTGGCTAATCACCCCATAAGCAATCAACACGTCCGCATTGTCCGGCTGCTCTGTGAAAACCTGGTTTGATAAGAAATCGAATACCAGTGCTTCCATTCGCTGCCTCACCTGAGACACCTTGAGCTGCTTAACAGAGGATAGCTGCAATAAAACTCTTTCCTTCAGGGCCTCTTTGAACTGAATATAATACAATGCTGACAACAGTGAAATCACTGCCAGCGCGAAGAGAATCATCACCAGAGCAAGTTTATTACGGATTTTGAGGTCCACAAATTTCATTGCTCTGGGGTCTCCGGGTTAAACAAGGAATTTTTCAGCTGCAGCCCCTTTAAAGGAGGCTCTGGGTTTCAAGTTTAGGGTCTGAAACATGGCTTTGTCCTGATCCACTTCAGGGTTGGGGGTGGTCAGCAACTCATCTCCTGCAAAAATAGAATTGGCACCGGCCAGGAAACAAAGGGCTTGCTCCTCCACGGACATTCGCACCCTACCGGCAGACAATCTAACCATAGCCCGGGGCATAATGATCCGAGCGGTTGCGATCATTCTCACCATGTCCCATACGGATACTTTCTCCTGATCCTCCAAAGGGGTGCCCGGCACAGGTACCAAAGCATTCACAGGAACAGACTCCGGATGCTCACTCATTGTTGCCAACGTATGAAGCATTCCTATTCGGTCTTCATTGGCCTCTCCCAGCCCGATGATTCCACCTGAGCACACTGAGATTTCTGCCTTTCTCACGTTATCGATGGTCTCCAATCGGTCATCATAAGTACGGGTAGAAATGATCTCCTCGTAATGCTCCTCAGAGGTATCGAGGTTATGATTGTAGGCATAAAGGCCTGCATCTTTTAGCTTTTGAGCCTGGGTCTCGGTGAGCATACCCAGGGTGCAACAAACTTCCATACCCATGGAATTCACCCCGGAAACCATCTCTATAACCTTATCAAAATCACGGTTATCACGTACTTCGCGCCATGCCGCTCCCATACAAAAACGGGTACTTCCACTCTCCTGGGCTTTCCTGGCTTTTTCCATCACAAAATCTACATCCAGGAGCTTATGTACTTTCACATCCGTGTGGTACCGCGCAGCCTGAGGGCAATAAGCACAGTCTTCGGGACAACCACCTGTTTTGATCGAAAGCAAAGTGCAAACCTGCACTTCCGAGGGGTCATTGTGTTGGCGATGCACAGTAGCCGCTTCGTAGATCAGCTCCAATACAGGCTTATCAAATATTGCTTTTATCTCTTCTTTCGTCCAGTCGTTGCGTATTTCCATTGTTCAAATTTTCTATTGGGAAGTTAGTTAGGTTTAGATATTCACCAAAATTCAGGCCTATTTAATCTCCAGATTTCCGGGCAGGCGTGCCTGTATGCCATTCATTCTTTGCAAAGATTCGATCTGCTGAAGATACGGTGTAAATACCTTCTCCTGGCCTCCGAATATCTTAACCTCTGCTTCACTGAGGTCAGTCAGCATTTTCTCCAAAAGTGGTTTTTGTCTGGGGTAAAAGCTCAGACGATAGTCATCGGCTATCCCGGCCTTTTCAGCCGCTATTTTCACCGCCGTATCAAAGGAGCCGAGTACATCCACCAGATCTCTTTCCCTGGCTTGTGTACCACTCCACACCCGGCCTCCGGCATGTTTCATCAATTCCTCAACCGGCATATTCCGACCTTGGGCTGCTTTGGTCACGAAAGTACGATACCCTTCTTCCACCTGATTTTGAATGATCGATCGCTCATACTCGGTAAGTGACCTGGTGACCGTCATGAGGTCTGAAAACTCTCCTGTGGACACGCTTTCATTGGTGATACCAAGCTTATTTTCGAGAAAGTCACCGAAGTTGAAAAGTAAACCAAAAATCCCAATAGAACCGGTAATGGTATTAGGCTGTGCTACGATGGTGTCGCAGGGCATGGCAATGAAATACCCCCCTGAAGCAGCCACATCTGACATAGACGCAATGATGGGCTTTTTGCCTTTGGTAAGCATGATTTCTCTCCAAATGATATCAGAGGCTGTCAGGCTCCCACCAGGAGAGTTTACCCTGAGGACAATTGCTTTCACCGAGCTGCTCTCACGTGCCTTTCTGATCTCCTCTGCAAACTGATCACTCCCTACGGCATTGTCTACCTCGCCCATCACGATATCGCCATTGGCCACGATCACCGCAATCTTATTGCTGGAAAGACTACTGGCGGATGTAGTTTTCATGTATTTATCATAGGTAATCAGCTCCAGGTCATCACCAGGTTGAATCCCAACCTCTGACTTGAGTAAATCTATCATCTCATCCTCATAAGCCACTTTGCTGACCAACCCTACCCTGGCCGCATCCTCTGGCAATCGCACTTTCATCTGATCTGAGATCCCCTTAAGGGCATCCAATGAGATACCACGGGTAGCAGATACATTTTGCAAATAGGTATCGTGCACAGACGTGATGAGCTCAGTCAGCTGGCGCCTGTTTTCCTCACTCATAGACTTGCGAATGAAAGGCTCCACGAAGCTCTTATATTCTCCAACTCTGAAAATCTCCGGCTCTATCTCCAGCTTGTCAAAGAGTCCTTTGAAAAAGGTAACTCCGGCAGACAGCCCGTTGAACTCCAATGACCCCTGAGGATTCAGGTATATGGAATCGGCCACAGACACGAGGTAATAGTCCCCCTCGCTGATGTATTCTCCATAAGCATGCACAAACTTACCTGAGCTCTTAAAATCGATGATGGCATCTCTGATTTCCTGCAACGAAGAGTAACCAGCCGAAAGAAATTGTGGTTCGATATAGATACCACGAATGCGGTCATCGTAAGCGGCAGCATCTATTGCCGCAAGGAGATCCAGTAAGCTGATAGGTGCCGGACCGCCTCCCAGAAGCTCCTGCAACGGGTCATCCACGGCTTTTTCTACCACCACTCCCGACAGGTTCAGGTGTAAAACAGAATTATCCTCTACATGGGGGATGGATTCTGAAGAAGCAGCGATACTGCCTAAAAGGAAAATCAATAGGAAACAAAAAATAAAAAGCCCCACAATGGTGGCCAATAGATTGCGCAGAAATGCCATGTTATATTTTTAAATACTATTATTTTACAAATCTAATTATCCAGCCAAATAAAGACGGTTGAAGTACGAAATTGTTTAATTGCTTTGATGAAAGGGATTTTTCTACTTTTAGGCTCCAATCTGGGTGATCGGATGCAAAACCTCCAGCAGGCTAAAGAGATCTTAGCAGCACATGAGATCAACATCAGTGGCCTTTCGGCCGTGTATGAGTCTGCGCCCTGGGGCGATGAAAATCAGGGGTGGTTTCTAAACATGGTTTTGCAGATAGATACCATCCATGATCCCGAGAGCCTGCTCCAATGCTGCCTGGATACAGAAAAACAAATGGGGAGGACAAGACTCAAGAAATGGGGCGAGCGGATCATCGATGTAGACATCCTGTATTACAATGATTTTATAGTAGAGAGTCCTCACCTGAGGATACCTCACCCGGGCATCGCCATGCGGCGCTTCACGCTGATGCCACTGGCAGAGCTGGTGCCTGATGAGATACACCCGGTGCTTAAACTACCCCAGAAGCAGCTCCTCGAAATCTGCCCTGACACCCTGGCGTGTCACAAAACTGACCTGTACCTGCATATATGACCTGGATAGAAGCACTGATTTTGCTGGGGGTAGGACTATTTACAGGGGTGATCAATACCCTGGCCGGGGGTGGTTCGCTCATCACACTGCCACTGTTTATCTTCATGGGGTTACCCTCCAGTGAGGCCAACGCTACTAACCGGATTGGAGTGTTTTTACAAAGTCTTGTGGCGGTGGGTGGTTTCAAAAGTAAAGGTGTATCCGTGTTTCCGTATGCCTTTTATGTGAGCATCACGGCTGTTGCCGGCTGTATCATCGGGGCTTATTTTGCCATCGATATCAAGGGGCCTCTTTTCAATAAAATTCTGGCAGTGGTGATGGTCATTGTGATCATCCTCACGGTGCTTAAACCCTACCTTGCTCGTCAGGGTACATTGGAGGTTTTCTCTCCAAAGCGGAAATGGCTAACCATCGCACTTTTCTTTTTTGTAGGCCTGTATGGCGGGTTCATCCAGGCGGGAGTGGGTTTTCTCATTATTGCCACACTCACCGGGGTCCACGGGTTCAACATGGCCAAGACGAATAGTATCAAGTCCTTTGTGATCGTCTGCTACACGCTGGTGGCCCTGGGCATCTTCTGGTGGGAGGATCAGATCCGGTGGGATTATGGACTCACCCTGGCAGCTGGCAACTCTGCCGGAGGGTGGGTAGCGAGTCGCTGGTCAGTAGGTAAGGATGATAAGTGGATCAGACTCATCCTCATTGTCACTGTCATGGGTCTGGCAGTTAAGCTGTGGTTTTTTGGGTGAAATCAGGGAAATTCAAATCCATAGTATTCCATCAATCTTTCAGTATCCTACCTGAAAACTCCTAAATTCACGGTTTTATTCAACTATGGGGATAGTCATCAGACAAAGTTTTTGGGGGTCGGTTTTTGCTTATATGGGTGTGGCAATAGGCTACCTGAACACCCTATATCTTCGCCCGAAATATCTTGATCCAGAGCAAATCGGACTACTCAATATCGTGGTAAACAACGCACTACTAATGGCTCCATTTGTGTGTCTGGGAATGCCTGCTACCCTTGTCAGGTACTACCCCCACGTAGAAAAAAATGAGGTAAAAAGAAAAGAATTTTTAAGCAACCAGATCTACCTGATCTTCTTTGCCAATATAGCTGCAGCATTACTTTTATTTCTTTTCATAGATGAGATCAAATCTATTTTTGAAACAAAGTCCGCAATGTACAATGAGTACATTTTTCTTAGCCTGATCATTCTGGCTAGTCAGTCATTTTTCATTCAATTCCAATCATATAGCCGGGTAGTACTGGACGTATTGGTACCTGCCATCTTGAAGGATATATACCTCCGTATAAGCTATGCTTTGATAATATGCCTGTATGCGATTGATTTAATAGATTTTGCTGGTTGCGTAAGAGGTCTGGTTGCACTTTATGTTTCTGCAACCGTGCTCGAAACCATCCATGTTCTGGTCAATCAGAAATTCAGAATGACCATGTTTTCGTGGATCAGTATGAAAAAATGGATAGGTGAAACCTGGAATTACTCCATATACAATCTCGCTGCCTCTGCCGGAAACTCCATTTACACCAATATTAGCTTTCTTCTGATTACCACCTTAATTGGGCTTGAATCAAATGGGATATTCACCACCTGCTTTTATATTGGAATTATCATAGAACTACCCAACAGAGCAGTGCTCATGATCACAGCACCGGTAGTATCCCGAGAGTTTAAAAACAAAAATTATACAGAAATAGAGAATCTATACCAGAGAAGCTCACTTACGTTGGGAAGCATTGGCTTTTTATTCCTCATTGGCATAGTATGTAACATAGAGGACCTATTCCTGGTGATCCCAAATGGCAAGGTATTCTCTCAGGGCCTGTACGTGGTAATGGCCATAAGTTTTGCCAAAGTATTTGATATGCTCTTTGGACTGAATGGAAACATACTGGCTTATTCCGAGCATTACCGGGTAAATGTTTACTTCCTCCTGCTGTCCGTTGCCGTTCTATGTATTCTGAACCTTACTTTGTTGCCAACGATTGGGATTAATGGTGCAGGGATTGCCTTTCTCGTATCCACAATTCTCTTTAATTTGCTTAAGCATTATTATATCGTCAGGCATTTGAAGATTTCCCTGTTTACAAAAAACCACATCTGGCTCCTTCTAATTGGCTTTGGCACAATGCTTCTCTTCTATTTTGTATCTATCTGGGAGAGTCCTGTATTGAACATCATGGGGAAATCTGCTTTAATTAGCGTGTTTTATGGAATGCTCATTTACAAATTCAATATTTCCAGGGACACTAACTCATTTGTTAAATCCATCCTTAAGAAATACTTAAATATCAAAATCTGATATGACAAATAACCTCAAAAGATCAATTCTTACCCACGGAACTATCATTCTGGGTTTTTTCATCGTAACAGTCATTGTTTACGCTCCATTTTTCTTCGAAAGCAAACAATTAGCTCAACATGACATTCTGCAAGGCCTGGGTAGTAACTATCAGCTAAAAGAATACAGAGCTGAAACAGGTGAAGAGGCCCTTTGGAATAACGCCATGTTTAGTGGTATGCCAGCCTATCTCACGAGTGTCCAGTTTCCTGGAGACGTCCTCATCTATATTTACCAGATTATCAAACTTGGCCTTCCCAACCCGGAGGGAATTACACTGGTTTGCTTTATTTGCTCCTATATTATGCTCCTGGCCTTTGGCGTGCGGCCCTGGGTTGCTTTCGCAGGGGCCATTGCCTTTGGACTCAATGGGTTCAATATCATCAGCCTCACTGCTGGTCACAATTCCAAAATTGCAGCTCTGGCATTTGCTCCTTTGGTACTTGCTGGAATTCACCTTGCCTTTACCAGGAAAAAATATCTGGGCATAGGACTTACCGCTTTGGGATTGGCCTTGCAGATTTATATGAACCACCCACAAATCACTTACTATTTACTCATTACAGTGTTAGTTTATGGTGCATTCCAGCTCTATTACTTCTGGAAAGACAACCAAACCAAATCTCTGCTCCTCACCATTGCCGGGCTGGTATTGGCTGCAACCATCGCCGTTGGTGCCAATTCAGGAAAACTTTGGACCGTATACGAATACAGTAAATACAGCATCAGAGGAAAGTCAGAGCTCAAAGATGACAGCAAAGAATCTTCTGGCCTGGATAAAGAGTATGCTTTTCGTTACAGTAATGGAATTCTGGAGCCTCTGTTCCTCTTTATCCCCAATATCTATGGCGGCTCATCTAGTCAAGAACTCAGCACAAACTCGGCAACTGCTGGTGCCTTAAGACAAGCTGGCTATAATGGGCAGCAGCTAAGAGACCAACTCAAGGCAATGCCCACCTATTGGGGTGATCAACCTTTGACAGCTCCATACTATGCCGGAGCGCTCTCATTTTTCCTTTTCATTCTGGGGATTTTTGTTTTGGATCGGAGAACCAAAGCATGGTTGATTGTGGTGGCACTCATCGGAATTGTACTTAGTTGGGGCAGCAACTTCACCTTGTTGAATGATCTCCTCTTTGATCACTTCCCGATGTACAACAAATTCAGGTCGGTTACCTTCGCAATTTGCATGACCCTTCTGTCCATTAATTTAATGGGCTTCATGGCGATGGAAAGGGTATTGACGGGAATATCAGATAAAAATCTAAGGAAAAAACTTCTTTGGTCAATTGGTATTTGTGGAGGCACAGCCCTCCTACTGGTGATAGCAGCAGGTGCGTTGAGTTATCGGGGCAGTATAGATGCTCGCTTGCCCGAATGGCTGATAGATGCCCTGAGAAGCGATAGGGAGTCCCTCTTGAGGTCTGATGCGCTGAAGGCACTCTTTTTCATCCTGGCATTTTCTGGACTTATCTGGGCCTATTGGAAAAAGTCACTCAAATCAGGAATGATCATTTCAGGGATGATATTACTACTCTTTGTGGACATCTTCAGCCTTTCAAAGCGCTTTCTCAACAAGGATTCTTTTGAGAGCAGACCAGTAAAAACATATTTTAAGCCAACCGAAGCTGATCTTTATATTGAGAGCCTGGCGGCTCCTGGTGAGCGCGTACTCAATCTTCAGAATCCATTCAATGAAGCCAAAACCTCATACCATCACGAATCAATAGGAGGATACCATGGTGCCAAAATCCGTAGGTATCAGGACCTGATCAGTGCGTGTATCCAGGTAGAAATCTCTGAAACAATTAATGTTCTTCAATCCGGAAGTTCCCGATTACCCAACACTCCGGTACTCAACATGCTCAATGCTCGTTTTTTTCTGGCCGGATCTTCAAAAAATGCAGTCATTCGCAATCCGGGTTCACTTGGAAATGGCTGGGTAGTAGCGAACTTAATGGAGGTAGCCTCTGCAGATGAGGAATTAACGGCTGTATGTAGTGCCAATCCGGCTCAAACGGCCGTCATAGATGAATCGAAATTTTCACTACCGGAGATGACTCCCGGTGCTACCGGAACAGTGCAGTTGCTCAGCCGAACACCGAATGAAATCAAATATACAGCCCGGACTTCAGGAAAAAGCCTCGCTGTATTCAGTGAAATATATTATCCTAAGGGGTGGAAGGCTTACATTGATGGCAGTGAAGTTGAAATTCTGAGGGTTAATTATGTCTTAAGAGCTCTTTCACTTGAAAAAGGTGATCACGAAATCCGATTTGTTTTTGAACCCAGGAGTTACTACGCAGGTAACACTTTAACCATTTTAGGTGAATTATTGGTTTTTATTCTCTTTATAGGTGGCATCTGGATGGAGCGTCGTAAATCGACTACCTGATTGGGTGTAACAAATTGTACCAAACTAATTACCTCAGTTAATCAATAACATGATCAAAAAAATCGCAAAATCCATTGATGGAATCAGCAGCTTTCTGCTTTCAAATGTCACCAACTCGAGAAAGACCTTCTATGAATTGGATCGGATTAGTTACAAAGAAAGCGCTCAGCTAATACATGATCAGGGTGCCGGCGCGGTTCTACTGGATCGTAAAGATCAATTCTGGATACACGCCCTTAATAACATCCCAGCGGAGGGTTCCTTGTTAGAGTTTGGTGTCTTTCAGGGAAATTCAATCAACTTTTTCAGTGAAGTACTACAAGGAAAAAATGATCAAAGGAAGATTTATGGTTTTGACTCATTTGAGGGATTATCTGAGGACTGGTCTGGTACCTCTATGGTAAAATCCACATTTGACATGAAGGGGAATTTACCGAAAGTCCACGCCAACGTGGTGCTCATCAAGGGTTGGATTGACAAAACCCTACCGCCCTTCATTGAAAATAACCTGAAGGAGGCTAATAAAATTGCCTTCATGCATATTGACATGGACACCTACAGCCCTACAAAGCTTATTTTCGAAGAAACTGTACCACATCTTCAGCCAGGCTGCATTATTGTCTTTGATGAGTTACTTGGTTATCCGGGATGGAGGGACAATGAATATAAAGCCCTCATGGAGTGTATAGCTCCCAAATGGACGTTTGAATTTATTTCATTCTGTGAACCAAGATCCAAGAACAGAAATACGAGCAAATACATAAGAGCGGCAATTAAGATTAAAGGCAAAAAATGAGTCGAACTGATCTTGGAAAGGACATTGTACAAGTGAAAAGAATTGATGTTTTAGATGGATTAAGAGGTTTAGCAGTTCTTATCGTATTCTTTTCGCATACTTCAGGGAGAGAGCAATCCATTGCCGAATATGTAAATTTTCTTGGTATAGGGCACATTGGAGTATACCTTTTCTTTACCATGTCGGCATTTTTATTAGGTATTGGAATATTATCCAAGCCTTTTACTCTTAATGCAATGAAATCCTTCTTCATAAAAAGAGCACTTAGAGTTGTCCCCGTATATTATATCGTTGTGACTGGAGTATTTCTTGTTCAAGTAATTTCCACCTCTTATTCACCAAAATATCTTTATGTATCTAATGGATTGAATGGGTATCTGGAGCATCTCTATTTCTATAGAGGGGATGGAGTTTTTTGGTCAATAGTTTCGGAAATTCAGTTTTACCTAATTGTTCCGATTATCGGGTGGGTTCTATTAAAACCAAAGGGCTTAATATTATTATCCTTTTTGGCACTCCTAAACTTTACGCTATACATAATGTTTTACGCCAACCTGAATGATTATTTACTCTACTTTTCTCCGAACACGTTACAAAGAGGAACATTCATCGATGTGTTCTTGCTGGGATTTTTTGCCGCTTACCTAGTTCAGTTCAAAAAAGAATATTTAGAAAGAAAACAGTTCACTATTCATATACTCGCGACAGTGCTATTTTTAACTGGAGGTGTCATAACACTCATTTTAGTTTCAAAAAACTTCTTAGGTTTTAACCAACCTTTATATGGATTTCGCTACTTGTCAATCTTATTTGGTTTATCATTTAGCTTGATAACTGTTTCTCTATATATGAACAATCCATGGATGAATAGTTTTTTTAAACTACCATTTTTAAGATTTATCGGGCAAATTGGTTTCTCATTTTACCTATTACATATGGCTGTTTTTGAACAGGTAAATAGAACCGATCTGCATCACACTTTGAAGTTTTTTGTATCATTCATTCTGATCTCTTTAATCAGCTATATTTCATACATATTAATAGAAAAGCCATCAATTAAATTATCATACAGGTTATTACAAAAATTGAAGCCAGCACCTACAACGTCATCATTATAGTGAGAATTAATCATACAGGTCATTCATTTCACGACAATAACCTAATCAGCACAAACCGTCCTTTGGTGATACACCTTGCCGGTGCTTGCAAATAATAATGATATGAGGATTATTTTTCGGATAAAATTCGATGGATGAAGAGTTGCGTCGTGCGCTCTTTAATGATTTCCATATCCATTAAAAAATGAGTAGATGCATCCACCTCTCCCGTGTCGGCCAGTATCTTATCCATGGCGGATTGCAAGCTATTAGAATCATTAGCGAAAAAAAATTGTTCGACTTTGATCAATTCCTCATAGAGATCATAGCCGTTAGCATGAACGATGATGCTCTTAACACCAAAACCCAACGCCTCAATACAGACAGAAGACCAGTTGGTTAAATGGATATCAATGTGCTCAATGATTTGATAAAGTGGCAATGCTGAAGATTCCTTAATTTCAATATTATTCACCTTCAAATTTCCCAGCATCTCCCTAACTTTTGCATTCCCAATTTTCTGGGCCGGATGAAGCCTAAAAAGCCACAGAACAGAATGCTGAGTTTCCTCAATCACCTTTAACACAAAATCAGGGATAGGATTTTCCATGTCCTGTTGCAGAGAAAAAAGGACAATGGTGGAGTAAGCATCCAATAGTTTTTCGTAAGTCAGGGAAGGCTTGATGTCTCTGGTCTTTTTCCAATTAATAAGCCAGTGATTTCCAAGAGCAATCGGCTGATGATAATCCAAGCTATTCCTACCCTTTTCTATGTTAATTTTAGAATTCTCTCCCCAATTCCAAAAGAAATCCGGAAGCATTCTATAACCACCCTCCGGAATTTGACTCCAATGTGTGTACATCAGGTGATAAATTCCTTGTTTGCCATGCTGTATATCTACAGTTGGTATTCCCAATGATTTTGCCGCATTCATATAAGCGAAGTTGACATTGTGATAATAACACACCAATGCAACGGCTCTGGGTTGCGACCTTTTCAGGATACTTCTGGCACTTTTATGAGCCGCCAGAATAAAGCTGATCGATTTGATCAAGAGAGACTTAAAAATCAGACCACTTCTCCTCTCAATTTCTTCAACTATTCCAATTGAGTCCAGGTATTTCTTCACCCCACGCTGATGTCTGATATATTTCACCGGATTGGCAAATAACCTGAGATCCATAAAATTCATTGGAAAGAAACCATCAGCTTCCGGTGGTTTCTTCCCATTGGAAATTTTAGTAACGGACCAATCAATATAGTCAGTCAGGAACTCATACACAGGATCCGCAACCCGATCATATGGCTTTTCTTCCTTATGATCCGAATGCCCTGAGGTACTGGTGAAAATTAACAGGTCCGTTTTTGGCACCGACCTGTACGTCTTGAATGATTGGAGAATAGCATGTAAATCAAACTTAACAGAATGTTTCTTTTGGCCTTTTGAAGCAAGGCGCCTTTGATTCACTAAAAAAGCATCTCTCAGACTGCAGCGAATCAAAGGCCAAATTTCAATCCCTTCATACACCCAATCATTCACAGTAGAATTGCATTCAATATCAACAACGATCTCATACAATTCTTTCTCGCCAATACTCATTTCTGAAAATTCACTTACTGAGAAACTACCTCATCTATTGGCAGGGATTCAATCAATCTTTTCACGTCCATGGCTTGTTCGGGATTCAATTCCATCAAAGGCATCCTTTCATATCTATGAATCACTCCAAGGGCCTCCATAGCAGCCTTAATGGTCAAATGCCAACCATATTTTTTCACTCCCTGCTCAAAAAAAGGAACTTCAACCTCATTGATAATCCTCATGTAAGCATTCTTATTTCCCGCCTGGTAGTATTCCCAGAATTTGGATGCCAATCGAGGATCAAATACCCCTATACCATTAAGCCATGACTGACACCCCACCTCAGCAAACTGAAGCCACTGCCTCTTACCTCCTCCGGATATAACAATGGCCGCTCTGTCCTTTATTTTCTCTATGACTTGCCTCGAAAAAGCATCATCCTTAGCATCTTCTTTGACTGCAATAACATTAGGAATATCTACCACTCGGTCCAGCAAGGATATTGGCCAGTTTACAATGGGTCCGCCGTATCCACTTAAAAACGGCATTTCATGAATCAGAATGCCAATTTCCACGGCATCAGCAATCATTTTGTAATGTCTGTATATCTGCTCCTCAGAGTAAAACTTCTCTCTATTGATAATTGAGATTAAATCCGCACCAATCTCCTGGGCATGACGGGCAAACTCTATCGAAACCCGCGTGGAGCAGTGAAGAGGGTCAGCTACGATCATAATGTTGTTAGGGTCTATGGCTTTGACCTTTTGAGTGACAAAGCTATTGAGGAGTCTTATTTCCTCCCATGACAACTCACTGAATCGGCTGTTATAACCCATGACGTAGAAAATCCTACCGCCCCCATCGTAAATTCTCTGTAGAGAGTGTTCCAATGAGAGAAAATCTATTTCCTCGTTTTCAAGAAAGGGGGTCATCACCGAGTAAACGGGTCCCTGGATTCTCTCTTTCAAATCCATTAATTTATTCATTCCCATATTGTTATTTCAGGTTAATATCAAATATTCAAACAATGCTCATCTCACTAATTCTCCAGCGAAATATGCTTCTTTTGGAGAAGGTACTCCGCCCACTCAAAATCCAATTCAAAGTCTATATCTACCGAGTGCAATTTATCAATATAATATCCTTTGACCTGCCCCTGAAAAAAATTCTCCCGTTCACGGAATTTATCAAGCCAAGCGATGTAAAACCCTCCATTCACCCTGTAAATCGTTTCAAAATCCTGTGATCGAGTTTGCCCGGTTACCAATGGAGAGGGGTTGAGAACGGCCTCCGGATTAATTACCTTCTGATCATTCATTGAAAGTGTAAGCTGTACCGGATCCGACATATCCGTAATGCTCACCACGGAGTAATCTTCTTTTGTCAGCAAGCCAAAACCTTCCCTTATATGCCTGGCTGTACGAAAAGGACAGGTCGGTAAAAACAACCCTATCGTATCATATGTACTTTTAACCTCATCACGTTCAGCTATATCTTTGATGAGATCAATGACTTTTCGCTTATCAGTGGCTAATTCAGGAATTCTTTTTTGTGGTGTTACACCCTTCACCTTATCGGCTACTGACAGTATTTCATCATCATCAGAAGATAGTATGACTGTGTCAAACATGTTTGAATCAACCACTGCTTCAAGCGTATACTGAACCAACGGTTTCCCATTGAGCAATTTAAGATTCTTTTTGAGAAGTCGTTTTGAGCCACCACGGGCTGGAACTATCGCCAGATTTTTCATATTGATCGCGTGTAAACACTCGTTTTTTCTACAGTCTCTACCAATTCAAAACCGAGTTCTGTTAAATAGACATGATACTTTTCGGTATCTAACTCTTGCATAATATTTGGATGAAACTCAATAATTAAAAGTCTCAAATTTTTCAAAAACTCAAGATTCTCTTCAATCAGGGTATATTCCGCTCCTTCAATATCCATTAAGAGGGCGGTAAATTTCAAGCCATATTTCGATTGCAGTTCCTGAAATCCCAATCCTTTCACCTGTACCTCCCTGGACAAAATAAGTTTGGGGTTATGTACCTTCTTCTGCATAGATCCAGATATAGCAATATTATAAGTATAGAACGTTTCAAACTTCCGATTAGAAACAATGGCATTTTCCACGGAGAAATGGCAGTCATTATTTACCCTATTCTTTTCAATCTCCTTAATCAGGTCAGGGTTCGCCTCTACAACCACATGGTTCTCGGGTTTTTCAAGAATTTTATTAGAAATACATGAAACAACCCCAATACAGGCCCCAAGCTCAATAATCGAATCGGTGGGTATCAAGTATTTTTTGGTCAAAACGATTTCAGGACTTTCGTAGGTCTTGAAAAGAAACCGAGAATAATACCCACTTGGAAACAGATTTCTGGACAAGTTGAACTCACACCCTCCCGCTCTAAATACCCGAACAAAGGACAGGAAAAACCAACCGGCCGGACGGTTGTAGTTTGTGAATTGGGTGAGCCCCTGCTTGAGCACTTTTACTAATCTACCCATCGTTATTGATTGATTAAAAGCTCCAGTCGTTCTAAGGCTACCCAAAAGCCTTCCCCTCTGTTCTCGTGTCCTTGCCATATTTCGGGTATGAAAGAAGCCCCGGGATTCAACCTGTTGATCACTTCTGCAACAGCATGGTAATCCACCTCTCCTTCACCAATCTGTAATCCTTCACCCCCGGTATTTTCAGAATCAGCAAAATGCATGTGAGCAGTGTATGGAACAACATCTTCCAGAAATTTGTGGAACGACCATTTGTAGTGGGTACATGCTAATTTGGAGTGGGAAGTATCCAGACAAATGCGCATATCATTCCGAACACAGAAATCTTTGATTTCTGCGGCTGACACGAACAGGTTATGATACTGTTGACCACCAAAATGCCAGGGAAACGGTGGCATTGTTTGAGGGATCAATTCTACACCCTCTGTATTGAGCGCCTTCAGACTAGACTCCAGTATAACCATACGTTGCTCTCTTTCCTTCTCGGTCAGAAAACCATGGCTTGTAAAACCGCCAACGTTGGTAACTATCAAGGGCTTAACGGATTTTCTAAAATATGGCGTGAGCTGTCTGGTGACTTCAATGACTCGCTGCAATTCCTTGATTGATCTTTGCCTGTAGGCCTCATCAGTGGTACAAAGATCGAGGGTGTGATCACCTTCAAATAATTCGGGGCTGTGCACTACAAAATCCAACTCTAAAGGTTCAGTAAAGAATTGTTGAATATCCACTTCCAAATCCTTATAACTCAAATGGAATTCGACCAGATCTGCGTTGGTCCCATCTATTATCTCCTTGAAATCATGATACCGCACCGGAATTCCCCACGGACGATTGAAATTATAGGATCTCTTGGAAACTTCTTCATCTTCGATATCACTTGGATAGAAAAAGTCATATTGATTGAAATCATGTTTGGCTCGCTTACCGATCAAAGCATTGAGACCATTGGGCTGAAGACCTCTTCCGGGGCTTTTCACTTCGACCATATGAGCCTCTATTAATTCTCCCTTTTTCAAGGGTTGGTTAATAACCAAACTTTTGGAGAGGTTCACCCTGTTAATCATCTCTCCCTGAGAAATTTTCCTGATTTCTTTCTTGCCAAGACTCTCTTCCACCTCTCTAATTCCTCTAACCATTTCACCAAACTCATTAGGGAGTAAACTAGCCTTATGATCACTACCCTCCATTGTTTTATCAAGGGTGATGTGCCGTTCAATCACCCGGGCACCAAGGGCAACTGCTGCAATGGAGACATGAATTCCTCTCTCATGCCCGGAATATCCGACCGGACAATTGACAATCTCTTTAAGGTGATGAATATAATTGAGGTTAATGTCTCCAAAAGGTGCAGGATAGGTAGAATTACAGTGCAACATCACATGGGGAGCACCCAGACTTTGAAGCAATTTCTCTGTTTCGATAATTTCACTTTCGATACTCATTCCCGTGGAACAAATAACCGGTTTGCCAGTGGCAGCCAATTGCCGGAGAAGATCGTGATTCGTCAGGTCCGCAGAAGCAACCTTGTAAGCTGGCATGCCGTATTCTTCCAAAACCTTTAGACTTTCTGCATCCCATGGTGTACACAAAGGTAGAATTCCCTTCTGCTTACAGTAATCAAACACTTCAAAGAGCTGTTCATTGGATAACTGAAATTTAGAAAGTAAATCCAGGGTATATTGAGAACCTAGATTTTCCTTGATGTCATCCGCCTTACCTGCATTAGCATAAAGTGAATTGAGGTTCCGCATTTGAAACTTAGCGCAACCAGCCCCCGCCAGAATAGCCGAGTCTACCAGCTGTTTTGCAAGAGCCAGATCGCCATTGTGGTTATTTCCTATTTCCGCGATAATAAAACTTGGATGTCCATCCCCTACGTGATGATTCCCAATTTCAATACCCTCAGCCGGATGATCCCTTCTCACCACTCCTAGAAGTTGCTGATTTTGATTGATCAGGGGCAAAAAATTCACCTCTTTGAGTAACTCCTGATACTTGGAAGGGCTGTCTGATTCCCGTACGTACTTAAACTTCGAATTGGCTATAAGGGAAATAGGCAGAGACAGATCGGGTAGGTCGTTCTCTACCAACCATCTCAAAATATCTCCATTAGTAGCCACCCCCAAAACAATATCTCGCTCAGAAACCACAATAAGAATCCTACCCTTCTGTTCATTAATTTTCTTCAGGGAATTGTGAATAGTTTCCTCCTGATAAATTATATACTTATAAATATTTCTATCTATGATCATATTTACTCTTAGTCAATTAAGGCAAAAGATTGAGATTCTTTCATGAGGTGCCGAAATTAAATATTTCAGATTAGATCTTCCGGTAATTGCGCCTTTTTACTCCCTATTTGGGAAATCAAGCTGGACAAATGCATATTGTCCGCTCAAAAACCCTCCATCTCCTGTCAGAGTTTCTCTAGTAAAAGGACCTCATGAAAACATCAACTAACGAAGCAGAGACCTAAGCTTATTTTTGAGTAGTTGAAAAGTTCCGACTTTATCACCTATTCTGTCTTGTTGCTCCGTCCTACTGTGTCCTCTCATTACATACCTCTCACCCTTAGATACATGGCCCGCTTTGTGAAACACCTCAGTAGAAAAAATAATAAGTGTGCCTGCCTTCCCTTCAATGGGTATAACTTCTTCTTCTTTGACAGGTAACTGTCTTGTTAATGATCGGTTTCCATAGCTAAGCTTGTCGCGATGCTTCGCCCTCAATTTATGCGTAACCTTGTGCGAACCAGGCACACAACTAAATGCTCCATTCTCTTTCGTGGTATCATTGAGATATATGAAATATTTAAGCGTTGGTTTGACGTCAAAATGTAAATCATTGGCCACATGTTGACTTCCCACAACATCCTTCACTACAAATATTTCGTGATTGAGGTAAGCATCCTTACTCCAATACCTGTCCGTCACTTCGCGCATGAAAGCCGAACCAAACACCTCATTGGTTTTTTTAAATCGGTCGGTATCCATTTCCAGGCGTTTGACCCGGGTTGCCGTACCCTCAGAATAGGGAGTGTTTTTCTTATACGGGGTATCCTCTGTCTCAGCAAAGTCTCGAAACTCTTCAAAGAGCTTTTCAACATCATTCTGCCCCAAATAATCGGGTAATACGACTAACCCAAATTCATCAAGCTTGTCAACAATTTGATCAACACTTGTAGTATTTAAAGTAAAATGTTCCTGGATAATCATAATTCATTTCATTTACTCCCATCCGGTGGGTGTGGGCAATTGAAGCCCTGCTAAAGGCTTTTGAGCGTAGATTGTCATATTCTTTGGTCTGCCTGCATTCTGTCTCAGCAGTGCTCTTTTGAAGTACCAAAGTGATAAATCAGGATTTATGAAAGTCCTGTAATCGAACCCGGCATGAAAAGCAGCAGTGCGATACTCGCAGGCACGGAAGAAAACATCCGATCTATCCCCATTTTTCACTTGGGTTAAACCTTTGAAATCATCTACCTTATTCTGACGGTTAATGTAGAAAGAATTCATTGTATCATCCACCATGTAAGGTTCCTGAGCAATCAACCATCCTCCCGGTTTCAGGGCTTTTTGAATCTCAGTAAACGTCTTAAATAAATTACTGGAATGGTGTATTGCTCCCATAACTACCACAAAGTCATAATAGTCCTCAACCTGAATGTTATTGAAGCTTCCATGTATGAGCGTAGATTTATCCGTTTTCACGCCTACTACATCGAAAACCTTTGGTATCAATTGATTAATGGCTGCAGGATTAATTTCCATTGTGTGGACCTCAGCTAATTGGGAATAGTATTTAGACAGGATATAAGCGGAGCACCAACCATCCCCTGCTCCCAACTCTAGAACATTTCCTTTTAAAGTTTTTCCAATTTTGCGAAGCGCTTTCTCAAGTGCTTTCGCTCTCATTTGGCGCTTAGAATTCTTAAGAATTTTCGATTTGGTCAGTTCTTGAGTGGCCAGGTGGCTGTGGTAAATCTCATGTACTTCTATTTCTTTCCCTTTAAGCAAAGTGTCTTCGCCAGGGTGCCAGTCCAATATTTTCATTTACAATGTTTAAAGGTTCACTTTTTTATACCATAGAGTGCCTTCCCTAACACCTATGAACAAACCATTCTTAAATTGATTAATCAGCCAATTGTATTGATTTGATCACAAATATATTTAACCTCTCGCTCACTTAGCTCAGGATACATGGGAAGTGATATGATTTCTTCACTCAATTTGGAAGCGATGGGGAATTGATTGCGGTTATGTCCTTTATATGAGTATGAGTTGATTAAGGGTATCGGTACCGGGTAGTGTATGCCATACCCGATTCCAAGATCATCAAAAAGCTCAATCAAATCCTTGCGATACTTTGTTCTTATGACATAAAGGTGAAAGGCGTGGTACACTCCGTCCATATTGACAGGACGTGCTATGTCTTCTCTAAGGTATTCGTTGTACCAACTTGCAACCAGATTTCTCTTCAACACCCATTGCTCCAGGTAGTGCAATTTTATTAGTAGGACTGAAGCCTGCAATGTGTCCAGCCGACTCGTCCTGCCAATCAATTGATGATCATGCTTTCCCAGCAGTCCATGGTTGGCAATCCTTCTCATCTTCCCGGCAAGATGTAAATCACTGGTAACAATAGCTCCCGCATCTCCATATGCCCCCAGATTCTTACTTGGGTAAAAGCTAAATGTAGCAGCCTCACCAAAAGTACCGACAGCCCTTCCATTTAACTGAGCCCCGTGCGCCTGAGCGCAATCCTCAATAATCTTTAAATCATACTTTTTGGCAATGACAGTAATATCAGCCATTCGGGCAGGCAGTCCATAGAGGTGCACCGGAATAATTGCTTTGGTTTGATCTGTGATGACACTCTCAAGAAGACCTGGATCAATGGTATACTCCCGCTCAATAACATCAACAAAGACCGGCTCTGCACCAACATTATTCACTGCCTCTGCGGTTGAAACCCAACTATTGGCGGGCACCAATACTTCATCCCCTCTGCCAATCCCCAATGCCTTAAGTGCTATTTCAAGCGCATCTGTACCATTCGCGCAAGAAATACAATCAGTTGCTCCTGAGAACTTTGAAAACGCATTCTCAAAATCCAAAACCGGAACACCCCCTATAAAAAAACCATCAGAAAGAACTCTTTGGATTTCAGCATCAATTTCATGCTTAATCTGTTGATACTGCCTTCTGAGATCTAAAAATGGAATTTTCATATTCAAGCACCCGATTGTTTTTCTAACAGCAGAGCCAATTTCATGGCCTGACTATTCCGAGAATACATACCTATCAGACTTTTGTAGTCTTCCAGATTAATTTCAAAGCTCCTATTATAAATTGCAGTTATAAATTCCTTCATTGCTTTGAATTGGGTATGTGCCATAAAAACCCCAATTTGTCTGCTCGAAAATAAATCTCCAAGATCGCTGGGCACCTCTCCCAAACCCAAGATTGGTCTTCCAGCCACGAGATATTCAAAAAACTTTGCAGGAATGAGGAATTTGGAGTTTTCTGACTTGTTCTGCAAAAGAAGAAGCATATCACATTTCCCATATTCCTTGAAAAGGTTTCCATGGGGCAAATACCCCATAAATTTTATTTTTTGCGCAAATTTACGGCTTTTCAACCCATCACTTACGCTCTCACTAATAATCCCGCCAATCCTAATTTCCAGGCGATTCAAAAAGACCGGATCCTCTACACACAACTCTTCTAATGCTTGCCAAAAGGTATCAGGGTTCCGCACATCATTCAACATTCCAAAGTAGCCAATAACCAATTTACCCTCCTCAGAAATACGTTGGTTCAGATACTCATAAGTTTCACTTATTCCATTGGTGATTACTTCAGCAGCAATATTGTGATTCTGAGACATCAGTTTCGCAGTCCCGGTTGAAGTCACAAGGATCGTATCTGCAGACCTGAAAACCTTATTTTCCAATCGCTCGTGCCCATACTTTGCCAACTTGCCAGTCTTAAGTTTATCCAGCAAGTCCCAATCAGACCAAGGATCTCTGAAATCCGCTAACCATTTAATCCGGGGCAATTTTTTCTTGATACCCAGGCCTATAAGATGCATAGAATGAGGTGGCCCTGTGGTAACAATCGTTTCAATCTCTCTTTCAGCAATCTCCCGTTTTAAAAATTTTATCGAAGGTCTGACCCAGAAAACCCTGGGATCCGGAATAAATAGGTTGCCACGTATCCAGATAATGACTTGATCCTTCCATGATTTACCTGATTTCTCAAGTGCTGACCCTTGTTGGATACTATTCCGGTTTTTATTACCTGTAAGGCGGTGCAAAAAATCAAAAGGTTCCCATATCTTTCTTTTAATCACAGAAATTCCTTTACTCTGCGCGAGTAGACTCTCATCATGAATATCAAATTGTGGGTTTTCTGGAGTATAAATGATGGGTTCCCACCCCATTTCTTTTAGATTCTTAGCAAAATGCAACCATCGTTGTACTCCCACACCCCCGCTCGGTGGCCAATAATACGTGATAATCAAAATACGTCTATTCTTCATCTAGTGGCATTTTGCATTAATAGAGACAAATTCCATTTTATACCTTTCTTATTTTAATTAATATTGGGCCCCGAAAGCAAATAAACAATATAGCCCCCTAATTTTTTAAATTGATTTAGAATATGAAAAGTATTGGTGTTTTTACATCAGGAGGTGACGCGCCAGGCATGAATGCCTGTATCCGATCTGTGGTGAGAACAGGGCTATATCTTGGTCTGGATGTCTATGGTATCAAATATGGATACAATGGCATGATAGACGGTGACATTTACAAAATGAAGTCATACTCGGTGAGCAACATTGTTCAGCGAGGGGGTACCATCCTGAAGTCTGCTAGGTCCAAAGACTTTATGACCAAGGAAGGTCGTGCTAAGGCCTATGAGCAACTGAAAAAAAGAGGAATCGAGGGCCTGGTGGCCATCGGCGGTGACGGCACATTCACAGGAGCCAATATCTTTTATGAAGAATATGGAATTCCCATCGTGGGTGCACCCGGCACCATAGATAATGATCTCTATGGCTCCGATTATACCATCGGCTTTGATACAGCTGTGAATACCGCACTGGATGCCATTGATAAAATACGCGATACGGCAAACTCGCATGATCGGGTGTTTTTTATAGAAGTAATGGGCCGACATAGTGGTTATATCGCCATCCAAAGTGGAATCGGTGGTGGAGCGGAGCTGGTCATGGTGCCAGAAACCTCTACCACGATAGGAGACGTGATTCAAACCCTGAAGGAAGGACGGGACAACCAAAAAACATCCTCCATAGTAGTGGTGGCAGAGGGTGGTGAGCAGGGAGACGCCATAGAAGTAGCTGCAAAGGTGGCAAAAGAACTTCCAGATCTCGACATCAGAGTTTCTACCCTTGGCCACATCCAAAGAGGTGGGTCCCCTACATCATATGATCGTATCCTTTCATCCAGACTGGGCATGGCAGCCGTAGAAGGTCTGGTAAATGGCGAAAAGAACGTGATGGTAGGTGTGGTCAACGACAAAATAGCCTACACAAGCTTTAAATTGGCCATCTCCAAAGCCAAGCCCATCAACCCGGAGTTGATGAGACTGGTAGACATTCTAAGCATTTAAGCAATCTGCTATCAGCCGAATGATTCGTTCGGATTCGTTCGGCTGATACCATTTTATTTCTTCATCTTTCCTGAACCAGGTAAGCTGGCGTTTCGCATACCTCCGGCTGTTACGTTTCAGTAGCCTGACTGCCTCCTCCCGATCATATTTCCCTTCCAGGTAACTGAAAATTTCCGTATAGCCTACGGTCTGCAGCGCATTATGGTCTTTGTAAGGTAATAGCTCCTCAGCTTCCTCAAAAAGTCCGGCATCTATCATTAGGTCCATCCGCCTGTTGATTCGATCAAAAAGGACATCCCGCTCCAAATTCAATCCGATTTTCAGATTCTCGAAATTCCTGCTGTTCGGAGCCTTGCCTTTCCGGAAAGAAGTAAAACTTTCGCCTGATGAGCGAATGACCTCCAGTGCCCTGATGACACGCTGATAATTTTGCCGATCCACCAGGCTGAAATACTCAGGGTCTTTCTCCTTCAGCTCCTCCAGCATTGGCGCGAGTCCTTCCTCCTCAAACCACCTGTTCAGGGCTGCTCTCAGGACCAGGTCCACTTCAGGCATCTCATCAAACCCTTCCCAAATGGCTTTGAAAAACAAGCCCGATCCTCCCACCAGCACCACCACGTCATGATGCTCAAACAGCTCATCCAAAAGTGCAAGTGCTTCTTTTTCGTACATCCCCACACTGTAGTGGTCTTTGATAGAATGTGAATCGATAAAATGATGCTTCACCTGGTCCAATTCCGCTTGATCTGGCTTGGCAGTGCCAATATTCATTTCTCGATAAAACTGCCTGGAATCCGCCGAAACAATTTCTGTATTGAAATATCTGGCAATCTCAATGGCCAGAGCAGTCTTACCCACGGCCGTGGGGCCCACCACAGATACCAGTATGTTTTTTTTCAAGCTCATTTCAATCCCGAAAGTAGCATTAATTGGCTAATTTTATAGAAATGGATCTGGCCGAACAAGACATCAAATCACTTAAGGAAGAGGTAAAATTGCTTCAGGAAAGACTTGAAAAAGCCCATGAGGACTATTATGGTCTGGTAGAAAAAACCAATTTCCACCTCAAGGAACTCTTTGATTCATCCAATGATCTCATACAGATATTCAAGCCCAATGGTGAGTTTCGGTTTGTCAACGAAGCCTGGAGAAACAAACTTGGTTACAGAGAGGACGAAATTTTCGATCTGAAATTTGTAGAAGTGGTCCACCCAGACCACCGCAAGCAAACGCTTCACAACCTCCTCAAAATCACGGCCGGTAGTCGCCTGGAGAGGTTTGAAACTGTACTGAAGACCAAGTATGGAAAGAATATTTATGTGATTGGCAAGCTCACCTGCGTTTTTGAGGATGACGAACCGGCGGAGTTCAGGTGCGTCTTTTTTGATATTACTGAGCGCTTCCGTGCTGAGCGAGCCCAGAGCCTTTACTACAAAATTGCCAACATTACCATCTCTCAAAACAGCCCGGAGGACTTCTATGGCAAAATATTCCAGGAGCTCAATGACATACTGAAAGTAAGAAACTTTAGTGTGGCGCTGAAGCAGGGAAAAACCTATCAATATGCCTATTGGGTAAATGGTTATGAAGAGAAAACGGGCGTCAAATTCAAAAAAGATGTAGAAAAACTACTGGCCGACTACACTTTTGAGCGGGGCAAACCAATGATCATCTACAGCGATGGCATTGAAAAAATAGCCAAACAGAAAAAGGTCAAACTCCAGGACAAGCTGCCCAATATATGGCTGGGAGTACTGATACAGTTGGACAGCAGGCCGATAGGTGTACTCTCTGTTTTTTCGTATCAGGATCAATCTGCCTACAACCACAAAGACCTGGAGCTACTGGACTTCATCTCGGGCCAGATCACCCTCTCTATGGAGCGAAAGCTCAATACGGAAAAAATTCAAAACCAGGGTGCCCGTATCAACGCCATTTTTGAAAGCAGTACCCACCAGATCTGGTCCCTGGATTCCGAACTTAGGTTCACGTCTTTTAATAAAAACTACGCCGAAGCTTTTGAAGCTTACTATGGCCATGAGCCCAAAATAGGGATGAGTCTTAAAAGCCAGGACTCAAGCACGATGCCCCACAAAACCAACGATTTTTGGAAAACAAAATACGAACATGTTTTTAAGGGAAACACCCTCAATTTTCAGATAAGTCAAAAAACACTGGATGGTCAAAAAGTATGGCGTGATGTGTTCCTCAATCCCATTTTCCTGCCCGATGGGAGTATCCATGAGATTTCGGCCATAGCCAACGATATCACTGAGAAAAAACTATCAGAAACTGCTCTGATGGAGAGCGAAGAAAAGTTCAGAAACATATTCGAATCCTTCCAGGACATCTATTTCCGATGCAATATGGATGGGATTATTTCCCTTGTGAGTCCCTCGGTGAAGCGCGTGCTTGGTTTTGAGCAGGAAGAGGTGGTCGGTAAAAAAATCACCGACTATTTCATCTCCAGATCCAAACTCTCGGACCTTTTCAAAGAACTGTACAAAGACAAACAAGTGCAAAACTACGAGGGTGTGGTAGTGACCAAAAATGGCAATGAAATTCAATTTTTGAGTAACGTAAGATTAATCAAGCGAAGAAAAAATAAATATGAGATCGAGGGTGTGGCACGGGATTTCACCCGGCTGAAAGAGACCAACCGACAACTGAGAGAAGCCAAAGAACTGGCTGAGCGCTCGCTGCAGATCAAAGAAAGGTTTCTGGCCAATATGAGTCACGAAATAAGAACCCCGATGAACGGCATTATAGGGATGATAGACCTCATCGGGTCCACCCAACTGGACGATGAGCAGTCCGAATACATTCGTACCATCAAAAAATCTTCGGACAGCCTGCTGCATATCCTCAATGACATCCTGGACCTCTCCAAGATAGAAGCCGGAAAAATGAAGCTCAGACTTCAGCCTGTGCGCCTGATAGACACCTTTGAGAAAGTCTACGAACTTTATTCGCAGCAGGCACACCTGAGCAACAATACCCTGTATTACCACCTGGATGATCAGCTGCCGGAGTACATCATGGCTGACGAAACGCGTCTCACTCAGGTACTTTCCAATCTGACTTCCAATGCCATAAAGTTTTCTCCAAAAAAGGGAAACATCAACCTGAGCATTCGTGTGCTAAACCAGCAGGATAACTGTTACAGATTCAAAGTTTTCATCAAAGATTCCGGAATCGGCATCTACCAGACTGATATAGAAAAACTGTTTCAGAATTTCAGCCAGATAGACAGCTCCAGCAGTAAGAATTACTCGGGCACCGGCCTGGGGCTTGCCATCTCCAAAGAGCTCGTCAAATCGATGGGCGGCGAAATTGGTGTGGCCTCCACACCGGGTTTGGGAAGCACATTTTGGTTTACTTTTGAAGCGTACTCTATCGGTGCTCATGAAGTAACTGAAAAGACCGAAGAGAATGTTTTTGTCAAACAGTTTACTGATTCCAGCCCCCAAATTCTTTTGGTAGACGACAATCAGATCAACAGAAATGTGGCCAAGAGCATACTTCTAAAATCCGGATGTGAAGTAGTGGAAGTGAGCAGCGGGCAGGAAGCGATCAAAGAAGTAAAGAAGAGGAAATTTGATTTGATCTTTATGGACATTCAGATGCCTGACATGGATGGAGTACAGGCCACTGCCAAAATAAAAAAGCTCAAACTACAGCACAGACCGCCTATTGTTGCTATGACCGCTTACTCCATGGAAGAGGATCGGGTGAAATTTCTAAAGAAAGGATTGGACGATTACATCGCCAAACCAATAAAAGCCAACAGTTTAATTGAAAAAGTCAAAACTTGGTTGCATTTTGAGCCTAAATCGGTAAGTTCTGAAGTTTTTAATGAAAGCACCGAAGAGCTGGTGATCAATCAGAACACACTCAACCACCTCTATAAGTATGGAGGCCGAGAACTGATAGAAAGTGTGCTGAGCGACTTTGACCAGGAAGCCACAGAACAAGTGGCCAGTGTTACAGATTTTGCCAGCCAGAAGGAATACGAATCCATGCGCAGAGAGCTTCACACGCTCAAGGGAAATGCCGGCACTTTGGGCATTGAACGGCTGGCAGCCGTAGCCAGAGAGTTGGAGAAAAAACTAAAAAATAAGGACTATAAATACATGAATAAGCAGCTTGGTGAATTGAAAAAGTGTCTTACCGAATTTAAAGAGAGTTACGCAAATTTTTTAACCACCCGAACCCTACCCTAATGATTAAGAAAATATTGGTTGCAGAGGATAGTTCTGTGATACAGAATCTTACCAAAAAGATTCTCTCCCTGCAGAATTATGAGATTAGTGCAGTAAAGGATGGCCGAAAGGTAATTGACAAACTAGAGTCCGAAACCTTTGACCTTATCCTCATGGACATACACATGCCCGTAATGGACGGTATGGAGTGTGCCCGGGAAATCCGTAAAATGAAAAACAAAAATGCTGATGTCCCCATTATAGCCATCACGGGCAATGCCAATAATTATAGTCTGGATGACTTTAAGGAAGCCGGAATCAATGGTTATCTTCCAAAACCATTAAATTACGACACCCTGGTGGAAACAGTAAAAGGCTACATGGTAGATGGAAATTAAATACACAAAACATTTCTTAAACAGGCTGGAGGATATCTTCTCCGAGACAGACTACATGCTCAGATATGAGAAGGGAAATTTTCAATCCGGCTATTGCATCCTGAAAGACACGCGGATTGCCATAGTCAATAAGTACTATTCTCTGGATGGAAAAATCAATAGCCTTCTCGAGATTCTCAAGCAAATTGACATCAACACGAAAGACCTGAGTGAGAAAAACCGAAAACTCTTTCAGGAAATCAATCAAACACAACTTTCATTTTGATCATTACTTTTTTAGGTACCGGCACCTCCCAGGGTGTGCCCGTCATAGCCTGTGATTGCGAAGTTTGCACCTCTATTGACTTTCGTGACAAACGCACACGTACATCCGTTCATATCGAAATAGACGGACTAAGTATGGTGATAGATACCGGCCCTGACTTCAGAACGCAAATATTAAGAGAACGCATCAAGAGACTGGATGCCGTCCTTTACACGCATGCGCACAAGGATCACACAGCCGGTATGGATGACATTCGCAGCTTTAATTTCAGGCAGCAAATGGACATGCCTGTGTTTGCTTCTGCTGAAGTGATCACCCAGCTCCAAAAAGAATTTTCATATGTCTTTGCCGAGCAGAAATATCCTGGGGTACCACAGGTGAAAATTCATGAAATTCACAATGAGCCCTTCAGCATACGTGGCGTAGCTGTCACCCCCATCCAGGTGATGCACTACCAGCTCCCGGTCTTTGGGTTCAGGATTGGTGACTTCACCTATATCACCGACGCTAACGCCATTCCCGAGGCTGAAAAAGAAAAGATCAAAGGTTCCAAAATACTTGTGCTCAATGCCCTCCAAAAAAAGGCACACATCAGCCACTTCACACTGGCAGAGGCCATCGCCATGGCGGAAGAACTAGGCGCAGAGCAAACGTACTTTACGCACATGAGTCACTCCATGGGCAAACACCGCGATGTGGAGCCGGAGCTTCCGGAGGGTATCGACTTTGCTTTCGACGGCCTTAAGGTCACCCTGTGATACCATATCATCATCAGGATCATGCATCTTTGCCCTCATGTTTCACAGTTACTTTTTTCTCAAGAGACTTGCCCGTGACCTGCATAACCTGTTAGCTGGTCACGAGCTGTTGGAATGCTTCTCCCAAAGCAAAGACGAGCTCATTCTTGGGTTGGCTGCTGAAAGTGGCGAGGTATATATCCGAGCTAATTTAAACCCTCAAATCTGCCTTCTGCAGATTTCAAGCGATTTCAAAAGAGCCAAAAAAAACAGCATAGATCTCTTTGCAAGACTCCGGGGCAAAAAGGTTTCTTCAGTGAGGGTTTATCCCTTCGAAAGGTCCTTTGCCATCGATTTTGAGAATGGGTACTACCTCATTTTCAAAATGCACGCCAGTCGCTCCAATGTCCTTTTGGCTCAAAATCATGAAACCCTAAAACTCTTCCGAAACAATCTTCCCGGAGACAAGGAACTAATCCCTGCGGAGTTAAAAAAGGATCTTACCTTGAATTTTGAAAGGTTCGCAGACCTTGATGGAAATCCCAAAGCTTACATTCCGGTACTCGGAAAAGAGGTGAACCAATTCCTTGCTGACCTTGGATATGAGCGCAAAGACATCCCGGAAAAATGGGAACTCATGACCCAGACGCTGAATCAGCTGGAAAGCAACCCCATCTGGATCTACCAAAAAAATGGAATGCCCGTCCTTTCCCTATTGGAACAGAATCTCCCCATACTACTGAAAACAAGTGATGCCATCGCCGCCTGTACCAGATACTATGAGGAGTATACCCGCTCATATTATCTCCAGTCTGAAAAACATGCCGCACTGCGCCCTCTGGAAGACACCATTAAGAAAACCAGGAGCTATCTGACAAAAACCCGTGAAAAACTGGAAGCCATCAGGGAGAGACGTGGCTACGAAGAAATTGCTAATATTTTGATGGCCAACCTTCATCAGATTCCCAAGGGGAGCACTTCGGTCACACTCCACGACTTTTATGCTGACACTGAGATTACCATCAAGCTCAACCCGGAATGGACACCTCAGAAAAATGCTGAAAACCTCTACCGCAAATCCAAAAATCAGCAGCTGGAAATCAATAAACTTGAGGAGAACCTACATATCCGGCAGACACATCTGAACACACTGGAGGTGAAAGCGGCGGAGCTTGAAGAGGCTGAAAACATCAAAGCCATCCGTAGCCTGCAACCCACCCAAAAGAAGAAAGAAAAACAAGAAGAGGTACTACCCTATCACCAATACACCTTCGAGGGATACCAGATCATGGTGGGCAAGCACGCCAAAGCCAATGATGAGCTCACCCTGAAGGTGGCCAACAAGGATGACCTTTGGCTTCATGCCAAAGATGTGGCCGGATCCCATGTAGTGATCAGACATCAGGCTGGCAAGAACATCCCCAAAACGGTACTGGAGCATGCAGCTCAACTGGCCGCATGGTTTTCTAAACGCAAAACTGACTCCCTCTGCCCGGTCATTTATACACCGAAAAAGTACGTACGAAAGCGGAAAGGAACCCCTGCGGGCGCCGTGATGGTGGAAAAAGAGCAGATAGTGATGGTGGAGCCTAAAAACTTCTGAAATAAATCAGGTACCTACGTGTTCATATTGTTCTTACCTTAGATTTATGAGAACTCTCCTTTATGTTGTTCTTTTGGCCATTTCCGGTCTGACCTATTCTCAGACAGACATTGCCTATTGTCATCGTGGCTCCGGTGTAGCGTCCACGCAGTATTCGGCACCTGTTTCAGATCATTTTGATATGAAATACCTGATACTGGATCTGGCAGCTGACAACCTCTCTACCAGCATCTCTGGCTCCGCTACTTTGCTCGTGGAGGTAGTCAGGGAAGAGCCGGATGAATTCATACTGGAACTGATCGATGAACTAAATGTACTCAGGGTCACAATTTACGGAGAAGATGTCTCCTTTACGCATACTGAGGACCTGCTGCATATCTCCCCACCGGAAAGGGTAGCAGCAGGTGAGCTGATTTCCATTTCGGTTACCTATGAGGGCACTCCCAACCCTGCCTCCAGTGGCATTTTCTCCGGCATCAACAATGCCCAATCCAATGCCTGGGATAACCAGGTCACCTGGACACTATCAGAACCATTTAATGCTAAAAGCTGGTGGCCTGCCAAACAAGACCTCAATGATAAAATAGACTCGGTCAGTGTCCACATCACTGTCCCCAATCACCTCAAAGTGGGTTCCAATGGGACATTAACCCGAAGCCTAAGCCTGATCAATGGGAAAACACGCCATGAATGGAAATCTACCTACCCAATGGCCTACTACCTGGTGGCCTTTACCGTAGGTGAATACGTAGAATATAACAATTACGCCAAGCCCGCAGCGCTCTCCGGCGACTCCATTTTGATTCAGAATTACATCTACAACAACCCCGCAACCCTGCCCTACTACAAGGACGAACTTGATATGTTACCGGAGATGATGGAGCTTTTTTCTGAGCTTTTTGGACTCTATCCCTTCCATCAGGAAAAGTATGGTCATGTAATGGCGCCATTCAGCGGGGGCATGGAACATCAAACCATGAGCTCTATGGGTATTTTCACCTTTGGGCTGGATGCGCATGAGCTTGGACACCAGTGGTTTGGAGATCATGTGACCTGTGCTACCTGGAATGATATCTGGATCAACGAGGGCTTTGCACGATACTGTGAATACATAGCCGCTGAAAAGCTTCTGTCTGTTAAGAATGCCCGCGCCATCATGGAAGACGACATGCTCAGCGTCACCGGTACAGACACGGGTTCTGTCTATATTCCTCTGGATGAGGAACTGACCGATTCGCGAATTTTTCAATATAGACTGACCTATCTCAAAGGTGGGCTGCTGATCAATATGATCCGTGAGCTTATTGATAACGATGAATTGTTTTTTAAGACCATGCGTACTTATCTTCAGGAATATGGCGGTCAGTCGGCATCTGGTGAGGATTTCAGAGCTGTACTGGAGCGGGAGACCAAGATGGATTTTGAGTCCTTTTTCCAGCAATGGTATTATGGTGGAGGGTTTCCGGTTTTTGACATCACCTGGACCAAATTAGCCGGTGACACCCTGGGCATCAATATTCAACAGACCACCACTGATGATGTGTCCTTTTTCTCTACACCTTTGGAATTTCAAATCACCTACAAGAGTGGGCAGGTGAAACGTTCCAGGCTTTACCCTACAGAAAATCACCAATACTTCAAGATTCCAGCAAGTGGCCAGGTGAAGCAGCTGACTTTTGATCCGGATAAGTGGCTGATTAAAAAAGTGAACTCCTTCCATCAGGTAGATGAAAAGGGGAATATCATCTTGCAGGCTGAACAAAGCACGGAGAAAGACCTGCAAATATTTCCAAATCCTGCCTCTTCGCTCATTCACCTGAACAGAAAGGTGAATTCGATTAAAATTTATGACTCCACTGGCAGAAGTGTTCTTTTGATTCAACTCAATCGTGAAGAACCAACCATAGATATCAGCCAGCTACCTTCCGGCCTATATTTCTTTCAGGCGGCAGATGGTATGACCCAATGGACAGGTAAATTCTTGAAGGAATAGACTCGGCCCTTACCAGCCCGAGGCCTTCAGATGCTCCTCTTTACTCTTAGCAAGCTCTTCTTCATGGCTCACATCACCTCCTGGCAAAATAATCCTGAACATAGACCCTTGTCCTTCCCTGCTTTCCACCTTAATGTCTCCGCGATGAAGCTTGACGAAATCGTGGGACACAATAAGCCCCAGGCCTGTTCCAGCTTCACCCTCTGTACCCCTGTCACCCATTCCTCTGTCTACCTCAAACAATGTCGAAGATTGCTCTTCAGTCATCCCTACCCCGGAATCGTGTACCTCAAATATAACCAGGTGCCCTGCTGAATAAGCTCTGACCTTCACCTCAGAATGGATATAACTGAATTTAATAGCATTAGAAATAATGTTCCTCAACACCGTGGATAACATATCCCGATCACCCATTAACTCCAGACCATTTGATACTTCAGCCACAATAGAAATATCCTTGGACCTGCCAACTACCTCCAGGTGATCAGTGACATGACTCACCAATTTGGCTACATCAACTCTCCTTAAGTCCAGTGACCTGGCCCCAGTATTGATCATAGACCAACGCAGCAAGTTATCCAGTAGATTCAGGCTCTGTTTGGCCGCATCACGGAGTCCGGCTAAAAACCTCAACTTTTCCTCCGGACTAATCCTGTTATGCTGTGACTCACTCATCATCGTCACAATGGAGGAAAGTGGCCCTCTAAGGTCATGACCAATGATGGAAAAAAGCTTATCCTTCGTACCCACCACCCGCTGCAATTCCTTGTTCTGCTCTTCCAGCATCACCTTGTGTGACTCTACTCTGGCTTTTGAAGTATTTAGTTCCCCATTTAGCTTTCTATAATGCAGGAGACGGTAGACAGAAAACCCCACAAAGGCTATAAGCAACAGATACCAACCGTAAAGGAGTATCGACATATTGAACCTTTGCTCATCCTGCTCCAGAAAAGCTGTGCCAATGGTAAATTTCAAGCCGTATAAATCCAATCCACTGTAGAGGTATGTATTTTCAGGAACATCGTAATTCTTATAAAAACTTGAATCTTGCCTATCATGATAGGTTTTTGATCCATCATAAATTCTCTCCCGGTCAAAATCAATGTGATCTCCCACAGAGAAATGATGAACATAAGACTCCACAGACTGGGCGTTGTATATGGGGTTAATAAGAGTTTTAAAGTCGATAATGGCTGCGACGTATCCAAGGACCTGTTCATCCCTGACAATGCCAAAGGTGACCGGTATCCCTACCTTCCCCTCCACCATGTTGATCGGGGCAAGTAAATGAATCAATTCATCACGCATCACAGCATCCAGTTCTGCAATTTCAGCTGCACTCCTAAACTCCCTTACGGAAGATCCTATGAGCTTAGCCGGGTCATCTTCATATTGATTGAATGAATACCTGAATATGTGGTTCTTGTCCACAAAGGACAAAATAATAGGCGTGTTGTACTTCAGGTCCTTCATTTGATAGGCCAAAAAATCCTGAAGTTCCTGCTGAGATGGCAGAGTATCGCCGGAAACCATAAAAGCTCTCACCCCAGACATGAGCGTCACAAAGCCCTTCATAGACTCCTCAAAGGTTATCAGGGTTTGTTGATGTCTGTTTTCTAAATGTACCTTAAGGATCTCAGCTTCCTTTTTTTCGATCCGGGACTGAATCACCGGTAGGAAAACACTTCCAAAAACAAGAATAATGCCCAGAAAAAGCAATTGGCCGTTTATTCCTGATACAAAAAAAATCATGCGCTTTGCCATATATACAGCAAAACTCATGATTTTCATATGTTAGCAACCTCAATACTCGCCCACTGATACCTTAGTCACGGTGAATGAGCCAAAATCCTCCTCTACTCTACCTGGGTCACTCGCATCATATTGGTATGACCCTTCCAGTGGAGTGGCATACTGGCCGTATTGATAAAGAAGTCCCCCTTTTCCAAATAACCTTCTTTCACAAGCTCTTTCTCTATTTCCACAAGGGTTTCATCAATCCCATAAGTCTTATCGTAGAAGAAGCCTGTCACTCCCCATACCAGATTCATCTGGCGAAGCAGGTGTTTCTGGTTTGTAAACAAGAAAATATTGGCCTTAGGTCTGTGCATAGCCAGTCGGTAACCAGTATAGCCGCTTTTGGTCATCCCTACTATGGCCTTTGCCCCTACCTGATCGCTCAACCGGCAGGCTGATCTTACCAGCAAGTCATTGTGTCGGGTAGTAGACTCTGTGTCTTCTTCTTCGTATTTGGAGTAAATGGTCCTGGAATCAGACTCTATCGCCACGATCGTCTTGGCCATTTGCTGCACGGCCTGCACCGGAAATTTACCTGAAGCTGACTCAGCAGAGAGCATGAGTGCATCTGCTCCGTCAAAAACGGCATTGGCCACATCGTTGGTTTCCGCTCTTGTAGGACGCGGGTTCTCTATCATACTCTCCATCATCTGGGTAGCAATGATCACCGGCTTGCCCGCTCTGTTGCACAACTTCACCATACGCTTCTGTAACAATGGCACATTCTCAGAAGGAACCTCCACACCCAGGTCACCACGTGCTACCATCACTCCATCAGTCTCTCTGATGATTTCTTCCAGATTAGTAATGGCTTCCGGCTTTTCTACTTTGGCTATGACCTTGGTATTGACACCAGCGGCCACTAATCTTTTCTTTATTTCTATAATGTCACTGGCTTTTCTCACAAAAGAGAGGGCCACCCATTCCAGATTAAACTGGAAACCAAATTCCAGGTCCTCTATATCCTTCTCGGTCATAGATGGAGCCGATACATTGGAATTGGGCAGATTAATGCCTTTTCTTGATTTGAGAAGTTCGCCATGAACCACCTCGGTGATCACCTCATCACCGGTCACCTTGATTGTCTTTAATTCAATATTGCCGTCATCAATCAAAATAGCATCTCCAGGCTTCACATCATTCACGATACCTTCATAGACCGTACTCACCTTTTCGCTGGTACCCAGCATGTCTTTGGTGGTAATGATCAATTGCTGACCCGGAGCTATGGGTACACCGTCATTTTCTACCTGCCCCACTCTGATTTTCGGGCCTTGCAAATCCTGAAGTAAAGCCACGTTGGCTCCAAGCTCATCATTCAGTTCACGTACCATTTGTATGGTTTTCTGATGATCAGCATGTGTACCATGTGAAAAATTCAATCTGAATACATTAGCGCCAGCTTTGATCAGTTCTGCCAGTGTTTCCTTGTTGCGGCTGGCAGGCCCGATGGTGGCCACTATTTTGGTTTTTTTGAAAAGGGATTTTTTCATGCGTATAATATCGGTTGTAAATTCTCTCTTAAATTGACCGCAAGTAAATGAATATTTTGATCATGTTGAATCCAACATTGCCATTCGGCCCTTCTTTATCAGAAAACCAAATTATCTTTCATTTTAATCTTGCTCACGTCTATGGTCAGACAATAGTCTATCACGGGGATGGTTTTGACCTTCAAAAGTAACTCATTCGCCCAGTTTTCGTCTGTTTGGCTGGACAACTTCAGCAAAAAATCAAATTGTTGCAGCTCCTGAATAAGAAATTGATTGGACTGGATATTGGTAGCTACAAGCTTATTCTTCAGCAAGTACACTTTCCTGAATTCTGTCTCTTCCATCAGTACTGATACACGAATCTGTCTGTTTTCGGCAAAATCAATCTTCACATCCTCCTCCTTTACCAGGTGAAACTCATTTAATTGATTCAAATGCCAGGCTAATTGATACTCTTTAGCCGATGATACGATCCCTATCAATTCAAAATCAGTTGGATACTGGGTAGTTAGCCGACTCTTCTTCATCCCTGTGGCTTAATGAAGCGCTAAATTACCCAAATACCTTGTGCGATACCATTTCTCAAGGGTTTAATTTGTTTTGATTTTAATGGTTAGAATGTATTTCTTTGCATCGGATTTTAACTAAATTTTATAAAAATGTCAGAAATAGCACAAAAGGTAAAGTCAATAATCATTGACAAATTGGGTGTTGAAGAATCAGAAGTAACTACTGAGGCCAGCTTCACCAACGATCTGGGAGCTGATTCTTTGGATACTGTGGAGCTAATCATGGAATTTGAAAAAGAGTTCAATATTTCTATCCCAGACGATCAGGCTGAAAATATCGCTACTGTTGGCCAGGCCATCTCATATTTGGAAGAAAACGTAAAATAATCTGAGATTCAGTTTATGGAATTAAAAAGAGTCGTAGTTACAGGAATCGGTGCGGTAACACCGTTAGGAAACAATAAAAATGATTATTGGGACGCACTTGCTAAGGGTGTTAGCGGTGCCGCTCCTATAACTCGATTCGATTCAGAAAAATTTCGCACCAAATTCGCCTGCGAGGTGAAAGGTTTTGATCCATTGGACTTTTTAGATAGAAAAGAAGCCCGGAAAATGGACCCTAACAGTCACTATGGTATGGTAGCCGGAGATGAGGCTATCGTGGACTCAGGACTGGATCTGGAAAAAACCAACAAAGACCGCATCGGGGTGATATGGGGCAGCGGAATTGGTGGATTCACCACTTTCCAGGACGAAGTGATAGGCTACGCAAAGGGTGACGGCACCCCGAGGTTTAACCCCTTCTTCGTTCCAAAAATGATTCTGGATATTACCCCCGGACTTTTGTCTATCAAGTACGGGTTCAGAGGACCCAACTTTGCCACAGTATCGGCTTGTGCTTCCTCTAACAACGCTTTGTCAGATGCATATAACTACATCCGACTCGGTAAAGCCAACGTCATTCTAACTGGTGGCTCTGAAGCGGCAGTGATCGAAACCGGAATTGGTGGTTTCAATGCCCTTAAAGCGCTTTCTGAAAGAAATGATGACCCTACAACTGCTTCGCGTCCATATGACAAAGATCGTGACGGTTTTGTGCTCGGCGAGGGTGCCGGAGCACTGATGCTTGAAGATCTGGATCATGCCAAAGCACGCGGAGCTAAAATCTATGCTGAAGTACTCGGTGTGGGAATGTCTGCCGATGCCTACCACATCACGGCACCGCACCCCGATGGGGATGGGATTGTGATCGTAATGAATGAGGCCCTTGCAGATGCCAATATCAAGCCTACCGAAGTAGACTACATCAATACGCACGGCACCTCTACCCCACTTGGAGACGCCGGAGAAGTAAAGGCCATCCAAAAGGTATTTGGAGAGCACGCATACAACATGAACATCAGTAGTACCAAGTCCATGACAGGACATCTTTTAGGAGCTGCAGGTGCCATTGAAAGTATCGCCTCTATCATGGCTTTAGAGTTGGGCATTATACCTCCAACTATTAATCATTTCACGGATGACCCTGAAATAGATCCTAAATTGAACCTCACATTTAACACCGCCCAAAAGCGGGATGTCAATGTGGTAGTGAGTAATACATTTGGTTTTGGTGGTCACAACGCTTCTGTTATTTTCGGTAAATACAGCGGGTAGTGCCCTCAATATTCAGGAAATCTCACGGGTTCATTAAATATCTTTTCTCCGGACCGGATAAGGAGCTATACAGGAATTACAAGATCGTCACGGGTCGCAGACCCAACAACCTCTCCCTTTATGAAAGAGCTACGCGGCACTCCAGTGCTGCCGAGCTCAACTCAAAAGGACTTAAAGATTCCTATGAGCGACTGGAGTATCTCGGGGATGCCATCCTGGGGATGGTAGTGGCCGAGATGCTTTTCAAGCGCTTTCCCTTCAAAGAGGAAGGCTTCCTCACAGAGCTGCGCTCTAAGATTGTCAACCGTGAATCACTCAATAACCTATCAAAAAAAATTGGGCTGAAAGGCCTGGTGAAGTATCACAAAAACAAAGGAAGCAGCATCTCTCACAAATCCGTCTATGGTGACTCTCTGGAAGCACTTATTGGCGCTATTTACATTGATCAGGGGTTTAGATTCAGTAAAAAATTCATTGAAAACAAGCTGATTCAGCCTCATTTCGACTTTGAAGAGCTGGCCAGCACCACCACCAACTATAAGAGCAAGATCATCGAGTGGGCACAAAGGGAAAACAAAACCATTCGTTTTGAGATTCTAAAATCAAATGAAGATGCCAGGGACAAGCAGTTTGTAGCTCAGGTGATCGTGGATGAAGAACCACTGGGCAAAGGGTTTGGCTTTAGCAAAAAGAAAGCGGAGCAAGACGCAGCTCAGAGGTCTTTGCAACAACTAAAGATAGAATAGTGGGAAGAAGGATTAAAATAGGCGGCGCCTGCCTCAACCAGATCCCTATGGACTGGTCAAACAACCTGCAAAATATTAAGCAATCTATTGCTCAGGCCCGTTCCGAGGGCATAGAGATTCTTTGCTTACCCGAACTTTCCATTACCGGATATGGCTGTGAAGACATGTTTCTCAGCGAATGGCTCCCTGAAAAGGCCCTTCTGAAACTTCAGGACATTGTTCCGCACACTCAGGATATAGCAGTGGCTGTGGGCCTGCCCATGAGATACGGGGAGCGGGTCTTCAACACCACCTGCTTCATTGCCAACCAGAAAATACTGGGAGTCTACGCCAAGCAAAAACTGGCCAATGATGGCGTGCACTATGAACCAAGATGGTTTACCCCCTGGGAATCCGGCAGGATTACAGAGCTACAGATTGGTAACGAAACCTGCCCTTTCGGGCACCTCACGATCGATTATCTGGGTATCAAAATAGGCTTTGAAATTTGTGAAGATGCCTGGAGAAAGGATCGTCCGGCATGCCACCTGATCAATGAAGAGGTGGACTTGCTGCTGAACCCATCGGCCAGTCATTTTGCATTTGCCAAAGCGGATTTCAGAGAGCACCTGGTCATCAGCAGCTCCGAAACCTTTCGTTGCACCTATTTATATGCCAATCTCCTGGGAAATGAATCCGGACGGATGATTTATGACGGTGACATCCTCATTGCTCAGGAAGGGGTATTGAAGGGAAAAAACACCCGACTTTCATTCAAAAACTTCAACACACTGGGGTGTACCATTGATTTTGATCAGCCGGAGTTGAGCGAGGAAAACATTCTCCCGGATGCCAAGGGCAGACACGAAGAGTTTACCAAAGCCGCCTCACTGGCCCTTTTCGATTACCTGAGAAAAAGCAAGAGCAAAGGATTTGTCCTCTCACTAAGTGGTGGCGCAGACTCCAGCAGTATCGCTGTATTAGTGGCTCAGGCTGTGAAAAACGGACTGATTGAACTTGGCTTTGATGAATTCAAGAACAAGCTGGGTATCGACCTAGTGCCTGCAGATGATCCGAAGGAAATCGTTAGCCAACTTTTTTATACCGCCTATCAGGGTACCAAAAACTCATCAGAGGACACCCTGTCCTCAGCAAAAGGCCTGGCGGAAAGTATTGGTGCTCAGTTCTTTCACTGGACCATAGACGAGGAAGTGTCCGCCTATACCCGATCCATCGAGACCGTACTCGAACGATCCCTTGACTGGACAACTGATGACATTGCCCTTCAAAACATCCAGGCCAGAGCCCGGTCCCCGATCATCTGGATGCTGGCCAATATCAAGAAGTGCTTGCTATTGTCCACTTCAAACAGAAGTGAAGGTGATGTAGGCTACGCCACCATGGATGGTGATACGAGTGGTAGTATTTCACCTATTGCCGCTGTTGACAAGAACTTTATTCTCAGCTGGCTGGTATACGCCGAAAAGGAGCTGGGATATACAGGACTGCATAAGGTAAACACCCTATCGCCCACTGCCGAACTACGGCCCCAGGACCGGCACCAAACGGACGAGGATGATCTGATGCCCTATGCCGTACTCGTAGACATAGAGGAGAAAGCCATCAGAGATAGAAAATCACCGCTGGAAGTATATGCCAGACTCAAAGGACGATGGCCCGATCACGTGTTGCTGAAACAGTGGATCACTAAATTTTTCAGGTTATGGTCAATCAATCAATGGAAGCGGGAGCGAATAGCGCCAAGCTTTCACCTGGATGACTTCAACGTGGATCCGAGAACGTGGTGCCGGTTCCCTATTCTTTCCAGTGGTTTTGATGAGGAACTGAAAGAATTACAACAGACTCCCTAAGGCACCGGATCGTACCCGCTCCCACCCCATGGGTGGCACTTTGAAATTCGGCGAATCGCCAGCCAGGTTCCCTTGAACACACCGTGTTTCATGATGGCATCTTTGGCATAATTGGAGCAGGTGGGTGAATAACGGCAGGTACTGGGAAAAAGTGGTGAAATACTATACTGATAAAACAGCACCGGGAGAATAAAAAGCTTTCTGATTACGTTTTTCACCCATCAAAAGTAGTCACCATATTTGGCGCAAACAATTATATTCGCTCAGTTTGCAGATTGCACTAAATGAAACACACTTCCGGCTTGTTTTAGTCGGTATAAAGTAGGATCGTGAGGAAAGAACTATTGAAACTATATCTATTACTGCTGGTGGCCTTTGTAGGCGGTACAGTGGCCTTCGGGCAAACAGAAAAGGGTAATAGAAAGCAAACAGCCAAGCAAGACACACTCGACTCCCGTCTCATACAGGTGCATAAAATCTTCATTTTGGGAAATGAAAAGACCAAGGATTACATCATCACCCGTGAGCTGAGGCTCCAGGAGGGAGAATATGTACCTGCAGGCAGTCTGGACGAATTGGTGGAGACCTCCAGAAATAACGTGTACAACACAAACCTCTTCTACTCAGTCACCATAGACCAACTGGAGCTGGATTCGGCCACAGTGGATTTACTGATCAAAGTAGAGGAACGATGGTACATCTGGCCTTCTCCCGTATTCAGACTGGCGGATAGAAACTTCAATGACTGGTGGTACAACCGCGACCATGATCCCAGCAGGGTAAAATATGGGCTGAAACTGGATGTTTATAACTTCAGAGGACGGAAAGAAAGTCTCCGCTTCATCGGGCTCACAGGCTTTGAAAAGCGGTTGATTTTTCAGTACTCAATCCCTTACATAGACAAAAGTCAAAAACACGGGCTGACCTTTGGTGGTGGATACCTGAACAACAAAAAACTACCCTACATGACTACCGATCACTTCACGGTCTTCACGGACTCTACCACCGCTGAGGAAATTAACAGGGAGGCTACATCGGGGTATATTGTATATACCTACAGGCCCTCTTTCTACAACTACCATTATCTGATGCTACAGGGTTACTCCATGAACATATCCGATACCATTGCAGCGCTCAATCCCAACTATTTCGGTGAGGGGACGACCAGCCAACAGGTACTGGGGTTGTCCTATTCCTTCTCACAGGATAAGCGAAACAATAAAAACTATCCACTTACCGGTCACAAAACCCTCGCGATGATCGAAAAACTTGGTTTGGGGATATTCAAAGACGTGGACATATGGAGACTCACCGCCAACCACTACCACTATTTCGACATGGGGTCTGGTTTTTATGGCAACGTGAGCATAGGTGGACAGCTCACCACGAGTGATAATGTCCCCTACTTCAACTATACCCAGTTTGGTCTGGATAACTACTATGTACGGGGCTATGAGCTTGATGTGATTGAAGGTCCACAGAATTTTTTAACCAAGAACACCTTGAAAAAAAGACTCCTTAGTACCCAGGCCAACCTCGGCCAGGCCATGCCTCTGAAGAAGTTCAGAAAAATTCCATTTGCCTTTTACGCTAAAATGTTTGGTGATGCAGGATGGGTAAACAACTACCCCGGATACTACCAGAGTGACGTGCTCACAAACAGGCTGCTGTACGGCGTAGGGCTTGGGCTTGACATAGTTACCTTGTATGACATCACCTTCCGCTTTGAGTATTCTTACAATTCCCAGGGTGAACTCAATTTCTTTATCAACTTCCAGTCAGAACTCTAATCTCCACTCAATGGAAATCTTTTCCATTTTTTCTGCTTACCTGTCTTATTGTAAAAATACCACTGCCCCACTCGCTTCCAATCGGCATAGTGGCCCTCATAGGTAGGGTTACCACGCTCATCAAAAAACTTCCACAATCCTGACTCCCGACCATCAGTGTAAAATCCCTCATCGCGGACCTGACCATTCTCATAATAACTGAGCCATAGCCCATGCGGCAAACCTTTCTGGTAACTGCCCTCCTGCCTCAACTCCCCATTCGCATGATAAAACTGCCACAAGCCACTGTATAGACCCATCTCATACCTGCCATGGCGCTCCAGTGTCCCGTCAGCATAATAGTAAAACGCCGAGTCCTGAGGGAGGTCATCAACCCAAAATTCTCTGGATTCTAGCGCCCCGGTAAATCCATATACCCGTTGCTCTCCTTCCAGTACACCCCGGTGATATGACAGCTGAGAATTGAGTAAGCCACCCGGATAATAAATCAACCAATCTCCCTCCTTTTGATCATTGACCAGCCGGCCTACAGACCTAATGGCTCCTGAATCATAATAGAGCGTATCCTGAGCAACCACCAAAAAGCCTATAAATAAGTAACAACAAGTAAAAATATATCGAATCATAACAGGTCATTAATATAGCACCATTGACTTAATAAGTGGAATAACCTACTTTGCAATATGCGTTGGATAATGCTCTTTCTTCTGCTGACACCCTGGCTGCTCTCTGCTCAGGATGGAAACTACGCTCTAGGTGCCAGAAATGGCGCCATGGCCGGTACTTCCCTCACCTTCACCGATGGGTGGGCTACTTTCAATAACCCAGGAGCTTTGGGTGGTCTGGATGCCTCCACGGCCATGATCACCTATCAAAACAGATATAATATAGAGGGCTTCCATGTCCTTGGAGGTGGACTCGTTTACCATCATTCACTGTTTAATACTGCCCTGAAGTATTATAAGTTCGGGGATGACCTTTTTAATCAACAGGTAATCGGACTGGTGGTTGCCAACAGGATTCAGATGGTCAGTCTGGGCGCTGGCATAAACATTATACAAACGCATGCAGAAGGGCTCAGTACCCGGCGCGTGGCAGCGCTTGAAATGGGTGGTACGGCGGAAATCACCAGGCAAATCATCTTCGGAGCCCACATCTTCAATTTCAAGCATGGATCAATGCACCCCACCACGATGAAAGCAGGGCTCTCCTTTCGGCCGAAAGATTTTCTGATGATCAATACCGAAGTGGAAAAGCAACTGAATAGTCGGGAGAAAATAAAAGCCGGGCTTGAATATGCCATTATTAAAAACGTACTTATCCGAACCGGTCTGAACGTACAGCCAAATGACCTCAACAGCGCCCAGGTGCGAGCCACCTTCGGTTTTGGGTTTCAACCCAAAAATTTCCTGTTTGACTATGCTTTCTCCAATGAAAATCTGGGAGCCATACACGAAATATCCTTGGCCTATCAACTCAAAAAACCTTGAAAGCAGCACTCATCATAGGTATGGTAGGGCTCGTGCTGTTTGCTCAGGCTCAGGTAAGGTCTGAAATTGATCTGGAGGATTTTGCAGAGCGGCGCTTTCAGATACAGGATGATGACATCAATTATGAAGACCTGTATGAATCGCTCCTCCTCTACTATACCAATCCTATTAACCTGAATAAGGCCACCAGAGCAGACCTGGCTTCACTGTCAATCCTAAGTCCTATCCAACTCAACGCATTTTTCAATTACATGAACAAGCGAGGTAAGCTGCTCTCGCTCTATGAACTGCAGGCCATCCCTGAGTTCGACATGGCTACTATCAGGGATCTGCTGCCCTTTGTGACAGTGACCGAAACAGCCGACGGAAGGCCACTGGCTCAGCGGATACTTACGGAAGAAAATAACTACCTGCTCCTGAGGTATAGCCGTACCCTCGAAACAGAAGAAGGATACCAACGGGAGGATGGCTCCGGGTATCAGGGCGATCAAAACACCCTCTATGGAAGATTTCGAGTGAGCCACCCTGACGATTTCAGTCTGGGTGTCACCTTCGAAAAAGATGCCGGTGAAGCATTTCAGATCGATTCTGATCAAAAGCAGTATGGGTTTGATTTCTATTCGTTTCATTTTCTCCTGGAAAACAAAGGCCGGATGAAAACACTGGCAATCGGAGACTACCAGATGCAGTTTGGCCAGGGGCTTGTCCTTGGATCAGGATTTGGGGCTGGCAAAGGTGCCGAGACGGTTAATACCATCAAACGAAGCACCGTGGGAATCAGACCTTATTCTTCAGTGCTGGAATCAGGCTATTTCAGAGGAGCAGCCGCCACCCTTTCATTTGGACAGCTGGAGGCAACCGTATTTGGATCTACCCTTATGCAAGATGGGAACCTGCGCAACGACAGCAGCTATTCCAACTTTGAAGAATTTGTAAACAGCATCCAGGCCACCGGGCTTCACCGTACTGAAACAGAGCTTGGTGGCAAAAATACCTTACGGGAAATCTCCACAGGATTTGCGCTTGATTACTCCATGGGGCCTGGGCTGAGTATCGGAGCCACGGGTCTTATGTCTATCTTCTCCAGGCCTTTGCAAAAGAAGCCCAACAACTACAATCAGTATGAATTTGCAGGAGATCAAAACCTCATCGGAAGCCTGTACGCCAGCTACAACTGGCAGAATTTCATCTTTTTCAGCGAAGTGGCCCGATCACAATCAGGCGGTGTTGGGGCAGTGGGTGGGCTGCTCGCCTCACTCACCCCAAAGCTCGATTTCAGCTGGATGGTAAGAAATTATGATAAAAACTACCACTCTTTCTATGGCAATGCTTTTAGCGAAAGCTCCAGAAACATCAATGAAACCGGCGTGTACTGGGGACTCATGTACAAACCTTCACGAAAGTATCAACTGTCTGCCTATTTTGACAAGTTCTCCTTCCCCTGGTTACGATTCAGAGTGAACGCCCCCTCCGAGGGATTTGAATACCTTGGCAGGTTTACCTACAAGCCTTCCCGCTCAGTACAGATGTACGCACAGTTTCGTCAGGAAAATAAGGAACTCTCCGTATCATCTGAAGATGGCAACCTGAGCCAGCTTACGGAGACCATCAAACAGAGTTATATTTTCAATGTAGACTATGCCTTAGGACGAACTTTTAGCTTCAAATCTCGGGTACAGGGATCTAATTATGAGGAAGCTAAAACCAAAACTCACGGAATTGCCCTCGTACAGGATATAAACCTCACCTTTTGGAAAATGAAACTCTCCAGCCGGTTTGCACTGTTCGAAACAGAAGACTTTAATAACCGCCAATACCTCTACGAGCGCAACGTGCTTTATGCCTTCAGCATACCGGCCTACAATGGTACCGGATTCAGATCCTACTTACTGCTGCAGTATACAGCCAGCAAATCACTTAGCTTCTGGGCGCGCTACGCCCGATTTGAGTACCCCGATGAAGACTCAGTAGGCTCAGGTCTGCAGGCAGTGGCCGGCAGCACCAGATCCGAACTAAGGGTGATGGTCAGGTATAAGTTCCGGGATTGATCGACGATAGGCTTCAGAAATGACTCTCTGAATGCCTAAAAGGAGGAATATCTACTTAATTACATTTATATGTAACTACATATAATGTATGCTCGTACAAATAACTAGTTACATTAAAAATTTTGCATCATGATACTAGAAGCTAAAGAAGCCAAAACACAATACCATATATTAAAGGAAATCAAGGACCGATGGAGCCCCAGGGCGTTTGCACCGAAGCCAGTGGATACTGAGACGCTCAACACATTGTTTGAAGCCATGCGTTGGGCATCATCGAGCATGAATGAACAACCCTGGCGCGTGATCTACGCTCACAAAGGTGAAGAAGCACATGCAAAAATTGTAGAAACCCTGATGCCTGGCAACCAGGTTTGGGCCGAACAAGCCCCGGTCCTCATGATAAACCTTGTTAAAAAGACCTACACTCGCAACGGATCGCCCAATAAGTCAGCCCATCACGATTTAGGATTGGCCATTGGTAACCTTGCACTGCAGGCCACCGCAGAGGGCATTGGGCTGCACCAAATGGGGGGATTTCATAAGGCACAGGTAGAAGAACTTTTTGAGCTGCCTGAGGATTTTGAAGCTGTAACGATCATAGCACTGGGCTATTTCGGTGACCCTGATCAGCTGCCAGAAGCGCTTAGAGACAGAGAATTGGAAGAAAGAAACAGAATGCCCATCGATGAATTTGTTCATCACGGACAATTTTTAAGTTAAAAAAGAAAGGAAAACGATGAATACCATTAAACACGCCTCTGAAAGCAGAGGTACCGCCAACTTCGGCTGGCTACAAAGCAGACACACCTTTAGCTTTGGGAGGTATTACAATCCGGAGCGTGTGAACTTTGGGGCACTTAGAGTGCTGAACGACGATATCGTATCGGCAGGAATGGGTTTTGGAGCCCACCCCCACGACAACATGGAAATCGTGTCGATTCCACTTTCGGGTGACCTGGAGCATAAAGACAGCACCGGAAATACGGAGGTGATCAAAACAGGAGATGTGCAGATCATGAGCGCCGGGTACGGACTCACTCACTCTGAATACAATCACTCCAAGTCAGATGAAGTTAATTTTCTTCAGATTTGGGTATTGCCCAAAGAACGGGACATAGAGCCACGCTATCAGCAGATCACTTTTGCGCCTGAAGGCCGCAAGAATCAATGGCAAACAGTAGTGGCTCCTGACAATGATCAGGCCCTCTGGATCAACCAGGACAGTTGGTTTTCCCTGGCTGATTTGGATGCCACAAAGAAGCTGAGCTATGACCTAAAGAAAGAAGGTAACGGAGTTTATACCTTTGTGATAGAAGGGGAAGTAACCGTGAATGGCGAACAGCTGAAGAAGCGTGATGCCATGGGAATCACTGACTCGGAAAAAATAACCTTCTCGGCATCCAATGATGCCAGACTGCTCCTGATAGAGGTACCGATGATTAAGAGTCCATTCTAATAAATATGACTTTGAACATTAAGCAAAAAGCCCGGACCAGATGGCCCGGGCTTTTTCTTTTTAAAGTGATCTTAATTCCGATATCCGTTACTTCTTCACCTGAGCAGCAATCCAGTCCCCTACCTCTGAAGTAGACTTAGCTGCTTCTTTGGAAATGTCCTCAGTCACAAAATTGGCCTCCAAAGAAGCATTAACAGCATCTCTTACCGCCTGTCCTTCCTCCAGCAGATTCAGCGCATCGAGCAGCATAGCTGCGGAGAGTATGGTCGCAACAGGGTTAGCAATGTTCTTGCCAGCTGCCTGAGGGTATGACCCATGTATAGGCTCAAACACGGACGTATGCAACCCTACAGATGCCGAAGGTAATAAGCCCAGAGATCCAGTGATCACGCTGGCCTCATCCGAAAGGATGTCTCCAAACATGTTCTCGGTCACCATCACATCAAATTTCTTTGGCCATTGAATGAGCTGCATGGCTGCATTGTCCACAAACATGTAATCAGTCTCTATCTCAGGGTAGTCTTTCTCCATTTTCTGTGCTATCTCCCTCCACAAACGAGAAGTACAAAGTACATTGGCCTTATCCACCACGGTCAGTCGCTTGTTTCTTTTTCCGGCATACTCATAGGCCAGCTTCAGGATGCGCTCTATTTCTTCTGTGGTGTATACACAATTATCAAATGCAGAAGTAAGATCCTCTGACCTTCCTTTGTCCCCAAAGTAAATGCCTCCTGTCAGCTCTCTAACCACCACAAAATCAGCACCTTCTACCCTGTCATTTTTCAACGGACTCTTATCGATCAAAGAAGGAAATGTAGCCACCGGACGGATGTTGGCGTATAGCCCAAGTTTCTTTCTCATTTTCAGCAGTCCCTGCTCGGGACGTACTTTTGCTTTAGGATCATTGTCGTACTTAGGATCGCCAATAGCTCCAAAAAGCACCGCATCAGCATTCATACAGATCTCATGCGTAGAGTCGGGATAAGGTTCTCCTACCAGGTCAATAGCTGAAGCCCCTGTGGGTGCAAATTCAAAGTCGAAAGCATGGCCATATTTTTCGCCCACAACTTTCATTACTTTGATAGCCTGATCTACAATTTCCGGCCCTATGCCGTCTCCCGGAAGGGTTGCAATTTTAAAGTTCATTGATCCTCAATTATGATTTTTAATAATATTTAGCATTTTCACTGTTGCCTTAATAGCGGCAACTGTCTGGTCAGGGTCTAGTCCCCTGGTCTTAAAAGTCTTTCCATTGGCCCAGGTAATGGTGGTGATCACAAGGGCATCGGTCTCCCCTCCGGGCGGTATCTGCACTTCATAGTCCACGAGTCGGGGAAGTGACTCCCCTAAGTCCTTATAGATTCGCTTAAGCGAATTCATGAATGCATCATACTGACCATCACCTGAAGCAGTCTTTTCGAAGGTTTTGCCTCCTATTTCTATACAAAGCGTAGCCACAGACCTCAGCCCCTGAGCCACCGAAAGTGAGTAGTTTTTGATCTGCACATGCTGCTCAATCTTTTCACTTCTGAGTACATCATTGATGATAAATGGAAGGTCTTCTTTGGTAATCGCCTCCTTCTTATCCCCCAACTCTATGATTTTCTCGGTGATCTTTTTGGTTTCTTCTTTACTCAGCTCTATTCCGAGCTCCTCCAGGTTCTTCTTGATATTGGCCTTGCCAGACATCTTGCCCAGTGCGTAAGAGTAATGTCTACCAAAGCGTTCAGGGTTCAGGCTGTTGTGATACAAATTATCCTTGCTGTCCCCATCGGCGTGTATTCCACTGGTCTGTGTAAACACAAACTCTCCTACCAACGGCTTGTTGGCCGGGATACGGATACCTGAAAACGACTCAACAATCTTGGATACCTTGTAAAGTTTCGTTTCATCGATGTTCATCTCTCCATGGAGATGATCCTTCACTATGCCGATTACACTGGACAAGGGCACATTACCTGCTCGTTCACCAAGACCGTTCAGAGTGGTATGAATGCCGGTGATCCCTGCCTCCAACGCCGAATACACGTTGGCGGTGGAGAGGTCATAGTCGTTATGAGCGTGGAAATCGAATCGCGCCTGAGGAAATTTGGCAGTCATCTGACCACAAAAATCAGCTGATTCTTTGTGATTAAGAATTCCGAGGGTATCCGGTAACATAATACGGCTTACAGGCAGCTTCAATAGCCCCTCCACCATCTGATCCACATAATCAGGAGAGGTCCGCATTCCGTTAGACCAGTCCTCCAGGTATACATTCACCGTCAGTCCCTGCTCGTGGGCATAACCTATCGTCTGAGCAATGTCCGCCAGGTGTTCTTCTACTGTTTTTCTAAGTTGGCTTTCACAGTGCTTGCGGGAGCCTTTGCAAAGCAAATTGATGACCTTCCCGCCAGATTCTTTGATCCAGTCCACAGAGATGGTGTGATCCACAAAACCCAAAATCTCAATGCGATCCAGGTAGCCATTTTGTGCCGCCCAGTTGAGTATTTTCTTTGCGCCTTTAAATTCTCCTTCTGAAACCCTCGCAGAAGCCACCTCCAGACGGTCCACCCGCAATTCCTCCAATAGAAGCTGCGCGATGGTCAGCTTCTCACTGTCGGTAAAGGACACCCCAGAGGTCTGCTCACCATCCCTTAATGTTGTATCGAGAATTTCTACTTTCAAAATTGTATTGATTAGAGACCAAGGTACTTCAAAGCTCCCTCGTCCATGCGAAATTTATAGGGGCAGCTTCTCAGCAAAGGATTTGATTTCATCCTTCATGCTCTGGAGATAATCAATATCATCGAATCCGTTGAGCATATTTCCTTTTTTGTAGCTGTTGATATCGAAGCTCTCCTGCTCACCGGTGGCTACGATGGTCACGGTTTGTTCGGGAAGACTCACTTCAAATTCGGCGTTTGGATCAGCCTCAATGGCCTTGAATATTTTATCCAAAAACGCGGCGCTCACCTGTGCAGGAAGCACCCCAATATTGAGGCAGTTATTCTTGAAAATATCGGCGAAAAAGCTGGAAATCACGCACCTGAAGCCATAGTCGTAAACTGCCCAGGCGGCATGCTCTCGTGAAGAGCCCGACCCGAAGTTTTTCCCTCCCACCAATATCTTGCCTCCATAAAGAGGGTTGTTGAGGATAAAATCCTGCTTGGGTGTGTTATCTGAGTTATACCTCCAGTCACGAAACAGGTTATCACCAAATCCATCACGAGTAGTGGCTTTCAAAAACCTCGCTGGAATGATCTGATCCGTATCCACATTTTCAATCGGCAAGGGAACCGCCGTAGTCTTTAATATTTCAAATTTGTCGTATGCCATGCTTTAAAAAGCTAGGCGTTTAACGCTTTGCGCCAAACGCAGTTAAATTTTATTTATTAGGTTATTCAAACTTCTTTTCACTCTATTCACCTTATCGAATAACAGGTCAAATTGCTCCACATTGAGTAACTCCAGATCCCTGGAAAGGATTAAAAAGTACTCTAACTCTGCCGCTGACCCCCGGGAAATTACGAGAAATCGCTTAAAATCGGCATCAGATTCCCTTCCACAACCCTCAGCTATATTAGAAGGTATTGAGTATGAAGCCCTTCTCATCTGGCTAATAAGACCAAACTTTTCGGCATCTGGAAAACTCTCGGTAGACTTATATATTTCAAGAGTCAATTCGTGACCGAACTCCCAAACATTATATTTTCTATACTCCCTCATACCGATTTGCGCCTAAGCGGTCAGCGCCAGGCGCTCATGCGTATTCCTCCTCCATCAACTCTCTTGGGTCTGTCACTACGCCGGTAACGGCACTGGCAGCAGCCACCAATGGACTGGCCAAAAGGGTTCTCGATCCGGGTCCCTGTCTTCCTTCAAAATTTCTATTGGAAGTACTAACGGCCAGCTTTCCGGCAGGCACTTTATCGTCATTCATAGCCAGACATGCGGAACACCCCGGCTCCCGTAATGAAAATCCGGCCTCCTCAATAATTGCTAATAATCCTTCTTCTTTGATAGCAGCTTCTACTTTGTGCGAACCTGGAACCAACCAAGCCGTCACATGATCTGCTTTCTTTCTGCCTTTCACCAAAGAAGCAAATGCCCTAAAGTCTTCAATACGCCCGTTGGTGCAACTGCCCACAAAGACATAATCAATCTTTTTGCCCATCATGGACTCCCCTTCGTTGAAGCCCATGTAGCTCAATGATTTCTTGTAGGTGGATACTCCGCCCTCCAACGACTCAGCTACAGGAATATGATTGCTGATGCCCATGCCCATACCCGGGTTGGTACCGTAAGTAATCATCGGCTCTATTTTGGAACCATCAAAGGTCAGCTCCTTATCAAACACCGCATCTGCATCTGTTTTCAATGTTTCCCAGTACTCCATCGCACGGTCCCAGTCAGCACCTTGTGGAGTAAACTCACGACCCTTGATGTACTCAAATGTCTTCTCATCCGGAGCGATCATTCCTCCGCGTGCGCCCATCTCGATGCTCAGGTTACAAACGGTCATACGACCTTCCATGGTCATATTTTCAAACACCTCTCCTGCATACTCCACGAAATAGCCCGTGGCACCCGAAGTGGTCAGTTGGGAAATGATGAACAACGCCACATCCTTTGGGGTCACTCCATACTGCAGCTGACCGGTGATGTTGATGCGCATTTTCTTAGGCTTTGGCTGCATGATACACTGAGTGGCCAAAACCATTTCTACTTCTGAGGTACCAATTCCAAAGGCAATGGCCCCAAAAGCACCATGGGTAGAAGTATGAGAGTCACCGCAAACAATGGTAGCTCCAGGCTGCGTAATGCCGTACTCAGGGCCTACCACGTGTACAATTCCATTTTTCTCATGACCCAAGCCCCAGTGAGAAATTCCATGCTCTTTCGCATTTTCTTCCAGGGCCTTGAGCTGATTGGCAGATAGTGGATCCTGTACTGGCAAATGTTGATTGATCGTAGGTGTGTTGTGATCGGCAGTGGCAAAAGTACGATTGGGATAGAGTACGCCCGATCCCCGATTTTTTAATCCCAGAAAAGCAACCGGACTGGTCACTTCATGAACCATATGTCTATCGATGAAAAATACGTCTGGTCCGCCCTCTATCTTCCGCACCACATGTGAATCCCAAACTTTATCAAACAGCGTCTTACCCATTTTTTATTTTGCGTTTATACAATTTCAATACTTAAAAATTCTAAAAAAGTCATTCAACTCTTTTAAAATAAGGTGGCAAAACTAAGGAATAGAATTGGGAAAAGCCTTTATAGAAGACCAACAAATTAGAAAATAAGTACGATGCCTAACATGGAAAGTGACAGGAAATCACTTAGGTTGCATAGGAATAAGGCAGAGGAACTGACATCAAAAGACCGTCTTCAAAAAAAGGTAAATCACCTCTCTTTCAAAACGGTCTTTCATTTGGAACTTTCTGAAAAGATTACCTGGGAGAAACTACAAAATCACCCTGCATCACGCCCCAGTGTCCGGGGAAACTGCAGATGAATTTGTAATAGCCTGCCTTAGGCGCCTGAAAGCTGATACTAACCTCCTCGCCGCCACCGATGATGGGTGTATTGGCAATCACCCACTCCAGTTTATCCTGTGGAATATACTCTGTCTTGGGCGCCGTGGTTGCGGCTGCTCCGAAAACTGCCGGGTCTGAGCCTGCTGCCAGAAGTACCCAGTTGTGGCCCATGGACTCCTTTGGCATCTTACCGGTGTGCTTAAAATTCAGGGTTACCACCTGTCCCTCGGTTACTTTCAGTTGGTCCGTGCTGAACTGCATGTTGTCATTGGCAGAAATCTCCAGTGTAACAGAATCCGCCACCACCTCTGCCGGTACTTCCGCCGCAGCGGTTTCTGTACTTTCAGCAGACTGTTTCTGAGCACCGCCACCACAGCCATAAACAAGTGCCGAACCTGCTAAAAGGCATACGTATAATCTAGATTTTTTCATGAATGTAATTTTGATTGTCTTAGCGGGAATAAAATAACAGCATTTAGCCCAGACCACCCAAATTTCAATCTCATATTCAGTCGACCGCTCACATTTTATGCAGCGATTGAATTCATTTATGACTTACCACTTAACTTTGGGAACCAGAAGGTGCTGTTTTTCGTCCTCTCTGAACCGCCTCGCCTGTTTCAAAACCAACTTATGAAATTACCTATCCTCCTCATTCTGCTTATTATCCTTTGCCATCCGGGCCATGCACAAACCACCCTACAGGGTCATGTGAAGGACGGTGCAAATGAGGAAGCGCTCATAGGAGCGCTCGTTAGTACAGGGGCTGATACTTCCGTCACCAATATGGACGGGAATTTCCAGTTGCCGGTGGCGGATTTTCCCATAACCCTTCAAATAAGTTATCTTGGTTACCAAACACTCACCATTCAGGTAAAAGAGGCTAAAGAAATCACGCTGGCTCTTGAGCCCTCCAGCCTTACGCTCAATGATGTCATCGTGACCAGTGGAAGTTTTTCAAGGAAAACACTCAACACCCCGGCGAGTATCCAGTCCATCAATCGGGAAATGCTCATACGCGATGACCCTTTCTCTGTGACCAACGCACTCAACCGAACTCCAGGGGTGTTCATGCATGTGGGCACGCTCACCACCAACAGAATCACCATCCGGGGCATTGGTTCCAGAAGCCTGTATGGGACCAATAAGATCAAGGCCTATTATGAAGACATCCCCCTCACGGATGGTTCCGGAAACTCCTCTATCGAGGACCTTGACCAGGAAATGATCAGCCGGATAGAAATCACAAAAGGGCCTAACTCCAGTGCGTACGGCGCCGGATTGGGAGGCGCTATCCGACTGCTGGCACCTACACCTCCGGTTCAGCAAACCAGCGCCAAAAGCAGCCTGACAATGGGTTCCTTTGATACCCGCAGATGGGTACTCCAAGGCTCACATCATGACAACAAAACCACGGTATCGGCAGTCTACTCCGACTTACATCGGCAGGGGTACAGAGAAAACAGTGAATACCACAGGCAACAAGCGGGAGTGACCTTCAAGTACCAGCTCACCCCACAGAGCTACATTGCTGCCCTGGGTATTTTTACTCATCTAAAAGCCTTCATTCCCAGCTCTATCAATGAAGATGATTTTAAAAACAACCCTGAAAAAGCAGCCTTCACCTGGAAACAGGCCAGGGGATTTGAAGCTTATGATAAAACACTTTTTGGCCTGACCTATTATCACGGGTTTAATCAGGATTGGAGCTTGAAATCCACAGTGTTTCTGAAAAATAGAGATGCCTATGAGCCCAGACCCTTTAACATTCTGGATGAAACCACCTTTACGATGGGCACCAGAAATACTTTAGCCAAGCGGTGGGCAAATATTCGGTTTTTCACCGGAATAGAGCTGTTTTTTGATGAATACAAATGGAAAACCTTCGAGAACAATTATGATGATAACAGCAATGGCAGCGTGAAGGGTAACCTCCTGTCGAGCAATCTGGAAAACAGAAGCTATTTCAATGCTTTCGCAGAAGCAGCCGCCACATTGGTACCAAACCTCAACACAACATTGGGGCTAAATTTGAATTTTACACATTATACGCTAGCTGATCAGTTCAATGAATCAGCCAATAACATCAGTGGGGATTATGCCTTCGACCCTGTGGTCTCTCCCAAACTAGGCCTGACCTATGCGACAGGCGCTCACCACACACTCTTTGCGAACTTAAGCCATGGCTTCTCTCCGCCGAGTCTTGAAGAGACCCTTTACCCCGATGGCCAAATCAATCCGGATATACTCCCGGAATCCGGCTGGAACTATGAATTAGGTATTCGAGGTACACAGCCCAGGTTTACTTACGACATTACTACCTACTATATGCAGATCAAAAATCTGCTGGTAGCACAACGTATAAGCGATGACGCCTATGTAGGCGTAAATGCGGGATTAAATAATCACTTTGGAGTAGATATTTTGAGTAACTATTATCTCCCCCTCTCAGACCGATACACCCTCAATGCTTTTACCAGTGTGGCCTATATGAATTACCATTTTGATGAATTTGTCAATGACGGAAATGACTACAGCGGCAATCAGCTAACTGGCGTACCGCAATGGATTATCAACCCGGGTGTAGAACTCCTTAGTGACCTGGGGTTTTATGGAAACCTTAGTGCGCAATTGGTTGGAGAGATTCCAGTAAACGATGAAAATTCACTTTATGCTGAGCGATATTTCATCCTCAGAGCCAAGGCTGGCTTCAGGCATGTCGTGGGGCCCTTGGAGCTGGATATAAATCTGGGTGCCAATAACCTCACCGACACCAACTACGCCGCTATGCTCCTAATCAATGCCACTGGTTTTGGTGGCAGTCAACCCCGATACTACTACCCGGGAAATCCAAGAAACTATTTCGGTGGTGTTTCGCTCAAATACACCTTCCGTTAATTTTCACCGCGTAATCTCAAGTTTCTTCGCCAGGTACCGATCCATCATTCTGGCAGGCAAAATCTTTGGAAGCCACCAATTTAAGAAGGGCTTAGCCACAATAGCGTACCTGGTTTTAGGGCGGGCTTTTCTGAAGATCTTGAGGATGTCATCAGCCAGTTTATTGGCTTCAAACCCGTGCTTAATACTTCCACGAATAAATCCCCTGGCGAAAATTTGCAGTGAGTTAGCGAAAGCAGTATCCTCATACAGGTTATCCATTCCCTTGTTCCAAATGGGTGTTTTGATAGCACCAGGACCCACCACTACCACTTCAATGCCATAATGCATGAGCTCACGGCGCATCACATTGGAAATACCCTCCAGGGCATGTTTGGAGCCGACATATGGCCCAAGAAAAGGCATAGCAATATGCCCGACTACCGAGCTGATGTTGATGATCCTGCCTGGTTTCCCTTTATGGTCTGCTCTCGCTCCCAATAGTGGCAAAAAAGCCTGAGTCACCTTCACTAAACCGATGACATTGACCTCAAATTGCTCACGCAAACGCTCAATGGAAATGTGCATCATCGGTCCACCCAGTGCTACTCCTGCATTGTTAATCAGGCAGGCTAACCCCTGATCTCCTAACGCTTCTGCCACAGTTATCGCCGCCCGGTCTATAGCCTCATGATCCGTGACATCAAAAATGAGGGGTGTGAAATGATCACCCAATGTCGCACTCATGCTGTCAGCATCCTTTGGTGTCCTCACACTACCAAACACCCGATACCCTGCAGCCAAAAAAACCTCACAGCATGCATACCCGATCCCTGTAGACACCCCTGTAATGAGTACATTTCCTGATTGATTCATTATTTAATGTTCTGAATTTCTAAATTGATCTGCACTGGCCCTATCACATGGCTGGTACCCAGCCACACTCCTTTGTACTGTTGCCAGTTGCCCCAGCTGGTCTCCAAACCTCCCAGCGGGATTTTCTGCACCCAGAGCTTCCACGCCACAGGCCGGGCATTTTCATCTAGTATCCAGAGGTAGGAATCGCCGGGTGTCACCCCTCCACTGGTATAGGTCACCAGCAGTGCCGGCCCCCGGTCCGTTTCTACAATTTTTCTTTCGGTACCCGGATCCTTCACTTTGAATGGAGCAATGAGCCAAAAGGAGTCATTCGCAAAAAAATCCCAAGCTGTATATAACGCTTTTTCCTTTTGGCTGCCGGATAATGCTTTGTTACCCAAAAATGCACTTCCATCCAATGTGCTGGTGCAAAACAGAACCCGCATGTCCTCCCATCGCACCTCTACCGTATCCTTCTGTATATACCAATCATATTCATGAGGTCCCCTGGGGTACCTCCAGCTAATCTGTTCGAGTTGCTGATATGCACTATCATTCAGGGCCAGAAGCATCCGGTCTGCCAGGGCCTCAGCGCGTGGGCCCGACTCTCCTTCAGGTAGCGGCTCATTCACCGTTGTCCAGGTAATAAGGAGAATGACTAATAAGCTCAGCATAAGAATCAGGCTAATTTTAACTGCTTTTTTCATCGTTGATTATGTTTTGAAAAACCACCTGGATACTTCATCGGTTACTCGTCTGGGGCGTTGAGTTATCGCATCCAGCATACACCACTCCGTTTTGGCATCGGCAATCAACTCCGTCCCTCTTTTGATTTCCACATGGCGAATACTTCTGGCTCCCCGAAAATCTCCCACATATGTTAACAGTGTGAGGTTATCATCGAGAACCGCCGGCTTGCGATACTGAATGAAATGACTCAAAACCACCCAAATGAACTGATCCTGAACGAGCTGGCTGGCCGCTGACCTCCAGTGATTTTCAGCTACCTGCTGTACCCACTTCAGATAAACCACATTGTTGACATGATGGAGTTCATCCAGATCTCCGACACTCACTTTTATTTCTTCACTGTACTGTATAGGAGTCATGAGAGAATTCAATCTGGTGTGTAAAGGAATCTCGTGAAAGATACTAGGTACTGGTCAAATCACCCAAAAACCAAGCTCAAATAGCGCACCGGATCCTGTAGACTTTACTCGCAGGTTTCCATTATGTGCACGCATGATCTGCCTGCTATAACTCAGGCCAATACCCGATCCTTCCTTCTTGGTAGTAAAAAACGGAATGAAAATCTGATCCATTATGTCCTCCTCGATCCCGGGGCCATTATCTACCACCTGCACCACCACTTCGGAGGCATGTTTGGCAATGATCAATTGGATTTGCCCATTTCTGGTACCGGCATCCGTGAGGGCTTCGGCCGCATTCTTCACCAGGTTGATCACCACCTGCTGAATCATTTCAGCGTCCAGCGAAAGAAGAAGGGCACCTTTCGGGAAATTGGTTTCCAACTTAATTCCGGCCTTATGGAGTGGCTTTTCCTGTAACCGAACCACCTCACGAACCAGCTCACACAGATCTACTTCCTGAAGTTCCGGCCTGGGCACCCGGGCCAGGTCTCCATAGCTGGCTACAAACTTCACCAATCCTTTGCTCCGCTTTTCTATGGTTTGTATGCTCACAATGAGATCCTCCTGATCCTCCGGAGAAAGATCCCCAAGTGCAGATGATTCAGTGCCATTTCCTTTGAGCATATCATTGATCACTTCCGCCAGAGTAGAAATTGGAATCACCGAGTTTTTGATTTCATGGGTCATCACCCGGATGAGTTTTTGCCAGGACTCCACTTCTTTTTGATCCAGTTCGGCATTGATGTTGTGAAAGGCAATGACCTTATTGCGGCGCCCCTGCAAAATGAGCTCCCTGGTCACAATGGAGAGATACATCAATTCGCCATTGATCTTCACTTTGACCAGGACCTTGTCTCCCGTTCTGAGTGACCGGATCGTATCTACCAGGGCAGAGTCCGCCCGCTGAAGCGAACCGAGCTTGGTAAAATACGGAATCCCAAAAAGCGCTTTGACTGATTGATTGACGAGCGTCACCTCCTCGTCATCCACCGTGTAGGCCATCAGTGGCACTCCGCTATGCTCCACCACGGTTTTCAGAAAGTGAAAATTGGACTCCTTCTCACTCCTCAATTTGATAAACTCCACAGTGATGACATTGAAAGCCCTGTGCAATTGGCTGGTGTGTCTGCGTGCAGAGGGGTAGGTATTGGTGAAATCGTTTTGACGAATCGCCATCAGAAAACCAGATAGCTCCCGATCAGACTTTTCCACAAAGCGGATCAGCGAAACAATGGTCACCACAAAAAAGAGAACCATCCAGGCACTCATCAACCAAAAGGGCGTCAGCATTCCAAAATAGTAAGCCGCCAGTCCAAAACCCACGGCTAAAACTACTCTGATAACTACATGGAGGCGAAAGGACTTCAATGCACGCACAGGTTTAAAATTGCCAATTCATATGCCGTATTTCTTCATTTTCCGATAGAGGGTGGTCCGGCCCATTCCCAGCTCATCTGCTGCTTTGCTCAGGTTGCCACCGTGTTTCTCAATGGCCCTGATCACCGTGCTTTTCTCCACATCCTCCACCCGAAGTGACTGGGCCTCTTTTACTTTCCCTTTCCTCTGCGGGAGGATATCCTCAGCTCCAATCACTGCTCCTTCTGACATGATTACGGCACGTTCTATGGCATGTTGTAATTCGCGGATATTCCCGGGCCAGGGATAGTTAGCCAGCTGCCGCTGTGTTCGTTCATCTATTTTTAAGCCTGATTTTTGATACTTCTCGCCATATTCCTTCAAAAAATAAAGACAAAGTAGACGAATGTCCGGCTTTCGTTCACGCAGGGGTGGTAGTTCAATTTCCACTGTGTTGATCCTGTAGAGCAAGTCCTGACGAAAGTGACCTTCCTCTACCAGCGCATAAAGGGGCTGGTTGGTGGCACTAATCACCCGTACATCAAAAGGAACAGCTTTGCTTGAGCCCACACGGGTCACTGAGCGGTTTTGCAACACTGAAAGCATCTTGGACTGCATAGAGATGCTCAGGTTGCCTATTTCATCCAGAAAAAGTGAGCCTCCATCGGCTATTTCAAATCTACCTGGCCGATCCTCTTTCGCATCTGTATAGGCTCCCTTCACGTGGCCAAACATTTCAGCCTCGAACAGGCTCTCCGGTAATGCCCCCAGATCTACCTTGATCAGGCCCTCATCACGGCGGAGGGACCGCCGGTGAATTTCACGTGCTATCAGTTCTTTTCCAGTGCCATTTTCACCCAGAATCAAAACAGAAGCATCCTTAGCAGCTACTTTATCTATCTGAGCAAGCACTGCGCGCATCGGCTCGCTTTCGGACACCAGCTGACCATAGCCAGCATCAATATCCTGGGTGAGTGCTGACTCTCGCCCTTTGAGTTTTTCTACATTTCTATTGGAAAGGGCAAGCTGATACACCGTATTGACCGTAGAAAGCAGTTTCTCTTTTTCCCAGGGCTTCACCAGAAAATCCACCGCGCCCAGTTTCATAGACTCTACAGCCAGCTGTATGTCACCATAAGCTGTATTCATTATGACATAGACATAGGGATTAATTTCCTTAATCTTCCTGAGCCAGAACAAGCCCTCATTGCCAGTGGTTGCGCCTGTCTTAAAGTTCATATCCAACAGGATAATGTCAACCGACTCCCTTCTGAGCAATGACTCCAGACGAAGCGGAGAACTCTCCGTAGTTACCTGCTCATAGTGCCCCTTCAGTACCAGTCTCGCTGTGTGCAGCACATCCGCGTCATCGTCTACAATCAATAGGTGTCCTTTTTGCTTCATCAGGGCTCAGATATGATCCCACGGTTATGGTCTCAGGTACAAAAGTGTTTCAATGTAAATCAATGAAATGTTTCAGTATGAAACAAGTCTCACAAATCAAAAAACCCACAAAATACTGACAATCAGCTATTTGAATTAATGGCACATCCATTGAAACAGGCCGGATAGGTTAAAAAAATAATCCCATGCTAAAAAACTACTTTGTCATCGCGCTGCGAAGCTTCAGAAAAAACAAAGCCTATTCTCTTCTGAATGTCCTTGGACTGGCCATCGGACTGGCCTGCTGCCTGTTTGTCTTTACCATCATCAGGTATGAAAACTCATTTGACAACTGGCACACGAAGAAGGACCGGATTTATCGGGTGGTCTCCCACTACCACGGGGACAACAGAATTTATTACTCCGGAATCCTCCCTTATCCCACGGGAGATGCCATTTTACGGGACCTGCCAGATTTCGAAAAGATCGTGCAGTTTCACGGGCCTGACGATGAAAAGATCTCCCTGATCGATGCCTCTGGCAACTTCCAGGTTTTCAGGCAATCTGGTATCCTATACACCGATGAGCACTTTTTTGAAGTCATGGATTTTGAAATACTCAAAGGAGCGCCCGGTAGTGCGCTCAAAGATCCCTATAAGGTATACCTCACCCAGGAAATGGCCACCAAATACTATGGTGATGAAGATCCGATAGGCAAAATGGTGAAACTCAATAATGACAAAGACCTGGAAGTGGTAGGTATTGTACAAACTCCGCCAAAAAACACCAATCTGCCTTTCAAAATGATCATTTCACTTCCCACCATGCGCCTGAGAATGCCTGATGCCTTCAGGGACAACTGGGGCATGACCTGGGCCTACTCATGCTATGCGCTGGCGCCAGAAAATGCCGACATTCCGTCCCTGGAAAGCAAACTGGATGTTGCCATGGATGCTTACGACAAGGACCTGGAAGACCGGGAAAAATCAAAAATGAAGCTACAGCCACTCTCTGAAATCCATAATGACGAGCGATACGGAGATGGTCAAAACTACGTCACCCCTTCCCTGATGATTTGGGCATTTATACTGTTAGGCGCACTGATCCTGGGTACCGCCTGCCTCAACTTTATCAACCTTTCCACGGCCCAGGCCATTCGCAGGGCCAAAGAGGTGGGGGTTCGTAAAGTGCTTGGCAGCCTTAAATCTCAGCTTTTTTGGCAGTTTATGATTGAAATACTGGTGATCGTATTAGTAGCCATGGTGATCGCACTCACCCTGGGGCAAATACTCATTTCGAAGTTCAACACCTTCCTGACAGAAATTGAGTACGACCTCTCCTATGGAAGTGATATTCTTTGGTTTGCAATACTCCTGGCTGTGATCGTAGCGTTTTTTGCCGGGCTTTACCCTGCCCTTATCCTCTCCGGATACAAACCCGTGGATGCCCTCAACCATAAGATCAACATCAGAAAAGGGAGTGGCAACATCAATCTGCGGAGGATTCTGGTGATTACTCAGTTTGCATTCACCAACCTCATGCTTATTTGTACTGTAATCATAGCCGCACAGATGGATTTCATGAAGTCCAAAGACCTGGGCTTCAACTTTGACCGGGTAGTCACCATCGATTTTCCTGACGGGGCCTATCTGAAAATGGATGCCATTGCCGGAGAATACCGATCCAAAAGCTACGTGGAAGATGTCAGCAAAAGCAGAACCACTCCCCTCTCTGGCAGCAACTGGAACAATTCTTACTTCATCAAAGGCGAAGAGTACATCGATGGCAACAATGCCAACATCAAACACGGAGACAAAAATTATCTTGACTTTTATGACATTGAGTTGTTATCTGGTAGAAATATTGCGGAGCAGCACATCAATGATTCAACTTATGACATCATAGTCAATGAAAAGCTACTGGCCACTCTGGGCTGGAAAACACATGAGGAGGCCCTGGGGCAATGGATCGACATGGGTTATATCGAGGGAAAGGTCATTGGGGTAATGGAGGATTACAACGTACGCCCACTACAATATGCTCTGAAACCCGCTATATTCATGTACAAATCAGATGAATTCAATCAGCTGGCTATGCGGCTTAAGTCTGAGCCCTCACCAGACGTGGTGGCTGATATAGAAGCCACTTTCAGACAGTTTTACCCCAGTGACCTTTTTGAGTTTGAAGTGCTCAGGGATGAGATTCAGGATCATTACGTACTGGAGAATATGCTCCATCAAATTATCAAATTCGTTTCCATACTTTCGATTCTTCTGGGCACGATGGGACTCTATGGACTGGTTTCGTTCATGACCAATAAAAACGCCAAAGACATAGGGGTAAGAAAGGTTTTCGGAGCTTCTGTATCAAGTATTCTGGGCATATTCGGAAGAGAATACACTAAGCTGATGCTCATTGCCTTTGTGGTGGCCGCCCCCCTGGCCTATTGGCTCATGGGTTTATGGATGGATGAATTCGCGTACCGGATTGACATCTCCTACGGCTATTTTGTCATTGCTTTTGGGATATCCTTTGTTATTGCTTTAGGAACAGTCGGCTACAGATCTTATCGTGCTGCAACGGCTAATCCAATCCAGTCGCTGAGGTATGAGTAACGGCTAAAAAACGGGAGCCTTAGCCCGTGGGCGAAGGCTCCCGTCTCACCAAAAGTATGAAATCATTGCTCAGGTGAAGGTAGCCCTGATCATAGCAAAACCGATATTCCTTTTGGTCTTTCGTCGTGTAGGTATTGGTACAATAGTCAAAGTCAAAACCAGCTTTCAGAAGTTTCTCCTTATGGGTTGTGGTCTTGCCATCAGGATTGAGTTGCAGCAGGATGTTATGGTTCTTTTTCAGACGCCGGTTGACCGTGCGAATGTACTTATCTCCACCCGCAAGGGACTTATTGTTGTAGGCGCTACGGCAGGCATCGGAACAGAATTTTTTATCCGACCTTCCGAACAACTCACGTCCGCATTCTATACAAACTTTACTTTCAGGATTCATACAGGGCTTCTTACCATTCTAAATTAATTATTCCCCGCATTATACGCAACCACCCTTGTTCATCTATGAAATATACCCATTCACCGAAACTATTTTGATTTTGCGGTCGTTTTTAGGTTAAATTCAATGTATAATTAACAACCAGTTATAAGATAAATCCAGCATCATGAGAAAGCCCAATCATCTCAATAATCTGAAAAACATATTGCATTATGCGTTCGATGACCTTATCCAGAGCCTCTGGAAGTTTATCGTAAGACGACAAAACAGGTTCCGATTATTCGAGCATTAATAGCGTTTAAAAGCCGTCACACGACGGCTTTTTTGTGAGCACCTCTCCATCTCCCTCATGGCTCATAAGGTGAGTTCCTGGACGAAATCTCAGACTTGTCCCTGATCTTTCATCTCTCATCATCTCTGTTCTTTCTGTGATTGATTTTCTTGCCTCTATTGACCAGTCTACCCGCTCTCTGTGCGGGCATACAGGTTGTCATTCCAGTTTCAATTTTGTCCCTTGAAGCTATCTTTCCGTACAATCACACATTTTTTTTGATTTTTCTTAAAATAAATAAGTTACTTATAATCAATAATATATCCGATTGTAACCGTTTATAATCGGCTGTAGTCGGTTACCACACGAATAACGCTTCCACCTCACTTCAACTTTGTCATCGTCAATCGACACAAGTCATCTGCCAATCAGAGACTTTCATGTTTAACACAAATTTTTTAACATCATGACAACTTTAAAAAACAGCGTACAATTAATCGGCAGATTAGGTAACGATCCTCAGGTAAGAACCTTTGATAGTGGCAAAAAAATGGCCACCTTCTCACTCGCCACCAACGAGACCTACCTCAATGCCAAAGGCGAGAAAGTAGAGGACACCCAGTGGCACAACATTGTGATCTGGGGCAAGAAGGCAGACATAGCCGAAAAATACCTCAAAAAAGGAAGCGAGGTAGGCGTACAGGGCAAGCTGATCAACAGGAGCTATGAAAGCAATGGCGAAAAGAAGTACATAACTGAAATCAGCCTGAATGAACTCCTGCTGATGGACAAAAAAGGAGCCTGATACTTTTTACTCCTCTAAGGCAAGGGCCACAAGCACGGAATCCAATCCGGCGCTTGTGGCCCTTCTTTTTTCTCTGTAACAGCACATTCACACCCCGTCCTGATATAAATGTCGTGAGGACTACATCATGAGCCATCAAACGAAACCGGTATTTTGGCTTTTACGTGCAAATCTCCTTGCAGCCCGGCAATCGGAATGCCTGGTGACTCTTTAAACTAAAATGACAGCCATGACAAATACCAAAACCATCGCATCGAGTTGGGATCCCAACAAAAACCTACTCATCACCCAACTGAGTGGTGAGGTGGATCAATCCGATATAGTCTACTGGGAGGAATCACTGCAAGACGCTTTGAGCCAGATAGACGACCACTCATTTTTCAAAATTTTTATCAACATTCATGGGTTCAAAGCCATCGATCTGGACGCTCATAAACGCTTCAGATCCATTATACCCCTCACCCTCGCACAGTACGGCTGGAAGGTTGGTTACGTGGACTTATTTGAGGATGAAGCCCGGCACATTACCTACACCCATACCAGAGGCATCCGGTGCCTGGCAGCGGCACATGCCCATCAGGATGAATCCAAGATAGCACGCTACGAAGCTGAATTTAGCAGGGATGCCGAGCATTTCTTTACCAATCCAACCGAAGCCAGGGAATGGATCGAAGCGTACATTCCTCAACGGTAAAGCGCTGATTTAGAACCGAAAGAAGTGAGTTGTCCTGATTCAGAATTTTGAATTTGCAATACTTACTAACTAGTAAGTATATTTGCGCATGGCTGATACCAAACAAGACATCCTCGACCTGGCAGAGTACCTCATAAGATCACGAGGGTATCATGCCTTTAGTTATAAAGACCTGTCAACCCCACTAAAGGTAAAAAATGCTGCCATTCATTATCACTTCCCTGCAAAAAAGGACCTGGGTGTGGCAGTGATCCGGAAGAACATCGAGGTTCTTCAGGATTGCTTTGCTAACTGGGAGGGACTTCCTGCGAGAGAGCAGTTGTTTAACTTTATTGAAATATATTCGCTCAATAGTCGGTCCAACCTCATCTGTTTCATGGGGGCTCTGGGTCCTGCTTATCAGAGTCTGCCCGAAGAAATGAGGGCTCAACTGACCGAAGCTGGGCTGCAGATCAGGAACTGGCTCAAATGGATTTTAAATAAGGGAATAGAGGAAAATGCATTTCATTTTAATGAAACCGTGGAAGAAAAAGCTGACGTCATCATTACATCACTATTGGCCTCACTTATTCTCAACAGAGTCACCGGGGATCAGGTCCTGGAAAACGTTGTGAGCCTGATCCGCCAAACCATCTAAATCATTTAATCACCTACTTACCCAACCAGGTAAGTGCAAATCACTTGATATGAAAAGAGTAGTTATAACCGGAATGGGCGCACTCACCCCCCTCGGTAATTCAGTTCAGGAATTTTGGGAAAATGCCATTCGCGGACAAAGCGGTGCGGATCAAATTACCAAATTCGACACCACCCACTTCAAGACCAAGTTTGCCTGTGAAGTCAAGAACTTTGCACCTGAAACTTATCTTGAAAAAAACGAAATTAAGCGAAGCGACCTCTTCACACAATATGCCATTTACGCAGCCACTGAGGCACTGCAGGACAGCGGGTTGGAAGTAGCCGCTATGTCCCCTTTCGACATAGGTGTGATCTGGGGAACCGGACAGGGCGGTATGCTTACTTTTGAAGAAGAAGTGGGTGACTATATCTCCAATGGCAGAAAGCCTCACTTCAGCCCCTTCTTTGTGCCAAAGCTCATTTCCAACATGGCCTCAGGAATGATCTCCCTCAAGTTTGGACTGATGGGCATCAACTACACCACGGTGTCCGCTTGTGCCACCTCAAACACCGCTATCATGGATGCCTACAACTACATTCGCATTGGCAAGGCCAAAGCCATCATTTCAGGTGGATCTGAATCTCCGGTGACTCAGTCATCCATCGGCGGATTCAACGCCATGCGAGCCATGTCTACCAATAACGACAATCCCAAAGAAGCCTCCCGGCCCTTTGATCAGGATCGGGAAGGTTTTGTAATGGGAGAAGGAGCCGGTGCATTGGTGTTGGAAGAGTACGAACATGCCAAGGCAAGAGGCGCGAAAATCTATGCAGAAATGGTGGGAGCCTCCATGACAGCTGATGCTTATCACATATCAGCTACGCATCCTGATGGACTGGGAGCAGCCAAAGCCATGGAACTGGCACTGGAAGAAGCAGGGCACCACGCGGATGATGTTGACTATCTGAATACCCACGCCACGTCCACCCCGGTGGGAGACATCAGTGAAATCAATGCAGTCAGAAAGGTATTCGGAGATGCACCGGAGCGGTTGAAGGTGAGTGCTACCAAATCCATGACAGGGCACCTGCTGGGAGCCGCCGGAGCCATTGAAGGAATCCTTTGTATTAAAGCGATTCAGGAGAGTGTGATCCCACCTACTATCAACACCAGCAAGATAGATGCGCAGATTCCGCAGAGTATCCAAATAGTGACCAAAGAGGCCATTCAGCAAAAAGTGAATTTGGCCATGAGCAATACCTTCGGATTCGGTGGACACAATGCCATTGTGATCTTCAAAAAAGTAAGCTGATAAAAAAAGGAGATTCAGGCAGGGCGCATTCGGCGCCCTGTTTGATCAAAATCAATCTTTCTTGAGCGTAAAATAAAATGTAGTGCCAACCCCCACGGTGCTCTCCAGCCAAATATCCCCTCCATAGTAATTGACAAGTTTTTTGACAATGGAAAGCCCCACCCCAGAGGAATCTTTAGACACACTAAGGGCCTGAAAGACTTCAAATATTTTGTGAAAGTATTTTCGTTCGATTCCTATCCCATTATCGGTAATGGAAAACTCATAATGTCCCTCTCTCTCTACATGACTGATCGTGATCAATCCGGCAGGCTCATTTATGAACTTCAGGGCATTTCCAATCAGATTTTGGAAGATCTGGAGAAACTTTGTACTGTCGCCGATCACCGTGGGCAAGACCGAATCCAACTTCATGGATATATGCTCAGGGAAATAAAGAATTCCTTCAATTTGTTGAATGATGTGGTTAAGATTCACCTCTTCCATGCACTCCTCTGTGTAGGCTAACTTTGAGTAATTCAGGGTGCCGGTGATCAGGTTATCCATCTGCTGAAGGGTGTGGTTGATCAGGTCTATATTCTGGAGGGTTTTGTCATCCAATTTTCCGATGTTGTCTTCTTTGATCCAGGCTACCAGGGCATTGATTGACCTCAGGGGAGATTTTAGATCATGTGAAACAATGTGTACATACTCCTCCAATTGGGTCTGATATTCTGCTATTCGTTCGTAATTCTTCGTCTGGATCAACTTGGTGGCAGCCATTGATGCAATAGTTGTCAGGGTTTTGAGATGACTCTCCTGAAAGAAATCCTTTCCCGGATGTCTGGAATGTATCACTCCCATCACCTTTCGCTCATCATGGGTCATCGGTATGGCTATCTCCGAAAGAAAACTCGGGGATTCTTCAGACTCCAGTGACACATCGCCAGCAATCCTGGCATGCCCTGTCACACAGACTTCTCCGACCAAACTTTCACCGATTTTGAAAATCACCGGGTCATCAATCTCTGTTTGACAATCTCCATCGATAAATCGTACCGACTGAACCAAATGCTCTCCAGCTTCATCCATCAGGAAAATTTCACAGTCCGTAAACCCCAGCAGGCTGTTGAGTTTTTTCACCATTGAGTCTAAAACCTCGTGGGTACCTTTCCCATCCTGTATGGTCTCAGCAAAGGAATTGATGGTCATTAGCTCATTGTTCGTTGCTGTTAATTTTTCAATGAGTCTATGTTGAATCTGAATATTCAGACTCTCTTCATCCTGGATTGTGCAATTAGGCTTCATAACAGCGGGGGTTAAGCGATCTCTCTGGATGAAGAGACTTCAGCGTATAGTGGAAACACGCTATCAAAGTAAAAATCCTTTTCAAACACCGTGCGTCCAGAAATACAATCAGAAAGCATCGTTACCTTAAAACCTTTTTCAAAAGCAGATCTCCCTGTAGAATCAATACAAATTGACGCCACCGTTCCGGCCAGGATCACCTGCTCCACTCCTTGGTTCCTCAGCGTCTGTTCCAAAGAAGTATTAACAAAAGCATTAAGCCCTTGCTTACCGGGAATCTCCATGACCTTATCACCAAACTGGGTGATTTGGTGAATAGTCTCGGATCCGCTCGTGCCTTTTCTGAAAGCCCCTTCCTCCTTGATTGTTTTGAGGATACCTACCGGATCGGTCAGCTCAGAATAGTCCTGAGAAAAAATAATGGGTGTCGAAATGATCAAGGTGTCCTCCGACTTTCTGATCATATTGACCGTATTCTCAATGATATTAGTCACTTTGGAAGATTCCTCCACTACTCCGCGTAAGATTCCATTTTCGGAAAAATAGTCGTTTTGAAATCCAATTAGTATGATGGCCTTTTTCATGTCAATGCTTCTGTTTTGTTAACTTTTAAAAGTGTGAATTTACTCTGGGGTAGGTTAACCGGATGAGGAAGGCCCGTGACATGCATCTTGCTATAGATCAAACGTCATTAAGTGTAGACGAATGGTATTTTCGGAATATTGCCGGGGATCATGGACATATATTTTATAAGATGCTCCTACATTTATACCTGATAATGTGACTTGCCATGAATCCCCTGGAAGACCTTCTCGAAAAAATTGAAAGTCATGGGCTTTGGGAAAAGCAACTGACGCTGAGCCGAAATGAATACCTGAAAGTAAAAGGAAGTGTAGAAACCCGTCTTTATCTGATAGCAAGTGGGAGTCTGCGTGTATTCGTCACGGACGAAAAAGAAGAACATACCATTCGTTTCGGTTATCAGGGCGACATCCTTACAGCCCTGGACTCCTACATCACCGGTCAACCCTCTGACCTCTATATTCAGGCCCTGAAGAAAACGGTAGTGAAGGTCATCAGTAAACGAGTATTTGAGGAATTCATAGACAGTTCCGAAACAAACCTGCGACTCTGGCAGAAGGTACTTATGGCCCTTATATATCAGCAAATGGAACGCGAACAGGACATTCTCATCTCCTCCCCGGTGGAGCGCTACCAGAGGGTGCACCAGAGAAGCCCGCGGCTCTTTCAGGAGATTCCTCATAAATACATTGCTTCCTATCTCCGCATGACCCCAGAAACCCTTTCCCGAATCAAGAAAGACTGATACTTTCTTCGATTGTCTTTGCCGGAACAATCGGAAGTGACACCCAACCACCATTTTTTCGTTTACCAAATGGAGTGACTAGACAAAACCCCAACCCAATGGTCGAAAATATGCATCCGCCCCTACAAGCCATCTGGAAAGATCTCCACCTGGAATTGGATAGATTCATCAACAGTAAGGTGAATGACCCTGACCTTACCAAGGATCTTCTACAGGAAGTTTTTCTCAAAGTTCATCAAAAGGTACATACCCTCCAGTCTCCCGAACGCCTCACTTCGTGGGTTTATCAGATCACACGAAACACCCTTTCTGATCATTTTAGAAAACAAAAAAGACGTTTGGCCACTGAAGGGCCATTGCCTCTCGCAGAGGTTCCTGAAGACGAACCACTCTATGCCCGATTGGCCAACTGCGTAAACACCAAGATCGCTCAACTCCCTCCAAAATATCGTGATGCTGTACTCCTCACAAGTTTTAAGGACCTGAGCCAACAGCAGCTGGCAGATATCCTGGGGATTTCCCTCTCGGGCGCCAAATCACGGGTGCAACGAGCCCGGGAGCACCTGAAGGATGCATTGCTCAACTGTGACAATCTGGAGACCTCCACCACCGGACAGCCAATAGATTACTCCGGCGACTGATTTTTTTTGCGTCTTTTTGATGGTTTGTTCGTCTATCGTTCAAACAAACCTTAGAAACATGACAGTAGATGTTCAAATTGTAAACGCTTTCACCGAAGCAAAAACTGGTGGAAACCCGGCTGGCGTGGTGCTAAATGCCGATGACCTCACCAGCGTCCAGAAGCTGGCTATCGCTGCGCAAATAGGACTTTCAGAAACTGCTTTTGTCTCATCTTCCAAAATTGCGGATTTCAAGCTGGATTTTTTCACACCGAACAGGCAGATTGCTCACTGCGGGCACGCCACCATAGGTGCATTTTCCTACCTGCGACAACTGGGCTTAATACAAGGGTCATACACTTCAAAGGAAACCATTGACGGTCGGCGTGAAATACGTCTGAAAGGAGAACAGGCCTACATGGAGCAGCTGGCTCCCGTTTACAGGCATACCAACTATCTCGAAACTGCCATTCTACGTGCATTGGGACTCCAAAAATCTGATTTACTCCCTGGCGCTCCCCTGGAGGTAGTCAACACCGGGAATAATTTCCTGATTATCCCCGTAAAAGATGCAAAAACCATGGCGGCCATCATTCCCAACATGACGGAAATCACTGAGCTTAGTGAGGCGTTAGACCTGATCGGTTTCTATCCATTCACTCTGGATACCGGCACAGCCAAACGCATTGCGGATACCCGCATGTTTGGACCACGTTATCAGATCTACGAAGAGGCTGGCACTGGCATGGCTGCAGGGCCTCTGGCCTGTTACCTGTATGATGTCCTTGGGATCAAACACGAAGTGTTTTTGATCCGCCAGGGAAAATTTATGTCCAAGCCCTCTCCAAGCCTCATAGAGGTGCATCTCAGCACCCAAAACGGAGCCATCGAAGGCCTGCTGGCTGGCGGAAAAGGCAAAATCTCTCAACAATTAACCATTGAAATATGAAAACCTCTCAAAATCCTGAAACGCTCGTGTTAACTTTCTTTGAACGGGTATGGCATGCGCCACATGAGGTGGAGGCCATCGATGAGCTGATGACCGAAGACTATGTAATATATACTGCCGGAACTGCCGTGGCAGGCAGAGAACAATTCAAGGATTGGATTCGGGGTTTTCAAACCCTCCTGCTCGATGCCCGCACGGATAGCGAAGACATTTTCTATAATGAAGCCCAAAACAAAGTGGTCTCCAGATGGACTTGTGCCGGCCGTAACAACGGGATCTTCGGCCTTCCCGCAGATGGTCGTGAAGTATCCTTCAGTGGTATTGCGATATGGGAAGTGCGAAATGGGCGGTTGGCCAGGTGCTGGGCGGAGCGGAGCGCATATGAGCTCTACCAACACCTGATCACTACTGACAGCCCGGGGCAGTTTGTGTAAACGAAATGTGTTAAGTGTCTTTTTTTGAGATACTTACAAAGAGAACCGGAAATATGGCCCGGTTCTTGGTAAGCTTGATCGAAACAAACCTGGGCAGTCAGCCGATGGAGATCTGACCCGGGTTTATTATTTTACACGCTAACCCTTAGATCCCATGAAACCATTTTTCACAATCGCTTTCTGTCTCACACTCTTCATCACACAAGCGCAGTATTTTATTCCGCCAATGGACAATTCTGAAATCTCCATAGCTAAGGAAGCCTACGTGGTAACCAACGCCGATGATACCGTCAGGGGTCGGGTGCTCTCAGCCACGATAATCTCCGGCCAGCTGAGGTCTTTCACGATAAAAGAGGATGATGGCAACAAGCAGAAGTTTAAATCTACCGACGTGAAACTGCTGGCCGTAGCACCCAGCAAACTTTCAAACATCAGCAGTGCCATGTCTGTGCCCAACCTTTCCAGAACAATGAAAACGGATTTTAGTGAGATCATAGACCGAGAGTGGGTCTATTTTGAGCAGGCTTTGCTTCCCAAAAAGAAGGACAAATATGTGATGATGCAGCTACTCAACCCCGGCTTTGATTCGAAAATAAAAGTATACCTTGATCCCAATGCCAACCAAACAATGAACGTGAGTGCCGGGGGTATTAACCTGGCCGGTGGTGAAGACAAATCCTATCTGGTGGTGTATGATGGCAATAAGTCTGAGGTCTACAAAAAATCCAGCTATAAAAAAGACGCCTTGGAAAAGCTCTATAAGAACTGTGCGGTTTTCACCGAAAACTATGAAGGTGAAAAATTCATATGGAAAAACTTCGCCGAGCACATTTATGTATATGATCAACTCTGCACCAACGACTAAAATCATATGAGCCTTCATCAAGACCTTGACGAACTGGTAAAGGAGGATGTCATCTCCCGGCTAACTGCCGATAAGATTGATGCTTACTATGCCACGAAGAAAGGGTCATCCGGCAACTCTCTCTTCGTCGTATTTGGGGTGTTGGGGGCTACACTGGTTGGGCTGGGACTGATCCTGATTATTGCCCACAACTGGGATGACCTCAGTCGGCTTCAGAAAACCATCCTTGCGTTTATTCCACTGGTGTCCGCTCAGGGTTTCTGTGCATATGCCCTGATCAAAAAACAAGGGAATCAGCGCTGGATTGAGAGTTCCGGTTCATTTTTGTTTTTCTCCCTGGCTGCAGTCATCGCGATGATCGGGCAGATATATAACCTCCCTGGTGACATGCCGGCATTTCTGCTGACATGGATGCTACTCGCTTTGCCATTGGTCTATGTGATGAAATCTTCCATGATTTCTATACTCTATCTTATTGGCATTACTGGATATGGAGCAGAAACCGGCTATTCATCACTATATTCATCAGAATGGTACTACTGGCCGATGCTTCTGAGTATCGTTCCACACTACTACCTGTTACTGAAAAAACGCCCACAGAGCTACTTCACTCAGATTCATCATTGGTTGCTGGCATTGTCACTGACCTGCGTGCTGGGCACATTGGCAGACTCCCATGAGGAGTTGATGTTCATCGCCTACTTTAGTCTGTTCGGGCTATTTTATGCTGCCGCCCATTTCAGCGTGTTTCAGTCTCCCGGTATGTTTGTCAATGGTTATAAACTCATCGGCGCACTGGGCACACTCACCATTCTACTGATCCTGAGTTTCGAGGAGTTCTGGAGTCACCTCTCTCAAACCGAGTGGCCCCTGATGGAGGTACTCAGCACACCAGAATTTCTGATTGGGCTGTTCGTCTCGCTCGGAGCCTTCTGGGTATTTTCTCTCCGAATTCGAAAGGCGGGACTCAGCCATATTCAGCCCATGGAATGGAGCTTTCTACTCTTCATCCCCATCTTCATGGTTGGATTTTTCTCAACCATTTCAGTACTCATCATCAACCTGATGATACTTACCCTGGGTGTTTTGACTGTACGTAGAGGCGCCAGAGAATCGCATCTCGGGCTGTTAAATTATGGGCTGATCATTGTAACCTTGCTGGTCGTCAGTAGGTTTTTTGACAATCAAATTCCCTTTGTATGGCGTGGAATCCTATTTGTGTTGGTAGGAATCGGCTTTTTCATTGCCAATTATTGGATGCTCAAAAAGAGGAAAGAAAATGTCTAGCACCAAAAAAATACTCATCTCTGCATTTATCTGCGTCGCGCTCATACAGCTCTATGTGCCAGCAAGAATGATCTGGGATCGTGAGCAGGTATTGACCCTCGGAAAGGAATACCTTTTCGAAACTGCTCCCATCGACCCTACCGATCCATTCAGGGGCAAATACATACAGCTCAATTTTGAAGCTGCGAATTATCCCATTGAGGATAAAGATGACTGGACAAACGGGGCCTCTATTTACCTGACTTTCTCAGAAAATGGCGACGGTCTGGCAGAAATCGAAACAGTAAGTCAGAAAAAACCTATGGATACCCCCTATTTTCTCAAAGCCAAAGTGGACTATGTCACTTATGATGATGTACTTATGATCACCTATCCTTTTGAGCGCTTTTACATGGAAGAGTCCAAGGCCTATGAAGCGGAGCAACAATACAACCTTTCGGTACAGGGTGATACCACACTCACTTATGCCGTAGTGCACATCATGGAGGGAAGCGCGGTGCTGAAGGATGTCAGGATTAACAATATCTCCATTCAGGAGTGGGTTGAGCGGTCCAGGTCGGAAAAGGAATAATACATTCCCCTCCGGTCGTGCCTTGCTTTCATTTGTTTGACACAAAGGTTTTAACTTTATCAGATGAAAAACTCCTGGATCTTTCTACTTGCTCTGATCGGTTACGCATGTACCACCCCCACGGAAAAGATGGACATTAATCGCATTGCTGAGGACTACGTAAAACTGGTTCTTGAAATCGGTCAGTACAATGGTGATTTTGTGGATGCCTATTACGGGCCTGAAGAATGGAAACCAACAGCTCCTAAATTAGATACCTTGCCGGCTCAGGCGTTCATCAACAGATCCTCGCAATTGCTAATGCAGTGTGATCAACTGGCTACTACAGGATATACTCAGTCCGAGTTGGCCAGGCTTGCCATGCTAAAAAAGCAACTTCTCGCCGTAAAAACCAAGGTGGAAATCATGGATGGGATTACCTATAGCTTTGATGAGGAAGCCAGGCTCCTTTATGATGCAGAACCTCCGCACTTCCCAACAACTTATTTTGACAGCTTACTTTCCAATCTTGATCAGCTCATCCCGGGTGAAGGAGACCTATCTGCTCGATATGAGCGCTTTGCTAACCAATTTATCATTCCTAAAGAGAAGATCGATACGGTTTTTCAGGTGGCCATCGGGGAAGCCCGAAAGCGGACGTTACAGCACTATGACCTTCCGGAAAATGAGAATTTTGTACTGGAATATGTGAATGACAAAAGCTGGTCCGGATATAATTACTATCAGGGCAATAGCCAAAGCCTGATTCAGATCAATACTGATTTCCCCATCTTCATACAACGTGCCATAGACCTGGCTTGCCATGAGGGCTATCCCGGCCATCACGTTTTCAATGCCCTGCTGGAGCAGAATCTGGTGAATGGCAAAGGTTGGAAGGAGTTTTCAGTATATCCGCTTTTCTCTCCTCAGTCACTCATCGCAGAGGGTAGCGCCAACTATGGAATAGAAGTGGCCTTTCCGGGTAGCGAAAGGGTGAATTTTGAGAAAACCTATTTATTCCCTCTGGCAGGGCTGGACTCCTCCAAAGCTGATCAGTATTATGCGGCGCTGGCACTCACGGGGAAGCTCAACTACGCAGGCAATGAGGCTGCGAGAAACTATCTGGAAGGTAAAATCACCAGGGAAGAATGCGCAACCTGGCTCGGGAAGTACCTCCTGTATGCTCCCGACCGAGCGCTCCAGCGTACCCGGTTTATTGACCAGTACGGGAGCTACGTGATCAATTATAACCTCGGCAAGGATCTGGTAGCCAGCTATGTGGAAGCTAAGGGTGGAACCGCTGACAATCCTGAAACACGCTGGTCAGTCTTTAAAGAACTACTCAGCAACCCATATACAGCCGGAAGCTTGAAATAGCCCGAATCATAACCAATTTGCCTGCACTCTCTGCAATCATTGCGGTGAACCCGCAAAAATCACTTTATTTGTATCAATGAGATTCAGACTCCATTATATTATCCTGTTGTTATTGGTTGGCAATCCGCTGATGGCTCAGGATAAAATTAAAATGGACAGTCTTTACCTTTTGGTCAATACCAGCAAGGAGGATACAGTAAAAATCAATGCGCTGCTGGAAATCAGTCAGCTCTATCATCATGAAAGCTACCAGAAAGCCATGGAGGCGGCCAAGCAGGCCAATGATATTGCTATCCGATCCAGAATCAAAGAGTTTGAAGCCAAAACAGTAAGGGCCATTGCCAACGTATACCTGTCGATGGGTGATTACAAAAATGCCTCCATCAACTACTTCAATGCCCTGCTTTATTACGAGGACATCAAAGACACCCTGGGTCTGCTGGCCATGCACAACAATCTCGGGGTAATCTACGACCGGCTGCACGAGTATGATAAAGCGTTGGATGAGTATTTCAAAGCACAAATGCTGCTCAATCTGCAAAAGCCCTCTGCTGAAATCACCTTCAGACTACCTACTCTTCACAATAACATCGCCAATATCTACCAGACCAAGGGGGACACCTCCTCGGCGCTCCAATATTACACCAGTGCATTGCGGCTGGCTAAAGAATCCAACAACCACCCCTTACAGGGTACCGCACTCAATAACCTGGGCAAACTTTACATGGTGGACCTGGACCGGCCCGAAAAGGCCATCGAATACCTTCTGGAAGGCCTTAAGGTGCGGGAAGCATACGGAGATAAAGCAGAAATTGCTAAATCTCTGGTGATCCTTGGCAACTATTACCTGAGGCTGGATCAACCTGATAAAGCGGAACCCTTTGCCAAAAAATCCATTGCGCTCTCAGAGGAAATCGGCGCGATGGAGACTACCATGAATGCCTATTTATGCCTTTCCGAAATAGAAGAAGCACAAGGTAAGACGGGAGCCTCTCTGGATACCTATAAGACCTTCAAAGCCCAAAGTGACAGCCTCAGGGACATGCAGGCCAATAGAGAAATTACCCGCTTGCAGTTGCAATATGATTTTGACAAAGCAGAAAAAGCCAGAGCAGAAGAGCGGCGCCAGGCGCGGCTCCGGTACATCACTATCATCATCACGTTATCTATCGGCCTTTTGATTGCCATCCTCATAACCGTGATCATTCGCTCCCGTGCCCGGCAAACTGCCCTGCTGCAAGAAAACCTGTCACAGGACGTGGAGATCAAGAATAAGGAGCTCACCACCAATGTAATGTATCTGATCAGAAAGAATGAGCTTATCAACAGTGTAGCTGAAAGACTGCTGAAGTTACAGCCCAACGTACTCCCGGAGAACTACAAGGAGATTCACAACATTATCCTGGATTTGCAAAGAGAGGCGGATAACGACAGCTGGGCCGAGTTTGAATTGAGGTTCAATCAGGTTCATACTGATTTCTACAATAAGCTCCACGAACTCCACCCCGACCTGTCACCGGCCGATGAGAAACTCTGTGCCTTCCTGAGGCTCAACATGAGCTCTAAAGAGATAGCGGCCATCACCCAGCAGAGCGTGAAGAGTGTAGAAGTAGCCAGAGCACGCCTCCGAAAAAAGCTCAACCTTACCAATACCACCTCCAATCTGGTCACTTACCTCTCGTCATTACACTAAAAAGAGCAATTCTGGGGATTTCCTAAAAAAGCACTCCCATTCAATAAATAGAGCATTTTACACCATTTTGTTATGGTAATGTTAAGGTAAGAAACCTCCCTCTGAGTGGTAATTCTATGGTCAAAAACGTCTCTGTAGTATTTATTCAAAGGCCAATTATTTAGATCCCTCCAATTCCCAAAGTTTATTTGTGTTGTTGCCCCGTAAACAAAATAAGCTTTGAAAGACAAGGACAAAGACCAAAAATTAATCAACGATCTGATTAAAAAACGGAAAGAAGAGAATGATGCCTTTGCGAAGCTCCTCAGTGAGATCAGCAATAAGCAGCAACCTCCCAAGTCCCCTAAAAAGAAATCTTAGTTAGAATCCAAACCAATCGTACTATGAATCATTTTTTACCTTTTAAGACCAACCGAATATTGCTCGCGCTAATATTCACTTTGTGCGCCACACTTGGCTGGGCACAAAAGATAGAGCCGGGCGTGAAAAAGGGAATTGTTAAGGTGAAGTTTTCACCGGAGATGACTTCCTCCCTCCAGCAAATGACGGTCACCAGTAAGAAAAACGAACTGGTCACAGGCCTGAAGCTGTTTGATGCCACTGCCAATCAGGTGAAAGCCTCTGACATGTACAGGCTCTTCCCTGTCAACCCGGCAAAAGAAGACAAGCTCCACAAACATGGACTTCACCTCTGGTACATACTGGAAATCAGTGAAGACATCAACCCAAAAGCCGCTGCCGCACAGCTTATGATGCTAGATGAAGTAGAAGTAGCTGAAGCGGAGCGCGTAAAAGTCATTGCCCCTTATGAAGTGAAAGCCTATGTGCCTTCCACCTCCACCAGCCGGCAAGCAAGCCTCCCATTTAATGATCCACTGCTGGCAGATCAATGGCACTATGACAATACCGGGCAAACAGGATTTGCAGATGCGGATATCAACCTTTTTGAAGCCTGGACCAGTGTGACGGGAGCAAGTGACATCATCGTGTCCGTACACGACGAAGGAGTGGATGTGAACCATGAGGATTTAAAAGCAAACATCTGGATCAATGAAAAAGAGCTGAATGGCCAACCAGACGTAGATGATGACAACAACGGATACGTGGACGATATCCACGGCTACAATTTTCAAAGAAAAATAGGCGAAATAGACCCCCAGTACCACGCTACCCACGTGGCAGGCACCATTGCAGCCATCAATAACAATGGAATAGGCATCTCGGGGGTAGCAGGTGGAGATGGCTCTGGAAACGGCGTAAAAATCATGTCCATGCAGATCCTTGGTGGAGCGGCGATCGAAAAATCGTTCGTTTACGCTGCTGACAATGGAGCAGTGATCTCTCAGAACAGTTGGGGTTATTCCTACCCTGGTTCAGTGGAACAGTCCGTATTGGATGCCATTGACTACTTCATTGCGGAAGCCGGAGATTACGAAGGCAGCCCCATGAAAGGCGGGATTGTCATTTTTGCAGCAGGAAACGCTAACTACGATGCGGACTGGTACCCTGGGTATTACGAAAGTGCCTTCACAGTGGCCTCTATCGGCCCGGAATGGAAAAAAGCGGCTTACTCTAACTATGGAACATGGATAGAACTTTCAGCACCTGGTGGGGACACCGAATATGGAACCAAAAACGGCGTATTAAGTACCATCCCCAATGACCAGTACGCGTACCTGGAAGGTACCTCGATGGCATGTCCTCATGTTTCCGGAATCGCCGCGTTGGCACTGGTCAACAGCCCTACTCAGATCACCAACACTGAGCTTTGGAACAAACTGCAAACAGGGGTAGTGGACATCTCTGCCCTGAATGCCGGTTACGAAGGCCTTCTCGGTTCTGGGGCCATAGACGCAGCACTGGCTATTAAGAATGATTTGGGCAAGGTTCCAGCGACAATCTCTGACCTTACCGTCACCGGAATCGCTCAGGAATTTGCCACTTTGAGCTGGAAAGTACCCGCAGACGAAGATGACGGAACTCCGGTTTCCTTCTCCCTTTACTACCATACAGCACCCATCAACAGTGCCAATCTTACCTCAGCTTCCAAGCAAACCATTAAAAACACTCAATCTGCCGGAAGTGATGTGACCTATGAAGTCAACGACCTTTTGGGGCTAACCACCTATTATTTTGCGATCACTTCCACAGACAGGTGGGGCAATGTATCCGAACTCTCCGATGTGATTTCAGAAACCACCAACGAAGGACCTTCCATCGCGGTAGACGAGAACAGCCTGCAAATCTCATTGAATGTAGACGTTTCCGGAAGTACAACCGCCACTCACGACCTTACCATCCTCAACCAGGCTGCGGGCATCCTGCGCTGGGAGCATTTCGCACGTCACAGCAACTCCGCACTTGCCTATGGAGCGGCCAGTCTGAACTACCCTACCGCAACTGCTTCTAAAAAGGCTTCCTCGGCGAAAGTAATGCAGCGCAACGCAAGCGATAGCCAGGATAAGCTCAGAGGTAACTCCGCAGAGTCATCCTCATTCGATCCTGTGGTCAAATCGTACGTTGATTGGGCCACCAACATCATCGGTGAAACAGACATTAACCTGAGTAACTCAGCCGCTGCCAAATTTATGGTGTCTGAAGCGCAAGGTTTTAACCTAACTCAGGCCCGCATGTACCTGAAGCACGATCCCGCACTGGGACCGGTGATCATGGAAGTGTATGAAGGTGATGCGCCATCCAAAGAAAATCTGATTTACGCCCAGGAGCACAGCAACTGGAGCTCAGGTGAAAGCTGGGCATATATTACCCTCAACGAACAATTATATTTTGGGTCAGGCTCTACCTTTTGGCTTGTCTTCCACGTACCTGCAGGAAACCTGTTTCCTTTGGGTATTGGTTATGAGACTGACCCAAAATATTCTGAAAATTGCTTCATGTCCTTTGACCTGGGTGGCACCTGGGCACTATTGGAAGATCTGCTGGATAGCAAGGAATTTGCATTCGCAGTGGCTGCCGATAGCTACAACGAACACCTGGGCACTTACCTGACGCTGAATCCAGCCAATGGAGATATAGAAGGGAACAGTGAGATGACTGCTACCCTCACCGCAGAAGCCTCCACCCTCATCAATGGCACGTATAATGCCAACCTGGTGCTTGCTTCCAATGATGCCAGCCAGCAGGAACTAAGGGTTCCCGTGAGTCTGAATGTAAGTGGTCATCAGCCGCGCATTGTCCATACAGATATCGTTGATTTTGGAAGTGTTTTCATTGGTACCTCTGAAACTATGGAAATCGTTCTGGACAACCAGGGTTTTGGCAACTTCAACAGCCCGTCCTTCAATATAACTGGCGATCAGTTTGCCATAGACGGGTATGCCCCATGGCAAATACAGGCTCGGGAAGAGGTCATATTGAAGCTTAATTATCAACCGACCGCATCCGGCAATGCCAACGGACTCCTCACTGTCACCAATGGCGATCAGACTTATGAGATCTCATTATTCGGAGTGGGAGCCGAAACTTCCGAGATCAGCATCACTCCTACCGAGCAGGTGGTGGACAATGTAACAATTGGTGATGTCATCAATGCTGAAGTAGTTGTTAAAAACACAGGTGCCTACCCATTAAAATACTTTATTCCCGGTTTTGACACCAAAGGAGTGAGTAATGACTGGCCGTCTTCCTACCACACGTATGGTTATAAGTATAAAACCAGCGATGCGTCGGAAACCAACCCCATTGCCTATGACTTTCAGGATATCTCTGGCTCGGGCATAGACGTGACTGAAACGATCAAAGATGATGGAGCTTATTTTGAAGTAGACATGGGCTTTGACTTTCCCTACTACGGAGAGTCATTAAAGACACTTTACATCGCCCAAAAAGGTTTCACCACCTTTGACAACAGTGTGCGACCCGTCAACACGCCCACACTCAATAATTTCTATAGTCCAAAAGGATATATTTCCCCATTGGGCACATTTCTGGACTTCTCAGCTCAGGGACAGGTGTTCTATCAGGTAGAGGCTGACCGTGTAATTGTGCAATACCACAATGTAACAGACGGATACAATGCCCCCATCACTGCTCAAATGGTCCTTCACTCCAACGGAGACATCAGGTTCTATTATGACGAAATGGGCTTTGACTCCTGGTCTCAATCCTATCTGACCATTTTGATTGAAGATCTAAATCGGGCGGATGGAATTCTCGTTCACAACTTCAACCAGAAGATTACATTATACAGCGGTCTCGCACTGGGTTTTGACTACCCGGGCCCCAATATCATCAGTAGTATCGAAAATGCTTCGGGCATCCTGGCACCAGACAGCAGTGCATTCGTGAACTTAACCCTGAACACCTCCACGCTGGTAGAAGGCACGACCAAACGATACGTCAACATCATCAGTAATGATCCGGCCAACTTACAAACCAGTGCGTTGGTACAGCTGGAGATCACCTCTGGAGGAACTCCTCTTCCGGTGGTATCCATGGATACTGTTGAGTTTGGTGATGTCTTTCAAGGTGCTGTGCGCAAGGCAGTTTTCACGGTGAAAAATGAAGGAACTGCCAATGTGAGCATCACGGATATGGCTTTCGCCAATGACGCGTTCACACTGGCAGGCTCCCAACCTGTCTCCATCAAACCTGGGCTGTATGAAAAGTATGAAATAGTCGTTCCCACAGCTACGACCGCCACTTTGGAAGATGTGCTTACCATCTCTTATTCGGGTGGAACCAAAAGCACTATTTATACATCTGCAGCAGTGGTAGATCCTCCGGCGATCAACGCAGACCTGTCTGCAATGCAGCAAACCCTCGCTTATGGAGAAACAGCTACCGAGCCTTTTACCATCGAAAATACCGGACTGGCTCCATTATCGCTCACCATCACCGGGAAGCAATGGCTGACCTTCGACACGGAAATATCCGCCACTTCTCACGGGTACGCCTATCAGAAGTACAATGCCGGTGAATTCTATCAGTGGATCGACATCAGAAAAACAGGTACCCAAATGCCCTTCGCTGAAGACGTATTTGACAAAGCAGACTTCTGGAGAGACCTGACCCTCCCCTTCCCTGTGACGGTCTATGGCCAGGAATATGAGACCATCAAAATAGGTGAAAATGGTATCGTATCCCTGGAAGAAGATCCTGAAGTAATGTTCTTCAATGATGCCATCCCAAGTGCGGGATATGATGGTACCTTCATTATGCCCTACTGGACTTTTGGAGGATTTGATACGTACTTCTTCCCTGAGGATGAAGTGGGAATATTCTACCAGTTTTATGATGACAAGATTATCATCACCTGGAGCTACCTCGTAAACAATTTCGGGGGCATGGGTGATCCTATTTCTGCTCAGCTCATTTTATATAAAAATGGCAGCATGAAGTTCCAGTACCAGGTAGAAGAATTTGGATCAGACCTTACTTCCACCTTCACAGCAGTGGGTATTCAGGAGAGTTCTGCCAACGGCGTAGGAATCTCCAACCAGAACAATCTCGACCATGGCAGCGGACTGGCTTATATACTGGTGCCGGCAGAAACCTATACGGTAGCGCCCGGAACTACCCTGGTCGGCGAGATCGGAATCGATGCGCAAAACATCTACGGGGGCACATATTCACAAGTACTGAAAATACAAACCAACGTTCCTGGTAGTGAAAATCTGGAAAAACCAGTGGAACTGACAGTAACCGGAGAGGCTGTGTTGGCAGTGGAAGAAGCCGTAGATTTTGGAAGCAAAATGATCGCCATGGAATGGGGGGCTCCTCTGTCCAACTATCTGGATTTGGAAATGACCAATGAAGGATCTGCTCAGGTGGATGTGAGCTGGGCCCAAATGAAAAGCGGTGCGGAAGGAATGAGTTTACAAATCTGGGCATTGGTAGACGGATGGTTCGGACCTGAGTGGCGGTGGGCAGACATCTCAGAGCTGTACTCACCATGGGCATGGACCACACCTACGTTCACCATCAAACCGGGAGATGCATTGGAGACCAGAGCGGTATTTGCACCCTCTTACTCCGGAGACTTCAGAGATACGCTAGTGCTTACTACCAACATTGGTCAGATCGACATCATCATGACAGGAACAGGGTTCGAACCACCGGCCATGGACGTCACCACAGAAAAAGTAGATGTGGTGATGAATACCATGGACGAAGCAACTACTGGCAGCATTGTTTTTGGCAATACCGAGGGACTGTCAGCCCTCCAGTATGAAGTGAGCATTGACTATGGCAGGGCAGGAGCTACTTCCGCAAGCAATCAACGAGCGGCTGCAAAACCAGCCAGTCTCACGCTCCAATCTCAAAGTCTGCAAAAGGAACTGACCAGCAAAGCACGCACCAGTGCTTCTTACAACCGGATTTTGAGCCATACAGAAAAGGAAACCCCCGATACCTTCATAGGAATTGGTGGTGGAGCACCTTTCACCCTGGCCACCCGATACAATGCCGGTGAGCAAGGTTTCAACATTTCACATGTCGAAACCTGGTTCAACCCCGAAACCACCACAACAGGCAAACTAATGGTAGAGGTCAGAGCAGGCAGCTCGTCTATAGATGAGACCGTGATACTGGCAAAAGGTGAAATGACCTTTACCGGATCAGGAGATGATGAAGTAGGTGCATGGCATCAGATTGCTCTGGATGAGCCAGCAGGCATCTATCCTAATGAGGATTTCTATGTACTCATCACCTATCCGCTAGGGATTCAGTACCCTCAGGGGTCTGTTTCCGGACAGGAGACTGTCCCTGGAAGATATTACTACTTCGATGAAGGCTCCTGGTACAACTTGCAGCAAGTAGCCTCTTTCGAAACGATGGGTTGGCTGATGTATGCCGCAGAGGAAACCGCTGGCGATGCTCCCTGGCTTACCATTACTTCTGACCTGAGTGGTGAAGTAGCAATGGGTGCAGAATCTTCTATCAGCCTTGCTTTTAGCGGTGCATTGGCAAAACGTGGTGATCAGATTGCAGAGGTGGTGATCACCTCCAACGATCCAAACAACCCGGAAGCCAGAATCCCCGTGTCGCTCCACATGAATGAAGCGCCCATGTTTGCCAAAGTGCCTGCATCGCTTTTCGTCCACGAAAATGACACCCTGGTAGCGAGCTTTGAAGTGACGGATAGTGAAAACAATGCATTCACGGTGACGGCAGTAGAGGAGTACTCAAATCTATCATTCGCCGAATCAAATGGGCTGATTACCCTCACCCTCACGCCCAACTATGGAGACGAGGGTACCTATAGCTACACCTTTGTGGCTACAGATGAGTACGGTGCTACAGCGGAAGTAACCTTGAATGCCGAAGTGGCCCATACCAACCAGGCTCCGAAACTGATCGCTACCGAACCATTGGTGCAAATCAAAGGTGAAGCGCTGGAGTACCTCATCGGCGAGTTCTTTAGTGACCCTGACGGAGATGAGTTTACGTTCACAGTCACAAGTAGTGAAAACGGTATTGCAGAGGTCTTTGCTGCCTCAGATAAGTTCTTAATATCATCTAAGACTATCGGCGAAACAACACTGACCTTCACCACCACCGATGCGCATGGAGCAGTAAGTGTAGAAACCATCAACCTGACGGTGGGCGCTGTAATGGGAACAGCCAAAGAAGCGGAAGGTTATGGGATATCGGTGTTCCCTAATCCGACTACCAGTAAGCTTCATATTCAGCTGCCCGATGAAAACCGTGCCACCAGTAAAGTACGATTAATCAACCTGCTGGGTATAAGTGTCATGGAGATGAGCGGAGAATTTGCCGCCAGCTCTATCACCACACTTGACCTGACCCGGGTTCCAACCGGAATCTACTTCATTGAAATCACAGATCAAACAGGTACCTATACGACCAGAATCCTCAAAGATTAATGTTTTTGAATTGTGTAATGAGTAGGTTTAAACCGTGGGGGCACAGCCCTCACGGTTTCCTTTTTTAGTGGTTTGAACCTTAATTCATCCCGACCTTCCCCTTCCTGATCAGGACCTACCCGGACTAAACCCGGCATACCAGCAATAAATACCCCATCTTTGCCCACTCAAATTTTTATAAGGGAGCACATCATCATGGGTACATTAAAAAATCAACAGGACATACTGGACAAGCTGAAGATTGAAAAGCTCAATCCGATGCAGGAAGAAGCCCGCCAGGCCATTCACTCCACCGCCAATGTGGTGCTGCTCTCCCCTACCGGTACCGGAAAAACCCTCGCCTTCTTACTGCCTATCCTTTCGGAACTGGAAGCAGACTGTGAGGAAGTACAGGTGCTGATACTGGTACCCTCCAGAGAACTGGCCCTGCAGATAGAGCAGGTACTCCGCGAAATGGGTACAGGTCACAAGGTAAACGCCATCTACGGTGGTCGTGCAGGCTCCAAAGACAAGCTGGACCTGAAGCACCGGCCGGCCATCCTCATTGGAACGCCTGGCCGTATTGCTGATCGATTCAGAAGGGACAATATGCCTACTGAATTCATCAAAACCCTGGTGCTGGACGAATTTGACAAATCCCTGGAAGTGGGCTTTGAAAAGGAAATGCGTGAGATCCTAAGCGGCCTGCGCAAAGTCAAAAAGAGAATCCTGACCTCTGCTACCCACGGTGTAGAGATTCCCGGTTTTGTGGAGCTGAGAAACCCCACTTACATTGATTACCTGGGTGAAAAAACCTCACAGCTGCAACTGAAAAAGGTTACTTCTCCTGACAAGGACAAACTCCAGACACTGACCGCTCTTCTTGGTCACATTGGCAACCAACCCGGCATCATCTTTTGCAACTACAAAGAAACCATCCAGTATGTGAGTGACCACCTTACCAAAAACAGGGTGAGCCATGGCACTTTCTATGGCGGAATGGAGCAAAAGGACAGAGAGCGCGTACTGATCAAATTCAGGAACGGCACGCATCAGCTGATCATCGCTACAGACCTGGCTGCCCGCGGACTGGATGTGTCCGAACTGAAGTTTATCATCCATTACCAGCTGCCTCCCAGAGAAGAGGAGTTTACCCACCGAAACGGACGAACAGCCCGAATGAATCAGGAAGGAACGGCCTACCTCATACAGTGGGAGAAAGAACCCCTCCCCGATTTTATCAAGGGAGCCAAAGAAGAAAAACTGACCAAAACCGCCCTGCCCGGCCCATCTATCTGGAGTACGCTCTTCATCTCCGGCGGCCGAAAAGACAAGATTTCCAAAGGTGATATCGCCGGGATCTTTTTCAAACAAGCTAACCTGAGCGGCGAAGAAGTGGGTACCATAGAAATCAAGCAGGACTGTGCTTTTGTGGCCATCCATTCGGCGAAAGCCAACGGGGTGGTAAAGACCCTGGACAACACCCGCATCAAAAAGAAAAAAGTCCGAATTTCGATCATCTAGTTTTCAGGCACCTATCGGAACCTAAACCTAGGTTTTTTGTTAGAAGGTCTGAATCTAAAAAAACATCGTAGCAATGAATACTGCAGGGCAAAAAATGGAAGTGGAAATATGGAGTGACGTGATGTGTCCCTTTTGTTATATTGGTAAACGGAAATTTGAGGCCGCTCTGGCGGAATTTCCGGATAAGGACCAGGTAGCCATCACATGGAAAAGCTTCCAACTTTCTCCTCACATGGTCACGGATCCTTCGAAAAACATCCATCAATACCTGGCCGAACACAAGGGCATCAGTATACAAGAGGCTGAGCGTATGAATGACTATGTAACGGACATGGCCGCTCAGGTGGGGCTCTCCTATCGTTTCGACCAGGCGGTGGTGGCCAACTCTATGAAGGCCCACCGCTTTTCACACTACGCCAAAACACAAGGCAAACAGGATGAAGCTGAGGAAAGACTCTTTTCGGCTTATTTTACTGAAGGAAAAAACACCGACGATCTGGAAACCCTGGTGGCTCTAGGTGAGGAAATCGGATTGGATGGTGCTACAGTACGAGCTACGCTGGAAAGTGACGACTATACCGAGGCGGTGCGCAGAGACATCTATGAAGCACAGCAGGTGGGTGTGCGGGGAGTTCCCTTTTTTGCTTTCGACAGGAAATACGGGGTAAGTGGTGCGCAGGACACGCAGGTGTTTATGCAGACCCTTCAAAAGTCTTTTGAAGAATGGAAAAAGGAAAATGCCAACCCTATAGAAGTCATCGACGGGCCCGCTTGTGCCCCGGGTGACGACTGTGCCTAACGGAGTTCTTTCATGGTGACAATGGGCACGTTCTGAGCTGGTGGCTCCCTTAGAGGAGTTACTCCAGCGTGGTTATATTGATAACCTGCATCAGTCAGGGGCCAAAGCATAGGGGCCAGAAAAAGCAAGCTCGCTCTGTACCCTTGCATAATGGCGCCATCATTGCCTGTGGCTTTGCTCAGTGCAGCCTCATTTTCCATTTCGAAAGGCCTATCAAACCCTCTGTTCATCAACTCATCCACAAAGGCACGCCAGTCCATGCTGTCTGACCCGCCAAATCCAGGCATCATGGCTTCATAGTTGTGCCGGTCCCAATCATGTGCGGGTACGGGTACGCCTGCTTTCTGAGCCAACGCCTGATCTACCGACTGCATGGGGTACATGGCTCCCCAATGCGTTCGGGTGTCGTTGTGAAGGTTTCGGGTGGCCTTCACATGTATGCGATGGAGCCTGTTGATGTCCATCGCTTTGATCACTTCCGTGGGGTCGATGCCCTGCCATACATCATGCGACGGATCATAGATTTCCCCATGCGCAGAACTTGGAATCATCTCATACATCAGCTTGCGGGCGGCCAGCACCCCGGGCAGGTTGTTGTACGTGCTGGTGTAGCCAGCCGACCTCCAGCCTTCCATCGGACAATTTTCATAAAGGACGGTCACCCCCATGTCTGCGGCATACTTCACGATGGGTGTAAACACTTGCTGGTAGGCTTCCAGGTTTCGCTGAAAGCCCCCCTCCTGCACGCCCAGCTCATGGTTGTAGCCCACGAAGGTACCCACCTTCACATCGTTGGCATCTCCACCCAGCAGATGGGCAATGCGGATGAGTTTGAGCAGATGATTCTGATTTTTTAGTCGTTCTCCTTCGTCTCCACCGATTAAGTTCTCGAATGCACCGATGGAGAGCTTCAGGTTGGTGGCATTGAACTGCATAATCACCTTTTTGGCCTCCTCTGGTCCAAAGCCTTCATAGTCCAAATGGGTGGCTACATGGTCTGCCCGAGTCCCATCCCGGCGAAAGACACACAGATCAAGGCCCTGCACACCTACCTGCTGTGCCTTCTCTATGATTTGAGGTAGCTGCAGGTGATCAAAAGCGGAGGTCATCAACCAAAGCGGATTATTCATGGCTCGTAGAGTTTTTGAAAGACCTAAAAGTACACAACGAGGGGGTAAAAGCAAATCAGGGGTTTGAGCGCCTCAGCACCGGAGGTGCTAAATGAGAATAGAACAAAACCATAAAACATCTCCCAGCTCGGTAGGAGCGACATCTCCCGTTTCAACTAACCCCATATTCAAACCCAAACGCATCGTAGAAAGGTAACATTTCGCTGCTACGCAGCTTTCCTATTGATTTTCAAAAATTCTATTCACATTGAGCTCCTACGGAGCAAGGACTCAGAAAGACAACCTCGATAGCCTTCTAGAAATCATTTCGTTTGAGGCTTATGTGTGCACCTCTCCTATCAAATAATGATGAGAAACCCTCAGCACCAGAGGTGCTGAATGTTAATAACACAAAACAATGGACGGCCCTCAGCTCCGTAGGAACGACATCCCGCCGCATTAACTAACACCATACTTAACCCAATGCAAATCACCCAAGGGAACATTCCGCTGCTACGCAGCTCTCATTGATTATTGCAATTTCTATTGACATTGAGCTCCTACGGAGCAAGGTCTCAGAAAGACAATCTCGATAGCCTTCTCGGAATCGTTTCGTTTTGGCTTATGTGTGCACGTGTCCTATCAAATAATGATGAGAAAACCCTCGGCGCCAGAGGTGCTGAATGTTAATAACACCAAAACAACGGAAAGCCCTCAGCTCCGTAGGAGCGGCATCCCACCGTATTAACTAACACCATATTCAACCCAATGCAAATCTCGCCGAAAGGCAACATTCCGCTGCTACGCAGCTCCCATTTGATTCTTACAATTTCTATTGACATTGAGCTCCTACGGAGCAATGACTCAGAAAGGGAATCTCGATAGCAATCACTGAGATCATTTGGATTGACGCTATCCGTGCAAATCCCCTTCTCAAATGATGGTAGGAACCATCAGCACCTGCGGTGCTAGATATCAATAGCACAAAAGCATAAAACATCTCCCAGCTCCATAGGAGCGGCATCTCCCGTTTCAATTAACATCTTATTCAAACTCACACGCATCGTAGAAAGACAACATTTCGCTGCTACGCAGCTTTCCTATTGATTTTCAAAAAATCCATTGACATTGAGCTCCTACGGAGCAATCCTTCAGAAAGACAATCTCGAAGCCTTCTCGGAATCGCTTCGTCTGGGCTTATGTGTGCACGTCTCCTATCAAATAATGATGAGGAAACCCTCGGCGCCAGAGGTGCTGAATGTAAATAACACCAAAACAATGGACAGCTTCGAGCTCCGCAGGAGCGACATCTCCGGTATCAGTTAACATCTTATTCAAGCTATTTCCGCACACTCCATATTTCGTTGATGGGGTCTCCCTTGGTGGAGAAACCTGAATGGTGCCAATTCCCATCAACAAGTTCATAACCAAATTTCAAACTCATGCCAACCCTGGATTGGTCCCTCGAAAAGAATTCGATGTTCTCGGTGTATTCATCATTCATAGTGGTATATGTGCCTCCACCTGTGGCCATAAACTGCTTTGTTTCTGTGTCATAGGCGATCCATTGAAACCGGGTTCCGGACAGAATTTTCATGGTTTTTCTCGACCTGCTGGTATCTCGTGACTGCATTTTGCCTTCACTTACTCTTCCAGACATTAACCAGGCTCCTTGTAATTCACCCGGCGCACCATTGTCAATTTTCGTAAACTCCTTACCACTCTTTACAATTTGCAATGTGCTTTCACTGACACTTATTTCAAAGCTTACCTCAGCTCCTACCCGTTCCGAATTGTCTGAATGAAATTCTACTTTTTCCGTCATGATAGGCCCATCCAGCTTCCATGTGCCACCATTGGAGTGAACAAATTCACCAGTAGAGGCATTATATGTGGTCAATACCTGATAGCCGTCCGCAAACAGAACCACGCTTCTCAGGGTGTCCCCATTTTCGGTAGTTTCAAATGCTTCCCAGGCGCCAATAACACCCTGGGCTTTGCTTTCAGACAATAAGAGCGCACAAGCGATCAATAAAATTATTTTTTTCATCCCTTTGATATTTAATTCCGTAGCAGTGAATCGTTTTGCATTGGAGGGCCACAGGCCAGATATGGTATGTCACCAGGGTTACCAAGATGAAAGTAGTGAAAACTGCCGTTTCCTGCAACTGTCATTAGAACGCTCTGTTCCGGTTTGATACACTTCGGCAACTTTGCCTGTCATTCAAAATTTTCCCAACACCATTTCCTTATTCAACATCATTCCCGCAGTTGTTCCCATGGCTACGGCATTGGCCACTGTGCGCATTCGCGTTGTATTGTCACCACAGGCATAGATACCTTCAATCGTCGTTCTTTGCCTGGAATCTACCATGAGGTAGCCGTCCTCATCTAGCTGACATCCCAGTTGTTCGGGAACTTTACACGACTGCTCAAATGGAGCATGTGTATAAACCGCCTCAATTGGATGACTTGTACCGTCCTCAAAATGAAGATGGCTAATCATGCCATCTTTGTGAACCAGTAGGTCCACCTTTTTATCCACAATTTTGATATTGCCACGCTGAAGCTTCGCCGTTTGCTCGGGACTCAGGGTAGATTGACCATTGGTAAACAGCGTTAACCTATCGGTCCAATTGGAGATCAACATTGAAAATTCAAAGCCAAATTCACCATTCCCAAGGATTCCGGTATCGGCGCCCTTCACCTCATATCCATGACAATACGGGCAATGAAGTACTGAAATGCCCCAGCAGTCTGACAAGCCACTAATTTCGGGTAGTAAGTCCCTGACACCCGAGGCAAAAACAAGCCTGTCCGCCTTATAGACCTTGCCCTCAAGTGTCTCAACCTGAAACCCGGCTTCAGTTTTAACTCCCTTTACCACCAAATCATTAAGTATGTGTACGGTTGGATAGGTTAAAACTTGTTTTCTGGCAATTGCTGCAATTTCATGGGGAGGACGACCATCGTGGGTAATAAAATTGTGAGAAAAAGGTGTTTGCCGGTTACAGGGCTGCTGCCCATCAATAATGAGCACTTTTCTCAATGATCTCCCCAATGCCATCGCAGCGGCAAGACCTGAATAACTTCCTCCAACAATGATTACTTCGTAATGGGTATTTGATTTCATCTTTATTCGTTTCTCGCTTAATATTTGATTTGGTGCCTGGCCAATGAATATAGAAACAAAGGCCGCATGCTTTATGAATTGGCGCCTAGAATGGGTCATTATCTGCCGGAAGGCTTAAATACCCCAAGTATCCAATTTACAAATGGAACCCCCAGGAACACGATAAACGGAACCAATGAGATAGTGATCAGAAAGGTTCTTAAAGCCAATGGCATGGTACTCAGTTGGGCATTGAAGACGTACAGAAAAAAGGTAATAGAAGGATAAATAACCACCCATATCTTCAATGAAGCGATCAATTTTGCTTTGGTGCTCATATAGTTTACATATTGTTTTGTGCAAACTTCCGGCTTTTCAAGCACCCCTGACAGGACAAAAGTTAAGTCTTATTGGACATTGCCGAACTTTTCGCGAAAAGCCTCCGGAGTAAACCCGGTATGCTTCTTAAAAAAGCGAACAAAGTAAGATAAATCTTCAAAACCCAGGAGGTGGGCTATGTCTTTCACCCGGTTGGAAGAGGCCAGTAAATACCTCTTAGATTCCACAATAAGTTGCTCACTAATCATTTGCATGCAGGTTTTATCCAGATTGTCTTTCAAAATTTTGTTCAGCTGATAGACAGACAGACTCATGAGGTCTGCGTACTGATTAACCTGTTTTACCTTGGTGATTTTCTGCTCCAACAGCTCCAAAAACTCATAAAGCCGATCTTGAGCATATGAACTGCTTTCGTGTCTGGAGCCCATCCCCGAGTTTCGATTTCGGATGAGCTCTATCAGAAAAACCTGCAAGAGTGCGTCGATGGATTCAAGGAATTTTTCTCTCGATTCTTGATACTCCTGAAAGATTAAATGCAGGGTGTTTTCCAGTTTGCCAAAAGACAGCTCATTCAACGCACAAAAATTGAGGTGAGTCACCTCTCTCAGAAGGTGTTTCATAGTGTCGTAGGAGGAATCCACAAATGGGAAATCGAACTGAACGATGTAACCCCTACTTTCCGTATTGAGGGTGAGAGAATGTACCTGCCCCGGTCTTAGGAAAAACAGACTTTTATCCACTACATTGTACGCTTTGAAATCTATGGTGTGCTTGCCTGAACCCTGTATAATGAACAATAAAAAATAGAAATTATGACGATGGGTGGGTTGGGCCCTATCCGGACCAAAAAAATCAAAATCAAGCTTCCTGATCTGAAAATGACCAATAGCAGGTTTTTGAACACTATCGGTTAAATGCCTGACCGGTATGGGTTTCATGACCTGATGCTGACTGTGGCTACGGCGCATCTGATCCCAATACCTGTCTTAACTAGTCTGCTTATTTTGGGGATATGTATTTGTCCATTTACGAAATTCATAATACTTACTTTTGGGCTCTCCCGTCCAACCATTGATTCCTTTTTACCAACCCTTCGAACTTTTGGGGTCCATTCTTCTAAATGCCCCATTAAAATATTGCCTAAAGCATATACTATGCTTACAATAGCGATTTCAAACCAAAGTGATTCTGTCGACCACATCTCTGATTTCAATTATATGTTCTTTCTTCGTTTGCCTCGTCTGAGATGCAACTAATCTGGCGAATGGGTCCCGAAACATTGGCAGGGAATGATAAAACTACCAAACAAGCACCATCCCTACAAGCCCTCCTCAGTTTCGATCATTTCACTAATTTCCTCTTCCGACGGGACATAGTCCTTTGTATTTTGCTCAATGGTCTTCTTCAGGCTCACTAGATTGGCTTCCTCCTGTGCCTTGATGGAGCCACCGATTAAGGCAATGATGGATTTCGCAAACATCCCATTACCCTCGGCAGAGGTATTTGACACAATTTTCGTTTTCCCGCCCATTGGGGTCAGAGAAATCTGATAGGCCATGTTCATGAAATCGTCTTCATATTTCATAGCGATACTCTCCTGAGGGACAATGGCCGTAATGGTCTCTTTTATGGACATTTTTTCTCCATCATTGTCAAAGTGCACCATGGACACTGCACCTTCTGTGCCGGGGGTACCACTCACATGTTCGATTTCCAGCAATCCTGGCAACCACTCCGACAATTTCTCCTCATCCTGGAGTACATTCCAGGATTCAGTCGCTGATTTCTCAACCATGATTTCACAGTCGTAGTCCAATTTTGGAGAAATCATTCCGATAAGCAAAAATCCAAGAGCCAGGATGGCCACTCCTAAAAGGGTGTATTTTAAGTATTTCATAGATCTGATATTTTCGTTTTCAAAACTCATCCGTTGCAGGATGCGTCCCCTACCCCGGGTTTACAATTTACCCAATTCCAAATAATGTTTTCGGGTCTCAGGATCTAACTTTTCTATGGCGTACCGCAAGGTAATTCTTGGTAGGCCTGGTGTAAACTTATTCAGAAAGTCTTTTAACTTATTCTCGTCCCTCTTGCCAGCCTCCCGCACCCAGCTACCCACAGCTTTTTGGACGTATTCGTCTGGGTCATTTGCAAGGATTTCCGCGATTTTGAAAGTGTCGTCTATCTTATTCTTTCTAATAAAATAGTAAGTACTCACAATCGCAGTTCTTCTTTCCATAGGATGTGGGGATCTTGCCAGATCATAAAGCACCGTTTTGTCCTTATCAAACAAATACCCTCCGACGACATACGGCGCGGCCCTGTCCACCATACCCCAATCATCTATCCATTGATGGTTATTGATATAGGCCCGGTAAACTTCTTCTTTTTCCTCTGCTGAGGTTTCCTTATCACGAGCTTTCCAGTCCAGGATCGATACTGCACCCAGTCTGTGATCATCATTCCCCTCTCTCAGCAATGTTACCACCTCCGTGACGGGCATCTGCTGAAATTCCTTCGCCAAAGAAAATATCTCTCTTTTAGGAATGGCTCCGGAATATTCACCACTAACTACCTCCAAAGTATCGATGAATTCCCGGGCTGTCATTCTTTCGCTAATCCGTTTTTGATTTGTTATGAAATTAGTGAATCTGTCTGTGCATTCAAAGCATCAGAGCTATCCTGACCAGGGCCTCTGGTAAGCCTCCTTAAAGATGGTCTCAAACTTCCCGTGCTCCTTTGGCTCCTGGCCATTACTCACCTGACCGAAATTGGCACATTACCAACCTTATGTCCGCGCTCGACATAGGTATGTGCATCCACAATCTTTTCCAAAGGAAAGGCCTTATCAATAACGGGCCTGAAGTACCCCTTTTCTGCTATTTCCTTCAAAAACATCAGGTCTTCTCGCTTCCAGTGGAAATTGGACGAGGAAATAATGACTTTTCTGCTGCTGAACAAAGAAATGAATGCCGCAACCATATGGGAAAATCCAAAGTCGGTGAGCAGGTATTTACCTTTGGGTGTGAGTAATTTCATGCATGCTTTCATCGAGGTTTTACCGACAGTATCAAATATCAAATCATACTTCTTATCGCTTCGGGTGAAATCCTGCATGGTGTAGTCAATGACAAAGTCTGAGCCGAGAGACCTGGTCAGCTGTACGTTTCTGGTACTACAAACGCCGGTCACATTCGCTCCAAAGTATTTGGCCAACTGTACCGCTGCAGTACCTACTGAGCCGGAGGCTCCATATATGAGTACCTGACTCCTCGTTTGATCCTGCCTTTTTTCTTCAGATACACCAGTGCTGAAAGTGGCCCATTGACCATACAGGCCGATTCTTCGAAGGATAAATTTTCCGGCTTAAAGTACATCAGGCCACTTGCTGGCATACATTTGTATTCGGCGTAGGTACCGAAACTCAGGCCTGAGTAGCCAAATACCTGATCCCCCGGCTTATAGTTTCTTACTTTTTGCCCTACGGATTCTACGATCCCTGAGAACTCCATTCCTAAAACAGGGTACTTTGGTTTTTTGAAACCAAACATCAGCCCCACTGGAAGCTTTAAAAGTGGCGGGTGATTAAAACCTCGCATTTTTGGATCTTCTGCCGTGACCGAAGTGGAATAAATTTTCACCAGCACCTCATCTTTAGCAGGGCTTGGTTTTTCTATCTCTGTAATTTCTAACACTTCGGGCTTTCCATACCGCTCGAATACAACTGCTTTCATTTGATTGGCCATATTTCTGTTTTCACCAAACAAAAGTGGGACTTTTCATCAAGCAGAAATTTGACATAAGTCAAATAATCAGGTGGTTGTCATTTTTGATCTGATTCTGGACAGGGTTTCCAGTGAAACATTCAGATATGAGGCCATAATGGTCACCGGAAGCATCTGAACAATCTTTGGTTCTTTTTCGAGCAGGTTGAGGTATCGCTCTGAGGCATCCATCGTCTGAAATTCTTTGAGTCTTTGCTCAAACCATACGGCATAGTACTCTATGAACATTTTATCCAGCATCATTACTTCCGAGTACTTCTTTTTGACACTAAGGAACCGACTGTAGTCAATGATAGTTACCTCCAGGTCTGTCAGGGCCTCTATGTACACATCTGCCGGCTTTCGCATGATATAGCTATCGAGAGATACCGCCACATCATCATGAAAGTAGATCTCTGTGGTTATTTCTTTGTCATGGTGCCTGTAATACTTTCTGGCAATCCCGTCTTTGACCAATAAATGGGCGGTGCATATTTGCCCGGGCCTGAGCAGGCAAGATCGCTTTGAAAATTTCTTATCTACAAACCCGCCCTCCATTTCTGAGCGAACCTGAGGGTCTAAATGGTTGGATAAATCTTTGATTCTGGCAATGTATGGGTTCATTTCTTTCCACTTTCTCTCCCAAACGGTGTGCAAGGTTGATTCTCACCGTGGGCCACGGGGTTTATGCGTTAATTTTCCTCTATTTCCTGCTCTATGATTTTGAGCATATCTTCCATTCTCACTCGTAAGGTCTGAGACTGAAGATTAGTCACCTGATTGAATGTTATCACTTCACTAATGATGCCCTCTAATTCAACGTCGGCAAGAATCTCCTGAAAGTTCAACGATTTTTTGGTGGGTTTTATGGTGAATTTATAAAGACTCTTCTTATCCAGCGCTTCCGGAGGCGAGTAGCCATCTTTCCACAGGGCATTGTTCAAATTTCGGGCAACACCCAGCCTGTTATAACATGGAATAATGATTTCAGTCCTGAATTTTTTATACTCCAGCTCCAGCTCCTGAACCTGGTATACCTCAGAAGACCAATTGGACAAAATCCTAACCAACTCTTCGTTTCGTATGAGGCGCAGGTTCTCAGTACCCACAATATCATTCTTAATGGGGTCAAATGTGGGATCTCTGACAATTTTCCAGAATGAGTTATATATCACCTCCTCATCGATGATTTCCGGATGATCAATTTGATCAAGTAATACATAAGAAGCTTCTAGTCCTTCATTGCGCATGAGAACTTTATCGTCCAGCTGGGCCAGATTGTTCTGATATTCACTGTAAAGCTGTTTTAAGATCAATTGCTCCTTTTCTAAATCCTTCTGTTTTTCACTCCAGTTATTAATGGACAGAGCAATCAGGATACCGACCACAACCAGCACGATTTCACCAACGGCATAGATCAGGTACTTGCCGAAGCTATTTTCGGTCAGTAGTTTTTGTCTGATTTTTCTGAAGAATTTCATCATTGGTGAGGGGTTGGCTCTAATACTGAAAACTGAAGCTAATACATGTTTATCAAATGTCATAGGCGCAGGGGCCTATCTGGCATCTTTTGATGAAGTAATCCTCACCCTGCCCCTGGACGGTCTGATGATCTAAAATAAGTAATTACTTCGGGTGTAGACCTATGGTTTTCCCTCGCAGGTTTGAACAATGACATTCAGGTTTTGGAGGGATTGCGGAACAATTACCTCTATTCACTCAGGCGCTTATTTCGGTCGGCCCATGTTTCAGTTCCTCATTCAGATGTTGCTGAATGACCGGAACCAGTGGTTTCAGAGTTATATAAGTGTTATCCTGAGCGTTCAATACGAAAACTGCGATTGGGTATTTCACAAAGTTCTGCTGGTATTCAAGATTTCGATCAAAGGTTAGAAGCACCTCAAATTTCTGATCCAACATGAGCTTTAGAAGTTCACCGTTTTTCTTGCTGTTCCAACCCATATCGCTGACCGTGAAAATTTGGTGTTCGGGAAAATCAAGTTTAAGCTTTTTAGGCAGATTCTCGTCAATTAATAGCTTCATAGATTTGATCCAGGTGAGCTGAGTTCACAATTTTGTTAGCAATTTCAAGCACACCTATCACCTGTTCTTTACTTACACTCGGGAAGTCTTCCAAAAACTCCGCTATAGTGATACCTTTTTCCAGATGCCAGAAAAGAGACTGAACAGGTACGCGAGTTCCCGAAAAAACGGGTTGGCCGTTCTGAATTTCAGGATCTATGTTAATGTGTGTTTCGATGACGCCCATATACCAAAGATACGAAATTGAAGAGGTAAATGATGTGACTGATTCTGCTTGAGTATATTCCCACACTCGCCTAAAGAACCTGAGTAGGTCAAACCAGCGGCTTGGCAAGGACAGTTTCTGAACCTCCGGCGCTGACCAGCTCAAATCCAAGCTTTTTTACCAGCTGTATTGCCTGGATGTTGGATGATAAGGTCCTGCCTATCACTTTCTCAACCTTGAAATCCATTTGGGCCCTTTCTATGATTATTTCAAATGCGCTGCCCATTACTCCCTTCCCCCAATATTGAGGAAGCAGTGTCCCTCCTATTTCGATGGTTTTATTCACTTCATCAAGATGATGAAGCGAGCAAATACCTATCAGGTCACTGCCTTCCAGTGGAGTTATTTTCCAACTCCAACACCCGTCCGTGGTAATTCTCCGGATGAAAGCCGGTGTCTGTTCTCTGGTGTCAATTGGTTTTACAGGATACGACTGAAGCACCAGATCATTATTGAAAAGCCCATAAACTTCTTCCTCATCCATCAAGGTCAACGGCTTCATTACAATTTCCAATCTTGCTTCCATTTTATATCTCGAAAGTAAAAAATGAGTTCGTGTTCCATTGCTTCACTATGATCTTCCGGGTGCAGCACATCCCAAAAAAACACTCCATGCTGTTAAAACATTATCGACACAATAAAAAGAATAAAAGTAATTGTGCTTATTACGGTGGTGAAAATTCCAGTTCTTTTGGATTTCGCCCAACCTGACAATCCTATGATCGCCAGAAGTGACAAAACGCCCACCAGATACCCCAGGAAACCAATAATCCTTGGCGTATTCAACTCACTTTGGGTGATAGTAGTGCCTCTTATGTGTTTATTTAATTTCCTTGCCAGCCAATATTATAGCAAGTTTGAAATGCATTCTGTGAGGAATCTTTACAGCAGGCCATACTCCTTACTTTCTTTGTTAGGAATATCTCTTAGATCAATGACGTCTCGCCAATAAACTTATCCTTGTACCCTTGTAATACCTTTTTTCTAGTCCTTTTTGATTAGGCTTAATTCTAGTGATTTTGGAAAATCCCAAATATTTTAAAAGCTGAACCACAGCCTCTTCGTTGGGAAGAAATTGAGCTTGTTTTTGTGTTCTCCACAAACTCGTGGAAGAAATGAGATCCGACTGATCTGATTTAGTGGGGAAATTCATGAGCCAAACAGGTTTGTTGTAGAGATATTTTAAGTACCTGGGTGTTTTCAGAACAGACGTGTCAATAAATATGGCATCTTTGGTTTGCTCACATATTTTCCGCATTACAGAAACAGGATTTTCAAAATGATACAAAATCCCAAAGCAAAAAGTAATATCAAATTGGTCAGTCAGTTTTACGTCAATAGAGTTAATGTCCATTACTTCAAAATCGACATTGGGAATTCCCAAAATATCTTTTAAGAAGTTTGCTTGAGTAATGTAATGCTCAACTAAATCTATGCCTAAAACTTGTTTTGCACCTAATTTACTGGCTTCGATTGCAAAACCTCCACAGTTACATGCCAAATCAAGCACCCTTTTTCCTTCGAGCGTTCCTCCAAATTCATTTAGTAGTGTAGGAAATGCATGTTTTATTAGGTTCGGAAACCTACTTTCTTCAATGGATCTTTTTGCTTTTTCCGGTATATAGGTACTTAAACCATAAGGCAATTCAATATTATGGTGAAAGGGAGCAAGGCGTTCCAATTCTCCTATAATCAATTCCTTTGACCATTTTTCTCTTGTCATTTCCGATTGAATATTTCTGTTTTTTTTAACTATTTAAGCAATTCTACTACTCAGCCGAACAATGCTGTCAACATCTGCCGTCCACCTGTAACGCTACCAAATCTAACAGATTTTCAGTCCTGTACAAACCTCCCAACAGACAGAAAGAGTAATACAACCCGGTACCACAAACAGTCCGCTTCATTAAAAGTGACTCCCTCGGGTGAAATCATCCCTCCCACGCCATGGGGAGGGGAATGAATGCCGAGGAAAGGTGTGTAGGTGGCGTGGAAAGGGTCATAAACCACGAGGGAAGGGTAAAAGATGACGCGGGAAGGGTACAGATACCGAGGGACGAAATAAGACAATAGACTTTGGAGGTTTTGGAAACCTCCAAAGTCTAAATCACCATACCTTCATTCTTGCTTCTCTACCAACTGCAATTGCTCATAATAGGCTTCAATTCTGGCACGCGCTGTACCGTCAATCAGCAGTATAACGACCAGCATAGCAATGGTCGTGATCATACTTGCCCGCCATATAGGCGTGTTGATGAACACAATAACCAGCGCACACGCCGCGATGATCAACGGGATGGCGGTAAAAACCACGTTTTTATACTCTTTTATAGTGCTTTCAGCACGTTCAATTTCTGATGCCACAAACGCCGTGGCATCCTGCTGGTAGGCTGTTTCAAATTGGGTAATTCTCGATTTGTTGGTGAAAAATAAACCAAGCCCGATGGTCATCAGCAGTACCCCTGCCACCAGCATGGGGATGATGTAGGCTTTGGCCATTTCGGTTTTGCCGAGCTGCCAAAATGCGATACCCGCGGTTAAAAACAAAATCGCAAAAATGATGAAGAATCGTGTGGAGAAAACTTCTGCCCTCGCCCACTCTGTAGCTGCTTTTAATATTTCCATGTCTTTTGTGTTTAAAATCCCTTTGATTGTTGATGGTTAGTAATGTTACTCGGACTGTATCCAAATGCTTTTTTGAAGGCAAACGAAAAATGTGAAAGGTTCTCAAAACCTGCCGAAAGATATACCTCGGTGGCTTTTTGCTTTTTGGTGGTGAGCTTATAATGGGCCAGGTTCAGTCTTTTCTCTGTAAGCCATTTTCCCGGTGTGGACTTAAAAACCTTCTTAAAATCAGACTTGAATGTGGTCAGGCTTCTGCCTGTGAGAAAAGCAAATCGCTCCAACGGCAGGTTGTACATAAAATGCTCTTCCATATACCTTTCCAGGTCGATTTTACCGATCTCGCTGAAGGTCCCAAGGATCGCACTGGCTTTTTTATCCACCTCATCAATGATGGTCAGTGCCTCCTGTATTTTGATGGGCACCAGCGAATCAGGGAGCTCATGCTGCATGTCAAAGTAGGAAAACAAGGATCCAAAAAAGCTCTCCAATAAGGGATGCGGCTTGATGGGTCTTTGCTTCGCCATATTCTCCTCCCAGTTTTCCAGCACCGTGCGATCCTGATAAAATTTTCGCAGCTCCTCTTCGGGAAGCAGCATGGAAACGGCTTTAAATGGCTGTCCGTCCACAGGTGTTTTGAAGACCCGTATCAATTGATTTTTAGGTACGAGAATCGTATCACCGGCCACAAAAGACAGGGTGCTTTTCCCATAGGATAAGGTCATCTCACCCGAATAGATAAACACGATGATGTGCTCGGGCGATATGTGCTCCCACGTGTAGTCTTTATGGACGGTTCCCGATAAAAATACCCGGCCCTTATTGGTTGTCATTGGTTTCATCTTACGTCCTTTCCAAGTTATTCTACAGATCTCCACCAGTATTCAAACTGCTGAAGATCATCATTCAAGTTAACCTTTTCACCAATTTTCGGAGTGATTACCCTCGTGTCATTGGCGGATGCCAATTCCGTAATCTTTGCTAAGGGTTCATCCCAATCATGATTGGCGAGGGTAAATTTCCCCGAATGAACAGGGAAAATGGTCCTGGCTCCCAAATCATTTGCTGCCTTCAATTGTTCTCCTGGCAGCATGTGAATATACCTCCAACTTTCATTGTACTGCCCGTTTTCCAGAATAGCCAAATCAAACGGACCGTATTTTTCGCCGATCTTTTTAAAGTGGGTATCATAACCACTATCACCACCAATGTAAACAGATGATGAAGGTGTTTTCAGTACAAAGGAAGCCCAAAGCGTTTGGTTGCGTTTCAGTCCCCTCCCGGAAAAATGGCGCGCGGGTGTGACGTGCACCTCTATCCCTTCTTCCAGTTGAAATGAGTCATACCAGTCTCCTTCCAAAATGATTTCTGGGTTAAATCCCCAATGTGTAAAATGGGCCCCATTGCCAATGCCGGTAATCACGTTTTTTATTTTGGACCTTAAGTTTTTAAGTGTTCGATAGTCCATATGGTCCCAATGATCATGAGACAAAAACAGATAATCAATCTCAGGGATGTCGTCTGTGGTATAAATATCAGCCCCTTTATAAGCCCGCGTAGTGAATGAAAGTGGGGAGGCATTCCCACTCAATACCGGATCCACGAGAATTTTCTTTCCATCCAACTGGATAAAATAGGATGAATGCCCCATCCAAACCAGAACATTTTCATCAGCTTTTAAGGATTTCAGGCTTGTTTTAACAGTAGACAAAGGTTTCGTTGGTTCCTTAGGCTTTGACGAAAAGAAAAACTCGTATAGAACCTTCCCATAGCTCACGCCTTCAGTCAGGGTGGGTGTATGGTTCAGGTTTTTGAATCCTCCTTTTTCATAGTTCGCGGACTGTTCTATTTTTAGTTTCCGCTGTCCTGATGGGTGTTTCCCAAACCTTTCAGTCTGTAAGAACACCCAGGTGCCCACCCCAATGATTGCCACGATGAAAAGTAATACCGCCATTATTTTTTTGATTAGTCCATGCTTGATTACCGGCACAAATGTACCTCAGGTTTAAGGCCATACGATACCCGTAGCCTTTTCCGACACTTCCCAAAGCTTTTCGGCTACAGCCTTATCTTTTGCGTGTGGTTCTATATTGTGTGCACCCACCGGGCCCACCCAGTTACTTCTACCCGTTGGGCCATAAAACGCTTTCTGATCCAGGTTCTCTTCGGTAGCACACATCAGTTCCGGGTACGCCCCTTTTTCGGCAGATTGTGTTAGTGGCGACAATTTCATCAAACCAAAAATCATTTTCATCATAAAGCTACCACTGGTATTGATGAGGTTTGTTCGAGACGAACCTGGATGGCAGGCATAGGCTTTTACATCTGTCTTCCCAGTTGCTTTTAATCTATCCTGCAACTCGTATATAGACATGATTTGCGCCAACTTACTTTGGCTATAAGCATCGTTTGGTGTGTAGTCTTTATCCCAGTTCAGGTCGTCAAACTTGATGGTTTTCAGGCCCATGTTATATCCCATACTCCCAACAGTCACGATGCGCCCTTTGGATTTTTCAATCAGCGGAAACAGCAAGCCCTGCAGCAAAAAATTGCCATAATGGTTTGTGCCCATTTGACTCTCAAAACCATCTTCCGTCATCACTTGTTTAGGCACTTGAGCTATGGCGGCATTGAGCATTAGAGCATCAATGTGCGATACCGATTGAAGCACCTCTTCGGCCGCTTTCCTTTCAGAAGCCAGTTTTCCCAGATCCACAGTCACATAGGATACATCGATGTTGTTGCCCAACTCGTTTTTGTAGGTCGCGATGACATCCTCTGACTTTTTAGGGTTGCGGTTGAGCATCACCACTTTGGCACCTTTAGACAAAAGGATTTTTGCGGCTTCAAATCCGGTACCGCTTGTAGTACCTGTGATTACAAATGTTTTGCCTGCAAGCGACCCGATTCTATCAGGTGTCCATCCTTGTTTTCCAAATGGATTGTTATTGTTCATCTCTGTCTTGTTTCGATTTTTACGATACAAAGATCAGGAGAAACAGAAAGCAAGACTTTGCTCAAAAGTCGTTTGTTGTTTGCTCAAAGGTCGGGGAATTTTATGAGAGAGATCTGGGTTCGGTGGAGCATTGCTTGGAACGACGAGTGGGGACGAAATAAGACAATAGACTTTGGAGGTTTTAGAAACCTCCAAAGTCTAAATCCCAATACCTTCATTCTTGCTTCTCACAGCCAACCACCACCCGCTTGTGACCCTACAAAATGTAGTACTAAATCCCAAACCAACCATTAGCGGCTATAGGGAGATAGGATCACTGGAGCTCCTCTATTCAACGACAAGGAAGTGCACGGGCATCTTGAATCACTGCCGTTGAAAATGTCATGGTGAGCTCCGTCGAACCATCAGACATTTTCAACCCTTCTACCCGGCCTGGTGGATTTCCAATCCTGAGTAAACCCCTATCGGCTATGGGGAATACTTCTCCCCCAACACCCTTGTCTACAACACAGCTATCGGATATGTGCCATCAGTTCTGAATAGTATGATCTGGTGAGATCTGCCAAGATCTACGACGGTTCCGGATTACACAAAAAATAATCTTTGATTACATCTGATAGAAATATGATTATTCTACTATTTTACCGGGGCAATAGCGGTGTAAATCAATCCAACTTACCAAGAAAAAACGCCTACTCTCATGAAAAAGTCCAACCTCTCAATATGCTTTGTTCTACTTGTCAACACGCTGGTAAGTGCACAATGGTTTTCAAGTGGTGGTCCGAGTGGAGGCCAGGCCAATGACATTGCCAGTACCGGGTCAGCCTTAGTGGTGGCTGCAGGCCGAGGTGGCGTATTCAAATCAATGAATAGTGGTGCCACATGGGAAGGCAAAAACACCACGCTCCCTTCCAATATAAATGCCTGGCGTATCAAAGAAAGTAATGGTCTTTTGTATCTCATAACCACTTTTGAAATTTACATCTCATCGGATGAAGGAGAGAATTGGGAGCTTAGCTACTCTGGCATCAGTTCATTTAGTGATCTGACCATACAGGGTACAACAATATATGTATACAGCCATGCAAGTAGTGGGGTGCTTTACTCTGAAGACAATGGAGCAAATTGGGTAGAGAAGAGAGCGGGCAACGCTGAAGTAAAGCTGCTTGATTTGGCTTTTTTCAATTCTGCTGTATATGGAGGAGGCCAATCACTCTTCAGGTCTTCCAACAACGGCGATACCTGGGATGCAATTGAAGTAGAGGGACTGGGTCCGAACGGCATCAGTTCAATGACCGCCACTGAAGAAGTCCTATTTATCGCGGATGATGGCCATGTCTTTTCCTCTCATAATGGAGATGATTGGATACAGACCAATATTAACCTGGGCGGAACCATATTAACCATGGGTGTTTCAGGAGACAGTGTTTATCTCACCACGGGTGGTGGAAGGTTCTTTTACACGAAAGACGAAGGCCTAAACTGGACAGAGGTTCAAAACACCAAAACCAACAGCTTTGTCAACAACATCTCTTTTTTAGAAGGGGGGATTATCATGTGTACATCTGAAGGGTTGTACAGCACCATTGATGAAGGAGCAACCTGGTATGAAAGCAACTATGGAATGACCGCCATGACTATTGGGTCTTTAGCAGCAAGCGAATCATCTCTTTATGTGGGAACTAAAGGGGCGGGAATTTTTAGATCTGACCTCAAGGGGAATTGGGTGCGGAATAATTCGGGGCTGAGTGGTCATATTATCAATGACATAATCATTGTTGGGGATCAAGTCTACCTCGGGTCTGGAAGTGGCGTGTACTCTACTTCCATTAATGGTGACTTGTGGACCAGACACATGGACCCCGGAACTAACAAATCGGTTCAGGCTCTTCATTATGATAACGGAGTATTTGCTGCGGCTGTCAATGGAACAGGAGTATATATTTCCACGGACATGGCCAATACATGGAACCTCGCTTCAAACAATGGTTTGAATACAGACACCAGCTACGAAACCATCTTTATTCAAGGAGATACGATCATAACCAGTACTGCCGGTAATGAACTGTTTGTTTCACAAGACCTGGGTGCGACCTGGACTGATATTTCCATTGAACAAGTATACGCAACTAAAGAAGTGCAAATCCGCAATGGGAGGCTCTACATAGGGTCATCCCAGGGATTGTATTTCAGTGATGATCTGGGAGTCAACTGGACCCCGACAGCAGTAGGGGTGTATGGTATACAAGACATGGTGATCGGTGAGGACCAAATCTATGTAGCCACTAACCAGGGATTGTTTATAGGAACTGATCAAAGAGATGAATGGTACGACGTGAGCGACCAGCTTACTAACAAATCCCTAACCTCCCTCATACTTACCGAGGATCACTTTTTTGCCGGCACCAATGGAGCAAGTGTCTGGCAGCGTCCTTCCTCAGAAATCAGCCTTCCTCCTATCATTCTGGAAGTCAATCAAACACTCATTATCGAAGAAGATACTCATCTGGAATTGAACTTATCCCATCTGGTAATTGATGATGACAGTGATTTTCCGGGAAACTTCACTCTGAAGATCAGCGAGGGAGAAAACTACTCCGTCCTGGAAGATGGAATACTCCCAGCTTCCAATTTTAATGGATTCATATTCGTGGACTTGGTAGTTAACGACGGAGTTAATGATAGCCAACCTTTTGGGCTCATGATAGAGGTAACTCCTGTTAATGATGTACCTGTCGTGACAGGTACCAGCTCCCCTACTACCACTCCAGAGGATACACCTCTAAACTACCTGGGTTCCAACTTGCTGGTAGAAGACCCTGACAATACCTTCCCAGAAGACTTCACTATCTATATTAGGCCTGGGGAAAACTATCTAATCGCTCAGAATCAAATAATCCCTGATTTAGATTTTAATGGGATGCTCTACGTGCCACTAGTGGTCAATGATGGCACTAATAGCAGTGAAGAGTATGAACTACGGGTAGAAGTAACTGCCGTGAATGACATTCCGGTCATCAATGAAGTAAATACCTCTTTCTCTACCCTTGAAGAAACTGCTATTCAGATTTCTGTGTCAGATTTTCTCATATCAGATCCTGACAACGTCATTGCTGACTTAACGCTGAACATCATCGGCGGTGAAAACTATACTGTATCCAATAATGACGTCCTCCCGGCGCTCGATTTTAATGGCACATTGCTGGTGCCTGTCACCGCCAACGATGGGGAGGCCAGCAGCACAGCATTTCAAATCTCCATAGAAGTTGCTGCTGTCAACGACATCCCCGTAATCACAGGAATTGACAATCCCATTTTTACCCTGAAAGACACCCCGGTAAAAATTTCACTTTCTGATTTCTTGGTAACAGACCCGGATAATGTTTTTCCTGATGATTTCACACTAAATGTTCTTCCCGGAGATAACTATTCCGTTTCAGGAACCAGCATAATACCATCTCCAAATTTCACTGGTCTGCTCCAAGTACCTGTATCCGTAAATGATGGCACAGATGATAGTGAAACATTCACTATTGATCTGAAAGTGATCACGGCACTAAATATCGAAAGTGCGGACACCAAGACCTGGGAGGTATATCCAAATCCAACAAAGGATCGGATCACCATAAGATCAAATAAACAGACGGATTCCCTCCACATCAAAATTTTCACCACAAAAGGTGAGGTCACTCAATGCATGGAAATGATCACAAATTCAGGTCACACACTTGATTTGAGTAGTCTTTCGCCTGGAATATACTTGTTGCAAATTTTTGACGGAGATGAAGAGCAGATAGTGCGATTTATAAAGGAGTAGTAAGAGAAAAGTCTCCGGCTTATATCTCAGTGTAATCCTGGTTCTATCAGCACAGATGTCTGGAATAGCACCCAGGGTCTGTTGGTTCACTGTTTCTTTAAAATCCGAACGATACGCCGGTACACTGTTTCAGATTTCATCCACATGTTAGGGCCGCTGGTATTGACAAACTGCACGATCACCGCATCCAGATCCGGGTTGTATTTTGCGATGCTCTGGTACCCCGGCAACAGACCTGTATGTTCATACTTATAAAGGGAAGTATAGATGGCCTGTTCGTCCTCATCCAATAAAGATCCATCAATCAATGCGCGCAGAAAGATCCCCACTTCTTCTGCCGTGGCTACCATAGAGCCTCCGGGCTGTATAAAGTCATTGTATTTAATGTCGTGCTCATACCCCACATGGTACCCGCTCATCACAGCATCCAAATCCACCTCGCCCAGCAGGCTATAGGTATGATTTAACCCCAGAGGGTTCAAAATATTGGCTTTGATGTACTGGTGGTGGCTATATCCCAGGGTGCTATCCATGATTTCCCCAATCAACAAATAATTGGTATTGGAGTACTGATATTTTTGGTTGGGTTCAAAATCCGCAGGCCGGTCCAGCACCAACTTAAGAATTTCTCTGTTGTCCTTCGGCGGATTACTCCAGGGGTAGTCAGGCATATCGGTGAAGTTGGGAATGCCGCTCCGGTGTTTCAGCATCATTCTCAGGGTGATCTCTTCGGCATGTTCTATGCGACCGACCAGTCCGGGAATGTACTCGGCAAGTGCCCTATCCAGCGGCAGGCGTTTGTCATGGATCATTTGGGCGGCCGCCACGGCTATGTACAACTTGCTGATGCTGGCAATCTTAAACAGGTCATGTGGGTCGGCAGGAACCCCATTTTCCCTGTTTTTCCAACCGGCAGAATAAAGTGAAGACTCTCCACTCTGCTCCACGTACACGATGATGCCATCGAATCCCCGATCAAGGGCATTTTCCAATTCCTGCTCCACAGTGTCAGGCAGCGGCGTTAATAGTGAACACCCCTTAAGTGCTATGGCAAGCGCGATGATCGCAAGGTGTGCAGGCAATGATATAATCTTTTTCATAGGGTAATTATTTGTATTCCATTTTTTGACAAAGGTCCCTCACTACTGTGATGCAGACTAAAGAACTATGCAGCGAAATCTATCAGGTTTGATGAGTGCCTATCAACTATGATGCACGGGTATCAATCATGACGTGAGAAGTGAAGCGGACTCCACTTTGGTTACGGATGTTCCGGGCTTTCCTCCCTTCCAGATTAGCCACACGGCCAGGCCCATTTCAGCCATAGCCATAGGTGCCGCCAGGATCATCTCGGCCATGGCGATGGGTTCTGAAGCATGCGGTGCCATGGCCTTTGCGGCATGGATGGCTGCATAGCTCACCCCTGCCATGTACAGCAGCCACCCCACCCAACTGGGAGTGCCGGTGGATTTTGAAGCCAGATAGCCCAGGCCAAAAAGGTGTACACCGAAAAGGATGAGCCCTAATGACCAGTATTTTTCAAAGCCTGCTACCATATTCATCACCACTCTGGCCTCCTGGTCCGGGCTATAGAGCATCTGCCAGGCCGCCACCAGATGGCTGATGGCCAAAGCCAAAACCAGTGAATAGACAGCCCGTATCAACCCAGTGAGCAGCGAGACCCGGGCATCCACCTGTACAAAGAACCGATAAAGACTCCAGGCCACCAGCAGGTCTGTGATGAGGATGATCATCCATGAGATCACGCCACTGCCAAAAAGGTTTCTGGCATTGCTCAGGTGAATAAGTGTGGCTGCCGGATCGCCAGGTACGATAAGCTCAGCGTGTACATAGCCGTAGGCATAGCCCGCGGCCAGTGCCATCATGAGGAGTGAGGCACCCGCCATGAGGGCGTGGTTTCTGTTCGTGTTTTTCATGATTTGGAAGGATAAGGGTTTAAATGATTGATATTAATTTTCGTCTACTACGATGACCACATTGCCTTTTTTGTGACCGCAGGAGATGTAATGATGTGCCTCAGCTAGTCTTTCGAGTGGGTATTGCCGGTCGATGACGGTTTTCAGTTTTCCATTTTCATGAAGCTCCAGTACTTCCTGAAGCAAGGCTTTCAGAGTCCCTTCTCCATTGACACCCGTGGCTTCAAACCTCGCCTTTTGCCTACCGAAGAGGGTGGTGATGAGCATTTGCACAAGCAGGGAAAACCGAAGTACAGGCGACAGGTAAACGCCGTGCCCCGCCAATACCTTTCTGGCCCGGGTAAATGAGCTTTTGCCCACGGTATCAAAGATGACATCATAGCGGGTAGTCAACCGGGTAAAGTCCTGCTTTTGATAGTCAATAACCTCGTCTGCCCCCAGAGATCTGACCATTCCTACATTTTTGCTGCTGCATACTCCGGTCACATGGGCTCCCAGGTATTTGGCGATCTGTACTGCCGAGGTTCCCAGGCTGCCGGCGGCCCCATTGATCAGTACATACTGACCAGGCTGTATTTTTGCTATTCGCCGGAGGAAATTGTAGGAAGTCAAATGACCATCCCCATAGCTGGCGGCCTCTGTGAAAGGCAAAGAAGCCGGCTTGGGCAGTATAACCCCACTGGCCGGCACCACCACGTACTCTGCATTGGCGCTGAAGCCGAGTGTTGTCTCACCAAACACCTCATCCCCTACGGAGAAGTGACTAACCGCACTGCCTGCAGCTTCTATAACCCCCGCAAAGCCAGTGCCCGGAATGGGGTACTTTGGTCTGGTCAATCCTACAAACAGGCGGGCGATATACGGCTTGCCGGTGAGCATCATGGTATCTGCTGTAGTGGCAGAAGATGCCTTTACCTTCACCAGCACGTCCTTCGGACCAGGCACTGGTTTTTCTGCTAATGTGAATTTCAGCACTTCCGATGTGCCGTATCTGGTGGCAATCATAGCCTTCATTTGGTTTGCTTTCATCGTTTCAAGTTTTAATGATGAAGCAAATGAAAGTGAAAGCGCAGCGGCATTTGTTCCGAATCCAAAGGGAGGAGTTCGGAATTATAAAATAGAACCTTTTCGGCTAAGATTGGCGCTTCAGAAAGGCGCTGGGGGTCATTCCTTCCACCTTTTTGAAATAGGTATTGAAGACAGTCTTGGAGTTAAACCCACTTTCGAATGCCAGTCCTACCAGTGAAATGTGCGAGTTAGCAGAACTTGTGGCCAGCTTCTTGAAATGCCCTATGCGGAAGTCATTCACAAACTCATTGAAGTTCTTGCCCATTTTTTCATTGAGCAGCCAGGAGAGCTGATTGGGATGGAGCTCGATTCGGCCAGCCAGTGACCTCAGGCTCAGTGTGGGATCCAGGTACGGAAGTTCATCCTGCACGAATGACAGCAGCTTTTCCTCACAGGCCTTTGCCGTGGCTTCATCCAGCTGTGAGGTATTGGTTTTGACAGGGACGGCTTTGGGCTGAAAGGCCGGATAAATGCGGTCTGCGTAGTCCTCAAACCGATCGTCTCCCCTGAGGTTCTTCGCCAGAGGATCATGATAATTGAGCAGCAGGATGGATGACTGATGAGTAAACAACTTTTCTACAATCCCAAAGGCCTCATCGGCCCTGGATTGCTGTGCATAGATCCAAAAGGCATAAGCATCCGCCTGAAAAGATGCATTGTCCATTGATCGGGAGACCACCTGATGGATGTAGGGTGCCGCCCTTTGGTTATCCCCTTTCATCAGGTATGCCAGTGCGTTGAGGCCAGATTTTTCGTCGGGCATCATGAGCTCCCCTTCCCGGGCTATTTCTTCAAGCACCAGATCAATTTGCCCCAGATGAAGCAAAGAGTAAGCATACACCATCAGTGCTGGTAAGTTTCTGGGGTTTGCATTCAGTAACTGCCTGAAGACCTCAGCGGCCCGCTCAAAGTCCTCCGTGCGGTACAGATAATAGCCATGGTAAAACTGTGTTTCCTGATTGAGTGGATCTATGGCACGGGCATACTGCAGGTGCTCCTCCGCTTTGGCCAGGTCATTTTTCAGCAAGTAGAGGAAGGCCATGAATTGCTGCCCCTCCGGGTAATTGGGCTTTGACCCGATACTCTTCAGTGCATATTTGAAAGCTTTATGAAAATCAGCTTCAGTGAAAAAAGCATGGTTGGCCCGCTGATAATTGAGCGGGGCATGATCCGGATTGATCTGCTCCACAATCTGCATATGCTCAAAAGCTTTCTTCCAGGAGGCCTCCCGGGGTGCAAAACCAGCCGTGGCCAAAAAACCATAACCATCTGCCAGCCCCATGTGAGCGTCCAGCAGCAGCGGGTCCAGTCCGGTGGCTTCCTCAAAGAGACTGATCGCTTTGTTTACATCTTCAGGATTCCATTTATTAAACAGGTATTTTCCTTTGAGCAATAGCTCGTAGGCATTGAGGTTTTGAGTGCGCGAATGGACCAGGTGATCCCCTATCTCCATATGGCCAAACTGCTCTCTAAGCTTATCTGCAATAAGGAGACTGATCTCATCCTGTATTTCAAAGATGTTTTCAAGCTTACGGTCCCAGGTTTCTGACCAGAAATGTGAATCACTCGCTACATCGATCAGTTGTGCAGTGATCCTGAGCATATTACCCGCCACGCGGACGCTCCCTTCCAGGATGGTTGACACCTCCAGCTTTTCGCCGATCTCAGGGATGGCAGCATTGTGACCTTTAAAATGGAAACTGGAAGTACGTGACGTCACCTTGAGTTGTGTGATCCTGGACAGGGCGTTGATGATCTCTTCCGTGATGCCATCACAGAAATATTCGTTCTCGCCATCCGTACTCATATTGACGAATGGCAGCACGGCGATGGACGTTCTGGTGTGGGCTGGCCTGATCAGAATGACGGGTTTGGGTGTGGTACTTTAGTTCGAAAATAAATTGATTTTATTGATTTCCCATAAGAAATGAGAGAAAGGACACTCTTACAGGGGAGATCTGTCCAACGCCCGCCAGTAGGTCACTACCACCACCACCCATTAACAAAACGCACATATACCCCCCTAAACAATGGGTATTCAGCAGAATCGAAATCGTTAAAGATGATATTTCCTGGCAGTAAAGGCTTTCTCATGAGTCAGGTTTCTACGAGTAGCAAATATTGGTGTTGACCAGCTACGATGAGCGGGGATTAGGTCTATCGAGTTGGCTCATAGTAAAACACTGTTGCACCTGACTTTAGTGATTTTGTCTTGATGAGTTTCAGGACAACCCTACCTTCTATTTGGTCAAATAACTGTAACCCCTTCCCTGCGATAACCGGCTGAATACAAAGCTGTAATTCATCAATCAAATTCAGGTTTATTAACTGTATGATTAAACTGCGACTTCCAACGAAAATGTCTTTACCAGATTGTCGCTTCAATTCACTAATCACTTTTTCAATAGGGTCAGTTGCAATTTTCGCAGACTGCCAATCTGTATTCTTGAGATTGCGAGAAAAAACGATTTTAGGAATTTTGTCTATGGCCTTGGCAAAATCATCCATAGCTTTTTCACCTGATGGATCTTTTATCAGCGTTTGCCAATACTGCATTAATTGATAAGTTGTCCGTCCATAAAGGATCACGCCTGCATTATCCAAAAGGTCAGTGTAGTGCTGATGTAATTCTTCGTCTGCTATTCCCGCAGTGTGGTCGCAGTTTCCATCAATGGTCATATTGAATGCCGCAATTACTTTTCTCATATCATTTCTTTCGCTGTTCCTTATCTGCACGAAACTATCCTGCCCGATGAAACCCTATTCATTCGCGAGATTTTCAGAAGTAGACGAGAACAAACAATTACTTATAGCCATTGCTGTGGTGTCGTTTTTATTCAGTTCTCTTTCTGTTTCTTAAGATTATTAATGTAATAATATAAATCAAAACGATTGCAAAAGGAATAGCTATAAACTTATATTCTGGCAAGAGATACCAAAGAGTTAGAACTGTAATAATTCTAGTCAGGGTATGAAAAATTCCAACCCAATGTTTTATAATCCAGGAAAATGGTAACCACATTAATCCAGTCAGAATTCCCACAGTCATTGGAAGAGAAGAATAGTCAACAAGGAAAAATGGTATTGCAATTGAATAGACAAGAATCGCTTGTCCAGCTGTAAAAAGAAAAAGAGTATCGAATTCGTTTTTCGGTTTACGTTTATCGAGAAAATTTTCACCTGTAAATTTTGAGAGAAATAGTCCTAGATATACAATACTTCCCGTTCCAATAAAAATTGACCAAACCGCAATAAAGTCCGAGAAAAAGATTCCGATTATTCCGATTATAGTCCAAATAATCAATCCAGCTAATGGTATAGCAAGAAATTTTTGATTGATAAATTCAATCCGCTGTTGTTCAAGTGTTCTGTTGTTCATTGGTTAATTCAGTCAGCCTTTTTCTTATAGGTTTTATGATTTTTTGAATCTGAATGTTTTCGCAAATGCTTGTTTTTAAATGCTCCACCACAACTTTAGTGTTTTAAGTTGAGTTTGTTTAAAGATACACTTAGCGGCTTAACAATCCATAATTGCAGCAAATTCTACTTCAAACAATGTGGAGCGAGGCTCCTCACATTCTAATTTCAGTTTACTCGCCTTTGCGAACCTGCCTGTCGGCAGACAGGTAGCTCAGTTAGCTTATGGATGATAGTGTTTTGTTGGCGGTAGTTTTTATTCTTCAAATTTTCCCATTGCGGCTAACAGGTTTACAATTAAACCAAACATGTTTATTGTAATACCCATTAAACCAATAAGTAAAGAATGATATAACTCTGGAGATTCTTGATAGATGAAATAATGCTTGAGGACGCCACCATAACCAAAAACGATAATTGAGATCAACATAAAAGCCCTATACAATCTTATTTTTTTATAATACCCTGTTAGAAGAAAAAGGCCATAGACTAACATGGCTAAAATGCCTTCAATGGGAACGGTTGGAGTTAATGGCTGATGACCGTTTTTAACCATTACATGACTGACCACATTAAATAATAAACCTACAGTACAGTAAGTAAACTGCAATCTCAATAAGGATTTGGCAATGGAAGAAAATCTGGAAGATATTTATCATAGTTCTCGACAGTTTCGGTTAGTGTCTTTTTTGAATTGTTTATCAAGTAGTAGTTCTAGGCATAATGCCCAATCAATAAGGTCAATTTCACCTCTGGCATTGATTTTATAACTTGTTTATGCCATAAGGGAGCACATTCAGGCCTTGGTGGTAAGTCGCCCGATTTTCCTGCACCTGGAAAGCAAAAGCCCATTGGTATAAGGGCAAATATTTTTTCATCATAAAAAGTCTGTTGACTTACTCCTAACCACTCCCTTAAATTGTCACCGCTGGCATCATCCCATAGGATACCACTATTCTGAACTTTTTGTCCGGGAGCTTGTCCTATAATTACAATTTTCGAGGTTGTGCTTGCCTGAATTATTGGTTTTGGGGCATTGGGTAAAACGTCTTGAGAGTGTTACATTAAGTGTGTCAAGTTAGGATTTTAGAACAAATTCATAACTTGACAAAAATGAACAAAGACAAATTTGATTTTGAGACCTTCAAGAAGACGGCTGCTCATCGATTGAAGCAAGGCGATAGTCTTCTGG
>NZ_JAVKCA010000006.1:0-43402 GCF_040222955.1 Marinoscillum sp. | reverse complement strand
CTGGATGATTTTGAGGGGTAATTACATCAAACTTATTCCGAAATCTATACACTATCTTATCGTTATAGTAATTGCAATTTTATGCTCCTCAATTCTTGTAAGAAGACCATTTATATTTTATTGGGGTCTGGCAGCAATTTTTTACCTTTTCTTTACGGGTGCAGGAATTTACCTGACAGTACTTTTTCTCATTGAATATAACGTATATATTAAGCCAATTTCATATCATTATATTTTTCTGGGAACATTTGTTGCAGGCTTTATTTATAAGGTCATAAAGTACAAATTAAATGAATATAACAAACGATGATGGCGCATGGCCTTACTTAGCTGTCTGCCAAGAGCATGCAAAACATCCCGCTTAGCTGCCGCCAACCAACTGAAGTGCTTTCTACCCTCTCCTGCTCGTGGAAGTCTTTTATCTTCATGCCGCAGTAAGTATCTGATGCTTTGGAAGCACCCCTTGGCCAGGCGCGGCAGATAAGCTACTTTTATCGGAATTAAAAAAGCTCGGAGGCCACAGCGCCATATCTGAGCGTTAGCATCTATGGACTTCAGAGTGAAAATGATTAACTTTAAGTTATGACGATCGAACAGCGAAAAATATCTTTGATCAACTGGATCACCAATATTGATGACGAAACTGTGATCAATCAGATTGAGGGCTACAGAAAAACTTCGATCAACTCTTTACCAAAAGAGATCATTGAACTCCTAAACATTTCTGCCTCAGAACCAATTGAAGATTGTGTCGAGCATACTTCGGCTCAAGACATCTTAAATATGAAGGAGTAATGAAGAAGGTGATCTGGTCTCCAACTGCCAGAAAATCTCTCAGACGAACATCAGTTTTCATATCCGAACTCTGGAACGAACAGGTAAAAACGGAATTTCTGAATCAATTGAACTTTCGGGTTGACCAGATAAGAAAGAACCCTGAACTTGCTCCTACTTTTGAGGATAGTGAAGTCAGGAAACTGGTGATTCATAAGTCAGTTTCCCTCTACTACCTGAATTTACCTGAACATCTGAGGCTTCTGCTAGTCTGGGACAACAGACAAGATCCTGCGAAACTTTACCAAGAATTAACAGATGCTAACAAGCGCTGATCGGTTATATGCCTCCCGAATCCTCGGGAGTGCTTTCTGGCTGGCTTTAGTGCAACTCGACCGTAATATCTGCCGCTGAGAAATGACAGTGCTTTCTATCATCTTTTGCTCGCAGGATTTTTAGACTTTCGCAACGCAGTGCCATTTGGAACCGTTGTGAGCCTCGGCAGATTTCACTACTTTAGTGCCATTCACTAGCTGCGGACATACGCCCGATTGCTGGTCGGTTGGCAAACATTATGAAGAAGCTCATAATCATATTAACTACATTATTGACACTTAACGGATGTCAAAAAATTGAATGCCCTGCTTTTGATTTCAACCACCCAATCAATAAATGGCATTGGTTTCCTGACAATGATGCGAAATATGATTTTGTAGATGCAGATTTAAAAACAACCGAGTTGACCCAAACCAAATTTGAATTCAATCAATTTGAAGAAAGAAAATGTCACATGTGCGCATGTTTTTCAGACTTAAATGCACACTATAATTTTTTGGATTTGGGTATCCAGTTAAGAAGTACACTGTCTTATCAATCAGACGTGAATTCAGATGAAGGCTCTCTCTATTTTGGTATTGACAATATTGGTTCCCCTTTTGACCCTAAAGAGAGCACTGTCTCTGAAGACGAAGTAGAAAATTATGAATCTCAAGAATTTGATATTAGCCTATTGGACACGTTGATTATTGTTGATTCGACTTATTTAAATGTAACCCAACTTGCAGTTTTAGATACAACAAAAACAGAAGTTCGAAAGGTTTGGATTATTCCGCATTCAGGAATAATTGGACTTAAAATAAGTAACAAGGTGTGGAAAAGAAGAAAATAAAAACGATTTGCCAACAAGCGCTATGAATGAATGGGGTTTCATCGGTGAGAACAGTTTTGTGGGAATTGGAAAGTCCGCCACAAGTTTTAAATTTAAATCAAGGCGTGGCTATGTGCGAGACGAGAGGTTAGTGCTCCCGATAGCTATCGGGACTAATCCCCACTCATCATAGCTTGACGTTGTCCTTCACTAACTTCACAATTAAGACTCATGGATATCGAAGATGCTTTTGACGAAATCATGAAATATGCGCACTTCTGGGACTGGGTTCCTGATTGGGGAGTTGCAAGAGATGCCTACAAGAAAATTCCAAACTCCTATTCAGTATTATCTCCATTCGCATACTCATATTTAGAAGAATTAATTCGATCTACAACGAGTGAATATCCACTGCAATTCCGCGATGAAGGCAAGCTCATTTTAAAGAGAAAGAAAGTTGGATTGGATTTAATTAGTCTCGCAATTACTGAAAACAAGGAAAAGAATCCGGAGTATGTCAGTTTTCTTGAAGAATTAAAAGACTACTACTTTGAATCTAAAATCACTGATGAGGGTAATAACAGAAATAGCGTTGCTCATGGATATATTCATCCAAGATTTTGGAGTCAAGAATCGTTTGAAAAACTTATTCTGGATATTGCCAGACTATCTAAACATTCAGGATTTTAATGAACCATCAACCTGCCAAAATATCCCTTGCCCTTATTGGTCTTCCACCCTGGCGGAGAAGTCTGACCAACAAGCGGGATACGGGTAGCAAAATCCACCAACAGGTATTTCTCCAGAAACTATAATATATACACGCCTGTTGCTGATCACCCACAGGGGCGAAGGAATCAAAAAATGACTTTCCATAGAAGATGATAGTACATTGGTCTACCTCTATTCAGTGATTTCTATGGTTTGAAGCAAGTCATTCCATCCGGTATTGCTGTCCCAAACATTTTCATTGGCCAGGCGCACCGAATATTCCGGCCTTTCGGCAATTGACTCAAACTGATCAGCGATATGAAGATATAATACATAAGTGCCTGTTGGTACATCTGACAGGTCTATGGTTTCTGTAATGTTGAATGACTCTCCTGGTCGGGCTTTGCGGATATCCACATCCAAAATCATGCGCACCGGGTCTCCGGACGTAGGGGACAGCACCAGGGATACCGTCTTGTGATTGTATATGGGTGCCCATCCATGGTTGTACAAATAGATAGCGATATCCAGTGACGTGGATTTTGACATCACAGAATCGATGATGGTAGAGTCCAGGGCCAGCCGGTAGCCCATATCCCGTTCAAACTCTTCAAAACAACCTTCACTTTTCCATCCGTCAATAATGGGTTTGTACCAATCCAGGTTTAGATAGCTCCATTTAAGTAAAGACATGGTCTCACGGGCTTCTTCACAGTCAGCTGCATCTACTCCGGACGGAGGACAGGTTTCACCACCAGTGGGTACATAAAATGCCTCCTGGCTAATGTAGTTTTTATCGGTGGTGGGGTTGTCGTAGGTACCATAGTCATTATCACTCGCCATGAAGCAGTCATTGTGATGACCTACACGTGCAATGGCTGCATCCGAATAACCTATCTCATCGGTCATGGCAGTTTGTTCTCCAAATACATCCCGCTTTTGACGTGGGGTTCTCAGTTGTATTTTTATTTCTGAGGGAATTACTTCCAGTAGTTTCGTGACAATGCGCTTTTGATTGGCCAGTGCAGTCAGGTTGTTACTGGAGCTATGCCATTCACCCCAGAGCCCTGCGAAACCAGCATTAACAAAGGCGATTACGTCTGCATTGGCTTTAAATAAGGGTTTTAGTTGATCTAAATGCCTTTCCACTATCTCGATAGGTGCATCTGTGCCATCATCGGAGTTGTTGGTGTAAGCAAATCTCAGCACGCATTTTAACCCCACCGATCTAAGGTTATCCATGTCGGTTTGTATCAGGTCAAGTTGTGCCTGACTGAGGTCAATTTGTTTGAATTTTTCGAAATAGTAGAGCCGCCAAACCAGACTGATATTGTCATTTCGAAGGTTTTGGAGCGCGCTTTGAGTAAGGGGTGATCCTTCGGAGAATACTGCGGTCAAATGTAAAAACCCTCTTTCGGGATTGGGAAAAGATTCCATTGACGGAGTGTAGTGAACCGTGTTTGAGGTGTTGGTAGCAGGGTTTGAATCCGGTGAGGGATCCTTGTCTTTACAGCCCACCAGGATGCTTAAAAGCAGCAGCATCGTGGGTACAATTCTGTTATATAAATTGGTCATGGTATTTTTTTAAAAGTTTAATTTCATTTTACTCCGTCTCTATTAGTGTTTTCACCAACAGAAAGGTCAGTATCCTCAATATTCCACCCAAATCGCTCCTATTTCACCCTGAATGTCGTGGGCGCGGACTTTGATCACCAGCATGTCGGCCTGCATCTCCCAGCGCAGGATGCTGATGGCGGGGTTGTTGCTCTCCACCTGCTCGGGCTCGCGGGTGCTCCGCAGCTTGAGCTCCTGGGTGCCGTACAGACACAGGTCTATTTTGGTCAGCGCCTCACTTACCGTCAGCTCGAAGATCGTACAGGTGTCTTCGTGCCAGATCACATTTTGCAGTGGCGCAGTGCCCGTCTCATACCTCAACTCATAGACTTTCTGCAGGAGCTGGGGCAGGTAGAGGTGGCCATAGCCCTCATGTTCTATGTACGCCGGAATGGGCGCCCCATTGATGGTGGCTGCTGAGACATGTTCTCCCGGCTTCAGGGGCACCTTCAGCACCATGTTGGCCGGGAAGTACCCCCGGTAGACATGGTCCGGCATTTGGGTGTTATCGATCTGCACCACGCCGGCGTTCGTCCCGGTCACCTTCGTGTAGGTGTTGTAGAGCCATTGGGAGTGCATCTGAGCGGTGTTTTTCGCACAATACCGATCTTCAGTGGCCTGCACGGCCTGGTAGTACTCTGCCCACAGTGTCGTGATGTCTTTTTGATCCTGGCCATCGGGAGCCAGAAGGTTGGGCCAGTGGGTTTCTATGTAGTCGGTGGGCTGTGCCGCCAGCGGCGTGGTGGGCAGCTTGCCCATTTCATACCACAGATTGCCGTAGTTGTAGCGGTTCATCACATGCACCCGGTGGTCAAAACCCCCGCCATTGGGTTCGGCAGGCGGGTTACATTCGGGTATTTGGGTAAAGTCCGTATTGGCGTAGCGCACGCCATAGCCGCTCAGAATGCTGCCTGAACTGTAAGGTCCCTGCGGATCCCAGTGGTAGCTGTATGCACAAGGCACAAAGCTTTCAGGAAAGGAGTGGCCATTGTCCTGCGAGAGGCCATACTGTTTCAGGATGCGGATGTAGCACTCCACATGGGTGCGAATGTCTTCTTCCGGCCAGGGGTGATGGTCCACGGTGTTATACCATTCGGCACGTCGGCGCTTGCCGGCTTCCGGCCAAAACTCATGCCCCACACCATGCAATCCAAACTCCAGGTGAGCAGCTTCTTTCTTCACCAACTCCATGATGTCCAGCTGCAGATCAGAAATGAGGGCATCATTGTTCCACTTTTCACGCAGGTGTGTGGTGGTAGGGTAGGCACCCAGAAAGTTTTCCCGGTCCATCTCACTCAGGATGAAAAGCCCCTGCAGGCGCACCCCCGCTTTTTTAGCCAGGTCCACCACGGCTTCATAGTCCTTCAGGGTGATGTTCCTGTCCATGCCTAGCCGGTAGGGCCCGTAGCCACCTTCCCCGTCGTTCCGGCCATTGATCCAGCCCAGGTCGTCGATAGCGATGGCAAAAGGTCTCGGGAAGATGATCTGCATGATTATTTGGGATAAGCTTCAATTAAAATAAAATCACTGAATTTTAGTGTCAATTCCGGGGCTTCTTTGGTGATCGTGCCTAAAGAAGCCTGATGGAAGTAGTCATTGACCACATAGGTGTCTGCCGTCAGTCCGCGGAGGGTAACGGCCCCGTCCCACTCCGGCGCATAGAAGGCATAGTGGAGGGTATCTCCTTTTTGGATCACGTGTGCTTCGGGCAGGTCATAGCCTATGTCGTACAGTCCACCCAGGTAGGTTTCTTTGGAGAGCATTTTGTCGTTGTACAGCCCAAACCAGCGCGACCATACCTGTTCCTTTTCCGGGGTGAGCACATAGCTGGCAGAGGCCGTGGGGTTGTCCGCAGGCCAGGTGAATTTGGTGCCCAGCACAGCACCCACCCCAAATGAGCTGGCAAAGTCATTGCCACCATCGCTCAGCTCCACATGATCGCCGTAGTAGGCGGTCTGCGGAATCAGGGCTTTGTAGGTTTTGCCTTTCAGGCGAATCTGCCACGAGGAGGTGGGGTCTGAAGACACTGCCTGGTTCATGTGTGGCATATTGAAAAATGACATGCAGGTACCACAGGGGCAGTTTTCCACCACCGCATTGGGTTTGATGTTCCGGGCCTGCTCATAGATCATTTTGAAAAACTCCGGCAGTTTTTCTGTGCTCAGGATTGGGTCTTCCAGCCTGCTGAGCGGGTTGTGGTCCGGGGCCACGGCATTCATGTGCTGGCCGTCCATTTTGAGTCCGTCAAAGTCCCATTCTTTCAGAAAGAGGTTGACCACTTCCTGAGTGTGGGCTATGGTTTTGGGGTGAGTAGGCGAGAGGTAGTAGGCGTCCCACCAGGTGATGTACTGTGGCGCCCAGTCTTCCAGGTACAGCCGCATGTCGGGGTGCCCGACCAGGAGCTGACTGCCCGGGTCGGCGGCCAGTGGTGCCCACCACAGTTTGGCTTTCAGTTCATGGCTGTGGATGGTTTTCACCAGGTCCTTCATTTGCGCATCGCCACCGGGAAACTTCCGTTCGTTGGTGTGCCAGTCTCCTTCTGCCTGCTGAAATCCATCGTCCAGCACAGCCCATTTGATCCCCAGGGCTTTTACTTTGGGTAGCGTGCCCAGTACTTCAGCCAGGGTGAAATCCCGCTCGTACCCCCAGGCACACCAGATGGGCTCAAATGCCGCTGGCTCGGGTGTCGGGAGCTGGAGTCCTTTGGCCTGCATAAAGGCCGAGTATTGTTGTAGACCATTGTAATAATCTCCGTCATGCAGCATCACGAACGTTTCCAGTGTCTCCAGGGTATCGCCAGGTGCCAGGTAGCTGGGATAGTCAAAGTCTTCGCGTACCCCCACGCTGAGTACCTGTTCGTTCATCTTCATCTCCGTGGGCAGCGAGACCAGCTTGGGCACAGTGGCAGTATGGCCGATGGCTATGCCTGCGTTTCTGTTCCAGACGTCCGTCACCGGGATGCCCCCGCCATAGTCTGAGCTGTTCATGCCCATGTAGTTTTCCTGATAAAACCCCGGATTCACCGGCTTGATCCAGTCGGCCCGGGCTCCGGAGCTACTTCCCTGAAAGGCCCAGAACGGAGGCTCGTCCTGCGAAATGAGCTGGTAGCCGTTGTTGACCCAGCTTTTATAGGTCAATGGCTGGTTTGATTCATTGACATAGCGCACCTGTGTGGTGATCACGTTTGGGAAAGCCTCATAAACCGTTAGTATGAGCTGCTTGGTAAGGCCTGTGGCGGCATTTTTTCCTAAAAAGGTATGTCTGACGCCTTTTCCGGTTGCTGTGGTGACGGGTGTTTCTTCGTATGCCAAAAGGTCAAAGTCGGTCAGTTTCCCTTCTGAGCGGATGAGGTACTCCGTTGGCTGAAAGCCCAACATCAGGTCTGTGGCGCCCGTTTTGGAGGATTGTAAAAAGGTGTGCAGTTGATCGTTCACCCGCAGGGTGAGGTCACCACTTTGGATGGTGGTCTCCTTTTCACTGCAAGACCAGAAGCCACTGATTGCGAGCAGGAGGATCGTCTTAGTCCAGTAGTTTTTGCGCATTTTCATAATAGAGCTTTTTGAGAATGGAATCGGACAAACCAAAGCCATACAGCGGCCAGTGGTAGTTGAAGTATTCGGGCTGGTAGAAATGCTCGTCTTCGCTTTCCAGGATTCTGAAGACTATTTCGTACATCTCCGGTTCGCTGCCCATGTCGGTACCAAAGAGCAGACGGTCCTGATACTTTTCATAGAAAGCAGCCATGTACCGTGGAATGGTTGCGGTTTCACCGTAGCGGGCAGAGATGTCTGCATGCAGGTTGGGATAGCGGTCCAGCAGGTCGGTCAGAATGGATAGATCCGCGCTGCAGTTAGCGAAATGGCAGGCAATAAAGGTGGTGCCAGGATTGGCCTGCAGGGCCTCTTCCAGGGTCTGCATCAAAGCCTGATGTAATAAGATGCCTTCCTGTTCCGGATCGATGCGCCATTTGAACCCATTCATGAGCCCGTCATTGGTGGCGTCCATGGCTTCATACATCCAGGCCGGTTCGGCAATGTGGATATTCACCGGCATGCCCAGTTCTCCGCACCTTTTCAGTAACGGCTGCATCCGTGGGTCGTTGATGTGCATGCCCCGGGCAGGGGTGGGGTGCGAGTAGGTCAGCCCTAGCCCTTTATCACCCAGTTCGCCTACACCGATAGCCCCTTTGCGGTGGCATCGCTCCAGTTCTTTGATGGCCTTTTCCGTCCATCCCGGTTCGTTGTAGCCGGTATAGTCAAAGCCGCACCATAGCTGAAAGCGCTCACCAAATGCGGCATAAACGCTATGCAGACTATCGAACTCCGCACCGGTTGCGTAGGTGAGGATCATCGTTTGCCTGATCCCGGCACTATCCATGTTGATGATCCACTGCTGCAAATCGGCAGCAGTGCGTGCGTAGGGATGTGAGTGCATGTCGATGACCGGAAAGCGTGCTTTGGTCACCTTACTTTTCGGAATCTTGAAAATGGATCTGGGTTGGTAATCTTTGAGCAGCAGGCTATCCGGCGATTGCGCCAGTAGCTGGCCCGAGATCATCATCCAGAAAATGATCCATGCCGCCCGCTTCATACTAGCTGAAATTAATGACTTTGAGCTTCTCACTCACCAGGTCGGTGGCCGCCTGAGTCGCTTTTGGAAAGACTTTTCTCAGGTCTATCTCATCGGAGTCTGCCAGGATCTCCTGGAGTTTTTTCATGAATATGTTTTTGATCTCCGTGGCCAGATTGATTTTGGTAATCCCACGACGGATGGACTCCTGTATCTGGTCATGAGGAATCCCCGAGCTGCCATGAAGTACCAGTGCGGCCGGGGTGGCTGCGTTGATTTCAGCGATCAGGTCCAGCTGGAGTTTGGGGGTTTCTTTGTAGAAACCGTGTGCCGAACCCACCGCCACGGCCAGGGCATTGATGCCCGTTTCTTCCACGAAGCGCCGGGCTTCATCGGGCTGTGTGTAGACCATGTCCTGTCCCTGTCCCAGCTTGGCAATGTAGCCGAGTTCAGCTTCCACATTGGCACCAAACTGCTCTGCATAGCGCACGATTTCCTGAGTAATTTTTACGTTTTCGGCGAAAGGCTTCTCGCTTGCATCGATCATCACCGAGTCGAAACCGGCATCCAGGCAGGCTTTCACCAGGTTCACATCCCCACCATGGTCCATGTGGAGCCATGCCTGCACCCCATACTGTGAGATGGCACTTTTGGCCATCTGAGCGGCCACTTCCAATCCCATGTAGTGCAGCGAACTCTCCGAAAGCTGAAGAATCAGGGCAGAATTGGTTGCTTTGGCTGCAGTGAGTACAGCGGATAGGGTCTCGAAATTGTAGAAGTTGGTAGCCAGTAGGGCTTTGCCTTCTTTTTTATTCAGGGCAAGTTGATCCTGTAGTTTCATAGGTCGTTCAAATGGAAAATGAAAACCGCTCTCTGGCGATTGATTTTACTTTGTTAAGGTCTTGAAAGGCGGCAGTACCACCAGCTTCTGTGGTATTCACGGCGCCCACCAGGTTGGCAAAGTCCAGGCAGGTTTGCAGGTCTTTTCCCTGTATGTACTGGGAGATAAATCCGGCATCAAAGCTGTCCCCGGCACCTATGCAGTCCGCTACGTCTTTGTTGAGGTAGGCGGGCTTGCGGATGGTTTCACCTTCGTGGAAAAGGATGGCTCCATTTTCACCGTCTTTCACCGCCACTATGTTGGCAAACTCCCGGATGGCGTCTATGCCGTGGTGTACCGAGTTGGTTTTGGTCAGGTGTTTCAGTTCTGATCGGTTGGGCAGGAATACATCTACCAGTGGCAAGAGCTCCCGCAAGTCGAGATCCCATTGCTCTGCCGGATCCCATTGTGGGTCCAGGGAAGTGGTCAGTCCAAAGGATTTGGCACGGTCCATTAGTTTTACCAGGTTTTTCTTCAGGTTTGGCTGCAGAAATACAGAGCTGACGTGCAGGTGCTTGGCTTCCGTCAGGATGTCGTTGCGCACTTCTTGTTCGGTAAGGTGCTCCATCGCGCCTGGGTAGGTCACCATGGCCCGGTCCATGTCGTAGTTGAGTACCACGGTGGCTCCGGTCTGGTAATCGCTGGTATGCACCAAAAATTGTGTGCTCACTCCCTTTCCCTTCAGAGTGGTTTCTACCAGGTCACCAAACTGATCTTTTCCGATTTTGCCGACAAAGGCTACCTGGGCACCCAGGGTGGCCAGGTTGCTGGCGAAAATGGCAGAGCTGCTGCCCAGTACCACGCGCAGGTCTTTCGAAAGCTTTTCTTTGCCTACCTCCGGGAAACCATCAATCCCATTCAGGATAATGTCCACGTTGAGCTCACCTACCACTAATACATCGTACATTAGAGACTGTTTTTAAGGTAAATCATAAATGTTCACACCCTGTACCACACGGGAGATCGCTCCGCTGGTGGAGGGCTGGTCAGGTGTCAGACCCAGGCTCAGTGATTTGAAAAAGCCGAGCAGCTGACCCGGTACCACACCAGGCAAGGTCATAAAATCTTCTTCCAGATGCAATCCATTTTGTGTGTGACTGATTTTGTAGTCCACCGGAAGGTCAAAATCTATGCGTTCGGCAATGGCCACCCTGGCGAGGGCTTTTTTGCCTTTGTCCATGGCAAACATTAAGTCATGCTCGTACTTGCTCGCATAGGTGCTGTTGGAGAGGATGAAGACGATCAGCGTTTCGTTATCCACTACGGCCTTAGGCCCGTGGCGAAAGCCGAGAAAAGATTCGTGTTTACAGATGATGCTGCCATCGGTTAGCTCCTGGAGCTTCAGCTGTGATTCTGTGGCTGTGCCCAGCAGAGGCCCTGACCCCAGAAAAACGGCCCTTTTGAAAGGCAGGTCTGCAATTTCTTTGATTTCGTTGAGGTGGTCCGTGAGGATACCTTTGGCGTAATCGCTGGCCAGCTGCACCTGTGCCTTGAGTTGATCCAGTTCATTGAGTCTGGAAAGGAGCAGGCCTGAAAGCAACATGCTGGTATAGCTACTGGTCATGGCCAGGCTCTTGTCGTTGGTTTCTTCCGGTAGCAGGAGGATGTATTTCTTGTTTTTGGACTCATAGGTAGCCAGGTCTCCCTCCATGTTGCAGGTGATGATCAGGTGGTGACAGCTTTTACTGATGTTGTCTGCAAGTTGCACGGCGGCTTTGCTCTCCGGACTGTTACCTGACCTGGCGAAAGAGATCATGAGGATACTTTCATTTCCAGACAGGTAATCATAAGGATGTGAAACCAAATGTGTGGTAGGGATGGCGGTTACATTGCGATGAAGGTTTCGGTAAAAAGTGCCTTCCAGAGATTCGCCAATGTATGCGCTGGTGCCAGCCCCGGTCAGAATGATTTTGTCATATTGATGATCCTGAATAAAGGAACTGATTGTTTTTTGCTGATTTTTTATTAAGTCCCAAATTTTCAACCAAATCGCTGGCTGCTGACTGATTTCCCTGGCCGTGTCGATGGCGCCCAGTGACTTCAGATTCTCCATTTCTAGTCCTAAATATTGCATATTATCTATGGGATGAAATTCTTATGTAAGCTTTTAATCTACTTGAAATCAAAAATAAAAATAAAACTTATACTTTCAAATACTTATTTAATATGTTTTTAATCTTTTGAAAAGTTTCATTTGTTATTGAAGCTTGCTTTAGCATGCGAATATTTTCTATCTTGCTTTAAACCCATATCAAAATGCCTATCAATACCAGAAATTCAACCGTGTCTCGCAGAAATGAGATCTTAAATGCCATCAATAGTGAAGGGCAGGTCTATGTAGATGAGTTGAGTGCCAAATTCGGAGTGAGTGAGGTTACTATACGGAACGATCTGGATCAGTTGGAGCAGAAAAGCCTGCTGATCAGGGCACGAGGCGGGGCGATGAAAATTGAGGGCCGGGTAGGGGTGGATTACAACCTATCGGAGAAAGACAAGATTAACTATCAGGAGAAGGTTCGGATAGGACGAGCTGCCGCAAAGTTGATCAAGAACTCAGAGATTGTGCTCATAGACTCGGGTACGACCACTGCTGAGATGGTGAAGAACCTCACGGATATTGAGGACCTGACCGTAATCACCAACGCTTTGAATATTGCTACCCTCCTAATCAGTCACCCGGGGGTGAATCTGACCATCCCCGGCGGATACCTCAGAAAGAACTCACAATCACTGGTAGGGCCACTGGCAGAGCGAAGCCTTAAGAACTTTTATGTAGACAAGGCATTCCTCGGTGTGGATGGGTTTGACACCAAAACGGGTCTCTACACACCCAATATAGAGGAGGCTCACATCAATGAGCTCATGATTGAGATTGCCAATGAAGTGATCCTCCTGGCAGATTCCAGCAAGTTCAAAAAGAAGAGCTTCGCCTTCATCTGTCCGATCGATAAGATTGACATTGTGGTGACAGACGATAAGCTCTCCGATGATGACCGCAAGCGGCTGGAAGATGCCGGTGTAAAAGTGATTATTGCCTGATTCTATTCCCGCACAAACTTTAGTTGCTGGCTGCCCTCCGGGGTTTGGATGCTGAGCACGTATACTCCAGCGCCCAGCATGCTGACGTCTATGCTTTTTTGGTAGCCCCCTTTGGTGATCAGTGCTCCATCCAGGGAATGGATGGCAAATTGGTCATAGGGTGTGCTGATAGAAAGTCTGTCTTGTGTTGGGTTTGGAAAGACCGACAGAAGCTCCGGCTGAGTGCCCAGCTGGATGACCCCAGTGGTGGCGGACACTGTTTCAGAGAAGGCCGAGGTTCCAAGTTCGTTGTAGGAGGCTATTCGGTAATAATAGGTAACCTTATTCGTGAGATTGTCGTCTCTGATGAGTTTCACTGAAGTGTCATAGGAGCCGATGAGGTCAAATGTTTCACCATCCTGAGAGCGCTCCAGCGTGTAGCCGAGGCAGTTGGCACAGGCACTCCAGGAAACCACCAGTCGCGTTTCGGGCAGGTCGGTTGAGTTTCTCACCGCAAAGTCCCCGGGAATAGCTGGTGGCAATGCCCGGTAATGATTGGTCGGTTGACCTTCGGTATCAGATAAAAGGGCTGCACCATTGTTGAGTGATGCGTAGATGCGGATGCTGCGGTTGTCACCCAGGTTTTCCAAAGCACTTAGTGGAATGGCTAGTTCAGTGGTTTGATCAATCGTTATCTTGTCTATGCTGGCATTGGTACTTGTCCATTGGCTGGAAGAATACCCTGATAGTCCACTCTCCGTGAGCTGATAATCCATGCCGGAAAGCGGACCAGCGTTATCCTGAAAGCCTGTGGAAAGCTCACCGTCAGTGTCCAGGTAAATGCTGTAGTTATCAGCTCCGCCCTCCAGGAGCATAAAGGCATCCTGCGCTCCAAAAAAGACCCTTAGGACTTTAGCTTCGGCATCAGATACTGTGCTGCTAAGCGGCGTAATGGTGTTCCAGTCGGATGATTCACCGTCTATCACAATGGTGGGATAGCTCTCCTCACTCATGGTCAGGGTGATTTCAGTCGATGGAGATGTGCTGCCGGTGGCGCTGCTCAGGTAATAGCGATACGTATAGTTGACTCCCGCAGTAACATTCAGGTCCAGAAAGTAATCCTGAGCGCCACCGATGGAAGCAATGGTTTCGAAAGGTTCAGTGCCTTCAGCTCTTTCTATCACTCGCGTCAGGTCATTGCTTTGTCTTCCCCAGTAGGTCAGGATGGCGTTGTTGCTGGCATCACCAAATAGTTGGTCAGAGCCTTCCATCTCTATGCTGTTTTGTGTTAATCTCGGAGTGAAGTATTCCGAACCTGTATAATCCTCTGCATTATTGCTGGCTGAAATGGAAACGGTACTCAGGAGGTTGTTGTATCCGGTTTCGCTGTCCCAGGTGCCTTCATTGGCCAGACGGATGGCGTAGGCCGGGTTTTTATAGAGTGAGGGATATGGGTCGGGCAGGTTCAGGTAAAGCTGGTAATCACCTTCTGCAATATCTGCAGGAATACCGGCCTCAAAGGTCAGGTTAAACGCTTCATTGAGTGGCCAGAGCTTGATGTGCTCATCTGGCTGGATGAGATATTCCGTGCCTGTCGTGCTGTTTTTCAGGATCACTTCAATCAACCGGGGATTGTAGGGATTGCTGAAGCCATCGTTTTGCAGCGTAAGAAAAAAAGCCAGTGAGCCGTTTGGCCTGGTCTCGGTGGTAAAGGTGCCAGCGATCATTTTGAAGCGGTACCCCAGTCGGAGTTCCACTTCGTCAAAGCAGCCCTGGTTGTCCCACTCGTTTAATACCTGGCGGTTGTAGTCAATGTTCAGGTAAGACCAGTGAAACTGCTCCAGGTCCGAAAGGCTGTTTTCACAATCGGAGTAGGGGGAGGCCAGGGCGCATGTTTCGCCACCCATGGGCGTAAAGCGGGTTTCTTCCCGCAGGTAAGGTTTTTCTATTTCAGGGTTCACGTAGGTCCCAAAATCACTGGATGAAGCCACAAAGCAGTCGTTGTGATGGCCTACCCGGCTGGCATAGCTGCCGGAGAAGGCGGTGGTTTCGTTGAGTGGCTCCTGACTGTCAAAAATCGTGAATTTGTATCCGGGGGTTCTCAGCTGGACCATCCGGTCATCTGGCAGGGCATCGAGTATGCTGTAGACTACTTGTCGTCTGTTTTCCCAGTCTTCGGAGCTGATTTGTCCTGGAGAGTTGGCAAAATGGTCGGTGTAATACCACTCTCCCCACGTGCCGATAAATCCGGCCTGCATGACGGCAATTACATCTGCGTTTTCACGAAGTACAGGTTTGAGCTGATCGATGTGGGTTTGGACAAATTCGGGTCGGGCGTCGTTGTATGGTGCCGTTGTCCCCTGTGAGTAGGCAAACCTTACGATGACTTTGATTCCTGCCGATCGGGCAATGGCAAAATCCCGTCGCATGTTGTTCAGGTAGTCACCCGAAATAGGGCTTTCCCGAAAGCTTTCCAGATAGAAAACCCGCAGGATTTGTGTGATGGCCTCATTGGTTCGGTATCCTTTCAGTGTTTCGGAGTTGAGGTTTTCATACTGTCCGGTGTGTACTTCGGTATGATGATAGAGGCCCCTTTCCGGGTTGGCAATCACACTTTCGTCTGGCGTATAGGTGACGGTCTGGCTATAACCTGTTAGGGCAATGAATAGAAGTAAACAAGTAACTATTCTTTGAATCGGGGACATAGGAATTTGGTATAAAAAAGAGGCCATCTCAAAAGTCCGACAAAACGTGCGGTTTTACTCCTGAGACAGCCTCAAATATGAATTACTGGAAAATTATTTTAAAGTATAAGTAAAGGCTGCAGAGGTTTCTTCACCGTAACCAGCAGGAGCGTTTCCTAACCAGGCCCAGTCAGAACCAGCACCATCAGGAGCATCCACATCTATCAGGAAGAACTTCACAGAACCTGAAGCTGCTGCTGCAGGAGGGAATTCCGACAGGTCCACTGAAAACTCATAGGCTTTATTAGCTCCGGCAGACTGTAATTCTATCGTCTTAAAGAAGTTAGCACTAGGTGTCAGTGCCGTCCATGCCCAGGCAGTTTTGTCTTCACCAGCTGTAGCATCATCGTAGTTGCCAAAGAACAACTCCGCTTCAACAGCACTCTGAGAAATGGCATAACCTTCTACCAGAATATCGAATCCGGGAGTGGTAGGATACATCCATGATGCAAAACCAGTAGCATCATCGTTATCAGAGTTCATGAACAGATCAATGAATCCGTTTGATGCAGAGGTGGTTTTCACGTAGATGAAAAGCTTATCATCTTCCAGGTTTTCTACCTTCACTTCCAGGAAAGAGCCAGCTTCACCGTCTCCATAAGAGGCCAGTGCAGGGATGTCATCCCAGTCTGCAAGGTCACCATCTATTTGGATGTTGATCACTTCCAATACTTCACTTTTGTCATCCGATCCTGTTTCGTTGGTGACAGTAAGTTTTACGATATAGCTACCATTGGCTTCATAGGTATGAGAAGGGCTGAGTTCAGTAGATGTTCCACCATCACCAAAGTCCCATGTTTGCGTTTCTGCGTCGGTAGAAGCATTTACTACGGTCACTGTTTTGCCTTCAAGTGAGAACGTAAAGTCAGCTACCGGCAAAGGAGTCTTGGCTTCATCTTCGCCGCACGAGAAAAGGCCGGCCAAGCCTGCGGTCAGGCTCAGGAGCATTAGTTTTTTAAAGGATTGAGTCTTCATTAGTTTTTAAGTTTAAGGTTTAATACACTTCAATGTTTCCCTTCTATTAAATTAATTGATTTAAATAGGTTTCGAAAGTTATTAACTTTTAAAAACGAAAGCAAACGAAATATAAAAAAAGTTTATAGCTACTATTCATTTTATTATTGTGGCACATCTTTCTTTTCGCGATCAACATCATAAGGAAATGTTACTCTGAGATTAAATAAATGGCTACAACAGCGAAGGCAATCCCAATAAGCAAGGTGTTCTGTGGCCAAACCGCATAAATAAGTAGAGAAAGGATAATGGTAATGACCGGAGACAGCCCGGTCATAGGCACGACGATAATGGCTTTGCCATACCGAAGGGCATACACCAGGGTGAGCGCGCCGATGGAGTTGAGAAAATGAATGAGCAATGCCAGTCCACCGCCTGAGAATCCGTAATTGATGGCGGTGGCAGGATCTGTCATGGCGAAGGCTATCGGACTCATGGCCACTGCGGCTGTCATCATATAGAAAAAGATGCTTTCGGCTTTCATACTTTCATTGGAGAATTTCATCACAAAGGCCTGCAGGCCCCAAAGGATAAATACGCAGGAGGAGAGCAGGAGCCAGGCGTATCCCACCGTGCTGGAGGTCTCTCCATCGGAGTAGGAAAGCAGGAATATGGCGATAAGGGCGGTGATGATACCTATATATTGTTTGGTGGTTGCTTTTTCCTTCAGGATGGCCATGGATAGCACAATGGTCAGTACCGGATATAGAGAGACAATGGGAAAAATAATATAGGCCGGCCCTTCTCTCAGTGCCTGAAAGAGTAACAGCTGACCACCTGCTCCGGCCAGACCTACTATGGAACCTAATACGATGGAGGAGCGGCTGGTGTCCAGTTTCCACCCTATCAGTTGCAACGCTATAAAAGCACAGGGGATCATGGTGATGGCCCATGCGATGTAGCCCATGGTAGCGGGGAAGCCGTTTTTTTCTGGAATTTCAATGATGGCTCCCCAAATGCCCCAGAAGATGGTGGTGATGAGCGCATAGAAAAACCATGAATTTTTGATGGTCATATTTATAGATATTTAGGATAAAGTGAACTCATTGACATTGTAATAATAGAAAGAAAAGACAAAATGGATAAATCTTAATGAAAGTAATTGAAAGTTAATTATTTATTTATTAATTTGCTTTTACGTTAAAAATAAGGAATTGAAAGTATCTAAAATATTCTCAAATGATTAAGCGATTTACTCTTAAGAATGGTCTGTTGATTTTGGCATTGTTCCTTGTCTCGTATTTGGCAGGGGCACAGTCGGTGATCAAGGGCCAGGTGATTTCAGAGGATGGTGAAGCCATCCCGGGAGCAACGGTGCTGATTGAAGGAGGCACTACTGGGTCTATCACAGATCTGGATGGTAATTACACCATTCAGGCAGCTGCGGATGATGTGCTGGTCTTTTCGTTTGTGGGCTTTGAGTCGCTACGGATGCCTGTGAACAGTCAGTCAAGAATAGATGTGACGATGACCATCGATATCGCGGAGCTGTCAGAAGTGGTGGTGATGGGGTACTCGGAGAAATCCAGACGGGAACTCACAGCTTCGGCTACCACCATTGGTGAGAAGGACCTGAAGAATGTGACCAGCTCTAATATAGAAAGCATGCTGCAGGGCAAAGTGGCTGGTGTGAGTGTGACCACCAGCAGTGGCTCACCCGGGGAGCCTGCCGAAATCAGGATCAGAGGAGTAAACTCGCTCACTGCCGACAGGGCACCGCTGGTAGTGGTGGACGGAATCATAGGTGGTACTTACCAGCCAAATGATGTCGCTTCTGTGACCGTATTGAAAGATGCTGCCGCCACTTCGCTTTATGGGTCACTGGCATCCGGAGGGGTGCTGATTGTCACCACCAAACAGGGAAATGGTGATCCGGTGATTGAGTTTTCTACTTCAGTTGGGGTAAAAGAGATCACCACAGGTAATTTCAGCATGATGAACGGTGCTGATCTTTATGACCTGCAGGAAATCATGTGGGGAGATGAACGGGTAAATTTCCTGAAAGTGAGACCTGAGGATTTAAAGGACAGGGATTTTAACTGGCTGGATGAATCATTTAAGCGTGGAGTGCTACAAAACTATTACCTGGCTGCCCGTGGCGGAACGGAGAAAATGACCTACGCGGTTTCCGGTGACTATTATCAGGAGGACGGTACGCTGCTGGAGACCGGATATGAGCGCATGAGTTTGCGTACCAACCTCAATTTCCAGCTGAAAGAAAATGTGTCCCTCAAAACCAACCTCTCGCTCATCAGCAGCGAGCGCAATCAGGATTTCTGGGACTGGCGATACGATCCCTTCCTTTACCTGCCCTGGGACAGTCCGTATAGCGACGATGGGTCAATCAAATACATCGATAATACTACCTCTGAAGAATGGTACGGACGCGATAGCAAAAACGTACTTCATTCTGCCCAGTATAACTACAACAATTCAAAGGGGCTTGATTTTTCGGGAAACGCGTTTCTGAACATCGACCTCACAGACTGGCTCTCCATTGAGTCAAGAAACCGGGTTTCCATTTCCAATGGCCGGTATGAGTCTTTTCTCGATCCGAGAACACGGGAAGGGAAAGCCTCCAAGGGATCCATCAGTACCTCTACAGCTGCTTCCAAAGATGCCATTTCCACGTTGATTTTGCGAGGTGAGAAAAGCTTTGGTAAACATTCCATAGGGGGCTTTGTAGGCGCTGAGGGTAATTATTACTACTATGAAGACCTGGGAGCCAGTGCGCGAAACATTCCCATCGGCCTCAATGTAATCGGAGCAGCTTCAGAACCGGTCAGTATTTATGGAAACAACGTGACGGGTACCCGGCTCTCTTATTTGTCAGAAATGAGTTACTCATACGGGGGTAAATATTTCGTAACGGGCGTATTCAGAGCGGATGCCTCTTCCAAGTTCGGACCGGAAAGCAGATGGGGCTATTTCCCCGGCGCTTCCGCTTCATGGATCGTGAGTTCTGAAGACTTTTTTGTCTATAACAACGTGATTTCCTTCCTGAAGCTGAGGGCCAGCTATGGGGAGGTAGGTAATGACAATGTGGGCTCCAATTCATTCCCATACCTGTCTTACTACGATCTTTCAGACCAGTATAATGGCATTCCTGCAGCCACCATTCCCTTGCTGGCCAATAACAACATCACGTGGGAGACCCTGATTTCAAGAAACATCGGAGTGGATCTTACCTTTTTTAACAGGATCAACGCCACTTTCGACTACTACAACAACACAACCACGGATCTTCTGCTGGACGTGCAACTGCCGCTGTCTACTGGTTTTGAGATACAGGCAAGAAATGTGGGCGAGATCAGAAATCAGGGAGTTGAAGCGGCGATTTCGGCAGACATTTTTAAGGGTAATGGCATCAACTGGACCTCTTCCTATAACGTGGCCTTCAATAAGAGCGAGAACCTGAAGTTTGCCGATACTGATCAGCTGCTTTTTGGTACGGACGTGAATCAAATCTCCGCAGTGGGAGAGGAGCTGCGACAGTGGTACTTGCCCAAATGGCTGGGGGTGGATCCCGCCAATGGCGATCCGCTTTGGGAAAAAGTGAACCGTGATGCCAGCGGGGAGGTGGTGTCCAGAGAGGCTACATCCAACTACAATGAGGCAGAGTTTCAGCGTGTCGGTAGTGTGTTGCCCAAACTGTATGGGGGGTGGACCAACTCGGTCAGCTACAAAGGATTTTCGCTGAGTGTATTGCTCAGCTACCAATATGGAAATCAGGTGTACCACAGTGCCCGACAGCTTTTCGACAATGACGGAGCTTATACCGAGTATAACATGATGGAGCTACAGGATGGCTGGAGCCGATGGGAAAAGCCCGGAGACGATGCCACGCATCCGTTGCCCAAGCGTGGGGGAAATAAACTTTCCAATGCACCTTCGTCCAGATACCTGGAAGATGGCAGCTACATCAGGTTGAGAAACGTGTCACTGACGTATAATTTCCCACAGGCAGTGTGCAAAGCACTGAAACTTCAGGGCCTCAACCTGGGGCTGAGTGGTGATAACCTCTACACCTGGACCAAGTTCTCGGGGTTGGATCCTGAGGCACGGATTTCTGTGGCGGCATTTGAGCTTCCTGGTTTTCAGGATTTTAAATACCCGATCAGCAGACAGTATCTGATGAAATTGACCGCAAGATTTTAAAGAAGAAAGACATGAAACGATTTTATATATTGCTCATCTCCCTTTTGACATTTACCGCCTGTGAACTGGATCAGCTTCCCAGTGACGGTATTGTGAACGAGTCGCTGGCCGGCAACTATGAAGGCCTGGTGGCCGCTACCAATGGCAACTATGCCATGCTGAAGAAATTGATTGTATATGATAACAAGGAGTATACGGCCAACTACTGGGTGCGGAATGACCACCAGCTATCGGAGTTTCCAAGTGACAATGTGATGATTAGCGGGTCTACTACTGATCCCCTGTTCTATGCCTTTACCCGGGAGCACATTGCTACCATGGAAAATACCAGCTATGTGTGGTTTTCTTCCTATCGGGCCATCAATGGCTGCAACCAGGTTATTGGAGCTGTAGATGAATCTTCTTCTGACGAGTTCAGACAACTCCTTGGTGAAAACTACTTTCTGAGAGGGCTATTGCACCTGAGTTTGTTGAAGTTGTTTGCAGTACCCTTTAGCCATGGGGAGGATAGCCCGGGGATCGTACTGAAAACATCCCTTTCTGACGAGCCTACTGAAGCCCGATCCACAGTGGGGCAGTGTTATGCCCAGGTGGAGGCAGACTTGCTGAAAGCCGAAGAGCTGATGTCTGGTGGCCGTGGATCAGCCTATGCCTCAGAAGGAGCAGCTCAGGCCTTGCTCAGCAGAGCATATCTGCACATGGGACAGTGGCAGGATGCCATCGACTATGCGGATAAGGTAATCGAGGGTGATGATTTTTCATTGGTTTCCAGAGCGGATTACCTCAATTCATTTTGGAATGGGGCAGAATCTGAGGAAGCAATTTTTCTGGTAGCGCATCTGCTGCAGGATGATCATGCTTCAGCATCTATAGGCTCTATGTACCTGACCGATCAGGGGCAGGGATGGGGTGAGGTGTATGCCTCTGAGCCATTGAGAGATTTTCTTTCCCAATATCCGGAAGACATTCGCAATGACTTTATTGTGCCGGACCTGGAGCCGGACGGTGTGACAGTGAAGGAGCGCAATGGTTTTCCTAAATACTTCATCACCAAGTTTTCTTATCAGGATGGTGTGGTCACCCTCAATTCACCACAGCTCATTCGCCTGGGGGAGGTGTACCTCAATCGAGCAGAGGCTTATGCGCATCTGAACAATGCAGCTCGAGCGATCGCGGATGTGAATGTGATCAGGGAGCGTGCCGGACTCACAGGCACTGCGCTCTATACCACTACAGATCTGAAGGGATTTGCTTCTGCGTTGGAGGTGGTTCTTCACGAGCGGAGACTTGAGCTGGCCTGGGAGGGCTTTAGGTTGACAGACCTGGTCAGAAATAAACTCAACATTGATCGAAGCTATCCGGGTATGCACCTGGATGAAGGGCAGACTACTCAGGTAATTCCCTGGGATGACCCTCGCAACATCTATTTCATTCCATCCAATGAAATAGCCAATAACCCTTTGATGAAGCAGAACCCTTAAGAATTCATTACTTCTTCATATTTAATTTCTCATAGTTTAGGGAATGCCGGGCTTTTTGGTCCGGCATTTTTTTGACTAAAGGGGGCTAAAGTGTTCATTCTCCGCGCTCCCTGTACAGATCGTTTACGGCCAGTGCCAGAAACATGTAGTTGGTAGCTCCTCCACCCATTACATACTCTGTTTGCTGCCAGAAAAATGGCCACACTTTTAGTTCGGGAAGGTTTGGTCGAATAAGCGCCGTACCTGAGGCCACTCCGCCCGGAATAAATGACCAGTCGGCCCGATTGACCCCATAAGCCACGGTCACGGACTGTGCACCCACCCCTGAGGCAAATGAGGAGGTATTGATGCCCGGGTGAACCCCTAATACAAAATTGAGCGCATTTTCGTAAAAATCTGAGGTGGTATGTTCCGGCCAACCCTTGTGAAAGAAGTACTGCTCCACTCCGAATCGCTGGATCGACCAACCGGCACCCCAGATGTTGGGCTTGTAAGGTACTCCGTAGGGTGAATCCGTTTGCTGCTGGGCACGAAGGCCCTGTTGGTAGCTAGCGACGGCATTGGCTACCTCTTTCCTGAATTTTTTGTTTTCAATCCGGTGGATGACTTTGCCTACCGCCCAGCCCGAATGTGAGAGGTCGGCAATGATGTCCGCTTTCAGGGAGATGAATGCTGTGATGAGTTCAGGATCTTCAGTGGTAAGAATCAGCTCCGCCAGCGCCAGTATCTTTTGAGACACATGGCCATCAGCTTTGCCCGCTGCGGTGTAGATGACTTTGGCAGCAGCCAATGCCTCATTGGCCAGGTCGGGGTTTTTATCCTTCAGGACACGTGCAGCTGCAGCCAGACCTGCGGCTACATAAAGTTCACGTCCCGGGTTTTCTTCGGTAAATACCCAGCGGTCATCCGGAATGCCCGACTCCTGATTCACCACCTGAGTACTATCCAATGTACTATTGTAGGACAGGTTGTCCGTCATGGATGCCGCATCGCCGAGCATGACGTATTGCCTCAGGCTTGGGCAGATGATCCCGCGGTACAGCCGTCCTAAAGTTCGATACCCACCCAGCACGGTGGCCAGGCCATGCTCTATTTGCTGGATGGCATCTGATTTTCCATCAGGCAGGTGAATTTCCACCAGTCTCTTTTCAGGGTCGATGGTGGTGGCATCATAGTCCAGGTCAAATTCCTCCACCATCATCGCGAGCATCCAGGTAGTTCCTATCTGAGACTCTACTCGGAGGTCATAGTCCCCGGCATCATGCCATCCACCTTGGTTGAGGTTGGGCACCTGATCCAATGGTTGATAGTCTGTAAGGGTGGAGGCGCCCTGCAGGTAACCGTCGAAGTGGTTGGTATCCGTAGGGGCCATCAGTGCATCATCCAGGTGACACAGGTCATGCCACACACGATATTTTTCATTGACGCGCATGTGACACATCTGCACGGGCAGGTAATACTCCAGTGTAGGCTGCCAGACATGGCGGTCATATACCTTTCTGTCTATTCTGAAAGCATGGGTGTTCACTTCACCATAGGCAAGGGTATACAGACCCGGATCACGGAGGTCTGAAAAATCAAACGTGCGGTACTGATACCTCAGAAACTTACCCCAGAGGTCCGGGGTTGCTTTCCTGACCAGCGTTTTGCCGTTTTCATCCAATCGGTACAAAGTGATCTCCTGATTCTCCATCGTGGCGTTTTGATCCAACTCTATGATGGCAATTTTCCTTTGATCAGGATGGTACCCTACCTGCGATACCTGCACTACCGGTTTGTATTGCCAGCCAGCTACCACGTTGGGGGTGATCACCCATTCAATGGCCTTTTGAGTGGCACCCGGAGGGATTTCACTTCGGATAATAAACCACCCGTTGTTATGGTTGGTGCGGCCATCCCAGAGCTGAAGTTCGGCACCGGACGTGACCTTCATGCGCTGGAGTTCTTCCTCTGGTGCCACAATCAGGGTGTGGCCTGTGGCCAGTGGTTCGGCCAGTGTTTCCCCGTACCGGGTCGTCATGGGACCGTTGGGCTGTGAGCTAAACTGACCTGTCTGATTATCCATAAGGTAGGATTTGCCAAAAAGGTCACCGGGGAAAAGTTCGAAATTGAAACCGACCTTGCCTTCCCATTCTTTGGGGAGGGGTTCGTCCAGATCTACTGTCACTTTAAATGAACTGCCTCCTATAGGGGTTACCCTTACATTGTAAAAAAGTTGAAGATCCGGGTAGATAATGGGGTTGAATCCTTTTCGGTTTTTGGAAGAGTCAGGGTACCATAGTCGTTGAGTCAGGGTTTGATTGGGTTCGTCAGCCATGAGCTTTCCACCCCTGGGTACCGGCGACCATTGACCCGGTGAGGTTTCCAGCCGTAAGTCACCGTTGGCAGCTGTGCGTATACCGTGCTGGATGACCGTCACTCCGGTTTGATGGCCATCGGGATAAATGTCTGCAAACACCGTGACGTCCAGTCCCGGCATTTCAAAATAGTTTTGGTCGTTTAGTTGGAGCTGCTGGGCGTAAATAAGTGACGGAATGTAAGTAAAAAATAGCAGGAGTAATCTGTTCATCATGTCTCAATGTTTTGGTGCTCAATTTCAAATAATTCTCTCCAATCCATTGGTATGATTTGTCATGATTAGGGGCTGTTTTGGTAAAAGGATATTTCTGTTTTTCAGAGTTCGTCAGAATTTTTCCAGATGAACTGCCACTTTTGGGCGGTCATAAAAGCGACGAACGGCTCCAATCTACTAATTTGGCAATGTGAAATTCACGATTTCGGAGCCGGACACCTGATTTATCTCACCTGCGGACCCTAAGTAAAATCATAAATTACCAGAGAATTTGCCAGTATCATTGGAGTCTGGGAATATTATTAAATCAAAAGACTTCAATCATGAAAATACTAAAAAGGATATTACTCCCTACTGATTTTTCTGAAAGAGCCGGGAATGCGCTGGATCAGGCCATTCATTTGGCGGATCGGATCGGTGGTCGATTGCTCATAATGCACGTATATCATCGGCTGGTCGCTGAAGAAGACTATACCGACAACCCTGAAAAACTGGAAAAAGGCATTGATAAGAAGTTTGCTAAACTGCTGAAAGAACACCCGCAATTAAGCAGGGTTCCACATGAATTCAGAAAGGAGCTTGGACTTTCTCTGGACAACATCGTAGAGACTGTTAAGGATGAAGAGATTGACCTCCTGGTCATGGCCACGAAAGGAGCCAGCGGTTTTGATGAAATATGGGGCACAAAAACGGCTAAGATCATCAAAAGAGTACAGGTACCTGTCTTTGTGATCCCGGATAAAACTTCGCTCAAACGCCTGAAAAAGGTCGGTTTGGCTTGTGACTACAGTACTTCCACAGTCAATCATGAAATGCAGTTTTTGATTGATCTGGCCAGGGAAATGGAACTGGCCGTGGACGTAATCACCCTGAATCGTGACGCAAAAACCATGATCAGGCAGGAGCTTGATAACCGGGAGGATATTATCAACCTACTGGATGAAGTGAAGTCTGACTTTCATTTTACTTACAGCAACAGTGTAGAAGATGGCCTTGTGGAATACGGTCTGGCAAATAATATCGATCTGATCGCCATACTCCCCAGGAGTTATTCCTTTATTGAGCGGCTGTTCAACGAGAGCTTAACACAAAAGATGACCTTTCACAGTCCCATTCCTTTACTTGTATTAAAATAAATGAAGATTTAATGAACCCAGTTATATCATGAAAAATTTCAAACACCATAACTATCAGATAGCACTCGTGACACTTGATCTTACCGAAATGGATGAACACGTGATCCGGTATGCGGCTCTGATAAGCAGAAGTCTACCTCTGGAGCGGATTTTCTTTTTGCACGTAGCCAAAAACCTGGAGTTACCAGAAGAGCTCATTCAAAAGTACCCCACTTTAATGGCCCCCCTTGATGAGAGTATCCAGGCGGATATTGAGCAAAAGGTAAAACCGTACTTTCAGGGATCAGATGTGAAAACGGAATGTATCGTCCGGGATGGAGCCCCTATTGATAAAATCCTGAAATTGGCCAATGTAAAGGCTGTGGATCTGATCCTGATGGGAAGGAAGAAGAGCCTGAAGGGTTCTGGTTTGGTTTCCAGTCACATAGCCAGAAAATGCCCCTGTTCCCTTTTATTAGTGCCCGAAAACTTCAAGCCTGAACTCAAAAAGGTATTGGTGCCGGTCGATTTTTCCGAGCATTCGGCATTGGCTGTAAAACAAGCAGAAGTGCTTACAAAAAATTCATCGGAAGACATTGCGCTGTTACATGTATACAATGTACCTGCCGGATATTACAAGATCGGTAAGACCTATGAGGAATTCGACGAGATCATTAGCGGCCATGCGAAGAATGATTGTGCAAAATTTCAGAAAGAACATCAGTTTTCGGCTGACCTGAAGTGTTCCTACCTGTCTTCAAAACTTGCCGAAAATGAAAAATTAGTGCACACAAAAGCCGTTGAGTTCGGTGCGGACCTCATTGCGATCGGTTCAAGGGGAAGAACCACCGCTTCTTCTATTTTGATGGGATCTCTGGCCGAAAAACTTGTCTTTCATGAATCGGACATCCCTGTGCTCATAGTAAAGAACAAGGGCGAAAATATGGGCTTTCTGGAAGCCATCTTACGTCTCTAATCCACAGGGATAAGGCCAGAGCTATGGAAATACACCCCTGATACCACTCAGGTCAGTGTTTAAGTCGCCCCCATGCAGTGGTTTAGTTTGTGGGAGACACCGGCAAAATTGGATTCAGTGATTAAACCAAAGAATTGTAATGATCCAGCGTTTTCTTTCCTAGGGTATTCAGGGTATACTCCCATGATTTCTTATAGGCTCTATCTTCCATCATTGACCTGAATTCTTTATCAAAGGCAATTTTTTCCATTTGATGAGCGATCTCTGAAACATTGTGGGCGTCTGCGGGTAGTCCGGCATCTCCGATTAATTCAACCATAGAAGAGTTGTTGCCATATATGGCCACTGTCTTGCAACGCATTGCTTCCAAAGGAGGTAAACCAAATCCCTCATAGAATGATACGTAGCAATTACCAATCGATGCGGAATAGAGGGCTGCTAATTCTTCTTCGGGAATATACCCGGTGGCAAGTATGTTGGGGTGACTTGGAAGTTCACTCATCTTCCAACCCCGCCCCCCTGCGAGCACGAATTTTATATTGGCATGAGGGTTTCTTTCACAGAACATCACAAAGGCTTTCAACACATTATTGAGGTTCTTTCTAGGCTCTAATGTACACAGCGAAAAGAAGTACTGGACTCCTTTGATACCATACTTATTCAATACTTTGTCACTAAGTAGCGGATCCAACACAGGGTAAAAGAGCTCATGGTCTATCGCTTCAAAGATTGTGTCAATGCTACCATTGGCAAAATCATAATGTTTGATTATGTCCGCTCTGGTATGGTTAGATACAGCAATAACGTGGCTTCCATTTTTCTTAATCCACTTCATGCTCCGATCAGTCGTCTTGATACTATGGAGGAGGTGAAATTGCGGAAACAGTTTGCACGTGAGATCATGAACTGTACAGGTCATTTTAAGTGCGATAGGCTGCTTTATTGCCCTTTGAGGAAGCGTAAGATGAAGCAGGTCAAGCTTGTTATTTTCATATTGGCTGACAAGTCTGCGGTTGAAAGTCTGAATCAGTTTTTGGTAAATGGCCAAAAGCCCTAATATTCGGGTTACTAAGAGTATATCTTCAATTGATTTGTTGGGAAGCTTATTTTTCAACCTTCTGGGGAAGGAGACTATGTAAACCACAAAGCCATTTACCAGGCCTTTTTTTACATTTTTCCCAGACTTGCTTTTGGAAAAGAGATTGGCCAAAGGATATATATTATCCACTCTTACTTTAATATCCAGTGATGTTGGTGCTTTTAGCACCTGAACGTGCAGTGCTCTTAAGAGTGTCTCTATGTACCTCTTGGTGCCATCCATTTGTTTGTTGAGCAGGGTACTGGCTTCAATCAGTACATGCTTAACTTCAGCAGGTTGCGGGTCATAAAAATTCTCGACAGCCACAAACGCTTCTCGTGACAGGAGTTTTCTATCCTTAGTATACCCTAAAACCTGCATGACATCCCCATGCAACCCCCAAAACATTTCTTCAAGATCTCCGGTCATATCTTCATGGGAGTCAATAGCGTCCGGATCTGCTGCACAGCTAATTGGTTGCGCTGCAGGTTTTGGGAGACCCGGGTACATAGTTCTCAATCGCTCTATCTCCCGAATTGGATCCTCTTTTAAATCCTCATACCTGATGACGATTTTTGCTTTTTGAAGCCACTGCGCTACGTGTATGGACCAGCCGTCATAATAATCACCCTGCCTGGCTATTGTCACATCCTGAATCGTTTTTACCAGGGGAGCGGATGCGCCATTATGAATGCTTCTGGAGAATGAGATGCTTGCCTCTCTGCCATCTCTTACAATACACACAGATGGATAAGCCTGCATTTTTTCCGGGAGAGACGCGGGCAATTGATGAGTACTTATAAAATCGCTCAGTTTAACATCATCACCTTCATTGAAGTAACCTGATGTAATACCGTAAACTTCTTTTAAAATATTGTGGAAGAAAGTATTTCCCGATCCGGGAAAGGAGGTGATCAAAATCATTTATTGTTTCCTTTCAGACTAAGTATTTTATTAACTAACCTATAGTATAAATTGAGGTATTGGAAGAATTTGGCTTCTACGAAGGTTGAATAAATGATCAGCTGATCTAATCTGGAAAAGTGATTGGGCCTTTCTGTATAATTCAATTCAAATAGGGTATTGCCATGCAATTTATTGAACAACAGGATGTACCTCGACGGAATTTCCTCTTTCCAGCTCCCGATTTTACCCTTTCTGAAGAAAACAGTTGAGTTCCCGGTTACGTACCTGGCATTGCCCTGTTTTTGACTCTCAAAAGTGGGCATTTGAGCCCAATCAGGTGAGGGCATTGGCATACATTCCTCTATGCGTTTGGTTTGTCCTATTGGATCCTCGATCAACTCCTCAAACTTGACCGTGACCGTAGCATATTTGGCCCAGGATGAAACGTGCCCGGACCACGATCCTCCCGGGTATTGGCTGGAGATGAAATTGATCAAATTCACTTTGAAATTAGAGAAACGATCTACCATATTCTTTTTTCTATGGGCACGTGACAATACCGAGTCCCTTCCGTCTCTTACCAGGTAGATGACCTGATCGCCTTCTAGAATTGGGATTTGATCAGGTGTTAAATGAGTCTTGACAAATGTTCTCTTTTCAAGGGTGTTTCGGTCAAGCTCATCCTTATTCTGAAGATGATAGGTAAGGGACTCTATGCCATACACATGAAAAAGGATGTTTCGAAAGAAGGTATTTCCTGATCTTGGGTATGATGCCAGCCAAACGATTGAGGGATGCGGATCAGTGTTAATCATAGCTCGATTTTACTGGTTTTCTCGTATCCCAGTAGTTCAAATACCGGATAGTAAATATCATAAATTGTCTTCATCTCTTTCTGGCTGAGTACTTCTGCGAATGGTCTTCTATCTGTTCGAATGTTCCCTTTTGCACGGTATTCGGGCATGGTCAATGGCTCAGTTAAAGATAATCGGTCAGAAATATCCGCAAGAGCCTCCTGCAGTTCTTCATATGCATACATTTTGTCCACAGCTAGTTTCCCATTGATATGGTACATTTCGAGCTCGGCTCGTATCTTTTCGCTCCTGACGTTCAGAAATTCACTGATGTTAAGCTTCGTTTTTCTTCTAACCCAATAGTGCCAGGAAATGATCTTTTCGTATGGGTTTCTTTCAAAACAAAAAATGAAATAGCTCTCCCATTGATGCTTAGGGATATACCTCTTGATCCTTTTGGCAGGCCAGTGATTTCTATAAAAGAGTCTATGACCCCTCACCAGAAATTTATACCAATCTTTTAGTCTGTAAGCTGAGAATGGAACATAATCATTTTGGGCAGTTACGTAGCCCAGGTTTTTTCGTGCTGTTTCATCTTTCGTGTTTAACCGACTAATAATATCATCAGGGCCACAAATATTGGCCAGTGCCATTTCAAGGCTAGAGCCGGCGGTTTTGTGTGTTTTTATGAAAATGAATTTATGCTTATGCGAGACAATCATTCTGCACTTGAATTTCTAAAATAAAACACGATCACCATTTTTTGAGATTACGCATGGACACCAATTCTTCATACAATTTAATGTCTTCCTGATTCCACCTGGTCAGATAGTATTCTTCCTCCTGTGTTAATTCCTTCTTACGTTTATGCACATTCAGCCTGTATTCTTCAGTATTAGGGTCCCATCCCAAAAGCACTGAAAGACGAGCCAGATCTTCAGCAAAGCACTCCTGAACACCAATAAAGGCAAAGCGATCCCAGTTATAGGGCGCAAGATATCTATTGAGGACATTTTGGGTATGCTCCCTGGAAGCATATTTTAACAGGGATTCAAATCGGCGAAGCCACTTTCTTGAACCAGGAAAGTGTTCCTTAGTGGTTTTGATAAAATGGTGATAGTTGGAAACTACACGATCAATAGGATTCCTCACCATCGCAATGAGCCTGATGTTTTCATCAGCCAGAATATGGGGGTCAATTTCAGAATAAAAGAAATGCCCATGTAAGACTCGGGTATTTGGATGGAGGTGAACGCTGAGATTGTTTTCGTTTCCTCTAACCAGCTTCCTTGTCAGGCTTACGACTCGATCGTCGCCATATGCCTGACAAAAGCTGTGCGCCAACGACGTGCCTGCGGTCTTAGGTACATGTATTGAAACTAACTCCAGTGCCATTCTATCTAATTTTTTGAAACAAGGAAAGAACTCTGCCGACCGCCCGATTCCTGAGTTTTAACTTGTTGTGGATCGAAACTGCAGGAGTGAATCCGGAATGTCCGGTTGCTTTCTGGTGAGTTCTTCGCCACGCTGTTACCTCATCGTAGATGTTCATGTCTCCTTCCAGGATGTTTCTGATCCTGTTTCGGGTTTCATTGTCCACTTTTTCCTTACCCTTTGTGGTGTTGTGTTGATAGGTTCGATAAGCCTTCCAACCGAGAATAAATGCCAGCAATTGAAGGTCTTCGTCATAATTACTTACATCTCCAATAAATGAAAACTTGTTGGATACCAGGTCTTGTTCATTAATAAATCTGACCATCTCGTCTCTTTCATTGGGTCTTTGGATAAAGTCGTCTAGCGTGCGCACCATTCTTTTTTTGAGATCCGGAGTGTCTTTATTGAAGTTATCCAGTTGTCGGCAAACTATATCTTTCATATAGAAATAGTTGGAGATAAACCGGTCCACCGGATCTCTGACCCAGGAGATTACCTTGGCTTTTTCCCACTCAGGATTTTGCTTAATTAATTGGTCGTAATCGTGACTGGATATGTGACCATGAAGCACACGGATCCGCTTTGGGATTTTATAGGAGATTTTACTTTTGTCGGGATAATAAAATGGCATTACCCTCTCTATCCCGTAAACATCTATCAGCGTATGACGAAAGGAGGTTCCGGCAGTCTTAGGAATATGTATTGAGATCAGTTTTTCATTCATGGCGGATCAGTGCTAAAGCATTCCAGTTAAGTGTTGTTAGCTGTTCTCGGAAAATCTCACTAACTGTGGTTCAAACATTTTTTTATAGTAGCTATTTGCCTTGATCAATTCGTCATGAGAGCCAAACTCTACCTTATGACCTTCGTGCAAAACACATATTTTGTCTGCTAAGATAATGTTAGACAATTTGTGACTTATCATGATCACAATTCTATCTCTGGAGATTTCACGGAGCTGTTGAAGAAATATTCTTTCAGAATTACCGTCGATAAAACTTGTGGGCTCATCCAAAATAAGTACAGAAGCAGATTTGTAGAGGGCCCTCGAAAGTGCAAGTCTCTGGTATTGCCCACCACTAAGTTCAGAACTACCCTTAAACTCCTTGCCCAGCTGAGTCTTGAACCCATGGGGCAACGCATCGATCACCTCCGTAGCTCCGGCTTTATCCGTACCTGCTCGGAGCAGTTTTTCATCCCAATGACCTTCTCTCAGTGATACATTAAATCCTGCAGAGAGGTGGTATTTTGAATAATCCTGAAAAAGTGTACTCACCTGATTCCTGTAAGAATCGTTATCAATATCATTGATGTTCTTTCCATCGATCAAGATTTCACCCGCCGATGGTGAGTGAAATCCACATAAAAGTTTAACCAGAGAGGACTTACCGGATCCATTTTCTCCAACGATGGCCAAAATTTCACCCGTGTTCAGGGTGAGGTTGATATGCTTGAGTACCTCAAACGAATCATTTAGGTAGGAAAACCCCACATCCTTAATTTCTATTTTGGCGATGGATTCAATTTTTACTTTTGAATGATCAGCGTCCGGTTGTACCCCTTTGAGATGTAAAAACTCTAATAGATGCTTAAGAAAGAGTTTCTGTTCTAATATTTTGTTTAGAGCAGAAAGGACATCCTTCATGGACTTTTGGCCCCTCTGGAAAGCCTGAAAGTACATCACCATGGATCCAATACTGAGGATGCCACTACCTGTCTGAACAATGACGTAATAGAAGATGCCACCCAGGAACAATATTTCAATAAACACTGTACCTATATTGGATTTCAAATAGGTGTTCAGAATTCTCAGGTTTCCTGCTAGAAGTTCATCCTTTGCTTTGATGAAGAGCCTTCGCACTTCAGGGCCTATCGCGTAAATTCTATTCTCCTTTGCGTACGGTTTGAAAGTAATCAGCTGGTTCAGGTAATTGGCTTTTCGTTCCAATTGTGTAGTCTTCAATTTATACTCATGGAACTTGCGAATGAACTTGAATTGGACCAGGGCAGTAGGGATGGCTATCAACACAAAAGCTAACCCAATGGCCCAATGCAGGGAAAGAAAAATGGTAGAAAGGATAATAAGTGATGCGCCACTGCTGATAAAGGTGGTCAAGTCGTTGAGTAGTCTTTGGGGCCTGGAACTGGCTTCTCTCTGTGCTCGATGAAAAATGTCATGATAATTATCCGTATCATAAAACCGATACTCTACGGCAAGTGCTTTTTCCTGGATCATTCCCTGCATGTGGTTGGAGAGGATATGATTGTGTACCTCCGAAATATAGTCTAGTAGCAGCCCAAGGAGCGCAGTAACCAGGATTAATCCCAGCCACAGTCCGATATACACCACAAAGGATTCATAGGGAAAATCATCCTGTCCCAGACCATCAGCCAGCAGCACGATTTCATCAACAATCTTCTTGATTAAATACAGGGTGCCCAGTGGCAATATGCCATTGACTATGCTTAGCAGCATCCTGTAAAAAGTCCAGCTTTTGGAACAGTTCCAAATTATACCCAATACTTCCGGTAAAGCTCCACCATTTATGCCACTTTCATTTCGCTCCCACATCATAATCTTCGTGAACCAGGTCCATTACAAATTATCTCCAAATCGGACCAAACTACCAACAATGATATACAACAATAGGAGTCTTCAGATATGAAATAGTAAAAATTAAGTACCTTTTTTATGTTTGGAATTTCCACTTCAGGTTGATTCACCCTTATGTCTTCGGCTGGTCAATGCCTACCGGATATTACAAGATCGGTAAGACCTTTGTAAAGAACAAGGGCGAAAATATGGGCTTTCTGGAAGCCATCTTACGTCTCTAATTCATTAACCAGATTCCGAACGCTTCAAAACCCACTTCACCAGCGATCCGATGGTCAATCCCTGAATGATGATAGAGAATACCACAATCACGTAGGTGATGGTAAGGAAAAGTTCGCGCCCCATCTGAGGTTCCAGAGATAAGGCCAGGGCTATGGAAATGCCCCCTCTGATACCGCCCCAGGTCATGATCAGATTAGTTTTGGGGATGAAGTCTAGTTTGGACTTGAAAATTGCTACCGGGCCTGAAAGTGCAATGAACCTGGCTAAAAGGGCCAGAGGTATGGCGATCATTCCAAATAGAAGGTATTTCCCGTTCATCGTCACCACTAATAGCTCCAAACCGATGAGTACGAAAAGAACGGCATTCAGCAGGACATCAATGAGCTCCCAAAATTTATCGACATATGTATGGGTGTTTGCAGACCAGGCAATTTTTGGGGCTTTGTTGCCCAGAAAAATACCTGCCACTACTACGGCAAGCGGTCCTGATACGTGTAGGTAATGCGCCAGAGCAGAAATACCCATGACCAGCGCCAACGTAATGATGACCTCCGTTTCATAATTATCAATGACTTTCATCAACCGAAAAGCACCCCATCCAGCGGATAGGCCCAGGATCATGCCTCCGGCTACCTCGGTCACAAACAACAAACTCACATCCGCAAAACTCATGGCCTCCAGGCCTTGTTGAGCGATTTTGAAAAGCACGATGAAAACCACCACACCCACGCCATCATTGAAAAGCGACTCACCCACGATTTTCGTCTCCAACTTTTTAGGCGCATTGGCGTCCTTCAAAATACCCAGGACGGCAATGGGATCAGTAGGGGAGATGAGCGCCCCGAAAAGCAGACAGTAGATGTAATTGATGGGGTAGCTGAAGGCCATGAACAGATAATACATCATGGTGCCGATCAGAAAAGTAGAGAGTACCACCCCTATGGTGGCAAACAGGGCTATAGGGCCTTTTTGCCTTTTGAGTGATTCAAGTTTGGTATGCAATGCTCCGGCAAAAAGAAGGAAGCTGAGCATGATGTCCAGAAGTGCCGTTTCAAAATCCACCGACTGGATCATAAGCTTGGCTTCATCCAGCACATAGTGATTAAAGTGACCAAGAATACTGATTCCGACCGTGAAAATAATCGCGATGATCATCAGGCCAATGGTGAAAGGGAGCTTCAGAAACCTGGTGTTGATGAAGGCAAATACGGCTGAAAGGATGATCAGGACGGTAATGATATTGAAGATGCTCATGGTAATCTTTGGCAGGTTTACGGAGGTTGCAATCAGGTAAATGTACGGTGTATTCGCTGAGTGCCCCTACAGAGTGGGCGGTTTTGATCCCTGACGTCCTTAGAGAAGACCCATGTGCAGGGCTGAGCCAATGGTCTAAACAAAAAAAGTCCCCGACAAGCCGGGGACTGAGTATTTGATGAAATGCGATCTTGCTTAGTTTCCTGGGCCGCCTCTTTGCGGAGCTGGTGCATTTTTCAATTCACTTTCTGAAAGAAATCCGTCACTGTTAGCGTCAATCTTAGCGAAATCATTTGCCAGTGGTCCTTTTACCTCACTTTTTGCTAGTTTGCCATCATCGTTGGCGTCCATTTCAGCAATGAGTTGCGAAAAACTCGGTGGTCCCTGCTGGCGACCAGCCTGCTGACCTGACGGCCTTTGGTCATTGCTACTTGTCTGATTTTTTTGTGAAGCACATGCTACCATTAAGAAAGCCATAGCTCCGAGTGCGAGTGTTTTTATTGTGTTTTTCATTTCCTTATTTGTTTGATTATTTAGACGTGAACCTTCGCTCAGTCCCTCGCAAAAAAGGTGGGAAAAATCACTTTTTTCATGTCCCGATAGCAGGCCATTTCCCGGGGTATCCCGGGAGCCTTCTAAAGGACTATTCTAACACCCTACTCGAAATCATTGATTGGCCTGGCCCGGCGTGGGATTACTCAGTGCTCCCCAGGTGTCGCCACCATCAGTTGTTCGTCCCCACGATATGTTCTCGCTTTGCGCACCAAAGGTGTACGTGTCAATGGGGCGTCCATCGATGTAGAATAACCCCACATCCTCGCCATCGGCACTCAGGCTAAAATTGAGGTGTGTGGCACCCTGACTGGTAGATCCATCGGCCCAAAAAACCAGGTAACCGCCCGCAGGAATGGTAGTGGCGGCGGCATCATCGTCGCTGATTTTGTCACCGAAGGGATTGTCTTTATCGTCTGAGAAATACATGTCGGCCAGGTTCACTGCAGTAGTGCCCAGGTTGTGAATTTCTATCCAGTCATCAAACTCCTCTTCTCCGCTATCAGTATCCGGGCAGCAGGAGGTATTGCTGGCCATGAATTCATTGATGACCAGCTGTGGCAGGGGATCTGTGTTGAGCAAATAATCGTCCGTATTATCGGGGGCGGAGGCAGGTTTGAATGAGGACGACCCGTTGGTTCCTACGGCTTCCACATAATACGCTACGGTCCCTTCTGTGGTCATTCCCGGGATGGTGCCGGTGTAGGATGTTCCGCTTTGAAGGGTCATGGCCACCTCCGAGAAGGCACCGCCATTGAAACGATGGAATAATTTGACAGATGCCACACCTGTCGTCGAGATCAGCTCAGCCGTGACGACCACAGGCTGATTCAGGGCCGGAACGAGCGGAGCCCGTGAGATGGAATTGATGGCAGGCGCACCATCCGTGCCATTGGATTCACCTTGTGTGGTGACCCCTGTGATTTGCCAAAGATCTGACCCATCCGGGAACCTGGCATAGGATTGCCCATTGTCCAGGTTGGGGAATTCGATGTGATCAATGAGGGTACCGGACGCATTTTTCAACGAGACTGTTTCCCCACCCGAAGCGAGTTTGAAATTGGTGTTGAGGCCTGTGCCCAGATCATTGCAGAGCAACACGATAAACCCCTTGGCGGCAATGGTAGTGCCGGTAGGGAGCGCATATTCATTGCCACTGTCCGAAATGGCATAGCCTCCAAGGTCCTTGCTGGTTTCCAGCGCGTTATACAGCTCTATCCAGTCGTCACCGGAGGCCACTATTTCATTGATAAAGATGCCTTCTGCCGTGGGCTCCGGTTCTTCATCGCCATCACCATCGCCGCTGCCACAGGCCGTGGCCAGCAGGAGGGTGGGGAGGGTGAGAAAGAAAGTGAACCGACGAACCTTGGACAAAATAAGCATGGATGAGATTATTGTAAAGTGAAATAATTCGGAATATAGTGATGAAATGGCAAATGATGAGATTGAATCTTCCGGTTAAAGATTGATGACAAACAATCCTTCCGGTTTTACATCAGTTTAAATAAACCGTTACGGCTGTCGCTCGCTGTGTTACATGCGTTTTCAGGCCGTTGATGGCTGATTGAAAATCAGAGCTGCTGTTCAGAAATGAATAGCCCCGGGTTTCGGTAATGGCATAGGGCTCGACCAAAGCCGCGTAAGCGGTGTAGGTAGTCTGCAGGTCACTGGCATTAAAGACCCCACTGACGACCTCTTCAACGTAAGCGTCATACTGCGCTTTGTAGGTAGCATCGGAATACAAATAACCGATCAGCGGCCACTCAGAAGAAGACAACCCTGAGAAATTGAGTGCCAGGGAGCCCCCTCTATTGCCGGTTTGCAGGGCCTCATTGTTATCCCATGGAATCCAGGTAAGCAGGTTGGTTTCGGGATTGTTGTACAAAAAGTAGTTGTGGGTCATCCTCCCATAGGTATCCCAGTTTTGTATGACGGTGTTCACCGCCAGGTACTTTAAGAACACATCCGTATCCAAAACGGCCTCCAGACCCGCACGCCAGGCTGCTGCATCGCTGGTCCTGTTTCCTGCGTGCAGGGCTGCGAACAGATGCTGAATATCCGACCAGTCAGCCGCATCTTCATTGGTTTCTTTTACAAACTGAGATTCACTAAATGTGCCTGCCGCAAAGCTGGCTCCATCGCCATCCGGCTGATAGAGGTTGCCATCGTTGCTTGCAAATTGCGTATCAATGACGGTATCATCCACTTCTTCTACCAGGGTGTACAGTCCGAAGTATATGGGGCCATCGCCATGGTCTACATACACCGTATAAAATGCAGTGTGCGAACCCGTCAATCCGGCGTTTCTGAAAATATCGCCTGCTACTTTCTCCCGCAGCATGGACTTGTCATTGTAGTTGTTTTTGAGGCTTAGCTTCTTGAAACCATAAAAACGCTGATTCTTTATTTGGGGATAATCATCTTCAAATTCATCAAAATCAAGTTTGAAGGACAGCTTCATATTGCCGGACTTCCAGGTGGAAGCCAAACTGGAGTTGCCCTTGAAGCGAACACCTACTTTGTACCACTGGGTACCCTCATAAAACACCTCTGCCGGAACAAAAATGGGATTCTCATCCGAAAAGGAGTTCCCACCCCTGCCTGTGCCAAAGGTTCCATACAGGCTGGTCATATCGTCCAGCATGGCCTCCCATCGGTCAGCGGTAATCACAAGGTCCAGCCGTTTGACCGCATTGTCTTCAAAAACCTCCTCAAAATTGGGATCCGCATCGTTGCTGTGGGTATCGGTGGTCCAGTCTGTTGCTTCGAAATCAGTGTCGTCAATAACGATTTCTGAGGTGGCAGCATGCTCCTGTTCACAAGCCATGAAAGAGGCGAGGAGGATGATTGGCAGGAGTATTTTCTTCATGATTTGAAAGTTTAAGGTCTGTTTACTACGCTTGTCAGTTTAGACGCAGCTTTCCGGTAATTCCCTCGGGAGGAGAATAAATCATCCTCATGGACAGGGACGCTTAAGTACTGGATTTTAGCGTTTTGATATCAGCAATCAGTTGGTTGACAGATGCTTTGTTGAGGCCGTTGTAAATGCCGCGAATGCGCCTTTCATTATCTACCAGGACGAAGTTTTCCGTATGAATGAAATCATCCGGGGCCTTTTCCAGCCCCAGGTCTTCTTCTACAAAGTATTGATAGCGGCCAAGATCATAAATGGCCTCTCTGTCTCCGGTCAGTAAATGCCACTTGCCGCTTACCACACCCTTCAATGCGGCGTATTCCATGAGTACGGAGGCACTATCATACTCGGGTGTGACTGAGTGTGACAAAATCAAAACATCGTTGTCCTCTAAAAACGCCTCCTGCACCAATAGCATATTGGAGGTCATTTGAGGGCAAATACCGGGGCAGGATGTAAAGAAGAAGTCAGTGACAAATATTTTGCCTTCCACCTCTTTTTCCGTCAGGGTGTCCCCGGATTGGTTGATCAGAGAGAAGGATGGAATTTGATGAAAATCGCCAGGGATATCTTCCGATGAGGCAAACCATTTGGGTGTGAATGTTGCCTCGTCATAATAAGGCAGCTGGTTTACCGGGTTGGTTGCCTCCTTTGTCTCGGGAGAGCAGCCAGTGAGGCTTATTACCAGTAGAATGATCAGGTATCTAGTCATTGAATACGATGTTTTCATTGGTTAATTCATAGCACAGCGTGGCCCGTTTCAGTCCGAAGATTCTGCCATTTCTGGCTTCATAGTTGACATAGAGTTTCCCGTTTTTTCGCCAGGCACGCTGCAGCCCTTCCTCCTGGCCATCTGCGAGGTGCACCTCCTTGAAAAGCTGACCGTCCTGGTACCACTCTTGCTGTGTGCCATCAGCTACCCCCGATTGGAAATTCGATTGAGATCGCAGGTTCCCATTGCTCCACCAGGAGGTGGCCTCACCGTGGAGTTTGTTGGAGACATAGGTGGCTTCATAGCTCAGAAGGCCGCTTTCGAACCACTTGTGCCTGCTTCCATTTCGCTGGCCATTCAGATAGGTGATTTTTTCTGCGATCCGACCATTTTCATAGGAAGCCACGGACACTCCGGTAAATGGAATGCCCTGATAAAATGCGAGGCCTTGATTTCTATCAATTTTGATGGAGTCAACCGACACTTCGATCAAAGGGGTAGCCTCAGTGAATACGGAATGGTCAGCCGTTTTTTTCGACTGGCACCCCACCACCATCACCAGAAAGAACCAGAAGGTTTTAGCGAATTGCATTGGCGGTTCCTTGATAATCCCCGGGAAATAAGATGTAGTACTGATTGAGGTAGCGTTCGTTTTGAATATGATAATGATACGCTTCAGTGGTATTGTACCTGGTCGTGCTGATGTGCCCGCCGGATTCATCCAGATCAGTAGGGTAGGTTTCTGTTGAGGTACACTTTCTTCCATACAGGAAAAATCCATCAGCGATAATTCCTATGAGATGATCATCATCGTCAGACCATGCTTTGGGCTCCAGGTGGTAGTGATAACTCTGAGGCCCTGTATGTGCCCCGTTGTAATCCAGGGACCCCACGGCTCCATCCAGCGGAACGTTTGGGCCCTCCTGGTCATTGTAAATCACTGAACCACTGACCGAAATGCCTACGGCTCCCAGGCTTGTGGCTGTGCTGCTGCTTGCCAGACCTGGCACGGCATCCACCGTCAGGGAAAATGAGCCATTGAAATCATCGATATTCCCTGGTGCCATTTGATCATAAGACGTGACTGTCGGTTCCACAAAAAGCGGATGATTTTCTACAGCGGCTGACGTGGTAATACCGTCCATCTCTCGGGCCGTAGTGTTGGACCAATAGGGTGAGGTGTGATTGGGGAGGCCATTGGTTTCGATGATGATTTCCCTGCCATCGTTGGTCAGCATAACGGAGACATTGTCAGAATCAAAAACACCAAAAGCTGCTGGCAGCTCGGTGAGCGTTTCGCCATCGTCAATGCTGCTGTCCTCTGAGTCATCATTGCCACAGGAAATCCAAATGGTTGCTCCTGCAAGGAGCCCTAAAATCATGCTTATCCACGATACTTTCATATTTTCTCTATTGTTTGGATGTTTAGACGCGGATTATTTAATCACCCCTCGCAGTGTCATGATTTTTTTTCAGCCAGTGTAAAAAAAGGCCGTTGAGGTGCTCCATCACCATTCAGAAGGGGCGGGGTATTTGACGGTTTTTGCCTTTGGTGTCAGATTGCTTCACTGCGATGTAGTGAAAAGGACAGACCTAAGAGGTACGGCGGAAGGCACTTCATAAAAAAGGCTGATCGGGCCGCGTCGGCCTCCCGGACGAATTGGTGAGTACAGGCAGGATGCGCTGGATCACCCGCTCAAACCTGACCAGCTGCTCCTCGTTGCAGATCCCCTTTAAATCTTCAAAGTGGTGGTAGGTCACCATGATTTTATCCTTTTCCAGCTGCATGATTTCCTGAAGGAGCCCTTCATTCACGCCATTGGGCTCGGTCTGGGAGAGCTGATTGAAGAATGCGCCCATCAGTTCGCGTTCCTGCTTTTCCAGCGTGCGGATGGCTTCCCGATGGTTCAGGGCCATTTGCTCAAAGGCTGCTTTCTGCGCTGCTGTGAAGTCCAGCTCGCGGCTGATTTCATTTTTGATCCCGCTTTCGGGGCGTGGGGGCCTGGGACCCAGCGCAAAGAGCACTACCAGCCCAATGTTGATGACCAAAAGGATGAAGAATCCTGTTTTATACATCTTGTTATTCATTTTCGTACAGGTTAAAATCAGTGACGATCTGTGGGTAGCTGCCAGCAGCTGCATAGGTTGCCTGGTCAGATGCCCAATAGTTAGCCACGGCCCAGACATTGGAGCAGACCACCAAAGCGATCACCGCAGCCACCTTCATCCAGCCATAGTCAGGCTTACTGAGGGTGGGCTGTTCCCGGCGCTGATCTGCCAGCTTTTGCTGAATTTTTGCAAAACCATCACGGGGCGCTTTCGCTTTCTGAATGCCCTCCAGGCTATTCATCACCTCCGTGACACGATTTTTTAGTTCCATGTTCATTTCGACGTACTATTTTTCGATTTCCCTCGTTCGGGGAAATATTTTTCTAATTCCTGTTTCAAATTTGCTTTGGCCCGCTGTACCAGCGACTCCACGGCCTTAGCACTTTGGTTCATGATTGCTGCTGCTTCCTTCTGTGGCAGGCCTTCCACCTGGGTGAGGATGTAGGCCGTCCGTTGGTTGTCCGAAAGCGCATCGATGGCCCGAAAGAGCAGCCCGGCATCTTCCTGGTTTTCCAGCTTCACCCCGGGGTGTACAAAATCGGCAGCTTCATATTTCGGCTCCGCGGAGTCCTTTACATACAGGGAGGTGAAGATGCCCGAGCGCTTCTGACTGTTCTTTTTTCGGAGAAAATCCAGGGATTTATTCACCGCGATGCGGTAGATCCAGGTGCTGACGGATGACTGGTACTGAAAGCCGGAGGCCGTATTGTAGATGGTCACAAATACATCCTGCAGGAGTTCCTCGGCATCCTCCGCATTTTTGGTGTAGCTAATGAGCGTGTTGTACACCCGATCAGCATACAGAAGGTATAGCTGCTCCAAAGCTTCCTCGCTACCCTGCGCTATGGCTTGTAAACAGCTATTTTCATCCGTCATTGACCCGATTTTGAGGTGACAATTTAGTGAACCGGCCGCTAACGTAGGGTGGTGAGCTGAAAATAGTGACTCCTTTAGGTGGAAGGCCACAAAGGGGCGGGTGGGAGCGGGTTAGAGGAGCAGCGTACACCCCATAGCCGACAATGGTTTGATCAGGAAGCAAAAACTGCTAGATTTGGTAGTGTTACAAGGCGTATAACAACCACCAGTGGTTGTTAGCAATAATTACTGTGAAATGTTCAAAAATTTATTTAAGAAGAAGAACTCAGGATCGTCAATTGATGAATTAACAGAAGCTGTTAATGGGGCAACCTTAAGAATGTTAAACCATCAGCTATTCATGCACTATTTCGACGAGAACACATCACCTGAACCTGAAAACCCAGCTTGGCAAAATCAAGGAATATTCTTTTGGTCAGCAAATGAGCCCTTTGAAAAAAAATCACTTCCGCCCGAATTCCAACATTTAGAAGAACGTTATTTCATAGTAAATGAGATTCCAAGTAAATATTCTGTATCTAAAGGAGATGTTATGCCGTGGTTTGGAATGCCAGGAGGCGGAGAAAAATACTTTATTCTAAGTGGGCAATCACAAATTCCTATTAACGAACTAATCAGTTCAGGTTCTCTGTCATATCTTGAATTAGTTTCCTTAACAAAAGACAACATGGCCATGCTACATGATAGGGAACACTATTATCTCCTATTGGATAGCGAAACAGTAAGATACGAACCAAATAGTGATAAATTCTTTTTCAAGAATAATGAATGTTCATTAGGAGAAGTTTACAAGCAAGGAGGAATTCGAATTGTTAGAATGAAGTAAAAACTATTGCCAACATGGTCTGATATCCCATGGCGGTTCAGAGGTAGAGTTGGCTTTTCCTTTGCACTTGTTGGTCCTTCCCCTTGCCAGCAAGCGAGACAAGGCTGGTGAGTTACGCGCCTTCCTTGTAGAGGCTTTCTTTCAACCCAAACGCTCAACAGGCATGAACCTGAAACCTCTGCGCATAGGCGGGATGGCCGACAGAATTCCGGGCGTGCGATGGCCCCGATACTGATCGGATAGGGTCGGGAGTGATCATTCTGTCATGATTTTTGGTTACTTTTCATCAAGGAAAAGTAACAGCCTTCCCGGCTTGAGGGAATTAAATCAGGAACGAC
>NZ_JAVKCA010000016.1:0-199973 GCF_040222955.1 Marinoscillum sp. | reverse complement strand
TAGATAGATCTGATATTGGCCTTCTTTAATTTCCATACCCGATACATCAAAATAGTCCAACATACCCTCGGGTAATACCAGTTTCAACAAGTCTAATTCCTTCAACTTTTTTAATGGCAAAGAAATACCAACTTCATCTTTTCCCCAACTTTCCAGATTGATCCCTGGCGGCTAGCCCTCGAACGTGTTCGAGCCCAGTCACCTCAGGTATTAAATAAAAAAAACCTACCAGAATTATCTAGTAGGTTTCTTGTTTTGGCTCCTCCTCTTGGGCTCGAACCAAGGACCCTCTGATTAACAGTCAGATGCTCTAACCAGCTGAGCTAAGGAGGAATTTTTCGCTGCCTCTTTACAAGGCTTTGTAAAAAGGATTGCAAACTTAATTTTCTGTTTCATTATCTGCAAAACCTTTCACTTAAAAATTTCAATTACTTCTCTTTTTTCTGAATTCAAGCCATTATGTCAGTATAATTATCCGATTATCACCAAAAGCAGACATTATGGCGCTTATTTCACCGAATTCTTGACTTGGTATAGAATTCGTTGAGTGAGTAATCGAATTTGATGTTAAACATTTTAAACTTTTAAAAACATGACACTTATAAAGTATAACCCAAACGGCTTTAAGCCCGCAACATTCGGAAACTTCATCGACAGGTTTTTCAATGATGACTTTTATGGAGGAAAAGGCATCACCAGCTTTTCACCTCAGGTAGACATTGCTGAATCAGACAAAGAATTTGAAATTCAGTTTCACGTGCCCGGAATCCAAAAAGAAAACATCAACATAGATGTGAAGGACGACCGGTTGACTGTGAGTGGCGAGCGCAAAATGAGCCAGGAAAAAACCGAGAAAAACTACCACACTGTGGAGAGCTCTTATGGGACTTTCAGCAGATCCTTCTACTTACCAGATAATGTGAATGTGGAGAAAATCGATGCTTCTTATAAAGATGGTGTACTCAACATTGTATTGCCTAAGGATGCTAAGAAGGAAATGAAAAAGACCATTGCGATCAAGTAATCATAGGTTGAGAGTGAGTTGACCCTGGTCCTGGCAGTAGCCGGGATCAGGGTTTTTTGTTAAGATTTGTTAAGCTTATATACACTTACCGCGTATCGGGAGTTTAAGCCAAACAAAGTCTGATCAAAGTGAGTATAAGTCTATACGGAAATTAGAAACAGCAAAAATTATGAGTAAGAGGAATATATTTTTCGCAATGATTCTGTCTTCTTTTTTGGGAGCGGCCATCGCCCTTGGAGGATATACCACTTTGGTGGAGGCAGAAGTTACTAATCAGATTCAGCCGGTAAACGGTAGTAATCCGGTGAGTTTTACCAATTACGTTTTTGATACCACCGACTATGTAGTGCCCCAGGGACTCAACTTTGTATACGCAGCTAAGTCTGCAACACCGGGGGTGGTACACATTCGCACAAAATATGCCGCAACCACCCAATCCAATGGTGCCCGTAACCCAATGGAGGATTTTTTCAGAGACTATTTCGGTGATCGCTACGATCGGCGTGAGGGCGGCCCGGGTATGGGGGCAGGTTCCGGAGTTATTGTTTCCTCAGATGGATACATAGCCACCAACAATCACGTGGTGGATGGTGCGTCGGAGATCGAAATCTTGTTGAATGACAACAGTACTTATAAGGGAGAAGTTGTAGGGGTAGATCCGGATACCGACCTGGCGCTGATCAAAGTAGAGGCAGAGAATTTACCCACGGTGAAGTTTGGAGATTCTGAAAATATGCAGATCGGGGAGTGGGTACTGGCCATCGGCAATCCGTTTGATTTCAGGTCTACCGTAACAGCAGGTATTGTGAGTGCCAAGGCCCGGAATATTAACATTCTGGCACGAGGAGGAAGCGCCACACGTATAGAGGCATTCATACAGACAGATGCGGCTGTGAATCCCGGAAATAGTGGTGGGGCACTGGTCAATCTGAAAGGTGAGTTGGTGGGGATAAACACTGCCATCGCCTCGCCCACGGGAGCTTTTGCCGGCTATTCATTTGCGGTGCCAGCCACTTTGGTGAAGAAGGTGATCTATGACCTGAAAGATTTTGGCGCCGTACAGCGCCCATTATTGGGTATCGAAATTGTGGATGTGTCATCAGCACTGGCTGAGCAGGAAAATCTGAATGTGCTCAAAGGGGTATTTGTGGCGAAAGTAAAGGAAGGTACCTCTGCTGCTGAGGCTGGTTTGAAGGAGAAGGATGTAATCATTGCCATTGATGGCAAAAAGGTATCGAACGTGGCTCAGCTACAGGAGCAGGTGGCACTCAACAGGCCTGGCGATGAAATTGAGGTGACTTTCATCAGGGAAGGGAAAACCAAGACAGTTGATGCCATATTGAAGAATCAGTTTATGACTACTGAGGTGGTGAAGGCCAACAGTGCCTTCCAGATGGAAGGAGCCACGCTGGAGCCCGTTTCGGATACTTACAAGGAAAAGTTTGGGTTGAAATCCGGGGTGCAAGTGAAGTCCATTGAAAAGGGTAAGTGGAAAGAGGCCGGAATCGAAGAAGGTTTTATTATCACGAAAATAGATAAGCGACCCATTGCGAACATGGATGATTTGTCTGCATCGCTGAACGGTGCCAGAGGAGAGGGGATACTTATAGAAGGGGTTTATCCCAATGGAGAAAAAGCCTATTATGGAATAGGTTGGTGATAGAAGTTGGTAGAGATGAGAGCCACCTTGCCGATCGGCAAGGTGGCTCTTTTGGTTTTTAGGGTTTTTCGCAATCAGATTATTTAGCTTTGCACCTCGAAACAACATTTAACCAAAACAGATATGAGTACCCCATCTTCTGACATGACTAAAATCTTAAAGAACCTTGGTGTAGAGGCATCCAACCCCGGTGCGGCTATAGGTAGTAAGTGGCTTGCTACCAAGGGTGAAATGATCACTTCTTTTTCACCTGTGGATGGCAAAGCCATTGCCGAGGTGCGATTGGCGGATACCGATGCTTACGAAAAAGTAGTGCGATCGGCACAGGAGGCCTTTCTGGAGTGGCGGCAAGTACCTGCACCGCAACGAGGTGAGATTGTCAGGCAGATCGGGCTGGAGCTCAGAAAGCATAAGGATGATCTTGGCACTTTGGTGTCTTATGAAATGGGCAAGTCTCTACAGGAAGGGCTGGGAGAGGTGCAGGAAATGATCGATATCTGCGATTTTGCCGTGGGACTTTCACGTCAGCTTTATGGCCTCACCATGCACTCAGAGCGACCACTGCACCGAATGTACGAGCAGTGGCATCCGCTGGGCATCGTCGGAATTATTTCTGCATTCAACTTTCCGGTAGCCGTTTGGGCATGGAACTCCGCCCTGGCATGGGTGTGTGGAGATGTGTGTATCTGGAAGCCATCCGAAAAAGTGCCTTTGTCAGCAATCGCCTGTCAGAAAATCGTGCAGGGAATTTTTGAGAAAAATGGCATACATCCCGGAGTGTGTGGGCTGATCGTGGGAGACGCAGAAATCGGAAAGAAAATGGCCAACGATACGCGAGTGCCGTTAATTTCGGCTACAGGATCTACCCGCATGGGCAAGGCTGTGGGAGAAGCCGTAGGACGAAGACTGGGAAAATCCATTCTGGAACTGGGCGGCAACAATGCCATCATTATCACTGAGCATGCAGACCTCAATATTGCCATTCCGGGAGCGGTATTTGGTGCGGTAGGCACAGCCGGGCAAAGATGTACTTCTACAAGAAGATTGATTATTCATGAAAGCATTTACGATGACCTGAAGCAGCGGCTTCAAAGTGCGTATGGTCAGCTTCGAATCGGAAGCCCTCTGGATCAAAACAACCATGTGGGGCCGCTGATCGACAAGGATGCCGTGCAGATGTACGAAAATGCACTAACCAAAATTGCCGCTGAAGGTGGCAAAGCCGTGATAGCTGGTGAGGTACTTTCAGGACCAGGCTATGAGTCGGGCTGTTATGTAAAGCCGGCGATTTATGAGGTAAAAAATGATTACGAGATTGTGTGCAATGAAACATTTGCCCCTATTCTTTACCTGATCAAATATAGTACGCTAGAAGAAGCCATTGCGATGCAAAATGCCGTACCGCAAGGACTGTCTTCCGCCATCATGACGACCAATATGCGGGAGTCGGAGCTATTCCTTTCACAGGCGGGCTCAGATTGTGGTATTGCCAATGTTAACATCGGCACATCGGGTGCGGAAATTGGTGGTGCCTTTGGTGGTGAAAAGGAGACCGGCGGTGGTCGCGAGTCTGGTTCAGATGCATGGAAAGCCTATATGCGCCGCCAGACCAATACCATCAATTATTCTACACAGTTGCCATTGGCACAGGGAATCAAATTCGAATTGTAAATCATCAGGCAGACTTCATGGAATTGCACGAGTTAAAAAAGAAGGTTCATGAAGTCTGCATGACTTTGATCCAAAGTCGGGTGGATGCGCTCAATCATGAGCTCAAAGGGTTTCAGGCGGCCGCCAATGAAGAGTCCAAAAGCAGTGCTGGAGACAAGTACGAAACCGGGCGTGCCATGATGCACCTGGAGAAAGAGAAGGTAGCTTCACAGCTCAATCAGGTACTAAAGCAGCAAAAAGTCCTTCGGGAACTCCACTCCGAAAGAAAGTCCGAGGAGGCGGAGCTGGGGAGTTTACTCAGTACAGATCAGGGGTTATTTTATATCAGTATCAGTCTGGGACTTATTCAAACACCTGAGGCGGTGTTTGGCATTTCACCCGTGGCACCACTGGGGACTGCTTTTCTTGGGAAAAAGACCGGGGATGTGGTTTCTTTTAATGGAAAATCTTACAAAATCAACGGAGTGGCCTAGCTGGCAATGGCCTCCAGAATTTTCTTGGGGTCATACTGAGCTTCCCCTGAGATGTCCAGGTACTCACTCTTGTCTCCCTTTTTCTGGCCGTATTTCATATACGATCTCCACACGTGCTCGGCATACCATTCCGGCTCTTCATCCCAGCGTTTGTCCTTACTTTTTCTGCCCAGAAAAACCTCTTTATCAATTTCTATAAACAGCTTTGCGTCATATTTTACACGAAGGGAAGCCGGATAAAATGAAAACAAACCTTCTACTATTTTGACATCCGCCTCCGATTTCTGAACATCATTGGTGAGGGAGTCCCACTTGATGGTGCTGGGCCTCTCCCAGTCAGGTACCCCCTGCACCTTAGGAATGGAAATCTTAGGCTTCACATACTCATCCTGGCAAAATACTTCTACGGATTTGCCCGCTTTTTCAAGGTGTACTTTCAGCTTCTCGGCCAAAGTACTTTTACCCGCACGGCTCACACCTCCGATTCCTATTATCATGCTTTTTCTGGGTTTAATCCTGGTTTAACAACAGGGCATATAAGCATGCCCGATTTTATTTTGCTGATCAGGGGAGGATAAATATACAAACTCAAATGGAATTAACCAGCCAGCCGTGCATTGTAAGCTTAAATTCTTGCCTGGTAAGTATAAAGTTGAAAGTAGCGGCCCTCCTTTTGGATCAATTCATCATGGGTGCCCTGCTCAGCTATCTGACCATTTTCCACCACCAGGATCTGATCAGCCTGACGAATGGTGCTCAGCCTGTGGGCGATCACAAAGGAAGTACGTCCACTCATGAGTCTGGCTAAGCTCTCCTGGATAAAACTTTCACTCTCTGTGTCCAGATTAGAGGTAGCCTCATCCAGAATGAGTATTCTTGGATCTGCCAATATGGCCCGGGCAATGGCTATGCGCTGTTTCTGTCCTCCGGATAGTTTGACCCCTCTTTCGCCAATCCGTGTGTCTAATCCTTTTTCGAACCGGTTGGTGAATTCATCAACGTGAGCCGCCTTCACAGTAGTCATCAGGGCTTCCTCTGAAGCATCGGGCCTTGGGAAGAGAATGTTTTCACGAATGGTGCCTTCAAAGAGAAAATCATCCTGGAGGACTACCCCCAACTGACTTCTGTAGCTTTCGAGAGAGATTTTGGAGAGGTCTTCATTGTCAATGGTGATGATGCCTTCATCGGGAGTGAGGAAAGACGCAGCCAGACTGGCAATGGTGGATTTTCCTGACCCAGAAGTTCCTACCAGGGCGGTCACAGATCCGGCAGGGGCTTTGAAGCTAATGTGCTTGATCACGTGATTATCGTCTTCATACGAGAAGCTCACATTGCGAAACTCCACATCTCCTTTGATCTGAGGAATGCGAATGGTCCGCACGCTACCATCGTCCTCTTCTTCCTGATTCATGATCTCCTCGGTACGGTCAAGTCCGGCAAATGCTTCCGTGAGCTGACTGCCGATGTTACTCATCTGCACAATAGGGGCGATCATAAACCCAAGGTATAGGGTAAAGGCCAGGAAATCACCGATGGTCATTTCGCCTTGTACGATCAGGTACCCACCAATGCCCATGATGCCGGTACTGGCGAGCCCCAGCAGAAACGTAGCTGAGCTGGTAACCAGACTGGTGGAGGTAAGGCTCTTTTTTACATTTAGATAAAGTTTTTCCACCCCTTCTTCAAAGGTTTTTATTTCTTGTTTTTCTGCATTGAAGCCTTTGATGACACGGACACCGCCGAGGGTTTCATTCAATCGACCTGTTACTTCAGCGTTCAGTTTTCCCCGTTCCCTGAAAATCGGGCGAATGTATCCGAAGGCCTTCAAAGAAATTACGCCAAAAATGGAAACAGGCACCAATACGTAGACTGTCATCATGGGACTGATATTGATGAGCAGAAAGAGGGAAACGACGGCTGTGAGGAGTCCGCCCACCAGCTGTACCAATCCAGTGCCCACGAGGTTTCGTACACCCTCCACATCAGTCATAATCCTGGAGACAAGCTCCCCGCTTTTCGTATTATCAAAAAATCTGACGGGCAGATACATGATTTTTCGCTGTACCCGCACACGCAGCTGAGAAATGAGGTGTTGAGCTTCTACACTCAGAATTCTTGTAAGCAGAAAGGAGGTGATGGACTGTACCACGATCGCTCCGAGAATGGCCAGCAGCAGTACTTTTAGCATTTCCATATCGCTTTTAGCGATTACATCATCCATCAGGTATTTACTGGCTCCGGGTAGTACCAGGCTGGCTGCCCGGCTGATCACAATCAATATCAGGCCTACGCCAATAATCTTTCTTCTGGGCCATACGATGGTTTTGAACACATGGCTCAGTGTTACTTTGGATTTGCTCATAAAAGGAATTTAGTAGGAAAGCGAAATGCTTCCAAAAAGGTTCTAAGATTCCTTCTACGGATTATAAGATGAAATGATGTCTTATCTCGTGGGAATCGCTTCCTGATGAAACGTGGCGGAAAAGGATCGGTTCGTTGGCTTACCCAGATAGGTGCTGTCCTGATCATAGGCATAGATAATGCGCAAGTCGATATCAGCGGTAATCCGCCAGATTCCGTCCCTTTGGGTTCCTGAGATTTTACCTCCCTCGATGGTATTGCCCACGGCATCCAGACAGAAGCAGTATGGGTATAGCCGGACTTTCAATTCTTGAAGTTGCAGGACACCTTCGTAGAGAAACTGGGTGGTATCCGGAACCTGAAAGTATAGCGCTTCCGCATATTCATCATCCATGACATTTTCTTTGTCCTCTGCCTGATGGTACCGAAGGAACACTAGTGAATCCCCGGGAAGTACATGAGGGTAATCCTCTGCCAGTTTGGCGTCCTGATAGTAGGTGTATTCTGTTCGGGAGGGGTTTGTGAGACATGCCGAAAGCATGATCAAACAAAGTAGGGGTAAAAGGGCTTTCATAAAGTTTTAAATCTGCCTATCAAGACACAGGATAGTGTGGAAGGGTTGATGATGGGAGAAAAATATAAAGGAGGGGTTGGTTAAATTGAATTTTAGCTTAAATTCGCAATCCTTAAAGAGCATAAGCTTCGGACTTGCTCTTAAACCTAAAAAAGGGGCATTAGCGCAGGTGGCCGGGTCGCGTAGACTCAAACACCACGCTGATACACTTTTAGATCAAAAAGGGGCATTAGCTCAGCTGGCTAGAGCACCACGCTGGCAGCGTGGGGGTCATCGGTTCGAATCCGATATGCTCCACTTTTTTCTGTCAAATCATGGGATGTCCGGTAGGAATTTTACGTCTTGCCGATCTACTTAATCACCCTTCTGAACTTCTTCACATTATTCATATAATAGCTGTCCAATAGGCACTCTATCACCCCGCTTCGTGTGGAAGCATGTACAAACCGGATGTCATCCTTTTCTGCATGAGTGATCATACCGGCATGGTACCACTTTTCGCCCTTTTGTTTAAACTTAAAATAGACAATGTCTCCCGGGCGGATGCTGTCCCAGGTTTTGCTGCTGCCTATTTTTGATTGGTCTTTCGCGGTACGTGGCAGGGTCACATCGATGGTTTTGTAGCAATTATAAATCAACCCGGAGCAGTCAATGCCGGATTTAGACATGCCCCCGTACCGATAGGGCGTACCGATGTATCTCCTTCCTTCGGCTATGACCCGGTCGATCTTTTTGGTCTTCTTTCGGTTTTGAGCCGAAATGTTACCGACCATCAGAAGACTAAAACTTATGATTAAGAAAGTTTTAAGAAAAGTACTGTTCATCCCTGTTTGATTTCATCCTTTACTCCATAAATTTAATGCCATATGTGCGGGATTACAGGAATTTTTGCATTTAACTCTGTCGGGAGGATCAATCTCGTGCATCTGGAGGCGGCCACAAGGAAGCTGGAAAAGCGGGGACCTGATGTCCACAACTCGTGGTTCGATGACGTGGTGGGTCTGGGTCATCGGAGACTATCCATTATTGACACTTCGGCGGCCGGTAATCAGCCCATGAGTGATGCCACGGGGCGTTATTACATAGTATTCAACGGGGAGATTTATAACTACAAAAGCTTAAGGGCAGCGCTGGAAAAGGAGGGGTGTGTTTTTCAGTCGGACAGCGACACAGAGGTATTGCTGCAAGCCTATATCCAATGGGGCGAGGAGGTGCTTCCCCAACTCAACGGGTTCTTTGCTTTTGCCATTTACGATCAAAAGGAGGGCTCACTTTTCCTGGCTAGGGATCGGTTTGGGATTAAACCGCTGGTATATCATGTGAATGGTGATCGATTTTTGTTTGCTTCCGAATTGAAGGCACTGATGGCCTATGGGTTGGAAAAACAGATTAACAGGGAGGCACTGCATCTTTTTTTTCAGCTCACTTATATCCCGGCTCCTCTGTCTATTCTGGAGGGTGTGAAAAAACTCCCACCCGGCCATTGTATGCGGGTGCAGAATGGAGCCGTTGAGGTAAAAAAATTCTATGAGTTTCCTTATCACGAATCACCGCCCATCCATGGTCTGGATGGAGCTAAAAAGCAATTGATAACCACCCTGCGCAAGGCAGTAACAGACAGGTTGATAGCCGACGTTCCCTTAGGGGCTTTTCTCAGCGGGGGGATCGATTCGTCCGTCATCGTGGCACTGGCGAGTGAGGAGATCAAGGACCTGAAGACGTATAGTATCGGCTTCAAAGACAACAAGTATTTTGACGAAACGCACTATGCACAGCTGGTGGCAGACAAATTTCAGACAGACCATCATGTGTTTTCCCTGAGTAATGATGACCTGCTAGCGGAGGTGCAGAATGTGGTGGATTATATAGATGAGCCATTTGGCGATTCTTCCGCTCTGCCGGTTTTTATTCTCAGCAAGGAAACCAGAAAGCATGTGACGGTGGCCCTCTCGGGAGATGGTGCGGATGAGATTTTTTCGGGATACAACAAGCACAGTGCCTGGCTGATGAGTCAGGAGACCAACGTCAAAAACAGTTTGATTAAATCTCTGGGCCCCCTTTGGGGAAGGCTCCCAAAGTCACGCAATCATAAGGTCACCGATACCATTCGCCAGCTCCACAGGTTTGCGAGTGCACAGAAGATGACCCTGCAGGAGCGGTATTGGTTTCTGGCCAGCTTCACCAGTGACGTCCAGATTGAGCGGTTGCTGAAGCCTGATTATACATCGGGTGCTATGTCTTATAAAAGCAACCTGCTCCGGCTCATGAAGACTGGTAGTCTGAATGAGATGCTGGCACTGGATTCACAGTTGGTTTTGCAGGGAGATATGCTCCCAAAGGTGGATATGATGTCGATGGCAAATGGACTGGAGGTGCGGGTGCCCTTCTTGGATCCGGCGGTGGTAGAGCTGGCTTTTTCTATGGATGCAGATTTAAAAGCCAAAGACGGAAGTAGGAAAATTGTTTTGCGCGAAGCTTTCAGGGAGCTTTTACCCGAGGAGCTGTATCAGCGGCCTAAGCACGGGTTCGAAGTGCCACTCCTGGATTGGTTTAAGGGTGCTCTGAAGGGTGAACTGGAAAAGAAGGTCTTTAACAGAGAAAAGATAGAAGCCCAGAAAATATTTGATTGGAATGAAATCGCCCGGATCAAAAAGAAACTTTATTCTTTTGACCCGGGCGATACCCATGTTTTGGTGTGGTGCCTGTTTGTCTTTCAAAACTGGCACGATCGGTATTTCAATGATTAAGCCGTCACTTCCTCACCCAACCAGGACTTAAACATCCACATGGTTTTTTGTTGAGTATTGATCAAGGCGATCATCATATCTTCTGTCTCGTTATCACCACATTCTACAGCGAGCGCCTTCACCACATTTTCCTGATCTACCAGCTGACTGAGTTGCTCATGAATGGCAGTGACAGTAGCGGTATCGAGTGATACGTTTTTGTGTACCCGCAGCTTTGAAGTATTCAGATAGTCCTCAAAAGAATGCAGCGGCGCACCACCGATGGTTAAAATGCGCTCGGCAATTTCATCAATAGAGGTCAGCGCTTCTGTGTACAATTCCTCAAACTTTACATGCAGCTCAAAAAACCGCTTCCCTTTGATGTTCCAGTGGAATCCGCGGGTGTTTTGATAGTAAATATGAAAGTCGCTTAGAAGCTGGTTGAGTTCGATTATGAGTTTTTCTGAAGTCATGATTTTTTTGTTTTTTACTTACTCAGAATAACAAAAAGATCAAGGTTTTGTTCGGACTTTTCTCTGACAAAATAGTCTTCATGAGTGATAGAAAGAACCAGCTCATCTGATTGGTTTTTGAGCTTGTTTCGGTTACGTCTGTTCAGGATTTCATAGGGCTTTCTGAGAAGCGCAGCAGGCAACCTGTATTGCAGGTCCAGTATGTCATACTTCATGATTTTTTGCACAGACTTTCGGTTGCGCTCATGGTATTCCATGACCTTTTCATTGCCTGCTATTCCTTTCATATCTACCGAGGAGAAGTACTTTCCCGCCAGGGACGCCAATTCATCAGCGGTATATTCTCGGATGTGCCAGGGGTTACGGCTCAGAGTCATTTTGATGTTGGGGGTGGACAGAATCGCTTTGCCACCGGGCTTTAGAATTCTGTGAATTTCTGACAGGAACAGATCATCCTTCTTAATGTGCTCGATCACCTGAAAACTCACCACAGTATCAAAACTATTATCCGGAAGATCGATGGGTGGAAAAACACCGGATTCAAACTGGGCATTCTCAAATTTTCCACGTAATGTTTCAATCACACCTTCTATTTTGTCCAGTCCCAAATAACTATCCACTTTATTCAGAAGCAGTGATACGCCCCTGCCTTCGCCACAGCCGAGTTCCAGTAAGGTTCCCGAAACCAGCGGCTCAGCCGCGTAATAGGCTTTTAGTAGCCTTTGATGGATGGGGTTGTCTGAGGGGATTTGGTCTGATGTGATCTCAGTGGTATATACACTCATGGCAATTTTTTTGGCAAAGAAACCAAATTATTACTTAACTTTTTTGCCTTATGCAGCGACAGAGAAGTGGTTTTCTTATTTTCCTTATTTGTCTGGCATCGGTTTCTCATGCTTTAGACCTTTCCAGAATTAACCTTGGCTTTCAATATGATCTTGATGCGGGAATGACCATTAGTCATCGGGTGGTGGAGACAGAGGAAGGCGTAGTGGTTTATTTTAGGGTAAGTACAGATACATTGAATTTATGGCAGAGCCATTTCCTGCTGCAGGAGAAATACAATTCACCCAAACACGATACCCTCAGCAACTACACACTGGATACTTTGCAAATCAGTCTGTCCACCGGATATTTCAAACTCATCATGCCCCAGTCCCAAAAGGCATTATTGCTGATCAGTATGGTGGATTTGGACAGAGGACTGTATAGAATCGGGGATGTCCGGATTTCAACCCCCGTTGGCTTCACTCCAAACCTTCCAATGGACGCACAGGGGCTTCCGGTGTTTGAGAGCTATGTCACAGGTGAACGTGTACGGATTGCAGGTGAAACAAGTAGTCTTCACGCCTACCAATACCAGGATGATTTTGGTTCGGCAGACCCGCCCATGGGGTTGATGAAGCCCATCGCTCCAAGCCTGACCATTGATAGTTCCTTTTATTTTGAAAGGGAATTGGTCAGTATGGAGGACTACCATTTTTACCTCATTCAGGAGGACACACTGGCTCAAACGGCCCTTACTTTACTCAAATGCCCTGCCTACTACCCGGAGTTCAAACGCCTGGATGAGTTGATCGGCCCGCTTACGTACATCACCACACCTACAGAGCTCAAGGCCATCAGTGACAGTCAAAGCAAAAAGGTTTTTGAAAATTTCTGGATCAATACTTACGGAACCAAGTTCAGGGCAAAAAATGCCATTCGGGTCTTCTATGGGCAGGTGGAAAATGCAAACAGACTCTTCACGGATTATAAGCAGGGCTGGAAAACCGACCGGGGGATGATCTACATCATCTTTGGTCGGCCGGATCAGGTTTTTCGCAATGAAAGCACGGAGGTTTGGAAATATAATGACGGCCCCGAATTTGAATTCATCAGGATTTCAACTCTCTTTACACCCACAATGTATACCTTGAAGCGTGACCGTCAGTATGAACGGCTGTGGTATTCACAGGTAGGAGATCTCAGAAAAGGCTTATAATGGAAGTAAAAAAAAATGAACATATGATCTATGGCATTCGTGCTGTCATAGAAACCATCCATGCAGGAAAGGATCTTGAGAAAGTGTTCATTCAAAAAGGGCTGAAAGGGGATTTGGCCAAAGAGCTTCAGGGGCTCATTCACGGGCGACAGATTCCGCTCTCCACTGTGCCTGTAGAAAAAATCAACAGTTTTACCCGAAAGAATCACCAGGGGGTTGTGGCTTTTCTGTCTCCTGTTCAATACCACAAAATAGAGCATGTGCTGCCTGCAGTGTTTGAAAACAGACGCGTACCCCTTATTCTTATACTTGACAGGGTAACAGACGTGAGAAACTTTGGGGGTATTGCCCGTACTGCGGAGTGTATGGGCGTGGATGCCATACTTATTCCCACCAAAAACAGCGCTCAAATCAATGCCGATGCCATCAAAACATCTGCCGGGGCGCTCAATTTTATACCGGTATGCAGAGAGGCCAACTTGAAAGAAGCCATCCAGTTTCTGAAAGACTCTGGATTGCAGGTTGTGGCCAGTACGGAGAAGGCAGAATCGTACTTTCAGGACATTGATCTGATGGTGCCCACAGCCATTATTGTAGGATCAGAGGATGAGGGAATTTCATCTGCCTACCTGGCCATGGCCGATAAACAGGTGAAAATCCCTATCAGTGGAGAAATTGCGTCACTCAACGTGTCAGTGGCTGCGGCAATGGCCTTGTACGAAGTGAATAGACAGAGGCTTATATAAATTTTTCGCCTTTTTCCATTTTCACATCGGTCACAAACCTCCTGAAAATCCCCGAGTCTTCTTTTTTGCAGATGAGAAGTACATCCTCAAAGTCAGCTACCAGATAGCCCTCTAGCCCCTGGGCTACTATTACACGATTCGTCTCACTGAGAATGTAATTATCCTGAGCGTCATAAGTGATCACGTTGCCCTCTATTACGTTTTCGTTCTCGTCCTTGGTTTTGATTTCGTGCAGGGCATTCCATGAGCCCAGATCAGACCAACCAAAATCTCCTAAAACCACATACACACTGTCAGACTTTTCCATGATTGCATAATCTATGGAGTTGCTTTTGGACAGAGAGTAAGCCGACTTGATGAACTTTACCTCATCAGGTGTATAGTAAATGCCTGTGCCTTCCTGGAAAGTCTCCGCCAGTTCAGGCTGATACGTTTCAAACGCTGTGATGATGGCCGTGACACTCCACACAAAGATGCCGGCGTTCCATACAAAGTCGCCGCTGGCAATAAATTTCTCGGCCAGTTCCAGCTCGGGCTTTTCAGTGAAAGTCCGCACCTTCTTTATCTCTTCTTCAGATTCTTCAAACTGAATGTAGCCATATCCGGTCTCAGGTCGGTGAGGTTCTATCCCTATGGTAAACAGCCGCTCATCGTCCGTATGGGCCACGGCCTGCTGGATCACCTCCACAAAAGCTGCTTCCTTAAATATGACGTGATCAGACGGAAGAATGACCATCACGCCATTGGGATCTTTTTCCTTGATTTTATAGGCGGCATAAGCAATGCAAGGCGCTGTGTTTCGTTTGGAGGGTTCCAGAAGTATGTTTTCACTTGGTAGCTCAGGCAGTTGTTCGGCCAGGAGATCTTTGTATATTTCGTTAGAGACCACCCAGATGTTTTCAGAGGGTACCGTTTTTTTAAACCGGTCAAAGGTCATTTGAAGCAAAGTTCTGCCTGTTCCTAAAACATCTAGAAATTGTTTTGGTTTATTATTGCGGCTGTAAGGCCAAAACCTTGTTCCCGTACCACCTGCCATAATCACTACATGGATATTCTTGTTCATGTTGACTGTTGCTGAAATGAATGCTTTCTGGATTATTTTCGACAAATATAGACCAATGCTACAACCTGCACAGCAGTGTCGCCCTCCTATTGAATATCTGAGGGTCATTGGTGCGGCAAATACCAATATTTTTATTAATTTATACATCCCTTGAAACAGAAGAGGATATAGATGGAGACCGGAATAGATTATAAACTGAAGGAAACACTCAAACGTGTTTTCGGATACAATACCTTCAGAGGCACACAGGAGGAAATCATCCAGCATGTCATGGATGGGAAGAATACTTTTGTCATTATGCCCACCGGGGCTGGAAAGTCCCTATGCTATCAGCTGCCGGCCATCGTGAAGGAAGGTACTGCTATAGTTATTTCACCGCTGATTGCCCTGATGAAAAATCAGGTGGATCAAATGAATGCAGTGGGGATCAATGCCCGCTTTCTGAATAGCACCCTCAATAAAGGTGAGATGACCAGGGTAAAAAAGGAAACCCTGGCTGGGGAGGTAAAGTTGCTATACGTGGCGCCAGAGTCTCTCACCAAGGAAAGTAATATAGAGTTTCTGCACAAAGCCAATATCTCTTTTGTAGCCGTGGATGAGGCTCACTGTATCTCAGAGTGGGGACACGACTTCAGACCCGAGTACCGGAAAATCAAATCAATTATCAAGAGTTTCGGCAATATTCCGATAGTGGCACTCACTGCCACAGCCACACCCAAAGTGCAACTGGATATTCAGAAGAACCTTGAGATAGAAGAAGCAGAGGTTTTCCAAAGCTCCTTTAACAGAACCAACCTCATTTATGAGGTAAAGCCCAAAAAGCAGGCAAAAAAGCAGCTCATTAGAATCGTAAAGGAGCACAAGGGCGAATCCGGAATTGTTTACTGCCTGAGCAGAAAAAAGGTGGAGGAAATTGCCGAGTTTCTAAAAGTAAATGGTGTGAATGTGGCGCCCTACCACGCCGGTATGGATGGGAATGTGCGCATGAAAAACCAGGACGCTTTTCTCAATGAAGACGTGGACGTGATCGTCGCCACCATAGCATTCGGTATGGGTATAGATAAGCCGGATGTGCGTTTCGTGGTGCACTATGATGTGCCAAAGTCTATCGAAGGGTACTATCAGGAGACCGGCCGGGCTGGTAGAGACGGCATCATGAGCAAAGTGGTGATGTTTTATAGCTACAACGATATCCTGAAGCTTGAAAAGTTTAATAAAGATAAACCTGTTACCGAAAGAGAAAACTCCAAATACCTGCTGGAGGAAATGGCGCTGTATGCAGAGTCCGCGGTGTGTCGGCGCAAGCAGTTGCTACATTACTTTGGAGAAGAGTACCACGTAGAGAACTGTGAAAATTGCGATAACTGCCTCCATCAGCGAGAGCATATTGATGGACAGGATTATGTCAAAAAGGTGATTGAGTCAGTTTCTCAGACAGAAGAACGGTTCAATCTTGACCACCTCAGCAAGGTGTTGATTGGGATCAAGTCTGAGCACGTACTGAGCTACAATCATCACAAACTGAAAATCTTTGGGGTGGGTAAAAGCAACGACGAACACTTCTGGAAGTCCATCATCAGGCAGACCCTGCTGAATGAGTTTATTTGCAAAGACATTGATAACCCCGGAGTGTTCAAGCTCACACAAAAGGGTGTAGACTTCATGCTGGATCCTTATCCCGTGGACCTGGTCAAAGACCATGAGTATGAAACCGAGGGCGAAGAGGAAGAAATAGAAAAGGAGACCATCAATACCACCGCGTATGACAAGGTGCTCTTTGATATGATCAAAAACCTGAGGAAGAAGGTGGCCAAGCAGAAGGACCTTCCTCCATATGTTATTTTTCAGGACCCGTCCATGGAGGAGATGGCCACGCTCTATCCCACCACCATGGATGACCTCATCAAAATTGTGGGTGTTGGGGAGAGCAAAGCCCGGAAATTCGGAAAACCTTTTCTGGAGATGATCGAAAAGTATGTAGAGGAAAATGACATCATTACTGCCTCTGATGTGCTGGTTAAGTCCTCTGGAGTCAAATCCAAGAATAAAATTTTCATCATTCAGCAGATTGACCTGAAGATCGACCTGGAAGACATAGCAGAGTCCAAGGAGATGAAGTATGAGCAGCTCATACGCGAAATTGAAAACATTTGCTTCGGCGGCACCAAGCTCAATCTGAATTATTACATAGATCAGCTTTTGGATGACGAGCGGCAGGAAGACATCATTGACTATTTCATGAACGCCGAATCTGACAGCATAGAAGATGCCATGGAAGAGTTGCGTGATTTCTATTCTGAGGATGAAGTGAGACTCATGCGAATCAAATTCATGTCAGAACATGCGCATTAATCCTTAATAACGTCACAAAATTAATTTAGACCGTCTATTTTTGGGCGGTCTTTTTTTTGACAAAATCAAATTATCCAATGAATATACTTGTGATTGGCTCGGGTGGGAGAGAGCATGCCATGGTCTGGAAGATCCGGCAAAGTGCCAAATGTGACGAGCTATTCGTAGCACCGGGCAATGGAGGTACCCATGATCTGGCCACCAATCTTTATATCAGTGTAGAGGATCATGATGGGATCAAAGCGGCCATTTTGGAAAAACGTATTGATTTGGTCGTAATTGGTCCGGAAGTGCCCCTTGTGAATGGGTTGGTAGATGACTTGAAGAGCGACCCGGCTTTGTCGGGTTTACTGGTTGTGGGGCCAGGGCGCAGTGGAGCCATACTGGAAGGAAGCAAGGAGGTGGCCAAGGATTTTATGAAAAAATATGGGGTGCCAACCGCTGCTGCGGAGGTATTTGATGAAAGTAATATATCGGAAGGTTATCAATTTCTGGACAAACTTAAGCCGCCGTACGTACTCAAAGCAGATGGTCTGGCTGCCGGCAAGGGCGTGCTGATCACGGAGAGTATTGATGAGGCTAAGCAGAACCTGGATGATTTAATCCTAAATAAGAAGTTTGGCGATGCCAGTGCCAAGGTGTTGGTAGAAGAGTTTCTTCCGGGGATAGAAGTGTCGGTATTTGTGCTAACAGACGGGAAGGATTACCTCATTTTACCGGAAGCCAAGGATTATAAGCGGATAGGGGAGAAGGACACTGGGCCTAACACCGGAGGAATGGGCGCCATCTCACCAGTCATATTTGCGGATAAGGATTTTATGAAGCGGGTGGAGGATGAAGTGGTGAAGCCTACCATTGAGGGCATCAGGAAAGAAAAAATGGACTACACCGGCTTTATCTTTATCGGGCTGATGAACAGTGGTGGTGCACCTAAGGTGATTGAGTATAATGTGCGCATGGGAGATCCCGAAACCGAGGTGGTCCTGCCTCGGATTAAGTCTGATTTTGTGAGTCTTCTGGAAGCTGCAGCCCGCGGCACTCTGGCGGGTCAGAAACTTGAAGTGGAGCCCTTCACTGCAGCTACCGTGGTGCTCGTGGCTGGAGGATACCCCGATGCTTATGAGAAAGGAAAGGAAATAACCTTCACCGATTCTATGAAAGGCGTGATTACGTTTCATGCCGGCACCAGAAAGGTTCAGGACCAACTGGTGACCAACGGGGGGCGTGTGATGGCCCTTACAGGGTTAGGTAAGAATATGGGAGAGGCACTCAGTCATTGCTACAAAGCAGCTGAGCATGTGAAATGGGATGGGATTAATTTTCGGTCGGATATTGGATTTGATTTACAAGAGTTGGGTCAGTAGGTTTTAGCAAAAATCTGCATAGCTTTGAAAAGTCAATAGTAGAATGATCAGGTCAATCTTTACGACTTCCCTGTAATTTTACTTTGTTAATGCCAAAGTGGCGAAATTGGTAGACCTGCCATGCCGGCAGGCAGGCGCGCACAGTGCGCTTGGACCCTTTTCCTCACATGATGCATTGAGTTGAAAATAGAGTATATGCCAAAGTGGCGAAATTGGTAGACGCGCACGTTTCAGGGACGTGTGAGCTTACGCTCGTGCGGGTTCGACTCCCGCCTTTGGTACAAAACTTTCCCACTGCTTTGAAGTGTTGATACTTCAAAACTTAGATCTTTCACTTGTTCGTTATATTTGGTATTTTAACCTAAATAATTCAAACCATGGGATGTGCATCGTGTAGTACGGCTGGCAGTGAGGATGGAGTGGCCTTGGGTTGTAATAACAATGGGGGCTGCAGTACTGGCGGCTGCAATAAGATGAACGTATTTGACTGGCTCTCTAATATGGAGGATCCTATAGTCAGTGATTTCAACATAGTGGAAGTTCGTTTCAAGAACGGACGCAAAGAATTCTTCACCAACAATAATCATTTGAATCTGACCACCGGTGATGCTGTGGTAGTAGACGTACCCAATGGTCACCATATCGGTCACGTATCTCTGCAGGGAGAGTTGGTGCGTCTTCAGATGAAGAAGCGTAGTGTGGAGGAAAACGAGGAGATCAAGAACATCTACCGCATAGCTTCCCAGCGTGACATAGACAAATACAGGGAAGTGAAAAAGCGCGAAATGCCCACGCTCTATCGCACTCGCCAGATTATCGAAGACCTGAAGATCGGCATGAAGCTGACGGATGTGGAGTATCAGGCGGATAATACCAAAGCCACATTTTACTATTCAGCCGAAGAGCGAGTTGATTTTAGAGAGTTGATCAAACTGCTGGCAGGTGAATTCAAAATTCGTGTGGAAATGCGTCAGATCAGCCTGCGCCAGGAAGCCGGAAGGCTGGGTGGAATAGGTTCTTGTGGTCGGGAGCTTTGCTGCTCCACGTGGCTTGGCGACTTTAAGAGTGTAAGCACCCAGGCGGCACGTTATCAGAATCTTTCACTCAACCCAAGTAAACTTTCCGGCCAGTGCGGACGTCTGAAGTGTTGTCTGAACTATGAGCTGGATACCTACATGGAGGCCCTCAAGGACATCCCTGAGGTAGAAAAACCTCTGGAAACTGCCAAGGGTAGAGCCAAGCTTCAAAAGACGGATATATTCAGGAAGATCATGTGGTTTGGATATGACGATGAAAACACCTGGTATCCACTGGATGTGAAGCGGGTGAATGAGATCCTGGAAATGAATAAAGCAGGGAAGAAGCCTGTGACCCTGGCTGAGGATGTGGTGGAAGTAGTGAAAGATGATGTAGGATTGAACAGTGATCTGGTGGCCATGGATAGGAAATTCTCCAAAGGAGATCCAAAGTCCAAGGGGAAGAATAAGAAACGCAAGTTCAATAAGAACAAAAACAAGAACAAAAACCGAAAGAATCGCCCTAATAATCAGAATAAACCATCATGATAAAATCGATTTGGCTGCTCATTCCGGTAGCCCTGTTGCTGGCATGTGATCCCGATCGGGTGTTTGAGGAAAACAAGGACTTTGAAGAAGCCTATTGGCATAAAGATTCGCTGGTGACCTTTGAGTTTGACGTGCCTTCGGCGGATCTTGAGTACAACCTCTATGCTAACATTAGGAATGCCCAGCACTTCCCTTTTTACAATTTGTATTTCCAATATACACTTTCAGACTCTGCCGGAACGGTACTGGCCAGGGAGTTAAAGAATATTGATCTTTTCAACCCCAAAACGGGTGAACCTTATGGGAGTGGCCTGGGTGACCTTTTCGATCACAGACAATTGCTTCTTTCGGCCTATGATTTTCCATCTCAGGGGACTTACACGCTCACGTTCGAACAGTATATGCGGCAGGATAGCCTGGCACTCATTGTGTCTGTAGGGGCAAGACTTGAACAGGTTTCAGGGCAGTAGTAAGATTGCTTATTCCTCCATCCGGTGAATAAATTTCTCCAGCTTTTCCTGGGTTTGTGGGCGGTTGATCCAATATTCTCTGCTATAAAACTGCAAAAACGGCCAGCCTTTTTCCACGAAATGAGTTTGGCGATAGCTGTGGGCTTCTTTGGCCGATAGTGTATCATAAAAAAGATCATCATCCGTAAGTATCAGGCCCTGGTTTCTGTCGTTCATTTTCACTGTGATGTCCGCAAAGGGCAGGCTCTTCTCCAGTATGGCGGTACTTTCCGTATGTGTGAGTCTGTTTCTCAGGTACCAGCTTTGATGGTGATTGGTGTCTTCCTGACTTTCCGGTTGCCACTGGCCATCGCTCACGCTTTTAGCATACTCCAGGTAGGCTTTTAGTAGTTTAGGTCCGGGGTTGACCGTTTGCTCGGTGTGGAGCTGGTGGGGCAGGAGGCTCGTGATGACGTAGATTGCTTCACGTGCCCGCGTGATGGCTACATTTAACCTGTTTTCGCCTCCGGCCTGATTGAGTGTGCCAAAACGGAGTTGAAGATTCCCTTTGGTGTCAGGGGCATAGGCCGTACTGAAAATGATGATGTCACGTTCATCCCCCTGTACATTTTCTATGTTTTTCACAAATAGTGAATCCGGAATGGTGAGTTCGGAGCGATCTTGCTTTTGTTCCACCAAATCCAGTATGAGCCCCTGTTGATTGTTGTTGAAGGTGACTACCCCTATGGATTTACCTGGGTGGGATTGGTGGAGAGCTTGCAGCAGCTCAATGACAGCTTCTGCTTCTTCCAGGTTGGTATTGTTTTCCCAGGTTCCATTTTTCTTTATATAGCGGATGTTGGGCTTTCCGTTTTTAGCCAGTTGATAGTCCGGGAGGAGCTTTAGCTTTCCACTATAAAAGTGATGATTGGAAAACTCAATAAGCTCCAGTGACCTGCTGCGGTAGTGCCCCCTCAGGCTCACTTCAGTGAGGTATTGTTTGGCCAGTGCCAGCAGGGAATCCGCCTCCAGCTCCGGAGAATCGTCGGATTCTTCTTCCCACCGCACCCTGTACAGGTCGTTGGGCTGAAGCTGCTTGTCATCCCCCACGATCACCACCTGTCTGCCGCGATACATGGCCGGTATGCCCCGCTCAGCAAAGCACTGAGAGGCTTCATCGAAAATGACCAGGTCAAATGTCTCAGCCATGGGGAAAATGGCTGACGCGGACTCAGGAGAAGCCAGCCAGCATGGGAGCAAAGAGAACACCTCTTCGTGAAATTGTGAAATGACCCGTCGTATCGGCCAGATCTTCCTTTTTTTGGTGACCTGATGATACAGGTCTTTGTATGTCACCAGGTTATTGAGTCTGTTATACTCCAGGTTTTCGTATGTCCTTTCCCTCGACTTGAGCAGCAGTATTTCTTTACTGATGCTCATTTTGTCCTCAATGGCCTGCTGCAGTTCCTGAGTCAGATGATCAATCTTGAACGAGGAGACGGCCCTTAAAATGGGATACTTGGTTTCAATGTGATCGATCCAGGCCAGTGCAAGGCTGTTTTCAAATAGACTGATGACTTTTTGCTTGTCCTCATGGTCTCTGTCTACAAGTTCAGAAATGATTTTTTCTTCCTCTCTGGTAAATCCGCCTTTCAGCTTGTGGTATTCCACCAGCGCATCAAAATCTTCCGTCAGTTGCTTTTGTATAGTTTCCACCCGCTCTTTGCCGAGCAGGATGCTCCGTATCTGCTTTTCTGAGATGTATTTGGCCCACCGCTGGAGCTGCAGAGGTATTTTTTCAAGGAATGTCAGGAGGGCTTCAAGTGAGGAAACATACGAAACACGATCTGCAGTTTTGGAAGGGATGAATTGTGTAATGGTTCTTACAGCTCGGGTCAGTTGAATGCATTTGAGTCCCAGTTTTTGATAAAAGAACCAATTCTGGATGTCAATTTTCCGATAGGTTTTTGGAAAATCCATGAGCCAGGGTGTTTCCGCTATTTTGGTAACAATGTGTTCATAGTTGAGCCTGTTGTCAATGCGTTTCAGCAGGATCTCAAACCCTTCCCGGTTGCTCTTGAGCTCGTTGGCTACCAGTACCCGTGTAATGAAGATTTTGTCTGCAGAAAACAGGCGCCATCTGATCCAGCTGAACAGGTTTTTACGGGCACGTATGGCATGTTCCAGTGCCTCCTGAAAGCGGCCGAGCTCACTGGAGTGAAGGGAAATCTCCGGTCCGTCGCCTTTGAAGCATTGCAACATGGTGCGTTCCAGGTTAGACAGCCACATCGGATCTTCATCCGGATCAAACTCCATCATGTGCTTATAATACTGGAACACAGTTTCGTTGTCCAGATTGGTGCGTAACATACTGAGGTCTTGCTGATGGGCTAAAAAATGCAGACAGGTTTCAAAGTCTATGGCCAGCACCGCAAACTGTAGCGATTCGGTTTTAAGCTTCAGTTCAAACTCGGGAATTTCTTCCAGAAGGCTCTTGATCCTGACGAAATCCTGACTGGTGAAAGTGGCAAATGAAGGACCCGAGATCCAGAAATGTGGCTTTTTCTCAAACTTCTGATAATAATCAAGAAACCTGGAAAGGCGGGTGACAAACTCGGGAGCCTGCAAATAGTCAAATTGTCGATATTGCTGATTGAGGGAAAAAGAGGGCTGTTCAGGGTCTGAGGTCAGGTAGAGTTCTTTGACCGACTTCCCGCACTCAGATTCATCAAAAAGGGCCATTTTAAACTCTTCCAGTTCTTCTGTGGTCTGATCGATTTTTCTGCTGGCCTGCAGGAAGTTGCGCTCCAGGTGAATGGCATCCAGACCATTGTTTTTTTGCCGATACTCGTCAAGGCTGTCTACCTGCCTGGCAATTTGCCCGAAAATATCTTTTCTGTCATTTTTGAAATCATGTACCAGACCAATGAAGTCATGGAGCTCCTGCTGCTGCAGACGGGCATATACCACATCCAGTGCGGCTTTTTTCTGACAAACCAGCAACACATTTTTTCCTCGGGCGATAAAGTCGCTAATGAGGTTACAGATGAGCTGAGACTTGCCTGTGCCGGGAGGGCCTTGCACTGTCAGGGAGTTGCCGTTTTTGATCAGTTTGAGCGCGTACTCCTGGGAAGCATCCATCTCAAAAGGCGTGAAGGTGGTCTCCTCTTTCACCTGATCGGAAAAACGAATGTTTTGAGAAGCCTCCGGGTCTTCTTTAATCCGGGAGGTGAAAAAATCCGCAAGGTCTGTGGTCTTCGGGTTTTCCAGCAATTTGACGTAGTCCGGTACCAGATAAGAACCGGCCTGAGGGAAAATACCCAGAACTGCCTCCGGGTGCAGCTTTAACTCGCCATTTTTTTGATCGGTTTCGTAATCCGTCTTTTTGTAATTGACGAAGGGCAGCAACTTATCCAGAAAATTTTCCTGGTTAAAATTCAACTCCAGGTTACTCTCCTTCAAAATTCCATAAAGCTCGGTGCGGTAGACCGTACTGTCTCTGTCCAGGTCTGTCAGCACAGACTCGATCAACTCTTCATCCAGGGAGACTTTATTGTAGTAGGCATAGCTGAGCAGAAAAGTTTTGTTGAAGGTGATGTTCACATCTTTGCGTTGCTCCAGATACCATCCATTCTGGCCACGGCTCAGAGACACTGGAAAGAAAATAAGTGGACAACGAACCAGAGTGCCATCACTGAATTTACCCCTCACAAAAGGCCAGCCCACATAGAGGTCCCGGGCACCGCGCTCCTGAAAGATGAACTCTTCTATTCGCTGAATTTTTCTGAGTTTATGGCTGGTGGTGTTGACAGACTTATCCCTTGCATCAAATTCGTCGCAGAGTTTGATGCGCTCTTTTTGCCCTATCAGTGCTTCAATGACACTAAAGCTCGGTTGATTATTGGCAAAATCCAGATCATGAATGTCGAGAAACTGATCCGAGATCAACCTGAGGAGGAGTAGTGATCGATTGTTTCCGGACAGATTGGTGAGCCTACGTAAGTAAGATTGTAGAATTTTCTCCATAAGGTGTCCTTCACGGATTAGGTGAAAGATAGGGATATATTTTTTGATATAAACTGTCGCTGAGAATCTTTATAGGTTTTATCTGGCTGACAGAATCTAAACGTCCCTGCTGCTTCCGGAAACTGACGATGGCCCGCGCTAAATTATAATCGATATAAGGGTGTGTATACAGATGATTGAGTGAATCGGTATTAATGTTAATCTTTTGTACCTCTCCGGTAAAAACCGCAAGTTCCAATAGTCTGTCGATGACATCAGGAGCGAGTCCGTAAACCTCATGCAACTGGTCACCGGAGTAAAACCCGCCAAGCTTACTGCGAAATGCGACAATGCGTTCAGAAAGTACAGGGCCTATTCCTCTGATGGCCTGCAGGTCAGTTGCTGAGGCATAGTTAATGTCGAATCTTTCTTTTGCGACGATTATTTTCTCAGAGGGTTCTGGCTTTGCTTCATCAGGGGTGTGCTCCTCCGGTAGCTGGATTTGGTTCCACAGCTCCTGTACACGCGCCTTGGAGATGCCATATATCTTGGACAAGTCTCCTTTTACCTTAAACTGGCCCCCGTGTTCGCGATAGTTGATCAGATTAGTCGCTACCCTTTCGGAAAACCCCAAATCGGTGAGGTCCTGAAGGGAGGCCGTATTTGGGTCAAAAGGGAAAGATTTGGACTCGACTTTTGCCAAGGGAATTTGAGTCTTTTCCGGTTCTTTTAGCTCCAAAAACGATTCCAGCTCCTTGCCCCACTTGCTCAAAGATTCCCGATCAGCGCTGAAACTTTCTTGGTTCGAATGCGATTGTATGAGGTAGATTTTGGGAAGGACGGCTGTCAGGAAGGTAATGAGGATCAAAACGAGGGTGCCATTGGCTTCAGATTTGGAAAAGCCAAGCGTGTCAATTATCCACTGTCTGACAAATTTGATCATTGACCGGTGTTTACAAACAAGAATAATAGATTTTTATGATAAATGTCATGTGGTTAATAACGCATCGTACCTTATTTTTGCAAACACTTGAAATTTTCAGGAAAAAGTAAAGTAGCATAGGATAGATGCAGAGACATTTTAAGGCAGTTGGGATATCTTATAAAAACACTCCACTGGAAGTGAGGGAGTCCGTGGCTTTTGATGAGCCGCAGACCAAGCGTTTTTTGATTCAGCTCAAAGAGATTTTGGGGGTGGATGAGGCGTTGGTGCTTTCCACCTGCAATCGTACTGAGATCTATTACTTTGCTGCGGAAGACCTGAGTAAGGAGATCTGTGGGCTGGTGGATGTGTTTCATGGGATCTCTACAACAGCTCCTTCAGCGGAATATTTCCAACCTTTTACTCATCAGGAAGCGGTTCGACATTTGTTTGAGGTCGCGCTTGGCCTTCAGTCTATGGTGCTGGGAGATATCCAGATTAACAACCAGGTAAAAAAAGCCTATCAGTGGGCAGCGGATGAAAACATGGCGGGCCCATTTTTGCATCGGCTCCTTCATACCATATTTTACACCAATAAGCGGGTGGTTCAGGAAACGGCCTTTCACGACGGAACAGCCTCTGTGGCTTCAGCCGCAGCCAGTGTGGCCGAGAAGTTCATGGTCAACTATACTGCGCCTAAAGTGGCCATTTTGGGAATGGGAGAGATCGGTCAGAATGTGGCCGAAAACCTCAAAGGAGTGAATGCGGAGATTACCCTGCTGAACCGTACCTTCTCCAGAGCTGAAGCTAAGGCTGTTGAGCTGGGTTATCAGGCCCGGCCATTTGATGAGCTGGAGACCGTGCTGAAGGATGTCCATGTGATCATCAGTGCAGTGCAAACACCGAGTCCAATTATCCATGGAGCGCACCTTTCAGCAAATTCACACCCCCAATTGCTGATAGACCTTTCGGTCCCCAGAAGCATCGCCGAGGATGTGGAAACAGTATCCGGCGTGTTGCTTTACAACGTAGATCAGCTTCAGGAACGAGCCACAGAGGCCCTTGAGAAGCGAAAATCTGCTGTGACCCTGGTCAGTGCCATCGTTACTGAGAGCATCGCTGAGTTTGACAACTGGTCACAGGAAATGGAAGTGTCTCCTACCATCAAGAAGTTCAAACAGGCACTGGAGGACATCAGAAAGCAAGAACTGGCCCGATATACCGACAAGGTAGACGAGGCCCAGGCTAAGCTGCTCGACAAGGCCACTAAGAATATGATTCAGAAGGTAATCAAGCTTCCTGTGTTGCAGTTAAAGGCGGCTTGTAAGCGAGGGGACGCTGATTCTATGGTGGGTCTTCTCAATGACCTTTTCAATCTGGAAAAGCAAGAAACCAAAGATTCCGAGTAGTCATCTAGCTTTGCCTTCTCTATATTTGAGTATGCATAAATCATGCGTTTTACTGGTTCTGTATTTTTTGGCCACTGTTGGTTTTGCGGGTGAGTTACGCATTATTACATCAGGTGGCTTGCAGGGAGTGGCCAATGAGCAGGGACAGGTGGTGGTGCCGGCAATCTATGAGAAGCTAGGCTGGTCCAATGGCCAAAGTGATATCACCAGCGAGTCTATCGGATATTTTGAAAATGGCAAATGGGGGCTTATCAACATCCGGACCACCAAGCTGACTAACGCCCGATATGCTACCCTGGAGCCGTTCAATGATGTGCTTTTCGAAGCAGGGATTGCCGGAAAGTTCACCAACATTATTTTTCGTGGCCTGATAGACAGTAAGTCAGAGGTACATCTTGATTTTAAGTACTATACCATTGATGATTTGGGAGACCACAGGCTGCTCGTTTCCGAATACGTGGCTGGAGGTGAGCTACGCTTTGGGATGTTTTCGGATCAAAATGTGAGGTTGATTGCCCCTGAGTTCGCCTCTATAGACCGTGTTGGAAATTACATTTTGGCCAGCAACAAGGTGCGGAAAACAAGGGTTTATGATCTGAATGGACGGGTAGTGTTGCCTATGTGGGTCGATGAGGTAACACCGACCTCAGAAGGCCTGGTGGTCATCAATGAGGGATATCAGGGCCTGCTGGATCATGATGGTAAGTTGATTCGAGAGCTTACTTATAAGTCGGTTGAAGATTTGATCGAGTTCCCCCACTGGGAAGTGAGAAAGTTAAATGGCGCTGATCAGCGATTTTTTCTCTGCGATTCTTTGAGTTATGATTTTGAAACGGACTTGCTCATTGCTCATGTCAATAATGCGGAGCACCTGCTGGGGGCGAGCGAAACACTCTTTCAGGATCAGCAACATGGCCTAAAGCACATCAGCAACGGATTTTTGGTGACCCGTAACAAGTACCTTCAAACCTGGGGGATTTATAAGACCGATGGCCGTGAAGTGGCCGTGGGGTTTGATTCAGTGGCTGTGGACACTGATTATTTTTATACAAAATCAGGAACTGCATGGGATGTCTATAACCTCTTCGGTAGAAAAATTAACGACAGGCCCTTTCAGCAGGTGAGGAGTTCTCAGGAGCGCAACGTTCCGGTCAGGAAAAACGACTATTGGGGGTGGATTGATTTTCAGGGAGAGCAGCTGATCAACTATCATTTTGAAGACATTGTACCCACTCCCAATCCGGGATATTTTATTGCTAAAAACTATGGCAGATGGGGTGTAAGCACCTTGGAGGATGAGTGGCTGATCATGCCTCAATATGACAGTGTATATACTTATCAGTCCTTTTATTTGGCAGAAAGGGGCTATGCCACCCACATATATGGGCTGAATGGAAAGCTGTTATATGAGCTGCCCTACACCTTGGTGCCGGGAGATTTTCTGGCGGTTCAGGACTCTGCCACAGTGGGTGCTGTGACGGATCAGGGGTATTACATTTACCCTGAGTACGATCAGGTGAGCAGACACGGTGAGTTCTTCGAATTGAAACAGGGAGCAATCACCGGATTAATTTCAGGAACAGGGAGGGTGCTCTTGGGGCCAAAAGATGAGGTGGAGGATGTGCTGTCCTATTCAGAAGGCTATTTTCATATCATCAAAGACGGCAAGCACGGTTTTGTAGACGAAAATGGAAAGCTCAGAATAGCCAACAGGTACGACTCGGCCCAATATTATCATGACGGACTGGCTCCTGTGAAGTTGTTGGGAAAATGGGGCTTTGTAGACCCGGCAGAAAATTTGGTGATCCAACCGTTTTACAAGTACTCCAGCGTATTTGATCATGGGCTCGCTGTGATCCAGTCTGGTGAAAATTTTGGGATTATCAATAAGGAAGGGGGGGAAGTGATCACTCCGGCATGGAAGTATATAGAGCGCCTCTCTACCGGCAATTACAGGGTCACTGACTGGGACCTGAAAATGGGTCTGGTAGATACCAATGGTAAATTTATCGTGCGGCCCAACTACGGATCCATAGAGGATACTGATCAGGCATTGATTATCGCTGGGAGGTCTGGTAAAAAGGGAGTCCTTGACTACTCAGGCTTCACCAAAGTACCCTTCGACTATCAGCAGATAGAGATTGTTGGCGATTACCTGTTGCTGCGGAAATAATCTAGACTACTTTCAAATGGATCAGGTCATCCTCCACAAAATACCGGGTGGCCATTTCACCAAGATCCTCAGGCCTTACCGTGTCCAGTGTATCAAGGAAACTGTAGAAATACTCATCGGAAAGTCCGGCCTGTTTCAGTCCTTTGATCATTTCCAGGGAGCTAAAAGGCGAGTCGAATGAATTGAGAAATTTGCCCTTCATGTAGTTGATCACCATTTTGAATTCCTCTGACCCTGGAGGCTCACTTTTCAGTCGACCGATCTCTTTAAGGATTTCCTGCTGAGCCACCTCCGTTTTCTCACGGAGGATCTCTGAACTAATGGTCCAGTAGGATGCATTTTGCAGATGGATCAGGCTGGAGTGAATCCCATAGGTGAGTCCCTTTTTCTCCCGAATGTTTTTCATCAGTCGTGAGCCGAAAAAGCCACCAAGTAACTCGTTGGTGATTTTCAGCAAGTGGATGTCAGGATGAGTCCGGTCAATTATGATTTTACCCAACCGAATACTTGCCTGAGTGCTGTCTTCACGGGTCACCTCCAGCTGTTTGGTGGTCTCGGGTCGGTGCTTGCCTGAGGCCTGCCGCGTGTGAAAAGCTACTTTACCAAAGCAACGGTCAATGGCCCCAATCTCCTCATCGGTCACCAGACCGGAAATGTAGAGCTGCGGAGTGGTGAGGAGGGCGCTTTTGAAACGGAGAAGGTCCTGATAGGTGATCTTTTCCACCATCTCCACGTCCATCAACAGGCCATAAGGATGGTTCTTGCCAAAGAGCATTTCCCTGAACTTCAGGTTGGCGAAAGCGTTGTTTTTGGCATGCTGCTGCCGCACCTGCTCTATTCTTATTTGTTTGAGGGTATTGAATTCACTCTCCGGGAATACCGACTCGGTCAGCATCTCCACCAGCAATTCCAATAACGCAGGGAAAAATTTATTGAGGGTATATAGCTTGATCGAAACCCCATCCAGCGTGGGAGTTACCTCCAGATGACTCCCAAAGAAGTCAAAAGCTTCCGCAATCTCCTCCGAAGACTTTCTGCTGGTGCCTTCTGTGAGCATCTTGAAAAGGTAAAATGCCAACCCGGGTGATGGTTCCTCCCAGCGACCTACCGGCACAGCGATTTCAAAAAGTACCAGTGGCTGCAATCCCTGATTGACAACAGTCACCGGAATATTACCCAACATCATTTCCCTTGGCTGAGGCAGATGGGGCCGGGCTACGGCGGTTGCTTCAGGGGCTACTGATCTGTCTGGCATTAATTCACCGTTGGCTCTTCGTCTTTGGTATCGAAACTAAAGACAAATGAAAGTCGGAGCGTATTCCCCAGCGGGTGATTGTTTTCCTGAGGTACCAGATATGAGAAATCAATTCCGAAAACCTGGTATTTAAAGCCAATACCGGCTGTAAAATATTTTCTGTTTCCTTTGTTCTGATGCTCATAGAAATAGCCCGTGCGAATCGCAAAAACCTCGCGGTAGCGATACTCAAGTCCCGTAGAGATCATGATCTCCTGCATTTCTTCGCTAAACCCATTGGGAGCATCCGTAAATGAACCGAATGAACCGCTGAGCAGAGGTCTGTTAGGGTCTTTTCCTTTGGCAATTACCGGATCACCATTGTTATCTGTCACCAGATCGCCATCTGAATCCACTTCGTAGATTGGCGGTGTGGGCACCAGTAGTTTGTTGAAGTCCAGCAAGAGTGCCACACTATTGTAAGGATCCATATCTATTTTGAAGGCCGTTCCCAAACGCAGGTTGGTTGGGATAAAGTCTTCATTGGAGTCGTTACTGTAGGTGATTTTTCTTCCGAAATTGGACAGGTGCGCACCAAAGGACAGCTCCGAGTTCATGCCGTTGAAAATGAGTTCCTTGGTGTAGTAAAAGCCCAGATCGATCGCCACACTGGTACCAGCTTTGGCATCTGGCGCTCCGGTGATGTTTCCAGAGAGGTTGGACCAGATGTACCGGGCAGTCACCCCCACACCTATGTTTTCAGAAAGTTTTCTGCTGTAGGTACCATCAAAGGCTGCTTCTCTGGGGTTTTCCAAACCAAGGGGTTCGCCATTGGAGTCGGTCAATTGGATTTCACCCAAATCAAAATACCTCAAAGAAACGCCGATGGTCTGTATTCTGTCAATTTTGGTGTGAAAGGTCAGGTAATTGAGGGACATGTCGTCCACAATATTTCCCAACCAGGGAGAGTAGGAAAACGAAAATCCGAGATCGTCTTCTATGAAAGCGAGTTTGCCATTGTTCCACTGCACACTGTACTCATCAGGAGAGGAGGCTACACCAGCATCTCCCATAGCTGAAGCGCGGCTGTCCGGAGCGAAACTCACGAATGGAACTGCCACGGTAATGGGATTTCGGGCACTGTCTTGTCCCGAGATATAAGCGGAGTTATTTTGAGCCGCCACCCCGATCGGAAGTAGCCCGACGAATGTCCAAATGGCGTGTTTAATACGTAAACTCATTCAATGATTTTTTAAGGTTGGCAAAGATAATTAATTAATGATTATTAGGCGTTTGATAACTTCATTGGTCGCATCATCCAGCGTGCTGGTAACTTTGAGTCGGTACAGGTAGATGCCCTTATCCAATGGAGCTCCCTGATAGTTGGACGCTCTGATGGTCAGATGATCCACTGCCCTGGGACTACTATCCACCTGAAAGTTACTTTCCTGTACCAATTCACCCCGCATATTATACAATGATATTTTCACTTCCAATTCTTCGTCTTCCCGATCATGCTCAAACCTGAAAGTTGTTTCCCCAGCCTGGGACACCGGATTGGGGTAATTCACAGCATTGTACAGCCTTATGATTGGTTTTTCGGATACCCTAAACTCAACTGTGGTTTCGGCTACATTATTGTGTGCGTCAAAAACTTTTAGGGTAGCGATGTACTTGCCCGCTTCCAGATTTTGGAGAGGAAAAAGCACGGTGCCACTTTTGTAAGTATCCGTGTGGGCAGTGTAAAATTCGTTTAACACAATTTCATCTCCGCTGTTGATCCGAAGGGTGATACCCTGGTTAAATCCATTGTCAGAAATGTTAATCCCTGTTTCGTCGGACAGGTTGGCAATAAGGAGACTATTGGTGCCTACCGTGCCACCGGATGAAAACGTGGAGTCGTTGATGAAAACTCTGATTTTCGGAGGTGTTTCATCTTCAGGCACATTATCAGCAATGCCTCCCAATACAAAGTTCCGTGAAGCTCCGGAAGCATCCGTTCGTTCGTTTTCGTTCCAGGCATACATCGTTAGTTTGCCAGGTTGAAATTTGTATGAGATGTTTTTCGGTAGGATAAATTCAGTATCGAAGCGTCCGTCGGTCACAGTAATTTCACCTCTGAACAGTGAATTGGTCTGGTCAGAATAAGTGAAGGGGTCACTTTCCTGCCCCTTGGTCACTTTTTCCTGAGGAATGTCCCAGAGCGTGACGATGGCCTTGCCCGAGAAGTCAGATACCAGGGCACCCTGGGAGGTGATTTTCCCGGAGAGGTGAAATACTTCCAGCGCACTCAGCGTGTCTGGTTCCGCTTCCAGCTGGTCAAAGCTGATGTCGTGTTCAGGGTAGTTGAGTGTGAGCATGGGATCCCCGAGAAGTGAAAAATTCCTGTTGATAGGGCCACTCAGACTGCCGTTTTTGGTCAGCCGAATGATGTCACCAAGCCGGGGGTGTCGTCCATCTATTTTCTTAAACAGGTTTTCGTGTAAGGCCTGGTTTACCGGGAAGTTGGTATGCGCATATACAGGCCTTGTGGTGGTGAGCAGCGCGATGGCCCCGCCATTGGGATTGAGCAGAAGCCGCTCAGCTCCTGAAACGAGGATGGGGCTGTCATATTTTCCAAACTGGCAAGTAGCTGTAATGAACAGGGGAAGTTTATGTCTGTTGGTCAGGTTACGAATGACCGAAAGCGTAATTACATTTTCCTCTGTGAGTTGACTTTCGTTGCCATGTCCCATGTAGTTGAGCATAAACACCCCATCTTTTATGGTGTTTTGAAAGGCCTCCAATGCTGGCGAAGGACTTACATCTTTACTTTGGTCATAGAGGTCCAGATAGAGTTTTCTGGCGGTATATTCCATGGCTGTGGTATCTATGATCTGGAAAAATTGCTCCGCCTGAATCATATGGGCATTGCGATCTCCATCGTCGGAGAAGTAGGCTATCTGATCTCGCCATTTTCCAAATACCTGAGTGGCTGTTTTGTACCTGATGATTTTGTCCACTACCTCATGCCCTTCTTCGGGGGTTTTCACGGGTAGTCTGCCCACACCAATGTCCATGGTATGGTCTTCATATGGAATGAGGAAGGTAGTGGAAGAGTTTTCTTTTCGAACACCCTCGTACCAGGTGCCCTCGTTTTCTTCCAAAAAGGCAAAATAGTCGTCTGAGGAGTGACTCAGGATGTTATGAGCCGACTCATGTGATTCATACACAGGCACAAAGTTGGTGTTGTTGCTCAGGCGGTCTTTGTAGTCATAGGAGGCATCGCCAAAAAGCAAAAGGTACTTAATTTTTCCACTTTTCAGGTAGCAATATCTCACGTAATCACGGATGGCTGTGAGATCTTGTCGGCCAGCCGAAAATTCATTGTAGACCTGACTAGTAGTGACTACCCCCACAGAGAGACCACTATAAGATTGATGGAAAGCTGCCAGCCTGTTGGCGGCATCCAGAAAATCGGGATGAGTGACTATGATGCCCTCATTACCCGCCAGACTTTTGATGTTTTGGTTGCTAATGGCATGGAAGTATTTGGGCGCAGGAAAGTCATTTCCATCAAAGGTGATGAAGGTGTGCTGGGAATATTGGTTCGAAAACTGAATTTTGGAGTCAATCACGGTGCTGTTCAAACGACCAGCATTCAGCGGATCGGTGATGTCCCACACCTGTGATTGGTTAGAGGCCTGGCTGATTTCAAAGGTACGTAGACTACCGGGAGCAAGTCTGATGATTATCTCCTTGTCATTGCCAAGATTGATTTTCCTTTTGATGGCCATCACAAAAAAGTCGAGGAAGCCAAGAGAAGTATCCACTCCAGAAGCAGGTTGAAAGCTGAGCGTGAGGGTGACCTGATCTCCCGAGACCCGTGTTTTCTCTTTTAGGGAGTTGTATTTGATTTTTTCGCCATACACCCCATTCTGAATGGCCTCCAAAGGGATACTACCCAATAGGTTGCCATTCACGCTGACATCAAAGGAACAGGGTCCTTCAGAGTTGGCTGCCGCACTTACCCAGACTTCCACGGAATCGGCCTGTCCCGATATGGAATATTCAAAACTTTGCTGGGCATCCTGATTTTTTTTGAATTTTTCCCCGAGCCAGTTGCGTCCGGATCTAAGCTGATTCTCAATGTCTACCTCATGCGTCACATAGTCATAGTATGAGGTGGTCAGGCTCCCACTTATGGCCGGACTTTCGATGGTTCCAATTCGTTTTCCGGGAGCACCACCCGTGGTGATAAAGTAGTAGAGTGTATCACTGTAAAGATTGTTTTCATACACGGGAGCGCCGCTGCTATCCAGCATGAGCTTGTCCGGCCCTTCGCTGTAAAACAAGAAATAATCCTGATCGTCCAGACGCCCATCCTGGTCCCCTACACCCCAAATCGCCAATTGTTGCGGGTCTGAAAACCGCTCTGCGCTGTTGGCCTGAGGGAGCATGCCCCCGCGCCGGGTTCCATATATTTTTAAGGTGCGGGCATCAAACGCGGCATTCATTCCAATCTCCTTCATCAGGAAATTCTTGTCGAGTTTGTAGATACCCTCCTCTGTAAGGCCTACTTTGTGCCATTGGCCATCTGATAGCACACTTTGGCCCAGAGACCAGGTGGCGATACTCAATGTAAGGAAGGTGATTAACAGGCGCATCTATCTACCAACGTGCATTAAATGGATAAAATTATATTTTGACATGAGATTAAACGCCTGAGCGAGTACTTAAATTCCCAACAACAGAGAAGACCAGGTACACAGGGATGATCAGCGGCAGGGCCGCATCCTGGAGTACAGCAAGCAGACCTATTACGACCAGCATCAGGAGGTATTTCCATTTGTTTTCAGCCCAACTGACCCCTTTAAATTTGAGAGCTATGAGTGGTAAATTGGCCACAAGGAGCAAACTAGAAACAAGTGTGAGGAGCAATAACCCTGATATGGATAGGGAAAAAGTGGCTGGCAAAAAGGTAAGGGAGGTGATTAGTACGGTATTAGCGGGGGTGGGCAGCCCAATGAAATGATCTGTCTGTCTGTCATCGATATTGAAGCGTGCGAGCCGGATGGCAGAAAACACGACAATCAGAAGCCCGGAAAATGCCAGGTACTCATTAGTGGGCTGCTGCTCCCGGATGAGCATGACCATGTACAGGGCCGGCAACAGCCCAAATGAAATCATGTCAGCCAGTGAATCCAGTTCCTTGCCTATGGGCGATTGTACACCCAGGATACGGGCAGCAAATCCATCCATGAAATCAAAAAGCCCGGAGACGATGACAAAGTAGGTGGCCAGATGAAAGTCACCTTGCAGAATGGTAATGCACCCAAGGGCACCTGTAATCAGGTTGAGGCAGGTGATGAAATTTGGAATGTGCTTTTTCATGCGCCTTTGATGAAAGGATTATTTGCCTTTTCATAACCCACGGTGGTTGAGGGGCCGTGCCCGGGGAAAACCTCCGTTTCTTCAGGCAGGGCGTAGACCTTAGTTTGTATGTTTTTCAGGAGCTGTGCGTGATTACCCCCGGGGAGGTCGGTTCTCCCTATGCTTTCGCGAAAGAGCACGTCCCCACCAATTAGCTTCTTCTCTCCCTCATGAAAAAACACCAAATGACCGGGAGAATGCCCCGGAACGGAAATGCATTGCAAGGAGGTCTCACCGAAAACAATATGGTCTTTCTCTGTCAGGAGCCGATCAGGCTCTGCTTCACTGTATTGATGAATCCCCCACTGCGGTGCGTAAGCTTTCACTGCCCTGAAAATCTCCAATTCGTCCCCGGGCAGCCAAAGCGGACAGCCAAATGCCAGTTTCATATCGTAGTTTCCCAGCACATGATCTATGTGGCAGTGAGTGTTCACGATCGCCTTGATTTGGATTCCGGTTTTTTTAACAAAATCCGTCAGTTCTTCCTTTTCGTAAGACTCATAGCAGCCAGGATCTATGATGACCCCTTCCATACCGGCATCCCACAAAACGTATGTGTTTTCGTAGAAGGGGTTAAATACGAATGATTTAATTTCCATTTATTCAGATTCAATGGTTCAGTATGATGCAAATTTGTGAAAAATAAGTTTAGGCAGTGGAGAAAGTCGATTATTTGATTGTGGGGCAGGGAATAGCAGGTAGTTTGCTTGCTTATGAACTGATGCAGGCAGGGCAGCGGGTGTTTGTGCTGAATGAAGAAAAGGAAACTACCTCATCCAATAAGGCAGCGGGTATCTATAACCCGATCACGGGCCGAAAGCTGGTGAAAACCTGGCTGGCTGATGCGTTGTTTATGGAATTGGAGGCGTACTATCTGGGCCTGGAGCAAATATTGGGCACTCATTTTGTCTACCCCATGCCCATTTACAGACCTTTTTTCAGCTTTGAAGAGCAGAATGACTGGTCAGTGAAAGCTTCAGAGCCGGAGTACGCTCCTTACGTAAAAGAATTGCGGGCCAGGTCTATGCAGCTTCCGGGAGTGATTGATCCTGTGGGAGGTTTGGTGTTGGACAAGTGTGGGTATGTCAATCTGCCAGTCATGCTCCGCCACATCAAAAAGTATTTTCTGGATAAGGGAGCTTACCGGGCCGAAGTGTTTCAGTACGACCAGATGACAATAAATGAGCGGGAGGTGACGTATAAGGATATCGTGGCAGAGCGGGTGATTTTTTGTGAAGGGCCTATGGCTGTAAACAATCCTTACTGGAATGAGTTGCCATTTAAGTTGGTAAAAGGTGAAATTCTTGAAGTGGACAGCCCACTGCCCACTGATCTGATCCTGAACAGAGGGGTGTTTGTGCTTCCAAAAAACGGTCACTTCAGTGTGGGGTCCACCTACGACCACACGCAACTGGACTATGAACCGTCGGTCAGTGGAATCAAAAACCTCAAAGACAGGTTAGGTAAATTGTATCAGGGAGAATATACAGTCGTTTCAACGTCAGCTGGTGTTAGGCCAGCCACATTTGACCGACGGCCGTTCATAGGGTTTCATCAGGACGAACCTCAGATAGGCATATTTAATGGGTTTGGAACAAAAGGCGTTTCATTAGTTCCATATTTTGCCCGCCAATTGGTAAATTACCTAAGCGGGGTTGGTGAAATAATTCCCGAGGTGAACGTAAGCAGAGTGATTAAATGAAAGGGTTCTTATTGACAATTGTGATGGTGATGTTAGCGACGGTTTCGGCTGTGGCTCAATACTATCATACCCCATTTGGACATAACCGAATTCAGTACAAGCGATTCGACTGGTACTATTATTCCACGAATAACTTTGAAGTATACTACTACCCCGGAGGTCAGGAGTATGCCAACGAGGCGTTGAGTTTTCTGGAGAAGGAGTTTGTGGAGCTCACCGATATTCTGGGCTATGCGCCCTACACCAAGACTAAAATATTTATCTATAATTCTATTCAGGATCTTCAGCAGAGTAATATTGGCATTGGCGGGGACGTCTTTACCATTGGGGGAAAGACCGATTTTGTGAAACTTCAGGTGGAGTTGGCCTATCCCGGTCAGGCTTATGAGTTTAAGCATGAAATGATTCATAAGCTCTCGCAGATCCTGATCAATGACATGATGTTTGGCGGTAGTCTGGCGGAGATTTTCCAAAATTCCTATCTGCTCTCCCTCCCGGAGTGGTTCATCGGAGGAGCGGCTCGCTACCTGAGTTACGGATGGTCTCAGGAGATGGACGATTACGTGAGAGATTACCTGAACCGCAAAAAAATTAAGAAACTGGTGAAAATCCAGAACGAAGAAGCGGAGATTATTGGTCAGTCTATCTGGAACTACGTCGCCATCAAATATGGGAAGAGCAATATTTCCAACATTCTCAACCTTACCCGGATCATCCGCAATGAGGAAAACAGCATTTCCAGTACCCTGGGAATTTCCTTCAAGGATTTCCTGAGCGACTGGCAGAATTACTATATGCTCCAGCGGGAGGAGATCGGAGAGAATTATCGGGGGCCAAAACAGGAAGATATTGTCGCCGGATTCAGGAACAAGGACATCACCCTTTCTCATGTGAAGATGAATGCCGATGGGGATAAGGTGGCCTATGCATACCACAAAAACGGTCGGTATGAGGTGAATGTATTCAACCTCACCTCGGGCAGGGAGTCCACTGTAGTGAGAGGAGGCTATCTGATCAATGATCAGGACATAGATTATCACCTGCCACTGCTCGATTGGCAGGACAATCAAACGTTGGGGGTTCTGCTTTACAAGAGAGGCTATTTGTATCTGAACACCTATGACGTCAATACCGGAGATAAATTTCAGAAACCCCTCAATCGTTTCAGACAGGTAGAGAGTTTTTCCTTCAACGATAATGGGAAACTGGCCATTATCAGCGGGGATGTGGATGGTCAGAATGATTTGTTTTTGATCAGTATGCGGCGCAATGCCCTGAAGCGAATTACCACAGATCTGTACGACGATCTCGATCCCGTGTTTATTCCAGGTACCTCCACCATTGTATTCAGCTCCAACAGAGAGTCTGATTCAGTAAAAGTTTCCGGCTCCAAGTCTACACTGGAGGCTGTGGGGAATAATTACAACTTGTTTGTCTACAACCTGGACACTACCACCACCATGTTTTACCGGCTGACGAATACCTATAGCGTAGACCGCAAACCGATAGCCAAAAATCAGAATGAAATTTTCTACCTCAGTGATCAGAAGGGCATTACTAATTTGTATAAATACAGTCTGAGAGACTCTACTTTCGTGCAGGTTTCTGACTTTCACTATAGCATCATCGACTATGACCTGGCTTTCAATAACCCTGATAAGATCAGCTTTATGATGTTGGATGAGGGCCGGCCAAAAGTTTTTGTGGAGTCTCCGTATGATCTCAACCGGCGTATTTTCACCCCACAGACAGGGCGCCAGCGATTGCAGCAGGCCCGGTTTATTGCTGCCCGGCTACCTCAAAGAAAGAAGCCAGAGCCAGAGCCCATTCCTGAGCCGGAAAGAGAACTGACAGAAATCGATTCATTGGTTCTGCCGGATTCATTCTTCTTTGAAGAAGAGTCTGAGAAGGATGAAGCGGTGGTGGACAAACCCAAGGATGATGGCCTCATCGATACGGACAATTATGTGTTTGAGGAAGATGTGAAGGCAGCGTTCCGTCCGGAATCATTTTTTTCCAGCTACAGAAAACTTGAGCGGGAATCCAGGGTGATCGGCCCGCAGGCTTACGATCCCAGGTTTAGCTTCAATAACCTCATTACTTCCTTTGCCATAGATCCGATCAGAGGGTTTAGCATCCTGCTGGAGACGGAGATTAATGACTTGCTGGAAAACCACAGACTCAATGGGGGCGTGCTGACCAATACGGACCTGAGAAGTGCCAACATCTACGGAGAGTACCAGTATCTGAAATACTGGATGGATTTTAAAGTGCGATTTGACAGGAATACTTATATCATCGATCCAAATGTAAGTTTCCTGAGAGGCACTCAGGAAGGGGATCTTATTCAGAAGTACACCCTCAACCAGGTGGAGGTAGGAGCATCACTTCCCCTTACGAATACTTTTCGGTTTGAGGTATTCCCTTTTTATGCCAATACGCGATTTTCAAACCTGCAATGGGAAGCTGTGATCCAAAATAACACCGCAACTGTACTTGCTCCGAATAGCATGGTTCATTATGGCGGGGCTCGGGCAGCACTGGTGGTAGATAATACCATCGAGAAAGGTTTTAATATTTACCAGGGTACCCGCGGCCTGATTGAGTTTGAAAACTATCTTGGTTTGAATGAGGTAGAAAAGAGTTTTAGCCGGCTCAATGTAGACCTGAGGCACTATCAGAAAATTCATCGTGAATTCACTCTGGCCGGTCGCCTGTTCTACGGTCGGTCCATGGGGCCCAACCAGCAGAACTACCTCATTGGGGGAATGCAAAACTGGATGTTCAATAGCTATGAAGATCAGGGTGTAAATGATCCCCTGGCCATGTCCAATGCCAAGGATAACTCCAATATCCTGTTTTCCCAATTTGTGACTAATCTCCGGGGGTTTGACTACAATGAGCTTTATGGCACCAACGCTTTAGTCTTCAATGCAGAGCTGCGCTTACCTGTTTTCCGCTATTTTTCAAATGCGCCCATTTCATCCGCTTTTCTGAGGAATTTTCAGCTCATTGGTTTCTATGATTTAGGCACCGCCTGGACAGGAAAGCCACCTTTTACACAGGAAGGAAGTGCTTTCACCAAGAAATATGTGGTAGAAGGGTCTGCCTTCAGTGCAGAGTTGGCCAATTTTCAAAATCCATGGCTGGCCAGTTACGGATTTGGTTTGCGAACTGTGCTCCTGGGTTATTATTTAAAGGTGGATGTGGCCCACCCGATTCGGGACTTTGCAATAGGAGATACCAGAATTCACCTTACTCTCGGATTAGATTTCTAAATTAGCGCATGCTTTATTCAATGACTGGTTTTGGATCTGCCGAGGCAGAGTCCAAAATGTACCGTATAAAAGTAGAGATCAAAACCTTAAATAGTAAGTTTTTGGATCTGGCACCCAAACTCCCCCGAGAGCTTGCGGACAAGGAAATAGAGATTAAAAACCTCATTACACACCACTTGAAGCGAGGCAAGGTGAATCTCGCAATAGAGCTGATTCCGGTAAACCTGGAAGAACCTGCCGTTCACATCAATCAGCAGTTATTCAAAAGTTACTACCGTCAATATGAGCAACTGGCAGCAGAAGTGGATGCCAATCCAAAGGATCTGTTTCGGTTGGCCCTGCACTCTCCTGATGTGATTGTGCCGGATGGGGATAGCAATGAAGTGGACTGGGAAATGGTGCAGGGAGCACTTATGGAAGCATTGGAGAAGTGTAATCAGTTTCGTGCCGCCGAAGGGAAAAGCCTTCAGGAAAAGCTATCGGGCTACCTGGATGGCATAGCGAATGGGCTGGCTGAAGTCACCCAGCATGATCCGCAGCGAATCAGTCAGATTCGTGAGCGCATCACCTCCAGCATTGAAGAGATAAAGGAGAAAACACAGGTAGATCAGAATCGATTTGAGCAGGAGCTCGTCTATTATGTTGAAAAACTGGACATCACTGAAGAAAAGGTCCGGCTGGGAAGACACCTGGAATATTTCAGAGAGGTGATGGAGTCAGGAGATTCTCAGGGTAAAAAACTGGGTTTTATTTCCCAGGAGATCGGACGAGAGATCAATACCATTGGCGCTAAGGCCAATGATGCCGTGATCCAGCGTGCCGTGGTTCAGATGAAGGACGAGCTGGAGAAAATTAAGGAACAAAGTATGAACATTATTTAGACGGGCGCAGCCCGAGTACAAATAAAAAAGCGCGACAGGATGTCATCCTGTCGCGCTTTTTTATGAATAATGCTTCAGATTTAATCGATATCAAACCGGGCCGAAAGATTGGCCCAGTCCATATTCACCACGCCATCTTCTGACAAGCCTATGGTAAACTGTTCACTGAATTTGGCGGATTTCAGAGGGGTAGCTTTCACACGGAGCACATCCTTGCTTTCGTCGTAGTTGTAATGCCCCCACTGGTCCCACGTGCTATTGAAAATCACCACCCATTCATCTTCTCCGGGAATTGTAAACATTGAATACTTGCCTTTTGGCAAAGTATTGTCACCAATTTTCACATCAGCGGAGACTTCAATCCAGGTGGCTTCATTGGCACCGGTTCGCCATACTTTCCCGTAAGGCACCAGATCTCCCCAGATGGTTCGCCCTTTTACCGAAGGCTGACTATAATCTATGGTGATGGTCGTTCCATTCACTGTATTGGTTACCTGAGCAGGTGGACTGGGTCGTTTGCTTTTGTCTTTGTCCTGAGCCACCAGCGTCGATGAGGTGAACCAGATAAAGGCCATGGCCAGGAATACTTTTGAGTAGGTTTTGAATTGTTTCATAAGGGTTTGTTTTTCTAGGTAAACACGTGTTAAACCACTAATGGTTTTCACTTGGAGCCAAAAAAGCCCCGTATTGCGATGGAATGTCTGTAGGATGCTATTTGCGGAGAGGCTTTAGAATGGGTAGAAACAGCTGAAGGCTGCTCAGAAAAACAGGAAATAGTTATATTGTAAAAAAAAATCATCAACCGTATGAAAAAGCTCATTTACCTAACCGTTGCTGCCTTAGTGCTCGTTGCCTGTGAGGGACAGGTCAGTAAAGAAAAAAGACCGCTGGTGAAGGCTATTAATCAAAAGGTAGGCGACATAGATGCGAATCACAGAGTCCGGATCGTAGAAGATGATTTCCACTCCGGCGATTCAGTATATAAAATCCGTGGTTACTTCATGGATGAAAGCCTTCTGAAACTTGTTGGTATTCTGCATACTTCGCACGTGGACAGGGACGATTATTTTTATTTTGAAAAAAATGCTCCCATTTTCAGCGGGCATCTGGTCGTGGAAAAAGACGGGCAAATAGCCTCTGAATATAAGTACTACTATGGGGCTGACGGGCTTGTTGATGAAGCCCTGTTCTGGGAGGATCACTACGAGGTAGGTAAGCGCTTCCCTCATGAACACTTTGAAGAATTCAACCCTGACAAGGATTCGCTGAGGATTGCAGAAGAGGAGAGGCTGTATTTTTTCCTCAGTAATCTTGACATGGAAGGCTTTGAAATCAAACACCTCAATGAAAACCTGGATGCCAATGTCCGAAGGTGAGATCACGATCAGGGAGGCACAGCAAAAGGTGGATCAGTGGATAAAAACCACCGGAGTGAGGTATTTTGGTGAGCTTACGAATATGACCATTCTGACCGAGGAGGTGGGGGAACTGGCACGTATCATGGCTCGTACCTATGGAGAGCAATCTTTTAAAGAATCCGATAAAGGGCGGGACCTGGGAGATGAAATGGCGGATGTGCTCTGGGTATTGATTTGCATGGCTAATCAGACGGGCGTGGACCTGACCGAGGCTCTTCAGAAAAACTTTCAAAAGAAGAATGTGCGGGATGCCACCCGGCACCAGGAAAATGAGAAGTTGAAATAATGGAAGTAACACTGACCACTCCTGCATTGCTGTTCCCGGCCATTTCGCTGTTGCTCCTGGCATACACCAATCGGTTTCTGGCCATTGCAAGTATTATCCGGCAGCTACATACCAAGTATCTCAACAACCCCGAAAGTGTACTGAAAGGGCAGATTCAAAACCTCCGTCTTCGGCTTTTTCTGATCCGAACCATGCAATTTTTTGGAGTGGGGAGTTTGTTTTTGTGTGTACTGGCCATGTTTTTTATCTACCTCAAGGTGGGCGAGTGGGGGAGTGTTATTTTTGGGATCAGCCTGGTCTGTTTGTTGCTTTCCCTGTTTATATCTTTGCGTGAAATACAGCTTTCTACCCGGGCGCTCGAAATAGAGTTGAGCGACATGGAATTGGGCACCAAACCAAAATTTTAAATTTTCATATTATGACCTATCTGGTAATCGGCCGTGACCACAAGGACGGCTTTGAGAGAAGACAGCAAAATCGTGCCGCCCATTTGGAAGGTGCCAAAAAGCTGAAAGAGGAAGGGAAATTACTCTATGCAGTGGCTATCCTTGAAGAGGGCAAGATGGCGGGTTCCGTCATGGTGATGAATTTTGATTCTGAAGCTGAGCTGAATGACTGGAAGGCCAACGAACCTTACCTGACAGGGGACGTCTGGGGTTCTGTAGAGATCACCGAAGGTGCTGTGGCGCCACTTTTCAGCTGATCACCTTCAGGCAACCCTCGGTATAAGTTGGGATGGTGGAGTATAAGCTTTGATCCATGCAAAACTCAATATCCCTTTCCACACCAAATCCTGAGAGCCTTTGAGCATGTGAAGAGGCTCTTGCTATTTTCAGCAGATCAGATTTGTTGGCTTCAAAAAGCTCAAACGCCAGTAGGGCAGCATCTCCGGAAAGCGTATGACTCTCTCCCAGGGCACTGGCCAGGGCCCCGGCAAATAGGGTATCTTCAATGTTCACGGTTCCTTTCCAGCCTGCGCAGTGTACCACCACATCTTTTTGCCGGGTAGCAATATAGTCCTTCAATGCCTGCAGGTTGAGAAAAGCACCAATCAGGATCTCGTCAGCATCAGTGGATGCGAGTATGGTCTTGGTGCCATTGGTGGTGCTCACAGCGATGGACTGTCCTTTGAACTCCTCCTGCATATACTCAAACGGAGAATTTCCAATGTGAAAGCCTTCCACTTTGATGCCTCCGCGCTCTCCGGCAGTCACCATACCCTGCTGGCCCAGGGCAAGACACTCCTCCACACTGGCTACCGGGTGAATGGATTGCACGCCGTAAGCCATTCCTGTGACCATGCATGAGGTGGCCCGGAAGATATCCACTACTACAGCGATCTTACCTTGAAGGCTATATTGATGGATGAGTTCCGGCGTGAGACAGACTTCTATGACGTTCATTTGATAAATGGGGGTTTAGTGACTCTCGCTTCGAGTTGCTTGTTTCTGATGGCAATGAAAATTTTGCTGTCGGGCTGATGGTAGCCTGTGTTCACATAGCCAAGGCCGATGCCTTTATTGAGCAGTGGAGACATAGTGCCAGAGGTCACATGACCAATGCCGTTACCGTTTTCATCTACTATTTCATAGTCATGTCTTGGAATGCCCTTGTCAACCATTTCAAATCCGACCAATTTCCTGGTGATTCCTGTCTCTTTTTGTTTTTTCAGTGCTTCGGCATTCACAAAGTCTTTGGTGAACTTGGTGATCCAGCCCAGCCCGGCTTCCAGCGGAGAGGTCTCATCGGTAATGTCATTGCCGTACAGGCAAAATCCCATCTCCATCCTGAGCGTGTCACGTGCACCCAGGCCGATCGGTGCTATCTCAAATTCCTTTCCCGCTTCAAAAATGGCCTCCCACACTTCCAGGGCATCTTGCTTGTCTACATACAACTCAAATCCCCCGGCGCCTGTATACCCGGTGCCAGAAATGATCATTTCTTTTCCAGCCAATACTCCGGTGGTAAAGTGGTAAAATTTAATAGCTGACAGGTCCACGTCAGTCAGGCGCTGCAGCACCTCCGCAGCTTTGGGACCCTGCACGGCAAAAAGTGCCGTATCAGCCGAAATGTCTTCCATTTCAGCATCAAAGTCATTGTGAGACTTGATCCAGTTCCAGTCTTTTTCGATGTTGGAGGCGTTGACGACCAGCATATACTCTTCCGGCCCAAACCGGTAAACAATCAGGTCATCCACAATGCCACCCTTGTCATTTGGCAGGCAGGAGTATTGGGCTTGTCCGTCTACTATTTTCGAGGCATCATTGGAGGTCACTTTTTGGATCAAATCCAGTGCCTGTGAACCAGTGATCATAAACTCCCCCATATGAGAGACATCAAATACTCCAACGGACTCGCGTACTTTCATGTGCTCCTCTTTGTCTGAGCTGTATCTTACAGGCATCTCAAATCCCGCAAATGGGACCATCTTGCCACCAAGGGAAACGTGTAATTCGTGCAGGGGTATTTTTTGTGTTGTCATGGGGAATGTTTGTTTGGGCGCAAAAATAGGAAAAACTCCTAAAGTCCCACGAAGATCATTTCATCCGTCATATTTTCCGGGCGAATGACCAGGTCAGAGCCTGAGTGGGAAATATGAATAGCATCCGGATCCAGCAGGCCCTGCATGTAGCGATTACCATATTTTTCGGAGCTGGTGGTGGGTGCCAGCGCTTCCCGGTAGCAAAATGATCGGGTAATGATACCCAGCGAACCGGAGAGCAGCCGATAGATATAGACACAATCATTTACCCCATTGTAGATCTCCGCAAAGTACCGGTCATCCGGATTCACCGGGTTCACCTGGCTGGTGGTGAAAACGAGGTAGAGAAAGTTTTCTTCACAGGTGGGTGAAAGGAGCCCTTCAGGGGTTCTAAAGCCCAAAAAGCGCCAATAGGTCATTGCCAGAGGCCGGTCGTTTGGCTGTTTGGAGTTTACGGCACAGTAGCTGATCTTCTCGGCATTGAAGATGTCAATAAACTGAGTAGGCACCCCGTTGATGCTGGGGTCAGCTGGACACGCCGCTTTAATATCTCCTGAGACGTAATAATGCGAGAGAGATTCAGCACCCAGAAAGTTCTTATGGCCTGGAGAAAAGATCAGGAGTGATAACTGGTCATTGGCATCAAACCATTCCAGATAAAAAAAAGAGGTGTCTGGATTGATGACGCGTTTGAGCACCATGTGCTCATTATCCAATACCTGAGCGGATGTTCTCTTCGGATCGAAAAAACTCCTTTCACAGTTCGCCATATTGTCCTGATCACCATGATAGCAGCTGGCCAGGGTTGTCAGACAAACGAGCAAAAGAAGGGATTTTCCAATCATTCCATAATTTAACCATTTGAGAGTTTAATCCCTACCGGACAATGGTCAGATCCGAACCGATCATTGTAGATGTGAGCAGACTGAAGGGTGGGTCCGAGCTCTTTACTCACCAGAAAGTAATCAATGCGCCAGCCTACATTTCGTTCACGAGCCTTGAACTTGTAGTTCCACCAGGAATACTTGACTTCATCCGGATGGAAATGGCGATAGGTGTCTATAAAGCCGGCGTTAATGAGGTTGTCCATTCCGTCTATCTCAGTCTGGGTATATCCTGAGGTCTTATTGTAATTGGCCTTGGCCCGTGCTATGTCCAGTTCTGTATGGGCCACGTTCAGATCGCCACACACGATCACCGGTTTTTTCTCATTGAGGGCTTCCAGGTGTTCCCGAAATACCTTGTCCCAGTCAGCGCGAAAATCCAGCCGCTTCATGCCTTCACCGGAGTTGGGGGTGTAGACAGTGACCAGAAAGAACTTATCAAACTCGGCAGTAATGACCCTTCCTTCCTGATCATATTCCTCTATTCCCAGGTCGTAAGTGACTTCCAGAGGCTCCTGTTTGGTCAGAATGGCAGTGCCGGAGTATCCTTTTTTCTCTTTAGAGGAGTTGAGGTATGATTTGTACTGAGGTAGCAGCTCCAGGGCAGTTCTGGCATCTTCTGGCTGAGCCTTGGTCTCTTGCAGGCACAGGATGTCCGGATCCATTTCCTTGATGTCTTTGAGAAAATCCTTTTTGATGATCGCTCGGATGCCATTCACATTCCACGAAACCAGGTGTAGCTCTGCCATAGGTTTTTTATGCTTTTTGTTATTGGCTCGAAGTTAATACCCTCAGTCAAAATGAACCCGATTATGGTTGAATATCCTCGTACTTAGTCGAGAAGAAATTGCTGGAATAATTCCAGAAACTGGCCTACGTGGAAGCCATCCATCAGGCCGTGGTGTACATGCAATGACACGGGAAGCTTTTTGTTTCCGCCTTCTTCATAAAACTTCCCAAAGGTAAATTTGGGAATACTGTCTTGACATTTGAAGTCGCGGGCATGGGAGATGGCGGTGAAGGGAAACCAGGGGATGGACGAGTAATGAATCACATCAGCTCTGTTGGTGTTCTCACTCATCCTCAGGCCGATTGAGTTTTTGGCGTCATCAAATTCCGCCCGGGCGGCTTCTACAAATTCCTCAAATGTGTCCGTGTAAGGCACAAATGTAAATGCGAAGGTTTTGTCCTCGCGCAACAAAGTAGTGGATGCATGGATTCTTTCGTAAAGCCAGACTTCTTCCCCCTCCATTCGGTACCTGAACGGGATACTCTCATTGATGGCACGGAGGGATTGATAGAGGTAATAGAGGTAGAAGGAGAATCCTTCGGTTTTGGACCTTTGGTAGGCGCTGGTACAGTCCACATGAGTGGTGATCCCAAAGAAGGGTTCGTCAAATCCCTTAAAGAAATGGAAGTGCTCACTTCTATTCCATGAGGTCAGGTCTACGCTTGTTTTTTTGCTCTTTACCGACAAATTTAGGTCTGATTATCCGATTTTGGCACCATTGGGTGCGGCTTGCTCTGGCTGTAGCAGTATCACTTGATTATGTTCATTGTAGATTCCCATCACCAGGCATTCACTTATGAAAGGGCCGATTTGCTTGGGTGGAAAGTTCACCACTGCAATCACCTGCTGGCCTAAAATATCTGAAATTTTGTACAAATCGGTTATTTGTGCCGAGCTTTTTTTAGTACCTATTTGAGGTCCAAAGTTAATTTCCAGTTTGTATGCCGGCTTTCGGGCTTCAGGGAAGTTCTCCACCCTCACCACGGTACCTACGCGCATATCTATCTGTTCGAAATCTTTCCAGGTGATCATTGACGGTTTCAGTTTAAGGATGAAAAAAGGTGTCCAAATTTAGAATTTAGTTTTGATCGGAGCAACCACACCGATCCAGGGAAGGGCCAGGGTGCCGGAGTTGGTATCAGACAAGAGGAGCCCATATTGAAGATTTACGCCTGATAAATTCTGATGACAGATGAGAGAGTACAAGTACAGGTCCGGAAGGGTGTAATTTTCTGAAACCAGGGTAATGTTTTTGGAGATTCTAATGGCGCCACTGAAGGTTACCAGCAGTTCCGGAGTGAGCTCCTCTTCGGCATAGCCTTTACCGGCACCCAGGCTGATGTGAGCGGAGGGGCCACCGACAGAAAGGTCTCCATAGACCATCCCGAAGCTGGATTGAGATTCACCTAAAACCACCCCATTGAGCGCGCCAATCCCCAAATTTACCTTGTCTTTAAGAATCGGCAGGGTCAGTTTTGGAGTAATCCACACAGGCAGACTATTCCCGATAAAGGGCATCATGCCCAACCCCAGGGAAAAATGGTCTGTAAACCCGATGTTGAGTTCATTGAGTATCAACCAGGCATTGCGATAATAGGCCTCTCCTTTTTTTACACCAAAGCCGGAGGATCTAAATAAATAGACGTTAGGAGGATGATACCGGGCATTTGACCCACGGTACCTGGTATTTGACTCACGGTAGCTGTCACCGGACCCACCATAGCGTTCGTCGTTTGTTACTTTCCCTAAGCGTCGTATCACATTGATGTCGTCAAATTTGATTGTTATCTGGCCGATATTATCAGTCTGAAAAAGGATGTATTCGATTTCCTTTTGGACAATATGCCCAACATAGGTATTCCCATCGCGCGTTTGAATTTGATAGCGTGTACTGTCCTGGGCAACTGCCTCAGTGGACGAAAAAAGGGCTGAAAGTATAAGAAAAGCAACCCCAAGTGTATTGGAGTAATGATTAATGGACATTTTCAGGCGGTTGGTTAAGGCTCAAAATTCTTCTGTGATCGGTGAAGTTTCAATAAGACCCTGCTAATCCTTTTTTGGTGGGAAGGGCTGATCAGCTCGGGGTGACGCACTTCCAGGACATGAATGAGTTTTGCGCCATCTTCATGGGAGATTACCGGCATCCATTTCTCAGCATATTGGCCCAGTTGGTTGTCGGGAGCGGAAGTCACCTGCTCAAGGAGTAACGGCCCGATGTCCGCGCAGTATGCATCCTCGGTATATAGGCCAATGAGAATTTTCACGCCATGGTCTCTGGTGATCACACCCCCGCTATCCATCAGGTTCAGAATGACCCCAAGATCATTGAAGGTGGCCGCGTGGTGAAGGAATGAGAATGTGCTCAGTGCCGACATGGCCCGCCATTGAACCTTATTCATGGCATGGTGTAAGAGCATGAACACCGGCTGATAGGCATCTGCTATCATACCGGGATTTTGTTCTCCGATCATCTCAATCACTTTTAATCCGTCCGAGAGTTCATCGGGGTTGGTGGACTCACGGAGTACTTGCAGTATTTCACGAATACTTGCTTCATCTGAGCTGGACAGTATTTCACTGGCGAGTTGCTTGTTAGGGATTTCGTTTGATATTCCCTGCGACCTGGCGAATCTGTGTCTGACGTTCATGTGTTGAAATTAATCAAACAACTCCAGTTGGGCAGGGAGTAGCTGGAAAGTCATGCGATGATGCGGGGTTACACCCTGTGCTTTGATGGCTGACCGGTGAGCCCTGGTGGGATAGCCCATATTGGTTTCCCAACTATATCCCTCAAATTCGAGAGCGAGTTGCCGCATGAGCTCATCCCGGTATGTTTTGGCCAAAATGGAAGCTGCGGCGATGGAATAGTATTTACCATCTCCTTTAATGATGCACTCAAAGGGAATTTCGTTGTGTGGTTTGAACCGGTTGCCATCAATGAGGAGTAGCTCGGGGGTGATTTTCAGCTGGTCTACGGCGCGATGCATGGCCAGGTATGAAGCATTGAGGATATTAATGTCATCTATTTCTCCCGGGGAGGCCACCCCCACCCCAAAACTGATCGCTTCTTTTACTATTTCTATTCTCAGGGTATCGCGCTGCTTTTCCGTGAGCTGTTTAGAGTCGTTCAGTACCGGGTGGTGATAGTCTGGCGGTAGCACTACCGCCGCGGCCACCACTGGTCCGGCCAGGCAGCCACGTCCGGCTTCATCGCAGCCCGCTTCTATTTGGTTTTCCTGAAAATAGGGTAAAAGCATCGCTGTAAAATTATATCAATCTGACTTACTACAGTGGGTTGGTCAAACTAATGTGAAACAGGTGTCCAAGGTTCGTACGCTTTTTCAAAAATGGACACTGCGCTGTATTATTTGGATACACCTGGTGCATGTAAAATGTGAGGCAATAGCTGAAATTTTGTGATTGAAGTGGTTTTATTTTTTTGGCATTGATATGGTAAGGCAGGCCAGAGTTGTTTCTAATGATATTCAATAGCATATGAAATTTATCGCCACAATCATTTTTTTAGTAGCCGGAACATATGTTTCAGCTCAATCGCTCACTCAGACCATCAAGGGTCGTTTAGTAGACCAGCAATCAAAGTCTCCAATCATCGGAGCAACAATATTGGTGAAGGATTCGGAGCCTATGCTAGGTGCAGTGACCGACCTTGAAGGGTACTTCAGGTTGCCGTCAGTGCCTATTGGCCGACATGTTTTGATTTTTTCGTCGGTTGGTTACGAGGTAAAAACACACCCCAATGTGTTGGTCACCTCGGGAAAAGAAGTATATCTGGAGGTGGAAATGGTAGAGTCACTGGTGGAAATGGCCGCGGTGGAAATTGTGGCTTCCAACAAGCAGGATAAGGGTCAGCCAATGAATGAAATGGCCACCGTAAGTGCCATCTCACTGAGTGTGGAAGAGACCAGTCGCTATGCGGCCACATTTGACGACCCGGCCAGGGCGGCGGCCTCACAAGCCGGAGTGACCACCGGTGGAGATGACTTGCTGAATGAGATTGTCATTCGTGGTAATTCACCAAAAGGGATTCTGTGGCGACTAGAGGGCGTGGAAATCCCCAATCCAAACCATTTCAATTCGGTGGGTTCGTCCGCAGGAGGGGTGAGTATGCTCAGTGCCAATGTGCTCAATAGCTCAGATTTTTTCACAGGCGCTTTTCCGGCACAGTACGGAAACGCGACCTCTGGAATCTTCGACCTGAATTTGCGCAAAGGAAATTTTGACAAACAGGAACACTCCTTTCAGGTTGGCCTTTTGGGTATTGGATTGGCCTCTGAGGGGCCGTTGAGTAAGAACTCAAACGCTTCTTATCTCATCAATTACCGGTATTCCACCCTTGCTCTTTTTGAGCACCTCGGGATTGATATCCTCGGCGATCAGGAGGACATTACTTTTCAGGATTTGTCCTTCAAAGTCTTTGTGCCCACTAAAAAGGCGGGGACATTCTCCCTTTGGGGGCTTGGTGGGGCCAATACCTATGGCTATAAGGCGGATACAGTCAACACCAACGACTTCTACTTTGAGGACGAAAGCCAGTGGATGGGGGCGACGGGGCTCACCCATATTGTCTACCTGGGGGCCGATACCTATTTGAAATCCATTGTTTCTTACTCAGGCAACAGAAATGATTACTCTGAAGATTCACTCCGCCTACAGGTATGGTATACCGAAGACTTCACAGAAAGCCAGTTTCGCGTTTCTTCATTCTTAAATCATAAGTTCAATGCCAGAAGCACGCTGAGGGTCGGGGGTATTTACAGCAGACTGGGGTTCAACCTGAAAAGTCAGAGTTGGTACCGGGATCAGGAGCGCTTTATCACCATTTTGGATGAAAAAGGCAATGCGGGGATGTATCAGGGTTTTGCACAGGTACAACACCGGTTTACTCAGGATTTTTCGGTGAATGTCGGCGGGCATCTGACTTATTTTGGCCTTAACCATACGGCCTATGTGGAGCCGCGTGCCGGCATGAGGTGGCAGTTGACACCCAAAGGAGCTTTGACAGGGGGAGTTGGACTACACAGCAGGAAAGAGAGTATCGCGCTATATCTGGCACGTGAATTCAGAGAGGATGGTAGCGCGGTGTATAACAATAAGAACCTGAAATTCACCAAGGCTGCCCATGCAGTGGTCGGTTATGAACTGATGCTGAAACCAGATCTGAAATTGAAGTCTGAGGTCTACTATCAGCATTTGTATGATGTGCCCGTGTGGCCAAATGACACGGTGTCCAATATGGAGGCACTTACTTTTTCATCCATTAACTCCTATGATGGATATACTACTGTGCCGCTTGCCAATAAAGGAACGGGAAGAAACTATGGGGTGGAACTGACCCTCGAAAAGTATTTTACCAACAACTATTACTTCATGACCACAGGGTCGCTCTATCAATCCAAATACACAGCCATTGACGGAGTGGAGCGAAACACGGTTTTTAATGGAAACTACATTTTCAACGCCCTGGGCGGAAGGGAATTTGCATTCAACAATGGGCAAAGGGTGCTGAGTATCAACAGCCGATTGATCTATGCTGGTGGAAAAAGGGAGTCTCCCGTGGATATTGAAGCGTCAAGGGCTGCCGGGTATACCATACGAGATTACTCCCGTACCTATGAAGATAAGATACCCGCCTATTTTCGCTTAGACCTGGGAGTGAGTTACAAATGGAATAAAATCAGGTCTGCCACTGTCGTGGCCATCAATGTCCAGAATGTTCTTGGGATCGAAAATGTAGCTTTTACTTACTATGGGGCAGAGACAGATCGGGTGTGGAATGCCACTCAGCTGGGGATGTTTCCCAACCTGAGCTACAAGGTAGAGTTTTGATAACTTTGAATGATGGAGAAAAACCCCTGGAAAAAACAATCGGGTAAGCTGATTTATGACAATCCCTGGATCACCGTGGAGGAAGATATGGTAATCAATCCGGGCGGTGGACTCAGCCAATATGGCAAGGTGCTCTTCAAAGCTTTTGCCATTGGGATCATTCCAATGGATCATGAGGGCAATACCTGGCTGGTTGGTCAGTGGCGCTATACCCTGGGAGAATACTCCTGGGAAATCCCCATGGGCGGTGGCCCTAAATCGGAACCAAAGTTGGAGTCTGCCAAAAGGGAGTTGAAAGAGGAGACCGGCCTGTCTGCCGGAAAGTGGACTGAATTGTTGACAATGCACACCTCCAACTCTGTAACCGATGAGGTGGGATATGCGTTTGTGGCAGAGGATCTCACCGAAGGTGAAACCTCTTTTGAGGAAACCGAGGATCTCAGGATATGGAAACTTCCCTTTTCTGAGGCTCATCAGATGGTACTGGATGGGGAGATCACCGACAGTCTGAGTATGGTGGCCATACTCAAGTTGGGGAGAATGCTGCGGATTTAATGACCCGGTGAGTTCCCCTCATTTCCTGACGGATTGGTTTTCTATTTTTGCCACCAAAAAAAAACAACCACTTGACCCTAAAAGAACATTTTAGTAAGAACGTAGTATTGGCCTATCCGGTGGTGATTGGCCAGCTCGGACACATCATGGTGTCTGTGGCAGACACCATGATGGTAGGACGCGTAGGGGTTATTCCCCTGGCCGCCGCCACTTTTGCCGGGACTTTCTACCATGTATTGATGCTTTTTGGCATTGGCGTAAGCTATGCGGTGACTCCACTGGTGGCTGCCACCAAGGTTGGAGACCAGCCGCGATTGATGAAGTATCTTCAGAGTGGCATGGTACTGAATATCATACTGTCGGTGTTCATGATAGCCGTTGGGCTGCTGGTCAGTCCATTTTTGCAGTACTTCGGGCAGGAGGAGGCAGTAGCCATTGCTGCCAGGCCTTATTTGATGATCATGTGTGCCTCCATGATGCCGTTGATGATATTTCAGACCTACAGGCAATTTGCCGAAGGGCTTTCTGATACCTTCAACCCAATGGTGGTCTCTATTTTCGCCAATCTGCTGAATGTAGCCCTCAACTATGTGATGATCTATGGAGCCCTTGGTTTTCCTGCTATGGGGCTTATGGGTGCGGGCTATGCTACACTGATCAGCCGGGTGATCATGGCTGCACTGATGTGGTGGATGATCCGTCCACGCATGAAAGGCTTCGAGTGGACATTTGACTGGGGTCTGGCCAAAAAAATGCTGAAGATAGGAGTGCCTTCAGGAATGCAGTATGTATTTGAGGTAGGTGCATTTGCCACCGCTTCTATCATGGTGGGGTGGATCAGCGCTGAGGCACTGGCAGCCCATCAAATCGCATTAAATCTATCGGCGATTACTTATATGTGTGCGACGGGGATTGCAGCTGCGGCCACCATTCGCATTGGTAATCAGATGGGACTCAAAGATTTGAGAAACCTGAGGATTGCCGGGTATACGTCCTTCACCCTGGTGGCCATGTTCATGTCCGTTTCCGCACTGATGTTTATCCTGTTCAGAGTCGAACTCACAGGCTTTTATGTGAAAGATGCACATGTTCAGTCCATTGCGGCCAGTCTCATGATCATTGCGGCAGCATTTCAGGTGTCTGATGGAGTGCAGGCCGTCGGCTTGGGTGTGCTTCGGGGGCTCACAGACGTGAAAGTGCCTACTTTGGTTACTTTTGTTTCCTATTGGCTGCTGGCCATTCCCGGAGGCTATCTGCTCGGATTTACTTTCGATCTTGGGATACACGGGGTTTGGTATGCGCTCTCCGGGGGGCTGACCCTTGCGGGAATTTTACATATTCTGAGGTTTAGGAACCTGACCAAAAAATTGAGACTTTAAAATCTTCCTTTCCTGAATCGAACGGAAAGACAGAAGGGGGTGTCTATTTAGCAAATCCCGGAAATATGAGATACCTTTTGATATTCATAATGGCATGGATGATGGTAGGATGTGAAGAGGATTCGATGATGACGACCAGCGACATCAGGTATGGTACCTCTTTTGGCGAGTGCATTGGGTATTGCGTTCGGGAAACCACCTTGAATGGTCAGCAGATCACCGTCCAGGCCATATCCCGGGACGATGATAAGGCTACTAAAACAAAAGTAGCAGAGCTTTCCAAGGCTGAGGCGCTGGCCATCAGGTCAGGAATAGACGTGCGTCAGTTCCAGGAGTTACCCGCCACCATAGGATGCCCCGACTGTGCAGATGGTGGTGCAGAGTGGTTAGAGTTGCAGATCAATGGAGAGTCTGTTCGTGTTACTTTTGAATATGGTGCCGACATTGACGGCATCAAAGCCGGGGTGCTCCGGCTAAGGGAACTGACTCATGAAATGGATCCTGCTATGGACTGAGATGCCGTGAGGCCATCCGCATTTGTTATTCACCATTGGGGGCAGCATTTGCTGGTCATCCGACCAAAAACCCTCTTCATTAAAAAAATAATCTCCCGACTTTTCTAAAAGTCGTACTTTCACCTTTTTGCTATGAAAAATCAAAAGGCCGCGCTTGGTTTTATTTTTATCACGGTTCTGATAGATGTTACAGGTCTGGGGATCATTATTCCGGTACTTCCTCAGCTCATCACAGAGCTCACCGGAGGCACGATCAGTGATGCGTCTATCTATGGGGGCTGGCTGATGTTTGCCTATGCTTTTATGCAGTTTCTATGTGCTCCGGTATTGGGCGGTCTCAGTGATCAGTTTGGCAGGCGCCCGGTATTGCTTTTTGCCCTTTTTGGATTTGGTGTAGACTACATATTTATGGCGTTGGCCCCGACCATTTGGTGGCTTTTTCTCGGCCGGATTGTGGCCGGTGTGACTGGCGCAAGCTTTACCACCGCATCAGCGTATATCGCGGATGTATCATCACCGGAGAAAAGGGCACAAAACTTCGGGATGATCGGAGCGGCCTTTGGGCTGGGCTTCATTGTCGGTCCTATGACCGGAGGAATCCTTGGAGAATTCGGCTCCCGAGTTCCATTCTATGCAGCCGCGGCTTTGACCCTCGTCAACTGGCTGTACGGCTATTTCGTACTTCCGGAATCTCTCAGCCCGGAGAATAGGAGAAAATTTAGCTGGAAACGTGCTAATCCGTGGGGCACACTGGTGCAACTCAGAAATTACCCGACGGTGATAGGGCTTATTGCTTCGCTGGTGCTTGTGTACATAGCGGCTCACGCCACGCAGAGCACATGGGCTTATTTCACCATCGAAAAATTTAGCTGGAGTGAGGCTCAGGTGGGCTATTCACTGGCCTTTGTCGGTTTTATGATTGCTCTGGTACAGGGTGTGATCATACGGCCGGTGGTGAATAAAATTGGTCAGGTTAATGCCGTGTATGCCGGGCTGGCTTTCAATACATTAGGCTTTGTGATGATAGCGCTGGCTACTCAGGGTTGGATGCTCTATGCCATTATGATTCCTTACGCCTTTGGAGGTCTGGCCGGACCTTCGCTGCAAGGCATCATGTCTAACAGCGTCAATGCGAATGAGCAAGGCGAACTGCAGGGAGGACTGACCAGTCTTGTGAGTGTGACTTCCATAGTCGGCCCTCCATTGATGACGGGCATTTTCGGCTATTTCACAGCTGCCGAAACGGATTGGTATCTGCCTAGTGCACCATTTTATCTAGGGGCTGTATTTGCATTTCTGAGCCTGGTCTTTGCAGTGCGGACATTGAGTACTAAAAAGACGAGGTAAAAGCGTAAGCCAGTACGACGAGACACAGCACGACATGATAATTATCATGATTAATTTTTCGTGATTAGTTAATCGTTTGTCCATTTTTTCAAGTCAAATCATTTAGTTTTAGCCACAGGCTCCCAGGAGCTTATCACCGCCCTTACTGTTTGTTCAAACAGGCTTTATGTAACGTTATGAGGAAAATTTTGATAGCGGACGACCATTCGTTATTTAGCTCCGGTATGTCTGCTTTATTCGTGCGGGCGGGCTACGAGGTGGTTGGTACAGTGGAAAAGGGGAATGATGTTTTGTATGAGGTGATCACTCATCATCCTGATATTTTGATTTTGGACCTGAACCTTCCAAAGAAAAACGGATTGGAGGTACTGAAGGAAGTGCGGGCCTATAGCCGTGACCTGATCATACTGGTGGTGACCATGTACAATGATCGGACCCTGATCAATTCCGTGAGGAGAGAAGGAGCCAATGGGTATTTCCTCAAGAACAGTAATCAGACAGAACTTTTGGAAGCTTCTGCCAGATTGAAGCCCGATGAATTCATGGTCTCCGTGACTGTAGAAAATTCAAATTCGGCGGATCCGAGCGATTTAGTGGAGGATGAATTTGACCGGCTGATTAAACTTACCGTCAGAGAAAAAGAAATCCTGAAGCTTTTGGTACAAGGATTATCGTCAAAGGAAATAGGAGAGTACCTGGAAATTAGCCCCTCCACAGTGGATACTCATCGCAAAAACATGCTCAAAAAACTTTCATTCAACAAAGTCTCTGAACTGGTGAGCTATGCCTTTAGGAACAACCTGGTATAGAAGCTGGAGCATATTGCTGACTGCTTTTTGTGGCTTTCATTTGTCGGCCCAGCAGGTTCCTTTGAGTACTTCTGCTCCAAACCAGGCCATCACTGTCAATCCTTATGTGGAGGTGTATCAGACCGCTGATTCTTTGTCTGCAGAAGAGGTGATGGCCCGCATCAGAAGCGGCGACCTCAGGCAGTCTGAAAACAAGACCTCTCCCGGCTTTTCGCGGGACTTTTTCTGGATCAGGTTTACGCTGCCAGGTGGTCAATCGGGTGCCTGGGTGCTGGAACTGGACAACCCGCATATTGATTTTGTGAATCTCTTTGAGGTTAAGGGGGATGAATCCCAATTGGTAGGGAGGGGTGGAGATAAGCAGGCGTTTGGTTATCGTACGGAGATTAACCGGCGGTATGTTTTTTCCATCGTGATGACAGGGCAGCCCCGTGAATTTCTACTGATGGTTGATAAACGTAATGCCTCGGTGAGCTTTCCGCTCAGACTGTGGACGGAAGCGGCCTTCAGAACCTACGAGTCAACGACCAATTTGCTCTACGGGATTTACTTTGGGATTCTTGTTTTTGTGAGTGCCTTCAGCTTCGTGATTGGTGCCGGGATGCGGGAGCGAAATTTCCTCTCCTATGGCATTTATGTCGCAATTATTGGCATGTATATGTTTACCCAGCTGGGTTTTTCATTTCAGTATTTGTACCCTGAGTCTTCCGCTTTCAACAATTACTCGCGGGTGATTTTTTCATTTTTGCTGCTCATCACATCCATGGACTTCTTTAGCCGGCTCCTGGACATCCGGAAGTACCTGCCATTACTGAGCAAGATTTACAAAATCGGATGGGGATTTTTAGGTGTGGTTTTTGTCTTTTGGCTGTCGAACAGGTTGCTGAATCCGGACTATGCCCGGTATACTATTTTGACCCTAAACATCCTCTATGTGTTTATTCTGGCCTTTTTTGGCTCGGTGTTTTATGTGAGCCTGAAGACCTGGCGATTTCAGCGCGGCAATGTGCTGCTCGTCATGTTCGCTTTTTTTGCACTCATGGTTGGCGCTTCCATTTATATACTTATAGAATATGGTGTGGTTTCCGAAAGTTTCTTCCCGGTAAACCCAATCATTATTGGCTCGGTGTTGGAGGTTTTGATTTTGTCTGTTTCCATGGCGTATCGGGTGAAAACACTCAATGAGCGCAAGAATGAACTTTCAAACAAGCTCCTGCGTCAGCAGAAGGATTTGATGCGTGCTTTTATTCGCGGGGGTGACATGGAGCGAAAGCGTATTTCGGAGGAACTGCATGACAACATTGGCAGCAGTTTATCTCTGCTGAAAAACAGCCTGGCCGCTGAGCGGTTTGATCCGAAGATTGTGAATTCAGACATAGATGCGCTCTGCGAGGAGGTGCGCACCTTATCACATCGTCTGGTGCCCCATCAGATGGAACTGATTGGATTTTCCGAGGTGCTGGCAGACTACTGTAAGCGCTACGAGCGGGATTCAGGCATCAGAGTAGCATTGGATCAATTTGATTTTCCGGTGGTGCCGGAGCACATGTCAGTGCCGCTTTTGCGAATCGTACAGGAAGCTTTGCAAAACATCCTGAAGCATGCACAGGCCACAGAGGTAGAAATCCAGCTGGTGGGCTATCAGGATGAAATCGTGATTACCATCGACGATAATGGTGTTGGCTTTGATCCGGTACAGATGGCAGGGGGAAATGGTCTCATCAATATGCAGACCCGATGCGAATCTCTGCATGGTCATATGGATATTTCATCCCACGAAGGAAAGGGCACCAATATTCTCATGACCATTCCCTTGTACTAGGTTAACTGGTTTATGATTGCGTTTTTTCCTGAAGTTTTCGAACCACTTTCAGGAGGAGTTTCTTGGGAGTGAATTTTGCAGACCCAGCCAGTAAGGTATTCATTACCCCATGGATGGCGGTCATTTCCCCTTTCATCATGGCTTTATAGCCAAACTCAGCTACTTCCAGAGAGGTGGGGAGTTGCTTTCCTTTGAAGAGTTTGGAGTCTTCCATGTCTGCGGCTAGCTGAAACCCCGACTGTGTAGCGCCCGGACAGAGTGCTGTTACTGATACCCCATATGCTTTCCATTCTTCATAAAGCGCCTCTGAATAGGCCTGTACGTAGTGCTTGGTGGCATAATAAACTGCCATTAGGGGCCCGGGCTGGAATGCCGCCGTGGAGGAAACATTCATAATCCTACCAGATTTTCTGCCCACCATGTCCGAGCCGAAAAGTTTGGTGAGCTGTGTCAGGGCGAGGATGTTTAAGTTGATCATCATCTCTTCCTTTTCCCAGCCCGTTTCATGGTAGTTGCCAAAATCTCCGAAACCGGCGTTGTTGATGAGGTAGTCCACCTGAATGCCTGCTTCCATCACCTGATCATAAACCTCCTGCCCGGCATCCGGTATGGAAAGGTCCTTTGGGATGTTCAAAACTGAGATTCCATAAGCCGCTTCCAGTTCTTTTTTGAGTTCTTCAAGTTTGGAGGTGCTGCGGGCTATCAGTACCAGATCTCCATGGGTTTGTGCATGTATTCTGGCAAGTTCAAGTCCAATGCCTCCGGAGGCTCCGGTAATAAGTGCTACATTTTTCATAACTATGAATTGACGGCCGTTTATGGGCTTTTTCTATTCACTACAAGGTAGCTCAAAAGTATCAATACGAGGATGATTGCTGAGAAAGTATACAAGGTGACCTGGAGGGACTGCTCCAATGCCCAGCCCAGAACAATGGGGCCAAGTGCAGTGGAAACAACCATGATGGTGGTGACCATACTTTTGATTGCACCGAGGTTTTTAGGGCCATACATCTCTGCCCAAATAGCCACACCTGTTAGAGAGCTCAGACTGGCCGTCATGCCCAGGAGAATCATATAGACAAGCGCAAAAACTTTGTGCTCACCGATGGCTAAAAAAATCAACCCCACAGCCAGCGGTAGCAGGTAAAACACAAAAACTTTTCTGGCAGTGAACCGATCGATCAGTGAGCCTCCCAAAAAAGAGGTGACTACCTTTGAAACCCCATAGCCAATAAAGGTAAAGGCCATCCAGTCCAGGGTCCAGCCCTTTGCCTGGGCAATAAGGTTTTGATGAATGAAAATGCCGGTGATGAAAAACGGAAGAAAGATAATCACCGGCACAGTCAGGTAAAAATGGGGGTCTTTGAGAACCTGCCTTCTGGTGAAATCATTAACAGGGGTACTGTTGTTGATAGCTCCTGATTCTTCCTGCCCTGGAAGGTGGTTTCTAATCAGGAGATAAGCACCCGGAATGAAAACCAATAGGACACCCGCCCCCATGATGAGCCAGGCATTTTCCCAGCTATAAAGCCCGATTAACCCCACAAAAATGAGTGGCATGAAAGTTTCAGCCAGCGAAAGACCCATACTGGCCAGGGAAAGGCCTTTTCCTCTGTTTTTGGTAAAAAACTTGGCAATGGCAGTAGAGCCAATCAACACCATACTTCCCTGACCAAAAAATCGCATCAGAAACAGCGCGGGTAGCAGCAATGCATAGCGGGCACTGAAAAACATAAAAAGACAGGCCGTAATCAGTCCCAAACCCCCGAGGACGCTAAGTGTGGAAAGTCTGGCCCTGTCCACCCATCCGCCGACCAACGGCAGGACCAATGCACTCGAGATGGTGGCAATGGCGTACCTGTTGCTAAAACCAAGACTGGTAAGGCCCATATCCCGCAATAAGTAAGGGACACTCACGCTAATGAGAAAGGTCTGGCCAATGGCCGAAAAAAAATAATGTAAAGCACCGTATCCAAGGATTTGAGGGTGTTTTTTGACAATGTGTAGATAGGACATGGCAGGCTCTAAAGGTGGAGATAAATCTAGTTTAAAACTGTGTAAAATATACGCACAATATTGGCGGATTGACTTTTCGTATGGCTGATTTCTCCTGGCTTGTTGAGCTTTTGTTGGCTTCACAACGATCGTTCACTCATTGTTCGTCATATTACCCCCATTCACCGAAATAGTTTGAGGAATGCCCCACTCTTCCCTAATTTCATCAACTTAACAGCTAAGTGAACCTATATGGAAAATTCAACAGGAGAATCAGAAAATACACTTTCCCGGCAACTGAGGTATCTCCAGAGTGTGATCACGCTCAAGGATATGATGGATGAGGAAAACCTCAACATTGTTTATCTGGGAAGAGTCACTCAGTCCACCATAGATGGCATAGCTGATATGACCAAAGAAGGCATTTCTGAGAAAGGGGAAAATAGCCTGGTGACCAAAAGGGTTTATCATGTGATGATAGAATCCCTCCAGAATATCTGCAAGCATGCCGACAGCAAAGCCAGTTATACCTCGGACAGCCTGGAAGAGGGGTTGGCCAAAGAGGGCGTTTTCCTCATTGGCGATAACGAAACGGAGTATTTTGTGACCACTGGCAATCGAATCTCCATGCCCAATGCCATCCGGCTTAGGGATGTACTGGACAAAATCAATGAATTAGACAGAGATGAGATAAAAGCACTCTATAAAACCGCCATGATGAACTCTGAGCTTTCTGAAAAAGGAGGTGCGGGTCTGGGCTTTATAGACATGGCCAAAAAAACAGGCACTAAGTATGAGTATTATTTCGAGCCGCTCGATAATGAATCCTGCTTTTTTATCCTGACCATCAGGATCACCAAAAGGTAATTTCTGACCATAGATACCCTGATACAGAGACGGTCTTTATTTAAAAACTACAATTAAGGTAAAAATAATTCCTCGTTGATTGATTTAGGAAAATATATTAACTACGTTTAAGGTAAATATTATTTGATATGGGAAAACATCAGTTGGGTGAATTTGAGGAAGTGGTGCTGCTCACCGTTGCCATTCTTCAGGGGGACGCCTATGGGATAGCCATCATTGAGGAGATGGAGACCCGACTGGACCGCAAGGTGAGCATAGGGGCACTGCAAACGGTACTGCGGAGGTTGGAAAAGAAAGGATATCTCAAATCCGAATTTGGGGAAGCCACGGCCATACGCGGAGGTAAGCGCAAGCGGTTTTTTGCACTGACCCAGCATGGGCGAATGATTCTTCAGGAAACCAAAGAACAACGCCTGAGTCTCTGGAATGCTATCCCGGATTTGTCCTTAAAAGAGTCATGAGTGATCACCGGCCACCAGAGTGGATGCTTCGTTTTTTTCGTTGGTTTTGCCATCCGGACTATGTGGAAGATATAGAGGGGGATCTGGAGGAGCGTTTCGCCACATATACTCAGACCAGTGGTGTGAGAAGGGCCAAATGGCTTTTTATGAGAGAAATCCTGAAACTCTTTAGGCCAGGGCTGATCAAAAAATATGATTCCAACATTCAATTTACCCCATACGGTATGCTTCACAACTATTTGAAAATTAGTTTTCGAAATATCCTCCGACACAAGACATTTTCGGCACTCAATATCGCCGGACTCAGCGTGGGCATCGCCAGCTGCATCCTCATTCTCATCTATGTAAACAACGAGCGTTCTTACGACACTTACCACAAAAAATACGAACGGATTCATCGCGTGTTGCACTATTTTGGGAGCCGGGAAGGTGAGATGGATTTTGACACACTTGCCGAGAGCGATTACATCGTTTGGGGAAATGCGCCAGTGGCCCCGGCCTTAAAAAGTTATTTTCCTGAAATAGAAACGGTCTTTCGGTTTACCAGCCCCAGTCCGTGGCTGGTGTCTTATAAAGAAAAGACTTTCAGTGAAAACAACATCGTTTTTGCGGACTCCACGGCTTTTGAGATCTTTGATTGGTCCATCATCGCTGGTGATCCCAAGACGGCATTGGTGAGGCCCAACACCATAGTACTCACTAAAAAATTGGCTGAGAAATATTTTGGAGAGGAGAACCCGATAGGTCAAACATTGATAATGGATACTGAGGATCCATTTGAAGTGACCGGAGTTATTGACATTCCTACCAACTCCCATTTCTCGTTCGATGCCATGATCTCAATGACCACTTTTAAGAGCATGAGGCCGGAGATTTTTGACAACTGGGGGTACGTAGATTTTTATACCTACTTCACCGTGCGACCAGGGGCCAATGTGGATGAGTTTGCTGCCAAAGTGCCTGATTTCCTGGAGAAGAACTTCACAGCGTCTTTCAATTATTATGTGAGAATGGAACCCCTGAGCGAGGCTTATTTGCACTCTGAGGCGGGGCGGCAGCCCGGGCCGGTAGGGAGTCTCAACAATATCTTCATATTTACGTCTGTGGCTATTTTTATTCTGCTCATAGCGTGCATTAATTTCATGAACCTTTCAACGGCCCGGTCTGTGGAGCGCGCCAAAGAGGTGGCGATTCGGAAAACCATTGGCTCCCTCAAAAGTGCCCTGATTTTTCAGTTTTTGGTGGAGGCCATGCTGGTGAGCTTTTTGGCAGCCTTAGTGGCCATAGGGCTTGTACTAATTGGTCATCCTTACCTGGAGCTGTTGTCGGGAAAATCATTGCCAATTGACTGGCTATTTACCCTGAAGAATGCTGTTCTGGGAATCTTTTCTCTGCTGACCCTGGGGCTGATTGCCGGTTCTTATCCTGCGTTTGTTTTATCCGGTTTCAGGCCTGTTAGTGTACTCAAAGGCTCCTTCAAGACATCTTCCAATGGAATCTGGCTTAGAAAGGCCCTGGTAAGCCTGCAGTTTGCACTGTCAGTGATCTTGCTGGTGGGTACTGCAGTGGTCTATTCTCAACTCGACTATCTGCGAAATCATGACCTGGGCTTCAATCCTGATCGGGTACTGGTCATTGATTATGGCTACGACAGTATCGTACAAAGGAAGATTGAGGTAATCAAAAGAGCGATGAAGCAACATCCAAGTGTGGTGGAAGCCTCGGCATCACGAGCAACACCAGGGGACTTTTTCCCTCATGCGGGCACCGGGGTGGAGGAGCCTTCCGGAGAGATGAGCTATCAAAGTCCGGCGATTTACGAAATAGATGAGGATTTCGTAAGCACGTTTCAGATGAACCTAATAGCGGGAAGGACTTTTTCAAAGGACTTTCCATTGGATTCCAGCAACGCACTGATACTCAATGAATCGGCCGCCAGGCTATATGGCTACACCGATCCGGCTGATGTGGTTGGCAAGTCCTTTGAGCAGTGGGGGCGGAAGGGCAAGGTAATTGGTGTCATCCAAGACTTCAATTATGTATCTCTTCACAACAAAGTGGAGCCATTGTCACTTCGTTATGGTACCAGGGGGAATATAGCCATGCTCTCTTTAAGGCTCAACTCGGACAATTATGCCAGTACATTGAGTGAGCTTGAAGAAATCTGGAATCAACTGGTGCCTCACCGGCCATTTGACAATCACTTTCTGGATCAAAACTTCAATGCACAATATGAGGCAGATGCGCGGTTTGGTGTCATCTTCACCATTTTCTCAGGTCTGGCTGTATTTGTCGCCTGTCTCGGTCTGTTTGGGTTGACTATTTTCAGCACCGCTCAGCGAACCAAAGAGGTGGGAATTCGCAAAGTACTTGGTGCATCTACGGTGAGTATCGTGAGACTGCTTTCAAGAGATTTTCTACAACTCTTTGTCTTGTCACTTTCAGTGTCCATTCCATTGTCGTGGTACATCATGACCAGGTGGCTGGAAAACTTCGCCTACAGCATATCCATCGGTTGGGAGATTTTTCTTTTGTCGTCCATCGTCATACTGGTCATCTCTCTGGTCACTATGAGTATGAAAACCATCGGTACGGCACTTTCCAATCCCGTAAATGCTTTGAGGGATGAGTAATTTTTGTTCGTTTCAATAGGAGCTTGAAGAGGTATAAAAGAAGCCTTCATAAATTGATGTAAGAGTTTTGGCCAAACAATAACCCTCCCAGGAGATTGAGTGCAGCAAGTGTTAAAATCTTTTTAGTCACGATGTTAGGCTTGGTGAAAGGTGTGCATCGCGAATGGGTTGTCGTCTAAGACTGACATATCCATTTAAGTTTTGTAATTGCAGAAAATCTATAACGTACGGTTTATGGGAGTTGGATATTGTGGTTTTTCATTGGCTGTGATTTTGTATTTCTTACTAAATACCAGAACAAATAAAAGTTCTTCTCGTATATTAGTTCTACAATTTAGTATGATACTGCTTGGATATGAAGGAAACACGATTAGGAGAATTTGAAGAAGTCATCTTACTACTGGTAGGGATACTGGGAGAGGAGGCTTATGCTTTCAAAATTGCTGAAGAATTCCAGGCTCAGTCAGGGCGGGCTTCTTCTATTGGTTCGGTACACTCTACGTTGGATCGACTGAAGGAAAAGGGGTTTCTGACCTCTGAAATGGGCCAGCCAACCGCTGAGCGGGGTGGGCGACGTAAGCGGATTTATTCCATTACGGCAGAAGGGAAGACAGCACTGACTTCTTCCAGGGATTTCAGGCTGTCTCTATGGAACCAGTACCCCGGATTGTCTGTAGATCAGTTAAGTTTTCTTTCCTGAGGCTTGAAAAATAAGCACCCCATACCCCCCAAAGCGGCTACCCGCCTACTCACCTGGCTTCTGCGATCAGATATGACCGAGGAAGTGTTGGGAGATCTGGAAGAGAAATTTTATTCAGTAGCTGAGCATAAATCCTTCTTAAGGGCAAAACTCAACTACTGGTACCAGGTACTCAACTACCTGAGGCCTTTTGCAATAAAAAAATCAAAGTCAACAAGCATCCAATCTACTATGGTACGTCACAACCTCACCCTTACCTTCAGAAATTACAGAAAGTATAAGACTCAGTTTTTGATCAATCTTACAGGTCTGTCCACCGGCCTGGCATGTGTGCTGTTCATCAGCCTTTGGGTGGCTGATGAACAGAGTGTGGATCAGTTTCATGAACATAGGGACCAGTTGTACCAGGTCATGTCCAATCACAGCGATGCCAGCGGCATTCACACACTGAGAGGTGTCCCCGGAATGCTGTTGGAGGAAATCCAGGCCAAAGTGCCGGAGGTCCGGTATGCAACCGCCTCTACAGACACCCATGAATTCACCCTTTCTTCAGAGGAGTCCTATTTCAAAGCCGATGGAAAGTTTGCCAGTGAGGATTTCTTACAGGTATTTTCCTACCCTTTGGTGGAAGGGGCAGGCATTTCTGATAAGTCCGGGATTCTCATTTCAGAATCGCTGGCGATGCGCATTTTCAAGAGCACCCATGTCACAGGCAAGTCGTTAGTCTGGCATTTTTTTAATAAGAAAAAGGCGGTTGTGGTAGCCGGGGTCTTTCAATCTATTCCTCATAATTCTTCTGATAATTTCGATTTTGTCATGTCCTGGGACTTTTTTCATGATGACCTCATAACCTATAAAAACTGGTTTAATTACTATGGAAGGATTGCCGTGGTACTGAATCCATCAGCGGATCCGAAAATGGCCACCGACAAGATAGACGCACTGCTGAAAGAACACCAGCAAGATGGAAAAGTGGACTTGTTTTTGACCCGCTACAGTGACCTTTACCTGCATGGCAAATATGAAAACGGGGAGCAAGCCGGTGGCCGGGTGGAGAATGTGGGTCTGTTTAGGATCATTGCTTTATTCATCCTGTTTATCGCCAGTATCAATTTCATCAATCTTTCCACGGCCAAAGCCACACATCGCATCAAAGAGATCGGGGTGAAAAAATCACTCGGGGCTTCCAGGGGGTCGTTGATGGGGCAGTACTTTACAGAGTCCCTCATGCTGAGTCTCCTGTCTGTGGTGGTGGCATTTCTACTGGTGTGGCTGTTGCTTCCTCAGTTCAATTTTCTGGCTCAGAAACAGCTCACATTAAACCTCACATGGCCGGTGATCCAAACCGCGGGATTGTTAATCATAGTAGTGGGGGTGGTGGCCGGTAGCTACCCAGCCTTGTATCTGTCCGGTCTCAAGGCCATCGAAGTACTAAAAGGTAAGTTGTCACGGAAAACCGGAGAGGTTTGGGGGCGAAAATCGCTGGTGGTCATTCAGTTTTCTCTGTCCATTATACTTATCGTATCTGTGCTGGTGGTGTACCAGCAGATGGAATTTGTAAAGAAGAAAAATCTGGGATATGATCGAGAAAACCTGGTCTACTTCGAAAGAGAGGGCAGGCTTATGGATCACTCAGATGCCTTTGTGGCGGAGTTGAAGAATATCTCTGGTGTTACCCATGCAGCCCTCTCGGGGTTTAATGTAGGAGGAGGAAATTCTACTGGAGGAATTAGCTGGCCTGGTAAAACGCCTGAGGATCAGATTCAGTTTTGGGAAATCAACTCAGGAAATGGTTTGGTGGAGATGTTGGGACTGGAGCTGGTGACAGGCCGTGCGTTTTCTGCTGAGTTTGGAGCCGATTCCTCGAGTGTCATTTTTAATGAAACGGCCATTGCGGCCATGGGAATGGCAGACCCTTTGGGAAAAATCATTTCACATTACACTGGCGATAAGAAGATCGTGGGGGTAGTAAAGGACTTTAATCTGGTATCACTGCACACCCGCGTGGAGCCCATGGTCTTCCTGTACAAGCCAGCTGATACGCACTGGGTCATGGCCAGGCTGAAGCCGGGAAACGAAGTGGCTACCATCCAGGAAATGGGTTCACTTTACGAATCATTTAATCCGGGATACGTCTTCAAGCCGCAGTTTGTGGATCAGGATTATCAGGCGCAATATGCTGCCGAAGAACGTGTAGGGGTGTTGTCGAGGTATTTCGCAGGGTTTGCTGTTCTTATTTCTTGCCTGGGTTTATTTGGATTGGCGGCCTTCACGGCAGAGCGGCGTACCAAGGAAATCGGAATCAGAAAGGTGATGGGCTCCAGTGTCCTGGGTATTGTTTATCTGCTTTCCCTGGATTTCACCAAAATGGTACTCGTGGCGGCCATGATTGCTATGCCGATCAGCTATTTTATTGCTGCTGACTGGTTGGAAGACTTTGCATTCAGAATTGGTCTTGAATGGTGGTTTTTTGCACTGGCCGGCCTGAGTGCCTTGCTGGTGGCATGGCTGACTGTAGCACTTCAGACCATCCGGACGGCCAGAATCAACCCGGTAGAATGCCTGCGAAACGAATAAATTCCCTCAATTAATACTGAAAATACTGGTTGCATCCCTCATCATCCAGGGTAGAGTTCATGGTTTTGAGATACTCAATGATGGTTTCTGCGGTGGTTAGTCCTTGTATTTCTGCCTTTTCCAAGGGAAAATACTGGTCGTAAACTGCCGGAATGTAATCGTTGATGCCGATGGTGACGAGCTCCTCTGGTGGTATGGCCTTCCCATCCAGATAAAGCGTGAGGTTTTGTCCGCTCTGCTGAAAAGTGACCCCTGATACATGCAGACCGGCTCGGGTTTCGGTGAAAAAGTCACTCACCTCCTGTGCCGTCATGGTGAAAATCACACTTTGATTGTTGAAGGGATCCATGTTGTATATTTCCAACGTGGTGATGTCTCCCGCATCAATGTTGGAGCGTATGCCGCCACCATTCTGGAAGGACATGTCTACCTGCAGATAGTCCTTGAGCGCAGCGGTATAAAAACAGCCCAACTCGTTGCGATCGTGATCAGAGAGGGCCACGCCAATTACCTCGTTAAACTGAGGGGCATTGTTGTAAGTGGCTATGAGTGCTGACAAATCCTTGTCGCGCTCAGAATATTCATGGAGATCGATAAAGGAGACCTCTGAGCTGGTGATACGGGCCTTGTCCACGATCAGATCCAGACGTCCGAGCAGTGCCAGGTAGGAGCCCGCCTGCACTACCGGTGCATCGTTGATCACTACATTGACTTTTTGGTGCGAGTGGCCGCCAATGACCGCATCCAATTCTGGAAAGATTTCAGCCAGCTCCAGGTCATTTTGCGTGCCCAGGTGCGTCAGTGCGATGAGTACGTCTGAGTTTTCTTCTTCCTTCAGGTTACGATGAGTGTTCAGCACATCAGTGTGCCTTCTGAATTGCATTTCGGTGACGCGCCAGGGATGGGTGGCGGGTATGATGGCTCCTGGTTTCCCAAAGGTTTCTACGAGCCCCAGAAAAGTCACTTTCAGGTCTCCAACAGCTATTGTTGTGAAGGCATCAGGCTGTGGAACCCCACTGTCTTTCATGTTTACGTTGGCACATACCCAGTCAAATTCGGCCTGCAAGACCCTGTTTTTGAGGTGATCCGGTCCATAGTCAAACTCATGATTGCCCAGCACCGACACGTCAAATCCAGTTTTGTTCATGATGTCAATCATTGGATAGCCCTTTTCCTCATATTGATCTACGATTGGGTTGCCCGAAAACATATCGCCGGCACAAACCAACAATACGTGTTCGTTGGTTTCTTTCTCCTTATCCACAAGGTGCTTGATTTTGGAAAAATTGTTGAGCTGGCCATGTTGGTCATTGATGAAAAATATGGTGAGGGTATCTGCAGTGCTGGATGGCTGTTCGGGATCTATGGTGGCATGATCACCACAGGATAGGAGAACTAAAACAAAGAGCAGATAGAGGTATCGTTTCATATCGGAGCTTACTGAATGACAAACATAAGGAATCCGGTTATCCTTTATTTGCTTAACAATAGTGAAACTAATACATTACATTCACGTTTGTTAAGTAAATAATTTGAAAATGAAAGAGCAGTCTCTCGGAGAATTTGAAGAACTGGTATTGCTAATGGTGGCAGCGCATCATGATGAGGCTTATGGTGTACTTATTTTGGAAAGTCTGGAAGAAAAGCTGGACAAGAAAGTCAATATCAGCGCCATACATGTGGCACTGAAACGCCTGGAGAAAAAGGGGTTTGTTAATTCTCGCTTTGGGGGGATCACCACAGACCGGGGCGGAAGGCGAAAGAAGTTTTATGTGATCAGTGCACTCGGCAAGAGTATGCTGGATAAACAATACGCCCTGCGCACGAGCATCTATCAGGAGATCCCAAACATATCTTTCAACTAACCCAATGGAAGTTACACCCCCGAAAAGAGCATTGAAGTTTCTGCGCTGGTTTTGTCGTGAAGAGTTTCTGGAGGAGATCGAAGGTGACCTCATGGAGCTTTTTGAAAAACGTGCAGGGGTCTCACTACAAAGCGCCAGGCGAAAATTCCTGTGGGATGTCGTTTGTGCATTTCGACCGATCAATATCAAATCATTCACCATTAACAACTGGACCATGAACGCCATACAGAATTATACCAAAGTCTATTTCAGGCGATTCCGAAAGGAAACCACCCATTACCTGGTCAACACCCTGGGCCTGGCACTGGGATTTGCCGTACTTTTTTTTATCCTGATGTATGTCTATGATGAGGAGCATTTGGACAGGTACCATACCAAGGCGGATCGCATCTACAGAGTGCTGGAAAAACGCACCGGAGAGGATGGCGAGGTTCAGCATTTCAGTGCCACATCCAATATGCTGGCTGATGGGTTGAAGGACGAATTTCCCGAAATAGAGGAAACGGCCAAAATGCTCTCCCTGGGTTCCGGAGGGTTGCAGTATGGAGAGACACTATTCAATGATCGCAATTATGTTTTCGCCACTAAAAGCCTTTTTAAAATCCTTGATTTTAATATCCTGGCAGGTGATCCGTTTCAGGATGTCAATGGTTCTGTGGGAGTAGTCCTCAATGAGACCACGGCGCAAAAGCTCTTCCGCGATGAGGATCCTATTGGTAAGATCGTGACCATGCCCGGCAGAATGAGCAGTGTGGAGGTGGTGGCCGTATATGAGGATTTGCCTGCTACTTCCACTTATCAGTTCAATACGGTTTATGTGTCGGATTTTACTCAGTTTCCATCTTACTACGGTAACTGGCTGACCTCCTGGGACTCCAGAGGGATGACCACCTGGGCGCTCTTCAAAGAAGAGAGCCGACCCGAATCTGTCCAGGCTAAGAAAAAGGCATTCATGGAGAAATACTACAATGATGAGATTCGCCCACACCATGATTTCTATTTTCAACCCATAGCAGAAATGCACCTGTCCTCTGCTCATCTGGATGCTTTCGGCACGGATCCGGTACAAGCTGTTCCATATTCTCAGCGGCAATTTGTATCCATTATTTTTCTCATAGGCATTTTTGTGATTACCATAGCTGCGCTCAATTATATCAACCTGTCTTCAGTGCAAGCCCTTAAAAGAACCCTGGAGGCGGGCATCAGAAAAGTGAATGGAGCTACCATCGGGCAGTTAAGGTTCCAGTTGTTTGTAGAGACTTTTTTAACCCTCCTGATCGCCTATGTGCTTTCTGTGGCATTGCTGATTATTTTCCATTCAAAATTCCTGGAGTTTTCCGGCAAGGATATTCCGCTAGGTCGGTTTTTTAGTCCGGAGCTATTGGCCTATCACGCTGCGGCTTTTGGTGTTATTTGGGTGCTTTCATCTCTGATCCCAGCCATCTATTATTCTAAGCTTAATCATTCTCTGATGCTCACCCGCAATGTGTTTGTAGGGAAAGGCGATCTGTTGCGAAAGTCCTTTGTGGTGGTTCAGTACGGTATTTCACTGTGCCTGATTATCGGATCTATAGTGCTCTACCGGCAGCTACACTTTGTGCAGACCAAGGACCTGGGCTTTAAGAATGATAAATTACTTACTCTGGATATCAATAGCGGAGCTGCGCGTCAGCAGTTTAAATCGATCATTACCGGGCTAAAAGCCAATGCCAATGTGATAAATGCCACCACTTCTTCCCGGGTGCCGGGAGAGTGGAAGTCCATTCCATCTGTTGAATTAACCCTGGTTCAAAATGAAAACCCGGTGGTCGCCACCCATTATGCGGCAGATGAAAACTGGCTGGACACCTATCAGATGAAACTTAAAGCAGGTTCGAATTTTTCCGGGATTGCGGGTAGTGATACCCTGAAAGTAATTCTGAATGAAAAGGCCGTGGAACTGTTGGGTTTGGAGGACCCCGTAGGGAAGTCCGTTTGGTTATCAGAAGATACCTTGTCCAAAATGCAAATCATTGGCGTAGTGAAAGACTTTCATTTTCAGTCCTTACATGAGCCGCTCGGGCCTGTGGTGATCACCAGCTGGAACAACCCGGTACTAGGGATAGATTACTTTACCATCAGGTACCGGGAGAATGTTTCCGATGTATTGACTCATATTGAGACCGTCCAAAAGCGGTACGACCCGGAGACACCAGCGGAAATCAATTTTCTGGACGAACGCTGGGAGCGCTACTATCAGGCGGATCAGAGCAGAAGTTACCTGATTCTCATTGCCACCATTATTTCTATCATCATATCGGCTTTTGGTCTGTTCGGCTTGGTCAATTTCACCGTTGAGAGAAAGACCAAGGAGGTAGGGATTCGGAAAGTGCTTGGCGCCAGCATCCCTAACATTTTGCAAATCATCTTACGGGATTATGTGGTGTTGTTGCTGATCTCCCTGATCGTGGCAGCGCCGGTGGCCTGGTGGGTGCTGAGCAGCTGGCTGCAGGATTTTGCTTATCGCATAGATCTCTCCGTTGGCGTTTTTACCATTGCGTTTGCTGCTGTTTTGGTTGTTTCCTTTGCTACGGTGATCGCCCGTGTGTATCGTTTAGCCAAATCAAATCCGGTTAATTCCCTTAGATACGAATAAGAAAAGGGTAGGATTGTAGGATTATTTTCGTAAATTTTTCCAAAAGTGAAACCTATTTACCACTTAGCGAGTTTTATTAAGGTTGGAATTTATTGTCTAAAAGAATTTGATCCGTACCCAATAATATCGTAAATTCGCGGTTCTTTAATTGAATTTAGCGAAATAGATTCTGAAGGAAAAATTGGTCGTTTTTGATCTTAGAAACCAACGGCTGATTGGAATATTAACTATAAAGAAAGCACATGCGACAACTCAAGATCACACAATCCATTACCAACCGAAGAGAGAGTCACACTCTGGAGAAGTACTTTACTGAAGTAAGTAATGTACCGATGATTACTCCTGACGAGGAAGTGACACTGGCTAAAAGAATCCGCGAGGGTGACGAGCTGGCTCTGGAGAAGTTGGTAAAGGCTAACTTGAGATTTGTGGTATCTGTGGCGAAGCAGTACCAAAACAGAAGCCTTCCCTTGAATGACCTCATCAATGAGGGAAACCTGGGGTTGATCAAGGCGGCAAAAAAGTTTGATGAAACCAAAGGTTTCAAATTTATCTCTTATGCGGTGTGGTGGATTCGTCAGTCCATCATGCAGGCTTTGGCTGAGCAGTCAAGAATTGTTCGACTGCCGATGAACAAGTCCGGTGCGATCAACCAGATCAGAAGAGCATATGCCGAGTTGGAGCAGCAGTTCGAGCGCGAGCCTACCGAGGAGGAATTGGCAGAAATTCTGGACATGAAGCCTAGTGAAGTGAGAAACACACTGGGTGCTGAGGTGAAGCAAATGTCTATGGATGCGCCTTTTGGTGAGGATGAGTCCGGTTCACTGTTGGATGTCCTGGAAAACCAGACTACAGGTCCTACGGACGGTGAGTTGGTGTTCAATGACTCTCTGAAAGTGGAGACGCTAAGGGCACTTTCTACCCTCACAGCCAGGGAAAGAGAAGTAATCATGATGAGCTTCGGTATCGGTCATGACAATCCTTATACACTGGAAGAAATTGGAGATGCCATGGGATTGACCCGTGAGCGTGTGAGACAAATAAGAGAGAAGGCCCTTCAGAAATTGAGAGAGCCTGGTAAAAACAGAAGGCTTAAGGAGTTTGTAGCGAATTAATAGCCAATAGATAATTGAGTAAAAACCCTGCCGTGAATCATTCACGGCAGGGTTTTTTTATTGAATCCTTATGGCAATGCCACCTCCCAGCACCAGCAAGCCGGATCCCACGCCTTCTTCTCCGGCGAAGTTATTGTCTGGCCCTCTGTAGGTTTTAGCTTCTATTTTAAGTGCTGCATTTTCGGAAGGGTAGTAATTGACGGACAAGCTGAACACGTTCATTACAAACTGCCCCGTGATACCATTGATGAGCATATCGTCTTTGTCGTTCACATTCTCATACCGACCAGCTACCGACCATTTTTCTGTGAAAGTGTATTTCCCAATTAGTGTAATGAAAGTGGTGCCAATACTCTCGTCTGTGATGCTGTTTTTCTGAGTGGTATAATCCAGGATACCGGCAATTTTCAGGTTCTCTATCGGCTTTGCTTCGAGAATTACATTGTTATGAAACCTCATCAGGTCCATATTGTCATCGGCACTTTCATTTCCATAGTAGTTGCCGTAGCTGACTTTTATTGCTCCATTGAAAGTATGATCAACGGCCAGTCCAACGGATTTTTTGTTGTTGGTCTCGCCTATATTTTGCCATCCGTTCAGCACCACCGCTCTTAGCTGGGTATTGTCTGAGAGGTCGTGGGTGTAACGCAGGCCGGACTGATAGTAAGGCGTGTACTCTGTGGCCAGTGCGGGGGAATACAGATCCCGATCCAGTGACAGGGCACTTTCGTAACCAAAATGTCCACCGAAAATGCCCACATCCAACCAGCCGTTTTTAGTTATCTGATAACCAGCATAGGCTTCATACACCATTTGATAGAGCTTTTCCGGTTCAGCGCCATAGTTGTTGGCGGGGTAGGTACCTACTTGTAGTGCCAGACTGGCCCTGATTTTATCTTCTTCGTAGGCAGCACTGACCCAGGCATGACTCAGGTTAAATTCATTGTGTTTATCGTATTGAGTGACGTAAAGTCGCTGATTATTCAGAGGTTTGCTGAAGTCAAAATTGTAGTAGGTATCCAGGTAGGCACCAAACTTGATTTTGGATTCCTGTGCTTTTGCATTGAAAAATTTCAAAAAAAAGACACATATAAATATAAAATAGATAGTTTTTCTCATTTGATGATGTATTTGATTTAATTAATTTTGCACCTCAAAACGAATAAAGATAATGGATTTACGATCAGAGCGAATCAAAAACATGGCAGAATCTGCAACCCTGGCCATGGCAGCAAAGGCAAGGGAGCTGAAGCAGAATGGAGTAGACGTAATAAGCTTGAGCCTGGGCGAACCGGACTTTAAGACGCCTAAACACATTCAGGAGGGAGCGAAAGCGGCCATTGATGAAGGAAAGTACTTTGCGTATCCTCCAGTAAATGGTTATCTGGACCTTAGAGAAGCTATCAGCGCTAAATTCAAAAAAGAAAACGGCTTGAATTATTCGCCTGATCAGATTGTGGTTTCCAATGGAGCCAAGCAGTCCATCGCCAATGTATTTCTGGCCCTGCTGGATCCGGGAGACGAGGTGATCGTATTTTCGCCATATTGGGTAAGCTATAGTGCCTTGGTGGAGCTGGCTGAAGGTAAGTGTGTTTTTGTGAGCGGAGATTTGGAACATGACTTTAAAGCAACAGCCGAACAGCTGAAAGCCTCTATCACAGACAAAACAAAAGCATTGATTTTTTCATCACCATGTAACCCTACTGGTTCAGTTTTCTCCCAGGAGGAGTTGGAGGCCATCGTGGAGGTGCTAAAAGAATATCCAAACATCGTGGTGATTTCCGATGAGATTTATGAGCTGATCAACTACGGAGAAAAGCATGTGAGCATTGGAGCCATTGCGGGCATGGAAGATCGTACGGTTACTGTGAATGGTTTTGCAAAAGGGTTTGCCATGACCGGCTGGAGAGTGGGCTACATAGGTGCACCACTATGGCTGGCCAAAGCGGCTAACAAAATGCAGGGGCAGATCACCTCAGCCAACTGCTCAATCGCCCAGCGGGCGGCATTGACGGCCCTTACTTCGGATTATGAGCCATCGTACAAGATGGTGGAGGAGTACAGAAGCAGACGGGAGTTGGTGTACGGCTTGCTGAGTGAAATCCCTGGTGTGGAGGTGAATATGCCCGGTGGAGCTTTCTATTTCTTCCCGAATGTGAGCAGTTACTTTGGTAAAAGTGTCAACGGCAAGGTCATTGCTGACGCAACAGACTTGAGCCTGTTTTTACTGGAAGATGCCAACGTATCAGTCGTCACCGGTGAGGCATTTGGTGATCCCGGGTGTTTGAGGCTGTCATATGCGGCTTCTGTTGAGGATTTGAAAACAGCCATGTCCAGGATGAAGACCTCATTGGCTAAATTAGCATAATGGTATTTGACTCCATTCAGGGGGTTTTTAATGCTTTTACAAAACTGAAAGTATTGATCATCGGTGATTCGATGATCGATACTTATACCTATGGCGAGGTGCACCGGGTATCCCCGGAGGCACCAGTGCCCATTCTCCAGGCCCGAAACACAGAGCATCGCCTTGGTGGAGCTGCCAATGTGGCGCTCAATATACAGGCGCTAGGTGCCTGCCCTATTCTTTGTACACTCACCGGAGCTGATGAGGAGGCAGATCTTCTAATTCGGCTCCTGGAGCAGCAACATATCTCTGCTGCGCAGGTGGTGAAAAGTAACGAAAGAGTGACCACTGTTAAGCACAGGGTCCTTTCCGGACCTCAACACCTGCTCAGGATAGATAGAGAAACGGAGCGGTTGCTGACGGCTACCGAGCGTCCAGTATTGACTTCATTCATAGAGCCAATCATAGGTGAGGTGGATTTGATCCTCCTTCAGGACTATGATAAGGGTTGTCTGGACAAGAACCTGATTCAATGGATCATCCATCAGGCACAGATGCACAAGGTGCCGGTAGCAGTGGATCCAAAAAAAAATAACTTTCTTACTTATCAGGGTGCGAGTCTGTTCAAACCCAATCTTTCCGAAATGAAGGCGGGACTGGGTGTTCAGGATTTGAGTCTTGACGAATCTTCCCTCTTTGCGGCTGGTGTTGAACTATCTCAGAAAATGCAGTTTGATCAGCTTCTGTTGACCTTGTCGGGCGGAGGCGTTTACTGCCATTCTGATACAGTGTCTCAAAAGTTGCCAGCTCATTTGAGAAGTATCGCGGATGTGTCCGGGGCTGGCGATACGGTAATTTCAATTGCCGCACTTTGCCGTGCGCTCAACTTGCCCCTGCTATTTACCGCTGAGTTGGCTAACTTAGGAGGCGGTATTGTCTGCGAGTATCCTGGAGTGGTGCCGATAGACCCAATCCGATTGCTTGGAGAAGCCCGGACCAATGGGCTTCTCCTGGCGCAATTGAAATAACCAGCCGTTTTAATGAAGGGGAAATTCGTATTGTGCGTCATCGTACTTTTTGCTGCTGGCATGAATGTCACGGCGCGTGAGGCACAGAAAGGTACATTGGATTTGAGAGATGCCGATCTGTCGGCTGCACCCGTTACCCTGAATGGTGAATGGGCTTTTTTTTGGAAGGAATTACTCTCACCGGAAGCCATCCCACCTTCTAGACAGGACTTTTTCTATTTCCCTGAGCTATGGAATGATCATGTCTATCAGGGAGGAGTGCCTCTTACCCGAAGTGGTTTCGCTACCTACCATTTGACAATCCTGCTACCGGGAGACCGGCCGGATCTGGCCTTGAGAATCAAGCATGTTTATTCAGCGGCCAGACTGTATATAGGGGACAAAAGGAATGATTTCGGCGGCCAGGTAGGAATGGATCCAGCTACCTCAGAGCCTAAGTGGGTGCCCCAGATCATTGAACTCCCGGATCAGGATACTGTGCATCTCACCCTTCAGATCTCTAACTTTTCTCATCGAAAGGGTGGAGCCAGAGAGGCGATACTTTTAGGGGATGAGGCCTTTTTGAGAAGCCAGGCTAATGAACTTCTGGCTTTTGATTTGCTATTGGCTGGTACTTTGGTAATGACCGGATTGTTTTTTTGTGCACTCTATTTTTTCGGTCAGCGTGAAAAATCGGCTGTTTTCTTTTCCATTTTTTGTCTCACTTTTTCCTATCGGGTGGTGGGAGCCGACGATTACACCTTGCAAATTATTTATCCGGGTATAGCGTGGCTGACGAGTATTCGCCTTGAATACCTTTCGCTTTTTGTGCCACCGATTTTCTTCACACTCTACACGCACTCACTTTTCCCACTGAAGTACCGGGTGAATCCGCTGTATGTTTTTGTGGCTATTTCGGTACTTGCCTCGGGGATTACACTGATTTTTCCGCCGACAGTTTTCACAAGTCTGGTTGATCTCTACTTGATACTGCTCCTCGTAGGTATTTTAATAGTTGCGTATGTATACATCCGGGCTTATCAGCGAAACATGGAGGGTTCCAAATATGCTTTGATCAGTTCACTGCTGATTTTGATGATCTTCTCTTACAAGATTTACCTTTACATGGGTGCCGCAGAGGAGGTTGAGCTGATTTCTTTCGTTGGGTACCTAACGTTTTTCTTTTTTCAGTCGCTCATTTTGTTTTTTCTCTTCACCAATTCATTGAAGGAGGCCAAGGAACAAGCGGAACATGCCGCCCGAACCAAGTCAGAGTTTCTTTCCATGATGTCACATGAGATCAGGACACCCATGAATGCTGTGATTGGTTTGTCTAATTATTTACTAGATGACAATCCCACAAAAAATCAGGAAGAAACGCTCAATACCCTTAAGTTCTCAGCAGAAAACCTGTTGGTTATTATCAACGATATTCTTGATTTCAGTAAAATTGAAGCAGATAAAATAGCGTTCGAGTACCGCCCGGTGGATATCCGATCACTGATCGGTGAACTCAATCGGGTGTTTCTGCCTATTGCGAATGCCAAAAATCTGAAAATGGTTTTTGAGTGTGACGAACGAATTCCCCGGTTCATAGCTTGTGATCAGACCCGAACGAGTCAGGTACTTACCAATCTGCTGAGCAACGCTATAAAATTTACAGAGGAGGGAGTGATTCGGTTAAGTTTGCAATGGGAATCGCAAACCACCGAGCAGGTTGTCATTACCTTTGAAGTAGCAGATACTGGTATTGGGATAGATACACAGCGTCAGGAAGATATTTTTCAGAGTTTTACCCAGGCGAGCTCATCCACTACCAGACGATACGGAGGTACAGGCCTGGGCCTTACTATTACAAAAAAATTACTCAAATTGCAGGGGTCTGACCTGATGCTGGACAGTGAATTGGGAAGCGGCTCATCGTTTTGGTTCACCCAGCAATTCAAAATCGTCGAAGACATTATTTTTGAGAGCGAAATGCCTGAAAACATACAAGAACAACAACTGCACATAGAGGTGCTATTGGTGGAGGATAATCAGATTAATGTGATGGTGGCCACCAAGTTTTTGCACAAATGGGGAGCCAGTGTGACTGTGGCGTCTAATGGAATAGAAGCGATAGAGGCCATCTCCACTAAAAACTTCCATGTGGTATTAATGGACTTGCAAATGCCAGTGATGGATGGGTTTGAAGCAGCTGTGGAAATCAGAAAGAAGGATCATCTGACTCCAATTATTGCATTAACAGCCTCTGCACTGTCCGAAGAACAGAAAAAAATCAGAAACTCGGGAATGAATGATTATATTATCAAGCCCTTTGACCCGGGGGAACTTTTGAAAAAGCTCCGTCACTATACCTGATACTGGATGTTCGCATCGCGATTTGTTATTTGCTACCTGTTACTTTTTGTTGGAAATTTCTCCATGGGGCAAACTCCATCTGCTGTTATAGACTTGAGAAATGCAGATTTTAACAAAACTATATCGCTCGATGGGACTTATGAGTTTTACTGGAACCAACTCCTCTTACCCGGGCAGTTTGATGCGCTGAGTCCCATCTACTTCCCGTTTCCGTCACTTTGGAACGATCAGGTGGTTGGTAACCAGACTTTGGATGCCAAAGGCTGTGCCACCTACCGTGCGAAAATACTCCTGCCGGATAGTTCCGGGTTTACCCTCTATGTTGAAGACGTTTACAGCGCTTTTGCTTTATACTTCAATGGAAAACTGATCGCTAAAAATGGTCAGGTCGCCATGTCACCTGATGCTTATAGACCCAAATGGAGACCTCAGTTTGTGACTTTGCCGCATGTTTTGGATACCAATGAACTTGTCCTTCAAATCGCCAATTATGATCACAGCAAAGGTGGAGCATTGGAGGGGATGGAAATAGGTATTTCAGATGAAATGGGCAGAGAATACCTCTCAATACTGGCTTATGACCTTGTGCTGACCGGTAGTTTAATTACAGGCGGGCTTTTCTTTCTGGGTCTTTATTTTTTCGGAAGGCGTGACAAGGCCATCCTTTATTTTGCGCTTTTCTGCCTGATTTACAGTTACCGTGTGATTGGTTTCGGATATTATGTGCTGCATTCCCTGGTCGACATCTCATGGTATGTGACCACCCGAATTGAGTACCTGACTTTGTTTTTAGCCACTTTTGTTTTTGGTCGTTTTGTACGCCACACCTTCCCACTGGAAGCCAGGAAGATCATTTGGGATATGCTGGAAGGGATTTGCCTGGTATTTATAGGACTTACGCTCCTATTTCCAGTGTCAGTTTACTCCCACCTGGTGGAGCCTTTTTTCGGCATCTTGTTGATTTATATCGCATTGACGTTTTTTATTTATGTCAGGGCAAAAATCAATCGTCGGCCGGACTCCACCTTTGGTCTGATTAGCATAGGAGTGGTTTTTCTGGTCTTTGTGTATAATATTTTTGTTTATTTCGGCCTTTGGGAAGAATACAAGGCTGTTTCATTTTGGGGGTATGTTTCCTTCTTTTTTTCACAGTCACTCATACTTTCTTTTCGGTTTGCCAATTCGTTGAAGCAGGCAAAAGAGGAAGCCGAAAAAGCATCCCAAGCCAAGACAGATTTTTTGAGTACCATTTCGCATGAAATAAGGACCCCACTGAATGCGGTAGTTGGTATCTCACACTTTTTACTTCAGGATAAACCCAGGAAGGATCAAAAGGAAAACCTGGTTTCACTCAAGTACTCCGCAGAGAATCTCACTTCCCTTATCAACGACATCCTTGACTATAATAAATTGGAGTTTGGCTCGATAGAATTTGAGGAAATGACTGTAAACCTCAAAGAGGTTATTACCAGCATTTACAGAGGATATAAGGTGAAAGCTCAGGCCAAGGGGTTAGACCTGAATCTGGAGTTTGACGAATCCATTGCGATTGAAATCATCACTGACAGAACCCGTCTGAACCAGGTGCTCAATAACCTGCTGGACAATGCCATCAAATTCACAAAGAATGGTCATGTGTCCCTGAAGGTCAAACGACAGGGAGAGAGTAGGGATAAGATCACCATCAGGTATGAGGTGGAGGATACGGGCATCGGTATTCCCGAGGATAAACTGGAACAAATTTTCGAGCGGTTTACGCAGGCCAGCTCTTCCACTACCAGAGAGTTTGGCGGGTCTGGTCTCGGACTTTCTATCATCAAGCGGTTGTTAGAACTGCAGGGGGTCGCGATTCACGTGCGCAGTAAGGTTGGGGAAGGGACCGTATTCTTTTTCGAACAGGAATATACAAGGGGGGTGGCCCGCAAGGTGGCTCCTGTTTCCTTTGAAGATCAGGAGCAGGAGATGGTTGAAAAGCTTCATGGGAGACAGGTGCTTTTGGTGGAGGACAATAACATGAATGTAGTAGTGGCCAGGAAATTTCTAAAGAGCTGGAATATGAAAATTGACCTGGCAGAAAATGGAGAAATCGCTGTGGAAAAGGCATCCAGTAACTACTACGATATCATACTGATGGATCTGCAAATGCCGGTCATGGATGGTTATGAGGCCACCAGAGCCATTAGGGCAGCCAAAAACAGCGTGCCTATTGTGGCCCTCACGGCATCAGCGCTTGTGAGGGTGCAGGAGAAAGTGCTTCATTATGGGATGAACGACTACATTACCAAACCCTTTGATCCTGAAGAGCTCAGGAAAAAGCTGGTGAAGAACATTCGCGGCTAGGACCGATATTCCTTCACCGTATCTATGAAACACCTCACCTTATCCGGGTCCGTATCAGGGTACACTCCATGTCCCAGGTTGGCAATGTGCGGATGTCCCTCAAAAGCTTTCAGCATTTTGATGGTTTCTGATTTGATCTGATCAAAGGTGCCGTATAGCGCACAGGGATCCATGTTACCCTGTAGGGTTTTTTCAGGGAGGAGTTTGCGGGCTTCTTTCACATCCATATTCCAATCCAGCCCGACGGTGTTGCAGCTGATGTTCGCCATTTCAGCGAGAGCGAAAAAAGCACCTTTGGCAAAGACCGTCACCGGCACTTCTGTGATGGCAGCGGCAATTTTCTCTATGTAAGCCAATGAAAATTTCTGATACTGCTCCGGGGGTAGTACACCCGCCCACGAGTCAAAAATCTGGACCATATCCGCACCTGCCGCTATTTGTCCTTTCAGGTAGGCGATGGTGCTTTGGGTGATCGTATCCAGTAACCGATGAGCCAGTTCTGGGTCCGTATAAAGCATTTTTCGTGGCCTGGAGAAGGTCTTACTGCCACTCCCCTCTACCATGTAGGCGAAGATGGTCCAGGGGGCGCCGGCAAAACCAATAATCGGCACTCTCCCTGATAGTGCTTGTTTGGTCATCTTGATGGCTTCCAGCGTATAGGAAAGGTCCTCTGCTTTGGCTACTTTGAGTGAAGCCAGGTCTTCCGTGGCGGCCACCGTCTTCCTGAAAATAGGCCCTGTTTTTTCTACCATCTCATAGGGTAGGCCCATGGCTTCCGGGATGACCAGGATATCCGAAAAAATAATTGCGGCATCTACTCCTAGGATGTCCACAGGCTGAATGGTGACTTCAGCGGCCAGCTCAGGGGTCTCTACCAACTCCTTGAAACCGCTCAATCCGTTTCTGACTGCCCGGTATTCTGGTAATATTCTTCCGGCCTGGCGCATCACCCATACCGGGGTTCGTTCTGTTTTTTCCCCGCGGGCTGCTCTTAAGATGAGGTCATTCTTCAACATGGGCGCAAATATAGAAACTGAATCTTATCTCCTAATCCTTTGTAGTAGTAAATAGCGAGGGGACAATCATTTCCTATAACTTTGTGGAACCCCAAAAATGACATTGATATGAGTATCCTGTTTGATAGTTTCGATGAATGGCGAAAGTACTGTTCAGATGAGAGCAAACCCCTGTACGAACCTGTGCTCCGATATGAAAGAGAGCAAAAAGGGAAGAGTGAGGAGGAGGTGTGGACCGGGCTGTCCAAGGCCTATCTTGTGATGCGAGAAGCTGTACAGACAGGCCTCACTCAGGAAATGAACTCCTTCTCAGGAATGATCAACAGCGGCGCAAAAAAGGTGGCGAACCTGCCATTGTCAGTGCTTTCCCCTGAATTCCAAAAATTGATATCAAGAGCTTTGGCGGCCAAAGAGGTCAACTCCTGTATGGGCAGAGTAGTTGCAGCGCCCACAGCCGGTGCTTCCGGTATTTTACCAGGCACCATGGTTACCCTGCAGGAGATACATGACCTGCCCGACCGAACCATCCTGGAAGGGTTGTTAATTGGAGCAGGAGTGGCACTGATTCTCGAAAAGCGTGCTTCTATTTCCGGGGCGGTGGGTGGCTGTCAGGCAGAGACAGGTGCTGCAGCGGCCATGGCTTCTGCGGCCATCGTTTATGCACTTGGTGGTACCGTGGATCAGGCTTTCAACGCGGTGGCCATTACCATACAGTGTATGCTGGGACTGGTCTGTGATCCGGTGGCCGGGCTGGTGGAAATCCCCTGCGTAGTTCGCAATGCAAGTGCAGCAGCCATTGCCAACTCTTCGGCTCAGATAGCCCTGGCCGATGTGAGTCCTGTGATCCCGGTAGACGAATGTGTGGATGCGATGGGAGAAATCGGTCAGAGTATGGAAGCCAAGTACAAAGAGACAGCCTTGGGAGGTTTGGCCGCTACGCCCACAGGTCAGGCCATTTCCAGACGCGTGCTGATACAGGATATCGAAATCATGGATGATGAGGACGTCCCCGAATAATATTTAGATCACTCCAAAATCCTCAAGCAACCACCCGGCATAACGTGTGAGCAAGGTAAGGATGAAGGCCCATGCTGCTCCAAACAGCCACATCCAACGGATAATTTCTGAGCGCTTCCCTCCAAATGCATTGGCGAGGATAGCTCCTCCAATAGGTGAAAGGAGGATGGGCGTGAAGAAGGCAATGCCTGCTACACCATATTTAGTCCAGATGCTCACCAGCCTTCGTCTCTTGGGTGTGAAGTTTTTGCGCTTCTTTTTTGCCTTAAAAAGCCGCAGTGATAAGCTCCTGATTTCAGGACCAAAGTAGGTGAGGAGATACACCGTACTCATCATTCCCAATAGGGAAAGGAGGGTGGTCTCCATGATAGAAAACCCATAGGCAAGACCTAAAGTGGGGCCGAAAATGATTTTGAGCGCACTCAGGGCATACACTGTCAGGTATTTTAAGATTACTGGCATTCTAGATTCATTTTGAGCGCGTGAATTTATACGAAATTTATGAGCATGGGTCTTTACGATAAAGTTATCTTTGCGTCCTTTTTGTAATGAAACTACTCGAGCAGCTCATAGACATACCCTCTCCATCTGGTAGCGAATACCTGATGCGGGACTTTATTACCCAATACGTAAAAAAGCACTCCGGTAGCTGGAAAGTTCAGCCAAAGGTTTTGTCGGGTGATTTTTTGCAAGACAACCTCATCCTGGTCTTTGGCCAACCACGTACTGCCATTTTTGCACACATGGATACCATTGGTTTTATGGTGAGGTATCAGGATCAGCTGGTGCCTATTGGAGGACCCGATGTGGAAAATGGCTATGAGCTCGTGGGAAGAGACAGCAAAGGGTTGATCCAGTGTACACTCCGTGTGGATGATGAGGGGCAGTTGTTTTATGATTTTCCGCGCGCCATTGAGACGGGTACCACGCTTACCTGGAAGCCGTCACTAAAAGTAGGTGATGGATTTTTGGAGGGCCCCTACATGGACAACCGGCTGGGTATCTATAATGCCCTGAAGGTGGCAGAACACCTGACAGACGGAGTGATTGTTTTCAGTTCGTTTGAGGAGCATGGAGGCGGGTCGGTACCTATGCTGATTAAATACCTTGCGGAAAACTATCAAATAAAGCAATGTCTGATTTCAGACATCACCTGGGTGACCGAGGGTGTGCAGCATGAATCCGGGGTGGCCATCTCTATGCGGGATAGAAATATTCCCAGGCGGAAGTTTCTGGATCGTGTATTGGAACTGGCCGCCGAGTCGGGTGTAGCTCACCAGCTGGAGGTGGAAGGTGGAGGCTCCAGCGATGGACGCGAAATTCATCATGCGCCCTATCCGATTGACTGGCTTTTTATTGGTGCACCGGAAGACAATGTTCATTCGCCTAATGAGCGGGTGGCTATCAAAGACCTGACAGCCATGATCGCGATGTATATCTATCTGATGGAAAAGCTATGACAGAGGAGAAGATTGCTTTACATGGAAAATCCTTTGAGTTATTTCTATCAGAAAAGGAAATAGCTGATGCGGTTGGTGGATTGGCGGAGAAGATCAATCGGGATTTTCATGGCAAGGAAATGGTGATACTCGGCGTATTGGATGGCGCTTTTATGCTGTTGGGTGATTTACTGAAGCAGCTTGATGTTTCCCTAACGTTGGAGTTGGTAAAGTTGAAGTCTTATGAGGGCGTAGAGACTACAGGAGTGGTGAAGAGCCTGATAGGCCTCAGTGATGAGCTGAAAGGCAAACATGTAGTGGTGGTGGAAGACATCATTGATACGGGGATCACCCTGAGTTACCTGTTGGGTTTGCTGGAAGAGAAAAAACCGGCTTCTGTCTCATTGACCACTTTACTTATTAAAAAGGAAGTTTTTAATGACAAGTTTCCGGTACATTATTACGGGATAGCTATTCCAAATAGATTTGTAGTAGGATACGGCATGGATTACGATGGTCATGGACGGCAGTTGTCACAGATTTATGCCGCCATTGACTAAGTTCACATGTATTATTAATCACTATATTTAATTATTGAATTAAGCATTTTATACCATGTTAAATATCGTACTGTTTGGCCCTCCCGGAGCAGGAAAGGGAACACAAAGTGAGAATATCATTGAAAAGTATCAGCTGGCTCACATCTCCACTGGAGACCTCTTCCGAAAACATTTGGGCGAGGGAACCGAGCTTGGGAAGCTGGCACAGAAGTATATGGACGAGGGTAAGCTGGTGCCTGATGAGGTAGTGGTGGGCATGGTAGAGGACAAAATCAAGGAGACGCTGGATGCTCAGGGCTTTATTTTTGACGGATTTCCCCGCACGATCAATCAGGCCGCAGAATTGGATAAAATGCTTGCTGAGCATGATTTGAAGATTTCTGGCATGGTAGCACTGGAGGTGCCTGAGGATGAGTTGAGAACCCGAATCAAAGAGCGGGCTAAAACCTCCGGCCGGGTGGATGATCAGGATGATGCCAAAATTACCACCAGAATCAGGGTGTATGAAGAGGAGACATCACCGGTGGCTGGTTATTATAAGCAGCAAGGGAAGTTCAATGGCATCAATGGCGTTGGCACGATCGACGGAATATTTAATCAGATATGCACAGTGATTGACAGTTTTACTTAAGGAATGGATTCCAATTTTATTGATTACGTAAAACTCTACGCCAGGTCTGGTGATGGGGGAGCCGGTTCAGTTCACTTCAGAAGGGAAAAATTTGTGCCCAAAGGCGGTCCTGATGGAGGTGATGGCGGCAGAGGGGGACACATCATACTTCGTGGCAATAAGCAAATGTGGACACTGATCCACCTGAAATACCGCAAGCACATCAAGGCCGAGCATGGAGGCAACGGTGAAGGCGGAAAGCGTTTCGGGTTGGGCGGCAGTGATATCTATCTGGACGTGCCAGTGGGTACAGTGGCCAAGGATGCCGAAACTGGAGAGGTGTTGCTGGAGATCATGGAAGATGGGCATGAGCAGGTTTTACTTCCCGGTGGAATGGGAGGTCAGGGCAATGCGCACTTTGCCACACCCACCAACCAGGCACCACGACATGCCCAGCCGGGTATCCCCGGTGTGGAGAAGTGGATCATTCTTGAACTCAAGATTTTAGCGGACGTGGGCCTTGTAGGCTTTCCCAATGCAGGTAAGTCTACACTTCTTTCCGTTATTTCGGCTGCCAAGCCGGAAATAGCAGATTATCCCTTTACAACACTGGTGCCAAACCTCGGTGTGGTTCCCTATCGTGATGAGCGCTCCTTTGTGGTGGCAGACATTCCCGGGATCATCGAAGGGGCGGCAGATGGTAAAGGCTTGGGGATTCGCTTCCTGCGTCACATAGAGCGCAACTCTATGTTGCTGTTCATGATCCCGACAGACGCGAAAAACATCAAGGCAGAATATAATATTCTGCTGGGTGAGCTGGAGAAGTATAACCCCGAACTCCTGGACAAACAACGGCTACTGGCCATTACCAAATCAGATCTTCTGGATGAAGAACTGTTGGTAGAAATGGAAGCTGAGCTGCCAGACTTGCCCTATGTCTACATTTCCAGTGTGACAAACCTTGGCATACAGGAGCTGAAAGACAAGATTTGGCAAATGCTAAATGGCTGATTGCGCTGAGTAGTAGCCATTTCTGACAACTTGTCAGCCTCTACGGCTTTGGCAAAGAAATTGCCAACAGTGAGCTATCTCTAAAAAAGTGTATTACCGATGCAGAAGGAAAAAGTAGAAGAAAAAGAACAAGATCAGAATATAGAAGTGAATCAGGAGGAAAGTACTGACCAGCCTGTGGTCGAAAATGAAGGAAATGGCCCGGAAACTGAGACAACGGAGGATGAGCCTACTGAGCAGGAGAAGTTGAGTATCGAGTTGAGCGAAGCAAAGGACAAGTACCTGAGGTTGTATTCAGAGTTTGAGAATTTCAGGAGACGAACAGCCAAAGAGCGGATAGATTTAATCGGGTCGGCCAGTAAGGAACTGATAGAAAGCCTGGTGCCTGTGCTGGATGATTTCGAACGTGGACTGAAATCTATGGACGAGAATGAGGAGATGGCTCCGGCGAAAGAGGGGACAGAATTGATCTATAACAAATTCAAGAAAATCCTTGAATCCAAAGGGTTGAAGAAAATGGAAGTCAATAAAGGAGATGACTTCAATGACGACTATCATGAGGCGATCACGCAAATACCAGCTGAAGAAGAGTTGGCAGGTAAGGTTGTGGACGTAGTGGAGAATGGATATTTCCTAAGTGATAAGGTGGTGAGATTTGCCAAAGTGGTAACCGGAGCAAAATCATAATAATGGCTAAAAGAGACTATTACGAAATACTGGGAGTAGATAAGGGCGCCTCTAAGGATGAGATTAAAAAAGCTTATCGTAAGATCGCTATCAAATATCACCCCGACAAAAATCCAGATAATAAAGAAGCCGAGGACAAGTTCAAGGAAGCCGCAGAGGCTTATGAAGTCCTGAGCAATGACGAGAAGCGTCAGCGATATGATCGTTTTGGTCATCAGGGTGTCGGTGGAGCAGGTGGCTACAGCGGTGGCGGCATGAATATGGACGATATCTTCTCACAATTCGGAGACATCTTCGGTGGTGGAGGTAGTCCATTCGATAGTTTTTTTGGTGGCGGTGGTGGCGGAAGAAGCCGACGTACCCGAAAAGGCACTAACCTTCGCATCAAACTTAAGCTCACCCTTCAGGAAATAGCTAATGGAGTAGAGAAGAAAATCAAAGTCAACAGACTTGTTGTTGACCCTAACACCAAATTTGCTACGTGTAGCACCTGCCAGGGTACCGGACAGGTGCGAAAGGTAATGAACACTATGCTCGGGCAGATGATGTCTACTTCTACATGTCCTACCTGTGGAGGTGTGGGCCAGACAGTGGACAGCAGATCACCTGGCACGGATAGTTCTGGCATGAAGCGTGAGGAAGATGTGATTTCAGTGAAGATTCCTGCCGGAGTGTCTGACGGAATGCAGCTGAGCATGAGTGGAAAGGGCAACGAAGTAGCGGGAGGTATCCCCGGAGACCTGCTCATCCTCATAGAAGAGCAACCGGATGAGACCCTCAAGCGCGATGGAACCAACGTGATTTATGAACTACACGTGAGCTTCATCGATGCAGCTCTCGGCACCGAGGTAGAAGTGCCTACAGTCAATAACCGGGTGAAGATTAAAATAGAGCCGGGAACACAGAGTGGCAAAATTCTGCGATTGAGAGGAAAAGGGATCAAGGATATAGAAGGATACGGTATAGGCGACCAGTTGATCCATGTGAATGTATGGACACCAAAGCACCTGAGTAAGGAAGAAAAGGCCACGCTGGAATCTCTGAGGGATTCGGAGAACTTTACACCTAATCCGACAAAAGGCGAAAAAGGTTTTTTCGAGAACATGAAGGAATTTTTTGGAGCATAATTTAAAATTGCAACTCATCTGTATTTAATACGTATCTGATTAGCATGTTGCGGTTGGTATTCACAGCGGCTTTTGGGCTGCTTTTTTCGTTTTGTTACGGACAGTTAAAGAAGTTTTACACCCTGAAGGAAACCTCTGGTTATAGTACCATAGATTTCACCTTAGAGGCTACTGCTGGAAACTGTTTTATCAAATCATCAGATTCCGAAGGGCCTCTTTCCATTTATGGCAATCCCGATCTTGATAAGATCAATCCCTCGTTCCGAAGTAAAATCACCAATGATGTATGCAAGGTTCATCTGGACCTTCAGGAGTTCAGGTCCTCCAGCCTGAGCGATGGTATCCTGCTGGCTATGATCAGAGATAAGTCTGAGCAAAACAACTACTGGAAGATCATTTTTGACCGGGAAAAGAAGTATCGGCTCAACCTGAGTTATGGTTTTGGAAATGCGGACGTGGATTTGAGTGGTACCTCTGTCGAAAATTTCAAAGTGAGGTCAGGGAGTGCGGATATTTTGGTGGATTACAGTGATGGTGAGCCCAACAAGATTGAAATGGATACCTTCTGGGTGAAGGCAGACATGGGTTCTATTGTGGCCCGGCACCTGGAGCTGGCCCGTGCCAAATATGTGATGGCTAATATAGGTTTTGGTAGGGCCCTGCTGGATTTCAGTGATGCCAGTGACAGCCGGTGTACCGTGGACGCCTCAGTTGGGGCGGGAAATCTGGATGTTTTTCTTCCAGGCAGGGATGTGCCTATGATTATTTATTTGAAAGACAGCCCACTGTGCGGAATGCGTCTGGCAGAAGGATTTGAAGAGGTAGAGCGCAATGTTTTTGTCAATATGAATTACCGGGCAGATGCCAAAAATCTGCTCACCTTCAAAGTAGATGTAGCGCTGGGCAATGTGGCCTTTCACTACGCCAATTAAGTTCCCCCGATCATCCGCCAGGATGACTCATCACTCCTTTTACGATAAGATACTGAGCCACAATATAAGTGGACATAATCCAAAATGTGGATAGCGGGATATCAATCACAAATTTATCCAGGGCAATGAGGCTATCAGAAAGCACAAAGAGGGCAGCTCCGATGAGTGCCAGCTCATAACTTTCATCAGATGTCTTACCCTGACGAAACCGTGCCATGCTCACCATCCCAAGTATGCAGGCGGCATAGGCTATTATAGGCCAGACCAGATTGCCTGTATTCGGTAGCACAAAGTAGAATAGGATAACGCCGTAAAGCAGAATCGGGCCCAGTTGTCTGACATTGACCCTGGGTTTGCTATAAGCCGATTTGTACATCACAATGGTGTAAAGAATCTGTGCCACAAGAAACATCCCTAACCCACCCAGGAAATAGACTTCTTCATCTGGGAATAACAGGAGGATATCACCTGCCCATGAAAAAGTGAGCCCAACCGCCAAAAGCAATCTGGGTAAGGTGACCATGCCCTGTGCCATTACAAAAACCAGATAGATAAGTGTAGGCACCAGCAAAATCTTTGACGTTTGGTTAAGTTGGGGTGAGTCTATCAGCTGCGCCGTGATGTTAAGCGCCCCAATGACCATATAAGCTCCAATAACTATTCTCTCTTTCATTTTCTGTTAAAAAACTGGAGGTAAAAGAAGGCAATTAAAGAGAAAAATCCCGCGGCTCCAAATATGATCGGAAAACGCTCATTTATCCCCTGATAGGCAGTGCCGGATATCAGCGCACCCATGCCGATCCCTATTTCAAGAAAGATAAACAACGTGGCGACTCCTTTTCCCCTGGTCGCTTCCGGGCTCAGATCAATGGTCCATGCGAAAAGTGTGGGCGAGTTCAGGCCATAACCAATCCCAAAGATGAATGCACCGGCAAAAAATTGAAATTGTGTAGTGGAGAAGCCGAGTACAATCATGCTCGTGAAGATCAGTAGCGTGCTTACCTTCAGGACCACTTTCCTCCCAAAACGATCCGACAATTGACCGCCAATGATCCTTACCAAAAGAGAGGAGCTGGTAAACACCACAAAAAACAGCCCCCTGTTTTTGATGCCCAGAAAATCACTAAAGTCTGGCGCCAGAGTGACCACTGTGCCAAAGGCCAGTGTGGTTAGTATCATCACGGTGGAGGGGATGAATACGGAAGGTTCGAAAATGTCCGAACGTGAAATTTTCAGCATTTTAGGATGAAAGGCCTTGTTGGTATTCAGCGTCTCTTTCATGCCTATAAGAATGGCCACTGAAGCAAAAGCAAACACAGAACTGAGGTAGAAAAGGCCATCAATTCCATACTGCAGGAAAAACCATGAGCCTATGGCCGGCCCAGAGGCCATCCCCACAGAACCAAAAAAGCTGGAAATACCCAGCGCCTCTCCACGCTTGTCCGCAGGGACTATGTCGGCAATATAAGCTGAGGTGCCCGTAGGCTTAAATCCGGTAGAAAATCCGTGAAACAATCTGATCAGCAAAAAACCTGAGACCGTGGCTACAACCGGATACAACAGTGCTGCCAGGCCACTGACCGTGGCACCCACTACCATCACTGGTATTCTCCCCCACTGATCTGTAAGTTTACCACTGAAAGGTCTCGAGATACCCGCTGTGAGAGTGAATAGAGCAATGATAAGGCCAATGTATTCTTTCCCTCCCATACCGGTGAGATATGCCGGAAGTTCCGGGATAATCATGGTAAAGGAGGAAAAGAATAAATAGGAGCTAAAAGACAGGAGCCAAAAGTTCTTAGAGTACTTTTTGAACATTCCTAGTCTTGCTGATGGAGTAAAAAAGTTTTGATAAAGTCATTAATATCACCATCCAGTACATTTTGCACATCGGTGCGTTCATGCCCTGTTCGTGCGTCTTTGATCAGCTTGTAAGGATGGAGTACGTAATTTCGGATTTGAGATCCAAAATCAATCTTCATCTTCCCGGCTTCCACTTTGTCACGTTCAGCATTGCGCTTTTCTATCTCCATCTGGTACAGCTGGGATTTCAGCATTTTCATGGCACCTTCCCTGTTGGCCAACTGTGAGCGTTCTACCTGACAGACCACCACAATACCCGTTGGTTTGTGGGTCAGCTGCACCTTGGTTTCCACCTTGTTCACATTCTGTCCACCCGCACCACCGGAGCGTGAGGTATGCATTTCTATGTCGTTGGGGTGGATGTCTATCTCTATGGAATCATCCACCACAGGATACACATATACCGAGGCAAAAGAGGTGTGACGTCTTCCACCACTGTCAAATGGTGAAATCCTTACCAACCTGTGCACGCCGTTTTCTGATTTCAGAAAACCGTAGGCCAGTGGGCCGTCAAACTCGAGGGTCACGGATTTTACCCCTGCCACATCGCCAGCCTGAAATTCCACTTCGCGCACTTTGTAGCCATTTGCTTCTCCCCACATGATGTACATTCTCATGAGTATCCCAGCCCAGTCATTACTTTCAGTTCCGCCCGCACCCGGGTTGATCTGAAGCATGGCTGAGAGTTGGTCCTCTTCACCAGAAAGCATCTTTTTGAATTCAAGCTCCTCCACATCGACGAGCGCTTTTTCATAGGCAGCATTCACTTCTGCCTCGGTGCCCTCGCCTTCATTTAGAAACTCCTGTAGGGTTTCAGCTTCCTCCACTGAGGCTGCTACTTCTTCGAATTGGTCAGTCCAGGTTTTTTTGGCCCGGATCGCTTTCATGGTGATCTCCGCATTTTGCGGGTCATTCCAAAAATCCGGCTGAGCGGTGACCAACTCTTCTTCTTCTATTTCTTTTTTCTTGGCATCATAGTCAAAGATACCTCCTCAAGGCCGAGATACGGGCCTTCAAGTCTTTCAACTGATCTGTAGTCATGTTGTGAGATTTAGTGTTGTCGAATATTCGAGTGCGAAGTTATACAGATTTGAAATTGAAGGACAGAAATGCCTGTATTAAAAAGATGGGATTTCTACCAGGTGGTACTCTGCATACTGTGCACCGCTCTCATGATGTCCTTTTGAGAAATCTGACCCATGAGTTTGCCCATATTCACTACCGGAAACCTCCTGATTCGCTTATCCAGGAACATTTTAGCGGCATCGAAAATATTCGTTTCCGGAGTGATGCTAATAACTCCTGTGGTCATGTGCTCTGCCACCTTTCCGCTGAGGTTGGGCATGTTGTTGTACTTTCCACGCACCACTTCTTTCATGCAGTCTCCTTCAGAGATGATACCTACCAGTTCCCCATGTTCATTCACCACCGGACCACCTGATATTTTGTTTTTCAGGAGGGTTTCGATGACTTCATCCATGTGCTGGTCGGGACGAAAAGTGATGAGTTTTGTGGACATATAATCGGCCACACTTACTTTTTGTGTTTTGGGGAGGGGCTTAGCTTGTTGTACGCCCCTGTAACTTTTTACCATATCATTTGAGTTTGGGTAGTCAAATAAGTTACACAAAAAGAGCCTGATTTCCTAATAATTGACCCAAAGTGAAGCCAGAAGCAGGGCGAGGTATAATTTAGGAAAGCGGTATAAACAAAGAAAGCAGTTTGTGTCAAACTGCTTTCATGTTTTTTAGATTTTGTAAATCCAGTTGTGTGGATCCGCTATTTCTCCGGTTTTGATTTTGGTGAGCGTGTCCAAAAAGTCCGCGGAGTACTTCCATCCCTCTATCGGTGGTAAGTGGTAATCCACTCCCTCGTGATGTATGAGCTTGATTTGAGCAACGGTGGCCGCAGTCCCCGCACCAAATGCTTCCTGCATGCTGCCATTCTCAATGGAGTCAATCACTTCACGGACTCTCACGGGTCGTTCTTCCACTTTCATTCCTTGGTCTTTGGCCAGCTGAATGATGCTGTCTCTGGTGATGCCGTTGAGTATGGTGTCGCCAGCCGGAGCGGTTACCAGGGTATCATTGATAACAAACATCAGGTTCATAGTGCCACTTTCTTCTACAAATTCATGTGTTTTGGCATCTGTCCAGATGAGCTGATTGAAGCCTTCTTTCTGGGCATCCACGGCGGGCTTCAGGGCTGCAGCGTAGTTGCCACCGGTTTTGGCAAATCCGGTACCGCCTTGGGCAGCGCGGGTGTAGTTGGTTTCTATTTTTACTTTTACAGGCTCCGCATAGTAGGCGCCTACAGGGCCGGTGATGATCAGAAACTGGTAAGAGTTGGAAGGTCGGATGCCGATATAAGGATCCATCGCCAACTGCAAAGGTCTAATGTAAAGAGAGGTTCCCGGAGCGGATGGTACCCAGCTGCTGTCAAGTCTGAGTAACTCAGTGAGCCCGCTCATGAAAAGCTCCTCTGGTACCGGGGGCATGCACATCCTTTCTGCACTTACCTGTAGCCTCCGGGCATTGGCATCTGGCCGGAAGACCAGAATTTCTCCGTCAGCAGATCTGTTGGCCTTCAACCCTTCAAAAATAGTGGAAGCATAGTGCAGGGTAGTGTTGGCAGGAGAAATGCTCAGGTTGCCGTAAGGGACAATTCTCAGGTCTTGCCATTGTCCATTGCTGTAGTCGGCGAGGAACATGTGGTCTGAATAAACTGATCCAAACTGAGGCTTTTCCAGGTCTGCCTCGTGGATTTTCGAATGGTTGGTTTTCGTGATGTTGATGTCGATTGTCTCAGTCATACCTCAAATAATTAGATATATGTTTTTAATCATTACCTGGACTCCAGGGAGTTTCCGGTGCATTCAGGAGTTGAGCCATTTTTCGAGACATCACAAAAAAGTAGTCCGAAAGCCTGTTCATGAATTTGATTAGTTCACTCTCCACGGGTTCGTCATGGGAGAGTGCAATAATACTTCTTTCAGCCCTGCGGCAGACTGTCCTGCATACGTGGCACAAAGATACAACCTGATGACCTCCCGGCAGAATAAAATTTTTTAATTCTGGAAGTTCACCGCTTGCTTTGTCTATCCAAACCTCCAATTGTTTGATTTCAACCTCTGTGACCCTGGGTAATTCAAACCCGGTGAAGCCCGGCGCGGTAGCCAGAATGGATCCTATGGTGAAGAGGTTCTCCTGTATCCAATAGAATTGATTCCCAATGCGAGCCTCCACTTCAGGGTGATCTTTAAGTAATCCGATAAAGGAATTGAGCTCATCCACATTTCCGTAAGCGTCAATTCTAAGGTCAGCTTTCGAAACCTTCTTGCCGCCGAGAAGAGAGGTCTGGCCCTTGTCTCCGGTTTTGGTATATAACTTGGTACTCATAGGGTTTATTTATACAGCTGCTACAGTAGATCGCACGTTTTCGTTGACCTCATCGGACTCTATCAGTCCGTCACGAAGCCTGATAATCCTGTGCGCGTATTCGGCTATGTCCTCTTCGTGTGTTACCATAATGATTGTGTTGCCTTTTTGATGCAGGTCGGCAAAGAGGTCCATGATGGAATAAGAAGTTTTGGAATCCAGGTTTCCGGTTGGCTCATCTGCCAATATGATACTTGGGTCATTCACAAGTGCCCTGGCGATGGCTACACGTTGCCTCTGCCCACCTGAGAGTTCATTGGGTTTGTGCTGCGCACGATCGGCCAGGCCCACACCATCCAGCGCAGCCATGGCTTTTTCTTCACGGTCTTCTTTTCCATAACCCGCGTAGATCAGCGGTAGGGCCACATTTTCCAGAGAAGAAGCTCTTGGCAAAAGGTTGAAAGTTTGGAAGACAAACCCGATCTCTTTGTTTCGGATTTCAGCCAATTCATTTTCGGTGAGGTCACTAACGTCCTGATTATTGAGGATATAAGTTCCATCGGATGGAGTGTCAAGGCAGCCGATGATATTCATGAGAGTGGACTTTCCTGATCCGGAAGGACCCATAAAGGCCACGTACTCTCCCCGTTCTATTTGGATGGAGATGGATTTGAGTGCGTGGATGGTTTCGCTACCCATCACGTAGCTCTTCTTGATATCTTTAGTGTCGATTATGAGGCTCATAGACTTAAAACTAATAAGTAAAGTTGTTATGTAAGGTACCGACTAACAAACGGTAGATTCTATAGTTTTGGTTTACAAATTAACTTCTATTATGCGAGTGGTGCTAATCCTTTTTGCCTGGTTGCTTCAGAATCCATTTCAGGGATGGGATACTTTGTCCCGGTTAGAGCTGATTAGTGGCTTTGATGATTTTCTGGGAGAAGAAACGGAGGTTCCTGTTTTTTCTCAGGAACTGAAAGCTTTCGAAGGTGAGGTTGTGACCATTGAAGGGTATGTGATTCCCCTTCAAACAGATCAGGAGGGTGATTTTTTTGTACTTTCCCGCTTTCCTTATAACAACTGTTTTTTTTGTGGAAATGCCGGACCGGAGACGGTCGCCGAGGTTTACACAAAGGGCAAGGTGGCTATGGAGGATTCCAGAGTGCGGGTCACCGGCCGCCTGGAGCTCAATGCTGATGACCCGCTACACTTATTCTTTATTTTATCAGAGGCCAGGGTTACCCTTCTTGATTGATCAATTCTCACTCGGTGCTTGGGTTTGGTCTTATTGCTGAAAAATCTTCCGATTAAAGGTCTCATCATGCCGTCATGTCCCTGGTACAATGATGATATTGATTATTAAAAATATTCAAATTATACCCCAATTAGGTGTAAGAATTCTCAGAACAGAATAGGATTTATGGAAATCTAATGAGATTATTGTAACAAACCAGACCCAACCTATGGAGAATCCCTACCTAGATTCATCGATCGAGAGAGGTGTATTTGATAAAAAATATCCATCGCACTCAGAGGCCATGGTGGATGACGAGATGGTGTGGGAAAAGTTTAAGAAGGGGGATAAGGCGGCTCTCACCTTTATTTATAGAAACTATGCTAACCCGCTCTATAATTATGGATGCCAGCTTACTTCAAAGGAAATTGTAAAAGATGCCATTCATGATCTTTTTATAGAAATCATCAACAATAAGGAGCGGCTGGGTAACACCAACTCCATCAAATACTATCTCTTCAAATCTCTGCGGAATAAGCTGGTGAAAGTCCTTACTAAAATGGCAAAGGAGCATTCCGGAGACCTGAATGACACCTATCCATTCGAAATATCCATCTCCCCGGAGCTGGTGCTGATCAATCAGCAGATGGATGAGGACAAGCGGCGCATGATCGCGGCTAAACTGAATGAACTACCACCACTTCAAAAAGAAGCCCTGCTACTGTTTTACTATGAAGGCTTAAAGTACGACCAGATTGCCAGCTTACTTGGCATGAAAGTGAAGTCTGCCAGGGCCCTGGTCTATCGGGGAATAGATTCCATGAGCAAACTACTCATCCCCGTTCGCAAGAACCTCTTGTGACCTCCCTTTCTATTGAGAAAATATCAATAATTCGAATATTATTTGTTATTGCAGCTAATCCATGTAATAATATTTTGATAAAAATGCATTTATTTCAATATGCTATGGTCATTCGCTTCATAAAAGTCTTTTACCTATAGTATTGATCAAAAAGCGTTGATGGATTTTAAAGAGTTTGAGGTAAGGGACTTTCTCCAAAATGAGTTTTTCGTGGACTGGGTAATACACCAGCACCCGGAAGCGGATCATTTCTGGAGTAATTGGTTAAAGCGACATCCTGAGAAAGTGAGTGACGTAGAGATGGCTCGTGAATTGGTCAAATCGATTCACTATAAGGAGGAACATGCCATGAAGTCGGATGAATACTCTATACTGATGGAACGCATCCTGCAGCACAAAGCGCCCCATGGGGTTATCAGAACGGCCAGTGATTTTGTTTTGAGGCATTCATACCGGGTGGCAGCTTCGCTTCTGTTCTTAGTGGGGTTCTCATTAATTTTTTACCTGAATTACCCGGACGCCACTTCTACAAGTGAGCCCTCCTTGGTTTGGAAAGTGGCCGCTACGGAGTATGGTCAAAAAAAGGCTGTGCAATTACCGGATGGTACCAGAGTAATGCTGAATTCGGGCAGTACAATCAAATATCCTGAAGGGTTCGGGCCCAACCTGAGGTTAATCAAATTTGAGGGAGAGGGATTCTTTGATGTAGCCCATAATCCGGAAAAACCTTTTGTGATAGAATCCGGAGCCTTCACCACCCGTGTGTTGGGAACCTCATTTAACCTGAAGCATTTCGAGGAAGAGCGCGAAGCAAGCGTGTCTGTCCTGACCGGTAAGGTGGAGGTACAGACCGAAAGTGGGATATCCTCTATTTTACTTCCAAACGAAATGGGGATTTATGATAAGGAAAGCGATGATCTGAGGCGCCAGCAGTTTGACCAGAGAAAGCTAATGGCCTGGACACATGGTACTTTACTATTTGAAAATGAGGATTTGCCTACCATTTTTGAGAGGCTGGAGAAATGGTACGGTGTGACTTTTGAAGTGAAAGAAGGTACCAGACTAGCTGGTAAATACAGTGGAGAATACAAACAAAAATCACTCGAATTGATCCTCGAGGGATTGAGCTATACATCGAATTTTAACTATGAAATGAACCATAAAACCATCTTAATCTATGAGAGAAAAAAAGTAACACACAACTAACCAATCTTACAAAACCTAAAAAAACAAACCCTTGCCTGACACAAGTTGGGGAACTCAGTGGGCAAGGGCGGTTTTTAGCAGTCAATTTTTACTTAACTAAAAACAGTTAAAAATATGAAAAACAATTTACTAAGGGAAATTCTAACCATGTCTAAGCTCCTTTTTCAAGTACTTTTTCTCCAGGTGATCTTTGCTACGTTTTTGTATGCAGAGGAAACCAGCGCTCAGAACAAGAGCGTGTACGAAATCAAAGTATCTATTCATGCAAAGGATGTGTCAGTCATTGAGGTGTTCAAGCAACTGGAAGAAAAGACCGATTTCCTGTTTACCTACAACGATGAGAATATTGATGCCAATAAAGTCACTCTAAACAGACGCAATAAAAGCGTTGGAGAGATACTGGAAGACCTGTCGGGTCTTACGGACTTACGCTTCAAGCGGATCAATGATAATATCCATGTGAACCGTAGCCAGGCCAGGAATGTGAGTGTGGAGGAAAACTACCTCACAAGACAGGAATTTACGGTTTCCGGGACAGTTACCGACGAAGATGGCGCGGAACTTCCAGGTGTAACGGTACTCATCAAGGGTACGGCCACCGGTACTGTAACTGATCTTAACGGCGAGTATAAACTAGCCGTTTCAGATGCTGATGCCCTGGTTTTTTCTTCTGTGGGGTTTTTGACTCAGGAAGTTGCCATCAACGGACGAACCACCATTGATGTTGCTATGAACTATGATGTTCAGTCGCTGGCCGAAGTGGTGGTGACGGGATACACCTCACAGCGCAAGGCGGACATCACCGGGGCAGTAACCGTGGTGGATGCAGAAGCGCTCAATGCCATCAAAGCGCCAAGTTTTTCTCAAAAACTGGCTGGTAGAGCTACAGGAGTGACAGTCTCCAATTCGGGTTCTCCGGGAGGAGGCACCAACATACGTATCAGGGGGATCAGCTCATTTGGGAGTAGTGATCCGTTGATTATTGTAGACGGAGTGCAGATTCAGGGTGACAAGGCCATGAATGGTCTGAACCCCAATGACATTGAGAGTATGCAAATACTGAAAGATGCTTCTGCTTCCTCTATCTATGGATCAAGAGCGAATGCCGGAGTAATCATCATCACCACCAAGCAAGGGAAGCCAGGGAAAATCAAAGTGACCTATGATGGATACGCCGGAGTGCAAAATCCCGTGGGTGGATACAATGACATTCTTATCAAAGACCCGGTGGATTATGCACGGATACAAATTGCCAAGAATCCTGCCTTGACCAACTATTACGGAGGTGATCCTAATAATCCAGTAATTCCGGATTATTTTTTCCCTGTGGCTACCAGCGATAATGGTACTCCGGATAATGCCGATGATGACTTCCTGATTCCAGCCAATCCGAATGAAGCTTCTTATTCCTTTCCGGATAATCTCATCATGAGATCCAATAAAGATGGAACAGATTGGTGGGATGCTGTTTTTGATCCTGCCTTGATCACTGAGCATCATTTTGGCATCTCCGGAGGTTCGGAGAACGCAACTTTTAGTTCATCAGTAGGCTACCTCAAGCAAGATGGTACCATGATCAATACCGGATTTGAAAGGCTTTCAGCCAGATTAAATAGCCGGGTCAACGCTGGTAAATTCACTTTTGGCGAGTCGCTTTCAGTTGCCCATTCTTCGACTGTGGACCAGCAAGGAGGAAACCAAAACGAGCAGAATACGGTCACTCAGACCCTTTTGATGAATACCATTGTGCCGGTTTATGATATTGCAGGAAACTATGCAGGAGGTAAGACCAACGGATTTTCTAATGGTAAAAACCCCGTGGCATTTGCTGAAAATAACAGGCACGATGTAGGCACCGATTTCAGGGTGTTGACCAATATTTTTGGAGAGTATGAATTGATCGAAGGACTGAAGTTCAGATCCAGCTTTAGTGTCGATTTCAGACAGAATTTCCAGCCCAGCGCTAATTTTCCCAGGTATGAAGATCGTGAGGTCAACAGTAGCAACAGCTATCAGGAGACACATCAAAGCTATCTGAACTGGGTATGGACGAACACTTTGGAGTATAGCAAGAAGTTTGGTGATGATCATTCCCTGAAACTTTTGGCTGGCCAGGAGGGTGTCAAAAATCAATTCAAGCAAATCAATGGACAGGTGAATGACCTTGCTTTTATCGATCCTAATGTAAGATTTCTGAATCTCAGTTATTCCACTTTCAGCTCTATTGGTAGCCAGGAGCGAGTGGTGGCTCTTGCTTCTGTATTTGGTCAGGTTGATTACTCCTACAAAGACAAATATTTGATCAGTGGAGTAGTGAGGAGAGATGGAACTTCCGAGTTTATAGGAGACAACAGGTATGGAGTGTTCCCGGCCGTGAGTGTTGGCTGGAGGGTTTCCGAGGAGTCTTTTATGAATAGTATTTCCTTCATTGATGACCTGAAAATCAGAGGTGGATGGGGTATCACCGGTAACCAGAACATTCCTGTGGCCTACAATGCCTATAACAGGTATGGAGGAAGAAGTCCTAGTGACGCTGGCTATGATCTTGGTGGAACCGGTGGCTCTATGACCCCTGGATTTACCTTATACCGATATGGAAACCCTAATACCAAATGGGAAGAAAATGAGTCGATGAATGTTGGGCTGGATGCCTCACTCATTGATGGGAAAGTATCAGTGGTTTTTGATGTCTATCAGAGAGATATCAATGACCTGATTTTTGATCCAACGAACCCTGGTTCGGCAGGTAACTCTCAGGCATCATTCAGAAATGTGGCTTCTATGAGAAATACCGGATGGGATCTGGGTCTCGGTTACCGAGAGAGATTTTCCGGAGACCTGGGATTCAATGCTTTCTTGAATCTATCACACTATAAAAACGAAATCATCAAGTTGGATGGAGAGGCCAGCGCGATATTCCCTGCTGGTATCGACAAGCGATTTGGCGAGGTAAATATCTGGCAGGTGGGCTCTCCTATTTCCAGCTTCTATGGATACACCAATGACGGATTTTTCCAGGATGCGGCCGATGTAGCAGCCCTGGATCAGGCAGGTGCAGCCATTGGCAGATTCAGAAGAAAAGACCTGAATAATGACGGAGTAATCAACGGTGATGATCAGGGGGTCATTGGAAACCCACATCCCGATATTACGATGGGATTAAATCTTGGTCTTGACTTTAAAGGGTTTGATTTCTCTGTGATGCTTTTTGCCTCTATTGGAAATGATATCTACAACTACAACAAGCTGTTTACCCATTTTGGTCAGTTTAATTCTAACATGAGCAAGGATGTGTTGACAGATACCTGGACGGAGAATAACAGAAATGCCTCACTTCCAAAGCTTGATGGAGGAGACACCTTTGCGAGTCAGTCAAGTGACTTCTACGTGGAGGATGGTTCATATCTGCGAGCGCAGAACATTACGCTGGGGTATACCATCCCTACAGCAAATATCTCCAGCATCTCTAGCTTGAGAGTTTATGTACAGGCTCAAAATGCGTTTACCATTACAGGTTATAGTGGCATAGACCCTGCATTATCCAATGCCAACATTGGTACGGCAGTAGATGGAAGATTGCAGAATGACGGATGGACAGGTTACGACCTGGGTAACTATCCTGCATCCAAAATCTTCATGATTGGTGTAAATGCTGCTTTTTAATCATTAGATGATAAATAATAAAGAGATGAAAAAATCAATTATAAAAAGTATTCTTTTCCTGACCATCACCAGTTTTCTGGGAGCTTGCAGCGAATCATTTTTGGAAGAAGAGCCCAAGGGTTTTCTCGGGGAATCTAACCTCCAGAATGAAGAGGGCATCAACGCTGCTCTGGTAGGTGCTTATGCGCTTTTGGACGGCATGAACATTGACGGAGCCAATACCTGGTCCGCTAATCCTCAAAACTGGATTTTGGGCAGCGTACCGTCTGATGATGCTTACAAGGGCTCCGAGCAAACGGACTTTGCCGAAATGACTCAGCTGGAGATTTATCAGTGGTCAGCGGGTAACTCTGTAATGAATGACAAGTGGGTGAGCTCGTATGAAGGAGTGGTGAGAGCCAATTCAACCATTAGCTTACTGAGTGGCGCGGACCTGCCGGATGCGGTAAGAGACAACCTGGAAGGGCAGGCGCGTTTTTTGAGAGCCTACTACCACTTTGAATTGTACAAAGTCTGGGGAAATGTGCCGTATTTCACGGAAGCGGATGAGGATTTTGTGAAGTCCAATGAAGGTGTTGATCCTTTGGGAGATGCCATTGCTGATATGACAGCAGCTGTAAATCTGCTGCCCGCTACTCAGGATGATGCCGGCCGTGCTACCAAAGACGCTGCAAGCGCCATGTTGGGTAAATTCTACATGTATAAATATGGAGAATCAGGCAGCACGGCAGATGCCTCCAGTGCCAAAACTTATCTGGATCCCGTAGTGGCCGCTCGTTCGCTGACCCCATGTTTAAAGGATATGTTCCACACTTCTACTGAAAACAATGAAGCCATGATTTTCAGTGTGCAGTCCTCTATCAATGATGGTGGTAACTCCCGAAATGCTAACTGGTTGAATCAATTGGCCTATCCGGCAGGTTCGAGTTTTGGGTGTTGTGGCTTTCACCAGCCATCACAGGATTTGGTGAATGCGTACAAGGTAGATGTCAATGGATTACCGATGTTTGACAACTACAATGATGCCGAACTGGATCCTGCTACTGATGCTGTCGATCCCCGGATAGATTTCACCATAGGTAGAGACAATGTACCTTATTGGGACTGGGACATTCATGATGCCTCATGGATCCGAGACCGGGCCTTTTCGGGTCCCTATAGCCCTAAGAAGTTCTCACATTACAAAGCTGATCCGGTATCTACAGGAGGATGGAACAACAATGCTTACAATGGCATCAACTTCTCCATTATCAGGCTGGCGGACGCCATGTTGCTGTTGGCAGAAGCGGAGGTGATATTGGGCAATCTGGCGGCGGCTGAGGACCTGGTGAATGAAATTCGGGAGCGAGCTGGAAACTGTGCCCAGGGGCCGTTTGTAGACGGTGGAGGAAGTGCGGTGATCACCGATGATATTGATAATCCTGATATCGACTGGGCCAATTATGAAGTGCAGCCGTACCCTGCGGGTACTTTTGCAACGAATGGTCCTGAATTTGCGATGAATGCCGTGAGGTGGGAGCGTCGACTTGAATTGGCCCTTGAAGGTCATCGTTTCTTTGACCTGAGAAGGTGGGGTATTGCTGCTGAGGTGCTGAATAAATACACTGAATATGCAGCACAAACCAGAAGCTATTATGCGGATGCTGCTACCTATGAAGCGAGACACAGATGGTATCCTATTCCTACCATTCAGATCAATGCGAATACCCGAAACGGTGAGCAGATTTTGAAACAAAATACTGGCTGGTAATCAGAGCCACTACTGTATGTTATTAAACAAAAGGCAGATCTCAATCATCTGCCTTTTGTTTTACACTTTTCTGTCATAAAGGATGAATGAGTTGGAATACCGACTTAAATTAAGTTAAATGACCTGCACAAAATTTTTTACCTCCTCCCTGATTGTATTGTCACTTTTGATGATCGCCTGTGGGCCAATTTCTTCAAATCAGGAACTTCTCTTCATGGAGATGTCGATGGATCAGACGGGCATTGCTTTTATCAACGAGGTTCGCGATCAGGAAGACTTCAATATTTTCAATTACCGAAACTTCTACAATGGAGGCGGTGTGGCTATTGGTGATCTGAATAACGACGGGTGGTCGGATGTTTATTTTACTGCGAATATGGCGGCAAACAAACTCTATCTCAACAAGGGTAACTGGTCTTTTGAAGACATTACGGAGAAGTCAGGTACTGCAGGTACCAGGAGTTGGAGTACCGGCGTAACCATGGCCGATGTAAACGGGGATGGTTGGCTGGATATTTATGTGTGCAACTCCGGAGATCTGGAAGGGTCTAATAAAACCAACGAATTATTTATCAATCAAGGAGATTTGACTTTTGTAGAGTCAGCCGCTGCATTTGGCCTTGATGATCATGGATATTCTACTCACGCCTCATTTTTTGATTTTGACGGGGATGGAGACCTTGATTGCTACTTGCTGAACAACAGCTTCAAATCAATAGATCGGGTGGAGCTGTTCACCCAGCGCAGAGAGCTTCGTGACACCCTTGGCGGGGATAAATTGCTAAGAAATGGCAATGGTGTTTTCACGGATATCAGTGCGGAAGCCGGAATTTATGGAGGAGCTGTAGGGTTTGGTCTCGGAGTGTCCGTCAGTGATCTGAATGGCGACATGCGACCCGACCTCTACATTGCCAATGATTTTTGGGAAAGAGATTATCTCTACTTTAATCGGGGAGATGGCACTTTTTCAGAGGAGATCGTTTCGCGCACAGATGTGGTGTCTGGCTCCAGTATGGGAGCGGACGTGGCAGACCTAAATAATGATGGTTTCCCGGAAATATTCACCACGGAAATGCTTCCTCCTGATAATCAACGACTAAAAACCATGACCAGATTTGATGAGACCAACGTGAAGGAGCTCAAGGTGAAGGCGGATTATCACATTCAGGTGTTGCAAAATTGCCTCCATTTCAATGATGGAAAAGGGAACTTTCAGGAGTTGGCGGCTTTGGCGAATACAGAGGCGAGTGACTGGAGCTGGGGCGCCTTGATCTTCGATATGGACAATGACGGATGGAAAGATATATTCGTTAGCAATGGCATCCTTAGGGACATCACCTCTATGGATTTTGCCAGCTTTGCGTCAGATAGAGATAATATTAAAGAGATTATTCAGAAGGAAGGAAAACTTGACGTGAATGACCTCCTGGCTTACCTCCCTTCAACCAGTATTTCGAATTACGCCTACATCAATCAGGGTAATCGGACATTTATCAATCGGGCTGACTCACTTGGTTTGGGCATCCCGTCTTTCAGTAATGGGTCGGCCTATGGTGACCTGGATAATGATGGGGACCTGGACCTGGTGGTGAATAACATCAATGCACCGGCCTCTGTTTATCGGAATAATACGGACACACTTTTTGGTAATGCCTATTTGAAAGTAAGGTTTCAGGGTCCTGGGAAAAACCCTTTTGGCATTGGTGCCAGAGTGACAGCCTACTCTGGTGATAAGCAACAAGTATTAGAAAACTTCACCTCCAGAGGGTTCCAAAGCGCTGTGGAGCCGGTAGTGAATTTTGGTCTTGGAACTTTGAAAACCCTCGATTCATTGGTGGTTGTTTGGCCCGACATGAAAAAGCAAACGATGCGAAACGTTGCGGTGAATAAGGTGCTCACTATCAGCCATGCGGAAGCCAGTCAGCTCTTTCGTGAGACTACTCAGGATGCAGAGCCTCTTTACAGAGAAGTAGCATCAGCCACCCTGATAGGTAATTACCGACACACAGAGAATGATTTTAACGATTTTAACCATGAGCGACTGTTGCCCCGAAAGTTATCTACCCAGGGTCCCAGGGTGATTGAGGGAGATGTCAATGGGGATGGAAAAGATGACTTTATTCTGCTGGGCGCATTCGGTGATCCGGATAAGGTCTTTTTACAAGAATCCAACGGACTATTCAGGGAGAAATCCCAGAAATCCTTGCTGAGGGATTCCATTTTTGAGAGTACTTGCGGGGTACTATTTGATTTGGATAAGGACGGAGACCTGGACCTCCTGATAGGCTCCGGAGGAAATGAGTTTAACCGTGGGCTTGATGCGCATGTGCTGAGGTATTATGACAACAATGGCCGGGGTGAATTCAACCGGTCCGTAGAAAGGGCGCCACAGGCTATTGGTAATTTTTCATGTATTCTCGCTGAAGATTTTGATCAGGATGGAGACATCGATCTTTTTATAGGTGGGCGAGTGATTCCGGGCAACTATGGCCTGATTCCTAAAAGTTTTTTGTTTAGAAATGATAATGGTCTTTGGACCAATGTGGAGCCTCAGAGTTTGGCTGGAGCAGGGATGGTCACTGATGCAGTGTGGAGTGATTTCAATGGAGATAACCTCAAGGACCTGATTGTAGTGGGAGAGTGGCTGCAGGTATCCGTTTACCTCAATAATGGACAAGGGCTGGAGGAGGTCTATGCCATACCCGGTACCGGTGGATGGTGGAACCGCATAGAAGTAGCAGATCTGGATTGCGATGGCAAGGATGACTATGTGTTGGGCAACTGGGGTTTAAACACCAAGTTTCAGGCCAGTGAGGCCAGGCCTTTGACCATGTATGTAAATGATTTTGATGGAAATGGGAAATCCGAGTTTATCCTGAACTGGTATCCTCAAGCTGAAGTCACGTCTTATCCCTTTGCCTCCAAAATGGACCTGACAGGTCAAATACCCGGTGTTAAGAAAAAGGCCGTGACCTACGAGCAGTATGCCGTAAGCACCTATGAAAGCTTGTTTGACGAAAAGCAACGAGCGCAGGCGATGGCGTATTCTGCTTCTTTTTTGGAAAGTGCCGTACTATGGAGCAATGGCGGTGATTATCAAATGGAACCACTTCCCCTCGAAGCGCAGGTAGCTCCCATTTATGCCATTGTGGCTGATGATCTCGATAGCGATGGCATTATGGATCTGCTGTTGCTTGGAAATTTTCACGGCCTAAAGCCAGAAGTGGGCTATCAATCAGCCAATAAGGGAGTATTTCTCAAAGGCGAGGGCAACAGAGCTTTTACTTACATGCCCAATGCCCAAAGTGGCATCACGGTCACTGGTGAAGTTCGCGATGCAGTACAGCTGGATATTGCCGGACAAAAGGCCATATTGGTAGCCAGAAATGACGAGGAGGCATTGCTTTTTTCGGAGGCAAGAAGCGAAGTGAAAAAGTAAGTACAGTGACATCAAAAGTGATATCCTGACCCACTGCATCAAAATATAATGAGCTCAAGAATATGAGGAGAATCAACCTAAAAACCTTTAATACCTACCTTTTGGTAGCTTTTAGCCTTTCAGTTCTTATTGCTTGCAAAGAGGAGTCTGCCTTCAAGTCTTTGCCAATGGACCTTACGCATGTCAACTTCAATAATGAAATAATTGAGAATGACAGCTTTAATATCCTGGACTTTGAATACGTCTACAACGGTGGGGGTGTCGCGTTGGCTGATTTTAATAATGATGGCCTTTCTGATGTGTTTTTCACCGGGAACATGGTGCCGAATAGGCTATATCTCAACCAGGGAGGAATGACTTTTAGGGACATTACCGTCAAAGCGGGTGTGGGTGCTCTGGATAAATGGAGTTCCGGGGTAGCGGTGGTAGATGTCAATGCTGACGGCTGGATGGATATTTATGTTTGTGCTACCGTGTACTCAGCCCCTCAGAAAAGGAAGAATATGCTGTTTATCAACCAGGGGCTTCAGGGTGGGCTTCCGGTTTTTGAAGACCAGGCGGCAGCTTATGGATTGGATGATGACAGTCATACCACTGTTGCGGCTTTCTTCGACTATGACAAAGATGGCGATCTGGACGTGTACCTTGCCATCAATAAGATGGACCCTGTCATGACCCCCAATGTGTACAAGAAAAGTCACACTGAGGCGCTTGACAGGGTGGACAAACTTTTTAGAAATGACTGGGATGACAGCCTGAGCCATCCGGTGTTTACAGAAGTGTCTAAGGAAGCAGGAATCATTTATGAGGGCTATAGCCTGGGCGTTAATGTCTCCGACATTAACGGCGATGGCTGGAGTGATATCTATGTAACCAACGACTACCTCACGCAGGATCTGATTTATATCAACAATCAGGATGGCACTTTTACTAACCGATCCAAAGACTTCCTGGCTCATACCAGTTATTCGGCTATGGGTAATGATGTGGTAGACATCAACAATGATGGATACCCGGATATAGTTGCTGTGGATATGCTTCCGGAGGATAATTTCCGGAAGAAGACCATGATGATGAACAACAACTACACAGGATATATCAACAATGAAAAATATGACTACCAATATCAATGTGTCAGAAATACTTTGCAGCTCAATCAGGGCTTTAGCCCTGTGACCGGCGAACCTACTTTTGGTGATATGGCCCTTCTCGCGGGGGTGTCATCTACAGATTGGAGTTGGGCACCGATGGTGGCAGACTTTGATAATGACGGGTTGAGGGATTTGATCATCACCAATGGTTTCCCCAAAGACATCACCGATCGGGATTTTTCAGATTATAATGTGGAAGTGGGCCGCTACGCCAAAAAGTCCATGCTTCTGGCCAAAATACCCTCCGTGAAGATTCGGAATTATGCCTATCGCAATGTGAATGGCGTTCAGTTTGAAGATGTCACAACGGCCTGGGGGATCAATGAGCCGTCCTTTTCCAATGGTGCAGCTTATGGAGATTTGGACAATGACGGTGACCTGGACTATGTGGTTAATAACATCAATGACCCGGCTTCCATTTTTGAGAATTTGAGTAATCAAAAAAAGGAAAACCCCAATAACTGGATTCGTATTCGATTGGTAGGGAAGGGTCGGAATCCGGGAGGAATAGGTGCTCAGCTGAAAATTTACCATGGCGGGAATACCCTTTATTGGGACCACAGTCCGTACCGTGGATACCTCTCTAGCAATGATCCTACACTGGTTTTTGGCCTTGGGCAGTCTGCCAGAGTGGATTCTGTAGTGGTGTACTGGCCCACGGGAGAGGTGGAGGTGCGCTCTGCCGTACCTGTGAATGAGCACATTACCTTGAGCATTGAGAATGCCAAGAAGAGGCAGCCAGTGTCGGGAGCAAAATCAGTTCAATATTTTGAAGCCTTATCAGAGGAAGTTGTGGCTGGATATATTCATGAAGAGGATGAGTTCATTGACTTCAATGTGCAGCCACTCTTGCCACACAAACTCTCTCAGTATGGGCCGGGCATGGCCGTGGGTGACGTGAACGGAGACGGACTTGATGATGTATACATAAGTGGTTCTCGTTTCAAAAAAGGAACTTTTATGATTCAGCAGCCGGAAGGATCGTTTGCCAGGGAAGACCTGCTCCCACAGATAGATGAAAAAACCAAAGGCGAAGAATTGGGTGCTCTATTATTTGATGCGGATGGGGATGGCGATCTGGACCTCTACCTGGTGCATGGCAGCTATGAGCTTGCACCCGAGGATTCCAGCTATCAGGATCGCTTTTATGAAAACCAGGCTGGACAATTTGTTTTGAATAAAGAGGCGCTGCCACCATTTTTGGCGAGTGGGTCATGTGTGCGGGCCGCCGATTATGATCAGGACGGGGATTTGGATTTATTCGTTGGTGGCAGACAAGTGCCACTGCATTACCCTCTGCCTGCGAGTAGTTATTTTCTCCGGAATGAATCAGGTAAAGGGCAGGTAGAATTCATCATTGACGAGGAGGCATCGGGCTTGCTGGAAGATTTTGGTATGGTGACAGATGCGCTATGGACTGATTTTAATAATGATGGGAGTACTGATCTGATTCTTGCCGGTGAATGGATGGCCATTAATTTTTTGCAAAACACAAACGGAACCTTCCGGAATGTGACCGCTACTTCTGGTGTAGACGAGAATGTGGGCTGGTGGAATAGCCTCAGTGCAGGTGATTTTGATGGGGACGGAGACGTGGACTACCTGGCTGGCAACCTTGGACTCAACACCATCAATAGGGCCTCGACTGAAACACCTATTGGTATTTACGCCTCTGATTTTGATCGCAACGAAGGGCTGGATGCTGTACCAACGGTCTTTCTGCCTGATGAACAAAGGAGGCTCAAAGAGTTTCCTTTTTTCGGACGTGGAGATATGATCAAGCAAATGACCAAAATAAAGGCGGATTTCAGGATGCATGCAGATTTTGCCAGGGCTGGGATTACGGACATCTTCTCTGCGGAGCAGTTGTCAGGTGCTACGGCTTACCATGCCAACTACATGGAGTCTGCGTATATTGAAAACCTGGGCGGTGGCCGCTTTGCGATGACTCCACTGCCGCTGGAGTGCCAGGTGGCGCCTGTTTATGGCATGATCTCCGGCGATTTCAATAGCGATGGAAACCTGGACGTGCTGATGGTAGGCAACGACTATGGTAATGAGGTATTGCAGGGCCGGTATGATGCTTTCAAAGGACTGCTGATGCTGGGTGCCGGAGACGGCACTTTTCTGCCTGTAGGCATGGAGCAAAGTGGGGTGTATGTGCCGGAAGATGCCAAAAGTTTGACGTATGTCACCGGCAGTGAAGGAGGCATGACAATATTTGCTGCGCAGAACATGGGTCCTTTAAAAGCCTTTTCGGTCAACACCGGTGACCAACGGGTTATTTCTTTGGAACCTGCTGATGCCAGGGTAGAATACCTCGATGCTTCCGGTCGCATGCGCGTACAGGAGGTGTACTATGGGCACACCTACCTGTCTCAGGGATCCAGAAAAGTATTGATACCCGCTGATGCCAGTCAGGTGAGCATTACCACCTTTTCCGGCGATCAGCGTGGCTTGTAGCGTCTAGGAGTTGTTATAGATTTTGAGCACGGTTCCGCGAAGCACATTGGCCTTTTCGGAGATGAGAAAGGCTATGTTCTCCGCGATTTCCTCAGGTTTTACCCAGTTGTCAAAATTGGCATCTGGCATCCCTTCCCGATTTGGAGGAGTGTCTATGATGCTCGGAATAATGACAGAAGCCTGAATATTCTTGTTATTCTTATCCTCGTTAATGATTTCGGCCAGCTTGATAACTGCACTTTTGGAAATGGCATACGGCAGCACAGCGCCGGCACCTCCTTCGATGGCGGGTTTGGCGCCCACGAAAATCAGTTTTCCACCTGTGGCTTCGTTCATCCATTTGATGGCGTTTTGCGCGGAGTGAAACGCCGTGAAATAATTGAGTGTGAGCATTTTCATCATGTCTTCACTGCTCACCTCTCGGATGTTTCCCATGGCAAAGCCGCCTACCAGCATGATGACCGCATCCAGCTTTTGGTATTTTGTTCTGATTGTCTGAAAAAAGATTTGGGTTGCTCTCTCATCAGTGAGATCACATTCGTAAAAGTCCACGCCATTTTCAGGTGCTTTGTGGCCAGGCACCAGAGTGCCGATCACGGAATAGCCCTCTGAGATCAGTTTTTTTGAAACGGCACTTCCAAGATTTCCTGCCGCTCCCGTGATTAATACATTTTTGCTCATAACTTTCAGGTTTTTAATGTTGTCTTCAGTCCACTAAGTTATGGAAGATTCTAAATCCAATTTCTTTGGAGATGTATATGAGGTGGTAAAATTGATACCAAGGGGTCGTGTGACTTCCTATGGGGCCATTGCCAATTATCTGGGCGTGAAGGGCAGTGCACGCATGGTGGGTTGGGCCATGAATCAGGCCCATGGTGATCACACTGTGCCTGCCCATAGAGTCGTTAATCGCGCCGGTTTACTCACCGGCAAACACTTCTTTAGTGGAGGCCCGGAAGCCATGCAGCAGCTATTGGAGGCAGAGGGAGTCGTTGTGAAGGATGACAAAATTGTTGATTTCAAATCCGTCTTTTGGGATCCGGCAACAGCGCTACAGTTATAGGCCGTATGATCTTTTCTGGTAAAATTGAAAATTATCAGGCTTTTTTCCTGATCAGAAGCAGTCCGATAAATGTAAGCAGCCCATTCAAAATCAGGATTTCGAAACCAAACTTATACCCCCCAAGCCAGGCTACTGAGTTGATGTTGATGATGTAGGAAATGATCGGGGAGAGTAAACAGATCACGGGCACCAACTCATCGCGAAGGTCATACCTGGTGAAAATACCGAGTGCAAAAAGTCCGAGCAACGGGCCGTATGTGTAGCCTGCAGCCACGAATACTGCGGTGATCACACTTTGATCATTGATGGCCTGAAACACCAGAATCACCAGAAACAGGACAAAAGAGAAGCCCAGATGAACCAGCTTTCGGAGGGTCTTTTTCTGGCTATAATTTTTGGGTGAAAACCCTAAAAAGTCCACACAAAATGAGGTGGTCAGGGCCGTGAGTGCCGAATCCGCACTCGAATAGGCCGCAGCGGTGATTCCCAGTAAAAATACCACGGCCCCAAGGGTTGAAAAGTGGTTGATGGCCAGCTCGGGAAAAAGAAAATCCGTTCTTGCGGGTATGGCTACCCCAATGGCTTCTGAATATTGAAAAAGCAGGAGTCCCATGCTGAGGAAAAGGAAATTGACAATGACCAGTATGATGCAAAACCAAAACATGTTTTTTTGTGCATCGGCAAGGCTCCGGCAGGTCAGGTTTTTCTGCATCATGTCCTGATCCAGTCCGGTCATGACGATGGCTATGAAGGCCCCTGCAAAAAATTGTTTGAAGAAGTTGCGTCCGCTCTGCCACTCCCAGTTGAAAATACTACTTCGCTCATCCTGCGCGATGCGACCAATCATCTCCCCAAAACTCCAGTCGAGCTCATTGGTGATAAACACAATGCTAATGACCACCGAGGCAATCATAAAGGCTGTCTGCAGCGTGTCTGTCCATACGATGGTCTTGATGCCACCCTGAAAGGTGTAGAGCCAGATAAGTACGATGGTTACCAGCACAGCCACCCAAAAGGGTAAATGGAAGGCATCGAAAAAAGAGATCTGCAACACACTGGCCACCAGAAAGAGCCTGAAGGAAGACCCAATGATTCTGCTCAGCAGAAAGAAGAAAGCTCCGGACTTATAAGACCAGAATCCAAAACGCTGCTCCAGATAGGAATAGATTGAAACCAGATTGAGACGGTAGTAAAGTGGTAACAGTACTTTGGCTATGACGAAATACCCGAGTAAGTACCCAATCACCACCTGGAAATAATAGAAGTTGCTATTGCCCACCTCACCAGGTACAGAGATGAACGTAACACCCGATAACGAAGCCCCGATCATGCCAAAAGCCACCAAATACCACGGCGATTGGCGGTTGGCATTATAAAAATCACTATCCGATGCGTTTCTCGACGTGAGCCATGAAATAGCGATCAGAAGAATGAAATAACTAAGGATAATGCCACCAACAAAGACCGGACTCATACGATTATCTGACTAAATGTGTGAAGAAAGTGCTCAAAATTGTGGCAAATAAATCACATAGACTAATTTTGCAGCTTATGGTACAGATGGAGTTCGCACCGGAAATAGAGGAATTAGTAGATGTAGAGACCGATCTCGGTCAGGGCGATATCAAAGATCTGATTGTTCACAATGACGATCACAATACGTTCGATCACGTGATCAACACCCTGATAAAAGTGTGCAAGCATGAGGTACATCAGGCTGAGCAATGCACTTATATCATCCATTTCAAAGGGAAGTGTGCAGTCAAGAAGGGATCATTCAGAGAGTTGAAGCCTATGAAAGAGGGGATCAATGATGCTGGCATTTCGGCTACTATCGAATGATGGAGTATCCTTCAAAGCTCGTGGAGCAGGCGGTAGAGGAGATCTCGAAGCTTCCCGGAATAGGTAAGAAGACTGCCCTCAGACTGGCCTTGCATATGCTTAAACAGCCACAGGCACAGACAGCCAATCTTTCTGAAGCACTGACCAATCTTCGGGAAAACATCAAATATTGCAATACGTGTCATATCATTGCCGACACTGAGGAGTGCACCTGCAAGACCCTGTCACGGGACACCACGGTGATCTGTGTGGTAGAAGATACGCCAGATGTATTGGCCATTAGAAACACCGGTCAGTACAATGGTCTTTTCCACGTGTTAGGGGGACGAATTTCCCCGATGGATGGCATTGGCCCTGATAACGTCAAGATTGATTCATTGGTAGAGAGGATCAAACGGGATGGCGCTGTGAAAGAAGTGGTGCTGGCCTTAAGCTCAACTATGGAGGGTGACACTACCGCATTTTATATTGCCAAAATGCTGAGGGATACCGACGTGAAGGTGTCCACCATTGCCCGGGGGATACCTGTGGGGGGTGAGCTCGAATATACCGATGAAATCACACTCGCGCGAAGTATTTCTACACGTACCCTTTTCTCTGCAGAGCATTAACAGGAATAATAAGGCCATTGTCTTTTTTATCCTTTTAAGTCTCGTTCATTACCTTGTTTTTTCTTTGCCGACACTGTATTTTAGATCAAGACGGATGTCCAATGGCGTAATTGACCCATATGATTCTACTCCTGTTTTCTATTCTATTAAGCCCATTGCACATCACACGGTCGCTTCAGGATAGCCTTGTGACCGGCGAGGATCAGTCTATCGAAAGTAGGATTCTGGATTTAAGTAGGCAGATAGAGGCACATTCAGATACCCTGTCTCTGGCCAGGTATACCTTTTTGCTCGGGAAGGAGTATGCCAAAATGGATTTTACCGATAAGGCCCTGGAGGAGTTGAATCAGTCTTTTCGCTTCTACCGTGCTGCTGGCGACTCTGCAGGAATGGCCGACGTACTGCGGCAGATTTCTTTCACTTATTCGCTGGTGCAGGAGTATGACAAAGCCCTGGACTTTATACTTCGGGCACGTGGCTATGCCAGAGATCTGAAACAAACCCGAGAGATTAATCATAGGATTGGTTACGTTTATTTTAATCTGAAACAGCTTGATTCAGCTGAAAAGTATCTCAATATTGCCGTGGTGCAATATGCCAGGACGGGTGAGGTGGGGGCCAACTCCATGATCAATCTGGCCGGGATCAATATTGCCAGGGCCAGGTATAAAGATGGGCTCTCAGGCCTGCTGCAGGTAGAGCGTGAGGGACTGCAGTCACTGACTCCTTCTGCTCAGTATTTCGTTTTCAATTTCATTAGCGCTTTGTATATGAAGCTGGGCAATGCCGTGATGAGCAGGCAGTACCGGAGTAAGCGTGACTCCTTGAGCGTTGACCTGGCGCATTTGGAGAAGACGCTGGATTTTTATGAAACCAATATTATAGCCGATACGCTCGTAGGGGACTATACTGCTGCGGTTCAGAAGCAGGGAAAGTATGTAGAGCAGCTTAAGTCCTACTACAAGAATAATCTCACCACACAGCTGGCCAATTATCAGAAGCTCTTTGAGCTTCAGGAGAAGGAGATGGCCATCGACCTTTTGGAGAAGGAAAATCAGGTGTATGAGCTGCGGCAGTATGAATCCAGGTCTTACATCATTATCCTGATTTTGGGGGTGACGGTCCTGCTTTTGGTGATTTTGATTACCTACCGCTCCCTGTCCCATAGGAATAAACTTAATAAAGAGTTGCAGGCGCTCAATGCGCAAATATCCTCTCAGCACGATGATCTCCAACACAAGAACGACCTCCTGAAGAAAATTATCAATGACCTGAAAGGCACGCAATATCAGCTTATTCAGTCTGAGAAAATGGCCTCTATTGGCTCTTTTGCTTCGGGAGTGGCGCATGAGCTAAACAATCCGATCAACATACTTAGCGGGGGGCTTCAGGTGATTGAAAAGAATCTGGCAGAGGTAATGAACGCTCATTCTGAAAACCAGGAGGAGCTCCTGGAGGATATCAATATCATGCTGAGGGAGTCTAATTTCAGTATTTCCAAGATCAATCGGATCATACAGGCATTGATCATAGCTACTTATACCGAGCATAGTCCCAAGATTCTGGATTTCACAGAGATCGTTGATAATGTGCTGATCGCCTTCAGCAGGACGAGCCATCCCGAGGTGAGGTTTTCCACCAAGGTGGATTCGGTGAGCTTAGAGTGTTTCCCCAATAGAATTCATCACGCACTCAAGGCGGTTTTGGAAAATGCTTTCTTTTTTGCGAAGGAGTCTGCTTCGGAGGAGAAATGTGTCTGGGTGGCGGCCAGCCAGAAGGGGGAGAGTCTGGAGGTGAGGATTGAAAATAATGGACCCGCTATTCCTGAAGATCATCTGATCAGAATATTTGACCCATTTTATACCACCAAAGATGACGGGGTGTCTCCTGGATTAGGATTATACTTTGCCTTTAGCGCAGTGAAAGAACACGAAGGTAGGATTGAGGCTAAAAATGAAAACGACAGGGTGGTCTTTACAATGACACTCCCGGTGCGTATGAGCACTGTGCCTATTTAGGGTGACAATTTTTCCAGAAACTCTACCATGTTTTCTTCGTGGTCCAGGCTCAGACGTTTTCTCAGGCGGTATCGGGCGGTTTCCACTCCCCTTAGGGAAATGTTCAGGATGGGCGCTATCTCCTTGTTGGTCAGGTTCATTTTCACCAGGGCGCATAACCTCAATTCTTTGGAAGTGAGATCCGGAAAATAGGTTTTTAGTTCCTGAAAGAAGTCATCGTGCACCCGTTCGAAATTGGCTTCAAATACGTGTATATGCTCTTCGTTATTCAGGTTGATACCGATTTTGCGTATGAGATTCCGCAGCATATTTCGGGAGCGCTCATTTTTAACCACTTCTTTGAGCTCTTTCAGGTCTTCACGGAGGTCTGTCAGGAGTTCCCGTTTTTTGACCAGGAGCATGGTGTAGTTGGCCAGCTCCTTGCTTTTGAAGATGACATCTTCTTCCAGTATTTTTTTGTCGCGCTCTATCCTTTCCTTTTCGCGCTCCAATCGCATCTGATCCAGTTCCAGCTCGAGGACTGTTCGTTTCTTCTTTTCTTCTTCTCTGGTTTTCTCCTTCTCCACCACAATTTTCTTTTTCACCAGCTTTCGCGATCCTACAATGATCAACAGGAGCATGAAGGCATACATACCTAAGGCCAGGTGGGTCATGTACCATACCGGCGCAATGCTGAAACGATAGGTGGCTTCTGAGGCAGTTTCGCCAATCATACTCCTTGCTTTCACCTTGAAAGTATATCTGCCAGGAAACAGCTGGGAGTAAATTCTAAAGGGATCGGCGCTCCAGTTCGACCAGTCCTCGTCTATCCCCTCCATTTGGTGGCTGTATTGCACCTGCGTCTGATCTTTGAGCTTGGGAGCTGAAAATTCAAACCGGATGTCACTGGCAGAATGTGGGATTTCTTCGGATGACCCTTTCAGCGATCGCTTGATCCGCTCATTGTTGTATTGATAATGCACTTCTGTTATCAGCGTTTTCTTTGTGTCAGCGTGCTGCTGAAAGGAGAGGTCGTAGGCGTATAGTCCGGTGGTGGTGCCTATGAGCACATTGCTGGTGTTAATGGGGAGTATACTCTCCATGCCCCGGTTAAAAGTTCCTTTGAGTTCCAGAAAAAGTCCCTTTTGAAGTTTTTTACTGTCATCTTCGAAAAAGCCGGCTTCATCATCCTGTATAAACCAGGTTTTGTCCTCGTATTGCAGAAGTTTTCTCACGTTCACTTCTGTACCGAAGCGTTCATTGAGTTCGGTCATCGGGTCGAACTGGTTGGTGGCCTCGTTGAAGGTGTAAATTCCCTGATTGGTGGTAAATACAATATGATCCTTCCACCTGAATACATTGATACTAAAGGGGGAAGGCAAACCTTTTTCACGGAAGTGCTCCAGCCCTACTACGTGTTCGAAGTTGCGATCAAATTGCAGCTTGAAGACGCCTTTGTAGCCATGACAAACCCAGAAGGTGTTCTCTTCATCACTCTGGATGATGTCCCTGCTGGATTCATTGAATCCATCAACACGGTAGAGAATTTCAAACTTCCCGCCCTCAAACCTGAGCATGTGTATGCCGGTATATGTACACACAAAATAGTGATTTTCTTTTCCTCTGACAGGGATCACCTTCCACACCCCGGCGAGCCCTTCGATCTTCAGGATGTCGTCATCATCGATCACAAAAAGGCCACCATTGTGGCTGCACAGGATTTGGCCATGAAAGCTCTGCAGGCTCCATGCCTGACCCTCCAGACCGGGTATTTTTCTGAATTCCAGGCTTGCAAAATGAGGATTTTGGACAATCCGCTGGGAGACAAATACGCCCTGATTGGTGGCGGCGTAGATTTTACCCCCTCTGATCATGACGTCAAAGACGGAGGCATTCTCGAACAGCACAGAAATAGGCGAGGAGATATTGATGCAGTCAATGCCATTGTTTAGGAGCGCCCAGATGTTACCCTCGGAGCTCTCAAAAAGGTTGAGGACTGTATGGTCTTGCAGTTCCATGAAGCTCTCCGTTAGCGGCACGGGATCACCACTTTCATCCAGCACCATGATCTGTGAACTAAGGGTGCCGAGGTAGTAATTTCCGGCAGAGGATTTGATGGCAGAAAGTATCTGGTTGTTGGAGGTCTCTGTGAAGTAGTTTTTGAAATGCCGAATGCTTTTTGTGAGATTGTCAAAAGAATATGAAGCACCGGGACGGGTGAAAAGAATGATTTGGTCTTCCGCAGGGCCAGCTGCTATGGCAGCGATGGTTGCATGATCGTACTGGGCAGGAATAATCAGCGATTCGAAAGAAAGCGTTTTGAGGTCCAGGGTTTTCACCCCTTCGTCATTGACCAGGTATAATTTGTCATTGATTACAGCAGAGTAGTAAAAGCCAGTGGAAGGGATGGTGAATGCCTTGTTGTTGGAAATGGCTACCAGTCGTGATAGGCTCCGAAAGACAATGTGGTTCTGAACGTCGTGGATGGCCCATATATTCTCCAGGTTTCGGTCTTCAGGGCTGAGCTGGTCCATGAGTGACTGATAGGAGTAGTCGCCATACTCATCACGCTCGATCCTTCCAAACTCGTTGAACCCGCCCGCATAGACATGACCATCTGTACTGTGGAGGAGACTTCTTACTGAGGAGTTGTTGGGGAGGTTCACTGTTTGCCATCTGGCTCCATCAAAAATGAGCGTGCCATCATTGTTCCCAAAATACATGATGCCATCGTTGTCCTGGCACATCGCCCATATTTGCGGATCTCCACTAAAGTCTTTTCGTGTATAATGGATTATGCGGGGGGTGCCTTTGATTTCTGCTCGTGCGGTAGCATTTTCATCATTTTTTTGCCCAAAAAGAGGGACAAAAAGCAGAATCATGAAGCCAAAAAGTACAACTTTCCAATGTTTTATGTGCATTTTAATCTAAAAATTAAAGATCTAATACATTGAGAATCAATTTATTATCAGCAGATGGCGTAGTGCTGATGTACGAGTGCAGACTCCCGATGTAATTATAGTGTATCAAATACTATCAGATAGTATATCCTATGAAAGTATTTTTGAAATGAAGAATTGCGAATGAAATCGATTGGATATTGTGATTTCATTAATGGGGTAATCAAATTTAGCGTTTAAAAAATCAAAATTGCAAATGAGGTATTTTTTCAGAGTTGGAGTGCTGTGTTGTTTTCTGTTTGGCTTTGGGCATTTCGCTTCTGCTCAGCTTCTGCATGCAGAGGGTCAGAAGATTGTTGATAGTGAAGGAAATGAAGTCATATGGCGAGGTATCGGCCTGGGCGGATGGATGCTTCAGGAGGGCTACATGCTCGGAACCTCCGGAGCGCAGCATGTGCTGGAGCAGCGGATAGAGGAGTTGGTAGGAACAGAGAATAAGGAACAGTTCTATGAAGCCTGGTTGGCGAATCATACCCGCAAGATTGATGTGGACTCCATGGCCAGCTGGGGTTATAACATGATCCGTTTGCCCATGCATTATAAGCTCTATACACCGCCTATTGAGGAGGAGCCTGTGGCCGGAGAAATCACCTGGATTGATAAGGGTTTTGAAATGACCGATGAGCTGCTGGAGTGGTGCAAGGCCAACAACATCTACCTGATTCTGGACCTGCACGCCGCGCCTGGCGGACAAGGAGAGAATGCAGACATTAGTGACTATGATCCTTCCAAACCATCTCTGTGGGAGAGTGAAGCCAATCGCGCTAAAATGGTTGCCCTATGGAGAAAACTGGCAGAACGTTATGCAGATGAGCCCATGATCGCTGCCTATGATTTGATCAACGAGACTAACTGGGGCTTTCAAAATCACGACTCTGACCCTAATGGATGTGCCGAGTCTCAGAATACCCTGCTTTGGGATTTGCAAAAGGAGGTGACCGCAGCCATCAGAGAAGTAGATCAAAATCATATAATCGTCATAGAAGGAAACTGCTGGGGAAACAACTACTCCGGCCTCCCTACACTTTGGGATGACAACCTCGTGATCAGCTATCATAAGTACTGGAATGGAAATACCCAGGGAGACATCCAGGGCATGCTGAATATGAGGACTGAAAGAAATGTACCCATCTGGCTGGGTGAAACGGGGGAAAATTCCAATAAATGGTTTACGGATTGTATTGAGCTGCTGGAAGATAACAGCATAGGCTGGTCCTGGTGGCCGCTGAAGAAGCTGGGACTAAACAACCCGCTGGAGGTACAGTACAATGATGACTACCGGGCGGTGGTCAAATACTGGAACGGTGAAGGATCGAAACCCACACCGGAAGTGGCATTGGCAGGTTTGATGCAGCTCGCAGAAGACGTTAAACTGGAAAATACATTTTATCACCCGGATGTGGTAGATGCCAAGATACGTCAACCACACACGACAGACACTAAACCCTTTAAAGCACACAGGCTCATCGAAGGGCAGACCAACGTGGTTCAGGCAACTGACTATGATTTGGGTAGAAATGAACATGCCTATTACGACAAGGTATCTGCCAACTATCACGGAAGTACAGGGGAGTATACAGCCTGGAACAGTGGTTGGGCATATAGGAATGATGGTGTGGATATCGAACCCATCTCTGACTCAGAAGAACTGACCAATGGCTACAATGTGGGATGGACCGAAGATGGCGAATGGCTACAATATACCATGGAGGTGGATGCCTCAGGGGTGTATCAGGTGGTTGTTCGCTATGCGGGCGAAGCTACCGGTTGGATACACCTGGAGTTAGATGGAGTGGATATCTCCGGGCCAGTGGAGTTGCCAGCTACAGGCGGTTATCAGGTGTGGAAAGATAAGGTTATAGAAAATGTGGGCATTGAGTCAGGAACCAAATCCATTCGCGTTTATATAGACAAGGGCGGATTCAACTTCAGTTACTTCGGTTTTTTTTTGACCGGGGAACTGACTGACCTTGATTTTGACGCCCTTTCTTCAGCTACCTATGACGATAAGTCCATTCTTTTAAATCTTAATAAAAGAGTAAAACAAGAATCGATTGCCAGTGCCGGGTTTGTTGTTGCTGTGGATGGTCAGGATCAGACACCCAGTGAAGTGATGCTTCATGATGAAAGTGAGTTCCGGCTTCTGATCAAAGTCAATCAAACATTGGGAGATGACAATGTGATCCTGCTGAGCTACAGCGGGACTACTTTGGAAGCCCAGGATGGTACGTTTTTAGAGACATTTTCAGATTTACCTGTGGACAATCAGTTGCCGGCTCATTTTTCCATTCCTGGAAAGATAGAGGCAGAGGATTTTGAAGTGAACGTGGGACTGGAGCTGGAGGCTACCACCGACACTGGGTTGGGGCAAAACATTGGCTACACCAGCACTGGTGATTACCTCGAGTACCTGGTGAACGTTCAGTTTTCCGGTGTTTATGACCTGGATGTCCGCATTGCCTGCAACAATAACTCCGGGAAACTGGCTTTTCAGCAGCTGGACAAAGAAGGTAATGTACTTAACGAGACGCAGGTGGATGTGCCGGTAACGGGTGGATGGCAAACATGGGAGACTGTTAGCGCTCAGATGACCCTGGATGAGGGCCGAGGAGTACTAAAAGTGAAGATTCTGGATCCTGAATTCAATATGAACTGGTTTAGATTCACAGCAGCTCCGGAGGTTTTGGAAGTTGGGGACTCAGAAGCAATGAAATTTTACCCTAATCCGGCGGATGATTACCTGACCGTTAATGCTCCTGATCTTGGTAGCCGTCTTCAGGTGACTATTCATAATCTGTCTGGCCAGATGGTTTTCGAAAAGCAAGGAGTATCCCATCTGGAACGAATCGACATTTCTGAATTGCCCGGAGGTTTGTATGTCATAGGAGTAAATGGAGAAAGAGGGGTTCTGAAATCAAAAGTGATGATCAGATAAGCATGAGGAGGCTTGGCACATCGATTTCTTTGATTTTACTTTTTTCCTTTCATGGGGCGGTCAGGTCGTATGGAAATTCAGGAAAGCTTTCGGTCGTGACCTTATCCACCTTGATTTGAACGACCTTTCCTCAGGCGTTTATCTGGTTTACATAAGCAGTGAGGACAGCATCAAAGAAGTGCAAAAACTGATCATCAAGTAATTAAAAATCAACCAATCCAACCTTTCTTAAGCTGCTCAATATGGGCGGCTTTTTTTATATCTCCTGCTGAGTGAATTCCTCGCCACAACTACCATAACCAGATTTTTATGCTTGTACAGGTAGCAAGATTACAGGCCAAAAGGTGATAGATCAGGGTATAGGCATCTTTAAAAAATACCATTCAGCCATATTGGAGAGCTGTGGTGTGTAAAAATTCAAAATAAGCGAGTATTTGGAGTCTCTTTTTTGGAAGTTTCTATGCCAAGTCACCGGATTTTCTCACAGAGGTTATTTTTTCGATACAACATGTCCACTAAGGGAGAAGACCACAGTGTATATCACGGAGTAATGGCTGCAAAATTGTACTATTCTAATGACCTTATTAGTAATTCTTACCAAATAAGTATCCGGTAATCACAAATATTAGCTCTTTTTTGAGTGCATAAATATTTGACATTAAATGATTTACTTCAAATGAAGTACTTATGACGAGACAGTAAAAACAATGAAGTAATCAAAGCGAGGGGTGAAAATGAATATCACTAAATGAGGATTATATATTTGGTGTTGAGGATTTCCTGATGATCATGAGATTATTTGAAATTCTTCCAATTAACCATCACTAATAAACCTTATAAATATGAGATTGAAAATTTTACCCATGTTTAGGAGCGCCAACCGGCTCTTAATCGTACTAGGTCTTTCGGTCCTCAGCAGCATGGTATATGCTCAGGACTTTCGAGTGACCGGTACCGTGACGGACACTGAGACCAATGAGGGTCTGCCTGGTGTGACCGTATTGGAGAAAGGTACCTCAAATGGTACAATAACGGATGTTGATGGTAATTATACCCTCGCATTGCCGTATGAAGTTGCAACTTTGGTTTATTCCTTTGTGGGTTTTACCACCCAGGAAATAGCCCTCGCAGGGCAGACCAAAGTTGACGTGGCACTGGAGATGGATATCCAGTCACTGGAGGAAGTAGTGGTAGTAGGCTACGGTGCTCAAAAGAAAAGTGTGGTGACTGGAGCCATTTCTAGTGTGAAGGCCTCAGACCTGGAGACCTTACCAGTGAACAATATTAGCCAATCCCTTCAGGGACGGGTCTCTGGTGTGACCATCGCTGCTAACAATGGTCAGCCAGGTGAGGGAGCAACCATACGCATCAGGGGGATCACTACCCTGAATAACAACGATCCGCTTTGGGTTGTAGATGGAGTAGTGGTTGACAATGGCGGTATCAATTACCTCAATCAATCAGACATAGCCTCTGTAGAAGTATTGAAAGATGCGGCATCACAGGCGATTTACGGAGCCAGAGCGGCGGCCGGTGTGATCCTCGTGACTACCAAAAGCGGTAAGTCCGGGAGAATGAATATTGACTACAATGGTTACTATGGAGTTTCCGGACCAGCCAGAAAACTGAACCTCCTGAACGCCACTGAGTACGCTACCTTGAGAAATGAGGCACTACTGGCTGACGGAAAAGCTGCGCGCTTTGCAGATCCGGCATCTTTCGGAGAAGGCACTGACTGGCAGGAGGAAATTTTCAACAATGGAGCGAAGCGTCAAAACCATGAGCTCAGCCTCAGTGGAGGAAATGAGAACTCCACATTTTACTTCTCATTTGGCCATCTGGAGCAGGAAGGGATTGTCTCCACCGAAATTTCAAAATACAAGCGGACCAATATAAGGTTAAACTCAACGCATAATCTTAAGAAGTGGCTGACGGTGGGAGAAAACATAGGCTACGCACACAACGAGTCCATAGGTCTTGGTAACACCAACAGTGAGTTTGGAGGGCCGTTGAGTTCTGCCATCAACCTGGATCCTATTACGCCAGTAGTGATTACTGACCCTACGGTGGCGGACGCTCCGCCATATTCTAATAATCCGGTAGTGAGAGATGCGCAAGGCAGACCATACGGTATTTCGGATATTGTGCAGCAGGAGATGCTCAATCCTTTGGCGTATGCCCAAACCCGATTGGGTAACCATAGCTATGCAGATAATATCATTGGAAATGTGTTTGCAGAGGTCAAGCCGATCGAAGGGTTGACGTTGAGATCCACCATGGGTGCAAAAATGGCATTTTACGGTAATAGAGACTTTACCCCAGTATTTTACCTGAGCGCCACCAATCAGAATCTGGACAAGGCCAGAATAAGTGGGGGTTTGAATAGGAGATTTGACTGGAACATAGAAAATACGATTAGTTATACCAAATCACTTGGTGGTCACAACTTTACGATATTGGCTGGCCAGGGAGCCTATAAGGACAACATGACTTATAGTTTCGGGGTTACCAAAGCCAATATCCCTGTAGATAACTATGATGATGCGTCTTTTATTTACAATGTAACTACTGACGATATCACGGCCAGTGCCGGTGAGGGTGTGATTCACACAGTTTCTTCACTTTTCACCAGACTGAACTACAACTTTGATGAGAAGTACCTGTTCACAGCAGTGGTAAGGAGAGATGGGTCGTCCAGATTTGGAGCAAACAACAAGTACGGAGTATTCCCGTCAGGGTCCATAGGTTGGGTAACTTCTAATGAAGGTTTCTGGCAAAAAAACCAGATCATCAACTTCCTGAAAGTACGTGGAGGATATGGTGTGGTAGGTAATGACAATCTTGGGGATTTCAGGTTCCTCTCTACTATCGGTTCAGGACGTAACTACACTTTTGGAAATGACGATTCTTCTGTAAATGGATACAGCCCGGATGCTCCGGCCAATCCAGACCTGAGATGGGAGCAGACCAGTCAGTTAAACATTGGATTTGAGTCTACGCTGTTCAACGATTTCACATTGAATGCTGACTGGTATAAAAAAGAGACGACAGACATCCTGAGGACCAAGCCTATTCCGAGGTACACCGGTGTGATTGGTAACCCATATGCCAACATCGGAGATATGGAAAATATGGGAGTGGAACTAGAGCTGGGTTACAGAAAAAGCCTTGGTGATGTCAACCTAAACGTGAGCGCCAATGCTTCATATGTTGAGAATAAGGTGACAAACCTGGGTGATGTGGAGTTTTACAACACCTCAAGTGTGCAGAACATGGGCACCATGGCGAGAATGGCCGTGGGTCAGCCGATCAACTCATTTTTTGGATATGAGCGTCTGGGTATTTTCCAAACCCAAAGCGAGATCGATGCCTATGTGAATGATGAAGGTGCGCTGATTCAGCCGGATGCCAAACCTGGGGATTTCAAATGGGCCGATCGTGACGGAAGTGGCGATATAGATCCTGAGGATCGCACTTTCCTTGGTAGCCCAATTCCAGATTGGACTTACGGTGTGAACATCAAATTGGACTACAAAGGCTTCGACCTGCTGGTGTTTGGTCAGGGGGTACAGGGAAATCAGATTTTCCAGGGACTCAGAAGATTGGATATCAATGCCGCTAATTATCAGACAGCAGCACTTGGCAGATGGACAGGTCCGGGTACATCCACTGATTTCCCAAGACTCACAGACGATGATCCAAACAAGAACTTCCAGTACGCTTCAGATTTTTATATCGAAAATGGGTCATACTTCCGCTTGAAGGTTGTGCAGTTGGGGTATTCACTACCTCAGTCACTGCTGGATAACATCAAAGTGCGTAAGGCCAGATTTTACGTGATGGCAGAGAACCTATTCACATTCACGGAGTACACTGGCTATGATCCTGAAATCGGAGGAGGATCTTTCGGAATTGACCGGGGTATCTACCCGCAAGCCCGCTCTTTCATGGTAGGTCTAAATGTTGGATTTTAAGAAGCAAAAGGATACAATTATGAAAACTAAATATATCAATCTATCGATCCTATTAGGCGCCATGCACCTGTTTGCGGGTTGCTCTGACAGTTTCGTAAACGTGGAACCCAAGGGTACTGCGCTTGAAGAGAATTACTATAGAAATGCCGAAGAAGCATTCAATGGAGTGATTGCAGCCTATGATCCACTTGGCTGGACCAACGGGTTCGTGGTAAAGACGGGCTGTCTTAACGCCGCTTCTGATGACTTCTTCGCCGGTGGAGGGGGACCTACTGACATCAACGCCATGCAGGTTTGGGACGACTATTCCCTCGATCCGGTTACCGGCCCACAGGGTGAGTTCTGGAACCGAAATTATTCCGGTATTTTCAGATCAAATATTCTGATCCAAAAGCTTCCGGAGATCGACATGTCTCAGGCAGTAAAGGATCGCTACATGGGCGAAGTGCTTTTTCTCCGTGCCTACTACTATTTTGACATGGTGAGGTTGTTTGAGCGCTTTCCGTTGATCACAGCCCCCATCCCTACTTCCGATATTTTCGAAGTAGAGTCTTCAGACAGGACTGCTGTTTTCGAACTCATAGAGGAGGATTTAGCGGCTTCAATAGAGCTGTTGCCAAGCACCATATCCGGAATGGAAGAGGCGGGTCGCGCTACAAGAGGAGCAGCTTTGGCCCTTCTGGGTAAAGTATACCTGCAACAGGACAAATTTGGGCCTGCTGCCACTGAGCTGGCCAAGGTCAATGGGACACCTGGTGGAGCCAATGATTTTGGTTATGACCTGGTGGACAACTATGCTGATCTCTTTTCACTGGACAATGAATTCAATGCTGAGTCCATTTTTGAGATCAGCCATAACTCTACCTCGCAGGGAAACTGGGGCTGTATAGCTTGTACGGAAGGTAACCCCATGAGTATCATGGTGGCACCTCGGGGCTATGTGATCAATGACCCCTCTCAGGCACCAACATTCGTGTCTGGATGGAGCTTCAATACGGTCACTCAGAGCCTAGTAGATGCCTTTGTGCAAGGTGGGACATATGACCCGCGATATGCTACCACAATCACGAATATTGATAGCCTGGAGCAGTTGGGGATAGTTTCTTACACCCACGCTCATGAAAACACAGGCTACTTCCTGGCCAAGTTTGCGGGCAAGGAAGAGGAGAAAACGGCAGATGGTACAGTGCCTTTCGAAATCAACTTTGGCACCAATGAGTATGAAATCAGACTGGCTGATACTTACCTATTGGAGGCAGAAGCACTGGTACGTGGTGGCGGAAATGTAGCCCGTGCGCAGCTGCTACTGGATGCGGTTAGAGCCAGGGTAGGTCTGACACCGGTTCCTGCCACTTTCGAAAACATCGTTGCTGAGAGACGTCTTGAACTTGCCGGAGAAGGCCACAGATGGTTTGATCTGGTAAGATGGGGCATGGCAGCTGATAAACTGGGCCCTCGGGGATATGAGGACGGGAAGCACGATGCCTTACCTATTCCACAGTCCGAGTTGGACTTTTCAGGCACTAAGCTAGAGCAGGATCCCGCTTACTAAAAATATAGAACACAGTCCGGCGCCAGCCGGGCGCTGTTTTACAACCTTAAAGACAATAGTTTATGAAAATTATACGATCAATATTATACTCAGGAGTGCTGGTGATGTTGCTGACAAGTTGCTTTCCTGAAGACGAAGATTTGAGTTTGGGTGAAATCGTAGAGGCAGCATTTACCATTACAGATATCTCCACACCGGAGATGCGAAACACCTACCTGCTGGAAAGCAGCTCAGAAGCATTTATTTATAAGTGGGACCTGGGAAATGGGACCGTTAGCACTGGAAACAAAGTAGATACTGCGTTTTTTGAAAGCAAAGGTGTATACACCGTTCGCCTTACCGTGGTGAGCGCCGGAGGTCAGTCTACCGCCGAGCAGCAAGTGACTGTAGAGGGGGATGCTTCCACGGGAGTGAATGTGCTCCTGGGCAGTGAGATGGATGACGAAAGTGCCTGGACCTTTACCAGCACAGGAAGTACCATGACTACTTACACCTTTAGTGATGGTAAGCTCATTTTTAGCAACGGCGTGGAGGTAGCCCAAACCAATATTGCCGTTTGGCAGGAAGTTGAGCTCACAGGAGGAACGGACTACCAGTTTTCTGTATCGGCTTCCGGATCAGGGATGACCAACTCCTGGATGGAGGTTCTTCTACTGGATGCAGAGCCTGTGGAAGGTGTGGATCCAAGTGCCACCCCGATTGCCGGTCTCAATACCTGGACGGGGTGTGGTGGCGATGCCTTTGATGGTAAAATACCGGCTATCTCCTGCATCGGAGATGGTAAAGTGAGTATTGTAGAGGATGGCACCTATTACCTCCTGGTAAAGGTGGGTAGCTGGGACGGAAACCTCGGAACCACAGGGCTGATACTGGATGATATGACCCTGGTAGGCCTTGACACTGCTCCACTTGTTGAAGGAGATAATATCCTTTCCGGGAGTGATATGGAGGATGAAAATGTATGGACCGTAACCAATGTAGGACTTTCGCTGACCACCGTTGAGTTTGTGGATGGTGTGATGAAGTTTACCAATGGTTCTGAACCCGCACAAACCAACGTAGGTGTGTGGCAGGCTGTGGATGTAGCTGCCGGGCAAAAATATCGCCTGAAGGCCACCGTGGTAGACCCCGGAGCCACTGGTTCCTGGATAGAGTTTTATGTACACTCCACAGAACCTTCTGACGGCACGGATTATACACAAGGGCGAATTGAAATAGGCGAAAACACCTCTTTTGAAGAAGCTGGTACAGTGTACTTCCTGATTAAGGTAGGCAGCTGGGATGGTAACCTGGGATCAGGCGTGACCATAGATGATGCTCAGCTCGTGGAGCTCAACTAATATTTTACCGGTGGTGCCTGATACTTTGGGCACCACCATTTTTTCAAATTTTAGAATCAGGTATTTGCACTTGTTGCAAAGGAGAGAAGGTTTTGTCAACCTAGAAAAATCATTGAAGGATGTTTAGAAAGTATTTATTGATTGTGGTGGTATTCTTCGGAATACTGGGCTGTGAGAATCCAGACAGCAGATTGATGGAGGCCTCGTTTTTGACCAGGCCCACACCAAAAATAGAAGCACTTTTGGCCAAAATGACCCTTGAAGAAAAAGTAGGGCAAATGGCTCAGGTGACCCTGGATGTGATCACCAAAGGAGAAACTGTATATGTCAGCGACGAACCCTTGGAGCTGGACCTTACATTGGTTAAGGAGGCCATTCTGGACTATAAGGTCGGTTCCATTCTCAATACTGCAAACAACCGTGCCCGCACCATAGAGCAGTGGAATACCATCGTCTCAGAAATACAGAACATTGCAGTAAACCAATCGAGACTGGGCATTCCGGTGATTTACGGAATTGACGCCATCCATGGGGCCACCTACACCGCAGGAGCCACTTTTTTTCCACAACAGATTGGCCTGGCAGCCACATGGAATAGAGAACTGGTGAGGCAGGGGGCGGAGATTACCGCTTACGAAACGCGAGCCTCAGGGATTCCCTGGAATTTTTCGCCGGTTCTGGATTTGGGGCGCGATCCTCGCTTTCCAAGAATGTGGGAAACATTCGGTGAAGACATCTACCTCGCCTCAGAGATGGGCAAGCAGATGATCAAGGGATATGAGGGGCAAAAGAATGAGGTCTCTGTGCCAACCAAGGTGGCTTCTACCTTAAAGCACTTTCTTGGATACTCCGTGCCATACACTGGCAAAGACCGGACACCCGCTTTTATCCCTGAAATGGAACTCCGAGAGAGGCACCTCCCTGCGTTCCAGGCTGCTATTGAGGCTGGAGCTCATTCAGTCATGATCAACTCGGGGATCATCAATGGGGTTCCGGTTCATGCCAATAAGGACATTATCACCAACCTTTTAAAAGGTGAGCTGAACTTCAAAGGTGTGGTGGTGACCGACTGGAAGGACATAGACAATCTTCATTTCAGAGATAAAGTAGCCGCCACGAGAAAAGAAGCGGTGAAAATGGCCGTCAACGCAGGCATTGACATGTCAATGATCCCTTATGATTACGACTTTTGTACCTACCTGACAGAGCTGGTAAAAGAGGGGGAAGTGACCATGGAGCGCATAGATGATGCAGTTCGTCGTATCCTCACACTCAAAGATGAGCTTGGACTTTTTGAGCAACCGGTAACACTCCTTTCGGATTATCCGAATTTCGCCAGTAAGGAGTTTGAACTTGCCGCGTTTGATGCCGCATCTGAGGCCATTACACTCCTTAAAAATGATGGGACACTCCCGCTGAGCAGGGGCTCCAAAATTTTGGTAACAGGGCCTAATGCCAATTCTATGCGTACCCTGAATGGGGGCTGGTCTTACTCCTGGCAGGGGGAGAAGGTAGAAGAGTTTGCCAGCGGATACAATACCATCCTGGAGGCTATCCAGTCAAAAGCTGGTGTGGCCAATGTGGAGTTTGTAGAGGGTGTGGCGTATAATCACCAGGGTAAGTATTGGGAAGAGGAAGTTAAGGATCTGGATGCTGTGATTGCTGCAGCCAATAGGGCTGATTATGTGGTGCTTTGTCTGGGAGAGAATACCTATACCGAAAAGCCCGGCGATTTGCATGACCTGACGCTTTCTCCCAACCAACTAAACCTGGCTAAAGCTGTAACCTCTACAGGCAAGCCGGTGATCCTCGTACTGAATGAAGGCCGGCCAAGGTTGATTAGCAGTATTGAAAGTCAGGTGCAGGGTATTTTGCAGACCTACCTTCCTGGCAACTATGGCGGTGATGCCCTGGCCGCTGTGCTTTTTGGAGAGGTCAATCCCAGTGGTAAGCTGCCTTATACCTATCCTATGTTTGGCAATACCCTGGTTACTTATGATCACAAACCATCCGAAGAACAGAATAAAATGGAAGGGATGTATGATTACGAATCTGACTTTGCCGTGCAGTACCCATTTGGCTTTGGACTCAGCTATACAGAGTTTGACTATAGCGACATGGAGTTTTCCCGCGGGTCAATCGATTCGGGTGAAACCCTTAGCATTTCTGTCTCTGTGACCAATGTGGGGAATGTAGAAGGTAAGGAAGTGGTACAGCTGTACATCTCCGATCTTTTTGCCTCAGTGACTCCCGATGTGAGGCGTTTGCGGGGATTCGAGAAAATCTCTCTGAAGCCGGGCGAGACCACCAGAGTTTCCTTTGAGATCAGTGCCCGTGACGTGGCTTTCGTGGCCAAAGACCTGTGCTGGACAGTGGAGGCAGGAGAATATGAAGTGAATATCGGCGAACTCAAAAGTCGATTTTCAATTACCGAAAGTAAGACATTCAACCAGATAAAAAAGATTTTATAAACCGTTTCAAAATCAACTTAAACCTTATAAACATGAGAATTATTTTTAATAATCTGAGATTTTTGAGTGCAGCCCTGGCGATGGCACTAGTGACCATATCGTGTAGTGAAGATGAGCCTATTGCCCCTCCTACAGCGAGTTTCAGCTTTGAAGTAGATGCAGCAAATCCTCTTTCTGTAACTTTTACCAATACCACCGAAGAGGGTGAGACTTTTGCCTGGGACTTTGGTGATGATGCTGGCACCTCAGCAGAGGAGAGCCCTACCTACACTTATGCAGCAGGGGGTACTTACACTGTCACGCTTACGGCTAATAACGACGGTGGATCCGATGTGTCTACCAAGGAGGTGACAGTGAAAGAGGCAGAGCCCGAAAACCAAATAAAAAATGGTGGCTTTGACGATGATTCTGAGTGGACCTTGCAGCAGTTTAATCCGAACGCCAATGCTGATATATCCATAGCCTCCGGTGTTCTGACTATTGGTGAGGTTAATCCGGATGCCGGATGGGGTGGAGAAGCTCATGGCGGTGCATGGCAGGCCGTTACAGTCGAAGCTGGGACTTATGGCTTTGACCTGGATATTACTACTGATGCTGCGGATGAGTTCTGGGCGGAAGTTTGGGTAGGAGATGCAGAGCCGGTAGCAGATCAAGACTACAATACTGAGGTTGGCGCTACTGTGGTTTTGGCAGTAAATACCTGGGATTGTGGCGATGCACAGGCCACCTATTCCGGATCTCTGAGAGACAATAACTGTGGTGCCAGTGACGGTACCATCACACTGGCAGCGGGAACATACTATGTCGCGATCAGGGCAGGAGGGATCACCTTCCCAACTGGCGGAGTGGTTATAGACAATGTTTCTATGTTCGCCGAAGATTGACATTAAGCAAATGGGAAATGGTAAGGAGCTCACGGGGCTCCTGCCTTCCATTTTGGCCCCTAAGATTTTTGTAAATTATGCCTATGATTTAGCTAATCAATACCCAATGACCAAGTACGTGTGAAAGAGCACTTACCTACAAATGTGAGAAGTATGTAGATGAGATGTGGAGCAGGAAAATACGATCAACCCTAAATGATGTATCATGAAAAACTCAATTCTACAAATTACCCATTTCATCAGGTGCATGGTGTGCCTGTTGTGTGTTTGGATTTTTACGGTGAGCGCATACGCTCAGTCCGTTACTCAGTTTGTTACCTATGGAGATCAGTCAAAGCTGCTGGAGCAACTTCCCACTACCCCCACTTTTACCAGCACATCCAATGGCAACCCTACTCTGGCTTTTGACCCGGGAGCGACCTATCAGACCATAGATGGGTTTGGTTATACCCTTACGCAGGGAAGTGCCTATGTGCTGATGACCGAAATATCGTCAAGCCAGCGCGCGGCCTTGCTGCAGGAATTGTTTGATCCTACAGCTGGAATTGCCAGCGGTATTGGAGCCTCCTTTTTGCGCATTGCCATTGGCGCTTCGGACATGAGCCAATATCCTTATACCTATAATGATCTTCCTGCCGGGCAGACAGATGTGAGTCAGTCCCAGTTTAGCTTACAGGGACCGGATATGGACTATGTTATCCCCATCCTCCAGGAGGTAATAGCCATCAATCCCAACATTAAAATAAAAGCCGTACCATGGACCGCTCCGGCCTGGATGAAAACCAATGGATCTCTAAGTGGGGGGAATCTGAAGCCTGAGTATTATGCTTCCTACGCCACGTATTTTGTCAAGTACCTTCAGGCCATGCAGGGACTTGGTATTCCCATCTATGCGGTGGCTCCTCAGAATGAGCCTGAGCATTGCTGTAATAACCCCGCCATGCTGATGACTGCTCAGGAGCAGATCAATTTTATCCTCGAGCTGGGACCAGCGATTCAAAGTGCCGGATTTTCTACTAAAATTTTAACATGGGATCACAACTGCGATGTACCCGAATACCCCATCGAGGTGCTTGGCAGTGCTGCTGGACAGTACGTGGATGGCGCAGCATTTCACCTGTACGCAGGTGACATCAGTGCCTTGTCCACGGTACACGATGCCTTTCCTAATAAAAATATTTATTTCACCGAGCAGTACACCGGTGCAGGGGGAAGTTTCCTGGGTGACCTGGCCTGGCACATGAAGAACGTTGTGCTGGGAGGGACCAACAATTGGGCGAAGGCAGTGCTGGAATGGAACCTGGCCGCGGATGCCAATCAGGAGCCACACACCTCAGGTGGATGTACCAATTGTCTCGGGGCACTCACGCTGGATGCCGGCAGCGTGACCAGAAATGTTGCTTACTACATCATTGGGCAGGTCTCAAAATTTGTAAGACCGGGTGCGGTGCGTGTGGCCACTACCTCCACGGGAAGCCTTACATGTGCAGGATTTATCAACAACGCTGCAAATGGAAATACCCGGGTGCTGGTGGTTCATAACGATGGTAATCAACCAAATACTACCTTCAATATTGAGTATCAGGGTAAGATTGCTACCGTCACTCTGCCAAAAAAAGGTGTAGGAACCTACATCTGGACGGATGGGGGCGGTGGTAACAACCCACCAACAGCCGCCTTCACATACAGTGCTTCCAATCTCAATGTTGACTTTGATGGGGCAACAAGTAGTGATTCGGATGGTACCATTTCCTCCTGGGCATGGGACTATGGGGATGGAACTACCGGGAATGGGCAGTTGGCCAGTCACTCCTATGGAGCAACTGGAAGCTATACCGTTTCCCTCACAGTTACTGATAATGGTGGAGCTACAGATACTGACTCGCAGGTGGTTTCGGTCTCTTCAGGAGGGACTGCTACTTCATTATACGTGCAGTCAATTACCACAGGTACCCAGGGTGCTGGTCAGGGTAATAAGTACGGCACTGCTACGGTCACCATCTTTGATGATCAGGGGAGTCCCGTAAATGGAGCCAATGTCACTGGTACTTTTAGCGGCACATTTAATGAGACAGTCTCTGGCCAGACCGGGGCAAACGGGGCAATAACTCTTCAGACCTCAAGCACCGCGAAAGGTGGGGTAACGGTGCATTTTTGTGTAGATAATGTAAGTCACACGAGCCTTACCTATGACGATACGCAAAATGTGATCACCTGTACCAATGGAGGAGCGCGAACGGGGTTTGATACCGGTAAAGAGCTGGAGGAATCAATAAAAATATACCCCAATCCGGTGAAAGATGGTTTGCTCCATTTTAACCTGCCACAGAGCGATCAGGAGTATACTTTTCTTCTAGCGGATCTCTCCGGTAGGATTATATATTCAGAGTCTGTAGCAGGTGAAAGAGATCAGCTGCAGCTGCCAAAAGGAACCCTTTGCGGCATGTACGTCCTAAGCATTAGTGGCACCGATTTCATCTTTGAAAGGAAGATCATCCTTGAATGATCCATTGAATAGATCTCAAGATTACATACTTCTCATATGTAATTGAATCAGGCAGGCGGCGGTGAACTGGATTTTCTGCTCAATGCCTGATTCTCAAAAATAATTATCTGTAACCATTAACCAAACCAAATCATGACAAACACATTACACAATAAAAATGATGGGGGAGAGAGAGGGAGTTGGAGTTTTCGAAATTACGTAGGTACACTTTTGCTTTTGGGTATGATGTACCTGTCCGTGGGGGTCCATGCCCAATATGTTCACACGCAGGGGACTCAGATCGTGGACGAATCCAACAACCCACTTTACTTCAGAGGGATCAATCTCGGTAACTGGCTGCTGTGGGAAGGATACCTGATGATGGGTGATTACAATTTCCGTACCCATACCCAGTTTTTCAATGGTGTAAAGGATGCCTTTGGCGGTAACCTCACCCAGGCCATCGAATTTGAACACCAATGGCGACTCAACTATGTGAATGAGCAAGCCATTATAGATTTGAAAAATCAGGGATTCAATTCAGTCCGGATACCTTTTCACTTTAATCTTTTTTGGGACTATAATTCATCCAGTCCGTCCAATCGAGGCTTCCAGTACCTGGATCAGGTGATCAACTACTGTAGAAACAACGGGATGTATGTGTTGCTGGACATGCATGCGGCCCCAGGTTATCAAAATCCTGGCGATCACAGTGACAATGTGAATTCCAATTCGAGTCAGCCCAGAAACTCAGTGACCTTTTGGGATGGCAATAATGTCAATATTGCTTCGCAGGTTTGGCAGCACATCGCCAATTATTACAAAAATGAGCCCGTGGTATGGGGTTATGACCTGATCAACGAACCAGTGCCTCAGGCAGGCAGGGAATATGAGTTGCTCCCGTCGCTGATCACCATGAGAAATGCCATCCGTCAGGTGGACAATAACCACATCATTGTGGCAGAGGGCAGCTGGTGGGGATCTGATATGCAAAAACTTGATTGGCAGGATGGTCAGGTACAGTCCAATTCAGGAGTTAATTCTCGATGGGACAATAACCTTGTCTACCAGACGCATCATTATTCCAATGATGTTTCAGCGCTCAACGGTCGAAAATCACTTACCGACCGATTAGGCGTGCCTTTGATCCTGGGAGAATATGGAGAAAATAGCAATAGCATCCTCAGAGAGATGACTGACTGGTGTATCAATAACAATGTCGGCTATTTCCCATGGTCATTTAAGAAAATGTATCATGATAAGTGCATCTGGACCATCAATCCTAACAGCGGATATAATGCTGTGCGCGATTTTATTCGGGATGGAGGAAACCCGCCTAACAATGCATATAACAACATGATCAGCTTTTGCCAAAACAACATTGGCAATGGAAAGCCGGGAATTACTTTTCATCAGGATTTTTATGATGCAGTAAAGTACACTGGCTCCACAAGTACCGGATGTACAGGCAGCTTTTTGAGTATCAGTGCGGCCATTCAGGCAGAGGCTTATTGTGACATGTCTGGTATCCAGACCGAGACTACCTCAGATACGGGAGGTGGGCAAAATGTGGGTTGGACAGATGCTGGAGACTGGCTGGCTTATCGGGTGGATATTCCCGCTACCGGCAACTACACGGTCGAGTATCGGGTGGCAAGTTCGGGAGGAGGCGGATCCCTGCAAATTGAACCATTCGGTGGAGGTGCAGCTTTTGGATCTATCTCGGTGTCTTCCACCGGTGGATGGCAAAACTGGATGACCATTTCTCACACTGTAAGTCTCAATGCGGGGCAACAAGACATTGCCCTGGCTATTCTTGCCGGGGGCTTTAACCTGAATTGGTTCAAAATCACCAGTCAGACTTCCGGCACTTCCGCACCTGTAGGCCAAACGATATGGTTGCGCGGCAGTCACGGGGAGTATGTTTCCAGTGAGAATGGTCAGGGAGGAATGAACTGCAATCGAGGCGCTGTAGGAGATTGGGAGAAATTTACGGTTGTGGCTGTTGGATCCAGTCAAATTGCCCTTCAGGGCAATAACGGACAATATGTGAATGCTCAAAATGGTCAGTCAGCCATGACCTGCAACAGTCCTTCTATAAGTGGTTGGGAATCATTCGAATGGGTGGACCTTGGCGGAAATAATGTCGCTTTGCTTGGATTTGGTGACCAGTATGTTTCTTCTGAAAATGGTCAGAGTGCAATGATGTGTAACCGAGGGTCTATCGGGGGATGGGAGACCTTTACCTGGGGCAACGTGTCGGGATCACGAATGACCGATGAGTTGACGGCAAGCACGGAAGAAGCGGAAAAGGTATCCTTTGTGGTTTATCCAAACCCTGTGAAAGGGGGACTGGTGAACATTACACTTCCTCAGGGTGATCAGGAAACTGAGACTGCTTTTGTGGTTTCGAACCTATCAGGAAAAGTGGTTTTATCGGGATCATTTGTAGGAGCAAAGCAGCAAATTCAACTGCCTGTGGCAACTCAGCCAGGTATCTATATGCTGAGTATCAGTGGCAATAACTTAACGGCTGTTAAAAAAATCATCATCGATTGATCAGCCACTAACTCATGAAATCAGGCACAGCGAGTGAATGAAATTTTGCGGTGCTGTGTCTGATTCTATCAAATCTTTCAACCAACCAAAAAACCATGAAACATACATCTATCCAACACAGTAATACAAAATCAGGCGATATGTCAGGAGGAATCGGGCTTCGTCAGCTCAGGTTTTTTATGATCGCCATGTTGATAATCATCACTCAGAGTTCCGTCTTTAGCCAGAGTTGCTGGCTGGAGGCTTCGGGCACCCAAATAGTTAACGCAGAGACCAACCAGCCGGTAATTCTGCGAGCAGTGGGCCTGGGCAACTGGGCACTTCAGGAGGGCTATATGCTCAATCCTCAGGGGTGCTCAGGATGCCCGGGTACCCAGTGGCAGATGAAGCTTCAGTACCTGAATGAAGGCCAATCCATGGCCCAGGTGGAAGCTTTCTATCAAAGCTGGCGTGATAATTTCATTACCAAGGCAGACATTGACTATATCGCTTCGCTGGGATTCAATAGTGTGCGATTGCCAATGCATTATGAGCTGTTTTTGTCCAGTGCCCAGCGCGCCGTTCGCAATAATGTGATTACGGACATTAACAATGGACATGATACCTACAAGAACTCACTTCAAACATGGGTGAACAATGATCAACTGTTCAATGACCCCAACCTGGAGGGGTTTCGAGTGATCGACAATCTGTTGAGCTGGTGTGCAGACAATGGAATGTATGTGATTTTGGATCTGCATGCGGCTCCGGGCGGACAGGGATCGGATAAGAACATTGCGGATATCTTCCATGACAATAACCTCTGGCAGTTCCCCGTCTTTCAGGATGTGACCAACAGACTTTGGGATAGAATCTCCGCTCGCTATATCAACGAGCCACGCATTGCATTTTATGACCTGATCAATGAGCCCAATAATGTGCCCGGAGGAGGCCAGGCGATTCACGCTTTACTACAGCGACTGATTACCACCATTCGTGATAATGGAGACAACCACATGATCATGGTGGAAGGCAATGGCTGGGGAAATAACTATGATTATCTCGAGCCATTTACCTTTTCACCCAATTGGGGCCTGGTATACAATGCGCATCGCTACTGGATAGATCCAGCCGATGATTGGGTGTCTGACTCCAACCCTAACCAGATCAACCGCATGGCTAATCTGGTGGCTTTCAGAAACAATCACCAGGTGCCGGTCTGGATTGGAGAGACGGGTGAGAATACCAATGAATGGTTGAGTCAAAACATTGCAAAACTAGAACAGGAAGGCATCGGTTGGTGTCATTGGACCTACAAAAGGCATGATGTGGGAGCCAATGCTGCGCTAATGAGAATAGGAGGAAATTATCCCACGGACGGAGCTTCGGCCATGGCAGGAGTACTCGAAAGCATCAAATTTCAAAACTGTATCCCCAATACCAATACCATTTCAGCAGTAACTCAGGACCTCCCTGCTCCCTGGACAAGTGGGTGTACTGGCGGGTCCACACCTCCACCTTCCGGCTGTACCGGAGCCTTTCAGGGCATCAGCGTGGCCATCCAGGCAGAGGCCTATTGCGACATGTCTGGTATCCAGACCGAGGCTACCTCAGATACCGGTGGTGGGCAAAACATAGGCTGGACCGATGCTGGTGACTGGCTGGGGTATCGGGTGGATATTCCCACTACAGGCAACTATACCGTGGAGTATAGGGTGGCCAGTCAGAATGGTGGCGGATCCATTCAGCTGGAAGGGCTTGGTGGCGGATCTGCTTATGGAACCATCGCCGTACCCTCTACCACCGGTTGGCAGGTTTGGACCACCATCTCCCATTCAGTATCCCTCACGGCGGGTCAGCAGGAGCTGGGGCTGAGTGTACTGGCTGGAGGTTTCAACCTAAACTGGTTCAGGATCACTGCAGCCAGTACTGGCGCCCCTACCGGCCAGACCATCTGGCTGCGGGGTAGCAACAATCAATATGTATCCTCAGAAAATGGTCAGAATCCGATGATGTGTGACCGGCCGTCAGTCGGTGGCTGGGAGCAGTTTACGATTATCGGCCTTGCAGATGGCAAAGTGGCCTTACGTGGCACCAATAACCTTTATGTTACTTCAATGAATGGCACAGCGGCCATGCTTTGTGACCGGCCATCTGTTGGTGGCTGGGAAGCATTCGAGTGGGTGTCCCTTGGGGGCAACTCCATCGCTCTGAAAGGTTTCGATGGGCGGTATGTGTCATCTGAAAATGGCAGTTCGGGCATGATGTGTGATCGAGCGACGATAGGTAGCTGGGAGACCTTCACCTGGGGGAGTGTATCGGGCTCGCGCATAGCCGATGAGTCGGATGGAATGGTAGCAGAGGAGCAATCCTTTCTGATTTATCCAAACCCCGTGGCTGACCGCTTTAAAATAGACCTTCGGAATCTCGATTTTAATCGGGGTGTGGTGAAGATAACCGATATGTCCGGAAAAGTGATTTTGACAGAGGAACTCCTGAAAGAAGTTACAGAAATAGGTCTTTCCCCGGGAATAAAAGCCGGGGTCTATGTGATCACTGTACAAAAAGGAGATCAGAAGATAAGCCGGAGAATGCTCATTGAGCAATAATCTGGAGGTTGTTTCACTTCGTATTTTTGTTTTAGGTAGAGAAGGGGCTGTTGGCCCCTTTTCTTTTTCCCGAATAGCCAGTGTTTTTTAACCGTTAGTCTTTTCGAAATATACGGTGATCAACTGACCATTGGCCACTCTGAGCTGGCCAACAAAATGATCGGGGCTGGACTCAAGAAGTTTAAATGAAAGCCCGGCATCTTCTGCTGCATCGGAGTAGATAGACAATTGAGTGGCCGTACCAAACCATTGCCCCGTGAAAAAATCCTCGGTTGATTCTATACACTTAGTGTTGTTGCGAAAGTCCATATCAAAATTTTTATAAAATTGATATTGATCGTCGTTGAAACAGTCGTCATATTGTATCCATTGGTCGTTTTGCAGGATGAATTTTGGTGACCAAACCTTGCCGCCAACACTACTTAAATTACTGTACCAGTTTTCTGAAATGGTGGTTGAAAATTCATTCATTCCGTCCCGAATAGTGGCAGAAGTCGTTGGATGAATCCAATTGGTAGCGGCACCTTTTCGTACGTCCAGGTAGTAAACCTGTTGTGCTTCGAGATTTTTTAACTGCAGGTACCCTGCCGAATTGGTCAGCCCGGCAGCTACTGAGCCAGTTTCATTTTGAAAGGCCGCCAGAGATTCATAAACGTAGACTTCAGCGGTGGTTATTTTGTTGCCTTGTGCATCTTCAACGCTTATCACAAGTTCAGTATTGGGCATTGCCTCCCCTTTATCGCAAGCATGCAATGATGCCACAAGGCATAGAATTAGTAGTTGTTTTATCGCTCGAAGGGTCATGGGCTTCCATTAAAGGTATTCCTTTTTATCCCATCCTTCTCCTATATATCCGCTATTACGCTGATAATTTTTTTTAGAAATTCAAAGATCAGATACCCATTTTTTCAAATCTAACCAGCAAGACGTCTCCGCCACTAACCCTCAGCTCGCCCAAAAAATAAGCGGGATCAGACTCCACCAGCTTGAATGAAAGTCCGGCATCTCCTTCAGTATCAGAATAAATGGTGACCTGATTGGCCGTTCCAAACCACTCTCCGGTATAAAAATCCGGATCGGAGGCACTGCACTTTGTGTGGTTGCGATAAGACATTTTGAGGTTTTTTCGAAACAGGTACTGATCGTCATTGAAACAGTCAACGTAGACGTACCAGACATCATCAATGAAGACAAATTTTGGAGACCAGGAAATTCCCGCAGCATTGCTCAGGTTGCTATACCAGTTTTCTGAGATCACTGTCGTGAACGCGTTCACTCCCTCTTCTATATAGGGAGAAGTGATCTGACTGATCCAGTTGGTTGCATTCACCCTCCTGACATCAATGTAATACATCTGCTTTGGTTTAAGCCCATGAAAGGTAATGGCACCGGAAGCATCCGTGAGACCATTCGCAACAGGGCCGTCCTGGTCGAGAAATCCTGCCAGAGATAAATAAACAGAAACTTCAGCGTTCGAAGCCCCGTTGCCCTCGGCATCAAGTACCGAAATTTCCAGCTGGGTGTTGGGGACTTCCGCTTCTTTGTCGCAACTGCACAATATGCCTAAGGCAAATAAAATGATCAGGACTCGCTTCATGGCTGGGCGTTTAATTCTTCTTTTTCTTGAACAGGCTATAGGAAAGCAGCAGCGCTATGGCAAACGCCATGATCAGAAAATAGTATCGCGGTTCACCTTTCTGCCAGGTTTTGTAAAAGTAGGCGGCACTCAGTGCCATTACCACGGTGACACCCAGGGTACTTAGATACTTGACAGTTTTCGGATTCATTGCTCAAACATATGTAATCCACACATGATGACAAACGATGGGTCGTGAAAAAGAAACCAACTAAATAAAAGGACAAAAACCAACCCTTTTTGGGACGATCGGTTACCGGATTTGTGGCTTTCCATGAGTATCTTTAACCTCTGGATTTTTTGCAGCAAGCTGCTTTAGGGCAGTTTTTTTGTGTCTGTTTTTCTTTTTTGATTTTTAAACACCTTTTTCATGAAATATCTATTCAAGGCCTGTTTGGTGGCTCTTTTTGCCATCATTTTACATGATGTCCAAGCACAAAATGAATCTCCACTGCTGACTAATATCACAAACCGTGAGGCCATGGCACTGGATGGAAAGTGGCGATACATAGTGGATCCAATGGAAAACGGGTACTATAATTATCGGTATAAAGTCAATCCGAATGGCTATTTCAAAGACCAGAAAGCCGAAACGGTCAGTGACCTGATCGAATATGATTTTGACAAATCCGGACAGCTCAATGTACCTGGCGACTGGAATACCCAGCGGGAAGATTTGTTTTTTTATGAAGGTACGGTCTGGTACAAAAAGTCATTCATGTATGAACCGTCCGGCCAACGTGCTTTTCTTTATTTCGGAGCGGTGAATTATGATGCCAAAGTTTACCTCAATGGCGTGAAAATCGGAGAGCATATCGGCGGGTTCACTCCTTTCAATTTTGAGGTGACGGATCTTTTGCAGGCAGGTGAAAATTTCGTCGTGGTAAAGGTGGATAATACCCGCAAGAGCGAAAGCATCCCTACCAAAAACAGTGACTGGTACAATTTCGGAGGGATCACCCGATCTGTGAAGCTGGTCTCCGTGCCTGAAACCTTTATCAGAGACTATGCCATTCAACTTAAGAAAGGGAGCAAAACAGACGTGGAAGGCTGGGTGCAGCTGGATGGTACTCAGTTGACCCAAAAGGTGCAGTTGGAAATCCCGGAGGCTAAGGTGAAGCTCACACTAACTCCTGATGCTACAGGTTTGGCTAAGGTGAGCTTCAAAACCAAACTGAGTCTCTGGTCTGATACAAACCCAAAACTTTATGAGGTGCGGCTCTCAGCAGGAAACGATCAGGTGACCGATCAGATTGGGTTTAGATCTATCGAAACCCGTGACAATGACATTCTCCTGAATGGCGAGCAGGTATTCCTGAAGGGTATCTCTATTCATGAGGTGGCAGCCTTCACCGGTGGCCGGGTGATTGCGCCGGAGCAGTGTCTGACTTTGCTCAATTGGGCTCGAGACCTGGGCTGTAACTTTGTGCGATTGGCCCACTATCCACACAATGAAGACATGGTGCGCCTGGCAGATCAAATGGGACTCATGGTGTGGTCTGAGATACCCGTGTACTGGACCATAGACTGGGAAAATCAATCGGTGTTTGCCAATGCTGAGAACCAGCTTCGTGAGATGATCACAAGGGATAAAAACAGAGCTGCGGTGATCATGTGGTCGGTGGCCAATGAGACACCCATCAGCGATCCACGAACAGATTTTTTGAAGCGACTGGTGGTGTCGGCCCGTGGTTATGACAACACCCGCCTGCTGACGGGTGCCCTGGAGCCGCATTCCAAAGATGGCTACCGGGTGATTGATGATGCACTGGGTGAGTCATTGGATGTGATAGGCATCAACAACTACTGTGGCTGGTATGGTGGCACCCCTGCGTCATGCGCCGGAGTGGAGTGGAAAATGGTCTACGACAAGCCTTTGGTGATTAGTGAGTTTGGTGGAGGTGCCTTGCAGGGACTGCATGGTCAGCCTGAGGAACGCTGGACAGAGGAGTATCAGGAGGATGTGTACAAATACAATATTGAGATGCTCAAAAACATCCCGTTTCTGCGCGGCACCACCCCCTGGATTCTGATGGACTTTTATTCTGCCCGGAGACCTTTGCCAGACATTCAGGATTTCTTTAACAGGAAGGGTTTGATTTCAGATCAGGGTATCAGGAAGAAAGCGTTTTTTGTATTGAAAAAATATTATTCCGAAAAACCCATCCAACTGGACTGAGTTATATTGCTGTTTTAACTCGAAAAAACACTTGTAACTATGCGAAATATCAATGCTGCGCTGCTATCGTTCGGCATGTCCGGAAAGGTTTTTCACGCTCCGTTTCTCCATTTGCATCCCGGTTTTACGCTGTTGGGTTCATGGGAACGCAGCACCAAAGCCATTGCCAATCAGTACCCCGGTGTGCAGAGTTATGACAGCATGGAAGCGGTTCTGACTGATGATCGGGTGGAACTGGTGGTGGTGAATACGCCCACCTATACGCATTACGAATACGCTAAAGCTGCTCTGAAGGCAGGTAAACACGTTATCGTGGAAAAAGCATTCGTAGGGCGCACCTCAGAAGCTGAGGAGCTAAAGGCATTGGCTGGGCGTTTGGGGTTGAAGCTGGCGGTATTTCAGAACAGACGCTGGGACAGCGACTTCAAGACAGTACAGCAGGTGGTTCGGCAGGGTTTGCTTGGAGAGATTGTGGAGGCGAGCATTGCCTTTGCGCGATATACACCCGAGTTGAGCGCAAAAACGCATAAAGAAAAGCCAAGTGCTGGAGCAGGAATCATTAAAGATCTGGGAGCCCATGTCATTGATCAGGCGCTGTGCCTGTTTGGAATGCCACGATCCGTCTTTGCAGATATTGCCATTACCCGGCAGCATTCTGAGGTGGATGACTATTTCGATATTTTGTTGAAATACGACAAAATGCGCGTTCATGTCAAGGGTGGCTACTTTTTCCGCGAGCCCACCCCTTCGTTTGCCTTTTTTGGAACAAAAGGCACCTTTCTGAAATCAAGGGCTGACGTACAGGAGGATCAACTGAAGGCGGGCATGAAACCCAGTGATCCACAATTTGGGGTGGAGCCGAAAACAGAGCAGGGACTGCTACACACTGAAGTGGAAGGCAAAGTGATCCGGGAGAAAATTCAAACCAGCCCAGGCGACTATAAAGAATACTATGAAGCGGTGTACCAATCCCTGATCGCAGATCATCCTGAGCCAGTCACCGCGCAGGACGGTGTGAATGTCATGCGCATTATCGATGCGGCATTTGAAAGTGCCGAAAGCGGGAAAGTGGTGGATTTGGAGTAAGAGCATGCTAAACTCCCCTCTTGAGAGGGGAATGATTTAATTTAAAAAAGGATGATTACCGCATATTTGACTGAGACTTATAATTTTTCGATACTGACTGATATTGGGACAAATCTCCCCTTTTGAGAGGGGCCGGGGGTGTGTTTATTTATCACACAATGCGGGCACAATCTGCTCTCCTCTTGAGAGGGGAACGATTCAACACAAAAAGGGGGATTACCAAATATTGACTTCTTATAATATTTCGATACTGACTGATGTGCTGTATCCTGAATGAAAAAGGGAAGTGAAATTTTCTAGATATCTGCTCCCCTCTTGAGAGGGGCTGGGGGTGTGTCTTTTTAATACAGCAAACCAGGCCAAAACAGGATCCGTCTTGAGAAGGGCCGGGAGGTGTGTTTGGATCCTTAATCTTCTCGCCTGAAAGGTCATTTCCCTACAGCGCCAAAAGGAACATTTCGAAGTGTGGTTTTGACCTCACCGAAAAGTGGCTTATCTTCCATAAAATCGCCTTTTCTTGAAAAAAGTATTCGCCGTAAGCCTAATGGTTCTTGCTTTCTCTACAATGGGCCAGGACGTGATTAAATTTCGATCACTGTCAACAGCTGACGGACTCTCACAAAATTCAGTCAATCAGATACTTCAGGATTCGCGCGGCTACATCTGGCTGGCCACCCAGGACGGCCTCAACAGATACAATGGTTATGAATTTGAGATTTTTCGTCCCGACGTTGAGGACTCCTTTTCTCTGGCGGACAATTTCATTATTCAAATGCTTGAGGATGATCAGTATCGCCTTTGGTTGTCTACGCGTGCGGGCATTCACGTTTTTGACATAGAAAATCGCCGCTTTCACAAACTGATTGATACCATACCGGGAAGAATAGTGCAGAAATATCATCTGCGCAAGCACGATGGATTTGTTTATTGGAAGAATACAGATACAGTAAATAGTATCTCCAGAATGCCAATGAATGTCACGTTAACAAAGGCGAATAACTCCCTTCAGGAATATTCTGAACAAATTCATCTCGCTCAGGAATACATTTATCAATATGTTGTGGGCGATTCAGGGCTTATTGTCCTGAGCAAAGGAAATATTCTGATCCCGGGGTATGGCCTTCGTGGTTCGGAGACAGACATGGATGGGGTAGGTGCACAATCCTGGGATTATCAGCCGGTGGGAGATAGCGTTTTACTCTTGCCTGGAGTAGATAAGATTATTTCAATCCATCAATTGAAGGGGAAAATCAAGAGCATAAATACCGGTTTTTCGGCTATGTGTTTTGTGCCTGCCAATGAGGACTATTGGGTAGGCACCAAGACAGGTTTGTACAGCTATGATGTGTATGCTGAGAAGACCAGTAAAGTGAGTACCAATCCTTCATTTCAAAACACCACCATTCATGACCTGACCAAAGACTGTTTTGGCCAATATTGGATGGGCACAGCTAATAGAGGTGTTTTTATTTATGATCCGAAGTGGGCTCAATTTCAGTACCTGAACTCTAATGGGCACATTGTCTGGGGATATGCGGAGCAAGGGGCGTATGCCTATCAAGCCACTCAAAACGGTATTTATGTGATAGATACGGCGACACGGACAGTAGTCCGGCACTTGCTCAAGGGCCAGAAAGTGACAGCTATCTATGTGGATTCGTTGGGCACTTTATGGGTTGGCACAGCCAATGGGGAGATTTATTCACAGGCGTACAATCAGCTGAAGCTCGAGGCCTATACTAAAGTGCTTGATCAGCATTCGTCGATCACGGGATTTCGGCTCGATCGTCAGGGAAATTTTTGGGTCGCTTCGCATGCTGATCTCGTCATGGTCAGTCCTAATGGAACCATTCACTCTGTTGAAGAACAGTCAAAGTCTTTCTTGTACGTGATGGATTTATTTGAAGATAGGGCGGGCAACATATGGGTAGGACTGCAAGATGGAGTTGGTTATGTCAAACCCACGGGGCAGTATGTGCATATAGCCCACACCAAAGGAGACCCGCGAAGCCCTAATTTTTCTTTCAGTTCGACTGTTCTGGAAGATAGCAGAGGGACGATTTGGGTAGGTACCTATGGTGGGGGCATTAGCCGGCTCAATGCAGACTCTACCTTCACTCACTTCACAGAAAAGAACGGACTGAGCAATAATGTCATACATGCGATGGAGGTAGATGATCAGGATAGACTGTGGATGGTATCCAATGGTGGGTTGAGTATGTTTGATACCAAATCCCAAACCTTTAAGAATTACTCCAATTCCAATGGGCTAAGAAGTCAGGATTTTGCTTTAGGTGCAAGTTATCACTTTGCTGATGGCAGACTGGGTTTCGGGACAGTAGACGGTTTACTGGTGTTTAATCCTAATAGAGTGGACACCTTGTTTAGCCAGCCCATATTAAAATGGGAGAGACTCCTGATTAACTATGACCGGGTGCTGGATCATTCTCTGGATGGGCTCAAGCAAATTGATTTGTACTACGGAGACCGGGTGTTCTCTCTCGGATTTGCTGCCCTCAAATATGACGATCCACACGATGTTACCTATAAATACACGCTGGAGGGCTTTGATGAAGAATGGGTGGATGTAAGTCCGCAATCAAGAATGGTCACCTACTCGTCATTGCCGTTTGGTAGCTATGAGTTCAAGGTAAAAGCGTGTAGTGGGAAGGGGCTCTTTCAACCCATTACCAGAGCCCTGGTAATTGTGGTGCACCCGCCCTTCTGGCTCACCTGGTGGTTTGTATTGTTGATGTTATTGACGGGACTTGGTCTCGGTACAGGATTGGTATATTATTTGTCCAGGCGGAAACTAAAACTGCGCCTGGCAGAGCTGGAAACACGAGAGAAAATCCAGCAGGAACGCGAGCGCATTAGCCGGGATTTGCATGACAGTGTGGGCACTCATTTTGCCTACATCATTTCCAGACTTGATTTTCTATATCTCGGTTGGGAAGGAGCACATGTGACGGACAAAAAAGCCTATTTGGGTAAATTAAGTGACTTTGCAAGATCCGGAATGAAGATGCTGAGAGAAACCATCTGGGCGCTCAATGAGGAGCAAGTCTCCGCCACCAGTCTAAAATTGAAGATAGATGACTACCTCAAATTGTGCTTTACCGATCAGCGAACCAGTTACAAATTCCTATTTACAAGTGTCGAAAATAAAGTGAACGCCACCATTGCCCTCAATACCTTCAGGGTGATACAGGAAGCGGTAAGCAATGCTTTGAAACACGCCGAGGCTAGTCATCTGGAAATTTCGCTCAATATTGACAGCTATAAACTGGTGTTAAGTGTGATGGATGATGGAAAGGGGTTTGATATGGGTGTCGTGGGTGAACAGGAGGGGCATTACGGCTTGCAGAATCTTAAAAAGAGAGCGGACGAGCTCAACGCCGAATTTTCTTTGATTTCCGATGGGGCGGGGACCAAAATCCTGATCACCTCTAAAATAACCCATACGTAGTATTGAATGCCGCGCTAAAAATCTGCTATTTAACATGATGGAAAGCATAAAGCTTGGGATAGTTGACGATAATGCACATTTGGCCAATCAAATGGTCAATAATTTCTCGTTGTTCAGTCACATCAAAATTGTTTTGATTGCAAAAAATGGTGTAGACCTGCTAAACCAGTTGAAGACTACCCAGCCTGATCTAATTCTGATGGATGTGCAGATGCCAGAGATGGACGGAATCACCGCTACCAAGGAAGTGAAGGCACGCTATCCAAACATTAAAATTCTCATGCTTTCGGTGTTTGACGAAGATAAAAAGGTGTTTTATTCAATACTAGCAGGGGCTTCGGGTTACATACTTAAGGAAGAGACCCCTGTGCGAATTTTAGAGGCGGTAGAAAATGTGCTCGATGGAGGAGCTTCCATGTCATCCCTGATTGCCGCCAAGGCCCTCAACCTGATTCGCTTTCAAAACAATCAGAAGTTGCCACAAAAACCGCCCTCGGACTTTGGATTGTCTAAGCGTGAGATGGAAACGCTGGAGCATCTGGCTGACGGTGAGGACTATCTCAAAATTTCTGAGTCTTTATTCATAAGCCCAAATACTGTGAAAAAACACATCTCCAATCTTTATGACAAGCTGCATGTGCACTCCCGAGCGGAAGCCGTGCGCATAGCGGTAGAGAATCAGTGGGTGTGACCAGTTAAGTTACCAACACCCGAAACCGGAAAGATTTCGGGTATATGTTTATTTCTTAGCCACATTAAACATCAGACCATATCCCACCATCATCCAGAGATTTTCTCCCTCAGGCGCCGGCCGTGATCCAATCTCAAACTTGATGAACTGCCCGTTGTTATTGTTCAGACCGGAATTCATGAGCATATAATAAGTCCCAAATCTCAGTCCAATGTTTGGCGTTTTGATCTCACTGTCTCCCTTGAAGTCATATTCTGTACCGGAGGGGCCATAATGGCCTGCATGGTCTATAAATGTTCCCAGATTCATCGTTACGCCCACCAGAACATCGGCATAGAGCTGGAAATACCTCAATTTTTTTAGTTCTCCATAATTCTCTGTAGTACTGGAAACTTTCATGACCAGGCTGGATCGCTGCATGCTGGTCAGTCCGAGGTAAAATCCTGCAGTTGAGAAATTTCCGGAATGAAAAGTTTGCGCTTCCACCTCATTGACTGTCGCTGGTGATCCATATTGGAAATTGCCCGTGTATCGCATCAGTCCCCCTCTTGCCAAAATCGATTTTTCGAAGGTAAATGGCACCTTGATGAAGGTGTTGTGGTAGCCTACAGACTTAAGAGGAAACGTTCTTTTTTTCGCCACACTTCCAGTGACTAATGGGAATTCACCTCCGAGTTCCATGGTCGTAGGTGCTTCAAAATTGGCGTCAGTAATAGACGCATTGATGAGGGCGTAATCGAAGTGCGCCCTGAGATGAATCGGTAATAATCTTACGTGCGCTTCACCCCCAACACTTATGGCACCGAGTGTTTTTGCCAATGAAGAGTACACATTGAAGTAGGGCATAATCGAAACCTGGTTGAAAGCAGGTTCCTCACTTACTTTTTCGTAGTTGACTTGTTGGGCGGTTGCAAAGGTGACAGTGAGCCCAATGATGGCGGCGGTGAATAAATTTTTCATGAAATTTTTTTAAGAATAAAATTCGACCTGCCTGAACGATTGATCAATAACCCATATGGATAATATCTGGAGTGGGCAGGAGCATTTTCCAATGGTAAATACTCCATATGGGTTATTGAAGGGTGCTTGACCCTGACGGATCTTTGATGTGTGAATCCTTTGCTGTGAGCGATTGTATCATGATATCCTGGATGTGGTAAGTCAAGGGTCACCGCTAACCTAATTTTCAATTAACTAATAAAGAAATGAAACTTCGAATGTTAATCTGCCTTATGATCGGGTCATTCATGTGGTCTGTTACTGCTCAGGATAAAGAGCGTGTGAAGGAACTGGAGAAACGCTATGCCACTTTTTCTAAGCACAAGAAATTCTACGACAAGGACAAATGGTCCATGGTGAGATTTCATATAGTCTATAAACTGACCACTGCCAAAGTGGCCAAATCCATGGACAAAAATGACTATGTAAAAGTGAAGTCATCAAGTGGAGCCTATGGAATATTGAAAGGAGTAAGTGAGGACGACCTGCAAGCCATTACGGATCAGGTCGCCAGAAATTTTATGCAAAGAATGAACGAAGAGGCGGGTATAGAGATAATTACCTGGGGTTCTTTTGAAGGGTCGCCCAATACGAAAAAAATCAAGGAAATGGCCATGGAACGTGAGGTGTATTCCAAGTCTCAGGGTTTGGGATATGCGGTCAGCTATGATGGTACGCCTGTGTGGAATAAGGTCATTCAGATCATTCCGGATGGTAAGAAAATCGCCAAAGAACTTGATTCAAATAATGGTATGCTGACCATCTACATAGATTTCGCTGATGCAGTTTCCGAGGCCAGTACCAGTGTGACACGCAAGGGAGATTGGATCTATTATAGCGAATCTGCAGAGCAGAACATACTCCCTGTTGTAAGAATTATTCCCAATATGCAAAGTCAGAATGCCTGGGAGCAAGCGACGAATATTGGATTTACTCAGTTCAATGCACAATCAGAGCAGTTGTATACTTTCAGCATGTCCTATATGACTGAAGACCCGGAGTATTTACAGTCAGAGATAAATTATGCCACCAAAGTGGAAGCCTTTAAAGGTGATCTGCCGGAGGTATTGGCCAATCGTGCCAACAACAAAATCGAGTATGTATCGACTTTTGAAGTCACCACCACCCCTGAAAAATATGGTGCAGCGGTCATGGACGTGACCAACAAGTTTTTTGATGACCTGATTGAGTACTACAATTTGGTTTCCGCCAAATGACGATCATGGATAAGGTTAAGCAATTGATCCTTCTTACGACACTGTTCTTTGGAGTGTTCGTGGCTCATGCACAAGATGGCAATCATGTTTTCGTCCAGCTTAATGTGGAAAACAATGCCTGGACCCTGGATAACTATGAGAAGGTAAATGCAACGGTGATCTACCCCGAAGTGATGTATCTAAGTACTTACGGTAGCGGTAAGGGTGGTGGTAACTGGGAGCTTGACTTTCCCGGTATATTTTCGGCACTATTTGGCAATGGTAATAAACTGGCGAGTGATGACAGTCTCTATATTTCCAATATCAACATCTGCAACTTCATTTCAAGGCATTATCTGGTTGATATTGCTGATGAAACACACAGCATAGGCTTTGCCTGGGGAATTGACTTTGTTGGCAATCAGCTAGCTCAAAATGCCGAAGAAGGCAACCTGGAAAGTGGAGATCAGATCGCTCAGGTTATGGGAATGGGAGTGCTGCTGGGTGGTGCTTATGAGTACAATATGGATGATCGGCTGTTGGTGGATTTGGATCTGACTTCTCATCTGGTCTATAACTCAGAGTCTGCCAAGCAAAATGGCCGCACCTTTCATGGAGTAGGGTGGAGGTCGCGCTTGAGGGCCCGGTATTACCTCAGTAGTAATTTCGTTGCCAAAGCCGAGCTGCTTTTGGAGTCCAACCACCACGGACCGAATGAAATCAATGTTTCTGAAGATGGAGGGAAGTTTAGTTATTCCCAATTCAGCATAGGAATTGGGTATCAATGGGTAAGGCCTTAATCTGTCTGGTGCTGAGTTGAGCAACCCCATCTCAACTTCTTTTTTAAGATTTATACATTCTGTCGGGTCTGTTTTCAATGATGTTTTTTGTAATTGAATGACCGGAAGACACGGTGGAAATAAAAAAGAAACAAAATTCTCCTCGCTGCATTTGGTAGATTGGATTGATCCGTTATTTTTGCGTTCCAATTTCGCAGACATGATCACAGGGAAAGTGTTGAATGTGGTCAGAATAAGTGGATTTGGAAAACGCAGCACTGAATAAGTGTGAGACCCAAACACAGAGGAGTGGCAGAGTGGTCGAATGCGGCGGTCTTGAAAACCGTTGTACCGCGAGGTACCGGGGGTTCGAATCCCTCCTCCTCTGCAAAAAAGCCTTCTTACAGATTGTAGGAAGGCTTTTTTCATTTTAGGTACCAACCGAGGTACAAACATTTAGTGCTAGACGCTATGTGAAATTGGGAAACGCTTAACCTTAAACAGAGCTACTTTTTTTGTTTTGATAGACTCTTTGAAAAAAGGCAAAACCATTCCCCTCTTGAGAGGGGCTAGGGGTGTGTCTTTCCACTTTTCGTTTCTACACACCCCCGACCCCTCTCAAGAGGGGAGGTTAGTGGTCCAATCATACGCACCTGGCTGACGAATTCTACCGAAAAAGTTAGTTTACTGTAGGCTGTGAAATCATATTAAGTTGATCATATCCATTTCTGCAAAGAGATTACGGGTCCCCTATGAATAATTCCTCCTCCTCTACTTTTAAGGAGTCAAACCTACCAAAACTCCATACTAACGTGCCCGGGTTTTTTCTTTTATGGCCTACCCAAAATATGCGATGCTAAGATCGAGCAAACTTGATGAGCCGATCAACCGATCCATTGTCTGCTTCCTTCAAAGCTTTGAGATAATCCGCTCTTGTATCTCCTTCACGACTTGAACTGCGCTCACCCCATGAAAATGGTTCTAAGCCGAAAAGCTTTTCAACGATGATGTCAGCCATCAAGCGACTGTGTCTTCCGTTACCATTTGAAAAGCAGTGGATACTTACAATGCGATGCTTAAACCGAATGGCCAGCTCATCAGGTGGAAACACTTCATTTTGAAACCAAAGAGCAGCGTCACTCAGGAGCATATTTAATTCCTGAGAGACCATCCAATAATCTACTCCTATATTCTTCTGAGTATGTCGGAATGTTCCTGCCCATTTCCACACCTGATTCAACATTCGTTTGTGAACATCACAAATGAACTTCTCACTAAAAATCTTCTCAGGTTTAATTGACTTCCCAATGAGCCATTGGAAGGCCTCCTCTACATTTTGTTGCTCAAACTCATCCAACTCCTCTCGACTAGTGATGGAAGGAATAAGCAACCCCTCTTTCTCTTCTTCACCAAGAGGGGTCTGGCCATTGAGGTACTCAGGATCTAATCCCATAAAATCTTCGGCATTTCAAGCTTTAAACTATTCGCTCTTTCTTCAATGGCTTTATTGATCCTTTCAGGAGAATTAGCCTGGTCTTCCAGCTTCATTGATGTGGATGTCCGTGACACAATTTGCTGGGCCAGTTCCTTTGCCTTACGCTCAATCAAAGCATCCAGGGATCCATCTTTTGGAACCAACCCGTAGACAAGCGTCATATCTAAAGCTCGTGCGGCTTCCCGAAGGTTCTTGATTGTCAATGTGCCAGCTGCTTCACGAGCTTCCAATTTCATGATTCCTTGCTTGGTCATATCTAGCCGTGCGCCCAATTGATCAAGAGACATTCCCAAAGCTGTGCGTATCGCTTTTATCCATCCTGTGGGAGGGCTTGATACGTTTGATGTGGAAGTAAATGACTGCATCTTGCGGTCCATTTGATCCAATAAGAGTCGCTGCTTGTTCTCCATGAGTAAATATATATGTTTACTTATATGGCACAAATATAAACATATAAGTTTACTAAATAACTAGTAAAGTAAACGTATTAGTTTACTTTAGAAAGGATGTCCCGGGGGTTCGAATCCCAAATGGCTCGAAAAAAGGTCAAAATACGCAGTTACAAGATTGGTGACTGTAATTGAGAATGCCATGTAACTGATTAATAATCAATACTTAAAAGAGAGGATCAAGTTCCTGCTCCTCTGCATAAAATGAAAAGGTCAGTACTGAGAGAAGGCAAAACTATTCCCCTCTTGAGAGGGGCTAGGGGTGTGTCTTTCCACTTTTCGTTTCTTCACTCCCTCCTCCCTTACTTCCCTCCATGCTTTGAGATCATTAAGTCCCAATCATAAGATGAAGGAACTGAGAAATAAGATGGTGTTTGATTATATAGTTAGGAATCCTTACTATATTTGCATCTGAACCTTTAAACCAATTCAATATGAAATCTTCCATGTTAGTTACCCTTGCTTGTTTGGGCTTTGTCTTTAGTTTATCTGCCCAGATCTCTTCGTACCAGGGTGATGATTTTGCCATTCAAAGTGTCAGCGTGACCAGTAACCCTAACCTGGGAGTTACCATTTGGGAAATTAATGTGTCTGGACTGGCGGGTAATACTACCCCTACTCCTGTTGGTCAGTTGGATGGTGCTCCTGTCCTTGGGTATGTTTTTCCTACAAGTCTGAAAGCGACAGATGTTGGATTTAGCCAAACAGAGGGAATTGTTGCACTTGGCCTTACCTCTCATCCTGATTTTGATGATACGCCTCTATGGGATGAAAATAATGATCGGGTGTATGACAATGATGGAATTGTATGGCATCCGCACTGGGTAATTCTTGTTGAGGATAAGCGTGTGGCGGGAGGATTATCCGTCAAGCAATTCAAAAAAGAGGATGCAACGGTGATTTTGCCTCCTACCAACCCTGGCATGCCAATGTATATGGATTCACCCGGATATCCGGTCATTACAATTGGTAATACCATTCTGGTGGTAGTGCCAAACTACCGAATCAATAACCAGACTGACTTCACCTATGATGGAGTTGCTGCTTTTATGCAAGTGAATACAAGTAAGGAGGGTCTGCCAATGCTTGGAGTGTATGAAGTCTATTCGGTGGCAAGTGGAGACTTGAGTCTTCCATATAAAGTGCAGAAATAATGTTAAGAATTGCAGTATGGGATACCTATGTGGAGAGGAGCGATAACAAAGTAATGCACTTTGATATTCTCGTTCCTCTGGAAGTAAGGGATGCGAAACAGGTCTATGATTTTGGAATGTCATACCTCAAATCAAAGCCTTTTCATACCGGGGCAATTAGTTCGAAGGAGTGTACTTTTTGTCATATAGAGAAAGCCTCTGATCAAGTCATTAGTGACATCAATGAGAAAGGCTACCACATCATCGAAATGCAGAATTGCAACTAGATTAATGTCTTTAAGGAGCAGTCCGTTCTTCTGGAGCGGGTTGCTTGCCGTTAATTACCTGATAGAAACCATGGCGAAACTTAAACTTTACGTTGAAAATTATATGGCCGGGGACCATAAGCTGGGGGAGCTCAATCTATTATTTACCTTTCAGGTGAATTGCCCTGGTTGCTTTAGTTATGGCTTTCCTTTAATGGAACTTTTGAGGGAGAAGTATCACGACAGGATTTCTTTTCTGGCACTATCTACTGCGTTTGAAGATTATGAATTCAACAACGTAGAAAATACAGAGTTGCTTGTCCAGGAGGGTCAATTGGTGGGTGAAACAAAAAAGATGTTTGGAGAGCAATTACCCTATCCAATCAAAATTCCAGTGGCAATGGATCAGGTAGCCGGTTCAAACGTTGATCTTGAAAGTTTGGCCGAGGAAATGTGTCATGCTATTTCTGATTTTAGCATCCGGTCCAATTCAGATAAAAATGAAATGCATGTAAGAATCAAAAATTACCTGCTCAGTCAGGAGAGAATTTCTCTTACCTTCAGTGTCAATCTGTTTCAAGGTACCCCTACTTTTGTATTGTTCGATAATAGCTATGAAATACTGTTCTCGTGGTTTGGACACCGGCCAAAAGAGCAAATTGAAAATACAATTGACGAATACATTCGTAAGTACTCGTAATAATATCTCATTAACTTTTCAAAATGAACAAAGCAGAGCGCATATTCGATCTCGAATTTCAGCAAGAGGATGTGAGGAGTAAAATTGTGGTGGGTCTCGAGCGCATCGGTGAGGTTTTTAGAGCTTTGCTTTGGGACTATGCCAAGTCTGTCGGTATCAGTCCAATACAAATTCAAATTCTTGTTTTTGTGGCGCATCACAAACCAGAATATTGTACCGTGAGTTATCTGGCCATGGAGTTCAATGTCACTAAGCCAACAATCAGTGATGCGGTGAAGGTCCTGGAACAAAAACAAATGGTAAAGCGAATCGACTCGTTAAAGGACAAAAGAAGCTATCAGGTGTCCCTCACCACTCAGGGGAAAAACCTGGTGGATGAAGTTTATGGCTATGGGGGACCATTCCTCAGGGAACTGAATAATTTTGATTCATCACAATTAGAAGGCCTGTATCATTCTATTACCCACATTATTTACGGCTTAAACAAGCATGGAATCATTCAAGTCCAGCGAACCTGTTATGCTTGTGCCTTTCATCAGTCATCTGATCATCAGCATTTCTGTACTTTATTGGATAAGGAATTGACCACCTCGAACATCAGGTTAGATTGTCCTGAGTATACAGCAAAAGAGAAATAGACAGTGCTTCGGAATGGTCATCAGGAGATTGTGTGGCAGTGAGACAAAACTACCCTGTTGGGTAAAAAATTACCACCTTGTTGACGCTCATTCTTAGCCTAAAATGGCTTTGAGTTGATTATAGCGTGATTTTTTATTGGTATGCATATTGTTATGGGCCTGGCAGGGATTAATAGGGTGGAGATATAATCAAATACGGGTTAATCTTGTCTGATGACGATCTGGACTTAGCAGTGTCAAAAACTCAACTGTTCTTGGGAAGAAGCGTTTTCCAGAAGGCTGAGATATCGTTAAATTATCTTGTCAAAATAAACTGAATTAAAATGGGGTGGAAATTTAGCTTAGCTCAAAGAATACGAATGGGTCTGGCAATGCTGGTAGTATTTTTGTTGATACTGGCTACCAATTTGGTTGACCGGCGTTATTTTAATGTGGTACAAAAAAGTATTACAACGGTATATGAAGATCGCCTATTGGCTAAGGACTACATCTATAAAATTTCCAGACAGCTGCAGAAAAAAAGGGATTTTTTGGCAATTGAGGACAAAGCTCAGGTAAAGAAAAAAATCATTCATGCGAATGACTCAATTCAAATACTTACGACGAAGTTCGCAGCGACCAGGCTTACTGATCATGAGGCGATACTTTTCGAATCATTAAAGAAAAATCTGGATGAATTATATGATCATGAAAGGAGATGGTCTCTGGATGCTTCTTTCAGGGAAGAAGGCTTGACTGCAGAGACGATAGATAACACCTTCCAGGCCATTTATGATGATTTGGATGCGTTAGCAAAGATTCAAATTGAAGAAGGTAAAAACGAAATTATCATTTCCACTGAGACCATCAATACAAGCAACCTGATTTCAAGGCTTGAAATAGTCATGTTGGTAATCATTGGGGTATTAATTCAACTGCTGATATTCCTAAAGCCGTTAAGTCGTTAGGTTCTTCAGTTGCGATTAGCTTTCAATTATTAGGTTACCACAGATCCTAGTCCTTCTCCAAATCGTATACTTCGCCACTGGCTGCTCGTGATACGCTGGCATTGAATTCAAAGCCAAGCAGCAGGATAAATGACATCAGCCATTGCCAAACCATCAGGGCGATAATGGCTCCAATGGAGCCGTAGACCTTGTTGTATGTGCCAAAATTGGCAACGTAGAAGGAGAAGCCTACAGACACCAGGATGCATAAGATGGTAGCCAGGGACGATCCGTAGGAGAAGAACTTCCACCGGTCGTGAATGGCGGGGCCCCAGTAATAGATGGAGGCTATCGCCAGGTAGAAGGCGATGTAGACCACGATAAATCTGAGAAGGAGGATGACATAATACAGGAAGTCTTCAGAGAGTAGTCCGGCCTCCAGTAGCCAGTCCAGCACCACCTGTCCGATAATAATAAACAGGATAGAGAAGATCAGCGCAAAGGCCAGTAAAACGGTGAGAAAGAGCGCTATAAGCCTGGTTTTGATAAAGCTACGGTTCTCCACTGTTTTGTAACTCATATTGAAGGTCTGCATCAGGGAATTCACACCATTGGTGGCCAGAAATAATGCAAAGAGCACACCAAAGGAAATCAGGCCCTCTCGTCTTATCTGTAGGGTGTCGTAGATGGTTTCGGCAGTAATCTCAAAAACACTTCGCGGTAAAATATCCTGTAGAAAGTGAAGAATTTCCCCCTGGCTGATGGAGGGGATGTACTCATGAATAAAGGGTATGAGTGCAAACAGGAAAATGATCGAGGGGAATAGAGAAAGTGTGAAATTAAAGGCCACACCATAGGCCTTTTCGAAAAGCTGATTATCCCCCACTTTGTCAATAAATATGATGAGCGCGCGGTATAACGAAGTTTTTCCACCGGATATCCTGATGCTCTTCAGGAAGCTGATCATTCGCAGATACCAGCCCGTATAGCTGAGGTGCCGATGAATGATCGTTCGCTTTCTCAATGGAAATGTGGTTGTATTAGTTTGTCCATAACCTCAGGTAATCTTACCGGTCGCCCGGTGTCCATTTTGATGAATACCAGCTCCGTCGCTCCTGTATTAATTAGCTTTCCGGCCTCATTAGTAACCTCGTAGTGAAATTTTATTCTTGCTCTTGGCCGCTCGGGGATGCTCACAAGGATGGTGAGCAAGTCGTCATACTTGGCTGGCTGATGGTAATTTACATTGAGCGAAAGCACTGGCATCCCAATCCCCATTTCCTCCAGTTTTTTATAAGGAAACCCCAGCGAACGGAAGGCTTCTACCCTGGCTACTTCATAGTAGGTGGCGTAGTTGCCGTAGTATACATACCCCATTTGGTCTGTCTCCGCATACCGTACCCTTATTTTCACTTCTTGCTGGTACATTGACTATCTGTAAATCCGCTCCATGTTAAGTGCCCGCTGAAATCTCGCAGCGTTGACGTTGTGCTCTTCCAGGGTTTTTGCAAATGCATGATAACCCGAAAAATCGTCTTTTGCACAAAAATAAAGATAGCGATGTTCTTCTGCATTCAAAACCGCCTCCAATGCGGCAATAGAGGGCATGTTAATAGGGCCTGGAGGTAACCCCCGGTACTTGTAAGTATTATATGGCGATTCGAAATCCTTGTCTTTGTTGAGAATCCGGCGAATGGAAAAATCACCGATCGCAAATACCAGCGTGGGATCGGCCTGGAGTTTATACCCTTTTTCCAGTCGGTTGAGATATACTCCCGCAATGGTGGCAGCTTCATCCATTTTATTGGTTTCGGCGTCCACTATGGAGGCCAGGGTGGCAGCTTCTGTAGGTGTCAGGCCCAATGCTCTGGCTTTGGCCATCCTGTCTTCATTCCAAAACCGGTCGTATTCTTTTTTCATCCGGTCCAGGATATCCCTTGGACTGGCCGTCCAATAGACTTCATAAGTGTTAGGCAGGAACATACAAATGAATGTCTGGGTAGTGAGGCCATAGGACTGAGCCACACTGTCAGATATCAGAAGTGGAGCCATGTCTGCCGAATCTATTTGCAGTGGAAAAGTGAGCTTGCTGGCCAGCTCCTCTATCTTTCGGGCCCCGTTAAAAGTCAGCTTTACCGGAGTCTGAATGCCCGCTCTCAGCATGTTGATAGCTTCTGTGTTGCTCATGTCTTTTTTGAGCAGATACATCCCGGCTTTTATTTCCCTGTCGAATCCTTTGGCCTTAGCCAAGAAACTAAAGGCAACCAGGTCATTGACAATGCGCTGGTCATAAAGCTCATTTTGAAGCTCCTTGAAAGTGGTGCCATCTTCAATGGCAAACATCCGATCTTCCTGTTCTACCAGTATATTTGGGGTATAAAGTATCTGATAGCCGTAAAATGCAAATGAGGAGAGCATTACGGCAAAAACGATCATGAAAGCAGCAATAAAATTTTTCTTCTTCATCAATTAAAAAGGATTCCCAAAGTGAAAAGTCTCGCAAAAATAACTAAGTTTTCTACTCGTTTGACTTATAGTGGGAGATCTGTTATTTTCTTCATCTTAACCCCGTAAAAATATGTCTGCAGAACTGATAAAACTCTACCCGGAAAACCCCGAAGAAAAGAAAATTAGACACATTGTGGATGTCTTACGCAATGGAGGGCTGGTAATCTACCCTACAGATACTGTATACGGTATCGGGTGTGATATTTTCAACAGCCGGGCACTGGACAGGCTGAAAATGCTGAAAGGGATCAAAGGGAAAGACCTCAACCTTTCCTTTATTTGCTATGACCTGAGCCAACTCTCAGAATACGCCAGACACGTGGAGACTCCGGTTTTCAAATTAATGAAAAAGTGTTTTCCGGGCCCCTATACATTTATTCTGGAGTCATCCACCAAGGTGCCAAAAATCCTGAATGCCAAAAAGAAAACGGTGGGGATCAGGGTTCCGGATAACAACATTCCAAGAGACATTGTCAAGATCCTGGGCAATCCCATCATCACCACTTCCATTCACGACGAAGATGAGATTGTAGAGTATTCTACCGATCCCAGTTTGATTTATGAGGAGTTTGAAGGCCTGGTGGATGTAATCATAGATGGAGGATTCGGAGGCAACCAGCCCAGTACCGTGATCGATTGCACCGGTGGTTCGCCGGTGGTGATCCGTCAGGGCATGGGTGATATTGCGCAGTATTTATAGATGTCGGAGCTTGTTATTGAACCCCACTACCTGGGGAGTCTTGAGTATTTTACCCAGCTGATAAAGCGTGAGCGCGTCTTATTGGAGGTGCACCAGCATTTCTCCAAGCAAACCTATAAGAACCGGTGCTATTTGCTCAGCAGCATGGGACCGATTCCTTTAACTGTACCCGTGAAGTTCACGAACCGAACGGCCTTCAAGGAGGTGCAGATAGCACATGATCAGAGTTGGAAAAGAGAACATTGGGGCGCATTTTATTCGGCCTATGGCAAGGCCCCTTTTTTCGAATTTTTGGCAGACCATTTTAGGGATATCTGGGATAGAAACCATCGGTTTCTTCTGGATCTCAATTTGGAAATGATGACATTGTGTCTTAAAATCTTACAAATTGACATACCAATAGAAATTACCGAGAGCTATCAAAAAAAAATAAATACCCCCATTAATGATCTGAGAGAGCATATTGTGCCGAAAAAGCCTTTTGAAGAACGACATTTATATATACCTTCCCCGTATACTCAGATATTTGGCAGCAAATTTGTCCCTAACCTGAGCATTATTGATCTTCTGGTGAGCGAAGGCAGCAATGCTTTGGAGGTTTTGAAAAAATCTTCTTATCCGACAGGTGAACAAATCTGAAAATCAATGTGTTTCTAAAACTCATTCTTTGTGAGGTTTTGACTCACAGAAGTTTTAAATTTACTTACTAACGCACTATCATAAATCCATTTTATGGAAGCTAAATTTTCAAACAGAGTAAAGGAGGTAATCTCTCTCAGCCGTGAAGAAGCTTTACGACTTGGGCATGATTATATCGGCACCGAGCATTTGCTTTTGGGGATGATCCGCGAGGGAGAGGGTGTTGCTGTCAGTTTGCTGAAAAAGCTTGGGGTATCTCTGGAGGAGCTAAGATCCGCCATAGAGCAGGCTACCAAGGGCACTGCCACGAGCAATGTGAAGAACCTCGCCAACATTCCTTTGACCAGACAATCGGAAAAAGTACTAAAAATAACCTACCTGGAAGCCAAGATTTTCAAGAGCCAGCTGATAGGTACGGAGCATTTGCTCCTCTCTATCCTCAGAGATGAAGACAATCTGGCTACTCAGATTCTAGATAAATTTGACGTGAGCTATGATGTGGTGAAGGAGCTGCTGGAATACCAGACAGAAAATCCTTTGGCACAGTCTGACACAGATGATGGTGACGAGGATACCGGCAAAATCTTTGGAGGCTCGTCCTCTTCCGGCTCCAGTGGTCGGGAGACTGGCAAGGGAGGGACTGAAAAGTCACGAACTCCTGTTCTGGATAACTTCGGTAGAGATCTGACCAAGCTTGCGGAGGACGACAAGCTGGATCCTATCGTGGGCCGGGAGAAAGAAATAGAGCGAGTGGCTCAAATCCTGAGTAGAAGAAAGAAAAACAACCCGATCCTGATTGGTGAGCCTGGTGTAGGTAAAACCGCAATCGCTGAAGGGTTGGCCCTCAGAATTATACAGAAAAAAGTATCCAGAATCTTGTTTGGAAAGCGGGTGGTCACCCTTGACCTGGCATCATTGGTGGCAGGTACCAAGTACAGAGGACAGTTTGAGGAACGGATGAAGGCGGTGATGAACGAAATCGAAAAGTCACCGGATGTCATTCTTTTCATTGATGAGCTTCATACCATTGTGGGAGCAGGAGGAGCCTCTGGTTCTTTGGATGCCTCCAATATGTTCAAACCGGCCCTCGCCCGTGGCGAAATACAATGTATAGGGGCTACTACACTGGATGAGTACAGACAGTATATTGAGAAGGACGGAGCATTGGCCCGACGTTTTCAGATGGTAATGGTGGATGCGACTACTGCAGAAGAAACCATTCAGATACTGGACAACATCAAGGATAAATATCAGGATCACCACCACGTGAACTATACGCCCGAGGCGATTAAGGCATGTGTGGCGCTGTCCGACAGATATATCAGCGACAGGTACCTTCCGGACAAAGCCATAGATGTAATGGATGAGGCAGGTGCCAGGGTACACATCAACAACATCAGTGTGCCCAAGCAGGTGATAGAGCTGGAAGAGCAGATAGAAGACATCAAAAAGGAGAAGAATCGTGTGGTGAAAAGCCAGAAGTACGAGGAGGCTGCCCAGCTACGAGACAGAGAGAAGAAGCTATTAGCTCAGCTCGACGAGGAAAAAAACAAATGGGAAGAGGAGACGCGCACCAAGCGCTATGAAGTGGATGAGGAAAATGTGGCGGAGGTTATCGCCATGATGACGGGTATTCCTACCAAGCGAATCGCTCAGAATGAAAGCGCCAAACTTCTGAATATGAAGGAGGAGCTGAAGAAAAAAGTGATTGGTCAGGAGGATGCAATCATGAAGCTGACCAAATCTATTCAGCGTACCAGAGTTGGACTCAAAGACCCTAGGAAGCCGATCGGATCGTTCATTTTCCTTGGCCCTACAGGGGTAGGTAAAACTGAAATGGCTAAGGTACTTTCTACCTTCCTGTTTGATAAGGACGACTCGCTCATCAGGATTGATATGAGTGAGTACATGGAGAAGTTCTCCGTGTCCAGACTCGTGGGAGCGCCTCCAGGATATGTGGGCTATGAAGAAGGTGGTCAGCTGACTGAAAAAGTTCGCAGAAAGCCATACTCAGTAGTGCTGCTGGATGAGATAGAAAAGGCCCATCCGGATGTATTCAATATTCTGCTGCAGGTGTTGGACGATGGTATCCTCACCGACGGCCTTGGTCGCAGAGTTGATTTCAGAAACACCATCATCATCATGACGTCAAATATTGGCGTGAGGGATTTGAAGGATTTCGGTGCCGGCATTGGTTTTTCCACTTCCTCCAAGCGTGACAATGCTGAGGACGTTATGAAGTCCACCATTCAGAGTGCATTGAAGAAAGCGTTTAGCCCTGAGTTTTTGAATAGACTGGATGACGTGATCGTATTCAATACATTGGAGCGTGAGCACATTCATCTGATTATAGACATCACTTTGGATAAGCTCTTCAAGCGGGTAGTTGATCTTGGGTATCATGTGGAGCTGACCAAAAAGGCGAAGGATTTTATCTCAGACAAAGGATATGATCCGCAGTATGGCGCCAGACCGCTCAACAGGGCCATTCAGAAATACCTGGAAGATCCTGTAGCTGAAGAAATCCTCAAGGGAGAAATTCAGGAGGGAGACACCCTGGTGGCTGACTGGGATGGGAAAGCTGAAGTACTTCACCTTAAGCTGAAAAAGAAGAAGGTGAAGCAGGAAGACAAAGAAAAAGAGTAAATGAAAGGGCCGATAAGGCCCTTTTTTATGCGCTGTTTTTTTTATGATGAGAACAATTCCTCTAGGATCCAGCTCGACATCCTCCGAAAGCGCAACCTTTTTGTTGTAAACTAGTTTATATTATAAACTTAACTATCTTTACAATTAAAAACATCTGTCATGTCTGAACAAACACTAACAAACAAAGAAAGCCTGGCACTGATCACGGAGATGATCGGACAGGCGAAGAGAAACTACCAGAAGGGAGGAAGTTTTCATTTCCTCCTTTGGGGCTGGGTGGTCATGCTCGCCAATTTGGGCCATTACTACCTCGAGGGATTCACCGACTATGCTCATCCTTATCTGGTTTGGGTGATCACTTTTCCGGCTGGGATTATCTCTGCCCTTTACGGCGCCCGGCAGAGCAAGAGGGCCACAGTAGTGAGTCATCTGGATCGTTTGTATGGCCAGGTATGGATCGCTGCCGGTGTGGGGATTGTCATTACATTGATCTTCATGCGGAACCTTTCGTTCAACCACGGCGCTATGATTCTTCTATTCGCCAGTATGGGCACTTACCTTTCTGGTCAAATGTTGAGGTTTAAGCCACTGATTTTGGGTGGTCTGGCCCTGGCGGCGGCTGCCGTGGTCTGCTTCAATGCGTCGGTGACAGATCAATATCTGGTGAGCGCCATTGGTATATTTCTAGGATACATCATCCCCGGATATCTTCTCAAAACCAAAGAAAATGGATGATTTTAAGCCATTAGATCCCCTGTTACATTCTCAGCTGCGCCTGGCTGTCATGAGCCTTTTGCTCAGTGTAGAATCAGCTGAGTTTACCTTCATAAAGGAAAAGACTCGGGCTACAGCGGGCAATTTGAGTGTGCAGTTGGATAAACTTTCGTCGGCGGGCTACATTCAGGTGGAGAAGGCCTTTAAGGGAAAGAAACCAGTGACAACCTGCCAAATTACGAAGTGGGGTGTGGAGGCATTTGAGACATATGTCAATGCCCTGAAGGGCTATATTGAATAATTTTTTTAAATATTTAGTTTATAAAATAAAGTAGTTTATCATGAAAGAGACAAGAAAATTGTTACTGATCCTATTGGGAATAGTGATCAGTCTGGTGGCCTTTACTCAGGACTTTAAGGCTACTGCCCAAAAGGAAATGCAGAAAATGAGCTTCATGATCGGGGAGTGGCAAGGTGAGGGGTGGGTCATGACTCCTGGTGGGAAGGAATTCAGTAGTGTGGATGAAGACATCTCCTACGATCTTGACAGTACGGTCATCAGTCTGCGCGGACTCGGAATGGCAGATAAAGGCGGGGTGAAGATAAAGGTGCATGAAGCGCTTGGCGTTTTGTATTTTGATCCTTTTCAAAGAAAATTTGGAATGAGCTCGTGGATTTCTAAAGGAATGCACACAGATGCCAATGTAGAACTGTTGGGTGAAGGCAAGCTCAAATGGTGGTTTGAAGCGGGACCGGCCGGCACCATCCGTTACACCATGACTATTGCCAATAATGAATGGGTAGAAATAGGTGAAATGTCACAGGATGGAGAGAATTGGCGACAATTTTTTGAAATGACCTTAAAAAGGAAATAGCAGAGTGCGTTAAACCGGCCGGATATCGGCCGGTATTATCCTGTCAATAGGCGCCCAGATATTTTCTTAGAAACCATTCGGTGCCTAAAAGACCAGCGATAAGCAGGATCACCCAAATACTGTTGATCAATGGGAAGGTTTCCTTGCTGGTTTTGATAATGCTCTTGTAACTTTTACTTATCAGATCCTCGCCAATTTGACCAGCCAGAGAGAACGGGTAAAACAGGCCATCATTCTTTTCCGCTACCGAGCGTAGCATGTTGTGATCAGCAGTAAGATTAATCCCTTCCAGTTGGATATCACGTATAGCAAATGATCCGGTCTCAGAAAAGCCTTTACCTCCTAAAGTAGTAGTTGCTTTGAACTGGTAGACACCAGCCTCCAGGGCTCCCAGGTTAAAACTGCTGTTGACAGGGCTATCCACCATTTCATAAGTGGTCTGGGTTCCGTTTTCATCGGTAATAGACAACTGGATGGTATTCCCATAGGCCCTTTCATAGATCTCATTGTATACCTCCGTATCCATGAATACCCGCTCCCCGATGTGGTAGTTGGACGCTCTTGGCTTCACTACGAAACGGTCCTTATTCACCTTAATGCTGAGATACTGCACCGTCTTCAGGATCAATTCTTCAAAGAATTCTGAATTTTCTTCACTCCCCGCTTCCTGTAGTTTCCATTGCCAGATTCCCGCACCTGGTGTCACCGCAGACTTTTGTGATCCATCGTCGAAAAACACCAAAAGAGGGCGTTCGGTGGTGATGCTACCTATCTGCTGATATAAAAGAACTTCTGTAGGCCCCACCAGTTGATATTCGCCGAAGGGAACCTCTATTGGTGGGTAATTCTGAAGCCGGTCTGTCAGCTCTTCGGATATTTTGAATTTAGAAAAGTTGCTGTTGTACGCACCTCTTACCTTGTCTTTGCCGTTTCCCTTCAGGCTGATGCTGAGGTAGGTGATGGTCTGAGCCATATTTCTCACATTGGAGGAGGAGCCCATGATGTACCATTTGCCTGTGGACTCAAAGTCGCCGTACTGGTGTCCTGAGAAAGCCTGATGTTCTATGATGGCATCAAATTTTTTCTCCGTGGGCCGCTCATGAATCCCCGGTATGTAGAGGACGGTTTCGTAGTTGGAGGTGGCATTGAGGACGGATCTGATGGCGTTGATGTCCGGGTGCGGAGCAGGAGCAAGTATCAGTATTTTGTCCTTTCCTTCTATAACGTCAATATAAATGTCCTGCTGATTGTTAACATATGACGATTCTCCCTCTTTTTCCTGTACAGCTATGGTGAGTCGGCGAATCCCCGGTGATTGAGCATCCAGTAGAAAATTAACTTCCTGGGCGCCGGGCTGAAGGGTGATCTCCTGAGCGGCTATCTTTCTTCCATTTTCGATTACTTCCACCGCCAGAGGCAGGCCATCATAGCCTTTTTGTGAAAGCAAAATGCTGATAGGGAATTGATTTCCCTGATAGGCTACCTGATTGTTTCTGACATTGCGAATGGCAATGTCCCTGGGTGGGATCGTGTCACCCAGGCCAACCGTAAAGACCGGAAAGCCGAATGTCTGGTAAGCCGGAGACTGGCCTTCATTGATGATGCCGTCTGAAACAAGCACTACAGCCCCGATATTCTGATTTTCGTAGACTTTTTCCACCCTTTTCAGCAGCGAGCTCAGGTTGGTCGTTTTTTCATCAAAAAAGATGGTGTCCTGCCTGCCAGAAAGGGTCTCTACTATTGGTTGGTATTTGTTTTCAAGATCCTTTCGGGTTTTGTCTATCCAGGCCTTTACATCCGAGGTATTCGCCGCCTCAGAACGTAACCCAATCGATTCAGAATTATCCACCGCCATGATGACCAGTGGAGTTTCTGTCCGGTTCACGTTGAGCTGGAGGAGTGGGTTGAGTAGTAGCAGAAGGATCAAAAAAACCGCGCTCATCCGAAGGAATCCCATGAACACATTCAGAGATTTACTCCATGGGGAGGCCTTTCGGGCATACAACAGCATTGCGGCACCAAGTGCCGCAATGAGTGATACAAATACCCAAATCGGAGAAACATCGAATGAATACCAACTATTATCCATAGAACAGAGTAAAGCCGTTTTGTAACCCAAGTGAAGCTAAAAACGGCTTAATTGTATCATGTGTTTGATTGAATTTTGATCAGGTAAGCATGCCGCCATCTACCTGCAGCACCTGCCCGGTCACGTAGGAGGCCATGTCTGACCCCAGGTAAACACAGGCGTCAGCCACGTCCTCGGGTTGTCCGCCTCTTTTCAGAGGTATGGCGTCTCTCCAGCTTTGCACGGTTTTTTCATCCAGTGCATCCGTCATTTCAGTTTCTATAAAGCCCGGAGCGATGGCATTGCATCGAATGTTTCTTGATCCAAGTTCCAGCGCTACAGATTTGGTGAAACCAATGATCCCGGCTTTTGATGCGGCATAGTTGGTCTGACCTGGATTTCCCTTTACTCCTACTACGGAAGACATATTAATGATTGATCCTGAACGCTGCTTCATAAAGGTTCTTGCTGATGCTTTCACCGTATTGAAACATGACTTCAGGTTGATGTTCATGATTTCATCCCACTGTTCTTCCGACATTCTCATCAGTAGATTATCTCTTGTAATGCCCGCGTTGTTAATAAGAATATCCAATGCACCAAAGTCTGCCACCACGCTATTGATCAGCTCCTCTGCTGCCTTGTAGTCGGAGGCATCCGAGCGATAGCCCATGGCTTTTATGCCGAAGGCTTCCAGTTCTTTAGAGAGTGCCTCACCTTTTTCTACACTTGACAGGTAAGTGAAAGCCACATTGGCGCCGTGCTCGGCATATTTCATGGCAATGGCCCTACCGATGCCTTTAGATGCGCCAGTGATAAGGGCTGTTTTTCCTTCTAGTAATTTCATTGTAATTAGTCAGCTGTTTATTAAAAAAGCTCTGGCAATACTATCGTTGACAACTTTTCGTAAAAAAGTAAAATGAAAAGTCTGGAATGGACGAGTGTATTGGCCTTGAGCCAAATATTCGATGTTTTTCAGGTGCCAAATTAACACTTACACGGCTAAAGAGCGGTGAGATGAACCATAATTGTGAAAAATAGGATTAACGATAGAAGACTCAGAATCTTTTACCTGGGAGACGAACCTTTTACAGAGCGGCTCATCCGGGCCTTATTTGCCCGAAAAGGCTATCAGATGGAGGTCTTCTCAGGAGATTTGTACGCAGACCCGGCCTGCCTTTTGCTAATGGACTCAGCTGTTCACCTGAAAAAGTATCAGGACGTAAAAGGGTTTAAGGTACTGATGAAAAACGAACCTCTCTTCGATTATTCGTATCATCTGTGGACCAAGACCCCAATTGCTGAGAATGCTGTGGATAACATACTGTTTTTTTACCAATGGGAACCAAGGTCATTCATTCAGGAGGACATTCAATCAATAAAGTCTGGCCGGTTGGAACGATTTGTTGGTCATGATCAGGCCAGACTTCAGGAAGTGATTGCGGAGTTTGTAGACAGTTTGAGTTTGAATTTGCGATTGCTGTGGGAAGCCTATCGGCGGAGAGAGGTGTCCGAAATTGGAGAAGTTGCCCATAGGATGTTATCTGGTATAAGCTACTATGACGCGAATCTGGCGAAAGCTGCGCTCAGGGGTCTGGAGCAGCTCGTTGGTTATGATCAAGCCTATTTGAATAGTACTTTGTATACCATTGAATGCCGCATTCGGGTGTTGAGGTCAGGACTTATCAGAGAGTATTTCTAATTCATATTTTTTGATTTTTTCATAGAGGGTTGTGCGGTCAATATTGAGTATTTTGGCCGCTTTTGTCTTGTTGAAATGTGTTTGTAGGAGCACATTTTTTATCAGCTGAATCTCATTGGCCTTGTTTACCTCCTTTAAATCAGAGGAGGCAGGTTTTGGCTCTTCTGTTCTCTCTTCCAGAAAAGAGGGCAAACTCTGAATGGAAATCTGCTTTGCTTTTTCGATGAGCACACTTCGTCTGATGACATTTTTGAGTTCACGAATATTCCCAGACCAGCGATAATTCATGATTTGCTCATGAGCATCTGGGGTCACCCCTGTTATATGCTTGCCAAATTCCTGATTGGATAGAAGAATAAAATGATTAACCAATGCCTGAAGGTCTTCTTTTCGTTCTCGCAGTGGGGGGATTTCAATCTGAAATTCATTGATTCGGTGAAACAAATCTTCCCTGAATTGACCCTGTTTTACTTTTTGCTTCAGGTGGTCATTGGTAGCCGCCAGAATCCGAACATCCACAGTCTCTTCCTTTTCGCTCCCCACTTTTTTAATTGTCCTTTCCTGCAAGGCCCGGAGCAATTGCACCTGCACTTCGGTGTTGAGATTGCCTATCTCATCCAGAAAGAGCGTGCCACCATCGGCAAGTTGAAACTGCCCAATCTTGTCACTATGCGCACTGGTGAAAGCCCCTTTGACATGTCCGAATAACTCACTCGCTGCGAGCTCATTGGAGAGCGTACCACAATCTACTGAGATAAACGGTCCATGGGCACGTTCACTCTTGTGGTGAATCAGCCTGGAGAGATATTCCTTGCCAGTGCCACTTTCTCCGAGTATCAGCACGGATAATTCTGTTGGGGCCACCAGGCGGGCTTGATCCAGGACTTCCTGAAACCTCGAACTGGTGCCGCTGATGAAACTTGGTATGGAATCCTGCTGTTCCACATGGGTTTCGTCTTTGCATGCTTCATGTATGATGTTCAGTAGCTCCTCATGGTCTATGGGTTTGGTGATGTACTCAAAGGCTCCGAGTTTCATCGCCTGTACGGCAGTCTTCACATGGCCATAGGAGGTCATTAGCACTACCGTTTGCCTGGGGTTGTTTGACCTGATCTCCTTGAGCAGCTCAATTCCATCCATGCCCGGTAGACGCAAATCGGTGAGTACGAGGTTATAATTGTCCCTTTTCAGAGCGACTAACGCTTCCTTTGCTGATTTTGTAAGCGTGGTTTTATACCCGTTTTTTCGGAGGTGTTGCACCACCATCATCCCAAATGACGAATCATCTTCAACGACCAATATTTTCATATAGCTGTTCTATCTAACTTCTTTAACTCATAAATCAGAGATTTTGTATAAAGTTTTGATAGAAAAAGCCCATCAAAAGGATTTGATGGGCTTCATTCAGCGTTATGAATAAGGGGATTATGCGCCAATCACCTCACCATTTTGATCATATGTGACTGTTTCTGCCTGGCCATCAGGGTTTTTGAAGTGAACCTCATAGGAAAGTGTTCCGCTTTCAGAAATCGCATAGGCCTTATCAACTGTCCATTGAGCATATTCGCCAGCCGAAATTGCTTCGACTACTTCCTTGGGGAGATCTTCCGGATCAATTTGTTCCTTCCCCATCTGAGTCATTTCCATCGGGTCTTCCCCCGTGGGAATACCGATCTGAGCCAACGCACTGGAAGAAATAAAAAGAGCGAGCATGAGCGCCCCGAGGATACTTTTAACTGAATTTTTCATAATTGACATAAGTTTTTGTTTCGAAATTGTTTGATAAGGGACCTAACAGAACTGTGCCAAATCCCCAGTCTTGTTTCAAATGACTGATACTCAGTGGTTTTTATTTTCATGAAGGAAATTGAGGGCTTAATGAGTTGTTGGATTTTCAGATAAATCGTTGGTAAATCCCACAGTTTTTTCCGCATCGCGGGGGTAAGAGGTCATGCTTTATGGAATCAAATTTTTTTCTAAACCCTACTGGCTTAAATTTGCGACCGTCAATAACCGGATTAAATAGTTAGAATATGGCATCAAAATATGATTTAATAGTAATTGGGAGTGGTCCTGGTGGATACGTGGCAGCAATTCGAGCATCACAGCTTGGTTTGAAAGTGGCAGTGGTAGAGAAGGCTGAACTAGGCGGGATTTGCCTCAACTGGGGGTGTATTCCTACCAAAGCACTCCTGAAGAGTGCTCAGGTGTTTGAATATATTTCACATGCGAAAGACTATGGCATAGATGTGAAGGGTGCTTCTGTCGACTTTGGAGGGATGGTGAAGAGGAGTCGTGAAGTAGCCGGTGGCATGAGCAAGGGCATTCAGTTTCTGTTCAAGAAAAATAAGATTGAAGTAATCAATGGTTTCGGTAAACTTCAGAAGGGCAAGAAGGTAGAGGTGACAGATGAAGCGGGAAAGAAAACCGTTTATGAGGCCAACAGCATAATCCTGGCAACAGGTGGGCGATCGCGGGAATTACCATCTATGCCTATAGATAATGAGAAAATCATTGGGTATCGCAAGGCCATGGTCATGGATAAGCAGCCCAAGAAGATGATTGTGGTAGGATCCGGTGCCATAGGAGTAGAGTTTGCCTATTTCTATAAGTCTATTGGGACAGACGTGACCATTGTGGAATTTATGGATAGGGTGGTGCCTGTAGAGGATGAAGAAGTGAGCAAGGCACTGGAGAGAAATTTCAAAAAGAGTGGCATCAGCATCATGACAAGCAGTGAGGTAACCAAGGTGGATACCAAGGGCAAGGGCTGCAAAGTGACTGTGAAAACCAAAAAAGGAGAAGAAATACTGGAGTGTGATGTGGTACTGTCTGCAGTTGGCGTATCTACCAACCTGGAAGGCATCGGCCTTGAGGAGACAGGCGTGAAAACCGAGCGCGGTAAGGTGATAGTTGATGATTTTTACAAAACCAATGTGGACGGAGTATATGCAATTGGTGACATAGTGCATGGTCCGGCATTGGCACACGTGGCCTCCGCAGAGGGGATTATCTGTGTGGAGAAAATTGCTGGTGAAAATCCGCAGCCATTGAACTACGGGAACATCCCGGGCTGTACCTACTGCTCACCTGAAATTGCCTCTGTAGGTATGACGGAGCAGCAAGCCAAAGATGCCGGATATGAGATCAAGGTGGGGAAATTTCCGTTCTCAGCTTCAGGCAAAGCAAGTGCCGCCGGGCATAAAGATGGTTTTGTGAAGGTGATTTTTGATGCAAAATACGGCGAGTGGCTAGGATGCCACATGATAGGAGCCAATGTGACTGAGATGATCGCGGAGGCTGTCGTAGCCAGAAAGCTGGAAACCACAGGGCATGAGATCGTAAAGTCTGTGCATCCACACCCTACGATGAGTGAGGCCATCATGGAGGCCGCCGCCGCTGCCTATGATGAGGTGATTCATATTTAAAATTGTCAAAAACATTTTGAGGATCTTTAGCAGAGAGCCGGATTATATTCTGGCTCTCTGTTTTTTTTATGGGAGTTTTTTTGTGCGCAAAAAATTGACTATTATTGTCAATAACTTTTTTGTCATGATTGGGAATATTTTGAAGGAAGGACGCTTTACCAAGGAGCTCAAGCTCAAGGAGCTGGCTGCCAAAGCTAATATTGATCAAACACTGCTCAGTAGATTTGAAAATGGAAGTCGTATGCCCACTGAGAAGCAGCTTAGTGTTTTAGGCGAGATTCTAGGCCTGGATATGAGAACTGCAAGGATAGAATGGATGGCAGAGAAATTGGTGGGAATGATACAATATTATCCGGAAGCCAGGGAGGTACTTCGTGTAGCCGAATCCAGGGTGGAGTACCTGGCGAGCCAAAGGGTTCTTGACCCACCAAGCCTTTCAGAGCGCATGACATTTAAATTGGAAAATCTGGATGCGCTGAAAACCCAATGGGCAGCGAGGCCAGTACTGAGCCCTGCACAGCTTCAGAGAATGCATGCATTCTTCGATGTGGAATATACTTATGAAAGCAATCGGATAGAAGGGAATACCTTATCGCTGCAGGAAACGGCTCTGGTGGTGAACGAAGGATTGACGATAGGTGGCAAGTCCATGCGTGAGCATTTGGAAGTAATCAATCATTCGGAAGCCATAGCGTTTGTCAGGGGCATAGTAGAGCGAAACGAAGATTTGGGTAGGCGAACACTCATGGAAATCCATCGGCTGATCCTAAAGGAGGTGGATACCGCCAATGCCGGGAGATACAGACAGGTGCCCGTCAGGATTTCAGGGAGTGAGACTGAACTTCCGCAGCCCTATCTATTGGATAAGTTGATGGAGGACTATTTTGAGTATTATGAAGCCCACAAATTGCGACTTCATCCCGTGATTTTGGCCGCAGAGATGCATGAGCGACTGGTAAGCATCCATCCGTTTATAGATGGTAATGGGCGTACCGCCAGGTTGGTAATGAATCTTATTTTGCTAAGAAATGGCTACACCAGAGCTAATATCAAAGGAAGCACTGAAAGCCGGATGCAGTATTATCGCGCACTTCAGTCTATTCAGGAGGGTAACAATCCTGAACCTTTCTATGAATTGGTTGTAGACGAGTCACTGAGATCTATCCGGGCTCATCTTGAGCTCATTTAAGCAGCTGCCCCTGGTGGGCAGTTGTCTTAAAACTTTGCTCCTTTAAAGTACCTGACTCTAAGTGGGAGCTTTCTGGAGGAGTACCCAATAAAGATAAATCCGGTACTGGTCACGGCATCCCGGAGCTTCAGGAGGTTGGAATTCTCTATTTCAGCAATGAGTCCAATGGGCTGTGGCTCCAGTGTATGATGTATGGACTCCAGATAGTCGAAAGAGCTATGAACAAGCTTGATAAAAAGTCCGGGTATTCGATACTGTGGATCCAGCATGCTTCTGAATGCTAGTAAATGGTTCCCCAGCTGTTCTATTCGGATGTTATAAGCTGTGGAAATGCCTACGATTTCCCTTTTTTCATTTCTGATGAGAAAGACTACTTGTCTGGCCCGTTTTTCAGGAATGTCGCCAGGAGGTATCACGCCAAGTGATTTCCATTTGTTGCTAATTTCTTCTATCAGGGCCGGGGATTTTTCTCCCCACACGTTTTCAAAAGTCAGTTGTTCCATAGCGGGTATTAAGATCTTGTGACCATCAGGGTGGTAACACTCTGTATCGTTAGTTTGGTTTTGGGTGGTGGAGGGCTGGCAATAGAGAGTTGCTCCATCAAAGGCAGCATATTTTTTATGAGTTCAATGGCTTCTATCTGTGCCATCTGTCTACCGAGACAGTGGTGCATGCCGTAGCCAAAGGCCAGGTGATCATATTTAATTCGGTTCAAATCCAGTTTGTCCGGGTTTGGAAAGTGGGCGGGATCTCTGTTGGCAGATCCTATGCATAATGTGAGTGTGCTGTTTTTGGGGATTTCGACTCCAGATAGTACCATCAACTGTGAGTTGGTTCGTCCGGTGAGTTGCACAGGGGTATAAACACGCAGCACCTCCAATACGAAATTTTCTATCAGGTCATCATTATCCCGAAGTTGGGAAGTCAACGATTTTTCTTCAATAAGAAGCTTTAGACAATTGCTGATAAGCGCAGAGGTAGTCTCAAAACCGGCGATAAACAAAAAAATCATCGGTGCGATGGCCTCCTTAGGATTTGGGTACAGTTTTTTAATTGAGCCAGAAAGAGACCCGGACTGAGGATCCACCTCCTGAAGGAAACTTTGAAAAAAGCTGTGCAGGTGACCCGCGGCTATTTCAATCTTTTCCAGATCTCTGATGGACAGGTAAGGGTCCAATAACTGGACCATTTGAAATCCATCATCTATAAGGTTCTTTCCATCGTCTCTGTGAATACCCATCAGGTCACAGATCATATAGAGAGGGAGTTTTTTAGAGACTTCTGCCACCAGATCAAAGGATCCTGAGGGGAGCGAATCCACTATGTCTGCACAGAGGTCTGAAGCCATGGTATGAAGGCGTTCTTTATCTGGCCAGTGGTTGCTCAGGGCACTTCTCAAGGCGGTATGCACGGGTGGGTTCATCTGAATGAGCATGCCCGCCATTCCTGCTGCGCTTTTACTGTAGTCCATTCCACGGGTGGCACCATATTCGCTCATTTTTTGAGCCCAGGCGGCACGGGCACCAGTCAGACAGGTTTTGTCCAGGAGTACTTGTTTGACATCTTCATATCCCAGGATTACATAGTCGCCTGTTACCGCCTGAAAAACGGGTGATTGATCCAGCAATTCTGCATATGCCGGATAAGGGTGCTCAATGAAATCAGGAAGGGACGGCTGCCAGATCTCAGATGCGCGCATTTTGCAGGTTGTTGATATAGGCAGAGAATGACTCAATGGTCGGGTTGTCATAGAGACTTAATGGGTCAATGTCGAGGTTTAAAGCATCTTCCAAATCTCCGAGCAGAAACAAAGAATTCACAGAGTCCAGTCCCAGTTGGTGAAAGCTGGACTGACTACTCATGTCGGTCAGCCTGATTCCCGTTTCTTTGGAAATCATTTCTTTGATCAAGGATTCTATTTCTGCGGTAGTGATCATTTTTCTTTGACAATAGGCTTCTTTTCCAAAAAAGGTCACATCAGAACGATTAAGCGGACCTTTAGACTCGAATCAAATTTAAAGGTTTTATTGTCAATTTGATCAAGAGTCAGTCATAGGGTGTGTACTTGGGTATTGGCAGTTGAACCGGATAAACTTATGCTCTATCGAAAGTTTCAATGGAAAAAGGGTTGCCATGGTTAGTTTAAGGACCCTGTTTAAGCTTTCTTGCGTTGCCTTGAATTTACTTGATCATTTGAAATTAAAAAGTATTGTCTGTATTCTGGCCATCTACTCATGGTCTGTGGTTTTGGGACAGCCTGAAGCGGTGACATTTCAGAAATGGAACATAGAGGATGGCCTCTCCAACTCCATTATCCGCAATATTGAGCAGGATTTAGCGGGCTATTTGTGGCTGGCTACCGAGCACGGCCTCAATCGGTTTGATGGATTACAGTTTAAGCACTATTTCAGTGTGCCTGGTGATTCTTTGGGTTTATCCCACAATATACTTTTCGGGCTTGCGATAGATGCCTCCGGTATGGTGTGGGTGGGTAGTGACTATGGCCTCAATCTTGTGAACCCCAATGGAGGAGAGGTTCAGCATTTCTATTTTGACTCACTTGATGAAAATAGCCTTAGCGACAACTATGTGCGGTGTGTTTTTGTGGATTCCAGGCATCGGGTGTGGGTGGGTACTCAGAAGGGACTAAACCGCTATCGGCCCACTTCCAGAAATTTTTTGAGGTACAAAGAGCCACGTGATTTTGAGGACTCTGAGCGAAGCGGTGTCCATTCCTACAACAGAATCAATACCATATATGAGGATCTCGAGGGTGCTATCTGGGTGGGGACAGATGGAGGTGGGATCAAAATCTACAGGTCAGATAGTGATGAATTCGAAGAGTTTTTCATTCCAGGAGAGGATGTAAAAAGGCAAATTGTCCGCAAGATTTATCAGGATTCAGCCGGAGACTTTTGGTTGGGGACAGATGGCGGGCTGGCTTATTACCAGGTCAAGTCGGAGCAGTTCGAATTTTTTGAAGAGCATGGACCTGAAGGGTTGTCCAATCAGTTTGTCTGGGGAATTTTGGAAGATGAGTATGATCGGATATGGGTAAGTACCTATCGGGGAGGAATCAATCTTTTTGATAAGGAAAATGACAGGTTTAAGGGCCACCTGCGCGAGAATGATCGGGTGCCGGGAAGCCTTTCAAGCGATATGATCTGGACATTATTTAAGGATCGGGATGGTGGTATATGGGCAGGTGCCGATGGGCAGGGTGGCCTCAATTACTGGAATCCCATAGGTAAGAAGGTTCAACACTATCTGGGAGGGCGATTCAATGAGGGCAGGCATGTGGTGAAGGATGTGCTGGAGTTGAGCCCGGATATTGTGCTGGCAGTTTCTTCCAGGGGACTTTTTCAGGTTGACAAGAGCGATCAATCTGTGAAGGCTTTGGATTTTAGTTGGTTGGATGAACCGCGGGCTCGACTCCTGAATGCCAATGGAGAGGTGTTTGTGGTATCTGGCCATGCGGTGGTGGTAATGGATTCACTATTGAATCCAGGGAAGACTTATGAATATGGCGGTGGGAAATCCGAAAAACACCCTACGGTGTTGGCATTGGATGAGGATATTTTCTGGATTGGAACCCTGAGCGACGGGTTGCACCGGCTCAATCTGAAATCCGGAGAGACGAAATCTTTTTTTTCAAAGGGGAGTACCAATTTATATCAGGATTCCAGATCGATCAAGGCGATGTTGTGCGCTGACCAAACCACCCTATGGGTGTCGTCAGTCCGCAGTGGTCTGTTTCGGATGAATACGGATACCGAAGAGGTCAAACAATTTTTCTACCATACAAAGGATTTCTTTGAGCCAACTATAACCTCCATAGTAGCAACCTCTGACAGCATCCTTTGGTTGGGCACACAGAATGTAGGACTCATTAAGTTTAATACCTCCGACGAGTCCTACCGGTCCTATGTTTCAGAAGGCACCCTGACCAATGAAATTACGGCTTTGATTGCTGAAGAGAATGGAAAATTCATCTGGTTAACCTCCAAGAATGGCATGGGAAGATTCGACACGCGTACAGGCCAGTTTCATGCTTTTACAGTGGAGGATGGTCTGCAGAGCAGGGTGTTTAATGAAGTATCTCACCGTGGGGAAAGTGGGGATTTCTATTTTGGAGGACAGAACGGAATCAATGTCTTTAATCCGAATGAAGTAATCCTGAACCCAACTAAGCTCAAGGTCTTTTTTGAAGATTTCATTATCAATGATGTGAGTAATCCTGAACGGCTCAGGCATGCTTCTGAGGGGTCAGTCAGCTTGTCATATGCTGAGAATGACTTATCATTTTCATTTGTGGCTCCGGCTTTTCTCCATGCCAACAAAGTACAATATGCATACCGTCTCTCTGACAAGGAGGAGTGGAAAAATTTGGGTGACAGACGGACGTTAAATCTTCCCAAGCTATCGACAGGAAGGTATCATTTGGAAGTGCGAGCAGCTAATAATGATGGCCTCTGGGGGGATTCGACATCTGTGATTATTGAGATTTTGCCACCATGGTGGCAAACCTGGTGGTTCAGGGTTTTACTGATGATCCTTACTTTTTCAGGATTGGGAGGATTTTTTATTTACAGAGTGAGGCGGATACAAAGGCAAAAGGAGGAGCTGGAAAAAGTAGTCGCAGAGCGCACCGGCGAACTCAAAGCCCAGCGAGACAAAGCCGAGTCCGATAAAGAGGTGATTCAAAAACAGTCGATAAGGCTCCAGCAACTTGATAAGGTGAAGTCAAAATTCTTTGCCAATATTTCACATGAGCTGAGGACACCTCTGACGCTGATCAACGCCCCTTTGGAGGTGATCATAGAAGGAGATCTTGGCCCGGTGAATCCAGAGATCTCAAAGGCACTACAAACAGCCCGCGCTAATGGTGGCAACCTGCTAAAGTTGGTGGAGGAAATCCTGGACCTTGCAAAACTGGAAGCCGGGAAACTTAAGCTGATCAAAAATCCCGTGCCGATACGTGAACTCATTGATCAGCTTTTTGCCTCCTATGCTTTTCGATTTGCGCAAAAAAGGATTGTTGGGGAGTTGGCATTTGAAGCGCCTGAAGACCTCACTCTGATGATCGATGAAAAGAAATTCAGCAAGATTATCAATAATCTCCTCTCCAACGCGATCAAGTTCACTCCCGATGGGGGTGAAATTCATCTTTCCGTAGTTTACCCTCATTCGGATGGAGGTATAAGTATTACCGTTTCCGATACCGGTCCTGGTATCGATGCAGATGACCTTCCGTTTGTTTTCGACCGATTTTATCAGGCTGAGAAAGATAATAAGGCCCAGGGCGGCACGGGCATCGGCCTGGCACTTTCCAGAGAATTGGCCCACTTGTTTGGAGGGCAATTATCCGTAAAGAGTGCTTTTGGTAAGGGTACGGAATTTACTTTTGATTTTCCCGTGGAGCTGTCTGAAGGTGGGGGGAATGAGATAATTCCAGAAGATGAGTCTTTCAAAAAAGACATTTTGCAAGGCCTGATACAGAGTGCCGAAATTTATTCGGACCTCTTTGAAGTGGATACACCTTCTGTTCTGATAGCCGAAGACAATACGGAGATGCGTGCTTTTATCTCTCATATCTTTGAGCCATATTTTCTGGTGGCCCAGGCTGCAGATGGTGCAGAGGCATGGGAACACCTGGAATCAAAGAGATTTGATATTCTCATTTCAGATTGGATGATGCCCAGATTGGATGGCTTTGAACTGATGAGTAGGATTAAAAATGAACCACGACACAGCGGCTTGTCGCTCGTGATGCTCACGGCCCGATCCTCAGAGGAGGATAAGCTGCAAGCCCTTACGGCCGGAGTGGATGATTATCTCACCAAGCCTTTCAACAAGTGGGAGCTGCTGGCCAGGGTGAAAAATATTCTGCAAAATAGAATTGCCAGAAAGGATCCGGAGACGATTGATCAGCCACTCACGGTAGATCAGGAGTTTATGAAGCGCCTCCAGGCCATTGTTTCTGAACAGCTTACGAGCGGCCTGCTTTCGGTGAGTTATCTGGCCTCAGAGTTGGCTATGAGTGAGCGCCAGCTCCAGCGAAAAATCAGAGCCATTTCCGGCTTGAGTCCGCAGCAGTTGATCAAGGAAGTGCGCCTTCAAAAATCCAGGGAATTATTAATGGCAAAGCGTGTCCACACGGTGGCTGAAGCCGCCAATCTGGTGGGTTTTGATAAGGCAGAATATTTCTCTTCTCAGTTCACGCAGCGCTTCGGTAAGCGCCCTTCTGACCTCCTAAAAGCCTGATTCTTTTCTATTGACAGGCATTTGTCCGATTCTTCAGGGTAATATGTCGGGTATGGGTGGTGACTCTCATGATACATTTGGTCTTTACTAACTGGTCTAAACCAGACCAGTTTTTGAATCACACCAAACCGCAAAAATCATGAAAGTACATTTCTATTTTACCCTAATTGTCACCCTCTTACTGGGGCGGGAAGTTTCCGCCACAGAACTGCTGGTAGTGGAGACCTACTATTGGATCGGTGGGGAAGGTAACTGGAACGATGGTGCCCACTGGTCAGCTACCAGTGGCGGAGAACCAGTCAACAGCCTCCCGGACGAGACCATCAACGTCATCTTTGACGATAACTCAGGTACGGAAGACTTTACCGTGACCATAGACGACCCCTATAATGTGAGGGATATAACCACCAGCTCCACTGCATTTGACATAGTATTTGACAATACTCATTATTCTCAGGATTTTGTGAATATCTATGGAAATGTATCCCTGAACAGCCATGTTAGTTTTGAGGATGTCTACATCCTGACCGAGGCGAGTGACTCCATAACTGTCGGTTTCAATGGCGCCAACATGAAGGACGATATTTTCTTCGAAGGAGGGGGTGCGTACATCCTTATATCAGACATGACCTCTGGCAGGTTGTATCATGAATCCGGCCGTCTGTACCTGGATGATGGACTTACTTTAACACTCAATAGCTTTTATGAAAACGGAGGCGCGGGAGACAAGATTGATTTAGCGGATGCAAATATTAACGTTCAATCGAATTACTTCTTCAGTGGTGAAGCTGGCTTTGAATTCGTGGCTGGAACCAGCGTAATAACTGCTGGGGCAAATTTGAATAACCTACGGTTTGATAATAATGGGATTGGCGTGGAGTACAATACATTCGTTATTTACTCAGATGTGCTACCTCAAGGTCTGCGCCAGGCTGTCTTTCAAAATCTAATACTTGAAGCAGGCAGTAACTTGAATTTTCTTTTTTCGGAAGGAGATGCTTTGACCATTACAGGTAGTTTGGCTATAAATGGCACTCAGGAGAGTCCCGTTAAACTGAGAAGCTATTACCCGGGATCACAGGTGTCATTGATCATGTCTGATGGGGCAGAAGTCTCCGCAGATTGGGTTCAGCTTACGGATATAAAGATCACCGGCGGTCAGACCTATGAGGCCACCAATTCTATTGATGGAGGAAATAATTCCGGGTGGAATATCACCGGACCGGTATTCAATGATTACTACTGGGTAGGTGGATCAGGAGCCTGGGAAGACTATGCAAACCACTGGGCCACCTCCTCTGGTGGCAGTATTTTCCATTCATCAGTTCCAGATCTTTACGATCACGTCTACTTCGATGAGCGGTCTACGGCCGGCGAAACGGTAGTGTATACTGACTCCACTGATCTTTTCATGGGGAGCCTGATGATTAACGACCTGACAGACAAGCTGTACCTGTATACTACACATGAATTCCCTTCCACCAGCCAACATGGAGTGTTGCACATCAATGGATCCCTTCGTTCAGACCCATTGTTCGAAACCAATTTGACAGAGCTTCACTTTTCGGGTGCCGGTGATCAGACCATTCACCCAAATGGTGATCCTCAGGTGTCCTATGATATCTATATGCAAGGCATTGGTAACTACAGGATGTTGGGAGACCTGGTCTTGAGTAAGTTTTATTTCGGTGGAACAGATGATCAAGGCACAGTGACTCTGGATGGGTTTTCTCTGGAAGCGGACTGGTTACAACTTGGTTATGAGTCTGGCTATTTGGATATTTCCAATTCCACCGTGAAAACAGGTTACCTGAGAGTATGGGACGGGTCAAAGCTCATGGACAATAATCAGTCATCTGTTGAGATATTTAATACTGGCCTAGGGGGAACCCTGGATGGCTACATGGACTATGACGATCCGGCACTTAACCATTTGATATTTAACGGAGACGTGAGGGTGGCAAACGTGGACGATATGACCTTTAATACTTTAGAGTTCAGGCCAGGTGCGATGGTATCTTTTGGGAATTATGCTTCAAGGGATATCACTTTTGATCAGCTAATCGCGGATGGCACTGTGCAGGCTATTTTTATCAGCGCAAATTCTGAGCTCAGTTTCGTCAATGATTCAGAGGCTGTGTCGGCAGAAAATGTGTCGTTGACGAATATCAATGGCACAGGTGAGGCGGTATTCACGGCCACCAATTCCCTTGATTTGGGAGGAAATACGGGCTGGATTTTCGATGGAGCTGCCGCGCCTACAGATTTTTATTGGGTAGGTGGGTCAGGAGATTGGGATGATTATGAAAATCATTGGGCGGCTTCCTCCGGAGGTGACGATCTAATGATGCGTTTACCTTCTTACTACGACAATGTCATTTTTGATGCTAACTCATTCAGTGAAGATAATAGTGTGGTGACAGTTTCTTCACCAGTGATATTCAACGACCTTTCCATGGTTTCATTGTCCAATACAATGTCGCTGAAAGGTGAAGGTCAAAAAGGGCACCTACATCCTATCAGGTCGCTGAATTTTGATCCAAAGGCCACCATTGATCTCGAAATGTATTTTGAATCAGATTCCAATCAAACGCTCACGGCGGATGGCGCAACATTTGGCGAGCATGAATGGTACATATACAAAGACGCAGGTGCGGTGGAAATCGTCGGAGACTTAAATGCCCCTGAGGTGAATATCGATCATCAGCGGGGTGGGATTGTATTCAATGATGGGGTAGCCTATACAGATATAGTCCTTAAAGAATATTACACCTACAATAACACCACTGTTGATTTGGGCAAGGCTATCATTGTTGCAGAGAACTTCCTTTTGTCCTGGTATTCATCGGGTACGCTCACCAAAGGGTATGCTCAGATCGAGGTTACCAATAGATATGCCGATCGTAAGAACCAGGGGGTCTATTACCTAAAGTTCAATGGCAAGGTAAACGTGGAGTCGGATGTGACAGCCAATACCCTGAGTATTACTTCGGGAAGTGAAATTACTTTCTTAGCGGGTTCTACTATTGAGATCTTGCAAAACCTCTCTATGTACAGCTTAGTATCCAATCCTAATGTGATGAAGAGCAGCATTCCGGGAACTCAGTATACTTTTTCAATGCCATCTTATGCCAGTATCAGTGCCAACGCGCTGATAATATCGGATTCTGAAGCCACCGGTGGAGCCAACTTCACGGCCAATGAAAGTGTAGATGCCGGGAACAATACAGGGTGGACCATCAATGGAACAGAAGCTTTGGATTTTTATTGGGTAGCTCCAACCAATGGAGCTCAGTGGTCAAGCCCCACTAGCTGGGCCACGACATCCGGTGGGTCCGAACTCCATACAAGGGCTCCGGGCCGCCATGACAATGTGTACTTTGATGCCGAATCTTTCGATAGTCAAGGCTTATTGGGGGTGATCATTCATCCAAATGGACACCAGGTAGCTAATCTTGATATGAGCGGAATGGATTCGCCTGTCAGGTTTTATTCCTATTCATCATCAGATGTGCTGCGGCTGACGGTTTTCGGATCTGCTGTGCTGAGTGACAAAGCTCAATTTGATGTACAGGAATTCTACCTCTATGATGTACACACTTTTGATGCGAATGGGGCCACATTCAATAAATCGCTGAAGATATATGCCGAGAGTAGTGATGATAATGTGTTGAGCATTCCAGAGGGTCTGAATCTGGAATCCCTGGAAGTAACTGGAGGAGGAATCGACTTTGGAGCAGACGTTTTTACCATAGGGGATTTGCACCTGGACAATATGACTTCTACCGTGGATCTTTCTGGCGCCAGCTTTGAGATAGGTGAGTCTTTCTATGTGGTTTCTGATGAGGAGGTTACTGGTACCGATTGTTCCATTTCGATGCCCTCGGGAGGTACTTTTGGAGGTAGCGCAATGGGTAGTGTCGGGCAGGTTACTTTGAGTGGAGAGGTAGAGGTTGGTACCTATTTTCATATGAATGAACTCATCCTGGATGGAGGCACAGACTTGACCGTACTGTTTAAAAGTCACTTGTCTTTTGATGCGCTGACCGCCGAAGGGGGCTCGCAGGAAGATCCCATTACCTTATCGAGAGGCGATGAGCATCCGGTACCTTCTCGTATTTACTCAGATGCCGAGACCATTGAGTTGAAATGGGGTGAGCTTTATGGTATTGAAGCCAGAGGCGCTGCTGATTTTATCGGGGTGGCCACGCTCGATTTGGGAAATAATCCAGGCTGGACTTTCACCAAGCTTGATCCTGAGCTTGTTTTTACCGAACTGGAAAGTGTGACTTATGGTGACGAAGGTTTTGAACTGGACGCTTCCATCATCGAGGGGTTGCAGGTACTTTTTGATAGCGAGGACACAGACCAAATAGCCATCGATGGGTCCTCAGTAACCATTGAGGGGGCAGGTCAGGCAGATGTTCGGGCTTATTTTGCCGGGAATGACTACTATGAGGCAGCCCAGATCACCCAGCCACTCACGATCAATAAGGCGCTACTCACAGCAATTCCAGATGCGAAAAGTAAGGCTTATGGTGCCGAACTTCCAGCGTTCACCTTTTCTTATTTGGGCTTGGTGAATGAGGATGATGGTTCGGTGGTTGATACCCCTCCTTCTGGGTCTACCGATGCGACTGTGACCAGCGAGGTAGGAACCTATGACATCACCCTGTCAGGTGGAGAGGACAATAACTATGTGCTGGCATATGAGACTGGAGTTCTTACTGTCACTAAAGCACCGCTTACCGTAACGGCAGACGACCAATCCATGACCTATGGTGATTTGGAACCAACATACACCTATAGTTATGCTGGTTTTGTGCTGGATGAAACAGCGGGTGTGGTTGATGAGGAGCCATCCGGAGTAATTGTTTCAGAAACTGTAGGCGATGCAGGCATATACATTCTGTCTGTTGAGAAAGACGGGAGTGATGACAACTATGATCTCGTTTATGAAGATGGCCAGTTGACCGTAGAGAAAGCACAGTTGACAGCTACTGCTGATGCGAAGACCAGGGTTTATGGGGTGGAAAATCCGCAATTCACCATTTCCTATTCAGGATTTTTGAATGAAGATGATCCAGCAGATATTGTGGAGCCTACTGCCGTCACCAGTGCTACAGAGCTGAGTGGAGTGGGTACTTACGACATTACCCTTACGGATGGGTCTGCGGATAATTATGTGCTCACTCTTGAGGATGGACTCCTCACAGTTACCCAAAAAGGACTCACTGTAACCGCTGATGATCAATCCAAAACTTACGGTGAGGAAAATCCCGAGTTGACCGTGACCTATTCCGGGTTTGAAAATGGTGATGATGTGGAGGATCTCGAAAGCTTACCCTCTATTTCCACCACCGCCACGGTAGAATCGGATGCCGGTACTTATCCGATTGAGTTGTCAAACGGATCAGCTATCAATTACACGCTTACCCTTGTAGATGGACTACTCACGGTTGATCCGGCCAGTCAGGAAATTTCCATTGAGGAAGTCCCGGAGAAGAAGATTATAGATGAGCCGTTTGAGGTGACGGCTACGGCTACTTCTGGCCTGGAAGTGGCATTCAGCATAGAAGGGCCAGCCAGCTTGTCAGGAAATACAGTGACCCTGAGTGGAGCTCCCGGTACGGTGGTGATCTACGCCGATCAGGCAGGGGATAACAATTACCTGGCTGCAGAAACCCAGTCCATCCTCTTTGATGTGCTGGATACCACCCGTTTGAAGCAGGAGATTACCATGGTTTCTATTTCAGATAAGGTTTATGGAGCTGCGCCTTTTTCCTTTTCAGCATTCACCGATTCCGGTCTGGAACTGACCTATACCACAGAAGGTCCAATAGCGCTCGAGGATGAGCTGATAAGCATTAGTGGGGTAGGTACGGCCAGTATTATTGCTCGTCAGGCAGGCAATGAAGCGTACAATGCCGCTTCGCTCAAGATGACATTCGAAATTACCAAAGCGACCCTCACCGCCAGCGCAGATTCCAAGAGTAAGGTTTATGGCGCGGTTAATCCTGAATTGACGATTAGTTATGCCGGCTTTGTTAATGGTGAGACGGTGGCTGTAATTACAGAGCCTTCTGCCGAGGTGATGGCTGATGAACTGAGTGAAGTGGGCAGCTATCCCATTACCTTATCCGGTGGATCCGCTGATAACTACTCCCTGATCCTCGTGGAGGGCAGTCTGACAGTGGGAAAAGCCACCCTGACCGTGACACCTGATGACCAGCAGAGAGTGTATGGAGCAGAAAACCCGAGTTTTACCTTTGAGTATTCCGGTTTTGTCAATGCTGACGATGCCACAGTTATCACTACCGCACCAACCATCTCCACAGCCGCCACAGCGACAAGTGATGCAGGGAGCTATGAGATTACAGGCTCTGGTGCAGAGGCTGACAACTATTCCTTTGGTTATGACAAGGGTGTTCTCACTGTGGTTAAGGCCGATCAGGTGATTAGCATAGAAGCCATAGCTGATCAGGATGTTGCTGCTGAACCATTCACGGTGGTGGCGAGTACCACCTCTGGTCTGGAACTTAGCTATGAAGTAACCGGCCCTGCAACCAATGAGGGTAACCTTATCACACTGACAGGAGTTACCGGAGTGGTTGAAGTGTTGGTAAGTCAGTCCGGCGGTACCAACTACAATGCTGCGGCAACAGAGACTGTAAGCTTTATAGTGACCGATGCGACCAAAACCTCTCAGACAATTTCGTTCACAGAAATTGCTGACCAGATTTATGGAGCCACTCCTATTGCACTGGAAGCTTCCTCTGATTCAGAATTGGATCTTACGTTTGATGTGGAGGGACCTGCCGTTCTTGATGGCTCCATACTGACAATCATAGGAGTGGGAGAAGTAACTGTCACTGCCAGTCAGTCAGGGAATGATACCTTCAACCCTGCGACAGAGAGCCGCTCGTTTACTGTAGCCAGGGCTACACTTACCGCCACAGCAAAGGAGGAGATCATCGTCTACGGAGATGCCCTTCCGGAGTTTACTTATGAGTTAGAAGGCTTTGTGAATGGAGAAGGAGAGGAGGTGCTGGTGACCATGCCAACAATCAGCAGCAATGCTTCGGCGGAAAGTGATGCCGGCACTTATGAGATCGTCGTGTCAGGCGGTGAAGCCGGTAACTATACCTTCACTTATGTGTCAGCTAACCTTACAATAGAAAAGGCCGATCAGGCGATTGCGCTGGAAACCATTGCAGATAAATTGGTCACAGATGATCCTTTTGAGATCATAGGCATTGTAAGCTCTGATCTGCCACTCACCTATGAGATTACCGGTCCGGCGAGCCTCTCGGGCACTACTATTACGCTTACAGGCAGCACGGGTACAGTGATCATCCGCGCCAGTCAGCCGGGTAATCAGAACTATCACGCCGCGATAACTACGAGTCTGAGTTTTAATGTGACTGACCCCTCCAAATTAGCTCAGGCGATCATTTTCGAAGCTATTTCCGGAAAGCAATACGGAGATGTATTTGCGCTGGAGGCTACGGCAAGCTCGGGTTTGGGGGTGGTATATGTGGTGACCTCAGGTCCGGCAACCATTTCCGGTTCGGAACTGAGTCTCACCGGGGTAGGAGAGGTGTCCATATTGGCTACACAGGATGGAGATGAATCTTTCAACCCTGCACCCTCAGTGAGTATGAGTTTTGAGGCCGGTAAAGCAGACCTGACAGTAACAGCAGAGGACAAAACCCGAATTTACGGGAAAGAAAATCCTGAGTTCACCGCCAGTATTCAGGGTTACATTGGTAGTGATTCGGAGGCAGATTTGGAAGCGGTTCCTGCTGTCTCCAGCACTGCCATTGAGGCAAGCGATGTGGGGACTTATGCGATCACTGCTTCTGGTGGAGCAGCTCAGAATTATACTTTTAGTTATACCGAGGGTACACTTACCATTACCAGGGCTACAGCTACCGTGAGTCTAAGTAACCTGGAGCAGGAGGCGGATGGTAGTGCTAAAATGCCAACCGTAACTACTGACCCGGCTGACTTGTCTTACGAGATCACTTATGATGGGAGCGCCGGTGCACCCACCGAAGGGGGTACTTATGCAGTAGTGGTAACCATCACCGAAACCAACTATCAGGGTTCGGCCCAGGGGAGTTTTGTACTGACCAGTGTATTGCCATTGGGCACAGCCGTGCTAAATGAGATTAGAGTATATCCGAATCCAGCCACTGAACGCATAATGGTAGCCGGTGAAGCAGGGCTGAGGGTGAAAGTGTATGACCTGATGGGTGTGCTTCTGCAGGAGAGTGAAACCAATAAGACGATTCAAATGGGTGAGCTTAGCTCAGGTGTTTACCTCATTCGGGTGCTCAATGCCGGAGGTCAATTGGTTAGTCACCACAGGATCGTAAAGCACTAGAAGTTTTGACCATACTAAGGCGGACTGACCTTTAGGTGAGTCACTAAACCAGCTCCCAGGGAGCTGGTTTTTTTGTGTCTGCTCGCAAGATGAATAGGGTATAGTAGTTGTCTGTTTCGTCGGAATTGGCTTAATTCGGGATACCTAACAGCACATTTATGTGCCAAATAAGGCCTAATGTGGATTTATGGCAAAATTGAGGATACTGGTAGCTGAGGATAATCTGGTTCATGCCAGTAAAATGGAAATGATTCTTGATGAGCTGGGGTATGACCTCATCGGCATATTCGACAATGAAATGGAGATGTTGCGCATGTTCAATGCCACTTTGCCGGATTTGGTGATTCTGGACATTGATTTGAAAGATACCGACGATGGGGTGACCATTGCCGGAAAAATGAATAGTATTCGCCCCACGCCTATCATTTTTGCTACGTCATTTGTAGACAAAGAGACCATTTCCAGGGCGCTCCGGACCGACCCGTACGCCTACCTTATTAAGCCCATTGAAAAGCCTTCTTTGCAGGCGGCCATTGAACTGGCAGTATTCAAGTTGGGCAAAAAGGATCAGGAAGCGAGCGTTGGTAAATTTGCAGGCTGGTCTGAAGACCTGGTTCTCAATGAAAGCTTTTTCATCAAATCGGGCAGCAAGTTGGTGAAGGTGACCTGGGCCGATATCCGATGGATAGAGGTTAGTCAGGATCGGTACTGCGAGATCGTCTCAGATAAGCGCAGCTTTCAGATTCGCTCATCTATGAACCAGTTGGAAGAAAAGCTGGACCCCACCGTGTTTGTGCGAATTCACAGGTCTCATATCGTGAACATAGAAAAAGTAGATGGAGTTGATGATGTGGATATGGTGGTGGAAGTTGGTGAGAAGTCACTGCCCCTGGGAGGAGCTTATAAAAACAACCTGATGAACAGGCTCAGATTATTATGATTTATTGATATTAGTCATTGCCAACCATACTTATTGCCATGAATAGAGTCATTTGTTGCTCACTGTGTTTGTTATTCTACTTTGGTTCTCTACTGGCCGGTGCCCAGGGGTTATCGTTGGTGGATAGTTTAAAATCAATGCTGAAAAATCCACCTAATGATTCTGTAGAAACCCGGTGGGTCAATTCGCTCTTTGGACTCTATATGTCAATTGACATGGATTCTGCGCTGTACTATGGGGAGCAAGCCAAAGCGCTGGCCGAAGAGCTTCAGGATTCTGTATTGATTGCCAGCAACACCCTGAATTTTGGAGGGTACTACTGGTACCAGTCAGATTTTACCAAGGCGATGGAATGCTATATCAGGGCTGCTGAAATTTTTGATAAGTTGGGGAGCGAAACAGACAAAGCTGATGCGCAGCTCAATATTGCGCTGATCTATATGATCATGGGTGAAGGAGCAAAATCCAAACCCCTCTTTTACAAAGTTTTTGATATCTACAAACGCAATAATTACCTGAACGGCCTCTCAACAGCTTACCAATATCTCGGGACTGTTTTTCAGGAAGAAGCCAATTATGATTCGGCTATTTATTGTTTTCAAAACTGCGTTGATTATGCCATAAAGTCTAAAATGGTCTTGAATCAGGCCTGGGGCTACAGTGGCCTGGGAGAGGCGTACCTCAAGAAGGGGATGTATGCCGAAGCAAGAAAATATCAACTGAAATCCCTTCAGATTGAAGAGCAGCTGGGCAATAAGATGGGAATGTTGCAATCCTACATTTCACTCGGGTCGATGGAAAAACAAATGGGTAATCTGGCGGCCGCTGAGCAATATTTTACCAAGGCAGAAGCCATGCCTGAGTTGTTAGGCGATTTTATAAGTCAGCGAAATCTTTACCAGGAGTTAGTGAAGTTATATGAAACTACCGGGGAAGTGTCCAAAGCATATCTGAGTTACAGGAAACATGTGGCCGCGGTTGATTCCATTAAAAACTCAGAAGATCTGGCTGTAATTAACGAACTCAATGAAAAATATGAATCTGAGAAGAAAGCCAACGAAATTATAACCTTGCAAAAGGAAGGTGAGCTTAACAGGTTGATATTGGACAAAGAGAGAAATCAAAAATGGCTATTCGGAGGTGCTTCCGTCTTATTTCTAATCCTCAGTGTAGCTATGATTTTTGGTTATTTTCAGCTGAAAAAGTCCAAGAATCAGATTGACAAGCAAAATCAGCTGGTTACCAAAATCAACAAAGCCCTCAATAGATCACAGGATGAACTGCTTGCTGCCAACAAGACCAAGGACAAGTTTTTTGCGCTCGTTGCCCATGACCTCAGGGGTCCTGTCACCTCCATGCAAGGCATAGGGCGGATGCTTTCTTTTTACCGGAAGAAGGGTGATGAGGACCGCATCAATCAGCTCATCGAGCAGGTGGATCAATCTTCCGCATCTGTGAACCATTTGTTGGATAATCTTCTGAAATGGGCCCTTTCTCAGACCAACGGTCTCAATTTTCAGCCCGAAGTGTTCGAAACAAAGGGCCTGGTGGAGGAATGCATGACCATCTTTACAGAGGGGATGAAAGCCAAAGAGATCACTATAACTGTAGAGCAGGAGGCCGACCTGATGGTGGAGGCGGACTACAATATGATCAGTACAGTGCTCAGAAACCTGCTCAGTAATGCCCTTAAGTTTTCTCCGGCAGGGGGCGTGATCCAATTATCGGTTTCCGAGCGCGAAGATTGTGTGGAGATTACCGTGACAGACTCGGGGCAGGGCATGCCGGAGGAGACCATCCGTAAAATTCAGGGGAATGAGCCGGTAGAAAGTACCCGGGGGACACAGGATGAAAAAGGCACCGGACTCGGGCTGGTGTTATGTCGGGAGTTCATTCGTCTGCACGGCCAGGAGCTGAGCATTTCTTCGTCCGACCGTGGCACCTCTATCTCTTTCCAACTGCAGTTGGCGCATCAGATGGCTTAACGTTGGGTCTTTTTTTCCTTCGTACCGAAGGGCTTTGAAATTTTAATGATCAAAGTAGAGAGGTTCATGCACCAATCCGAGAGGTTCATGTATTGATTAGTTTTTGAGGTTTTATTGGGAACCATCTTACGGAGTAAAGCCTCCCTGAGAGGCCTATTGTCCCTTAAAACCTAGTAAGACATGAACAATCTATCCGCCCTTGATTCCCCGGAATCATGCATCACACATCCCGTTAGTGGATTTTCTCGATTTGTGGCAGTTTTAGCACTGCTCTTTCTCACGATTTCAACAGCCTTTGCACAACCACCTCTTCCCAGTGGTGATTGTGGGCGAAATGTCCTCGAGTTTGAAGCTGGTTATCTCAGTACCATAGTCAATGGACTCCCAATCAGCTCTCAAGGGTCGGGCACCTGGGAGGCATGGGTGAAAAAAGACAATTGGGCTGCGGGTCAACCTGAATTCACGCTTTTCTCCAATGCATATGCATATCCGAATGCAAAGGCATTTTACGTCTCGCTGCACCCGGCTGTTGGGTTGCATTTCCGAAGTGGCTACGAGGGGGGAGGCTATGCTGCATACCCGACCACTATGCAATATGTAACTAACTCATGGCATCATTTCGCGGCCACCTGGTCAGAGGACGGGAGCAATGTTACTATTGCCATTTATGTGGATGGTGACTCAATAACCTCCACGGTGACTACAGCAAAGTTTGGCCTGGAGTCAGGTTTTTATTTTGGTGGATCACCAGCACATCCCACCTTTGCGCCAGGTAGCATGGCAGATATCCGATTGTGGGATGTCGCCAAAACGGAGGCTGAGATATCCGCCAGCATGAGCAGCATGTTGATTGGGAATGAAGCCGGTTTGATCGGTTACTGGCCTCTCAATGATGTCACCGGGAGTTCTACTGCCACCAATCTCGTTGCCGGTGGAAGTGCCGCCACTTTGGTATCGATGTCCCCATCTTCTGCCTGGGTTACCAGCCACCCATTTAAGATAACGTCAGGCGCAGAGGTGAAAAGTGGGTCAACGACCGATTTTGGTACCCAAATGACAGGTTTGAGTTCTGAAGCCAGGGTTTTTACCATTATCAATGATGGAACCTCGGCTCTCAATTTTCAGGGGAGTCCCATTTCCCAGCTTATGGGGACAGATGCCGATCAATTTATTCTTGACCTGACAGGTACCTCTGGTTCATTGGCAGCCGGAGCTACTACCACCTTTTCTGTCAGCTTTTCTCCCACCACCGAGGGTGTTAAAACTGCTTCGATCTCATTTACCAACGTGGAGAGCTGCGAGGATCCCTACATCATCAATTTATCTGGAATTGGTAGTACTTTGAGCGGTTCAATTAGTATTGACTCCCATGTGTCCATCTACAGTGGCTCAGACGGTCAGTTGACGGTGAGCTCTACGGGAGGTACGGAACCTTATACCTACCTGTGGAGCAATGGCGCCACTGGTTCAACAGTTGAAGGGTTGAGTGCCGGTGCTTACTCAGTGACGATTGCAGACAATGCGGGAGCCTCAGTGGTGAGGTCAGCGACCATTACTCAGCCCGACGAGCTCATTGTCACACTGGAAGTGAATGCGCATGTGTCAACCGTAGGAGGCAATGATGGTGCGGTCACGGCATCAGTCGTGGGTGGAGTTGAGCCCTATTCTTACTTGTGGAATAACGATGAAACAATTGCGGCTATCACTGACCTGGTTTCTGGAGAATATACAGTGACAGTAACGGATATGAATGGAGCCGTCGCCTCTGAGCGTATCACAGTGACTCAGCCCAAAGCAGTGTCGGCTTATATACAGGTGGTGACCGAGCCGGGATCCAATGGCAACTACGGAGAGTTATCTGCATATGCCCACCATGGGGCACCACCGTATTCATACTTGTGGAGTACCGGTGCCACTACTCAGGTAATATCTGGTCTTTCAACAGGTACATATTCTGTGACTATTACAGATGGGTACAGCATGGAGTCTGTAGCGAGTGTGACGTTTAAAAGCGCCACGATTGAATATAGTGGTAGTTTCTCTGAAGCATCAGCTAATGATGGTTCAGTACAAGGCTCTCTGAATGTTTCATTGTCTGGGGATATGTTCTCCGAGTCAGATGACATCCTGGATGAGAATGAAGTCACCGTCAGCGGAATTCCTGCTGGAATGAATTATGATTTTGAAATAACTGAAAGACATGCAGTGGGTGAAGTATGGGATACACTCATGGGCTTTTCAAATTCAGATGGATATTGGAGTGATCTGACCTATGGAAATGAGCGCTACGTAGCTGTGAGTAGTAGTTACTTTGAGTACGGAGTAATGATTTCTTATGATGGCATGAGATGGCAAGGTGTAGATAATACTTACGATTCCTGGAAAGCCATCACTTTCGGAGATAGCCTGTTTGTGGCCGTGTCGGAGTATGGATATATAACCCGATCTTCTGATGGAATCAACTGGTCAGAAACGTATCTTGATGACATCACTTTTAGCGATGTTGTCTTTGGAAATGGCTTATTTGTGGCCGTGGCCTCTTCCTATGATTATGAATCTATCATGGTATCTCCAGACGGAGCTACCTGGGAGGCTCCCACCGATTATAGTCATAATAGCTGGGCTGCGGTGAGTTACGGTGCGGGCATGTTCATTGCCATAAGTGGAGATGGCCAGCCGATGACCTCTCAAGATGGCTGGGAATGGTCTGTTGAAGAGGCAACTACAATTGAAAATGTTTCGAACATCGCTTATGGAAACGGACTTTTTGTTGTGACTACTTCCTCTGGGGAAATATGGACTTCTTCGGATGGATCTTCCTGGTCACAGCGAATGGATGTTTCAGATGTCTTGAGTGCTATCACCTATGGCCAGGGCGAGTTTATGGTGGTAACCGACAATGACGTTGACAATCTCATTTACAAGTCTTCTAATGGGATCGACTGGTCCACTGTAGCTCTGGGGTCAGTGGGGTTTAATGCCATTGCTTATGGAAAAGGAAGGTTTATCGCCATGGGGGACTATCACTCATCTCCGGGATGGATCATCACAAGCAAGCTTGGATCCACGGCTACCTTGAGCTTCGCTGGAAATGCCACTGCTCATCAGGATGCCGATGACATCAGCGATATTCAGATTGAGTTTTCTGATGCTGCATTTGCCAATGTTGAAGCTGCCGATGTAATCAATGCAGTGGGATCGAGTGGTGTTGGAGTGGATTTTAATGACAATCCAAATATGGTTTACTCCGGCGTGGGCTTTCGGGCAACAGGCGCCGGAAATGTAGAAGGTAGAATTGTGATCACGCTGAATGGTGAAAATTTTCAGGATGATGACGAAGATGGTCTGCTGGATATCAATGATGAGATTATCATCGGCAATATTCCGGGGGTACTTACACCCATGCTGACCATCACTGCTCAGACTCAGCAGGGACTTGATTGGACGGATGGCACGGATACTTCCATTAGCGGTACTTATACTGCCGCCGCTTACGGTAATGGCACCTATGTGGCATTGAATTATAACAGTACAGATTACATCTATTCCACAGATGGGGCAAACTGGGTAGAAGCTGAACTGAATTATGACGGTTGGTGGGATGTTACCTATGCCAACGGTCTGTTTGTGGCTGTTGGTAGTGCCGGAAATGGGTACGTCATGACTTCCACGGATGGGGTCAACTGGGATTATCAGGAAGTGTATGGATATTGGGAGGGTGTTACTTATGCCGAGGGACGCTTTGTGGTAGTGGGAGATAACGCTGCTATGTACTCTTCAGATGCACAGAACTGGATTGTGAATTCTGAAGTTCCCAGTGCTGAGTGGTTTGCGGTGACTTATGGCAATGGCAAATTCGTGGCCGTATCTCCTAATTCTCCCAACGCCATGGTTTCTGAGGATGGGGCAAGTTGGCTAAGTGTATCTTCAGAAATATTTGATGACGGTGGATTAGAGGATATAACCTACGGTAACGGGCTATTTGTTGGGCTCGGGGGATACGGAGATGATGTTTATACTTCGGTGGATGGATTTATCTGGACGGCTCACGAGATTGATTACGGCAACTGGAATTGGCTCACTTACGGAGGAGGACAGTTTATCATAGTAGGTGAAAATTATTATGACGATGCAATCCTGAGGTCAGTTGATGGACAGTCCTGGTCAGGAACAAACAACGTAATTGACATTGATTTGAATGTCGTCCTCTACGCAGAGGGTTCTTTCCTGGCATTCACTGATCAATCAGACCAATGGCTTCTGAAAAGCGAACCTACAGCATCAACCGCCCAGCTCACTCTTTCCGGTAGTGGACTCAATACCTCAGATAACACTGAAGATATCACCTTTGAGTTTGCCGATTATGCATTTGCCAACATAGCGGCAGCCTATGTGATCAATGCCACGGGCCCTGCCAGTAGCGGATTGGGGTTGACTTTCCACCCGAAAACAGCTTCAATGACTTATGCAGGTGAAGGTTTCACAGAAGCCGTGGCAAACGATGGATCGGTGGAGGGTTCCATCCAAATAACCCTCACTGGTGATCACTTCGCCAATGGTAACGAAGACAACTTTTTGGAGGTGGGAACAGAAGTGGTAGTGAATAACATCCCTGAGGGTCTTACCCCCGCTTTGGCCATTACAGAGAGCAGTGCCCTCGGAGTTACCTGGACCTCTACGTTTCCGGAGGGTACAGCGCAATATAAATCAGTGGCCTATGGAAACGGTATATATGTGGCAATGGCCGATTATGGAGCCAATAAATTGATTACGTCAAATGACGGAATCAACTGGACTCCCAGCGAAGCTCAGGATGCTGAGAATTGGGCATCAGTTGCTTTTGGGAATGGCATCTTTGTAGCGCTGCCATATTACGCCAGCCATTTGGCCTATACCTCGGAAGATGGCGTAAACTGGACAGCCAGGGCCCCTTCTTCTGAGCAAGGATGGATTGATATTACTTTCGGAAACGGGCGTTTTGTAGCTATACGCCCGAATGGCACTGATCGCGTGATGACGTCTTTAGATGGCATTCACTGGACACTGACGGCAGGTGACGAGAATGTTGGAGACTTTGTCGGATTTGGCAACGGATTGTTCGTGTCAGGGTCATATGGTGAGGATATTGCCACATCACCGGATGGAATCAATTGGACTCCACAGGAACTAAGCAGCTCTGAAGGCTCCTATTTTGGGATCAATGACGTGGCTTATGGGAACGGACTGTTTGTACTTGTGGGAGACTATTCGGAGGAATCAAGCATTGAAAATGACTACCGGGTGCTCACCTCACCTGATGCGGTAACCTGGACGCCCAGGTCAGTGGATATGAGTGACTGGTTTGCAGTTGATTATGGTGGAGGCTTATTTGTAGCCGTGGCCTACAATGGAACCAATAGGGTCATGACCTCAGAGGATGGTATCAATTGGACTGTGCAGCCAGACGCACCCCTGTCAGCTTGGGATGATGTCATCTTTGGGAGCGATGGTTTCGTGGCAGTGGCCAATGGAGGAGACCAACGGGTAATGACCAGTTTTCAAACCGCAGAGGCCAGCCTGACGCTCACTGGTAACGCAGGAGCTCACCAGGCTACTCATAATGTGAGCGACCTTACCTTTGAGTTTACGGATGCGGCTTTTACTAATTCCCTTGCGGTCAATGTCCTAAATGCTACCGGCCCTGCTAGCAGTGGGTTAGGAGTTGATTTTGAGAACAACCCACCCGCCAACGACGATTGCGCAAACGCTCAGGCACTGAGTGTTTACGAGCCGGGTGAAGGAACGGCAACCGCTGGCTCCACTGAATTTGCCGCGCCAAACGCGGAATCCAGCCCTTGTACAGAAGAATCCAACATTAAGGATGTGTGGTATTCGTTCAATTCCGGCGAATCAGGTCAGGTGATCTTTACGGTGGAGGCCGGAGAGACCACAGCCATAGCAGGAGCGGTTTATACTGCCTGCGGTGAAATATACCAAATTGAGAGTCCTTTTGGTGATTTTCCGGCTTGTGCGCTTGACCAGAGTGAGCTGCTTCTTCTGACACTCAGTCCAAATACGGACTATTTGCTCCAGGTATGGAGCCCGGGTGGAGCCGTAGGTGACTTTACCGTATTGCTTGAAGCAAACGCTCCTCCGGTCATTGATCCAATAGCGGATAAGACCCTGGACGAAGAGACAGAAATTCAGTTCACCGTTACTGCAACAGACGACTTTCTTCCATTGGGCAATATAGAATTCGCACTTCATGGGGATTTGGTTAATCTGGGGATGAGCATTGATAGTGAGTCCGGGGAGTTCAGTTGGATTCCGTCTGAGGATCAGGGTGGCGTCTATGAGGTAGTGGTTTACGCATTGGACTACTTGAGCGAATACACCTATTCTTTTAGCTACTCTTCAGATACTTTCAATATTACGGTAAATGAAGTGAACGTGGCTCCTGTGCTGGATGCAGTGGAGGATCAAACTGCCACAGTTGGAGAAACATTGAGCTTCACAATTTCGGGGTCCGATAATGACCTTCCTTCGAATGTGCTCACCTATTCTCTGGATGCTATTTCACTGGAAAAAGGAATGAGTCTCAATTCCGCCACCGGGGAATTTAACTGGTTGCCAACGACAACAGATGCCGGGACTTCCAACACTGTAACCGTGACACTTTCTGACGGATCACTAACGGATGAACGCTCTTTTTCGATCAACACGGAAAAGCTAAGCCAGACAGTCACCTTCGGCGAGCTTGAAGACAAGGTCTATGGCCAATCAGCTTTTGACCTCACGGCCACAGCAAGTTCAGAGTTGACGGTGATCTTTACCAGCTCAGATGAAACGGTGGCTTCAGTTTCGGGTAACACCGTGACGATCATGGGTGCAGGTACAGCCACCATCACGGCCAGTCAGGCCGGGAATGATAACTACAGTGCGGCATTGGATGTATCGCAAAGCTTAACCATAGAAAAGGCCACTCAAACCATCAGTTTTGAGGCACTGGCCAACAGGACTTATGGAGATCAGGCTTTTGATCTCACGGCCACAGCCAGTTCAGAATTGACGGTGACCTTCACCAGCTCAGATGAAA
>NZ_JAVKCA010000012.1:0-231755 GCF_040222955.1 Marinoscillum sp. | reverse complement strand
AGATACTGATGGGGCTGTTGATTTCAGCCTGAGCTTCACGGATGATGCGGGAAATGTTGTGGCAGGAGCATTAGATAATGGTGATCTGACGGCCGGTACGACTGTGACAGTAGACAACACCCGTCCGACGGTGGTTTTGACTAGAAATGCTGTGACCAATGGTAGTTTCAGCGGCACGAATGACAATGCAGTAAGTTTCGATATTTCCTTTGATGAGGATGTGAGTGGTTTTACATTGTCAGACATCATATTAAACCTTGGCGGAGCGACCATTAATGGAGTAGGAACGAATGGGTTGGCAGGAGACAATGGCGGTTTTGGGGCGAGTATAAGTTTGGCCACAGATGTTGCAAACAGTGACTATACACTTACGGTATCCAATGTAGCCGGAGATGGTACTTTGGGGATCACCTTGACAGCCAGTGCATTTACAGACAATGCTGGCAATCAGATGGCTGCGAATGCAACCTCCAATAGTTTCACATTGGATAATACCATACCAACGTTGCAAGCTGCTGTTAAAAACAGTAATACCCAAATCCGGGCTGAGTTCAGCGAAGTGGTTCTTACCAATGGCACCAATCCGACCGATTTCACGGTAGTAGATGAGGACGGAACGGCATTTTTAGTAAGTGGACAGGCAGATGGTAGTGCCGGTGACGTGTACATTGTACTCACAGTGGCGGATCTGACCAATGCTGAAGGTGACTTACTGGTCACTTATACCAATGCAAATGGTGAGATTTTTGATCCATCCCAAAATCAAGCATCGACCTCTGGAGCCATCACTATTGACCTCACAATGACGGAAGTAGTCACTTTGTTGGAAGATGCCACGAATACGGCGGATGGTGATGTAAATGGGGATAGAAAGGCTCTTTATAGGACGTCCGGTGCTTCTGACCCTTCGGCCGAGGTACCTGTTACAATTACTCCAGCCATTTCAGGCAGTACGATTACCATCTATAGAGATGAAACATTGCTTGACCCGGTAGGTGTACCGTATACAAATGTGACTACCAATATTCAGCCTACGGTTGCCGATTTCATGGCCGAAGAGGTGATAGATTTTGTGGGTGCTGATGACAATGGGGTGTTTACATTTTATATCACCGAGACAGCAGTCAATGGAGCATCGAGTGAGGGACCTGCTGTGAAGTACTCTTTAGCATTTCTTGATGACATCACCAATAGTGCCAATGTGACCACTTTTGCTGAGAGTAATGTAACCGGAACTACACTCACAATTAGTCACCCGGCAACGGATGATTTATTGATTTCAGGAAACGGTCTTACGAATTTCAACTATAACCCTGGAGGGAATTCATCAGTTAAGTTTTCCCCTATAGCTGCTGGTGCTGGTGCACATACGCTAAAATACCGATGGGAGAATAGCGATGGGGTTACCGCTACTTTTAATGCGCTTATAATGACGGTCAACCAAACAGAAAATGTGTTTGATTTGAATAGACAGGAGTTATCGTTTCAACAAGTGATGAGCTCGGGAGATATTTACTTATATGGTTCTGATGGTGTTTCTGATCCGACATATGATATCAATGGGGTTGATGGTACGGATGATGATTTTTATTTCCTTGAGGTTTATTATGTGGAAAATGGAAGTTCGTTGACTGGCTATGGAGATGTTGGAATAAGTGAAGCAGATGGAAATATTGTGAATAAATTAATCACCTATGTGCCGGGTGCTCCAACAGCTAACATTCCAACCTCTGTAGTTGATGGAGATTGGATATTTGATCCGTCCGCATTGGATTCAATTGCCGGAATTCCGAGCCGCGAAGTTGACACGCTTAAATTTGTGTCGGTACTCAGTCAGGAATCGGATGGTGCCTTGATTGTAAAAGATGAAGCCTTGGTTTACCTCTATCCGAATCCGGTAGTATCGTTTGATCATGCTGTCACAGGACAGAAACTAATCAATGATTTCTATTGTGCTGATGATGGTGATTTCAGGATTCAGGCAAGCATTTATACTTACACTGGAAGTGGAGGGGTAGATTCTACTGGGTATATCACTAACGGCTATATGCTCTACACAAGCTCAGATGGAGTGGCACCTTATGAATTGTTGGCAGACTCTACGGCAACTGGTTCTTTGGGTGTTGTTAATACGTTTGATCCAACTAGCGTTGATCCTGGTTATTATCAGATCGTGTACATTTCGAACCCACAAACAGTAGCATCAACTATTGATACGGGGCGCTTTGAGTTTAGGGTGTTGTCTGTTGCAGATGCACCAATGCTTGATTTGGCTTCTAACCCAGATTTGGATGCTATTTCGGCATTTGATAGCGGAACAGGAGAGTATATAATAGAATACTGTGGTGGTCAGACAATTGAAGATGTAGTAGTGAACTCGACAGGAGTTTCCACAGAATTCTTCAAATGGTACCTGGATGAGAACGGGAACAATGAAGTAGGAACTTCAAACCTGACAGGTGCGAATGATACTAATCTGAATGTCTTGAACGAATTCTTTGGAGGAAACATTCCGAACTCAAGAACAACCGTTAATTTTTGGATTACGGAGCTCTCTCACGTTGGTATTTCCGGAGCAAACACTGCTTCTTTTTCAGGTTGTGAATCACCATTGAGAAAGGTTGTGATTGAGATCTATGCTGTTCCTAGTCCAATTACCATTGTGGATAATATTTTGGCAACCGCTACCAATCAAACGAATCTTGGAAGTATTAATTTACTGGGAGAGGGAGCCAACGTAAATAGTTCTGGATATCTCTATGAATACTGCGAAGTTGGTGGTAGTTCTGCCAGTCTTGAAACCATTGTCATCAATAGCGGGCTGAATAATGAGGATTTGACAGAAACCTATTTCACGATCTACGATAGTGATGCATCTACGGCGCTGGCCACTTTTGATCCTTCAGATTTGGACGGTAGCAATAATTTGAATCTCGCAGAACTGGACTTGCTGGGTGCAACGGGGTATGATCCTGTTGCTGCCACTTCTGATACATTCTACATATCCAGAACAGACTTTGATAATGCAGTGGGTTCTGATCCTTACCCTTTTACCGGTTGTGAAAGTGATCTGCGTAAATTCATCATCAGTGTTTACCAGATTCCTGATGCTCCTGTAGACAGTAACTTTAAGGGTGGAGCAGGGAGCACCAGCAGACAAGCTTCGGCCGTGGATAATGAGCTGAATTATTACTTGTGTTTTGGTGAAGAAGAGGAGTTTATTCAGTTGGAATCTCCAGGACTCACCGGTTCAAAATATACCTGGTATCAGGATGATGGTACTGGAACTGCACCAGGTGCCGCACTTAATGCAGAAGCGTTTAACGGTCGATTGATAACGTTGGGTGAGCTGGAAGACCAGGGTGTATTTGACGATTCTGTGAGTTCCACATATACCTATTGGGTTACTCAAACCAGGAATGAAAATTCATCAACCGACTTCTATGGTTGTGAAAGTGATCCAATGAAAATTCTGGTAACTGTATTTCCTGATCCAAGTACCATTGCATTTGATGAAAGTGGTGTAAGGGAATTAGAGGTGAGCTATTGCGAGGGTGACCTGGGAGGTGTAGGTTTTGATATTACTGGTAATGCAAACGCATCATTTGGTTACTACAGTTCGAATGCCGCTGGTACAATTTCTTCATCTAGAACTTCTCTTTTCGGTGGTAGTATAGATCCTGATGGTCAGGTTGAGGTAACAGCTCAATCACTCTTGCTCACCAATGCAATTGAGGGTACTTATTATTTCTTGATTGCTCAAACCAATGATATCGCCCCGAATGGCTCTTCATTCCCCGGATGCGAATCTGAGGTTTCGGATATGGCTTATCTTACTGTTCATGTTTATGACATACCACTGGCACCGTCTATTGTGGATGCGACCATGGTGTATTGTGAGGGAGATGGCATCAATGATGTTGAGGTATCAGGGGAGACTGCTTCTACTTTTAGATGGTACCTGGATAGTGACAATGATGGCTTCCCTGATGACGCACTTAATCCATTATTTACTGAAACCCCAACAGGTGCAACATCCGTGGCAACCGCTTCGAATCTTGGTTTGCTTGGAGCCACCGATGGTGTTTATAGGTTTGTAGTAAGTCAGACGCAGGATATTGCTGCTGGAGTTGACGAATTCGAAGGATGTGAAAGTGCTTATACTAAATTTAGCATCACATTGTATTCAGTACCGGATGCACCAATAGCCAATACTCCAGCTCCTCAGTGTAACAGAGATGTGACCAGTACCTCGACTATCATTAGCTATTCCGGAATAGAGACCACAGCAGGTGAGACCGTGTTTAAGTGGTACAATGAAGATGATGTAGAAGTACAGCAAACGACTTTGACCAATCCGGTGCTGGGAGGACAATTCTCTGTGAATCTCGAAGGGTTTGTTGGTGATACCACTGTTTATGTAAGACAAATTACGAATATCATTGCTGGGGAGTCTTTCGCAGGGTGTATCAGTGAACCAACCGCCATTACACTAACAGTCGCACCTGTTCCTATAGTGTCTACACTGGCAAACAATCAAAGAATAGATGTGATTCAGGCCTGTGACGAACAGAATATTATTCTGGAAGTCACCATGGACAACCTTGATGTAAGTCAGGCTTCGTTTGTTTGGTCTGCGGGTAGAACTGCGGCTCAGGCAATTGAGATCGAAACTTCTACTCAAACGGATGTGGGTGTCAGGACCAGAAGGATCGAATTTGATCCCAAATCTGTTGGTGCAGACGGACTGGCTGCCGGGGATAATTACTTTGAAGTAAAGGTTACTGATAATAATGCTCCAACAGGCTTGACTGGTTGTGTTGAAACAGCCTTTATTACCACGGAAATTGGTACCACTCCACAACCGAAAATGAGATGGCTGGGGATTACAGAGGGGAATGAGACAACCTTTGTTTTTGGAGATAACAATCCCACGCAGAGTAATAACTATGACATTGCACTGATTGAACTTTCTGTTCCGGCTTTGAGCCAGACGGTAACGGTTACCAATGACGATATCCAGATTCAAACCCGAGATTCAATAGGGGTTGCGGGCTTGGTTTTCTCAGAGGCGGGTACATACGAGCTGAATTTGTTCTATCAATCCACATCGGGTTGTGTGGCTTCTATTACACGGTCGATTACTGTTTTGGACAAAATCACTGTTACGGATGAAGTATCATATGATTTTGAAAATGGTACCGCTGGATGGTATGCTGATAGCACCACGGTGGATGGCTTTGGGACTCGCTCCAATACTGTATGGGAATTGGGTACCGAGAGTGTGAATTACGCCAATCCTACCGATCAGAGTGGAATTAATTCTACTAATTATTGGGCAACCGGATTGGACACGGCGTATGCTTCCAATGAGGACGCGTGGGTTTACTCTCCCGCGTATGATTTGTCAGCTATGACTCAGCCTACGATTGGATTTGATCATGCACGGGAACTTACCTTTACGGATGGTGTCGTGGTTCAGTATTCTACAGATGATGGTCTTACATGGATTCTATTGGGTGATTATACCAGGCTTACCAATTCTGCTTCTGGTTTAGAGTGGTACAACAGTGAGGAGTTAAGTGGTGCTCCTGGGTTGGTAAACTTCAATTCAAGATCTGACGGATGGACAACCAATTCTGCATGGAAGTTTTCTGCTCACAAGTTGCCTTCAAACTTTGCTGAAGTAAGGTTCCGAATTGCATTGGGCTCCACAGCAGGTGACAAAGTGGACAACAGTAACAATGACTTGCATGGTTTTGCTTTTGATAATTTCAGAATATACAATAAGGATAAGTATATACTGATCGAGCAATTTTCAGACTTAGGGGCGTCTAGTCAGGCCGTAAGCACTGAGATTAAGACCCGTATTGATACGGAGATTAGTAGTGATGCTATCTGGATTAATTACTTTAAGGGAGAAGAGGATGAAGTGAGCCAGAGAAATCAATCGGATCCAGGTGCCCGATCTAACTTTTATGGTGTGGACAGTACCCCTGAAAGTTTACTTTCAGGTAAGACAGCAGAGGATAGCGATGTTGTGGGATGGAGCCTAAATAGTTACAAGGCCAGAGCTTTGGAAGGGGCTTTGTTTGAGATAGGGGAGATTACTATAGGCGGAGGGTCCGATGAATTGGTGATCACCACGTCGTTTGTTTCAAAAATTGACCTGCCTGCTAAGAGTGAGGTGTCGTTCAGGTTTGCTGTGATAGAAAAACAGATTACAGATCCTGACGTAATGGCTGCGAATGGCGGTCAGCCACTTTACAATGTGCTTAGAAAAATGCTTCCTAGTTCTGCTGGATTGACTTATTCAGGAGCAGTTACTGACGGTCAGAGTGTATTCTTTAACGGTGAAGAGTCTGTGAGTGTAAGCTGGGACATCTCCAACGTGTATGATGTGAATGAATTGAGTGTTGTGGTTTTTGTGCAGGTTGATAATGTGGGTGGTACCACTGCGAATGAACTCAATAAGCTGATACTACAGGCTGCGGAGAAAACGAACGCCGGTGTTGGAAAAGTGGTTCCTGTGTTAACAGGGCTGGATAACAGACTGGAGGATATTCACAATTTCGCGGTGTATCCTAACCCTGCGGACAAGGTGTTCAAGGTGCAGTTTGAGATTGCTCCAATCAATGACATGAAGTGGATACTGTACGATCAGGTAGGTAGAGAGGTGATTACAGGAGCTGTGAAGTCAGGAGAGCTGGAGATCGAAATTACCTCGGAAGAATTGCCAAGCGGGATTTATCTGATTCACTTCTTCAACGATCAGGAGAAGTGGGCACCTCAAAGAGTGATGATCAGGAGGTAATAATTTAATGGATTAAGACTTAAAAGGCCCGGGGTGAAAACCCCGGGCCTTTTTATTATTGGTATGTTCAAAGTTATTTCGGAGCGAGTTCCGCGAGAAAAAGGAAAACTCATTTAATGTGTAAATGATGAACGTGGTCTCGAATGTGATCCACTCTTTTTGTAATGTGTTTGATGAATTTGTTAAGTTCAGTTTCAACTATATAGACTTGGCCGTCATAAGAGTTAGATCCAATATCGTTTTTCGATTCCGCTGAATGCTTCTCAATGTCACTGCGAGTGGTACATTCTCCATGAAGAAAATGAATGAACTCTTTCAAACTGTATCCTGTCTCAAACTTGGATATTTCTTTCAAAGTTTTTTCTATTTCCTTGTCTTTGTTGAATCTGGAGGCTTTGGTTAACCGATCATATAAAACTGAGTCGTAATGATGAATATCATTGAGAAGCTCAATAACACTTATTCGATAATCCTTGTCCACGCAGAATTTAGAAAGCCCGTCATAACTATTCAGATTCTCTGCTTCCAAATCCCAATCGTAGCTGAGTTTATCTATTTCAGCTCCAAGGGAGTTTTGTTCATTTTCCTGTCCTATGGCCAGACAGGAGACCATTAGGGATAAAATACCAATACTGATTCGCTTCATATACCGTTTTTGACATTTTCTTAAACAAAATTCGCACCATTTTGAGATTCAGAGCCCAATTAGTGAAATTTTCAGCAAATATTGATCTTATGAGGCGGTAATAAAAGAGCTTTTCGATAGAATATATTCATAAGCTCATGAGTGATGTGGAGAATCTTTCAGGCCTTTCAGCAGATATTCTAGTCCGTTGAGCCTTATTTCATACATCGTATTGAGTAACATTCCTAGCTTCCCTTCGGGAAAGCCTTTTGTTCTGAACCAAATTAAGTAACGCTCGGGAAGATTGCAAATGGCCACACCTTTGTATTTACCGAAAGGCATACGATATGTTGTTAATTCCAAAAGAATACTCTTGTCCATAGATCGAAGATAAAACTATGTAATTGATGATTTGGCAATCAGCCTATATAAATTGGGCCTGGTTTTTGACTGATCTCGGATAAGCCCAAAATCCTATGACAAAGTTTAACTTAATTATTTTTACCCTTTTGGTGTCGCTCTCGGTAGTTTCTCAACCCAAGAACAACCTTGATTTCCCCCTTGGAGAGCAAATCACTTTTAAAATCTCCTACGGATGGTTTGCCCTGGGCGAGGCTACCATGTCCCTGGCAGATTCATTGATAGTACGAAATAACCAGACTTTTTATCACAGCTATATAGACGCGCACACCATTGGTCTTTTTAGTTGGTTGGGTGGTGTTCAGAACGAATATTGGGGGTATGTGAATACCAGTAACTACAAGACGATTGTTTCTGAGAAACATTTGGATGAAAGAAAGGGGAAGTTTGACCAGTGGAATACGTTTGACTATAACAAGATGCAGACTTACGTCAAAATGATGGATTACACGAAAGAGTACCCCAAAAAGGAAGTCACAGTGGATCTCAATGATAAATCTTACGACTTACATGGCACTTATATGTACTTGCGAAGTAAACTATGGTCTGGATTCAAGCCTGGAGAGTCTATTCTACTGAATACTTACTGGGAAGATAAGTTGTACGATTTTGGGATGGAGTATGGAGGTAAGGAGAAAATCAAATTTGATGGAGAAAAGGTGGAGGTTCATAAGTTTTATGGACTTTTTCCAATTTCCCGAACTTTCCCAAAAGAAAAAGCCGTGGTAGTATGGGTTCTTGAAAAAGATGGTATGGGAATTCCGCTGGTCATTGAGGCTGATATGAAAATAGGGAAAGTCCGTTGCGAACTGAAAGAGTATTCCATAAGAGGAAAGTCTCAACCTCTTTTTTAGCGTAGATAAATTGTGCCGGCATTGAGTTTATCATGGTCGCCACTTAGCCGTACCGTCGTTCCCTGCATCTTTAAGTAAAATTTACCACCTCTTTTGCTGAGTTGGATGGCTTCCATCTCTGTTTTATGGAGTCTGGAGGCCCAGAAGGGAGCCAGTGCTGCATGTGACGAACCGGTGGCCGGGTCTTCGAGTTGATGCACGTGAGGCACCAGCGTTCTGCTCACAAAATCGCAATGATCCCCTGGTGCCGTTACTGCGTATCCGAATATTGGAGAACTCCTCAAAATCTCAAAATTGGGACGCATCGATTTTACAGACTCCTGATTGTCCGTGAGTATGATGTTTTTATTGGACGTTTGATAATGACCCAGAATTGGTATTTTGAGTGCTTTCAGTAGATAGTCTTCAATCTTCAATTCCTCCACAACGGGGATGATTTCCAGGGTAATGTAGCACCGATCGTTTTCTACACCTCCTGATATAATCCCACCATTGAAGTGGAGATCAAAGTCAGTTATACCTTTATCATGAAGGCAGGCCACGGCAGCCATCGACCCGTGCCCGCACAGTCCGATTTCCTGATCAGGAGCAAACCACCTCACGTGCCAGTGATTGCCTTCTTTCCATAAGAAGGTGGTTGCAGGCTGCCATAAATCGGAAGCGATATCCTGCATTTGACGTCCGGATAGGGGATGATCTAATACCACTACCGTACTTGTATTCCCACTTAGTCCACTGACCTTGTCGGTAAAAACAGCGTAGGAAGAGAATTTCATTTCGTTCTTGTCAATTGAGTTTTCCACGGTTATTGTAGTCCTTTATGACCTGATTTAATAGCTTAAAATCGAGTTTTCCATTTTGATCTTTCAGGTGATGCACTATTGCCAAAGCTTTGTTTAACCTGCTCTCCGAGCTTTTAACCTTGCTAACTATGTATATGAGGTTTCGTTGTTTTCCTGGTGTTAGTTGGTGAAAGTACTCATTTCCTTGGCTGTCCTGGTCCAGTAAAACCATCAGTTCCTCCGGCATTTCCATTCCGTAGGTTGAATCATCCTGAGTTAATTTGACGGAGACCGAATGACCAACTTCCAACCCAAGTTTTTTGATGACGGACTGATTGATTAATATATACCAATAATCCTTGTGGGGCATCAGCCCACTGTGAAGGCTTGTTGTTTCGTTGATTTCACAAATAACCCGCCGGTTTTCACCTCTGATAAATTGCTCGGCTATCGGCTTGGGCACAGGAAGATGGAGCTCGTATACACTCGCATCTGTTCCAGAGAATTTACTGAGGGTGGTGTTGAATTCCATGACTAATATCCCTTACTAATGTCGACGAAAAGATGATTTCTTATCCCATTCTTCAAAGCATCCACGCTTTCTTCGAAACTCTTTTTAACATCATCGAATGTGGTGAGACCGGAATGATGAGGGGTCATCATGACTGCATTGTGATCCCAGAAAGGTGAATCGGCGGGAACGGGTTCAGTTTGATAAACATCCAAAACTGCTTTTCGCACATGACCATTTTCCAAGGCCCACAGGAGATCGGATTCCACCAACGATTTTCCTCTTCCCACATTCATGAAGAGCGCATCATGAAGCAAAGCAAAGAAAGACTTGTTGAGAAAATTTGTGGTAGTGGGAGTAAGAGGGAGTGCACTGATGACAATGTCATATTGCTCAAGCTTGGAGCGATGAATGTCTTTCATAGCAATGATTTGATGAAATGCCGGGTTTGAAATTCCCGAAGCATTGATACCAGCTATTTTTTCAACCAACGGGTAAAGGGCGGAAGCAATGCCTTGCCCGACAAAACCTGTGCCCAGAATTAATACTTTTTTATTATAAAGTACATTCAGGTTGGTACGTTTCCAGAAGTGCGACCGCTGATTGTCATGGGTAGGTACCACTGATTTAAGGTCTTCGAGAATGTAAGCAAGGCAATACTCGCCTATGCGTTTATCCATGTATCCCAGTGTGCGGGTGAGTATGACATCCGATTGAATGGTAGGTTGCTTCAGGTAGTCATCCACCCCGGCCCCAAATGCATGAATCCATTTGATTTCTGATAAGTCCAGATGATCAAACTGGTAAAAGCCTGCAATGGCATTTTTCCCGTTGAGGTCCTTCTGAACAAGAGATTCTTTATAAATGCATTTGGCGACATGGCCATAAGAGTTATTTACCAGTTCTGACAGCTGCTGACCAAACTGCCCGCAGGAAATCATGTCATAGACCATGAGTTTACGATTTTAGCTTTTCATGTGAAGATACAATAAGGGAATATATCTCTCCGTTGGTTTTACTATAAACAACAGAATAGGTTATGCAAACAAGTAGATCAAACAAAATAAGCCAGAGGGCGAGCAGGAGATATGAAGGTCTGGGTACCTTTCTTATTAAGCTATTTCGTAAGCATTTCGGATTGGTAAAACCGAGTTAAATTAAATGGGCAGTTTTGTGTTAAAACTGCCCTAAATCTTCACAAGTGAGACACGCATTGGCGTAACTGTCATACTCCTCATATCCTGGCCCTGGTTTACCCATTAGTGTAATGACTTTGTCTAATCTTACGGAATCTCCATTGTCCATTTCCAGAAAATAACCTTCCATGGTTTTGTTTAGCGCCGAAAGCTGACCTCTTACATCATCAACTTTGTGTTGATCATTGAAAAAGTGGATTTTACCAGAGGTATGAAGGGTTACCTGTGAATGGCAAAACTCAATGAAGTCGGGATCAACGGGAAGATATTTGTCCTTGTAGTTCATGATTCAGGTTTAGAGGGCAGCCTGCCCGTTAATTTTGGGTAAATTGTTAGAAATTCTCGTTCTTAATTGAGATTATTGTCTATACAAATAACTAGGGTAGATGGTTTCAGAGTTTCAGGAGAAAAAGTTAATTCATTTTTTTGGATTACTAGACTCTCACAAAAATGGATTCCTTCATGCGGATGATTTTTCGGAGATTGCCGAGCGCATAAGAATAGGCCTTGGCTATGAGGCAAATGGACCAAAGCATGTCTGGTTAGCGGAGAAATCAGCTAAGTTTTTTCATGCCCTACTGTTGGAGATTCCTCACAAGGACAACCAAAAGATTGCACGAAATGAGTGGGTTACGTTTGTTTCCGAACAGGTGATTGCGCAGGGAAATGAGGACGTGTTGGAGGAATTTCAGGAATTTATCATAGGCTTTCTGTTCGATTTATTTGATGACAATCACGACGGCTACATCTCTACGGATGAATATGTGGACATGTTTGTGGTATATGGTATAGATATCAAATACTCTGCTAAGTCCTTTATCAAACTGGATATCAACAGGGACGACAGACTCTCTCGAAACGAGCTCCTGCATGCCTTTGAGACATTTCTTCTGTCCAACGATCCCAATCAGCCCGGAAATTGGATTTTCGGAAATTGGGAGTGAAGTAGTTGCAGGCCTTAAATAGTCCACCCCCTAAAAAAACACTTTGCGGAGAATTCCCTTCTTGTGTTATTTAGCTTTCGGCTGAAATAACCAAAATCCAAAATGCAAGAAGTTTATATTTTATCCCTTTCCAGGACTCCTATTGGTAGTTTTGGAGGTGTATTATCCAGCCTTTCGGCCGTGGAGTTGGGGGCCATAGCTATACAGGATGCACTGAAAAAGTCTGGCCTCGAGGCTTCGGAGGTTCAGGAAGTGTTCATGGGAAATGTGATTTCATCTAACCTTGGTCAGGCCCCTGCAAGACAGGCGGCCCTAAAAGCCGGATTGGGAACGAATATTCCATGCACCACAGTCAATAAGGTGTGCTCATCGGGCCTTAAGGCCATTATGCTTGGTGCTCAGTCTATAGCCCTCGGGCAGGCTGATGTGGTGGTGGCAGGAGGCATGGAGAGTATGTCCAATGTACCGTACTATGTGCCCAGGGCCAGATTCGGTTACAAGTATGGACATGGAACCCTTGTAGATGGACTACAGCACGATGGGCTGTGGGAGGCGTATCACGATTTTGCCATGGGCAATTGTGCAGATCATACGGCCAAAGAGATGAAGATCACCCGGGAAGCCCAGGACGAATACGCCATAAGGTCTTATAAAAGGGCAGAGTCAGCAACAGAAGAGGGGAAATTTCAGCATGAAATTGTTCCCGTGGAGATTCCTCAAAGGAAGGGCAATCCATTGATTATCACAGAAGATGAAGAGTTCAGAAGTGTGAAGTTTGACAAGATCCCTTCTTTGAATCCTGTGTTTTCAAAAGAAGGTACCGTCACAGCAGCCAATGCCTCTAACATTAATGATGGTGCATCTGCAGTAGTGTTGATTAGCAAGCGAAAGATGAAGGAGTATGGTTTGAAAGCTCAGGCGAAAATTCTTGGTTATGCTGATGCAGCTCAAGAACCTCTTTGGTTTACTACATCGCCTTCTTTGGCCATCCCCAGCGCTTTGAAAATGGCAGGGATTGACCAGAGTTATGTTGACTATTATGAAATCAATGAGGCTTTTGCCGCTGTGGCTCTGGCCAATATGGAACTACTTAACCTGGACGAAGGTAAAGTAAATGTCTTTGGTGGCGCAGTGGCCTTGGGGCACCCATTGGGGTGTTCGGGAAGTAGAATCCTCACCACACTCAGCTCTGTCCTCAGTGATAAGAATGCTCACATAGGGGTGGCGGGTATTTGCAATGGTGGGGGTGGTGCTTCTGCCATGGTGATCGAGCGAGTCATATCTTAATAAATCCGGGGACAGCAGCCCTGCTGCTGTCCCCGGATAAATGATCTCTAGAGGAGGTAGGTGATCTCTAGTGAATGATTAATTTTTGTGTTTGACGTTGATGACCGGTCTGTAGTACCACGGTATAAATTCCTGGTGTCCAGTCCCCTAAGGAGATACGCTCATCCATTTCACCGACAATGGCTTTTTGGTAAACCATCTTTCCGGAAAGGGAGTAGATTTCCATGATACCTGCCTGATCGCCTGCATCTGAAGTTACTCGGAGGTAATCGGAGGCCGGGTTGGGGAAGACGCTGAAGTCAACTTTTCCAGACTCCATTGTCATACCCTGAGTCGCCTGACGAGAGGAAGATCCTGTACTGATGGAAACGATAAATCCAACGTCAAAAGTGGAGTATGAGATATTGTCATACCACAGATTTCCTCCACTGTACACACTGGAGTATGTATACCTGATGGAAGCGTTGGTTATTTGGAATGTATATACCGAATTATTGGATACAGATACCGGCTGACTCAAGGTGATGGATTGCCATCCGCTGCCCTTGGTGACACCCGATTGCTGGTAAATAGGGGTGCCGGTTGTCGTGTTTCCATTGAAAATTTTCAGAGTAGATCCGCTGATAGCATAGACCAGATTAGCTTCTATTTCAACGATTTGACCATTGGCAATAGCGGTGAAGGACTGCCCCATATTATGGGCATTTCCATAAGTGAATATGCCGGTTCCCGTGAGCTGCTCTATGGTCACTATGGTTGAAGTTCCGCTGGTGGTGGCACTTACCGCTGAGGTATAGGCAGACGAGCCATGGGAGTTCTGCGCTTTTACTCTGTAGAAATACGTGGTTGAGGCGCTGAGTCCTGTATTGGTATAGCTCGTGCTATTGGCACTCAGCGTAGCTATCACTGAATATGAAGAGCCGTTGGTTGAGCGTTCTACCACAAAGTTATTTTCATCGGATGAGTTATCCTGCCAGGAAAGCCCAATACTCGAGGCGGTAATGTTGGAGGTGGTAAGCGCTGACGGTGCTGCGGGCGGATTGGAAGATCCCCCGGATGAGGTAGTAGCACTTACAACCCCACTGCTGGCGGTGTTGCTGCCGGCATCCTGTACCACGATCTTGTAATAATAAGTAGTGGAGGCGGCAAGGGAAGCGTTAGAGTATGAGGTGCTGTTGGCAGCCAGCGTAGCAATGGTACTGTATGTTCCACCGGAAGAGTTTGAACGCTTGACCAGATACGCACTTTCAGTCGTTTCATTGTCAGTCCAGGAGAGGTTGATCTGAGAAGATGAAACGGCTGTGGCCGTCACGTTGGTGGGAGGAGAGAGGGTCACCGGAGGAGCTCCCGTGATACCAAAAAACTCCACAGACCAGTAAGAAGAGAAAAAATTGACATCTGAGGCATATGAGCCTGTGTTGCCACCCTGGGTTTCTCCACTGCCCGGATCGATGGCTATGGCGTGTCCCATGCCACTCATGCTATAAGTGACCACTACAGGGTTGCCTGAACCGTCTCTGTATTCTTTTCTGCTTACCACACTATTGCCCTGGAAAGCACTATTTTGTGCATCTGCCGTTTGATCTGTACCGTGCACGTTGGTCCACTGCTCCATGATCTCATTTTGATTCATGTAGTACACAGTGTAGTCAGAGGTACCATGAAACACTCCAACGGTGGGCCAGGGGCCTGAGTGACTGGAGGCATTTCTTACGCTGTTTCCAAGTTGAGTTGGGGTTTGGTTGACATTGCCATACATGGCCTGAAAAGCTGAATTGCTGCTGGTGGCTACCTTGTAAGGGAGTCCAGACATTACGGCACCGGCACTAAACACATCCGGGTAGGCAGCCAGCATCACGGTGGTCATGGCCCCGCCGGCAGAAAAACCCGTAACAAATACCCGACTGTTATCAATTGAGTAGTTGTTTTTCATGTAGTCTGTCATGTTTTTGAGGGAGGCTGCTTCACCGGATCCGCGGTTGATATCACCTGTTTCAAACCAGTTGAAACATTTGGAGGAGTTGTTACCGCTCTTTTGTTCGGCGTAGATCAGGTGAAATTTGTAGGTATCGGCCAGGTTGTTCCAGTCGCTTTCGGAAGCATAGGTGCTGGCTGATTGCGTGCAGCCGTGTAGCACTAAAACTAAAGGGGCGTTTGCGGGCATATTCGCAGGTGTGTACCTGTACATAGTCAGGTTTCCCGGGTTTGACCCGAAATTGGATACTTGAGTGAGTTGTGACTGGGCAGACAAGACGAAGATGCCCATCATGAGAGAAAGGAATAATTTTTTCATGGGTTGATTTTTGGTTGATGATTTACCAAGTTTTCAATTTATCCCCATGAAAATTATCATTTGTTGAAAAAACAGAAGGTTGACTTTCTAAAAGAGCGGGCTTCTTTTTTTAGCGAAATGTTCATGTACTTTGAGTGATCACAAGTTGTGACTCATGAAATAGCTTGTCGACTTTGCGAGTATTGGAGCGTGATAATTTTAAATTATTTTATTGGAAACGTATGTTTTTTGTCAAAACAATAATTTGAGCTACAACAATGACGACTCACTTACGATAATTCCATCCGCATCGCTGTACACATACTGGCCGGGGATGAAATTCACCCCGGCGAAATTCAGTGAAATATCTACCTGCCCTTCGTTTCTTTTGATGCTTTTTACCGGACAGGTATTAAGTGCTTTTATTCCTATTGGCATTTGACTTATCTGAGTGCTGTCCCGGATGCTGCCGTAAATGATTAAACCAGACCAATGATTGTCCAGAGCCAGTTGAGCCAGTTGATCTCCCACCAGAGCGCATCTCGTGGATCCACCTCCATCTACTATCAGCACTTTTCCCTGACCATTCGTTTTCAATAGCTCCCGCACCAGGCTGTTATCTTCAAACAGTTTCAGCGTAACTATTTGGCCGTGGAAGCACTGAGCCATTCCATAGTTATTAAAGACCGGCGCAGCACATGCTAATGTATCACCATGAATATCCCAAAGGTCAGATGTGGTAAAAGTCATGATCGTTTTTATTCAAAATTGGAGGGAATTAGGAGATTATAGTGCTTCTGGAGCGAATTATCGGGGTATGACTATTTATACAAAAATAAAGTAATGAATCTGTATGTGGCTTTTTTTTTGGCTTTGACAAGTAGTGAGGAGGTATTTTGTATAGCTCATTGCACCGTTGACTTATGGGTGTGACCTTTTGAAAATGTGACAATGAGCATCCTGGCTGCTTTTAATGAGTATTTTGAAAGTCGTGATTACTTTACTAAGCATTAAGTATCTCATTCACAGCGTGATAAATGTTGATGAGAGTCCAATGTATTCAAAAGTCCAGAGACATTTAATGAAAGTCCGTCTTACCGCATATTTTCAAAATGGTATTTTTAGCCAATCAAATTTAAAAATTTCTAAATGGAATGGGCGAATGATGAGATTGTCATTAGCTATTCATTAAATAACGCTAAAATATATACATGAGCAAGTTAAAGGACAGAGTAGCCATTATTACAGGAGGAGCCGCAGGCATCGGCCGGGCGGCAGTAGAAAAATACTGTCAGGAGGGCGCTATTGTGGTGATTTGGGATGTGAATGAGGCTGCGGGGAAGGAGTTGGCACAAGCCCAGAACGACAATGGCCATCAGGTGATTTTCCGCAAAGTGAATACAGCGGATCCTGAGGAAACAGAGGCGGCCACACAGGAGGTCATTGCACAGTTTGAGAAGATAGACATCCTCATCAACAATGCCGGAATCACCCGTGATGCCACCATTCGCAAAATGACCTTTGAGCAATGGAGCCAGGTTCTAAGCATCAATCTTTCCGGCGTATTCAATTGCGTGAAAGCTGTCAGCCCGTTTATGATTGAAAAAGCCTATGGGCGCATTATCAATACTTCGTCTGTGGTGGGTTTGTTTGGCAATTTTGGTCAGACAAACTATGCCGCTACCAAGTCAGGAGTGATAGGCATGACCAAGACACTCGCCAAGGAGCTGGGCAAGTATTCCATTACCGTCAATGCCGTGGCGCCTGGTTTTATTGCTACAGATATGGTGAAAGCAATGCCTGAGAAAGTAATAGAAATGATGACGAGTAAAACACCCCTTGCAAGGTTAGGTACCCCAGAAGACATAGCCAATGCCTATGCCTTTCTAGCCTCAGAGGATGCTTCATTTATAAGCGGAGCAGTATTAAGTGTAGATGGAGCAGTAACTATATAAGACCAGATTCATGAGAAAAGCAACAATAACCGGAATAGGCTCCTATGCCCCAGAACAGGAGATCCCCAATAGCTATTTTAACGACCTGCTAGGTGAGGACGTAGACACCTGGCTAAGACAAAATGTAAACATTACCACCAGAAGGTGGTGTACTGAGGATGAGTCTGTGGCTGACCTCTGTGAGGCGGCGGCTCGTCAGGCCATTGGTGAGGCTGGCCTGGAGCCGGGTGACATTGACCTGGTGATACTGTCTACAGACACCCCGGAGTACGTCTCTCCATCCACGGCTTCAGTCATTCAGGACCGGCTTGGATTGAAGAATGCCGGAACTTTTGACCTGAATACCGCATGTGCAGGGTTTGTAACAGCCATGGATGTGGCTGCCAAATACATCGCTGCAGATGAGCGATACCAGCACATCCTGGTCATAGGCGGATATGCCATGAGCAAGTACCTCAATAAGCATGATAAAAAAACGGTAACCCTGTTTGCCGATGGTGCAGGAGCAGTGGTGATGTCTGCCAGTGCTGAGGAAGGAAAGGGATTTCTGGCCAGCGACCTTAAAACCGAAGGACAATACAATAGCTGGATGGGCATATATGCCGGAGCTACTCACCAGCCCGTGACAGAAACGGTCCTCAAAAATCATGACCATCAACTCAAGTTCGTACACAAATTCCCAAAAGAGCTGAATCCAAAAATGTGGACAGAGATGGCTGAGGATATCTGTAAGCGAATAGGGGTGGTGCCTAATGAAGTGGATCACTACTTCATCACCCAGCTCAATTTTAACTCCATCAATGAAACCATGGACAATCTGGGGGTAAGCAGAGACAAGGCCCATATGGTCATGGATAAATACGGCTACACCGGGTCGGCCTGCATACCTATGGCCCTGCATGATGCTTATTTGCAAGGGAAGCTGAAAAAAGGCGATCTTTTGCTTTTTATAGGCTCAGGAGGTGGATTGGCATTCGCTGCGGCAGCCATTCGTTATTAACTTGTACCCAACCCAAATACCTATTAATGAATAACCTGGCTTCTTCAGAACAGATCTTTGCTACCTGGATCGTGGTGATTCTTTACATGCTCGTCATCCTTTTTTTTGTAATCAGGGGGGCATTGAAGATCAAGAGCATGAGCGATTATGCGATTGGCAGCATTAGTTTTTCCCCCCTGGCAGTGGGCCTGGCTCTGGCTGCGTCTATGACCAGTGCGGCCACCTTTATCATCAATCCCGGATTTATCGCTTTGTATGGCTTAAGTGGGGTGTTGTCCTTCGGTATTGTGATGCCATTGGCCATTTTTTGTTCTCTGATATTACTGACCAAGAAATTCAGAAAATCCGGCAGTCATGTGAAGGCATTAACCATGGCCCAATGGATCGGCAAGATGTATCAAAGCCAGAACTACGCCATCTTCTTTGCATTTATCTCTTTATTGCTGGTCACGTTTATCGTGCTTATTTGCGTCGGGTTGACTCAGGTACTCTCCAGTACCCTCAATGTTGAACCGGTCATCGTACTGCTATCCGTGATTGTGTTCGTATTTGGTTATATGATGTTTGGGGGAGCCAATTCAATGGTATATACCAATGCCATTCAAGCCACGCTGATGTTTGTGGTGGCAGTGATACTGCTCTTCTCCGGGATGGAATATTTTCAGGATGGGCTTGGTGGCTTTATGAAAAAACTGGAGTCCATTGGGCCACACTATGCCAGTCTGACCAATCCTGACAGCTTTCTTTTCAGAGACTTTTTTGAAATCATATTTTGCCAGGCGGTGATAGGAATTGCCATCGTGTGCCAGCCTCATATTATTACCAAGTCACTTTTGTTAAAGGATGAAAAGGATGTGAACAGGTACCTGGTTGTCGGTATATTGGTATTGCTGGTGTTTTTTCAAGTAGTATTTGTAGGTCTTTTTGCCAGATTTCATTTCCCTGATCTCACAGTCAATGGCGTACCCATCCCTATGGATGGTATCGTGTCGGCTTATGTGGTGAGTGAATTTTCTGTCTACGTAACCATATTGGTAGTATTGGGTTTGATCTCGGCCGGGCTGTCCACACTGGAGGGACTTATTCAGTCCCTGAGTGCCACACTTACGGGAGACTTGTTCAATCCCCTTTTTGGGAAAATATATGATCCTGCCAAGAGGGACAAACAAGAGATTTTGGTGAATAAATTGATGATTGTGTTTTTGGCCATCATCAGCTTTGGGTTGTCCTATCAGCAACTAAAATCGCCTAACCTGAGTGTAGGGATTTTTGCTCAGAATGGTGTGTATGCCTACTTTTCATCGGCATTCGTTCCGGTGCTTTTTGGGATGTTTCTAAAGAATGTTAGACTGAAAACAGTATTTACATCTTCTGTTGTAGCCTTTCTGGTTCATTTCACAGTGTATTACGGTCGCTTTTTGCCCTATATGAAAGAGACAGTTAACAATCCAGCCATTGCCAGTACGGCCGCTCTGATCGTTTCGGTGATTGTTGGCTTGTCGATGCATTTTTATCTAAAACCTTCTCAAAGCCATGTATAGAAAGGATTGGGCATCGAAATGGGCGGAATACACACCCAACAAGGTGGCAGTGAAAGAATACCGACCTGCCAGGAGCCTAACCTATCAGGAGCTGAACAATCAGGCTAAAGCGCTTGCTCATTACTTTACTCATGATATGGGAGTGCTGAAAGGTGAGCGCTTGATGGTATTGGGGGAGCATAGCATTGAGTACGTGATGTTGTTTTCAATGACGCAAAAAACCGGGATCACACTGGTGCCGGTTAATTTTCGACTTTCAGCCAGTGAAATTGATTATCTCATTTCGGACAGTGAGCCGAGGCTTTTGATTGCTGAACGAAAGTTTGAAGGTGTGGTGGCTGCATTGAAGGCCGATATTAAAGTGCTGTGGCTGGAGGATCTCGCCAGTCAACAACAGGCGCACCATGAATTTGAAGCAGTGGAGCTGGTAGAGGATCATCCGGCTTTTATTCTCTATACCTCTGGATCTACGGGTTTCCCGAAAGGGGCCATCTATTCTCACAAGATGCTCCTCTGGAATAGCCTCAATACCAGCCAAAGCCTGGAGATCACTCCAGCTGACCTTACGATCAATTGTATGCCTCCGTTTCACACAGGAGGGTGGAATGTGCTGGTGACACCTATGCTACACCGCGGAGCGACCATAGGGCTTATGAATAAGTTTGATCCGGATTTCCTGCTGGAATTAATGGAGCTGGAAAAATCGAACCTTTTCATGGGTGTGCCTACCATGCTCAAGATGATGGCTGACAGTGAGAAGTTCAAATCGGTGAGTCTGGATGCCATGCGTTACTTTATAGTGGGGGGGGAAGCCCTGCCGCTTGAGGTGATCGATACCTGGCATCGAAAAGGAGTGAAGATCCGACAGGGCTACGGGCTGACTGAGGTGGGCCCAAATCTTACTTCTTTGCATCAGGACGATGCGGAGCTGAAAATCGGCTCTATTGGAAAGCCGAATTTCTATGTTGAATATAAGATTGTAGATGAGGAAGGCAGCAGAGTCGGACCAGATGAAGTGGGAGAGTTTTGTCTGAAAGGGCCAATGGTCACTCCTGGTTACTGGAGAAATGAGGAAGCCACTCAAAAGACGATTGTAGACGGATGGTTTCATACTGGTGATTTGGTGAAGGTGGATAGTGATGGATACCTGTATGTGGTGGATCGGAAGAAGTGTATGTTTATTTCGGGTGGGGAGAATGTATATCCGGCAGAGATAGAGCGGGTACTTAGAGGGCTATATGGTGTGGATGAAGCGGCAGTTATAGGGGTGAAGGATGTCAAATGGGGTGAAGTGGGCAAGGCCTTTGTGACCATGAAGCAGGGGTGTTCATTTTCTGAGACATTGCTCAGGGAACATTGTGCCAATCACCTGGCCAAATTTAAGGTGCCACGGTACTTTGAGGTACTGGATGAGTTGCCAAAAAATGGGAGCGGAAAAATTGATCGGAAAAATTTAGCTTAACAATATGTGTCGGTTTAGAGAAGTATTAGCCATTTGTTTTACTGTGATGTTGCCTTTTTTGACACATGGGCAAAATCCCACCAATGTGAGCGAAATGATAGCTACCTACAAGTACCCCGTGCATTACCTGACGATCAACTCGGAGACAGAAGTTGCATACATTGATGAAGGACAAGGGGACCAAACCCTGTTGTTCATCCATGGTCTGGCTACCTACATTCCTTCATGGTACCCCATGGTAGATCATTTGCAAAGCAGATACCGATGCGTGGCCATCGACCTGCCTGGGTATGGTCGATCCTCCAAAGGTGATTATCCTGCCAATATGAGTTATTATGCCCATGTGCTAGGTCAATTGATTGACTCGCTGAGTTTGAAAAATGTGGTGCTGGTTGGACATAGCATGGGTGCACAGGTGGCGGTATCTACTGTCCTTAATTTGCCAAATCAGTTTGAAAAACTCATTCTTTTGGCACCGGCAGGTTTCGAGACATTCATTGACGAGCATGCCAGTCTTCTGAAAGCGACAGCTGTCACGGAGACTTTCCTGAAGGCTACCGAGGCTCAAATCCGAGCCAGTTGGGCCATGAACTTCTATCAAATGCCCGAATCAGTGGAGTTTATGATTCAGGACAGGATCAATATGAAGGAAGCTAGCGACTTTGAGGCTTATTGCCAATCGGTGGCCAGAGGTGTCCATGGCATGCTGGATCAGCCCATTGCGGACCGGTTAGGGGAGATCAGACAGAAAACATTGGTGGTTTACGGGGAGGAGGATGCGCTCATTCCCAATCGCTACCTGAATCCGGGCCTGACTACCAAATCGGTGGCCGAATCAGGCACATCACAAATCCCTGATGCAGTGCTGAAGTTCATCCCAGCCTGTGGTCATTTCATATCTTTTGATAAACCTGCCGAGATTAACGAAATTGTGGATAGTTTTCTGACCAACTAGCCAACTACCTATTGAAGACCAAACTCAAGAAATTTACGGCCTTTGCTGCTGAGATCCTTCCTCACGAGGCGGATTACCTCACCAGTATTCAGCAGTTTGAAGATGTGGAGAAGGAAGAAATCCTAAAGCGTGTGAGTGCCAACGCACACGGCCAGCAGAATAAGATGCCGTTTAATACCAGCATTGACAAACGCAAATACTCCAGTCTGATGGATTGGATTCAGAAGCGCCTGGATAGCATAGATGTAGACAGCTATTTCGAATGGGTCAATGACATGGACCGCAAGGTGATCACGGATGCCATTAGTCATGAGGAGGAGAAAGTCCTTTTGAAGCGGATCAAAAATTACGAGCACCCCGTTCACAACTTCATGAAATTCTATGAGCTGGTACAAAATTATCGGCATTACCTGCTCATTCGTCTTAGGCACAAGGACTATCAGGAGGTCAATGATTTCGTAGAGCGATATAAGGCTGATTATGATTATTCCAAGGAGGTGAATCAAAAGCTGCATCAGGCTACAGTGGATATCATTGAACAGTTTAACCTCAAAAAAGGAGACTCCAGGCAGTGGGAGGACTGGCTGCTTTCACTTTTCAAAAATGAAAACCTGGATGGATTCAATCGGTACATGGCTGTGGTCAGGCTTACCTTTCTCTATTTCAATAGTCGGGAGTTTGAAAAACTCCGGGAGGTCTACGACCGGTTAGACGAGTTGCTGGCCAGGGGTATTTTTTATACCCGGAGGATCTTGTATAACTATTACGCCAACCGACTGATGCTACACTCCAAGTTTGATGTATTGCAGCAGGCAGAGGAATACGGCTACCTCTCTATCCGACAAAAGAATGCCGATCATGTGCAGTATCTGAGCAACTTCAGTTCTATTCTTATTCGGCGGGGTAAAATAGAAGAAGCACTGAATCTGCTGAAAGAGTCCTTCTCAGAGGTTCAGAAGTCTTCCAATTTTTATCATAAGATTGGCTTTATATCCTTTTATATCAAATGTCTCAACCTCAACAATCAACCGCAGCGGGGAGAGATGTTGGCCGATAGCTTTTTGAGAATCTATAAGGATGAGATTCTCAAGGAGCGATGGTACTCGTTTTTCACGGCGTACATCCAAGGGTTGATCAAGCAGGAGAAGTACGATAAGATCTTACAGGTATTCAAACGCTATAATCTCATTGCCAAAGATGAAGACGACAGGAGCAAATCCATCTACCTGCCCACTATCCGGTGGTATTATGAAATAGCCCTGCTCAAAGTGGGTCGCCTGGAAGCAAAGGAGCTGGTAGAATCTATTGTGGATTTCTCCCGGGAGCATGTGTCCAATCCACATAAATCTTTTATTCTCAATCAGGTACTGTCAGAACTTGAGTCGTATATCCCCCGGACGGTCATCATGGCCAGAACCCGACTTTATCAGAAACAGTAGAGGTTCATCCCTTCAATTCTAATCTCCGATAGCACCGTATTTTTAGTCGCGTGCATTTTCGTAATGTCCAGATCAGGCTTTCTGTCTGAAATTCATCTATTACGGTATAAGCCAATTTTATCACAGTGTTGAAAGAGCTTGCTCAAATAGCGCGGTTAAATATTCACCTGAGGTAAATCAAATAAAAAACAGAGGTTTTGGGACATTTTGGATATAATAAAAGTCATGGCATATTTTTAAACTCGTATATTCCTGATATATAGTATGTTAAATCACTTATCGGAATTTTTCATTTGAAAAGTCCGCACCTTTTATAATTGCGATATTCACATTCTTGTTGGGCGCTTTTCTATGTTTATTGAACAGGATTTAATCAAACAACCTAAAAACTTAAAAAATGAAAAAAACTTATACCATCTTAATCGCAAGTCTTTTCTTCTTGTGCTTTGAGTCTTTCGCCCAAAATGTTGTGAGCGGGAAAGTGATCGACGCGAAATCAGGAGAGGCCTTAATAGGGGCGTCGGCTATATTGAGTGGCACCTCAAAAGGAGCGACCACCAATGTCGACGGTTCGTTCGAGATATCAGGAGTAGCAGATGGCTCATATACCATCAAAGTATCCTTTGTAGGTTACGAGGAACTCACTCGCTCAGTGAACGTATCAGGTGCAGATGTTGACCTGGGGAGCATTGGCCTGGCTGAGTCCATTTTTTCTTTTGATCAGGTGGTAATTTCCGGATCTCGTCAGCCAGAGAAGATCACTCAGACTCCAGCCACCATAGAGATTATTTCCAGCAAGAGCCTTGACGAGCTACCTTCTTTTAACCCTGGAGAGCTTCTCTCAAGGATGAAAGGTGTGGACTACCTGAGAGCGGGAGTCGTAGGTACGGGGATTAATATCCGTGGTTTTAATAGCAACTTCAACTCCAAGAACCTTCAGGTAAATGATGGTCGATTCTCTACCCTCATTGCTACAGGCTTGCCTATGGGACCGCTCACCACGCAAATCAAGGAAGATATTGAGCAGGTAGAGGTGATTTTGGGGCCAAATGCGGCGCTGTATGGCCCAAATGCCCACAATGGGTTGGTACATACCATTACCAAAGATCCCAGATCTTCTCAAGGTACCACTGTGGCGCTTGGTGTAGGGAATCAGAGCATGCTCTCTGCCAGAGTTCGTCACGCACAGGTTCTCAATGATAAGTTGGCTTTCAAAGTGAGTGGTGAGTACACCAAGGCTGAAGAGTTCGAATTTATGGACTCAGTCTACATCGATAGAAATGCGGATGGCGTGAAAGAAGGTTATGAAGAGTATAAACTTGATAATGACATAGAGTTTTTAAGAGCAGAAGCAGCTCTTTACTATAGTGTCACTGATAACTCAGATCTTATTTTCAGCTGGGGAGGAAGCAACAGTACTTACCTTTCTCCGACCAACGTGGGACGAAACCAGATCAAAGACTGGAAGATGAACTACTTCCACCTGCGATACGTCTCTGATAAGTTCTTTGCTCAGGTATATAATACTTCCAGCTCTACTGAAGATACTTATGCGATTGATCAACGTACCAAAAATTACTACAATGCGATAGACAATGGCGCTACTGAAGTCGAAGCTGATACAAGCTCACTGGGCAATGGAGCCACCTTTGCTGATGACTCCAAGAGATGGAATGCAGAGGTGCAGTATCACGATACTTTTGGCAAAGCCAAAGTGGTAGTGGGCTCACAGTGGCAAAGGGATAATGCCAATAGTAATGGTACCTACTTGCTGGACAATGGAGGAAAAGACCCGATCATCATCAATCAGATAGGGGTGTATGGACAGCTGGATTATCAGTTTACAGAGGCTTTCAAAGCGGTAGCTGCTTTCCGTGGAGATAACCATGAAGTTTATGGATTCAACTTTATCCCTAAAGCGGGACTGGTATACAGTGCTGGTAATGGCGCCTTTAGACTTACTTATGGAAAGGGCATAGCCACACCTACTATTTTGAACATGTATGGTGATTTGTTCGCAGGACTGATTCTTGGAAATGCAGAGGGATTCACCCTGACTGACGGTAGCAAGGTAAAGAAACAGTCAGTGGAGAAAATCCAGACTTTTGAGATCGGCTACAAAGGCGAACTGGTACCGCAGCGATTCTTTTTGGATGCCAACGCTTACTATAACATCTCCGAAGACTTCCTGTCTCCTGCCACTGTAGTGGGAGTAGCCACCCACCGTGGAGATACGCCTATGAGTGAGGTACAGAGCGGTTATGGAGCATATGGTGGGTTGGTCCTCTCTTATGTCAACTTTGGTCAAGTGGATACTTATGGGTTTGATATTGGTACCAATGTCTATCTCAATGATCAGATCAATTGGACATTCAACTACTCCTATTTCGACTATAGTGTGGATGAAGATGACCTGGAAAACAATGACTTCAACAAGGATGGTGTAGTGAACAAACTGGACATCCTGGTAAACGCTCCAAAGCATAAGTTTGGAACAGGTCTTTACTTTAGAGGCGACAAGCTATTTGGGAATGTCTACATGAGATGGGTGCAGGAGTATGACTACTTTTCAAGTTTTCAGATTGCAGCCAAAACTCAGGATCTGAACTGGAGAGGTACACCGATCAGGGAGAATGCCCGAAGCACAGACACCTGGAACTATGGCCCGCTTGGTGGATTTGTAAATGTAGACCTGGGATTAGGATATAAAATCAATGATATCTTCCAGGTGGCAGGTCAGGTGACCAACGTATTCGATTCAGAATTCAGAGAATTTACAGCGGCCCCATTCACAGGCAGACTGTATTCAATAGAAGTGAAGGCGAAGCTGCCAGCTATTAAAAAGTAAATATTTCTTTAAAATTGACCGAGGAAAAAAGACCGCCAGATTGGTGGTCTTTTTTTGTTAATACTGAACTTTTACGCTTTGGAAGTGGGAGGAGCCAAGCTCTCCGAATAGTTGATTGCCAAGGGCATCAGGATCATTACTCTTGAAGAAGTTCATGGCGGCATGTACCAGTTCATCGGTGCTGATATATCCATCGCTGTTGAGGTCCATGGCCTTGAAGCACTGGTTAGCAAAGCGCACCTCTACCCTGAAGGATACAAAAATGCTCATAAACTCCAGCCGCGAGATGAGCTGGTCTTTGTTTTTATCAAACACATTCTGTAATCGGTTGATGATGAGTGTAATGTTTTGGTCTAACACCTCATCATCCGCCCCAAAAAAGAAATTCTCCATGAATTCAATCCACTGTTTGACATCAATATTCTGCAGATTTGGTTGCTGAAAATAGGCCTGGATAAAGCCCCAGATCATATTACCTTCTTCACGTAGCAGGTTGTCGTGATCATCGTCTTCAATGATGCCAGTGAAAATCGCTACATTGTCTGCAATACTCTGAAAATCCGATTTTTGAAGGAGCCCATTGTGATCAAAGTCAATGATGCGGAAGAGGTGTTCCAGTTTCCTGATTTGTAATTCTTGAAGCATAGAGGTGTTTCCTGGGCATGAAGTAACTACTTTTTGCCCAATGAATCAATATTATCTTTCAAAATACCACAAAAGGGGGAGCTGATTAGGTCCAGGAAATACAGCTAACTATTTTTCCTCTTGACGCCCCGCACGGCTTCAGCATTCCATGGATCATCCGGCCAGGAGTGTTTAGGGTACCTTCTTTTCAGGTCTTTTTTCACTTCAAAATAGGCATTGTCCCAAAAACTACGTAGGTCGGCGGTGATTTGTACCGGTTTATAACCAGGTGAAAGCAGGTGTATGAGTACACCATTCCTACCGTCATTCACCCTGGGGGTATCAGCCAGTCCAAAGACCTCCTGAAGGCGAACAGCCAGTATGGGAGGCTCACCATCTGCTCTATACAGAAGTGGGATAGATGAACCACTGGGGACTTCTATCTTTTCGGGTGCCAGTTTAGACAGGAGCTCCTGTAGTTCCCAATTCAGGCTGTGATGCAACACACTTTTCAGGTCAATCTTTTTCAGGTCGTCAGGTTTCTTCACCTGATCCAGGTAGGGCGTCAGCCATTCCGCATTAGTCATGAGCAGGGTAGGTGTGCTCACATCCGGCCAGTTGCCTTGTGGGTTCCACTTTCTCAAAGACAATACCCGGTTTTGCCATTGTTCCACATTTTCGTTGAAATCCAGCAGGTGGCCGCCTTCTTTTTTGAGCGCTTCAGAGATGGCCTGAATCAGGTGTGACTCATCCGGATCCGGGAGTGGCCTGGACTGAAGGATAATGCTGCCAATCCTCAGGTCTTTGGTGGCAATCAACCCACCTCTTTTGGTGTCCCAAGTGATTACTTCACGTTCTTTCACCAGTGGGGCCAGGTCCCGCGGGTTGAGGGGTGAGGCCATGAAGATCTTGCCCATGCCATCGCGGGCATCCATATGGGCAATGGACAACCACGGTTCATGTGCCAGGTCATCTTTGTGTCCTGCCATGGCATATTTCCCGTTGGAGAGTTGAAACTGTGCATTGTTTCCCGGACGCGCAAAGGCGATTCTCTCGGGGTAGGCATGGGATAGAATGAGGCCGGTTTCGAACGGATCTACAGGGCCATTGTCCGATTCGATATCAAACATACGGCGGTATGATTCTGCTACTTTTTCGATCCTGGCAAACTTCTTACCCAGTCGATTTTCATCGCGGAAGCGGCGCAGTGTTTCTATCCTCAGGTTGATGTCGATACCAGCTTCGCGCCCCAGTGGATCACGTTCTTCCAGCAGGGCAGCCACATCCGTGGCCAGCTCCAGCATATCAGCCTCCTCGGCTTCCAGTAGCATGTGTGCGATCCGTGGATGACAGGGCAGTTGGTGAATCTTTTTGCCATGTGCCGTGATCCGGCCATGTTCCAGTGCGTTCAGTTGATGAAGGGTTTCGCTGGCCTGGGCCAGTGCGCCTTTCGGAGGAGGAGTGAGCCAGGTGAGCTGGTTGATATCCACGATGCCCCACTGCGCCATGTCTAGTACGAGAGCTGCGAGATCGGCCTCCATGATCTCCGGATTTCGGTGTTCAGAGAGTCTCGCTTGTGTGGCTTTGGACCACATGCGGTAGCAAACCCCGGCCGAAAGCCTGCCGGCCCGTCCGGCCCGCTGGTCGGCAGAGTCTTTGGAGATCTGTACCGTTTCCAGTCTGGAGAGCCCGGACTTAGGGTCAAATTTGGAGGTACGACCAAACCCCGTATCCACCACAATCTTGATACCCTCAATCGTAAGGCTGGTTTCTGCAATGGAGGTGGCCATCACCACCTTTCGCTTTCCTGATCGATCCGGCATGATGGCTGCAAACTGCTTTCCTTGGGGTAGTTGTCCATAAAGCGGGTGCAAAGCAAATCCCTTTAACTCTTTTCTGAGCAGCTCCTCACATTTTCTGATTTCCCCCTCGCCGGGGAAAAAGGCCAGCACGTCTCCGGGGTGTTCTTTGGTAGCTTTGATGATGGTGCGGGCGGTCATTTCTGGTAGGAGCATAAGGTCCTGCTCCCCAACATACTGTATGTCAACAGGGTATTGCCGTCCTTTGCTCACCACAGATGGCGCCTTGAGTAGCGTGGTGAGCTGTGGCATGTCCAATGTGGCGGACATAATCATAATCCTCAAGTCAGGACGGATAACCTGCTGAGCTTCACGACAAAGCGCCAGTGCAACGTCTGCATGTATGCTGCGCTCATGAAATTCATCAAAGATCACCAGCCCCACACCCTCCAGGCTGTTGTCCGAGTGGATCATGCGGGTCAGAATGCCCTCTGTAAGTACTTCAATCCGTGTTTTCTCAGATACCTTATTGTCAAACCTCACCCGATAGCCAACGGTCTTGCCTACCTGATCTCCAATGAGTTCAGACATGCGACTGGCTATGGTTCTTGCCGCCAGCCTTCTGGGTTCCAGCATCAGTATTTTCTGACCTTTCAGCCATTCTTCCTGCAGCAGTGTTAGTGGTAGCAGCGTACTCTTACCTGCTCCGGGTGGCGCATTCACAATCAGGGTGTTATCAGCCGAGAGATGGGATTTGACTTCATCTATCACCTCCGTGATGGGCAGGTCTATTTTATAGGGATCAAAAGGCAATTCGTTCATATTAGATGAATCGCGAAATTAGGGGTTTTGCGTAAAAGGTGATGATTTTTACTGATCGGTTCCTCTCAAAATCCGATTGAGGCTTCGAAGGGTGATGCCCAGGTAGTCTGCGAGATCTTGCTTGGGAATGGTATGAAAAAGGTCAGGGAAGGTCTGCTGTAACCGCACCAGGTTATCGGCTGCCGGATGTGATTGGTTGTGGGCGTGTCGCAGCGCCTTGTAGCGTACTTTGTTGGCCAGCGACTGTAGGATGAGGGTATTGAACCGGGAATCAGCGTGTAAGAGGGCATGAAAATCATCCTGACCAATCCTGAATGCAGAGAGATGGGTGATCGCCTCTATGCAGCTAAAGCTTAAAGATTGCCGGATTAGTTCTACCTCCCCGAAGAGTTCTCCAGGACCGAAAAACTCCTGAACGAATATTCTGCCGTTATTCTCATGAAGATAGCATTTGGCTATACCAGAGGTGATGACAAACGCTGCCTTCACATTTTTCTCCTGACCAATGATTTCAGTTTTAGGTGGGAAGTCGGAGGCAGTCACCGGCCCGTTGGCCAGATGTAATTCAGAAAGGTATCGAAGTAGCGCTGGATTTTCCCGGATCATATCATCAATGGGACAAATGTCCTTTACTATTAGGGAAAGTTGAGGTTCTTTTGTGAAGCCTAAAAGTAAACAAGTAAAAACTATTGAGCGAATCCAATGAATGTAGATAGACTGACACAACAGCTGACTTTTATCAGGGAAATAGACAAGCTGAAGTACATACAGCGCAAAACGAGACTATTCAACAGTCAGAGACATGAAAATGATGCTGAGCACAGCTGGCATCTGGCCATGATGGCAATGGTGTTGGCAGAACATGCCAGTGCTCCGGTGGATTTATTCAAAGTGATGAAGATGTTGCTCATTCATGACATTGTGGAGATTGATGCCGGAGATACATTTCTCTATGACACCACCCAAAACCATGTGAACACCGAGGCAGAGTTAGCGGCAGCCAAACGAATTTTCGGGTTGCTCCCGGAGAAACAGATGAGAGATTTTATTGCCACCTGGGAGGAGTTTGAAGCCGGAGAAACCGGCGAGGCCCGATTTGCTAAGGCTTTGGACCGTCTGGAGCCGATCATGCAAAATGCTTCCAATCAGGGGGGGACGTGGACGGAGTTTGACGTGACTCTTGACCGGGTGCTGGAAAAAGTGCAGGGCATTCGCAAAGGGTCCGATACACTCTGGGCTTATACAGAAGCGCTCCTTCGTGAAAATGTGGAGAACGGCAATTTGAAGAAGTAGAGACCGTTTTTAAATCTTTCCACGCCATTTTTTCTTTTCACTGTGTTCCTTTTTGGCTTTAATACGCTTGTTGATGGCTGATTTGGAAGGTTTAGTTTTCTTTCTGGCTTTGGGAACAAAGAAGGCCTTGGTCAGTATCCTGTCCAGCTTCTTAAAGGCCACTTCTTTGTTTTTCAGCTGCGACTTATGACTATCGGCTGTGATGATGAGCGATCCGTCATTGGTGAGCTGGCTGCCAATCTTCTCACGTATCCGATTTTTTTCATCCTCGGTGAGGTGTGTTGACGCCATCACATTGAACCGGAGGACTACTTTCGTTTCCACTTTGTTTACGTGCTGTCCGCCTGGCCCCCCGCTGCGAGCGGTTGTTATCTGTATGTCTGGCTTGATCCTGGATATGGGAATGTGGTGGCTCATTTAATCTTCATTTTTACTGATCGTTGGAGACCTGATTTAATTGATCTGGATCCACCTACAGGTTTCATAGATCAGAATAAAGGACATTCACGATCCGGTAAATTTTGGGCAATTTGGTCATCCCTATGAACAATGCATAAGAAAGGTAAGTTGCGTGTTCGTAAGTCAACCTTATTTTTTTGTTTTCGCGGTAATTCCATGTGAGAAACACTTTTGCAAGACCTCTATTTGACTCATTTTCTTTCATATAAACCAGGAGGTATGCAATGGACATCACATAGAAGTAAATCACTGAAAGTTCGCCTTTTGTCCAAACCAGCATGAAGCCATGGAACAGAATGCCCAGTAGGATAGGGGCGTTTCCGGAGCGGCGTATTAGAAAAAGCATGGCCAGAGCCAGTTCTATCAAAATAGTGGTGACTCCAAGAATTTTGGCAAATGTGAGGTGCCCGGGGAAAAGTTGTCCAATCGTTTCGTAGAAGGGTAGATGAAAAATGTCTGTTGCGAAAAAATCAAAGTAGGCGCCATTCCACCAGTCATTGTCTGCAAGTTTGTTCACACTTGCCCCAAAATATACAATGGACAGCTGCAAGCGAAGCAGAAAGCCGTGGAGGCCTAAGCCGATAAGGATGAGCAGGCATGAAATGAGGGTGATGGACGTGCTATAGAGCGGTTTGCATGATAATATGCTCACTAAAATGGTTAAGCCCAGCAATAGGCTGCTTGTTCTTAGTCGAATGTTAAATAGGACTCCCAGTGCAGACATTATCAGAAGCAGGCCGAGACATAAATTAAATGCCCCAATGGGTATGGTATCAAAGAAACCTATAAACGGGAGGAATGGGAGATCGCTTCTCAGAAGCTCTGTCGCGAATCCAAAACCAAAGAGCCCCAAAGCCAAAACTCTTGCACCAACGGCATTGGTTAAGGTGTTAACTCCCATGTCTTAAGTTCTTTTCCGTTGGTTTGATAAGTGAGTTTTACGTTTGCCGACTGACCAGCTCCGTAGGTACTTTCATATTGTTGGATGATGGATATGAGATTTTCGATATTCCGGTTTTCACGCCCTGTGGAGGGTTGTCTGTACCTGGCCTGTATCTCTTCCCGGCTCAGAAAGCGATTGTCCACCTTTACTTCGATGCTGTACAGAGATATTTGGTCATAGGGAACCCAACAGAAGTATTTGGTGTCCGAAAAATACCCAAATATGATCAGGATCATTTGTGTGCCAAAAAACAGAACCAATCCTATTTTTCTGAGGGTAATCATTTCGACACGTTTAAGAGTTTTCCAAACCAACTGTAAATAGATCTCAGGGGTTCCGTTGTGATTTTCCAGGCCAAAGATCGTGTTTCCTGGTAGAAAAAATAGAAAAGATAGTAGCCAAAAGCATAAGAGATTAAGGTAGCAAAGGCAGCACCTTGTATTCCCCAGTTTGGGATAAGTATAAGGTTCAGTGCAATGTTCAATAGTGCTGCTACCAGCTTACCTGAAAAATTAATCCAGGTTTTATTTCGCGCTATGAGAACTTTGCTAATGGGGTGCCCCGCAAAGAAGAATATACTTGTGATAATATGAATTTTCAATACATCTGCCGCTTCAATGAATGCGGGTCCTAAGGTGTTTTCGATGAGAAAATGAGCTCCGATACTTACGATGAAAATTAAACCGATGGATAAAAACATCAGAGATCGAGATATTTTCAAAAGGACGCCTTCTACTTTTACCCTCTCAGAAATGTTCTTTGCGATAAATGGAAAGTAAGTAGACATGACAATCACAGGGAGGATGTACCAGACCTCACTGAAACGGGCAGCACTGGCATAGATGCCCACCTCCGCTGGTCCGATCATGTATTCAATGAATATCTGATCCACTTTGAAAGAAACGAGCACAAATATATTGGTCATGATCAGCGGAAGTGACTCCAGAAAGATCTTTTGACTTGTTACCGTTGCTCCGAGATCGGCAGTCCTTTCCTGATTGAGTTTCGAGGCGAAATACTGCATCAGTAGGAGTGTAATCAGCCGCTCTAGTATAAAGGAAAGACCTATGAGAAAGATATCCTGCAGATAATAAGCCACACCAATTCTCATTAATGACCCAACGACGATGCCTGTGGATCGGGCATAGGTGTTGTATTTCGATTTCAGTACAGATTGGAAAAGGGAATCCTGAACCATGAGCGCTTCCACCCACAGGGTAGCACCCATAGCCAAAATGAAAGAGATAAGTACCTGGTCTTCAAGGAACAGAAAAACGGTGAAGGCAAGTAATGAAAACACCACGAAACTTCCCAGAAGTCTGAGTCTGACTGAACCCCGAAGAACTGATTTTTGCTGATAACCTAAAGAGAGGTATTTGGTGATAATGGTCTCATAGGCAAGCTTCGAAAATGGCGCAAAAATCGCCACCAGACTCAATCCAAAACTCATCAGTCCAAAGTCCACTGGCCCAAACATGCGGGCCATAATGAGGAATGTCAACAGATTCAAGGGCAGGGTGAATCCTTTCTCACCCAGCATGAACATCGTGTTTTTATTGAATTTATTTGAGATTATTGAGCTCCAACTAATCATATTTGCTCATGCGAAATCTGTCCATTGGATTAATTGGATGTGGTATTTGGGGTCATAAAATTCTCGAAGAATTAATCCTGCTCTGTAGCGAAGTTCATGTATTTGATCCAGTAATAAAAGTGGACAATAGCTTACTTCTACATGAACAGGTAACTTACCATGCTGACTTCCATCAGTTGATAGAGCGGCCATTGGATGGAGTGATCATAGCTTCAGCCACAGCATCACATCATGAATTGCTAGGAATGCTGAAGCCCTATGAGCTGCCCATTTTTATGGAAAAACCTCTGACCAATTCCAGTGCAAAGCTTAAGGTAATTCAACACCTTGATCTCCAAGACGTCTATGTAATGCATATATGGAGGTATCACCCGGGAGTACAGCTGCTGGCCCAACTGGCACAGTCCGGTAAATTGGGCGTCATCAAAGGTGTCAAGTCTGTCAGGGCCAACTGGACCAGCCCACGAAAGGACACGGATAGTCTTTGGAACCTGGCCATACACGACTTATCAATTTGTGAGTCTATCCTGGGAGCAATACCTGAAAAGAAGCAAGTGGTATGCCAGCGTCACAATGGAATCATAAGGGGATTAACAGCTCTGATGGGATCTGAGCCATATTATCATTTTGAAGTATCCAACAGATATCCGCATAAGGTACGTGAAATCAGTGTTTTTGGAACGAAGGCTGTTGCAATCCTCCGGGATGAACAGGTAAATTACGTGGCGGTGTATCACGGTGATGATCAGAGTGAATTAACCAGTGAAAGTTCAGAAAGGATTTACTTTGACGATACTCCTCCGCTTCGGATTGAACTTAACGCGTTTTTGAATTATCTGGAAGGTGGCCCCGCCCCATTTACGGATTTGGAGGAGGGTGTTAGGTTGACCAATCATATCATTGAAATTGAATCTGCATGTCGGATAGAATGCGAATGAAAGTAAAAGCCACAGTCATTTTACCCACCACCAAGGAACGGGCTCCTGTTTTACCCTATTCGATAGGGAGTATACTCCAGCAAACTGAAAAGGAAATTGAGATTTTCGTTATTGGAGATGGTGTAGATGAAGCCACGAGGCTTGTGATTCAGGGCCTGATGCTGAAGGACGATAGAATACGGTTTTTTGATCACCCAAAAGGAGATCGAAGAGGTGAAACATATCGCCATCAGGCACTTTCTGAGGAAGCCAGAGGGGAAATTGTTTGCTATTTACTGGATAGGGACCTGATGCTGCCAAATCACATTGAGCTGATGTACGCGCATTTGCAGGAGCATAATTTCTGCATTCATACCAGCCTGAGTGTTTTGGAGAATCATGATATTGAGTTTGCCCGCAAGCCTTTTTTTGGGTATTACAGCCATGCTGATGGGCCATCGCCTGCCACTAAGGGGTACTATCTTTTTTCTCAGGTAGGCCACACCTTGGAGTTTTATAAAGAGTTGCCTTATGGCTGGCGGGTTACGCCCTCCTCATTTCCAACAGACATCTACATGTGGAAGCAGTTTATGGCACACCGGAGTCTGAATCTTACATCTACGCAAGACCCTACGATCCTCTATTTTAAGCGGGGAGACCACCCGGGATGGTCTGCCGAACGCCGGGCCAGGGATCTGGCTAAATTCTACCCCCTCATGACATCCGATAAGGCGGTTCAGGATTTTCAGAGATTGGCTACCTTAAACCTCCTGAAAGAACGTGAAAGATTGGCGTCAGAAACAATAATCATCAAAGGGAAAACACTTTCTCATTTACCAGGCAGGATCATCCAAAAACTAAAGACGCTCTTTGTAAAAAGGTGGTAGTTCATCTAATGATCCAAAATCATTTGCTCTCTCCGAAATGATTGCCGATTCAAATGGCCATGGAATACCGAGCTGAGGGTCATCCCACCTGCAGCCAAAATTGTCTTCATCACCATATCCCTCATAAGACTCAGAAACTGCCTGAAGGTGTAGCGAAGGCTCTATAAAATACCAGCCATGAACTACCCCTCTTGGAAAGATCAATGCTTTAAGGTCTGAAGCAGTTAAATAATAGAGGGAGGATTTTAGGTAAGATGAGGACTCGGGACGTAAATCTTTAAGGCCGAGGTAACAACTTCCCTGTACCAGACAAAAGTACTCGTCGTGTCTTCTGTGGTAATGCATGCCTCTCAATACCTGTTCTTCAGATTTCACCATGCTCCATTGCACAGGATTGATCACAGAGTTCCAGTTGTCCTGGAACACTTCTGTGAATGATCCACGCACATCAAAATGCTCATTTAAGGTTACCAGCTGACTGTCTTGAATGACATCACCCGATATAAGGGCGGATTCTTTAGTTTCGGTTGAATACATAAATCAGTTAATCGCGGCGAAAAGAGATTTGGGGAAATCTCTAAAATTTATTAGTTAGGGCGTACGTAAATTAAAAACAAATCGGGCAAAAAACCTCATTGATCCTTTCATCAGTCGGGAAAATAGTGAAATTGGGTCTTTCAGAATGCTGTCACTTAAGGTTCTTCTCCTTCCACTCCGGCCAGTCTTTCTCCAGGAGGTCTTTTGGCCATTCACCATACCAGCCATAGCCCACCCGGCGTTCGTATTCTATCTCTGTCATGTTGGCTTTCTTCACCCCGTCTCTGCCACAGAAAAAGGGCTGCTCGGTTTCAAGGTCATAGAATCTGGCCCAGGTAACTGCTCCATCCTTTGGTACCAGTACCCGGTCATACCCTCTGCCTTGTCCATCGTTTTTCTGAAATTCGATGGTATAACCCTCAATCTTATGATCCTCGAGCCATTGCACCCCACTTTGGATGGCGTTCATGATACTGTCTGACGGGTTTTCTACACCCATCAGGAACCTGACAATTCCTACACTTTCCTGTCCACTGTAGGAGGGGAGCTCATAGGCACGGGCTTTGGCTGGCAGGAGGGTCAGCTCATCATGCTGGGCGCACCAGACCGTCAGCTTACCATTGGTTACGATCTGGGTTTTGAGCATACAGTCAATTCCTTTTGCAATGGCTTTTTGGGATGATTCCCTGAAGCTCGGACTGACCACCTCAAAACCGTTTTTGCCATCCACCACGTCTCTGAGGATGTTCAGCAGATTCACCATGGAGTTGTCATTGTAGGTAATGTGATTGGGGTATCCGCCGCGCAGCGGATAAAACTGGGGCCATCCGCCTGTGTCCTGATATTGACCAGCCAGGATATAGGCGATGCCTTTTTCGGCGGCTTCCAGATACTCAGGGTTTCTGGTTCGCTGATAGGCCTGCACCAGGTAGCGAATCTCTTTTGTGGTGGCCCCATTGTCATAGGTAGCATCCAGCCGGCCAGAATCCGCCCTGATGAGCAGTCTTTCACGGTCAGTAAGGTTCAGTTTTTCATAATTCACCTTGATTTCTTTTTTGCCCCGAAGGGGGATGTGTTTGGGCCAACCGCCCACGGTTCGCTGGAAGATGAGCATGTCTTCTGCTATGGAGTCTTTGGCGATTTGAGCGGAAGCGTGAAGAGAGATGAATAGGAGAAAAAAGGCAATTGATTTCATGTAATTGTGTATGGTTGGGTATTCTGCAATTAGGTAATTAGATACGATACGAATGCAAAATAAAATCTAATTCTGAAGGAGATTTGAATTTTGTGCTCAACTTGGGTGTCCTCGGAGCACAGCAGCAGCCTATAAACCCTATGCGCGTATTGGGTATCGTGCTGGTGGTTATTGGGGTGGTGATCGTACGTAAGTTTTAGCGCGTCCCTGAGGCCCTTTGTTGTGGTTTGAAGATCCTGGAGTCGGCGTAAAAGGTGCCAAAAGGGATCAGCGATGCACCCAGTGAAAGTAAGGAAGTTTTGAAGCTCCAGCTATGAATGAAGATGTTCTGAATGCAAAAGAATACGTAAAAAATAAACAGCCAGCCATGCGTCATGCCTACATATAGATTGGGTTCGGGAATTTGAAGCCAGTATTTCAGCGGCATGGTGACGGCAAAAAGCAGAAAGCTGACACCTTCCAGAATGGCCAGTACTCTTAATCTTCCGATGGGCGTTTTGAGGTTCATTGCATAGTTTTAGTCGTTCTGCGAAATTGGGTCAGGCAATCGGGTTGTCCTAGCAATGACCCGAAATTATGATGATTTTATATTCACGTCAGAGCAGTTTTAGCAGTTCCGCTTTGGACAGGAGCTTGGCCGATGCACTGTCTTCTGTGATGAGTTCACCGGAGAGTGCTTTTTTAGTGGACTGGAGCTGTATGATTTTTTGCTCAATGGTGTCAGGGCAGATGAGCCGGATAGCTGTCACATTGTTTTCTTGTCCGATCCTGTGCACCCTGTCGATGGCCTGATTTTCCACGGCTGGGTTCCACCAGGGGTCTACCAGATAAACATAGCTGGCTTCTACCAGGTTGAGGCCGGTACCTCCCGCCTTGAGGCTGATGAGAAACACCCGGATGTCATCGTCTTGCTGGAAGGAATTGACCACTGCTTCCCGATTGCGCGTACTCCCCGTGAGGAGGGCATAACCAATGCCTCTGGTATCCAATTCTTCCTGGATCAGCTCCAGCATAGAGACAAACTGAGAGAAGACGAGCATCTTATGGTGTGGCGCATTGTTTTCAATTTGCTCCATGAGTGTTTCAATCTTGGAGGAGGTTTTCCTGCCCAGCACTTCGTCACTTTTCAGCAGCCTGGTGGAGTTGCAGATCTGTCGTAGTTTGGTGAGGCCCTTGAGCACATGCATAGGATTTCTTTCCAGCTCCTCAGCCTCCGTGACTGAAATGTAGTCGCGAAACTCCTTCTCGTAGGCGTCATAGGTTTGTCGCTGTTCAGTCTCCATAGGACAATAGAGAATCATTTCGGTCTTTTTAGGTAGCTCTTTGGCTACCTGCTGTTTGGTTCTTCTGAGGAGAAAAGGCCTGATCTTTTGCTGCAGTTCTTTGGTCCGTTGGCTGTCTTTGAAGCGGTCTATCGGCACGGAGTAGAGCTCTTTGAAGTGGCGCTTGTTGCCAAACAGGCCGGGACACGCAAAGGAAAACTGACTATAGAGGTCGAAGGTGTTGTTCTCTATCGGTGTGCCTGTGATGACCACCTTGTTACGGGACTGGAGCAGCCGGGCTGCCTTGTAGCGTTGAGATTCCGGGTTTTTGATTTGCTGAGATTCATCCAGAAAGATGTAGTTGAACTCGAAGTTGCGGAGGTAGCTGACATCCGTGAGTAGCGTGTTGTAGGAGATCAGGATGAGGTCAAATTTCTGCAGCCCCTCCGTGCCGCGTATTCTGTCAGCACCCTGCAGGGTATACACCGATAATCCGGGTGCAAATTGGGTGATTTCGGCCTGCCAGTTGAAGATGAGGGTGGTGGGTACCACCAGCAGGCTGGTGCTGTCAGGTGCTTTTTCCTTTTGAAGGAGGGCAAAAGCGATAATCTGTATGGACTTACCCAGACCCATGTCATCGGCCAGGCATCCGCCAAAGTTGTATTCATCCAGAAAGTTGAGCCAGTTTAATCCTTCCTGCTGATAGGTCCGAAGGGTGCCCTTTAATCCTTTGGGCACTGGCACAGGTTGTATGCTGGTAAAGTCTTCCACTTTTTGCTTCAGCAGCCGGATGTCATTTTTGGTGGTTTCGTCCAGCATCTCTTCATCAAACAGTGCTTCAATGTCTGAAAAGTTGATTTTTGGGATGCTGATCATGTCTTCGTCGTTCAGGTCTCCGGCAGTGAAATAGCCAGCAAACTTCTCTATCCACTCCTGAGGCAGGATGCCCAATGTGCCATCGTCCAGTTGCACGTATTTGCTTTTGTTTTTCACGGCCACCTGGATCTTTTTTACAGCGGCTTTCTTACGACCAAAGCGCGCACTGACGGTGGCGTTGAACCAGTTGAGACCGCTCAGTACTTTGATGTCGATCCGGGGCTTGTGGGGGTTGAGCTTGTTGCCTTCCAGCTCATTGAACCCGAGCACGGTGATCCCGGCATTGCCCCAGTCTTCAAACGCAGGGAGAAACCAGTCTTCATTCAGAAACTGGCGCTTGTGCAGGTAGAAGTGATCCAGTTCGTTCTCCAGCTGCTCTGGAAAGTCAGGGTGCTGCCGGATGAGCAAGGCAGTGAGTGCTATTTCCGATTGGGTGTCGCGATCCACGAGAAACTCGCCACCATTTTGGTCTTTGCCAAACACCTGGCGCTTGGTTCTGACAGGTATCTCCACGTCGTTGTAGCGCATCACGGGCATGATCATCACGTGGCTGCCAAAATCGGAAAGGTAGATGATCTTTTCTGTGTCGGATACATACTCACTGGCTGCGAGCTGGCGCGGGGAAGCTTTCGCAATGAAAGTGTATTCGATGTGAATCTTGTCCGCTACTTTGTCCAGAAACTGCGCTTTGAACTCACGGAAAGCAGCGGAGTAGATAATCATCCGGCCCGACTTCTGTTTGAGTAGCTGGACGATGGAGAGTACCGGAAGCTTGTCCACGAAGTACCAGGTATCTGCGATCACCAGAAAGCATTGCAGCTTCAGCGAGAGTTCGGCAATCTGATGAGTGACACCATTGACCGATACCGAGGCGGAGATTTCATAAGTGCCTTTGCTTTCGCTCACGGTGAGGATGATGTCCTCCTGAAGCTGCCGCACCTTGATCGGCAGTAGCGACTTGGGGGAGAGGCTTTCTGAGGAGGTCTGGTAGATGGGGTAGCCCATTGGGTTTTTGATCACGGCACGCAGGGCGGCAATGTCCTGTGCACCCAGCCGTTCCGCCGTTCGGTTTTTAAGCTGTCCGATACCCATCAGAAATTTTATTTCCCTTGAATCGGCGGTGTTCCAGATGGCTGCCTGAGTGTCGATGGTGTGGATGGGGGCCTTTATTTTTCCTTGTTGGGTATGAGGTGCCGAGCACAGCTCTGCCTGGAGATACTTATAGTATTTGTGTTGTCTGAAGACGATGAATTGCGTTTCAACCTCGGAATTGATACCCGATACCAATGGAGTTTCATTGCTGAGGATGCTGTTTCTGAGCTCCGTGAGGTGCTCGTGTTTGACCGCTGTGAGTGCCGGATTCACCGGATTGATCACCAGACGGTTTTGAAACAGCTCTAACTTAAAGTGCTCATCCAGGTTGGGTTCGTTTTCCAGCCCATAGTCATAAGCGACGCGCTTGAGCCGGGCATGCCGCAGCTGGGTGTTGAAGAAGAGCTGCAGGTCCTCCTGCCGGCTCAGCGCGGAGAGGGCTCTGGCCTGATGGAGGCACAGGTGACCATTGTTTGTTGCGCATTCGCAAAAGAGGATCGTCTGGTCCCGCTGCTGGATCACGGACACGGGAAAGGTGGCTTTGTTGGCCTCTATGGAGAAAAAGGCCTCATCCAGCGCAATACTGTCAGGAAACAGGTTGCCACCGGAGATCGTCTCTGAAGTGTCCATGCTCACATGCTGATAGAGGGTGCGATCGGTGATTTGATCTACCGGAATGTCGAGGATGAAGCGATGATTTTGAATGGGTGTGCTGATGGGTACCGCAGGTTTAGATCGTCAATGGATCAAAGATACTATGACCACCTGATGTAAGGGCTTTTATTCATCACGGATTAGGTGGAAGATTTCTTGTTCGGCCCGACTGATACTGCTGTGCAAAAGAGGAGGGGGTGTGACCGGTCCATTTTTTAAAGAGCCGTGAAAAGTAGGCATAGTCCTCATAGCCCAAGTCATATGCTATATGGGTGAGTGAGGTGGAGCCATGCACCAGCATGCGCTTGGCTTCCAGGAGTACCCGCTCGGTGATGAGTTGGGTGGTGGATTTACCCAGCGATTCCTGAGTGAGCCTGTTCAGATGCCGCACGGTGATGTGAAGTTGCTGCGCATAGGCAGCCGGTGATTTGAGGGTTCGGAAGTTTTCTTCGATCAGTTTTTCGAGTTTTCGCAGGTACTCAGAGTAGATGCCCGTTTTGGATACTTCCATTTGGCCCTGAGCCAGGTAAAGACGACTAAGCTCGATGTAAGTAAGGCTCAGCAGGGACGAAAGCTTCTGGGTGGTCATGAAAGTGTTTTTGCCACTGTATTCGGTGAGTAATTCATTGAACAGAGCTGCCATTCTTTTGGTGTCCGGAGGATTCAGCTGCAGGGTGGCGGAGTTGAGCAGCGAGTAGAAGAAAGGAAAATCATAGACTGAGCGATCGGTGAAGGACAGGTCGAAGAATTCCTGAGAGTGGAAGAAGATGAGCCCGTCAATGTCGTCTGACAGTTCCCAGTAGTGGGTTTGTCCGGGTGCGAGGAAGAAGACACTCCCGGGAGTCACCCGGTATTTCTCAAAGTCAATTTCATGGAGGCCACTGCCACTGGTGAAAAGTACGATGAGGAAGAAGTTGTGCTTATGTGGTGCGGTGATGGCGCCATGGTGCGCTTGCAAGTGCCTGCTGAAGGTGTTGCAGTAAAAGTCGAGCGGGTTTCCGCTGCGCTCAAATTCGGCCAGGTCCAGCACATTGATTTTTTTCATCATCAGGAAGATGTCTCTTTTGTACAAATATTGGAAACTTTAGTTTAATTGATCATTTGTATTAATGAATCAATTTTGCTCATAATTATTTTTAAGAAATGCAGAACAGGCTGAAAGGAGTTTTTCAGGAGAAATGTCCGATTTGTGGAAAAGGGGAGGTCTTTGAGACCAAGGGCAATGTGCTGCTGATGAAAATGCCGCAGATGCATGAGACCTGTGCACACTGCCACCACCGGTATGAAATAGAGCCAGGGTATTTTATGGGGGCCATGTATGTCAGCTATGGGCTGAACATTGCTGAAATGGTCGCCGTGCTGCTGGTCTGTCTGGTAATCGGGGTGTCACTTGATTACATCCTGTACTTGGCCATTTTCACGGTGTTGCTCCTTTGGGGCTTCAATTTCAGAATGGGTCGCGTGATCTGGATGTACCTGTTTAACAAAGGTTGACAGATCCCTTTTTATCCCAGCTTCTTATTGCTGAAGAGGCCGTTGATCTCGGCATCTATTCGCTCCACGATAAATGAAAAATCTTCCGGCTTATTCACAAAATCCAAATGGTTGACATCTATGATCAGCAGGTTGCCCTGGTCATAGTTGTTGATCCACTCCGCATAGTGTTCGTTGAGGTTTTTGAGGTAATCCAGACGGATGGCGCTCTCATATTCGCGGCCTCTCTTCTGGATCTGGCTTACCAGCCGGGGGATGTCCGCCTTCAGGTAAATCAAGAGGTCCGGGGCATGTATGTGCTCAATCATCGAGTTAAAAAGGGCCAGGTAGGTTTCATAGTCCCTTTCGTTGAGCAGCTGCGATTTTTTCAGGTTCATGGCAAAGATGTAGGCATCTTCATAGATGGTGCGGTCCTGAATGGCCGACTGCTTCTTGTCCTGAATGCTTTTGATCTGGGAGAACCGGCTGTTCAGAAAGTGAATTTGCAGGTGGAAGGCCCACTTCTCCATGTTTTCGTAGAAATCTGCCAGGTAGGGGTTGTTATCTACGCTTTCGTAGAGCACGTCCCAGCCGTAGTGATGTCCCAATTTCTCTGCCAGGCTCGTCTTCCCTGAACCAATATTTCCACAAATCGCCATGTACATGCTGCAAAAATAGGGGACGTGAAGGACGTAGGCAGCAGAAGCGGAAAAAGTATTTTGAACGGGGCTTATTTTTGAGTGATCTGCTCACAAGTTTCCATGAACCGCACTATTTATTCAATTCTTTTTGGCTACGGCTGGTATCCAATCTTTCCTTTTATAATTTCGCAGCGATCCTAATCCATAGAAATCCATTGCTGAAGCAACTCATTACTTTTTTGCTGCTGGCAGGCAGCTACCTTACCCATGCCCAGGAGCACCAAAAGGTGATGGCAGTGCAGGGCGATGGGATCTATTCGCTCCTACGAAACAGTGGCCTGGAGCCTAAGAAATACCTCGCACCTTTTATTGAACTGAATAAGGAAAACCTGAGTTCTGAGAATGGCCTGTTCATCGGCAGGATTTATCTGCTGCCCAAGCCTGAAGAAAAGGTGGAAAAGGCTGATGAGGAAGTGGTGATGCCTGACAGTGTGGATATGCAGACCGTGAAGGCCACCGAAGTGCTGGAAAAGCGGTATTACAGCATTTTCGGGTCAGACTACGCCACAGTTTCCATAGAGAGCCGGCAGCTGGAGGGTGCAGTTTTTTACCTCATCTCCGGGCATGGCGGACCGGACCCGGGGGCGGTGGAGTCCTACGGTGGGCAGCTTCTGGCAGAGGATGAATATGCCTATGATGTGACACTGCGCCTGGCCCGCAAACTGATCGCTAATGGCGCGCTGGTCTACCTGATCACACGCGATCCCAATGACGGCATACGGGATGCACGGCTACTGGAGGTAGATCATGACGAAGAGACCTACCCATCGAAACGCATTCCCCGCAACCACTCCGCACGCCTGAAACAGCGGGTGGAGGTGGTCAACCAGCTCTATGACCGACATGCCGGGAAACCCTATCAGCGGATCATAGAGACCCACGTGGATAGCCGCAGCAAGAGTGAAAACATTGATGTGTTTTTTTACTACCATGAGCTGAGCCGGGATGGGCAGCGACTGGCACAAAACCTGCAGCAGACATTCAAACAGAAGTATGCGCGCTATCAGCCCAACCGCAAGTACTCCGGCACCATAGAGCCTCGAAACAGCCTGTACATCATCAAATACTCCAAAGCACCCACGGTGTATGTGGAGATCGGCAATCTGAAAAACACCCGCGACCAGCGGCGCATCCTCGACTGGGAAAACCGTGATGCCATAGCCATGTGGATTGTGGATGGGGTGATTAAGGATTTTAAAGAGAGGTAGGGATAGAAAGGAAAATTTTGAAACAAAAATATTGACCGCCTATAGCCATATTGTATAGTCATGCGCATCATGCCTTCTGCGACTTTTCCATTGATGAGAAGTCACCAAAAATTGAGGGCTGTGTTCAATTGTGGCTGGTGGTTATTTGCAAATAGACCAGATGAAAGGAAATTCAATGAAAAAAGTAATCCTAAAATTATTTAAATCCGGACTTATAGTTATTGGCTGCATTCTAGGTATTGTTCTGGTGCTCTTTATCTATCCTATTGCAGAGCCATTAAGTCAAAAAGCAGATACCAATGACTATATCATTTCAAACATCAATATTATAGATGTCGCAAACGATTCAATCATAACCAATCAATTTGTATATATCAAAAATGACAGGATCGTAAAAATTACCACAGGAGATTCTACTTCAAAAGATGACCATAGTCAAATCGTTGATGGCAGAGGAAAATATGCTTTGGCTGGCTTGTGGGACATGCATTCACATCTCGCATTTCAGATCGCCCCACAAGTAATCATGCCACTACATATTGCAAATGGAGTTACCTGCATCAGGGATATGCAAGGCATTGTTAATATTAACAAAGAGCGGATTATATGGAGAAAGAAAATAGACTCAGAAGAACTATTAGGCCCAAGATTAATTGGTTTTGCTGATGAAATAGTAGGTGCAAATTATGATGAACAAAATGTTTTAGAATTAGTCAACAGAACGGCAAAAGATAGCCAGACTTTTATTAAGATTTATTCAGGCATATTACCCGATAGATATTTTCCCTTAGCAGAAGAAGCAAAGAAGCAGGGCGTTGTTTTTGCCGGGCACTATCCGAATGCAATTAATCCTATTGATGCCTCAAATGCCGGACAGCGGAGCTTTGAACATGCCCATTTATTTTTAAAACATGCTAACCCGCTGGCGGAAAAAAACCGTGAATATTATAGGGCTATGTATTCGGATGAAGACATTGATCAAGAGGACAGGCCTTCATCAATTGATATGTTGGCCGGTTTCGATTACCAAAAATTCTATGCACTCGTAGATACCATGGTAAAAAATAACACCTACTTCTGTCCAACTCATATTACCCGAAAATATGAAGCCTTTACCAATGATGAAGAATTTTTAGACGATGAAAATCTTAGGTATATACCTTATTTGGTATCGCTAATATGGAAAGATGATGTTTCGGAAATGAAGGAGTATGCAAAGGCCAAAGGTAACCAACAGTACCTGGAAGACTTTTATATTAAAGGATTAGAGTTAACAGGTTTGGCACATGAAAAAGGAGTAAAAATATTGGCAGGAACGGATTCGTATGACCCGTATTCATTTCCTGGAATTAGCTTACATCGTGAGCTTGAAGAACTGGTTAAGGCAGGGTTATCCCCCGCTGAAGCATTAGCAAGTGCGACAATCACCCCTGCTGAATACTTTAACGTTACTGAGATTTATGGAACTGTAGCAGAAAATAAAATAGCTGATTTACTTATTTTAGATAAAAATCCTCTGGAGGATATTAGAAACACAACCTCTATAGAGCGTCTTTTTTTTAATGGAAACCTCTATGAAAAAGAAGATATTGACCACATGAAAATGTTTGTTGAGGATAATGCTTCTGGCATAAATGGTCTGTCTATTTCCGTGAAAATGTTCCTTAGGCTTATGAAAGATAATAGACATTAAAAGGTGTGAAAATAAACAGGGCGAAATCTCGAAATGACTGAGCTAACAACTTTTTTCAAATCCCTTGCTATTTTACACTAACCACTTTAAGTACTTAGAAATCGAACACAGATGCGCAGAAAATTTCCAATTTTAGAGTCTGAAAGATTGAGGTTAAGGCAATTTGTTGATTCGGATTTGGAAAATGTCTTTAAGGGCCTCTCTCATCCTGATATTATCAAATATTATGGAATTAGTTTCTCTAGCCTGGAGGCGACCAAAGAGCAAATGATTTGGTTTGCTGACCTTGAGAAAAATGAAACCGGAATGTGGTGGGCGGTATGTTCAAAAGAGGATGGGAGATTTCTGGGAGCCGGAGGATTAAACGGGTGGAGTAAAGAAAATAGAAAAGCGGAAATTGGTTTTTGGTTGTTGCCAGAAAATTGGGGTAAAGGATTCATGACCGAAGCAATACCACTTATCTTTAACCATGCATTTGATCATATGGGGCTACACAGGATTGAGGGTTTCGTGGAGACAGAAAACGTGAATTGTAAGAAAGCCCTCGCAAAACTGAAGTTTCATTTGGAAGGCACAATGCATGACTGTGAAATCAAAAATGGGCAATTTATTAGTTTAGACATTTACTCCAAATTAGCTGCGAAATAAAGCATCTGACAACAAGGGAAACGATGATCTTCCCGCCGGCAGGAAAATGTGGAGGGGTGGGCATTGTGCCAGATCTATAAAGCAGCCCAGCAATAACCATATGCTCAACACCCTCATTAAAAACATCAGGGAACTGGTCCCACTTACTGAACCGGAGGTGGAATTGATCTGCGATGCATTTAAACCCCGACACCTGAAGAAGAAAGAACACCTCCTGCAAAAAGGGGAGCCCTCCAACCACATGCGGTTTGTTTCAGAAGGATGCATGAAGGTTTACTCGGTGGAGAAAGATGGGCAGGACCACATTCTCCAGTTTGGCATCTCCGGGTGGTGGATCAACGACCTCTATGCCTTTCTGACGAAAAACCCGGCAACCTTTTTCATACAGGCCATCACCGATAGCACCATGTACCAGATCCATCGCGACAGGCTCAATGAGCTATATGATGAGGTACCTATGATGGATCGATTCTTTCGCATTAAAACACAAAATGGCTATGTCGCCCTGCAGGAACGAACGATCCTGTCGATGAGTGAGACGGCAGAGCAGCGCTACTCCCGGTTCATCAACCGGTATCGAGACATGGAGCAGCAGATTCCCCAGTACATGATCGCCTCTTATCTGGGCATTACCCCTGAACACCTGAGTGCCATTCGGAAAAAAAGGAGCACCCAAGGCTTTTCTTAAGATACCTTAATGTTTTCGCTTTCGCTGGTTTGAAACTTTGTAACCAAAAAGTTAAAAGCTATGAAAGCAACATTCTTTTCTATGTTACTACTCCTCGCCGTGACTGTCACAGCACAGCGCAATGAGGTAGTTGGAACCAGTCCCTGGGGATCGCAAGACGAAATCGGCACCCTGAACTTAATGACCGAAGCATCCACGCTCCGGGTACTTTCACAAATCAATTCGGGTAGGGTTTACGACCTTAGTGTTGACTACTTTGTAGGAATGCCCAGCTTCCATGCGCTGGGTGATCCGGGTTATCAGTATTGGCTTACCCACACCCCACACGGTACCGTAGTGGACAACCCAAACGGGCTGGGTGAAGCCATGAACCGCAAGGTGAGCTATACGGGAGATGCCATTTCTATGTACACCCACATGGGCACCCACATTGATGCGCTCAATCATTTTGGGCTAAATGGTAAAATCTGGAATGGCTTTGCTGCTGAGGAGCACCTGGGAGACAAGGGCTGGAAAAAAACAGGAGCAGAGACCATTCTTCCTATCATAGCACGCGGGGTGATGATTGATGTAAAAGCAGCTAAGGGAACCCTTCCAAAAAACTATCGGATTACCGCTAATGATCTTCAGGATGCACTTAAAAAGCAGCGTGTTAAACTGGAGCCCGGCGATGTTGTCGTTATCCGCACTGGTCAGGCCGAGTTTTATCAGGATGCCGATCACTACCTCGACAACTATCCGGGGATCAGTCTTGATGCCGTAAAGTGGCTCATCGAGGACGAAGGAATCATGCTTCTTGGAGCCGATAATCTAAGTTTTGAGGCGTTTCCGCCTGAGCGTGAAGACAACTGGGTGCCGGTGCACACCTATCTTCTGGCCGAAAAGGGTGTGATGTTCATGGAGCAGATGTACCTGGAGGAGTTGGCCAAAGATGAAATTTATGAATTCGCATTCATCGCAGCTTCGCTGAAGCTCAAGGGAGCGAGTGGCTCTCCAATGCGGCCCATTGCCTTACCGATAGAATCAAAATAATTTCTAAACATCATTAAACAACAAACATATGTCAGCTTACATATTATTTGACAACCTCACGGTAACAAGTCCGGAGGATCTGGCTACCTACAAAAGTAAAGTGGGTGAAGTGGTAGAAAAATACCAGGGGAAGTACTTGGTACTGGGTGGTAAAACACGTGTACTGGAGGGATCGGCAACTCCCAGCTACCTCGTGATGATTCAGTTTCCGGGTTTTGAAATGGCAGAAAACTGGTACGACTCTGACGAATACAAAGAATTGAAGGCCCTTCGGCTGTCTGCCACCACATCCACCGGTGTGATCATGGAAGGGTTGCCTGGCTGATGTGCTCATTACGCTTCTATATTGCGAGAACTACACTCATGGCATGACTCCAGGTCATGCCATGAGTGAGTTTTTCACAAAGTTTATGTCGGAGATGTTTCGCTCCATGCCTCCGGGAAATGCCTTGTCAGACTGAGCCCGTCGAAGGGTGGGACAAAGCAGTGGAATGTGGACAAGCACCAACAGACTTGAATAAATAAAAATACCGCTCATAACCATCAGGAGCGTATAGACCTTAACCTCTTGGTCATACCTGTCAGGTTTCATAAACTTGTCAGGTACAAAAATCAAAGTTGATACAACTTTTCGATTTCTTTTCTCTTTAAGAAAACCGCATATCTTCCGGCTAGGGTCAATATGGATTTCTCCAATCGCCAAATTTGTATTCGTGTTTCTATTTGCGACGCTAATTCGTAAAGAAGAAGAGTTTGCAAAGGTGTGATATTTTCAAAGTCCTCATTTGTCAATAGGTCAATAGGGCGAAGGTTATTGTCATCATATGATGTAGCTAAAATATGACCATCTACATTTGGTTTGATGGTGCTGATTATGCTGGTTTCAAATTCGAAGAATAGATTCTCCCATCGTGCCTTTGCCTGGGAATTGGATTCTTTTAAGCCTATTTCTGATCGGAGTTTAGCTCTACGAGCTGATAAGTCTGGATACTTGGTCTCATCCAAATTATTCAATTCGGTTCTCAGTGTTGATATTCCAATGACAAAGTAATTTTCTCTTGGGATATCACTATTTAATAATTCGGTTTGAATATCATGTTGATGATACATGTATTTTGAGTCAACAGTAAAAAGTAATGCATCTTCAACTAAGGGGAAAGTTTTTATTATTTCGTTATTACTAAATCTGTCGGATTGACCTGCCGCTGAACAATCGATGATGAGAGCTCTCTTGTTTGGATTTGGATTTTTGTCTTCTTTTAATAGTTCTATCAAGGTTGTATAACCCAGGTTATCGACTACCCCACCATCAATTACTCTAATCACTTTATTGGCACTCTCTTTGATTCCAAATTTTACTTGTGGCAAAATACCGGGAAATGCAGAGCTTGCTGTAATGGCATAGGTCAGGGGCAAGTTATAACCATTTGAAACGGTATTATCACTTGATAATGGTTGCTCGGGCATGAGTGATCTGGTAATCTGAAGGTCTTCAATAATATGAGGCATAAATGGCAACCTTTCTAGGTTATTGTAAATGGTTCCATTAGTTACCAATATTGGAAAGAGCGGAGGTTTATCACTACCAGCCGGAATGAACAAATCACTCAAAAACATTCTATCAATCGACTGTCCTTGTAAGTCGATTTTTGAATATTGAAGAAGTTCCCAGTCAATCCTTGAAGGAAAACTCAGACTCTTCTTATTTTTCTCATACCGCTTGGCATTTAATACTTCCTTTAAATCAGATTTGGCACCCAGAAACTCCTGAAGTGAGTCTATCCTGGCTTTTGAAAGCCAGAATTCATTGAAAGTACTGAAACGACTACTTTTGAAAAGAACATTCTTCTTTATTGTCAGATAGTAGCCTGCTGCGAATCCACCACCAGATACTGTTGAGAGGTAGTCAATTTCTGAGAGGAAATTTCTGTTACTTTCTGAATTATTTGGATCCTTGATTTCTTCCAGGCCCAAAAGAACTCCTATTCCAAAATACTGAGCCCTAGAACCTCCACCAGCAATTGATACTCCCAATGTTAAATTCGGATTTTGGCTGGTTGGATCTCGAAATTGAACAGATTTATAAGGATTCAACGAGACACTCTTAACGGGTTGATATTTAATGTCAGAGTTAACTATTACTTCGCTCTTGCAACCGATCAAAAGTAAAAGGGTTAAGGCGAAAGGCTGAATTGTTTGTACGCAAACTTTCATACGACTTTGGTTAGGTGGTTCTCTTTTGGAGATTGTTTGGTGTTTTTTGATAAATTTAATTCAAGTTCCGATTATTTCATATAGCAAATGAGGTAAGTACAAAAAATAAATTTTGGAAACAGCGGATTATTTATTTGGAGTTTTGAAAGCCTTGAATTTCCCTATAGCCGACAATGGTTTATTCAGGATTTAAAAACCGCAGATTTGATAGGGTCACAAGGCGGATACCAGCAATTGGTGTTGTTAAGCCGGCTGTTGTGTGCAAGCTGAGAAACCGAACTTATAAAAATTGATCTATGAATATTTCCTTTCTCATCGCCGGAATTTTGTGCTTCATATTGGGGATTGTTCATTCAATTTTAGGCGAGTTGCTGATTTTCAACAGTAAAAGGAATCCAGGTAGCATCGTTCCATCAAAGAATAGTGCTGACTTGAAAGAAAGACATATAAGAATCATTTGGGCGACTTGGCACCTGGCAACTATTTTTGGTTGGTGTCTTGGGACTATTCTTGTGAAAATATCGCTAACCCAAAATGAGCTTAATACGGAAGTTATAAGATGGATTACTCAGTTAACGATTTATGCAATGATGGCAGGTTCTATCTTAGTCTTAACTGCTACCAAGGGGAAACATCCAGGGTGGATAATTCTTTTGATTATAGGAGCACTTTTGATAGTTGGAAATTGAAGATTGGCCAGCACACATCAAATGCTAAAAACCCATAGGCCATGAGCCCCTGCAAATGCGGGTTCGACAAGATACTTTTATCGGAATTTAAAAAGCTCGGGCTACACAGCATTTTACCTTTTGCCCTTGCTGGAGTTGTCTCCAGCAAGTGAGCCACGGCTGGCGGGTTACGCGCCTTCCTTGTAGAGGCTTTCTTTCAACGCGAAGCTCAACATGCATGAACCTGAAACCTCTGCGCAAAGGCGGGACGGCCCGACAGAATTCCGTGCGTGCGATGGCCCCGATAGTGATCGGATAGGGTTAGAAGTGATCATTCTGTCATGATTTTTGGTTACTTTTCATCAAGGAAAAGTAACAGCCTACCCGGCTTGAGGGTCTCCATAGCCGACAATGGTTTATTCAGGATTTAAAAACCGCTAGATTTGGTAGTGTTAGAAGGCGGTGGCAGCCATTGGTGGTTATTAGCCGGTTATTACCTATCAGCGGTGCTACTTGCAAAGACCTGCGCATTTGACGAACTTTAAGGAATGATTAAAAAGGTCTATATCGACACTTCCGTGGTTGGAGGGTATTTCGACGAAGAATTCGAATTCTGGACTAAAATTTTCTTTGAATCTGTCAAGAAGCACGAATTCCAGATAGTCATATCCGAACTCCTAACTGAGGAACTGAAACATGCACCTGAATTCATCCGTAATTTTCTGGACGACTTTCCAACTGAACACAAAGTCTATGTCGAGTTAACGGAGGACGTTGAAATATTGGCCAAACAATATATTAACAGCCAAATAGTTGGTGTCAAAAGCCTGGCGGATTGCCGACACATTGCGACAGCAACTGTGAACGAAATTGAGATTTTAACAAGTTGGAACTTCAAACATATTGTTAACCTGAACAAGATACATCTATACAACGGTGTTAATCTGCAAAGGGGTTACAGAACAGTTGAGATTCGAACACCAAGAGAGATTGTGAACTATGAGGACTAAGACAACAACAGATAAGGAATTCGACGCTGTACAAATGATGCGTGAAATTCGAAACAAGATTGACAGAGATACTGAGAATATGACCTTCGAACAGTTGAAGGAGTACTATCGGAACAGCAACGAGGAGAATAGGAAAAAAGCCGATAGGTAACAGACACTATCGGTTATGTGCCAAACTGCATCTTTTCCAGCTTCATCGGGACTTGCCCCACAGAAGCACCTTCTGAAACTTCATCGCTTTTAGACAAATCTGTGGTTCTGGATATTTACTTGTGCAACGTTGTGCTTCATGGAAACCGTTGTGCTTCTGGTGCACTTCTGCTAGATTAGTGCTTTCTGCTAAGCTCGGGGCGCACTCCTACGAGCGTGGCGTTACCTGTCACCCTGCTACTTGCCAAGTTCTCTGCAATTAGCGAACTTTGTGTATGATCAAACGGGTTTACATCGACACTTCAGTATTTGGAGGATATTTCGACGCAGAATTTGAAGATCCAACTAAAAAATTCTTTAATGTCCTGAACACGCAAGGCATAACAGTTCTAGTATCTGAAATCCTTGAACTTGAAATTTATAATGCACCTGAACGCATAGTAGAACTCTACGAATCGTTGCAGAATTTTGAAAGAGTCGAATTAACCCAGGAAGCCAAACAACTAGCCGAATTGTACATTTCTGAGAACGTTGTTGGACGAACAAGCATGGCGGACTGTCAGCATATTGCATTGGCTACAATTTACAAAGCCGACGTACTTGCAAGCTGGAACTTTAAGCATATTGTGAACCTTGAACGTATAAGAGGATAATAATTCCATTAACTTTAGGGAAGGGTATCAGATGACTGAAATCCGAACACCGAAGGAAATTTTTAGAGATGAAGACAGCAACTAGCACACAAACGATGGTAGAACGAATGAGAGAAATTCGTGATCAGGTTAGCCATGACATCATGAACATGTCATTAAGTGAGGAACGTGCTTATTTAGCTGAACAACTAAAAAATTTGAAGGCAAAACGTAAAAAGGCGAACAGGTAAAAGACGATATTGCGAATGATCTTAATTAGCCATCTGCAAGGTGCCTGCTAAACATCCCGCTTATCTGTCGCCCTGCCCGTGCCGGCAGGTAAGAACCCGTAGTGCTTTCTTCTATCTTCTACTCGTGGGAGTCCCGATGGTTATGGGGATAATCTGCATGGCGAATGCTTGTTTGATACCTGCCAGCAGGCTTTGAATGCACCCCTTGGCCAAGCCAGACAGATAAGCTACTTTTATCGCAATTAACAAAGCTCGGAGGCCACTGTGCCATATCTGTCAGCTGCACCATGATAACAGATAGTGCTACTTTTTCGTAACTTTAACCTATGGAAGCGAACATGAACCTTTCTTTCTCTGAGATACTCGAACTGGTCAGGAACTTACCAGATGAACAGAAGATCAAGATTTCTCGTGAACTTGAGAAGGAAACAATTGGCTCCAAACTGACTGAGCTATTGACTGCTTTTCGAACTGACAAACTTTCTATGAATGAGATAACGTCAGAGGTTGAACAAGTCAGACAAGACCTTTATGACAAGCGAACAGCGAACTAAGGTCATATTCGACACCAATATTTGGATCAGTTACCTCATTGGCCATCAACTTGGTGAGTTGACAGAACTTCTAACTTCTCAGAGAATTGAAATCATACTTTCCGAACAACTTCGAACAGAATTGACAGAAGTAACACGAAGGAAGAAATTTCAAAAGTATTTCAGCAAGGAGAAAGTAACGGAACTACTGAAACTGATGGACTTTATCGGAACCGACTATAAAGTCATAGAGGATCCGAAGATTTGCAGAGATCCAAAAGACAACTTTTTGCTGGGATTAATCAGAGCTTCAAAGGCTAATTTTTTAGTAACGGGAGATCAGGACTTGTTGGAACTAAACCCTTTCGATGGAACTGAGATCATCGAACCTAATCAACTACTAGCTAAAATAGCCGACAGGTAACAGGCCGGTAAAATGCATGTGGCTACTGCCCATCTGTCACTTTAGTACAACTGTACCGCAATTTCTGACTTTTGACCATCTACTCCGTATAGAAACGGCACGTTTTGCTTTGTCAGCCTGAGACTTAATATTTTTTTAAAAACCACATAAAAAAGGGATGACTGATTTTTAACCAGACGTTGAGATCGAGATTCGAGGGATATTTCAATGACCCGTCAGGTATCCTTTATACACCAACCAGTTTAAGGATTTTCTGCAAACCAGCGAACAACGGCGGGCATGTTTCGCTCAAAGCCTCCGGGAATGAAAAAGTTGAGCATCCCGGCTTTCGCTTCTGTCTCATTTTTGAAATCGTGAAGGGTCCTGGCAGGGATTCTCACAAAAGCACCTTTCTCCGCCTGCGCCCATTCCTGTCCTATTAAGATGGAGACCGTTCCCTCCAGGACATAAAACACCTCGTCATTCTCCTCATGCAGGTGGGGACCGGGTCCGTCGGCTTTTGGCTCCAGCCACCATTCCGAAATGCTGTATTTTTCGTTGGTTTCGTTCTCGTCGGCTTTGAATACGGCAGTCATACCCCCGCAATGATAAGTTCTGCCTTCACCAGCATTCAGGATAAGGGAGTCGGTATGGTTGTGTGGATGAATCATTTGTTACGTATGGTTTTGAGGTTAAAAGGGCTCGTGTGGCGAATGGCTTTTACCCAGGAGAGCAGCTCGGTACCAAGATAAGTCAAAACGGAGGGACACCAAAGAGTGGAGGCCATCTACTCCGTATAGAAACGGCGCGTTTGCTTTGTCAGCCTGAGCCCCGTCGAAGGGTGAGACAAAGCACGGGGAATGCTTATCGCGAATTTTCAATATGAAACAAGTAATCTCTGAAGGGTGGAAACGCTCTCTTTAGTTATAAATAGCTAGGATATGGTTGAAGGAATGGGTTTAATTTGCCATGGGTAGTGCCCTCTGGCAAGACGCAGCAGATTCACTATTTTCGTGCGTTAGCCGGTGGGCGCTTACCGTGGCATATGTGTGGTTTAATGTTATGAAAGAATCGCTTCTGAACAAGTCCAAAAACGAAGGTAATTGAGAGGTATGGATAAGAACCTGAAACAAATTAAAGCAGAAATTTACGATAAGAATGCCCTTGAGGTTTCCAACTTACGGTTGGATCCGGAAAGTAAAGAATATGATGCTTGCCAGTTTCAACTCAATGGACGCAATATTGTAAGCAGAAACGCTAAAACGACCCCTAAAAAAGCAGGACAATTCGTAACATTTTGGAAGCGAAAAGGAAATGGACCAATTGAACCTTTTGAGGACACTGATCAAATAGACTTTTTCATTGTGAATGTAAGGACTGAAAATCAATTTGGGCAGTTTGTTTTTCCGAAATCCGAGTTGATTAAAAAAGGAATTCTTTCAACTGCCGGGAAAGAGGGGAAAAGAGCATTCCGGGTTTATCCAGGTTGGGACACGACTAGCAATAAACAAGCCGAGAGTACTCAGAAATGGCAATTGGAGTACTTTTATGAAATTGGAGAAAGGACTGATTTTGAAAGAGTGAAGGAATTATATGAGGGAAGCACCGAGTAAACTAAGAAACGGCACGTGTTGCTTTGCAGCCTGAGCCCCGTCGAAGGGTGAGACAAAGCATGGGGAATATGGACAAGCACCTACAGAATGGAATAAATAAAAATACCACCGCTCATAACCATCAGGAGTGTGCAGACCTTACCCTCTTAGTCATACCTGACAGGTTTCAAAACCTGTCAGGTACGGAGGAGGCTACCAGCTTAGTGGTTTACGATGGTGCGGGCGGCGGTGTAGCCCGTGTAGAAGGAGGGGGCGGAACGCTTAAATCGTTTCAGCACATTATCGAGCCGGGAGAGATGTTTGTCGCCTTCTTCAAAGAGCGACACCAGGTCGGCGGTAGCCGTGCGGGACTGGATGCGGTAGGAGCGGGGCGTACTGCGCATGTACTGAAAAAGCCCGAAGGTCGTTTTGACCTCTTCGATCTGCGCCTCGGACATGTTATAGTCAGCCATAGCCGCCAGGTTGCTGTCCAGCAGGTCTATCACATTTTTGGTTTTGATCTCAAAGTCCTCGTTGGATAGGCGGAAATAGTCGGAGGCTGAGTTGGCGGCCCGGGCCAGGAGCTCGCTGTTTTCCGTATCTGCCGCATAGGCCTCCAGCGTGTCGTCCAGGATGTCCATCTTCTGCGCGATTTGGTGCTTCAGCTGGCGGAGCGAAGTGCTGAGGTAGACCTGGGCAGACTCCTGCTTCTGGCTCGTTTCCTGTATGCCCTGGATCGTCTGCACGAAGGCCGTTTTGTAGGTATTGATAATGGGAATGGCACTCCATACGGCGGCATTGCTGTCCAGGTAGGAGTTGGTGGCCTGGTACATTTCCAGGCGGTTGATTTGATTTCTGGTCATGGTAGTTAATTGGATTATGGATGGATAAAAAGTAAAAAATGATAAGAAAAATAATACACGGAAACGTTATATTAAATACCTGTTGTTTAAAAATAACGTCCCGGTGATTTTTTTTGATGGAGAAAGGCAAGCTGTGGAGTGGTTTAAGAGGGCTGTGCAGCCGTTCAAGATAACCGTGCAGTGTTTCAAGGTAGCCGTGCAGTGTTTCAAATAGCCGTGCAGAGATTCAAGACAACCATGCAGCCGTTCAAGATGACCGTGCAGCGGTTCAAGATGACCGTGCAGCGGTTGAAGATGGCTGTGCAGCCGTTTAAGATGACCGTGCAGTGTTTCAATATGGCTGTGCAGTGTTTCAAGATGACCGTGCAGCCGTTCAAGACAACCATGTAGCGTTTGAAGATAACCGTGTAGGGTTTCAAGATAGCCGTGCAACGGTTGAATATGACCGTTTACCTCAATACTATCATTGGATATCGCAGCAATTGGTTATTTTAGATTTCAATTCAATAGAATCTAATACAGCCAATGGCAATCAAAAAATCTGAACTATACAGTTCCCTTTGGGCAAGTTGTTACCGATGCATTTATTGATAAACTAGAACTGATGGAGCGTGGAAACATTCAACAACAAATACCGCATTGCATCAGCCCGCGCACCATGGTGGGATTATGGCAGCAATGCCGCCTATTTTATCACCATCTGCACCCATGGTCGGGTGCATTTTTTCGGTGAAATCGCTAGCGATCAAATGATTTTATCAGAAATGGGTGTGCATGCACAATCGTGTTGGTATGAAATACCAAACCATTTTCCATTTGTGCAATTAGGGGCATTTGTGGTCATGCCCAATCATATCCATGGGATTATTATCATTGACAAACCCGGTGTATTGAATCAGGAATCCGTAGAGACGCAAAATTTTGCGTCTCTACCACAGCGCACATCCCGACAATTCCAAACGCCATCCTTAAATAAATTTGGCCCCCAATCACAAAATTTGGCATCTATTGTTCGTGGTTACAAAATCGGGGTAACCAAAAATTCGAAAATAATTAACCCTGATTTCAAATGGCAATCGCGGTATCACGACCATATCATTCGCGACGATGCAGAATACCAACGTATCAATGATTATATAGAAAACAACCCAGCGAATTGGAACGACGATAAATTTTTCAAACAAGAATCGTCATGAGCAGAGTCGGACAAATAGAACGAGCTACCCAAAACCGGATCGTGCGTCTGATTTAGGAGCAATTACACTGAATTGATAAGGTTCCAAAACCTGTCAGGCATTACTAATTAAGAAGCAGGCGATACCAAAACCCGGTCACCCCACCCGTGACCGATGGAAGATGATGGATATGGGCAACCCTACAAACAGGATGAGGATCAGGATGCCCGTGACATTCTGCAGGAGGTCCGGTGGCAGGGGCGGTGTATGGCTGAGGGGAACTACCACCAGGTTCATACACAGCCAAATGACTACCCCATAGACCATACCCGGCAGGAGGGGATAGGAGGACTGGGAGAGCAGGGGGTAGATCACGAAATAGGCTGCAGTCCAGCCCGTAGCGATGAAGTAGTGCAGGAGCAAGCCCCAGACCACCATGGAGAGGCCGCCACCAAATGCGGCACTGCCAAAGACCCCGCTGGCAATAAACCGCAGGATCTGCAGGGGATTGTCTCCACCGGTTAGCTTAAACTGTATGATAGCGGCCGTGAGGTCCAGCGTGCCCACCAGCAGGGCGGTGAGAAGAATGTTCCTGAATGTTTTCATATGGGATGGGTGTTTTGATGACCAAAAATGAGGGACGGTGTGCTATGCAGGCTCGTAAATCAGCTGTACCACCCCGGACCGGAAGGTTTTGGTCTGGAGTAGTTTTAACCCCAGCCGTGCTTTCAGGTCTTCGAACAGGGGCTTTCCACTTCCCAGCGCTACGGGATGTACAGAGAGTCTGTAGCGGTCTATGAGTCCGTACCGGATAAACGTGGTGATGAGGCCGGCGCCCCCATAGAGCCAGATGTCTTTACCTTCCTGCTTTTTGATTTCTGCTACCTTTTCAGTCAGGTCGGAGCTGATGTACGTGGCCCGCTCATCGGGACTGCTCTGCCTGGAAAACACAATTTTTTCTTTCGAATGGACTTCCCGCCAAAGTGATTGTTCTGCCGGGCTGGCTTGGGCATCGGGCTGAAAGTTGCCCCAGGCATCATAGCTTACTCTGCCATAGAATATGGTGTCGATGCCTGCCAGGAACCCTTCAAAGTCCATGTCATCGTCCAGGATGCACCAATCGATTTCCCCGTTGGGCCCTTCGATGAATCCATCGAGGGTTACTGCCAGGTCCAATACTATTTTTCTCATGCTCGTTGTTCGTTTTGGCGGGTCAGGTTCAGCACCTGGCCACCGCTCAGTTAATAATTTCTCCTTTGTTTCGGTCCAGTTTTTCGCGCCACTTTTGGATGCCCTCCGGTGATTGCCTTGCCCAGTTCGTCACCTCACCCACGATCTTCAGCGGTGCCTCCGTGCGATAGGAGCGTGTGGGGTTGCCCGGAAATTTCTTATCGGTCACATTCGGGTCGTTTTCGAATCCCCCGGTCGGCTCCACGATGTAAACACGTTCGTGTCCCTCTCCATTGGCCAGGGCGGCGGCCAGGCCCGCGTTATTCGCCAGGGCGGTGAAATAGATGTGATTCATTTTGAGATCCGTCTTGTAGTTAGACAGTTTCCCGGCTACCAGCAAGTCGCCTATTTGCAGGTCTGCTTTCGTGCCGTGATAAAAGGGCCCTTTGTCTGAGGGTTTTGCCTGAAATGAAGCTGCCAATTCACGGTTTCTTTTGGCCTGATCCGGCTTAGCCAGCTCTTCGTAGCACTGGCCAATGCTGGCATATAATGCGGGAAAGACACTCGCCACCGTGTCGTCATTGACCTTCAGGGCATAGCTCAGGGTTGTTTCCAGCCATTTTAGCCTGTCGGTGACACTTTGCTGATGCCGGGATACATAGTGAGCAGCGATAAACTTTTCAAAGTCGTTGGTGGCTTCGTTCCAGGCCAGTAGAAATACCTGGCGGGCTTCTTCGGGCTGGCCTTTGTCTTCCATGGCCATGCCCTGAATGCAGCGTTTGACAATGTGGTTGTTGGGGTTGAATTCCATTTTGCTGGTTGTTTAATGATTACTAATTTAATGAACCACCTCACTTATTGCCCCGAAGAAAATGAGAAAATCAGTCTGGTTTTACCCGTGTGGCACGGAAGGGAAACAACGCCCGTAGTTGCTCATTGACCAGCCAGAGTCCACCCCAGGCGAGTATGGCCAGATAGACCGGAAACAAGAGGTGAGAAAACAATGGATTATCCAGTCGCAGATGTGTGGCAATGACGCCACCCCAGTAGCCGGTGAGCAATACCGCTCCCAGAATGGAGGTTTTTGGCAAGGCATACAGGAGGGTGGAGAGCAGGCCAAGAATGCCCAGAATATAAATCTGATCCTCGGCAAAGCCAAGGGCCACCGTGGTTTCTACCACCACAGGAGGTTGGATGAATTTCATGATGCTGTCCATCAGCATAAACAGGAGGACGATTCCGCTCATGATTCGGGCCGTCCAGCGTCGGCCTTTGGAAATGGATTTGGTGTTGGTCATGGTTTTGGTCTTTTTAGTGTTTTCTGCCTAGCTATTCATGTGGTTCCTTACCAGAGGTAGGTATTTTTTCCGGTTTTCGATGATCACCCAAATCAGCACAGCGGCCATGATCAGTGGGACTGGCAGGCCCATATTCAGCGTGAAGTGGTGAGCTAAAATTCCCACCATAATGGGCGTGAGCATCAGGGCTCCGAAGGCCCTGAATCTGGGTACAATAAACAATATTCCACCGATGATCTCAAAGGCCGCTAACAGTGGCATCAGCCAGGTGATTTCCATCATGGCCATAAACATTTTCACCGCCTGCTCAGGCATATCGTCTGGCACGGGTATATAGTCGAAGATTTTGTTGAGTCCTGCGTTGACGAACAGCAGTCCGCACAGCAGGGATAGGATAAACAGGATTTTATTTTTCATGGTTTTAAATGGTTTGATGTTAGTGTAAAGGGGTTGATCATCCAGGTCCGGCTGGAATTTCACGTCCGGACTCCTTGTTTTTAGCCATAGTGATGATTGACGGCTGCCGAACCCGCACGATGGGCGCAGCTCAGGAGCCAGTGGTTGCCAAACTTATCTGTGAGTTCGCCAAACAGCGCACCCCAGTGCGTTTCCTGAGGGGGATGACTGGCAGTACCACCTGACGACAGCTTTCGGTAGAGCCTTTTGAGCTCTCCGGTACTGGTGCAGGTGAGTGAGAGAGATACCGAATTGCCCTTTACCAGACCCGACTCAGGCACTATGTCTGAACCCATTAGCTTCATGACGCCATTGGAAAGTGTGGCATGCACGATGCACGCTTTCATGGGCTCGGACATCTCTTCCGACAGGGGAGACTCCGCTACCGTTTGAAACTTCAATTGTCCCCCGAGGCACTGTTGGTAAAAGGTCATTGCCTGGCGGCAGTTGCCACTAAAAGTCAGGTAAGTAACAATCACAGCCATCATCTTCTCATATTATGCATCACAGTAGGTTTGGTGCCGGTCAGCCTTACCTGATCACCGTAAAGGCCAGGTGTGTAACTCCGGTTCCACTCACGGATCTGAAACATTCCAGTTTTGGTTGTGTGGTATGGGCAAACAGGGGCTTTCCCTCACCAAGGAGGACATGCACCAGGTCTATATGTATCTCATCCACCAGCCCGTCCTTCAGTGCCTGCCGTAGTATGCTGGCTGAGCTAATACAAACGGCCTTTGATCCGGCCCTGACTTTGGCCAGGCTGATGGCATCTGCAATTCCGGTGGTGACGAAGGTAAAAGGCGAGCCCGCTTTTGACCATTCGGCTACCGGCTGGTGGGTCACTACAAAATGATGCACCCCAAGTGGTGGCTGTCCGCCCCATGCTTCGGAAATGTCGAATGTTCTTCGCCCGGTGACCATCGCTCCCACAGAGGCCATGGCTTTGCCCAGCAGATCGGCACTGTCCTTAGAGACTTTGAAGGGTGTCCCTGTCAGCTCCGTATCTCCACCAAAATACCAATTGTGCAGTTGGCTGGAGTCGTCATTGAGTCCCGTGATGTAGCCATCCAGAGACATGCTCATGTTGAAAATTACTTTTGTAGACATGATCTTTAACTATTTTGAATGATTGAGGGTACAGAAATAGGTGTTACCCCTTTTGGGCCTCTGCGTATTGTTTGAAATTGTTCAGAATGGCTTGCCAGCCTTCTCTTTGCATTTCTATGGGATTTTCATTTTCCGGCTCAAAGGTTTGGGTGATGGTGGTTTCGCTTCCCTGTACCGCAAAGGTGATCTGTACCTTCCGGCCATCGTCCAGGGTGTAGTCCATTTGCTTGTGGGTTTTTACCTGGTCATATACACCGCTAAAGTCGAAACCGAAGCTGCCGTCTTTGGCCTCCATTCGGGAAAGAAATTTTCCGCCGGAGCGCAGGTCGTTTTCGGCCTTTGTAGTGTGCCAGTCGGGCGCGGGGGTACTCCACTTCGTGATGTCTGCGGGGTTACTCCACAGCTGCCATACCTTTTCTATCGCGGCTTTGATACTGGTCTGAATCGTAATGGTTCTTGTTTCAGTTGTCATGGTTTTAATGTTTTGTTTTGACAAAGATGAACCATATCGCACAGACTCAGGCTGTAGGAAAATGACAGCATCGGGGTGTTTTGCGACAAATACTTTTAACTTTAATTTATTCGCTTCCTAAGTGTGTTAATTTTCTGAAATGATGAAAACAGTAAGCATTCTTGTACCCGAGTCCTCCGTCATGCAGGCCATAGCTGACCCGCAGTATTTGTTTTCTGCCGCCAATCAATTTTTAGCCGCATCAGGTAAGGAGCCTTTGTTTCAGGTGGAGCTGGTAGGTGCCAAAAAGGAAATTAAACTCAATGATGGCCGATACTCCATCCACACCGACCGCCTGATAAAGGACATAGATCAGACAGACCTGGTATTGATCCCGGCGCTTTTTGGGGACATGCAGGCGGCCATTGCCAAAAACAAAACCTTAATACCCTGGGTCAGCGAGCAATATGAAAAAGGGGCGGAGGTGGCTTCACTTTGTGTAGGGGCTTTTCTCCTGGCGTCCACGGGCCTGCTGGATGGGAAGAAGTGCTCTACCCATTGGGGTTTTCAGAATGAATTCCGCGAACTGTTTCCGGAGGTGGAGGTGATGGACGGCAGTGTGATTACGGAGGAGCACCGGATCTACTCCAGCGGTGGTGCCAATTCCTACTGGTGTTTGCTTTTGCATTTACTGGAGAAATACACCGACCGGGAAACGGCCATTCTGGCTTCCAAGTATTTTGCGGTAGACATAGACCGTGACAGTCAGGCCGCTTTCTCCATGTTCAAGGGACAAAAGAACCATACGGATGAGGTCGTCAAAATGGCGCAGGATTTTATAGAAAAGAACATTGCGGATCGGATACTGGTGGATGACCTGGCCAGTATGCTGGCGGTGGGGAGGCGAAGCTTCGAGCGGAGGTTTAAGCTCGCCACCAACAACACCGTGCAGGAGTACATACATCGGGTGAAAATAGAAGCGGCCAAGCGGCAGTTTGAAAACAGCCGGAAAAACATCAATGAAGTGATGTTTGGTGTGGGCTATACAGACACCAAGGCCTTTCGCAGCATGTTCAAGAAGATCACCGGACTCACACCCATAGCGTACCGCAACAAGTACAATAAAATGGCTGAAGTGGAGGTGTAGGAGCCCCGATCGTCACAAGTGGCCAGCTTGTGACGATCATGCCCTTTAATATCAACCCATCATAGGGTCTTCGTTTGAGTTTTTTGGGGGAGGCCTTCAGTAATCGGTTTGTTCGAACATTCCTTTCGGGACCGCACCCAGTAAAAAGGGTTCAATAAAAGCATGTAGCATCTCCGGCTGGGAGATGACAGCCGTATGTGCCGTTGCGGGCATGATGGCCAGACGTGAAGCTGGCAGTGGCACCCCCATGTCACCCATTACACCACCGCCCAGGTGCCTGAACAATGCCACGGTATGCTCAAGGGTAGCCACGTCAGCGTCTCCTGAAATGATGAGTACCGGTGTTTTGAGGCTTTTAACCTGTTCCTCCCACGCCATAGGTTCTTTTTCAAGGGCAATCAGCTTACGGATCACTTCGGGAAAGCGATCTGGATCTTGAGATTGCTGACGAGCTTCCTGAAAGTGGGGCATAGAGAGAAACATCTCCACTGTCATTTGTGGTACAAACTCCTGAAAGGCGGGTTGCCAACCCTTAAAATCGTAAGCCACCGAAGCAGCAACCAGCTTTTTCACCTTCTCCGGGTGGCGGATGGCGAGTTGTAACCCTGCAGCCGAACCCATTGAATAGCCAAACACATCGGCGCTATCAATGTCCAAAGTTTCCATCAGTGCTGCTACATCATCCGCCAGGTTTTGATAGGTGATGGGTCGATCGATATCTGCGGTTCTGCCGTGTCCCTGAAATTCCAGGGCATAAACCTTGTGGGTTTCGGCGAGCTTGGGAATAATGGAACCCATGGACGGAATGTCCATGTATGCACCATGAAGCACTATGAGCGGGTCACCTTGTCCGGACACCTCATAGTACATTTTCAGGCCATTGATTTCAGCATACTTGCCCACAGGTGTTTTCTGACCAGCGCAAACGAAGGAGGTGAGCGCCAAAACAGTGAATACGCAAACCGTGTGAATCCATAGGCCTGATACGGCGATCGATTGAGCTTTACTTTTCATGGTTCTATTTGTTTAGTTTTTGCAGTAAGTCATCAAGTCTTTCGAGGGTAGAAGTCAGTCCTTCCTTCATTCCCATGTTGATCACGGCTTCCAGATCAGCCAGAGATTGGTAGGTGACAGTGGTTTCGACCAAAGCATTTTCACCCTTATCTGAAAAGTGAACATGCCACGTGGCCTTGGGAAGGTCGGTATTCAGGTTACCGGCACTGTCGCTGAACGCATCCAGCGTGTCGTAATAATCAATGGGTTTGATCCTGGTGTATTCTGTCCATCCCCAGTACTCAGTACCCTCAGGGTCCACCATGGCATAGTGCCAGTGCCCTCCTTCGCTAAAGTCCATGGATTTGGTTTTGGTGGTAAATGGTTTGGGTGCAAACCACTGGTTCAATAACTCACTTTTGGTGTAGCAGTCCCAGACCAACTGGCGGTTGGCAGCGAATTCTCTCTTGACAGTAATGGTGTTCTTTTCCTTGTCTACAAGGAAGTCAAACTGAAGGGCGTTTTTCATGTTTCTATTTTTTAATTGTTGATAATAAGTTGTCCAGTTGATCGAATCGGTCTTTCCAGATTGCACGGAATTGCTCAAGCCATTGATCTATCTCTTTCATTTTTTCCACTTTGAGTGTATAGTAAATTTCCCGTCCCTGCTGGTTGGAGGTGATGAGTTCACACTCATTGAGGACCAGAATGTGCTTTGAAATCGTAGGTCGGGCTACCTCGAAATTATTGGCAATAGCTCCGGCGGTCATTGTTTGGGTGGCAAGCAACACCAATATGGCCCGTCTTGTAGGGTCTGCAATGGCCTGGAAAGGGTCTCTTCTTAGTTTCATGACAGTTGATTTGGATTTTATGTAGCTATTTGGCTACAAATATATAAACGTGAAGCTAAATAGCTACATGTCGAGTGATTTATTTTTTGGCAAATGATTAGAAAGCCCACCAGAGTGATTGGGTTGCTATTAACGGATATGATTACGGATCACAAATCAAATTTTGAAAAATTCCAAATAGACTTTTGGGCGTTACACGATTGCCTTATTTTAGAGGGTACATGCTGCTAACCAGGTCTATTTCATGCTTTACCGGGGCTTTCCGTTTCGGGATAAGCCATTTCCATATGGTTTGTTTGATGGTAGTTGCCTGCGTCATTCTTCCCTTCATCGGGTATTCTCAGGTCAGGTATGAATGGAAACCTCTGCCTGAGGTAAAGGGCATACAGGCCTATACAGATCAGTTTCCTGCCCAGGTGAAAAATCACCCACCGGATGCAGAGCCGCCTGTGATCCAGGAGCACTATCTGGATGAGCGGCCTGAGTTCGTCACCAGCCTGGTGCCTGAGCGCATCGGCCGGTTGAGCTTTGAAGAGCATCCGTTGACATTGAACCAGAGGATGGCTATACCAAGTGGCATGGTGTTCAAGGATCTCTCCAATTCCAATATTAAGTACCTGGATCAGGGGCATGGTTTATTGACCAATGAGATAAGGGTCATTGCTGAGGACAAAGACGGGCTCATCTATCTGGGCTCATCGGAAGGACTTTTGGTTTTTAATGGACGGGAGTTAAGCGTTTACCGGGGCAATGCCACCTTTCCGCTGACGGGCATCAGAAGCCTGTGGTTTGATGCCAATGGGAAACTTTGGGTGGCCACAGATAATAATATTTGCTACATACAGGATCAGAAAATATATGTTCCGAACATTGATTTCGGACCGACACACCTGCAGGGTTTTAGTGAGTACCAGGCCACCGGTGAGTTCTTCATTTTTACCGTTTATCAGGGACTTTTCATTTTGAAGGATGGGCAGTTTTATCAGTACAAGGATGAGTTGCCAACTCCCCACGTGAGCAGCGCCATCAGGACCGATGATGGTCGGCTGTGGATGGCCTTTGGCAACTCCGGGTTTGGGTATATTCAACATGACAGCCTTTTCATGTATAAAAGGGAGGGCGTGGAGAATTCTCCAAGAAGTATGCTGGAGGTAGATGGTGAGTTGTGGATCGGCCAGTTTAGGGGAATGTTGATGAAGCATAGAAATGACTCCCTGTTCAATGTGGTACTGAATGACCGGAAGCGACATCATATCTATTCTTTTGCTCAGAACGAACAGGGCCTGTGGTTTCCAGACTATGCCGAAGGAGTCTTCCTGATTAAGAAAAATGGGGAGATTGATTTTATGGGCGTACCACAAGGGCTAAATGGTCAGGCTTCCTTCACCCTTATGGCAGATTCTTTCGAGAACATATGGGTAGCGGACCCCGGTAATGGCATTTCCAGGATTGATGAATTGGCATTTCGGCCAACGGATAAATTGATTAGCAACCACGGTATCTTCCAAATTGAACTGGACGACTATGGCAATTCCTGGTATTTCATGAATGGAGGCGGGTTGTTTTCTGAATCGGAGGCGGGCTATGTGGAGTACCTGAATAGTGACAGGTACAGCACAAGCGGAGCGGTAACAGGGGACAGTGTTTGGATTTCGAGTGAAACCCTGGGGCTGACCTTACTGAATGAAGGTGTCTTCACCGCTTATAGAATGAAAGAGGATCAGCAACTGGACTCCACCATTTACTCGATCAAAATGGATGAAACGGGGAGAATATGGGGCTGGAACTTTGCCAACCGCCTGTATGGCTTTCGTGATGGTCAGTTTTACAATTTCAGCACAGGTGCCGGTTTAAAAGACTTGAAATTCGTCAATGTGCTACAAACCAGGGACAAGATGATCTATGCCGTGTCGCTCAATGACGGAGTGATTGCCATCAGAGGCGATCAGTATGCACACCTCAATGTAGCCAATGGTTTGCTTGCTGATCAAATTTCCTGTGTTTTTCAGGATGAGGACGGCAATAAATGGTTCTGCACCAGCGGAAAGGTGCAGGTGGTGGATGTACAGGGTAACAGCACCATCTATCAGATCAAAGAAACGGAGAGCACTCCCATTCTGGAGATTTTGGAGACCGAGAAAGGCGTGTTCATGGCCATAACCGCATCAGGCCTCCTACTCATGGAAAGGAACCAACAGAAGTTGGAGTACAAGTTTTACGGAAAGGAAAATGGACTCAAGCTCATTGGCAACCGGATGATCACCAGGGACCGTAAGGGACGAATCCTTATTGGTGGAGGTACGAGTTTGAAAACTTTTGATCCCTATTATCTAAAAAGTGAAAAGACCAGACCCAAGCTTACCCTCAACAGAGTGCTGGCCGAGGAAGAGGAAGTGAACCAGGGTGATTTGCAGATCGAACAGGAGAAGGTGGTCAATTTTGTGTTCAACAAAATCTTTTGGGGACAACAGTCTGAGCTTGTTTACCGCCTGCAACACGGGACTAAAAGTGGCAACTGGAATCATGCGAGTTCAAATGTGATTTCGTTTAAGGAGCTGCCGTATGGGAATTATCAACTGATCGTATACGCAGAAGGTGAGGGTAGAAGAAGCGAGGAACTGCACTTAGCCTTTACGATTCTCCCATTTTGGTATCAGACCAGTTGGGCAAAGCTGATGTACGTAGCGATCATCATTGCTTTGATTATCGGGTATATAGTGTACCGGGAGGGCAAGGCGAAACGGGCCAAAATCAAATTGCAGAAGCTGGTGGATGAACGCACGGCGGAACTTGAGGTGGAAAAGCTCAATGTCATCAGGCAGCTGGAACAAAAGGAAATCCTGATGCAGGAGGTGCATCATCGCGTAAAAAACAACCTGACCTTCCTGAAGAGTTTGTTGTACCTCCGTGCCAGGGCTTCCAATGATGCGGAGGTGAGGCTGATTCTCGATGAATGTCAGGCACGAATTCAGTCCATGGCCCTGGTTCATCAAAATTTGTATGATGTGCAGGATGCTTCCGAGGTTGATTTTGACATTTTTTTGAAAGAACTGTTTTTTGAGTTGGAGAGTATGTTTGATCAGGATAGGTCCAATATTAAAATTAAACTGGCAGTGAGCGACTTCAAAGTAGATGTGAAGCTGTCTGTATTTCTTGGGTTGATACTTAATGAAATGATCACCAACTCATTCAAATATGCCTTTCCAAATGGGGAGGAGGGGAGTATCTTCGTGCAGCTAAGGCAGGTGTCGGAGCATTTTGAATTGACCTACTCCGATAGTGGTCTGGGGTTTGGTGAAGGTTTTGACTTCAAAACATCTCCTGGTTTTGGTTTTAAGCTGATCAATATATTGCTGAGTCAGATGGACGCCCAAATGCAATACATCAATAATGGCATGACCACATTCAACATAGTAATTCCGAAATGAAAAAAGATTTTAACATACTGATCGTAGAGGACGAACTGATGATAGCGGAAATGACCAGGGAGATGCTGCTGGATTTAAAGTATTCGGTGGTGGGAATCGCCAAAGATCATGATACAGCGATTGACTACCTGGCAAAATCAGAAGCTATTGACCTGGTGATCCTTGATATCAATTTGGGACGAACAAAAACCGGAATTGATATTGCTGAGGTGATTCAATCTGAATACGAAATCCCGTTTATCTATCTCACATCCTATTCAGACCCCAAAACCATTAAAAAAGCCGCACAGACCTCTCCAGCGGCCTATTTACTCAAGCCTTTTATCAAAAGTGACCTGTACACCACCATAGAGATAATTATAGCCAGAAACCAGAAAAGTGAAGGGACTATCGTCTTCAAGGATGGGGATTTGACCGTGAAACTGAAGACCAGAGAGATTTACTATATCATGTCTGATAACAATTACCTTGAAGTTTACACCCTCAGGAAGAAGTACATCGTAAGAAACTCACTGGAGAGCTTTTTAGAAGAACTTAATGATTCCAATTTCATCAGGATTCACAGATCCTATGCGGCAAATATGCTCAAGATAGAGGCTGTTAATGGCCAATATGTTCTGGTAGGAGAGACCAAACTTCCGTTATCCAGGACTCACAAACAGGAAGTGATGGATCTTTTTATGAATCGATAATCTGTGGGTAGGCAGGGTGTCAAACTCATACAAAAACCGGTTATTCACACCAGTTATTTGTATTAATGTCTCATAATTTTCAAAATTGGATTATAGATAGTTTTTATATAGCCTAATCAATTTTTCTATGACAACTACCCGCCGCAAAACTCCGTGGTTCACAAATTTGATAAGTGCCACAATCTTCCTGCTATTATTCCTGTTCATCCATCCGTCATCGGAGGGTCAGGATATAGCGAGCGCCACCTTTGTTCAGTCCAAGGATGTCTTTACTGATATTTCTTCCCCAAATGGGATAACGCTGAATAGTGATGGTACCGCCATGTTTTTATGTGGTACAAGCTTTGCCACCGAGGACGTAGTGTATACTTACGACCTGAGTGTGGCTTATGATCTCTCCACAGCCGTTCGGAATGTAGCCAAGACCTTTGTGATGGGCAATAGCGAGTATTCTATCACGCCTCAGGACCTGGTCTTTAAGGCAGATGGTTCAGTGCTCTTTGTGGTGGGTTCGTACTTTGACCTCAACACTTTTGACATGGCCGACAGCCTCTATTCCTTTAGTCTGAGTACTCCTTTCGACGTATCCACGGCGGTTTTGGAGAATCGCAGCAAGTTTAGTGTTGCCTTAGAGGAGGATTTTACCTCAGGCGTAGAGTTAAACAGCGACGGTTCCAAGATCTTCATCATAGGCAAAACCAACGATCAGGTGATCGAGTACAATTTGTCCGTGGCTCATGACATTACCACTGCATCGGTTGGTAGTACATTCAGCGTGAATGTAGAAACAGGGTCTCCGGAATCCTTCAGATTTAGCCAGGATGGTCTGATGATGTATGCCGTTCACCTGGATATGGGAGCAAATCAATCAGCTGTTTATACCTACTCTCTTTCTTCCGCATATGATATCAGCACCGCCACCTTCGCCGGGCCCGGGGAGTCCCTCGTGCTTGATTTTAATGATATACGCCCTTCCGGATTGGCATTTGGCGGAGCGTCCAAAATGTACCTCTTCGGAACCAATGGTTCCGGGTCACCTGTGCGTGAATATGATTTGGAAGTTACACCAGATGATGTAACACCTCCTGTAGTCACTGTGGATTTACTGGTCACCAACGTGGCGAGCCCTGAGCTGACAGGTACAGTGGATGATGCCACTGCCACGATAGAGGTGACGGTGGGAGGAAATGCCTATGCTGCCACCAATAATGGTGCTACCTGGACGCTGGATGCCGGAACCATCACTCCAGACCTGACAGAGGGTACTTATGAGGTGAGTGTTTCGGCTACTGACCCGGCCAATAACGTGGGTACAGACGATACTTCTGACGAGCTAATTGTTGATTTGACGGTACCGACTGTTACCATTGATGCGCTGGTCACCAATGTGGCGAGCCCTGAGCTGACCGGGACCGTGGATGATGCAAGCGCTTTGATCGAGGTGACTGTAGGAGGAAATGCCTATGCTGCCACCAATAATGGCACTACCTGGACGCTGGATGCCGGAACCATCACTCCGGACCTGACAGAGGGCACATACGATGTGAGTGTTTCTGCCACGGATATGGCCACCAATGCAGGCACCGATGACACTGCGGATGAATTAACGGTTGATCTGACCGCACCTATTGTCACTGTTGATGCGCTAACTACCAACGTGGCGAGCCCCGAACTAACCGGAACGATAGACGATGCCACTGCCGCAATAGAGGTGACTGTAGGGGGCAGTGCTTACACCGCCACCAATAATGGCACCACCTGGACGCTGGCAGCGGGTACGATCACTCCAGATTTGGCCGATGATACCTATGAGGTAAGTGTTTCAGCTACTGATGCAGCCACGAATACTGGCACCGACGCAACGACCAATGAATTGGTCATAGATACCACCACCCCTGTGGTGACGGTGGATGCACTCACCACCAATGTGGTGAGTCCGGAACTGACCGGAACAATAGATGATGCCAGTGCTACCATCGAAGTGACTGTAGGTGGTAATACCTACACGGCTACCAACAACGGCACCACCTGGACGCTGGATGCAGGCACCATTTCGCCTGATTTGGCGGATGATACCTATGAGGTAAGTGTTTCTGCCACCGATGGAGCTGGAAATATAGGGACCGATGAAACTGAGACGGAACTCACCATAGACCTGGTATCACCCGGCGTTGCCATTGTTGATGAATCAGGCAACGCTCCGACGGCCGTCAGTGGTGATTTCACCATCTTAATAGCGTTTGTTGAGCCAGGAGCTGAAGTAGCTGAGGCCGTTACCGGATTTGATGTTTCAGAAATTGTATTGACCAATGCGGAGATCTCTGGCGACCTGACTTCATTTGGGGATGCCTATGTGGTCACTGTTTCTCCTGATGGCAATGGAACTATTACGATAGCCATCGCTGCAGACGCAGCTATGGATCTGGCAGGCAATGGTAATACATCCATTTCGCTGGAAATTCTCTATGACATTGATCCGCCTACAGTGACCATTTCGGGAGCTCCAGCTTCGGTATCCTACTATGACCTGAGTCCTTTTTCAGTGTCGTTTGAGTTTAGCGAAGCCCTTGCAGCGGATGAAGCAGGTTTTGACCTGACAGATATTGCTGTAACTAACGGAGCGGTCTCCAACCTGCTGGTATCTAATGATCCACTTATTTACACAGCTGATATTACACCCGATGGTCAAGGTGATATTTCCATTGAGGTAGGGGGTGGTACCATTCAGGATTTAGCGGGTAATGCATTGGTAGGCCTGGTACAGGAAAATATTACCATGACAGGTCCATTCAGTGGCGGGACGGGCACCAGCCAAGATCCTTACCAGATTGAAAACAAAACTGACCTGAAGAACCTTAGTGATCACAGCTCATTTTGGAGCAGCCACTTTATCCAGACCGCAGACATCACATTTGAAGTTACGGATTTCGGCGCAGACGGTAGTTTTTACTACGACGGACAAGGATTTAGTCCCATTGGTAGGGTTAACCATGCATTTGATGGCTCATACGATGGGGATGGCCATGTGATTTACGGACTAACAATCACCAGAGCAGACCAGAATAATATAGGTATGTTTGGTTACATAGCTGGTTCAGTATCGAATATCGGCCTGTCAGATTTGTCTGTGACCGGCAAGGAATTTGTGGGTGGCCTGGTTGGAGCTGGTGTAGCTAATATCTCCAGTTCTTACGCCTCTGGTGAAGTCAATGGGGATACTGATGTGGGTGGCTTGATTGGCGGTGGTAGTATGACATCCGCTATAAGGGACTCATATTCCATGTGTACGGTTAATGGAAACTCGGAAATTGGCGGCTTAATTGGATCTGCCAGTTCTACCACTCTTTCCAATGCTTATGCTGCCGGAGTGGTTAGTGGAAATTCGTCAGTAGGTGGTTTTATTGGCAGCATTGATGGTTCAAGTGTAGTCACCGGTTGCTTTTGGAATACCAAGAGTAGTGGCCAGGAATCGGGTGTAGGATCAGGAGATGAGGTGTCTACCCTTTTAGGTATCACTACTGATGAGATGAGGTTACAAAGCACTTTTACTGGTGCAGAATGGGACTTCACAGATACGTGGCAAATGGACAATGGCTGTGTGACAGGCGGGTTTCCTATTTTGAAGTGGCAGGACAATCCTGAGGCTGTTCAGGTGAGATTGGGTGAGGATGTCTCACAGTGCGGTGGAACTGTAACGCTCGATGCGGGCACCTCAGGTACCACGTACCTCTGGAGTACCGGAGCTACTACACAAACCATAGACGTAACCACCTCAGGAACTTATTCTGTTGTTTCGAGCAAAGAAAATGTCTGTGATGGAGCTGATGAAATTGAGGTGACCATCTTTACACAACCTGAATTCACCTTAGCTGCACCCACTCCTTCCTGTGGTGAGTATACCATAGACGGACCTGATGGATTTGCTTCCTATAGCTGGAGCAATGGGGAGAGCACCCAGTCTATTACGGTGACAGCAAGTGGCACCTATACACTTACGGTCACCAACGAAGATGGCTGTACAGCAGAAGATGAGGTGGAGGTGATCGTGAATGAAATCCCAGTCATTACAGTAGCAGGCGCAGAGAATCCAGCCTGTGGAGGAATCGAATTTACGCTGACAGCCACAGCGACTATCGGAGAGGTTACCTGGTATGATACCGAAACCAAAGACAATGTATTATCAACAGAGGCAAGCTTTACTACTACGATTTCTAAGGCCACAAACTTTTGGGTAGAGGCAGTCAATGCTGATTGTAACAGCCTGAAAGAGGTGGTGGTCAATGCGAAATATTGCTACAGTGGGGGAACCGGAACGGAAACGGATCCTTACCTGATAAGTAACAAATATGATCTGGATTCACTGACAAATTCGCCATTCGATTACAGCAAGCATTTTCTGCAAACGGAGAATATTTCGTTTGAAGCTTCGGAGTTTGCCGAGGGGGCCGAGTTTTATAACGCGGGGTTCGGGATTGCTCTTTATCATGAAGAATTCACAGGTAGTTATGATGGTGGCTACCACACCATTGACGGGATGGTTTATATATGGCCGTATGTGGCTGGCCTCTTTTATTACCTGGATGGTGAAGTTAAAAATTTAGGACTAACGAACCTTAGTTTAACGTCAGATCCGGATAACGCTGGCGGGCTGGCCAATATTATGTATGAGAAAGCGAGAATAGAAAATTGTTTCACAACAGGAGCGATGAAAGCGGATATCTCGCGCTCTCTTGGAGGGCTGGTAGGGCTTATGTATGGAGGAGCAGGTACGATCATTAATTCCTATTCAACCGTTTCTGTAGAAACGATTGATGCGAGAAATACCGGAGGTTTAGTGGGAGAAACCAGGGGTGGAAGTATTGTGAATTCATATGCCACAGGATTCGTAAAAGGAGCCACCAATACCGGCCCGGGTGTGCCATTGTCTGAGGGCGGCCTGGTAGGCCGAAATGAAGGCGCTGTTATTACCAATTGCTTCTGGGATACAGAGACCAGCGGCCGGACCGGGAGTGCCGGTGGTACGGGTCTCACCACGGCTCAGATGAAGGACCCATACACCTTCGTAGATGCGGGTTGGGACTTTAAGTGCATTGGTTCAGAGGAAATCTGGGACATGGATCTTGATAACATCAACGGTGGCTACCCCATCCTGGGCTGGCAGTCTGACAATGAAAGTTGTCTCCTGATCCTGGATGCAGAGGGAACCAGCAACACTGTCACCATCTATCCATCGTTTACAAGGGGTCTCGTGACTATCCAGACTCAAGGGAGAGCAGTAGATCAGATAGAGGTTTATGACATGATGGGGCGGAGGGTGCTATTCCAGGACATCAATGCCATGATTCAGGAGACTAAAATCGACCTATCGGGTGAGCGTCCGGGAATTTATCTCGTCAGGATATTAAGCGGATCTACTCAAACTACCCACCGGGTGATCCTCCAGAAATAATTTATTTAAGCATTCAAAACATCGATCATAATGAAGAATCTAAAAGCAACACTTCTGGTTATCGTCATCACCGCATTAATTTTTTGCACAGGTTGTCCTGAGGCCGATGCTGATGCAGATTTCGAGGTAACAGGATTTTGGAAAACAGAAAACTCTCTGGTTCAGCCTTCTGCTGGGCTCACCGAGAAAGGAGATTGGACGGAGTTTAGGCTTGATTTACAATCAGAATCAGACCTTTTATACGCATATAGTATAACAAATGTGCCTGATGGGTTTAATGCGCTATGGCCCGAGGGAGAGGGTACCTATGACTATGATCCTACAACAATGATCATCACTTTTACCCCTGCCACGGGAAGTGAATTTGAGGCCACCGTGACGGACAGTGATTTCCCGAATGATTTTACCGTCCAGCGAAAACTATCAGCCAATTCCGGTGGAAGGACAAGTGGTCTTAAAGACCCATGGATATTTAAACTTATCGATGCCAGTAGTGATGATTAGGATTGGGATAGCTAATGTTAGTAAGAATTATTTGGATGTCATTGGCCTTTGGGCTAATGACATCTTACCACAGTATACGGGAAAGTAAAAAGTACCAACTCATTGTTTTTGAGGGATCAGATTGGTGCCTGAATTGCCGAAAGCTGGAGCAGTCTGTTTTATCTGATTCAGAATTCAAGGCCTTTTTGGCTACCAATGCCATAGAGCTGGTTCGGGTGGATTTTCCTCAAAGGAACAAGCAAACACCCACCCAAAGGGTGCAAAATGATTCCATTGCCAGGCGATATGATTTTCAGGGTGTTTATCCTACTATTGTACTGGTGGAAGCTCACGATCAGGCGTACCTGGAATTAAACTACAATAACGAAACGAGCACAGCTTTTGCCGGCAGGATTTCTCATGGCATAAAGCAACTGAAGTGAATGAATGGAAAGTAACCAAACGATTAATGGGATGTACTTTCACGCTGGGAGTCATCAGCGAGGATGAGGACAGGGCCATGCATATCCTGCAGGTCGGCATTGCCGAAATTGTTCGCATCGAGCGTTTACTTTCCGAATTCTTACCTGATTCAGAGGTAAGTAAAATAAACAATCATCCTTCTGATTCGCCCATTACCATTGATGCGGAGTGTTTTCACCTGATTGATCGGTCGGAGAAAATCAGCCAATTGACGCACGGGGCATTTGATATCACGGTGAGCCCCCTCAAGCAACTGTACCAGTTTAGCAAGGCTGACTTTGAGTTTCCTTCCAGCACGCTGATTGAAGAGGCCCTGACGAAAGTGGGATATTCGAGACTGACTTTGGATTATACAAGCCATGCTGTGCAGAAGAGCGTGGATATGCGCATCAGTTTTGCAGCCATAGGCAAGGGCTATGCGTCCGATCGGGTGAAAGCGCTGTGGCAATCGATGGGTGTCACCTCTGGATTTGTCAATGCCAGCGGAGACCTGAATGCCTTCGGGTTTAATAAGTGGGGTAACCCCTGGCGTGTGGGAATTCCTGATCCCGAAAACCAGGAGAAAATGCTCTTTCAGATACCTATCCATCAGGCGGCCGTAGCTACTTCCGGAGATGCTGAGCAGTATTTTATCCATGATGGGAAGCGCTATTCGCACAACATTAATCCCTTCACTGGATTACCTTTATCAGGCGTGTCCAGTGTTACGGTGATTTCACCCAGTGCCGAACTGTCAGATGCGCTGGCCACGGCGGTTTATGTGATGGGAGTAGAAGATGGGATGGCATTTATCGATGAACTGCCCCGGACACACTGCATAATGATTGATGATCAGAAGGAGGTTTCTTTCTCTAAAGATATTGAGTATGAGGCGATTGCTTAGTGTTTTTGTGGTCCTTGCCACGGTGTCTTCCTGTGCTTCATTAAAGCCCTATGAAAGGCAATATGTGGATGACCCGGAAATGCAAATGAGTTTTGATAGTGGTAAGAGCTTCTCCAATTATGTTCATTCGATTCGTGAGGGTGCTACCCCGGCCGGAGCCCCTAAATCAAGTGGTGGATGTGGGTGCAATTGACGAATAAAGGATGATAAGGATAAAAGAATTGCTAGCGGCTACCCTGGTCAGTGTTCAACTGACACTCAAAGCACAGAGTCAGAAACGCAATATAGAGCATGTGGAGAAGGCTGATCAGGTACTGGTTGTTGACTTTGTAGAGCAGGAAGTAAAAGCACACAGCCCATCGGATAGCATCAGGCCTAAAGTGGATCATTTCACCACACAGGTAGTTTACAATCACTACCTGCAGGATGGTAATAATTCTGCAGTGACTGGCGGCATAGGTACCGAGAAACTCACCGTTTACGGGCCATCGCTTCGGATCAGGAAGGATAAGCAAAATCGTTACTTCCAGCTTCAGACCGGGGTGGATATTATTTCCTCGGCCTCCGCAGATAATATTGATTTCGTTGTTTCCTCTGCCTCGCGGTTAGACGGACGCGGGTATCTCTATACGACCTATGGTCGCGAGTTAAAAGATTCCGGTCTGACCGTTGACGGGGGAGTGGGTTTGTCCCTGGAGAGTGATTATTCCTCTCTGAAGACCGAACTTGGAGTGACCAAAGAAAGTGCCGACAGGATGAGGAAGTACAGTCTGCAATTTCAAATGTTCAACGATGACCTGAGGTGGGGATTATTTCATTCCGAATACTACAGGCCTGCCGAGCTTGTTTACCCTTTTGAGTTGCGAAATCGCAATAGAGAATGGTATGATACCCATAATCGAAATTCTTACATTCTGAAGGGAGGCTACACACAAGTGCTTAACCGCAAAAACATGGTGGGTTTATTTGCGGATCTTACCCTTCAGAAGGGCCTGCTGGCCACACCTTTTCATAGGGTTTATTTTACCGATGGTTTCCTGAAGGTGGAGCAATTACCCTATCAGCGCTGGAAAGGAGGGATGGCACTCAGACTCCATTCATTTGTGGGCGGTAACGTTATTCTGAAGAATACCATGAATTACTACCTGGATAGTTTTGAAATACGAGCCATTTCCCTCGAAAACGAAACAAGTATTAAGCTCTCTCCGGTGTTTATCCTCGCACCTCATTTTCGGTTTTATGTTCAGGAAGGGACACCCTTTTTCAAAGGTTATGGAGCCCACGAACGGACCGATAAATATTACACTTCGGACTATGACTTGTCGAGCTTTGAAACCTACACACTGGGAATTGGCTTAAAAGAGCACTTTGATCGCAAGTCTTCGCTGCGAACCCTGGCATTGCGGTATAGCTACATGTATCGCTCCAATGGAATGCAGGCCCATATCATTTCCACATCATTTCAATGGGATAAGTAGTTACTGGTTGATTGTCTGGAAGCCCCTTGCTGCTGCAAGGAAAGGTAAACCTGAGCAGAACAAGCCAGCCCAATAGCCAACAGGTAAATGGCCAATCAAGGAGGTGATTAAACTTGTTTTCTTCAGACTACTCAACGGTGTGCGAGTGATTAAATGTCAAAGTGATTAAACCGCTAAAATACGCGGTTGGTTGTAATATTTTATAGTTTTTAAGGTGTGAATTGGCTCTGAGGTTGAAGGCTATGTGCGGTGATTAATCGACCAGCCTCCCGTCAGATTTATTCGCTACATGGGATCATGAGTCCATTCTCAGTGAAGTATACACCTCATTCAGTACGTCCTTTTTGTCGGTCAGCACCACCAACTTATCATTGGCCATAAGCTCAGTTGAGCCGTTTGGTGTCAGATAGACTCCTTCACGTTCTATCATGGCGATAATGGCATTCTTAGGAAACATTAAGTCCACTATTTTCAAGCCAACGGCGGTGGAGTTTTCTTTGACCACTATTTCTTTCATTAAGGTTTTGGGATGCTCTATGAGCAACTCATCCGTTGGGGAAAGGGGCTTGGCTTTCTCCGGCAGTCCAACATGCAGCCATTTGGCCACCACGGACAATGTGGTACCCTGTACAATCACAGAGGTGATGGATACGAAGAATACAATGTTGAAGATGGCATGCGCTTCGTCTATTCCGGCGAGCAAAGGATATGTGGCAAATACTATGGGTACAGCACCTCTCAAACCCACCCAGGAGATATAAAACCTCCGTTTCAGCCTCATTTTAAACGGCATCAGCGAGATGAAAACTGCCAATGGGCGAGCCACCAGGATCAGGAAAACGGAGACCAACAGGCCGATACCCACAAAAGGAATGATCTCGCTTGGGAAGACCAACAATCCTAAAGTAAGGAACAACACGATCTGCATCAACCAGGCAAGTCCATCAAACATCCGCATAATGGTCTTTTTATGAATCAGATTTTGATTACCTAAGTAGACTGAGCAGATATAGATCGCAAGAAAGCCATTGCCACCGATAGCATCTGTTGCCGAAAAGGTGATAAACATCAGGGCAATCATGAGTACAGGATATAACCCTTCGTAATCCAGCTTGATTCTGTTAATGACTGTTTTGCTCAGCCTACCAAAGAGAAACCCGGCTACACCACCTATGGTCATTTGCAGAAATAGCAAGGGGATGATTGATAATATGCTTTGATCAGGCTCCTGTACCAGTGCAAGAAAGGCGATAGTGAGTACGTAAGCCATAGGGTCGTTACTTCCGCTCTCCAGCTCCAGGGTGGGTCTGAGGTTCTTTTTTAAGGCAAGGTTTTTACCTCTTAGAATAGAAAATACGGCCGCAGCATCAGTGGATGAGACAATGGCACCCAGAAGTAGACTCTCGTACAGTCCAAAGTCCGTGATGAGGTAGACAAAATATCCCAAACCAAGGGCAGTTAACAAAACACCCACGGTTGATAAAGCGATGCCTTCTTTTAGGATGGGCTTTACAGATTGCCAACTGGTATCCAAACCGCCCGAGAACAAGATGAAATTAAGGGAAACCACTCCTATGAGTTGTGCGATCTGGGGATTGTCAAAATAGATGCCCCCAATACCATCTGATCCTGCTAGCATACCTATGGTGAGGAACAGCAGCAATGTGGGGATACCAAAGCGGTAACTGGTTTTTCCCGCGATGATACTGATAAGCAATAGTACCGACCCAATGAGGATGATATTTTCTATGGTTATATTCATGTACGTCCTAAAAGGTTGATTTGCCCATGTCTGCAATTTTATCTCCCTAAATGGTGAAGCATTTCTACGTCATTCAGGGTATTGAATCACAACAGATAGATTCAATGACTTTGATGACCTTCAAATACTACCAATGGGCGGTGTAATAATTGGGTTTGGCCATCCAGATTTGTGCTTCATTAGGGGGTAAGCTGCCCGTGTCCGAGCGAGTCATTCAATGAGCCTTGAATCCATTGCTTGCTACAAAATACATCTTTTTCACATCAAATTGGAAAATGATGGTAATCAGTTTCCGGGCTGGTTTTCGCAGCGAAGAAATACCGGCATCTCATCCTTTTGTTATGGCATTGCTGAGATTCCGGCATTTGTTCACTTCAAACCCAAATTTTTCATCTCGAAAGAATATCCCCGGGGTAATACTTCTTCCGCAACCAAAATGCCACCCGCACCAATAAAATCAACGCCGGAACCTCCACCAATGGCCCTATAACCCCTGTAAATGCCTGTCCCGAATTAAGACCAAAAACAGCAATGGCAACCGCAATGGCCAATTCGAAATTGTTACCAGCCGCTGTAAATGCTATGGAGGCATTTTTGTCGTAATCTGCACCCATTGCTTTGCTGATAAAGAAACCAATCAGGAACATCAGGGCAAAATATATTAATAGCGGGATAGCGATTCTCACGACATCCATAGGGATCTGAACAATCAGTTCACCTTTTAGGGAAAACATCACTACGATGGTAAACAACAAAGCAATCAGGGTGATGGGCGAAACGGTGGGGATAAATTTGGTTTTGTACCAGTCTTCCCCTTTTGCTTTGACCAGGACCATTCTGCTGAGTATTCCCATCAAAAAAGGAATGCCTAAGTAGATGGCCACACTCTCTGCAATGGTGGCAATGGAGATGTCCACAATGGCACCATCAAAACCAAAATAGGGGGGTAAAACCGTAATAAACAACCAGGCATAAAAGCTGTAAGCAAACACCTGAAAGATACTGTTCAGCGCTACCAGTCCTGCACCATACTCGCTGCTTCCTTCGGCTAAGTCATTCCATACCAGCACCATAGCGATACAACGGGCAAGTCCTATGAGAATGAGGCCAACCATGTATTCGGGATAATCCTGTAAGAATGTTAAAGCCAAAACAAACATCAGCACAGGGCCAATGATCCAGTTGAGCAATAGCGAAATGGAAAGGACTTTTACGTTCTTGAAAACTTGTGGCAGCAACTTGTAATTCACCTTAGCCAGTGGTGGATACATCATCAGGATTAATCCTATGGCAATGGGAATATTGGTACTACCACTACTAAATGAATCAATGAAAGTGGATGTGGAGGGAAACAGATAGCCAATACCTACTCCAATGGCCATGGCAAGGAATATCCAAAGGGTGAGGTACTGGTCCAGGAAACTAAGTTTTTTTGTGTTGTTTGACATGATGGTGTTAAGGATTTTATAACTATTTGGCTTGCATGAGTAGGTCAGCATATTCATCCGGGAACTCACTCTCTTCAATGGCTTTTACAGCAGTATCTATCTCATAACTCACTCGCCTGAACTCCACACGAATCGCATTTGGATTGTGTTTTGAAAAGTTTTCATCCAGGGTAATAAGGGCGTAGCACAGTCTGGAGTCACCATCTTTTGGTCTTCCAACAGAGCCAATATTGACCACATGCATGTAGTCAATTCCTGTCTTGATCGTTCTGTGATACGGGATGTGGGTGTGACCGCACAAAACAACCTGCGCCTGATGTGCGTTCATCATTTCCGTTATTTCACTTTCAGGATAGTCCTCTACTAAATAGTCATTGACAGCTTTGGGGCTACCATGAACCAACAAAAAACGAAAACGCTCCCCGTTGGTCTCAAAGTCCAATTGGAGATGCCTGGGAAGGTTCATTAAGTAGTGCTTGTTTTCCGCCGTGAGCAACCTCCCGGTGATTCCTCTGTTAGATCGATCATTCTCCTCAGTTGGTAGGAGCAGAGCTTCCTCATGATTACCCATGATGGTAGGTATGCGGCGCTTTCTTATCGCTTCCACCACTTCATTGGCCCAGACATTGTAGCCCACCAAATCCCCCAGGCAATAAAGCGCATCGGGCTGCACCTTGTCAATATCCTGAAAAAAGGCATCTAAGGCAGGCAGGTTGGCATGTATGTCTGAAAAGAAGGCGATTTTCATTTGTTGATCTGTGAGAATACATAAAACATCTCGGAGGCTATCTGCATGGATCGCTCGTCATACCGGGCAGCTTCCTCGGTGGTACCATCAAATGCTTTGGGGTCGTCATAGCGCACCGGGATTCTCTTTTCTGTGCCCGGTATAAACGGACAATTTTCATCGGCGTGCGAGCAAGTCATCACAGCGGCAAATTGATCCGCTTTGTTGATGGGGTCATCAAAGAGTTTTGAAAAGGCACTTACCGGCGCTCCGCTCTTTGAATTTAGAATGAAATAAGTCGGGTTGTCTTCTCCCCTTGAGGAGACTTCAAAACCGCTTCTTTTGATGGACGCTACTGCACGTTCGTTGAAGGCAGTGACCTCTACACCTCCGGAATAGCAATGCGCAGGAATGCCGAAATAGTCTGCTGCGGTCTGTGCCCAGATCTGGGAAAACTGACTTCTGCGAGAATTGTGTGTGCAGATAAAGTTCAGGTGAACTGGTTTCTCCTGATCGATTTTTGTTTGAATGTATTCGATCAGGGATTTGAGTACAGCGATTCGCTCTGGTGAAATAGTGAGCGCCCTTGCTTTTTCAATGGTTGATTGGAGGATGGGAAGCATTTCGATGTTTTGTGTTTGCATGATTTTGTGACTTAGGTTTGTTAACAACACCCCGATCCCGGAGTGCATGAGCTTTCCTGTGATTGTAGAGAGGTCATCCTGATTTTCGGTTTTTCCTGAGGAATTCCGCACTTATCCTTAGCCAGACAATCGGTCTGAGTATTGGTCAAATGAAAAGCACCATTTATGAGTTCTAAACCATACTTGCCAATGGTTTCCCTCTGGTATTCTACTTCAACATCTAAGTTTTCAAGCCTCAGATGTTTTTCAGAGAGTTCTATGACAGAACGAAGCTTTTGAGCACCCAATCGATGGTCATAATCAGTAGCGGTGAACAACTGAAAGTTGATGACCGATTCTTTTCTTACCGTTCCGCCACAGTCAATAAAGTGCTTTTGAATACTTCCTACTTCGGTCACATGAAAGTGAGCAGGAACTGGCTCGCCATTGGGGAGGATAAATTTTACCTCCTGTATTTCTGACAGCACTGATTTGATTTCTGATAGTTTCATGGAGTATATGTTATTGCAATATTAGGATATGAAGGAACAATTTTTTTAACAACAACCTTGTGATGAAGGCGTCTCAAACTGGTTGAATATTTCATTAAACTGACCTTTGATCTCCGCCCACCGTGCCGGGCTGATACAGTAGCTAATGCGTGAACCTTCAATGGTTCCCTGGATAATGCCAATGTCTTTCAGTTCACGCAGGTGCTGACTGACGGTTGCCTGAGCCAGGCCCAGTTCCTGTACCAAATCCCCATTGACACAGGCATTGGTGCTTAATAGATGCTGGATGATGGCTACACGAGCAGGGTGGGCAAATGCCTTGGCCGCTACGGCTATCTCATTCTGTGTGGTTGAAAAAAGGTCTGTTTTTGTTACACCCATCTTTTTTTGATTATGTTATTGCAATATTACGATAAGTATTTGAGGTAGACAAGACAATGAAGCCGCAAAACCCAATGGACTTCTAGTCACAGCAATGGTCAGCGAACCCTAAGGTTCTGGTTCTGGCCTTTTCAAAAGCTTCCTGTCCTTCTTTGAAAGCATACCAGGCAATTCCAAGGCTGCCCAGCGCATCTACATAGGGGATTTTGAAAAATTCATACAAAACACTGGAACCCAGTAATATGAAGGAAAGGTAAAAGCAGGTTTTGGTACAGTTGGCATCTGAAATGATGGGCTCACTCTTTAGTGCCTGCCCAACTTTTAATTTCTGCCGGTACAAAATGTACATGGTAAGAATAGAGATGGTGGAAATGATGATTCCAACAATGGTGGTTTCCGGATTAGCCTGATAGAGGATAGAGAGGATGGCACCAATAACTAATCCCGCAACCAGCAGGTAGAAGGCAGTGCCGGTTATTTTGAGTGCAGTAATTTCAAATTGATCTCTACGCTCGATGGGGTGTTTTTTCATTCTCACAATCATGTGTGCAATGCCAATACCAGAGAGAACCTCGACAAAACTATCCACCCCAAAACCAAAGAGTGCCAATGTTTCATCCGCTGCTCCGAACGTGGTAGAAACAATTCCTTCTATCAGATTATAGAGGATGGTGATGGCAGCCAGTAGCAAGGCGGTGTTTTGTTGACTTAGATGAGTGTCGTTCATGAGATACAGGTTATTTAATAATGTAACCGATTAAGGACGATACATCGTATGGTTTCGCAATATTTCAATTCACGCAACTCAAAGGTGTGGTATTTTGCATATTTCATAATTAATAGTCCATTTAATTCACATTAATGTTTTCAATCTTTCATTTTCAATCAACAACTAAATGAAAATGATGAAGAAAATTTACTTTGTAGCCATTTGTCTCCTGTGCATGGGGCCGGTTTTCGGGCAATCCATCCAGGTGAATCCTGATGTAAGGTATCAGACCATAGACGGTTGGGGTACTTCGTTGTCCTGGTGGGCAAATATTGTAGGTACCTGGCCGGATTCTGTCATTCAGGCGGTAAGCGAAGACCTTACTGACACGGATGAATTGAATATGAATGTTTTTAGGTATAACATTCACGGAGGGGATGATCCTGCAGTTCATAGTGGTACCAACGCTAATCACTTTAGATGGGACTCTGGCGAAATTACCAGCTATAAGACATCAAGTGGCAGTAGTTATACCTGGACCGCCAACGCAGCTCAGCGAAAAGTTCTGCAAAAGCTGCTTCAGTTGAGAAGCGGATCGATTCTTGAAGCTATTTCCTATACTCCGCCATATTGGATGACGGTTAGTGGTTGCTCAGCTGGTGGAGTAGGAGGAGCGGAGAATTTGAGTGCAGCGATGGTGGATGATTACGCTGATTTTCTTACAGATATTGTAAAGTACTATCACGATTCACTGGGGATCACTTTCGGTACAGTCAGCGGGTTAAATGAGCCGGGATCCAATCATTGGTCCTTTGGTGGTAGTCAGGAAGGGTGCGCAATAGGCCAGGAACGTCAGCGTGAGGTGATTGCAGAGCTGTATAGCCAACTCCAAAGCAAAGGAATGCTTGCGTACTGTGGGGTGAGTGCAGCTGATGAGTATAGCATAGACTATACAGCCAGTACCCTTCAGAACTACCTTCATACAGACAATCTGTTTGATAAACTTTTGCAAATCAATACGCATAGCTATGCCGGGAGCAAGCGTTCGGCCGTATCTGAAGCAGCGCACAGTCGGGGGCTGAAGCTCTGGCAGTCGGAATCCGGACCACTGGGCGTTGGTTCTACAGGGATTGAAAATCATCTGGTCATGGCTCAGCGAATCATGCTGGATCTCAATCGCATGCATACCACGGCATGGGTGGACTGGCAGGCGGTGAGTACCGACTATCGTTGGGGTTTTTATACACTGGATACCACTACTCAAACGCTCACCAAACAAAAGTCGTATTACGTACGAAAGCAAATGTCAAAGTACATTAAAGCGGGCTACCAGATTATTTTCACGGGTGACGATAATGTGGTGGCGGCGTTGAATCCAGCCAAAACAGAACTTGTGATGGTGGCTATCAACAACACGGCCAGTTCTAATGCGATCTCCTGTGATCTCTCCGGATTTACTTCAGTGGGGAGTTCAGCACAGACCATTCGCACATCTGCAAGTGAGAATGCCGCCACACTGAGCAATACTTCCATTACAAGTAGTACGCTGAGCTATACTGCTCCTGCTTACAGCATTACCACTTTTGTAGTTGGTGTGACAACACCCTCAGAGCCTTCGCCATTAGCAGATGGTCTCTATATGATTAAGGCCAAGCACAGCGATAAGTACTTTTCTGTGGCAGGGGCTACTTCCACCAGTGGGTCGGTAATAGAACAGTGGAGTTATGTTGATCAGGATAACCTCAAGTTTACTGTGGAGAAAGTCGGGTTAGACTATGTGATAAAGCCCAGATATAATGAGCTGACACTTGGTATTGATGGTGCCGGAACCGGAAACGGTGCCGCTCTGAAGCAGCTCACTGAGGAGGGCAAGGATCATCAGCGATTTGTTGCCGTGCCAGTGGGCTCAGGGTACTACAAAATCGTCAATAAAAATAGTGGTAAATATCTGGCTGTATCGGGAGAAAGTACCACCAATGGAGCCGACGTGGTGCAGTGGGCAGATTTAGATACGGATAATTTTTACTGGTCTTTTGAGTCTGTGAGCCCAGGTACCACCATTTCTGACGGCACCTATATGATCAAAGCGAATCATTCTGGTAAGTACATGTCTGTGGCGGGGTTTTCATCTGAAAATGGAGCCATTATAGAGCAGTGGTCGTATTTGAATCAGGATAACCTGAAGTTTGAAGTAACAGCCGGACTCGATGGATACTACCAATTTCGTCCGGTATACAATCAAAAAGTAATAACCATTAATGGAGGTTCTACCGGTAATGGAGCCGTAGTGGATCTATACACAGACCTTGAGGCTGAGAACCAGAAGTTTTCAATCACTTCTGTGGGATCAGGACTGTACAGGATTACCCCTAAACATGCTACTTCCAAATCCCTGGCTGTCACGGGTGCGAGCTTGATCAACGGTGCGGATGTTATTCAATGGGAATACCTTGGTTATGGTAATTATCAATGGGTTTTTGAATCTGTCTCGGGTTCGAGGTATGCCGCAGAGAAGGAACCACTGGCATCAGTGAGTGTATATCCAAATCCGGCGCAGGATCGATTGTATGTGACCTCAGGTCAACCGCTGGAGTCCGTGAGGTTACTTACGGTGAGCGGACAAGAGCTTGTTTATCAGCGGAATGTGGAATATATGGACATTTCTCTATCAAACCTTAGCAAAGGATTGTATTTGTTAGAGATTGTCACACCAGCTGGAAGCGAAGTACGTAAGGTAGTGATCCGATAAACTACCTAGAGATTTTTGCGATAGACTGACGGAGAAGAACCCATATACTTTTTAAATACACGGGAAAAATAAAGGGGATCCTGAAAGTCCAGTTTGTAACCAATCTCTTTAACGGAAAGGTCTGTGAGGTTCATCAGCTCACAGGCCTTTTGTATTTTGATGAGGTTAAAAAAATGTATGAGGGAATATCCGGTTTTATTTTTGAAAAGAGTGAACAGCGTTGAAGATGACCGGTTGAACCGCTTTTCGATATCGTCGATTCTAATGGATTCAAAAATGCGGTCATTGAGGTATTCGGTTATACTGTTTACCAACGCGTCGTTGTAAGACTCGGTTTTGGTGTTGGATTTTAGCGAGTAATAAATAAACGACCCCAATAGCTTGTGTAGGAGCATGCTGGAGTACTCAAAAACCTGCTCTGTAAATCCCAGCTTGTAGATGTCAAGAATGTACTCAAACTCTGCTATTTTATTTTGCTGATAGGGGATAGATACTGGCTTACCGTGATTGAGTTCGGTAAATCGTCGAAATATGTGGTCAGCGCTGGCTCCATAGAAGTGTACCCAATAGATTGTCCATGGATGTGTTTTATTCGAATGGTAAGTGTGTGTTTTTTCACGTTCAATGATGTAAAAACAATTGGGAACCAGATCATAATATTTACCGTCCACCTTGATGCCCCCTTTCCCGTCGATGCAGTAGATAAGTATGTATTCGGGGCAGCCTTTGGGACGTTTGCGGTAATGCGAGAGGGCATTTGGAAAATACCCGATATCTGTAATGAAGAGGTTGTTGGTTAGGGCTCGTTTGGTTTGAGTATGGAGCATTCCTCGGGGAATTACCACAATTTTTTCGCCCTTAAAACCTCGGTTTAATGATTTGTTTTTCTGCATGTTATGTCAGTTTAACACCTTCAATATAGTACAATATTTTAATATTAAAAGTTGGGATATTGTCCATGTTATTACAAGAAAACTCCATTTGCTTTAATTATGAAAATGATAATTTTGGAATCGTTAACGAAGCGAAAACTAACAAAATGATGAATTTACCCCGGGCAAGTTGTTAGATATTCGGTATCTGTCACTTTTATTACCTAACACCTAAATGAGTTTATATCAAACTAAAAGTCTATGTCATATTTTAACCAGAGTTTTTTAATCGTTTGGTGCATTGCCCTGCTATTTTTTCAGGGATGCACTGAAGAGAACCCGGATGTTTCTTCGGAGCCTGTATTAAACATTCAGGATGTGGTTACTAGTCTGCCTGGGCAGAGATTGCAAGTAAGTGGATTGATATCTGATCCTGCCGGTATTGCTACAGTAGAAATAGAATACCTGGATTGGTCACTGGACAAGGTGATCAAATTGAAGGAAACACCGACGCAATATGATTTTCATTATGAATTTGATGTTCCTGGTGAGGCAGAGGTCAATTCTGTTCATGAATTTCGATTGTCAGCAACTAATCAAGCCGGTCTGTCTACTACTAAGACCATTCAGGTAAGTCTCTCAGCTGATAATCAAGCGCCTCAGATCGTTATAGCGAGTCCTTCTGATGGAGGTACCTACATAGCTGGTCCGGATAGTGAGTTTACGCTGGCGTTTGAGGTCAACGATCCGTCAAATATTGCCTATGTCAAGGTAGTAGGGGGTGGATTGTTAGAGACCATTGAGTTAGCTGACCAGAGCTATTCCTTTTCCAGAGATCTGGATTTTTCTGTAGCAGGAGTTGTTACTTTTCAGATTACGGCGGCAGATGCTGTTGGCAATCTCAGTACGAAAACCATTAGTGTCAATGTAGAAGAGTCCTTGACATTTCCGGCGATGTACCTGGCAGATATCGCTGAGGAGTCGGCGTTGACCTCTGATGTGATGGGAGTGCCACTTCCGGCGCTTAGCAGTACTACTGAGGGAGAAGAGGGTAAGGTTTTTACCATTAAATATTATAGCCCTGCAGCGAATACAGAAGTACGATTTGTTCCTCAAAAGAGCTCCTTTAAACCGTTTGTTTTTGGTAGCACCACCCCGGGTGAATTGGCCATTAGTACAGATGGTGCCATAGATGCCATAGTGTTGGAGGAAAAAGGCTATTATGAGATTAGTATGAATCTTATCACCATGACTTACACCACTACCCCTTACCAGCCTACAGATGCCACATTTGATTTTGTGCAGGTAGTCGGTACTGGCGTGGAGATAGGCGGAGCCAGCACTTGTGCAAGCAATGCTGACCCTGCAACAGAACAGTGTTGGCATTTTGGATCAGGAAAAAGGTTAACTAAAGACCCAGACAACCCATACAGGTTTACAGGTCAGATGACTCTCAAAGATCAAGGGAATGGTGGTAGCAATGGATTTATTCTCAATTCAAATGATGCAGGGTGGAGTCCATTTTGGCGGTTCGATGCGGTGGAAACTTCTATTGCCGTTCCGAACGGGGGTACCGACTACACTTTTACAGCGGATGTGTACGGTGTTTACCAGGTTGTTTTCGACACTCATCTGAATCGCATTCAGATTAAGAAATAACGCTAACTGACTAAACTTTAAAATGATGATACAAAAAAATAACATATATGGTATTCTGGCCCTGTTCTTTCTGGCGCTAGGGTACGGCTGTGCGGAGGAGGGTTTTGAAATCCCGGATTCAGAAGCGCGAATTGTGGATGCCGCGGTGTCTCGCAGCCTTCCAGGCGGGGAAGCAACAGTATCGGCTACCATTACAGATCCGGTAGGGATCAGTGAGGTAACAATCGTACAGGACAACTGGTCCATCAGCGAGTCGATAGCGGTAGGGAATGAAACCAGCTACACTTTGGATTATAAGCTTAACATTCCTGATTCGGCTAAGGTAGGTGGGCAATACATGTTGATGTTGTGGGTAACCAATGCCAACAATGTGGAAGTTCGTGATACTCTTACTTTATCACTTTCACTTGATACTGAAGGGCCAACAATTATCAACAACACCGCAAAGGGAGTAGTTTTTATGATTGATGGAAGCGATGTTACATTGGACCTTAAGATAGAAGATGCTGAAGACATCACTACGCTGACGATTTCAAATGAAGCCTTTTCCGATGAGGTGGCCATCAACTCTGTTTCATATCAATACAAAAAGGCCCTTAATTTCTTAAAGGAGGGCAATTATGAATTGGAAGTTACAGCAATGGATGTGAGTGGGAATACTACCACTGAGCATATTCTGCTGATCGTTAGAGCACCTTTTGAGCAGATGTATCTTGCTGATGTTAATACTGATGCTGAGTTGCAGGCGGCCTTAATGGGAGTTCCTGTAAGGGTTGGCGATGTGGAAGATGAAGCCATGAAAGGAAAGGCCTTCCAGGCTAAATACTACAATCATACCGCCAATACAGCGGTGAGATTCATTCCAAGCAAAGATTCATTTGCCCCACTGACCATTGGCGCAGGCTCAGAGGCGAATACCCTCCAACTTGCTGTGGATGCAGCGGTGGATCCTATCGTTTTAACTGAGGTAGGTTACTATGAAATACTCATCAATCTCGAGGACCTTTCTTACACTGCCGAAACCTATGTGGCTGTAGATAGTGCTTACGCCTACACGATGGTGATGGGAACAGGAATCCGGGTAAACGGTGCCAGTACCTGCGAGCAAAATGCAGATCCATCTGTGACCCAGTGCTGGCACTTTGCCAGTGGTAAAAGGTTGACAAAGGACGCAAACAATCCTTACTTGTTTCACGGTGAGTTGGAATTTTACGATCAGGATCCCTCCAGAGACAATGAAGGAGGTTTCATACTTGGAGCGAATGAGAACGGCTGGAGTGACTTCTGGAGATTTGACAATAGCACTGAACCAGAAGCCAGTGTGCGCAACGGCGGAAGTAATTATTCCTTTACCGAAGATGCATTTGGTACCTATGAGTTCAGCTTTGATACTCACCTAAATTATGTACGTCTTACCCCTAAAAAATGATGAAGATGATAAGAAATACTCTATTAACTGCCTTCACTTTTATGCTGGCACTCACTGCGTGGGCACAGCAGCAGGTGAGCGGTACAGTGTCAGCTGAAGGAGAGTCGCTTCCGGGAGTTACTATCCTGGAGGAAGGAACCACCAACGGTACCATTACCGATATGGATGGCAAGTTCAAATTTACCTTGCAGGGAGAAAACCCCGTGGTGGTGGTCTCTATGGTTGGGTTTAAAACAGAGCGAATTGCTATAGCCGGCCAGTCTAGTTTGAACATCAGCCTTACTGAAGATGTGCATGATCTTGAAGAGGTGGTGGTGATCGGATATGGTACTGCTACTAAGAAAGAAATTACCTCATCAATCAGTACGGTCAAGGGAGAGGATCTTACCAAGATGACGGTAGGGAATGTCTCAGAAACCATGCAAGGACTTGCCTCTGGTGTACAGGTAATCAGTGGAGGTGGGGGCCCTGGGGCTTCACCACAGATTTTGATTCGTGGTATAGTCACCAATCGCGATACCAGTCCGTTGATTGTTGTGGATGGGGTGGCACTACCACAAGGCTCCAATCTTAACTTTTTGAACCCATCGGACATTGATAATATTCAGATTTTGAAGGATGCTTCTGCCACGTCTATATATGGCACGCGGGCATCAAATGGAGTCATTATCATCAATACAAAAAGGGGTAAATCAGGAGAGCCCGAATTCTCATTTAGTGCTTCCTATGGTCTGAAAGGGCTGGAAAAACCACAAGTGGCAGATGCGCAGGAGTATGCCCGGGTGATGAACGCACGTGCCGTTAGTGACGGATTACCAGAACCATACGATCTGAGCACAATCAACGAGTCTACAGATTGGTGGGAGGAAGTATATAAGGACAATGCCAGCGTGGAGAATTACAATCTGCAATTATCAGGAGGAAGCTCAAAACTGAATTACCTGTCAAGTATTGGGTATCATAAGTCTAAGTCCCATCTTGAAAAAGGCTACTGGGAGCGAATTACCGGTAGGGTCAATATCGACTATTCCATTACGGATAAATTGTTTCTGCAGCAAGATTTCAACCCACGCTACGAGCACTGGGAGAACACTCCCAATCAGTTCTGGAGTACGTTAAGAATAGATCCTTTGACTCCTGTATACATTCCTGTTGATGAGCGTGATGGCCGCAATGAATTCAGCATTTATGCGCGCTCTAACAACTATGTATGGAATCCGGTGGGGAGTGTGAACCGCTCGTTTAACGAAACCAGATTCTTTGGATTCTTTTCGAATACCAATCTGGAATACGACATCACTGATTTCCTTTCAGTTTCATCTCGCATAGGGTTGAATTTTGGACAAACGCGCAATGAAGTCTTCAATCCGCAGTTTGTGATCGAGCCCAATCTGGAAGAGAACCAGCAAAGCAGTGTGGCTACGCAGTTTAATCATACGTTTAGCTACGTTTGGAATAACCTCGCAACTTTCAATAAGTCCTTCGGTGATCATAAGTTGAACGCCACCGTAGGATATACGGCTGAATATTATCAGGAGAATTACCTGCGTGGAAGTCGTACAGACATCATCCTCAATGATGAAAAATTCAGGTATCTGGATGCCACGACTGGTGAATCTATCCAGGCCAATGGCAACGAAGATGCCAACTCCCTGATGTCATATTTGGGTCGGGTGATGTACAACTACGATCAAAAGTACTTTGTGTCAGCATCGTACCGTAGGGATGGGTCCTCCAGATTTCCTACGGCTAATCAATGGGCAAATTTCTTCAGTACATCCGCCGCATGGGACATTAGCAGCGAGTCCTTTTTCAATGTGCCTTTTGTCTCCAATCTTAAACTCAAAGCCGGATTTGGACAGGTAGGAAACCAAAACATACCCTCCTCTGCATTCTTATTTTTGGTAGAAGACGGCAGCTATGTCTTTGGCGAAAATGAAGACAGGGTAATTACCAATCAGATCACTCAGTTTGGTAACTCTAATCTGCAATGGGAGACGGTACAGGATGTCAATGTAGGTATTGAAGCGGGTTTGTTTAAGGATCAGGTCACTGTATCCGTAGAGCGGTATGTGAAGGAATCAAAGGACTTACTTTTCGCTACTACACTTCCCCTGTACACAGGAAGTCCTAGTAACATTATGCAAAATGTAGGAAGCTTTGAATCCAAAGGCTGGGATATCTCAGTAGGATACAACAATCAGATAGGCGATTGGCAAATCAATGCACTCGCTACCGTGAATACCAACGAAAGTAGAGCAAAGGCTCTCGCTCCGGGTAATGATCAACTCCTGGCACAAAAACAGGAGGTTCTTGGAAATAGCTTTCTGAAAATCACCCAGCTCGGAGAAGTTGTTGGATTATTCTACGGTTATGAAACCGATGGCATTTTCCAGAATCAAACAGAAATCAACAGCCACTCCAGTGATAATGGAGATTTGGTTCAGCCAAGTGCACAGCCTGGTGACCTTAAGTTTGTTGATCAAAACAATGATGGTCAACTCAATGAGGATGACCTGACAATCATTGGTAATCCATTTCCTGACTTCTATGCTGGGTTAAATGTCTCAGCGGCCTACAAAAACATTGATTTCACTATGCAGTGGTATGCTTCTATTGGCAATGATGTGTACAATTATATGAAGTACTTCCAAACCTCAGGTGCGGGTAGTACCAATGTAAGAAAAGGGCTCTTCAATGATGTTTGGAGTGAGTCCAACCTTGATGCTTCCATCCCAAGGCTCACGGAGAATGATCCCAATGGAAACTTCAAGCGTTCTTCCGACTATTTCGTAGAGGATGGTTCATATGCACGATTGAAGAACCTCCAGGTAGGATATACCATCAACTCAGTAAAAAACACGAAGATGAGGGTATATGTATCCGGACAAAACCTCTGGACAATTACCAAATACAGTGGGTTTGACCCGGAGGTGACTTCCGGAGGGATCATCAATGGATATGGTATGGATTACGGTGGGTACCCAATGAACAGAACCTTTGTGCTAGGTCTTGATTTGAACTTCTAAAAGTGAACGTAAAATGGCCTTGGAGTGATTTCAGGCCATTTGTGAACAACAAAAAATATTCAATTATGAAAAAGATATTCATTCTACTTTCAGTGGTACTTTTCAGTGCCTGTGAAGACTTTCTCGAAGAGCCTGTACGGTCAAAACCGACACTTACAGAAATATTTTCCAGTCAGGAATCTGTGGAGAGCTTTGTGAATGGCGCCTATGATGGTGTCATGGAAAATGACTGGTGGCAAATTAATTTCTTTCGTCAGATTACAGACATGGCTACGGACGACTGCTGGGCGGGAAATACTGAGCAGTCACGTCCGGATATCCTTACCATTGCGCATTTTGACAATGTAGACGTAGGATCTTCTTACTTCATGAATTTCTGGAACTATCAGTTTCGTGGAATCACCCGATGTAACCTGATCATACAGGAAATGGATAATGTCGATTTTGATGAAAACCTCAAAAAAAGATTTCAGGGAGAAGCCAAATTTTTGAGAGCTCATTTTTACTTTGAGCTGGTGAAGAATTTTGGCGGAGTGCCTATCATTACCACATTTGATGAGCTTCTAAAGTCAGAAATTCGCGAATACGTCAGGAAGCCTGAGGCTGAAGTGTGGGCGCTCATCGAGCAGGACCTCACGGATGCCATTGATTTGCTGCCACTCAAAAGTGAGTATGCTGCCGGCGATATGGGACGAGCTACTAAGGGTGCCGCTCAATCGTATTTGGCAAAGGCATATCTCTTTCAGGAAAAATGGCAGGAAGCCGCAGATATGGCAGCCTTGGTGATCGCCTCTGGTGAGTACCAGCTTGAGCCTAGTTTCGATGATGTGTGGAGTGTGGTCAATCCAAACGGAGTTGAGTCCATTTTTGAAATACAGTTCAGATCTGATCCGACTTTTAGTATCGGCGGAGTGTTTGGTGTCACCACAGGTTCTCGTGAAGATGGTGGTTGGAGCTGGTGTGTACCTTCCAGCAACCTGGAGCAGGCATACCTGGCAGAGGGTGATAACATTCGCCTGCGTAATACCATTATAAAGCATGGAGAGCCGGTGTATGGTGATCCTGAGGTGACCGAGTTCGACGCGGGTCTCTCCAGGAATAAGTCTGCACGTATCAATCGTAAGTTTTACATTCCTACAGCCTATCGTGAGACACCTTACAGTCCCCGCAATCTGCCACTCAATCACATTTTGATGCGCTATGCAGACCTAATACTCATCTATGCCGAGGCGTCGTATTTTGCCGGTGATGAAGGCGAGGCTGTAGCTAAGCTGAAGATGATTAGAGATCGGGTCAGTCTTACTACAGATATGTCTCTGTCAGGTACAGCCCTGCGAGATGCCATCTGGAAGGAGCGAAGACTGGAGCTGGCACTTGAGCAGCACAGACTATATGATTTGCGCAGACAAAAGGTGAATGGTGTTCCACGAATAGCCTCTGTATTAGGGCCAAATGGATCTTTTGTGAAATACAATACTCAGGAAAGTACGGATGAGTATGAGCTGGGCAACCTAAAGGAGAAGCAGAGCAAGGGTTCAACCTTCGATGTGAACAAGCACCTCGTTTGGCCGATACCACACAGTGAAATTGTCCTTAGTGAAGGGCGAATAGAGCAAAATCCGAATTACTAACGAGTATAAATGCAACTTAAGAATCTCAAAACATTATTCATCGCCGTTGTTGTGGTGTTTTCATTCACTGCATGTGAAGATGACTTTACTGATCCCAATGATCCTAAGTTTGGGGGTGATAACTCTGGCAAAGGCCTGATCATAGACCTTGATACCAAATACCAAAGGATGCACCATTTTGGTGCATCTGATGGTTGGTCATCTGAAACCCTCGGAGAAAACTGGCCGATCGAAGATCGGGAAATGATTGCGGAGTTATTCTTCAGTAAAGAATTTGACAGCAGCGGAAAACCAAAAGGAATTGGGTTGTCCATGTGGCGAGTCAATGTGGGTGCAGGCAGTGCTAATATGGAAAATAGTGGTTTCCAGGCCAGCGGTTGGTTCAGGGAAACTGAGTGTGCGTTGCAGCCGGATGGTTCTTATGATTGGGAAAATAATCAGGTAGGTACGCGGTGGTTTATGAAAAAAGCCAGGGAGTACGGGGTAGATTATTTCACAGGTTGGGTTACTTCAGCTCCGTACTTCATGACCAAAAACGGCTATACTTTTTGTACCCCTGGTACTGCCGGTTTAAACCTCCAGGAAGATAAGTATGACGACTTTGCAGGGTACCTTCATTCGTTTCTCAACTATCACCGGGAGGCGGGTTTACCGATTGATTATCTGAGTATTATCAATGAGCCACAGTGGGCATGGCAAGCGGAAGTTGGAGAATCCAAGCAGGAGGGTAGCTACTGCTCCAATGAGGAAGCTTTTAACCTGACCCGGGCCATTCATGAGGTGTTTGAAGCAGAAGGCCAACCAACCAAGATGTTGCTCCCGGAAGCTGGTGACTTGCCAGTATTGCACAGCTATGTGGCCAACCATGCACCTACATCAGATCAGGTGAATGTTTTTTGGAATCCCACAAGCGACCTGTATCTGGGTAACATGAATACTGTGGCTCCCCTGGTGGCTGGTCATAGTTATTGGTCGAATCAAACTGTAGAAACGGCCATTGACAATAGAAAGGCTCTGCTTAGCAAGACCAATCAACTTGGAGTGGATTTTTGGCAGACGGAGTATAGTTTGCTAGGCACGGCATATCAGGAGGGGAGAAACCCGGATAGTCTGAAGGAAATAGACTACATGCTCTGGCTCGCACGAATCATACATTGGGATGTGACATTGGCCAATGCTACTGGTTGGAACTTTTGGACAGCATGTAGCGCCTCTGATTGGGGTGATCATAGAAATCGTTTTGGTCTTATTGTCTGGTTATCCGATGTGCAAAGCCGGTCGTCTTCTTCCGGTGAGATTATCGTTTCCCGACAGCTTTGGACATTAGGTCACTTTAGCAGATTTATTCGGCCCGGATATGAGCGTATTGCCATTAAAAACAACCTCTATACCACTGAAGCCAAGGCTTCCAGAAACCTAATGGCTTCGGCATACCTCTCCCCGGACAGCAAGGAGTTGGTCATGGTTTTGATCAATTATGGGGATAAAGCAGAGACATTCGGTTTCGAAAATTACGGTGAAGACTTTGAGTTCATTAATAACGAAGTGACGACCTATACCTCCACAAATACCAAAAACATGGAGCCAGCAGTGGAGCCAGCAGAAGAGCTTACGGTATCTCCCAAATCGATTGTAACAGTGGTTGCTAAAATCAAATAGTTTATGGATTTACTTAAAACAGTTTTATTGTTTTCAATTGGTGTGGTATTGTCTTTCAATTCCACCGCCCAACAGCGACTTTCGGTTGATCCTGCGGCCACTTTCCAGACCATTGATGGGTTTGGTGCTTCAGATGCATGGAGAACTCAGTTTGTAGGCAAAAACTGGCCTATTGATAAACGAGAATACATAGCGGACCTTTTGTTCAGCAAAGAGTTGGACAAAAAGGGAAACCCGAAGGGGATAGGACTGTCTGTATGGAGGTATTACATAGGTACGGGTAGCACAGAATTGGGTGATAGTTCGGATATTAAAAACGAATGGCGAAGATCGGAGTGCTTCTTAAATGCCGATGGTACGTGGGACTGGACAAAAAATGCTGGTCAGGAATGGTTCTTGTACGCCGCTCAAAAGCGTGGAGTAGAGAAGTTTTTGGGTTTTTCCATAGCTGCTCCTGTTTCTATGTCCATCAATGGTAAGGGGTATTCCATCAAAGAGGACCCGAGAATCAATGTGAAGCCAGGAAAGTTGGACGATTATGCCAGCTACCTGGTAGAGGTTTTAAAGCATTATCAGGGAAAGGGTATTTCATTCGATTACCTGAGTCCATTCAATGAGCCCCAGTGGGACTGGTCTAAGGCCAATCAGGAAGGAACGGCGGCTACCAATGAGGATATTTTCCTATTTACGAAATACCTGTCTCAGGAACTGCAGCAATCCGGACTGAAAACACAACTCCTGTTAGGGGAGGCCGGAAAGCTTGACTTTTTATATGAAGAGCATGGCGATGAGGCTCGTGGCGATCAGATCGATCATTTTTTCGATGTTAGTTCTCCACTTTATCTGGCAGATCTGCCGCATGTCAGCCCTATGATTACAGGACATAGTTACTTTACCACCTGGCCTTTGTCCTCACAGTATCAGGTCAGAAAAAGACTGCAGGAGAAAATGAGTGCCTACCCTGGCCTGGGCTTCTTGCAAACAGAGTTTTGTATTTTGGAGAAATCACCGGAGATAGGGGCAGGCCAGGAGCGAGATCTGGGCATGAATACTGCCTTGTATGTCGCCAGGGTCATTCATTCAGATATCACCATAGCCCAGTCACAGGGGTGGCAGTGGTGGACGGCACTTACCACTTTTGATTTTAAAGACGGACTTATTTACCTCGATACCGATGACAATTCTGATTTATTCAATCGTGACAGGATGAAGGAAAATGGGCAAGTACGGGAGTCAAAGCTCCTCTGGGCTCTTGGTAATTATTCTCGGTTTGTGCGTCCCGGAATGGTAAGGGTGAGTACCTCACTACAAGGTGAGGGTGACTCTTTGCAGGTATCAGCCTATTTGGACAAAAGTGATTTGGTGGTAGTAATCAACAACCATGAGGACTTTGATCAGAAAATAGAAGTGGGTGATGAGTTCGATGCACAGGATCTATACATCACTGACGCTACCCGAAACCTGGCACATGTGCAGATTCGAAAGGGACAGATCGAAATCCCAAAGAGGTCCGTGGTGACCATCACAGGGAAAATAGAAAGTAACTAACAATGGATAAGCTACTGCATATCGGCCTGCTGCTGTTTTATCTGCTATTTACTACCACAGGTTTTTCGCAAAAACTGGATTTGTCCGGCACATGGCAAGTTCGTGTTGATTCGATGGATCTGGGTTTGAAGGATAGATGGTTCGAACAAACCTTTGATGGGTATGAAATAAGCCTACCTGGCTCCCTCACTGAGAACGGATATGGACGCGATGTAACCGTCAGTACACCATGGACGGGAGAGATCCTTGATAGCTCATGGTACAATGCTCCCAGGTATACTGAGTATCGCCAGCCGGGTAATATCAAAATACCTTTTTGGCTACAGCCAATGAAGCATTACCTGGGTGCCGCCTGGTATCAGCGGGAGATCACTTTGCCGGAAACTACCAATGAACAAATCAGGCTATTTCTGGAACGTCCACATTGGCAAACCACAGTATGGATAGATGGAGTATCAGTAGGAAGCCAAAACTCCCTGGCCACTCCACATGAGTTTTACCTTCCCCCGGTGACTGATGGCAAACATGTAATCACCATTCGAATCGATAACCGGTTAGACACCACAGACGTGGGCAACAGTGCACATAGTGTATCAGATAACACCCAGACCAACTGGAATGGATTAGTAGGCTCCCTTTATCTGGAGTTTTTGCCGGACTATCATATTCAGCAGATCGGAGTATACCCAATCCCCAACTCTGATGATCTGACTATTGCTTTGAAGACTTCAGGTGCTGCTCCATCCGGTATGGTACTGTTTGATGTCTTTGATCCTTCGGGGGAAAGGGTAATATCTACTCAGTTTCCTGCCGGAGACTCTGCGTATCATGTGAAGCTTCCTGTGCCACTTTTCCATTGGGATGAATTTACCCCCCATCTATATACCCTTCGGGCCGAACTACAAAGTGGCGGTGAAGTGCACAACAAGGAAGTTCGTTTTGGACTGAGGACAATTGACACTGAAGGGAGACAGATTACCCTGAATAATAGGCCTATATTCCTGCGTGGAACCCTGGACTGTGCCATTTTCCCAAAAACGGGGTATCCCCCCACCCATGTGGAAGCTTGGAAATCGATTTTTGAAACAGTCAAATCCTATGGGTTAAATCATGTCCGATACCATTCGTGGTGCCCTCCGGAAGCGGCCTTTGATGCTGCTGATGAAATGGGCGTCTATTTGCAGGTAGAAGCTTCAGCCTGGGCCAATACGATCACTTCTAAAATTGGAGATGGTAACCCCATCGATGCCTATATATATGATGAAACGAGGGATATTTTAGATACCTATGGCCACCATCCATCGCTATGCCTGATAGCTTATGGAAATGAACCAGGAGGTAAAAATCAAAAGGATTACTTAACCGAATATGTTCGTTACTTTCAGGAATATGATCCCACGAGGATTTATACTGGTGGTGCGGGTTGGCCGTTTGTGCCTAATGCGGATTTCTACCTGCATGCAGGTCCGAGGTTGCAACATTGGGGGGCCGGGCTGTCCAGTAGTATTAATAGCCTGCCGCCGCAGACTATGGATGATTATGACGAACTGATCGAGTCCATAGAGATGCCATACATCAGTCATGAAATGGGGCAGTGGTGTGTTTATCCAGACTTTGAAGAGATCAGTGAGTACACCGGAGTGCTGAAAGCCAACAACTTTGAGATTTTCCAGGAAGAGCTGCGACGAAAAGGGTTAGGACACTTAGCCACGAGCTATTTGGATGCCTCTGGCCAGCTTCAGGTACTATGCTACAAAGCTGATATGGAAAAATCTATGCGAACAAGGGAAATGGCTGGTTTTCAGCTCTTGGGTTTGCAGGATTTTAGTGGTCAGGGCACGGCACCCATAGGGGTGGTAAATGCATTTTGGCAACCAAAAGGCTATGTGACAAGTGATGAATTTAAATCATTCTGTGATACCACGGTGTTGTTAGCCCGATTACCAAAACGGACATATACCACAGACGAGGTGCTGGAAGCCACCCTGGAAATATCACATTACGGACAGGAAAACCTGAAAGGAAATGTCCACTGGTCAATCCTTGCAGCGGATGTTGTCTTAGACGCAGGCAGCTTTCTGATTACACCGTTCAATCGAAAGTCAGCAGTGGAGCAGGGTAGCATTACATTGGATTTGTCCAGTATTCAGGAGCCGCAAATTCTGACACTAAAGGCAAAAATGGGAGAAATAAGTAACGAGTGGGATTTTTGGGTCTACCCGGAAGTGGAGATCTCCGATGAAATATACCACTCGAATTGGCTTGATAAAAAAGCTAGAAAAGTATTGAGAAAGGGGGGGGGCGTACTTTACAGCCTCCCGAAAAATAGCCTTGGAAAGCAGGCTGGTGGTGATATAGGAGTTGGATTCTCGAGCATCTTCTGGAACACGGCTTATACCAGCGGGCAAAAGCCACATACATTGGGAATATTGGCTAACCCGGATCATCCGGCGCTCAGGGAGTTTCCTACCAGCTATCATAGCGATTGGCAGTGGTGGGACCTTATGTCCCGGGCATCAGCCATTGACCTGGATAAAGTCTCACCTGATTTGAAACCAATTGTACGAATCATAGATGACTGGTTTGAAAACCGGGACCTGGGCCTGCTCTTTGAGGTGCAGGTAGGCAAGGGTAAGTTGTTGGTAAGCAGCGTAGACCTCAAAAACCTTGGTTCTGATCAGCTTCCATCGCGGCAGATGCTGAAAAGCTTGATAGCGTACATGGCAAGTGACGCATTTCAACCTGAAGTAAAAGTGAACTTAATGACCATAGAAAACCTGACAAATGAGTAAGATCCGGCTGATAAAAGTTACGATTGTCCTGATCGTTTTCACACTAATCGGTGCTTCGGCTATGGCCCAGCAGAAACCAAATATTGTGATCATCTATGTCGACGATTTGGGCTATGGTGACATTGGAATTAATGGTGCTGTAGGGGTAAAAACTCCTCATGTAGATGCATTGGCTGCCCGGGGACTCAATTTTACAGATGCTCACAGCGGGGCATCCACCTGCACTCCGTCCAGGTACACCTTGCTCACAGGGAGATATGCTTTTCGTCAGCAGGCCGGCATTCTGCAAGGAGACGCTCCCTTGATTATCGAAACGAATAAGGGGACGCTCCCTAAAATGCTACAGAAAGCTGGCTATACCACCGGCGTGGTGGGCAAGTGGCATTTGGGCTTAGGGAATGGTGATGTCAACTGGAACAAAGAAGTGACTCCTGGACCACGGGAAGTGGGTTTTGATTATAGTTTTCTGATTCCTTCTACTGGTGACCGTGTACCCTGCGTATACCTTGAAAATCAGCAGATTGTTGGTTTGGACCCTTCAGATCCGGTCACTGTGAGTTACCAATATGAGTTGGACGGCTACCCCATCGGAAGTCAGCAACCTGAATTGCTCAAGCAGCATACAGAATCTTACCACCTCGGCAGCATCATCAATGGCTATAGCCGGATCGGCTACATGAGCGGCGGAAGGTCAGCACTTTGGACAGATGAGCAATTTCCATTTGTGTTAAGTGAAAAGGCGCAACGGTTTATGAAAAAAAATGCCAAGCAGCCGTTTTTTCTCTATTTCTCATTGCATGACATTCATCAGCCGAGAGTGCCCAATGTGCAGTTTGTGGAGAAAAGCAGCATGGGTCCAAGAGGAGATGTTATCGCACAGATGGACTGGTGCGTGGGCCAGATTACCCGTACATTGGATTCTCTGGGACTTACGGAAAACACCCTCATACTTTTTACCAGTGATAATGGCCCAATACTCGATGACGGTTATTTGGACTATGCACGTGAGTTGGTGGGAAGCCACAGGCCAGCAGGGCTTTATAGGGGCACCAAATATTCGGTTTATGAAGGTGGTACCCGGGTTCCTACCATTATAAGCTGGCCCGCACGTGTGCAACCAGGTGTGAGTAGCGCTTTGATCAGTCAGGTGGACCTGTATGCTTCTTTGGCGGCGTTGGTGGGACAAAAGGCGATTGATGGAGATGACAGCCAGGATTTACTTTCAGTATGGCTTGGAGAGCAGTATGAAGGAAGGTCTTTCCTGCTGGAAGAGTCTTATACCTATGGCTTGCGCCACGGTAAATGGAAATATATCGCCCCTAAAAATGCAGAAGTGCCACAATGGATTAAGGAAAAATATGTGGACCCTGGTTTTTACCCAACGGCTCAGCTTTTTGATTTGGAAAACGACCCGTACGAGAGCAACAATCTGGCAGAGCGGTATCCTATCGTTGCCAGTAAATTGAAAGGTAAGCTCGAAAGCATATTAACCTCAGATAAATCAGAGACAGAATGACAAAGAATAAGTACAATATTGCGTACCTGCTTGGACTAGCACTCACATCAGCCATGGGTGGCCTCCTTTTTGGTTATGACTGGGTGGTAATCGGTGGAGCCAAACCCTTTTATGAGCTCTTCTTTCAGCTAAAGAATTCTCCCGGGTTACAAGGTTGGGCTATGAGTAGTGCATTGGTGGGCTGTATCATGGGCGCCTTGCTTTCTGGAACAGTCTCTGACAAGTACGGTCGAAAAAATCCACTGATTGGGGCAGCCTTATTGTTTACACTTTCAGCCTTCGGTAGCGGCTACACCGATGATTTCAACTGGTTTATCATCTATCGGCTTATTGGTGGAGTAGGAATAGGACTTGCCTCTACACTTTCACCGATGTACATCGCAGAGGTATCACCCGCAGAGCTAAGAGGCAGGTTCGTGGCCATCAATCAGCTAACCATTGTTATTGGTATTTTGGCTGCGCAAATCACCAACTATTTAATTGCAGAGCCGGTACCCGCTGGTACTACGGATGCAGAGATGCTTGCCTCATGGAATGGGACCATCGGCTGGAGATGGATGTTTTGGGCTGAGCTGGTACCTGCCGGAGCATTTTTCCTGCTCATGTTTGCCGTGCCGAAAAGCCCTCGTTTTTTAGTGAAACTGAGCAATCATGGAGCCGCTCGGGATGTCCTGGAAAAAGTAGGCGGTGCTGACTATGCCCGAGTGGAACTGGAGCGCATTAAGGGTTCGTTTGGAGTGAATGATCGCAAAGTACACTGGAGTGACCTCAGGAAACCAAAAATTAAACCTATAATGGTTTTGGGCATTGTTTTAGCCATTTTCCAGCAGTGGTGCGGCATCAATGTGATCTTTAACTATGCTGAGGAAATCTTTAGTAGTGCCGGGTACAGTGTGGGCGATATGCTCTTCAATATCGTAATTACAGGAAGTGTGAATCTGGTATTCACCCTGGTAGCTATGCAGACAATAGACCGGTGGGGTCGTAAGCGCCTTATGTTGATTGGTTCGGCTGGTCTCGCGCTTATTTATTCTGTTTTGGGACTGAGTTATTTCATGGGCTGGACCGGTTTGCCCATTCTGATCCTGGTGGTCATGGCCATAGCTGTTTATGCCATGTCTCTTGCTCCGGTCACCTGGGTGGTGTTGTCAGAGATCTTCCCAAACCGTGTGCGTGGCCTGGCCATGTCAATATCCACACTCATGTTATGGGTTGCGTCATTTGTTCTGACCTTCACTTTTCCCATTCTGAATTCCACACTCAATGCATATGGTACTTTTTGGATTTACAGCCTCATATGCCTGGCAGGATTTGTATTTATCCGGTCAAAGTTGCCGGAAACAAAGGGTAAAACCCTCGAAGAAATAGAACAGCAATTCAATACCTCAAATGAGGTGAGAGAAGCAATTGAAAACGATTAGATAGAATTAAATATCAAATTATGGTCAAAGCCACAATTTCCAACAAATCAATTCCAACCTATGAGTTGGGAAAATCGGAGATCAATCCGGTATTTTTTGAAAAAAGAGTATATCAGGGTTCTTCAGGGAAGGTTTATCCCGTGCCCTTCATAGATAAAGTATACGATCACAAAACTGACATAGACTATAAAGCGGCCACGCTCGAAAATGAGTTTGTGCGGTTGGTCATGTTGCCAGAAATTGGAGGTCGCATCTTTGAGGCTCAGGATAAAGCCAATGACAACTATGACTTTTTCTATAAGCAGGAAGTGATCAAGCCAGCTCTTGTTGGACTGGCAGGACCCTGGATCAGTGGTGGAGTAGAGTTCAACTGGCCGCAGCACCATCGCCCGGGTACTTATTTACCCACAGATATTCATGTGGAAGAGGAGGCCGATGGCGCCCGCACGGTATGGATGTCAGAATACGACCCCATGTATCGTCTCAAGGGCATGCACGGGATACGCCTGCGTCCTGAGAGTTCGCTGATAGAGCTAAGGGGGCGTCTTTTTAACCGGACACCAATGACCCAAACTTTTCTTTGGTGGGCGAATGTGGCAGTAGAGGTTCATGAGGGTTATCAGAGCTTTTTCCCACCGGATGTTCATTATGTTGCGGATCATGCAGTGCGTGCCATGAGTAGCTTTCCGTATGCGGAAAACCATTACTATGGCATCCCATATCACCAGCGTCCTGGTAAAAATGACCTTCGTAAATACGAAAATATCACTGTGCCAACGAGTTATATGGTTTGCGATACCAAGTATGATTTTTTTGGTGGGTATGATTCCAAAACAGAAGGAGGATTCATTCATGTGGCCAACAGGCATATCGCACCTGGAAAGAAACAGTGGACATGGGGAAGTGAGGAGTTTGGAAAGGTTTGGGATAGAGAGCTGACGGATGTAGGAGGACCATATTTCGAACTGATGGCTGGAGTTTATACCGACAATCAGCCGGATTTCACCTATTTGCTACCCTATGAGACCAAAACTTTTTCTCAATTCTGGTGGAGTTACAAAAAGCTGGGACCTGTGCAAAATGCCAACAAAGAAGTAGCTGTCCGCATGGTGCCAACACAGGGTAATAAAGTTGAATTGGGCATAGCCAGTAGCTGTAAGCTGGCAAACCTCAAAGTGATTTTGAAAATAGGTGAGCGGGAAGAGGAAATCAGCCCGATAACAACAAGTCCTGACCTGCCTTGGATGATCAGTAAACCCTTTGAAGCAGGAGAGGAAAACAGACTTTCTATTGCAGTATATAATGAATCAGGTCGGTTGCTAATTTCCTATGAGCATCAGGAAGTAGATAAAACCCGGGACCGCAATGAAGCATTTGAACCTAAGCAGGCTGAGGAACTCACCAGCTCATTGGAACTGGAGCTGATAGGGGAGCACCTGGAGCTTTATCGGCATCCGACCAGATATCCAGAGCCTTATTGGGAAGAGGCAATCAAGAGAGACCCCAAAAATTACAAGGCCCATATCTCACTTAGCAAAGTGCAGATCAAGTCTGGTCTTTTCAGTGCGGCACAGGCTAATGCAGCCAAGGCCATGGAGATCCTGACGGTCTACCATCCGAATCCATCCACCGGTGAAGCACATTACTATCATGGCATGGCTTGCTATTATCTGGATCAGTTTGATCTGGCGTACAAATCATTCTATAAAGCTACCTGGAACTATGAGTGGAGATCTCAAAGTTATTTCATGCTGGCTAAACTGGATACCAGAAAGAGGGATTTTGAAACGGCCCTGGAGCATTTGGACGCGGCTTTGGTAACTAACAGTCAAAATAATAGTGCAGTCATTCTGAAAGCAGCCATCTTCAACGATCAGAACCGAAAGGGCGATGCTGAAGCTACATTGAAGTCATTATTGGATATCGATCCATTGGATCAGTGGGCCAATTTTGAATTGGCTACCTTAAACGGAAACTTTGAACACTTCTTAGACTCCTGCAGAAATGATGCGCAAACCGTGTTGGATATTGCCTTCGAATATGCCGGATGTGGTTTTTATCAGCGAGCCATAGACCTCATTGAGTTGCACCTCGGTGCAGACAAGCCTGCTTGTGCAGTGCCAAATCCAATGGGCGTCTCCAGTATGACAGAGGTTGTGCTCTCCTGGTTATATACCCTGACAGGAAACCCCTCAAAAGGGGATGTATTACTCACGAGTGTTTGCCATAAGTCATTTGATTACTTCTTCCCATCCAGACTGGAAGAACTCCGCTTGTTGGAATGGGTGATCAACCGACAACCGGACTGCACTCTGGCTGCATACGGTTTGGGTAATTTTTACTTTAATGCCAAACGTCATCAGGATGCCATATCGGTGTGGGAGCAGGCTGCAGGGTACGGTTGCCAGTATGCAACCTTGTATAGAAATCTGGGTATTGCGCATTGGAATGCCAGCCAAAAAGGAGATTTAGCTTTGGAGTCCTTTCGAAAAGCTGTGGCTATCGGTCCTGAGGATGCAAGAATACAATTTGAATATGATCAACTTCGAAAAAAGAACAATGCTGATCCTGGCGAACGCCTTCTGGCTTTGCTCCAACTCGGAGAGATCGTGTTGAAACGTGACGATTTTAGTGTAGAACTCGCCACCCTATATAATTTCACTAATCAGTTTAGAAAAGCCCTGGATCTTTTAAAGGGTCGTACTTTTCATCCATGGGAAGGAGGAGAAGGGCAGGTACTCAAACAGTACACCTATGCTTGTTTGAAACTGGGGCAACAAGCCCTTGCAGCTGACAATCCTACAGAGGCCTTAGTTTGGTTCAATGAATCATTGGACACCCCGGATAATCTGGGCGAAAAGTATCACCCGCTACAGGCTGTTGCTCATATCAACTACTGGAAAGGTATTGCTCATCGTGCCTTAGGCAATGAAAGCGAGGCGGTGCGTCACTTTATGGATAGTGCTCAGGAGCAGGGGGATTTCATCGATATGGCGGTTAGCGACTTTTCAGAACTCACGTATTACAAAGCACTATCTATGGTTGAACTGGGTAAAGAGACTGAGGCAATGGAAATATTGAAAAGCATGCGAACTTACGCTTCTGAAAAACTAACCCAAAAGGCCAAAATCGATTATTTCGCTACTTCATTACCTCTATTGCTCGTATTCGAAGATGATATTCAAATGCGCAGCAAGATCGATGCCTATTATCTGCTCGGGCTGGCAGAACTCGGTTTGGGCAACATCAGCGGCTGTCGGGAGTATTTTACCAAAGTGCTGGATCTTAATATTACTCATGTAGGAGCCAAAGACCATTTGGGCAATATTGCAGCTGATCAGTACCAAAAATCCCTATAAGCATGATAAGAATAGGAATAAGTCTCATGTGTTTGATTCTGCTGAGTTGCCAGCAGGAGACCAAAAAGTTAAATGTGCTTTTCATTCTGGCAGATGATCTTGGCGCTCATGATCTCAGTTTTGCAGGATCTGAGTTTTACGAATCGCCCAATATTGACAGGTTAGCTAACCAAGGTGTGATTTTTACTAATGGATATGCTGCAGCTCAGGTCTGCAGCCCTTCACGGGCGAGCATACTCACTGGTCAGACCACCATTTCGCATGGCGTCACCGACTGGATCGGAGCTGAAACTGGTTACGCATGGGGCGAAAGAGTTCCATATACTAAGCTTTTGCCACCAGACTACCAGCATCAGTTACCAGCATCGGATATCACCATGCCTGAATTATTTCAAATGAAAGGGTATAAAACATTCTTTGCAGGCAAGTGGCATTTGGGATCTCAAGGCTCATGGCCTGAGGATCATGGGTTTGATGTCAATGTTGGAGGTTGGGATTATGGCAATCCGAAGGGCGGCTATTTTTCTCCTTATGATAATCCAAACCTCACAGATGGATCACCGGGTGAAAATCTGAGTATGAGACTAGCACAGGAAACGGCTGGATTTATCCGTACGAATAAAGGCGAGCCATTCTTTGCGATGCTTTCTTTCTATGCGGTACATGGGCCTATCCAGACCACCCGTGAGTATTGGGAGAAATATCGCAATAAGGCGCTAGAAGTAGGATTGGATTCCAGCGGATTCCAAATGGAGCGACGATTACCCATCCGCACGGTTCAGGACAATGCGATTTATGCCGGGTTGATTCAGCACATGGATGATGCCGTTGGGTTGGTCTTAGACGAACTCGAAAGTCAGGGTTTGCTTGAGCACACCGTGGTGATCTTCACATCTGACAATGGGGGTGTGGCCTCAGGAGATGCTTACTCCACTACGAATAGTCCTTTACGAGGCGGAAAGGGTTATCAGTGGGAAGGTGGTATTCGAGTGCCTTATGTGATCAAGGTTCCCGGGGTAGCACCAGCTATAGTTGATTATCCTGTTTCAGGGCAGGATTTTTACCCTACAATTTGTGCCCTGGCGGGTTTGGAAATACCTGCTCAGAAACCATTGGATGGTGTAAACCTCGAATCGGCTTTGAGAAATACAGGAGTAAAAGATCGCTCACTTGTTTGGCATTATCCTCATTATGGCAATCAAGGTGGTGATCCGGTGTCCATGCTTCGCAAAGGTCGCTACAAGCTTATATACTATTGGGAGACAAATACCTCTGAGCTGTATGATTTGGAGGATGATATCGGAGAGCAGTATGACCTGGCACCTGATCAGCCAGAAATGGTGATTGCCTTAGAGCAGGAGCTTTTTGAATACCTGAAAGGCAAGCAGGCCAAAATGCCTGAGCCTAATCCATTTTATAGTGCAGAGGCGCTGGAGCGCAGGCAAACGTATGTGAGGGAGAAGCTATTGCCTTCACTGGAAAAAAACAGATTGAAAATACTTGAGGATAACTTCCAGCCAAACGAAGACTGGTGGGGGAGCACGACAAAAGATTAATAGATAAATAATGATGAAAATCGCATTACAAATAGCATCAGTGTTGATTTGGGTAGGGTTACTTGGGTGTACCGTACCAACCGATAATACCATAGACCTGTCTGGAGAGTGGACTGTAAAACTCGATCCTGATCATTTGGGAGAAGGCCAGGCATGGTATAAACACTCCTTGCAAGGTCAAAAAATCATTTTGCCAGGCACTCTGGATGAAGCACAGATAGGAATACCTAACACATTGCAACCAGAACTCAATAATTATGTATTGTCTCACCTGACCAGAGCACACAGCTACACTGGTAAGGCCTGGTATCAGCGAGTGGTTAATGTGCCAGCCTCCTGGGAAGATAAAAATATTCAACTGAAACTCGAGCGGGTATTGTGGAAGTCAGAGGTCTGGGTAAACGATCAGAAAGTTGAAGGCTTTCAGGAAAGCCTCATTACGCCGCATTGTTATGATCTCACAGGTTACCTGGCTCCAGGAGAAAACACCCTTACGGTAATGGTAGACAACTCTAACCAATACCCCGGTATCAATGTCGCAGGGAGTAAGTACCCTGCACCTGAAGACAAGGACATGGCACATGCCTATACCAACCATACGCAGATCAAGTGGAATGGAATGCTCGGTGAGCTTTCACTGCGCTCCAGTGTTGGGGCTATGATTGAAGACCTGCAGGTGTACAGCAATACCGTACAACAACAGATAACCGTAAAGGTAAGCCTTTCGGAGGCAGAGAACGAGCACTTTGATATTGCCATTACTCATAATGGAGAACCCATTTTGCAAAAGGAAGGTCAGCTCTCCGGTAAAGGTCTTACTGTCACTTTTGATGGGGTAGATCTGGAAAAATGGGATGAATTTAATCCTGTAACCTATAAATGTCAGGTAACTATTGGTACGAGCACAAAAGAGGTCACCTTCGGGTATAGGAATATAACCAACGACAATGCGGTTCTTGCCATTAATGGGCAGAGGGCTTTTATGAGGGGAAACCTGGAGTGTGTCATATTTCCACTGACGGGTCGCCCGCCAATGACCAGGGATGAGTGGTCTGGACTGATCAAAACCGCTAAGGCTTATGGTTTGAATCACCTGCGATTCCATTCTTGGTGCCCACCAAAAGCAGCGTTTGAAGTGGCAGATGAGCTCGGAATGTATCTTCAGGTGGAGCTTCCACTTTGGAACCTGAGTGTGGGGACAGACGAGAAAACCAATCAATTCCTGTACAGCGAAGCAAGAGACCTTATCAAGGAATATGGCAACCACCCGTCATTTACCTTTTTCTCAGTAGGTAATGAGTTGGAGGGGGATACCTTATGGCTCAATGATCTGGTGGCCAGGATGAAAGAGTGGGACGACCGTCATCTTTATATGACCACCACGTTTTCGTTTCAAAAGGGTGTGGGAGACGAACCTCAACCTGAGGATGACTATTTTGTGACCCAGTGGACCAACAAAGGTTGGGTGCGTGGGCAGGGTATTTTTAATGCCAGGGCTCCTCACTTTGACAAAGACTACCGGAACGAAATTGATCACCTCACAGTGCCGGTGATCTCGCATGAGATTGGTCAGTACTCTGTATACCCCGATCTTTCCGAAATCGAAAAATATACCGGAGTATTAAAGCCGCTTAATTTCATAGCAGTGCGCAATGATCTGGAGAAACGCGGCTTACTTGAGTATGCTCCTGATTTTACTCAGGCATCCGGTGAGCTGGCTGTTCTACTTTATAAAGAGGAAATTGAAAGGGCCCTCAAAACCCCGGGCTTCGATGGTTTTCAACTTTTGCAACTGCAGGACTTTCCTGGGCAGGGTACTGCGTTGGTTGGTTTGCTCAATGCATTTTGGGAATCCAAAGGGATGATAGATAGCACAGAATTTTCACAGTTTAGCGGGCCTGTGGTTCCTTTGATTCGCTTTCCCAAGGCGGTATTTGCCTCTGGGGAGACCTTCATGGCCGATGTGCAGGTAGCCAATTTCTATCGTCCCATGATGAATAAAAAGCTGGAATGGAGCATTAGCAGTGAAATGGAGGAACTGGCCAAAGGAACCTTTCAGGTTGATCAGATAGAAGTGGGCAATGAAAAGGTGTACGGGGCAATCGAACACAAGCTTGAGGTGACCAGGGCGACCAAGTTCATAGTCTCCGTAAGCATTAGTGGTACCGACTACCGTAATCAATGGCCGATATGGGTGTACCCGACTTCCGGTGGGGCAGAGGGTAAGGTACGCTATACCCGATCGGTAAGTGAAGCCAGGCAATGGCTTGCCAAAGGAGAAACCGTATTGCTCAATCCGGCCATTGAAGAGATGAAGGGCGTCACTGGCAGGTTTGTACCCGTGTTTTGGAGTCCGGTGCATTTTCCTGACCAACCCGCCACTATGGGCGTTTTGTGCAACCCTGAGCATCCGGCACTGGCTGACTTCCCCACAGAGTTTCATAGTAACTGGCAATGGTGGGATCTTTGCATACAATCCAAAGCCCTCATACTTGATGACTTACCGGTGGATCCTATCGTAAGGGTGATTGATAACTTTGTGACCAATCGAAACCTGGGCAGTCTTTTTGAAGCTCAGGTCGGAAAGGGGAAACTCATGTTTTCGTCCATCGATCTCGATACGGAGTTGGAAAATCGACTTGTTGCCCGGCAGCTGCGAAGTAGTTTGATTGATTATATGAATAGTGATTCATTTGCTCCGGCGACTCAAATGGAATTCTCGGACCTTCAAAGACTTATGAAATAAGGGATGAAAATGAAACGCTGGATACTGTGTGTGGTTACCATGTTGTTGCAGTACAGCATTGTGGCTCAGAGCCGACCCAATATGCTTTGGGTGGTGATTGAAGATACCTCCCCGGAGTATATTGGCTGTTATGGCAATGAGGTAGTGAATACTCCACATATTGACAGCCTGGCATCCATAGGGGTCCGCTTTAGGAATGCTTACAGTACAGGGACCGTCTGTTCTCCAAGTAGAAGTGCGATTATCACTGGTGTGAAAACGTATAAAACCGGCACTGGAGACCATCGCAGTTCCGCACCTTTACCGGATCAGATCAGGGGGTTCCCCGCATGGCTGCGAGAATCGGGCTACTACACTTCCAACAATAGTAAGACTGACTATAATACCTCTTCGGCCAACAGATTGATCCGGGAATCATGGAATGAAAGTTCCAATGCAGCCGGGTGGTGGAATCGTGCGCCTGGACAGCCATTTTTTTCTGTGTTCAATTTTGGGGCATCTCATCAGTCGCGCACTATGACTAATCCATACGACCTCTACCAGAAGCAAGTGCTGGATCAGTTACCAGATCACCTAAAGGTAGCTGATGATGACTTTGAAATGCCTCCATACTATAAAGACTCGCCGGAAATGCGCAAGCAGATGGCTAGGGTCTATAATGGCGTTTCCCTTGCCGATTATGAAATTGGTATGGTCCTGGATAGGCTGAAGGCCGATGGCCTCACGGATAGTACCATTGTGTTTTTCTATGCCGACCATGGCGAAGGTATGCCTGGCATCAAAACCAACGGAAGTGGGCAGGGATATCGTGTGCCATTTGTTATTTCCGTTCCCGAAATGTACGGACATTTGTCTCCCTGGGGTGCTGGCACGGTCACCGATCAAATGGTCAGTTTTGTAGATTTGGCGCCAACACTCCTGAGTCTGGCTGAGGTGACTATCCCAGATTATTTAGATGGGCGGGCTTTTATGGGTGTGGATACTTCCTCTGAGCCAACGTATCTTTTCGTTTCCAATGACAGAGCTGAAGGTTCTCCGAGTTTGGATCGGGCGGTGATAGACGGTAGCTGGATATACATAAGGTCTTTTATGCCGTATTCTCACCCTATGCGTTGGATTCATTATATCATGTACGGAGAGATCAGTCAGCAGATGTACCGTGATTTCAATACTGGTCAGTTGGACGATGCTCAGGCCCAAATGTTGCAACCCAGGCCTTATGAAGCCCTTTTCAACTTAAGAGAAGATCCCTATGAACAGTTCAATTTGGTCAGTCAGCATCCGGAAAGAGTAATCAGGATGCGATCAGCTCTATTGGCACACATGGTAGACGAGCGGGATGTTCACCTGGTTCCTGAGATGGACTTGAAGAAGCTATCTGATCACATTTCTCCTTATGAGTTACGAAAATCCGACACGATCAATTGGTCTTTACTTGTGGAGGTGGCTGCCTTAAGTGGCTTACAGGACAATGATGCGGTACAGCAACAGCTCGCTTACCTCTCTCATCAAAATCCCTGGGTTCGTTACTGGGCAGCTATCGGCCTCAAGGCGCAAAAAAACCTTTCTTGGAAGCAGATCAAACAGATCAGGGATTACAGAACCGATACCTGTCTTCCGGTTCAGGTTTATCTGGAAGGAATCCTGCACGACCATGGGGATGAATCCGCTGTACAATACTTCATAGAGGCTTTGAGCAGCGAAGATCAGGAGCGGGTGAAACTATCTTTGCACTTATTGCAATATAGCCGTCATAAGGAGGACCTGTTGTCAGAGGTAAAAGATCTCTTTGAAAAAGCGAGTAGCAGAAGAGGTTGGTCTGCTATCAAACAAGGTGCTGATGTATTGATTTACCGGATCACCGGAGAGCCTTTACACATGGAAACCTTTTGGTAAATTGAACTGAGTTTAAATAGCCACCCATAATTTCCCCTTTATGCATAAATCCATCCGTTTTGTTCTGATCATTCTTTTTGCTCTGCCCTTACTTCAATCTGCCGAAGCCCGTATTTCTCTTCCCGCTATTTTAGGAGATCATATGGTGCTTCAACAAAACAAAGAGGTAAAGATATGGGGCTGGACTAGCAGGAGCAATGAGGAGATACGGGTGTGGGGTACCTGGGGCGCGGATACGGTGACAACCTCTGCTGAGCAGGGAGCCTGGTCGTTGGAAATTAGCACACCAGATGCGGGAGGGGCTTATTCACTCTTTATAGAGGGACATGAGTTGATCGAATTGAAGGATGTGCTGATTGGAGAAGTATGGTTGGCTTCAGGCCAGTCCAATATGGAGATGCCTATGGATTCGATTCATAGTGGGTTTCCCGGTATCGAAAATTTCCGTCAGGAGCTGTCCTTGGCGAGTTATCCTGAACTAAGGCTTTTTTTGGTTCAAAAGCGTACGGCGGATGCTCCGCAGCTTGATTTACAAGGGCAATGGGTGGTTTGTACTTCGGATAACGTTCGGGACTTTTCGGCTGTGGCTTATGTCTTTGGAGAGGCTCTCCACAAACAACTAAACGTGCCAGTGGGCATGATCGCCAGTTCATGGGGTGGCACCAATGCAGAAGTGTGGATCCCGAAAGACTCGGTCCTGGCTGATGCTGCCCTCGCTTCACCGTTTGATGGTTTGATAGAGGGTAACAGGTGGCCATCGTTGCCGGGGCGGGCCTATAATTCCATGATCTATCCCTTGCGTCATTTCACCATTAAGGGAGTTATTTGGTATCAGGGTGAGAGTAACCGGCTTAGACCAGAAACTTATCCTTTGGTAATCCATAAGTTAATTGATGCCTGGAGGGTGCATTGGGGTGATACTATGCCCTTCTACTTTACCGAGATCGCTCCTTTCAAATATTGGAATGAGCGCCACCTCGTGCCGCATCTTAGGGAGGCTCAGGCACTCTGTATGCAAATCGAAGGCACAGGGATGGTGGTGACCAATGACCTTGGAGACTTAAATCATATACACCCCAGGCGAAAGCGGGCGGTTGGCGAACGACTGTCGGCCTGGGCTCTGGCCAAAACCTATGATATGAGCGTTCCCTTTTCAGGGCCTGTGTATAGTGGATTTGAGTTCAGGGGCTCCAGGGTATACGTATCGTTCGATCATGGAGCAGGGCTTAAGAGTACAGGTGATGATTTGAGGGAATTTGAAATCAAGGGAATAGATGGCAAGTGGACACCTGCAAAAGCGGTAATTAAAAATGGCCGGGTAGAGGTTTGGTCAAAAGGTGTAAGGGAACCTGTAGCCGTGCGCTTTGCGTGGAGTGATATCGCCGAACCCAACCTGACAAATGCCCATGGTTTACCAGCAGCCTGTTTTCGTACAGATCGCTGAGGTGTTACTCTAGTGCGTGAGGTGGAGGTTTTTTATTGATCGACTGAGCGAAGGAACATACAGTTGGAAATTTCTGTCTTCCGGATGTCAAATTGCCTCCTGTTTGATATTATTATGTGTGCTTTAGTCTCGTCCAAAATGACCAAAAGCCCAGTTTCTAGAGAGATTAATTGATTCGTGTGAAAACCTTAGGAATCTAGGGGTAAGCAATGATCAATTGGATTAAATTCAGGTAATCATTTCTGAAATTCTTAAGCTGTGGCATTTGGGTGCAGTTGACCTGCATGGTAAAGGTCTGACCGGTTTCCGGATGATAAAACCCCATGGTGTAGTAGCCCGGGAAGAAGCCTGAGTGTCCGATTAACTCACCAGTTTCAGGATATATGTACCGGATCACCCCCAGTCCGTATTCCCCACGAATTTCTTCTGCTTCTACAAAGTCGAAGAAAGCATTACCCAGAGACTCCATTTCAAAGAGCTCACCTTCGTAGATAGACATCAATAGTTTTGCATAGTCCGCATTCTCATAGGCATAGCCTCCACCTGTCCACTCAAATTGTATGTTGTTTTGTGCTTTTCCATCCACCAAAAAGGGGGCTTTGAAGCCAAGGGCGTAATCGGATCCTTCTTCATAATATCCCTGGGCCATGTTATCAATTTGGTTAGTATTAGTGGGTATAAAGCTCTTGATCCCAAGGGGAGCCAAAACCCTTTTGTCGGCTTCCTTATAAAATGTGTTTCCGGTGACCTGCTCTATGATCATACCCAAAAGAATGTAATTCGTGTCCGAATAGGTGAATCCTTTGCCTGCTTCAAAGGGAGGCTCATCATCGAGTACATAGGCAAGCAGTTCCTCAGGTTCCCACACTTTATCCGGATCCTTTACCAGGTCTTTTAAAAAAACCTCTTTGAACTCATAACGGACGATACCGGAGGTGTGCTGAAGAAGATTTTTGATGGTGATTTGATCTGCATTGGCTACACGTGAGTACCAGTTGTGCTTTCCGAGATATTTGGAAACCATATCACCTAAAGAAATTTTTTCTTCTTCAACAAGTTGCATGACTACCGCATATACCACCGTTTTTCCGGTACTTCCACCATGTAGCTTATGGGCAGTGGTCATTTGGATGCCTTGTTCCTTATCAGCCCAGCCGCTGGCAAACGCATGAACGTTTTTATCACGATCAATGAAAGTGAACACCAGGCCGGGGTAGTCTGAAGAGGTTCTGATGCTGTCTATTGCGTTCTGAATGATTGCATCCTTTTGAGCAAAGGAGCTGGTCCAGAAAAGGAAGGAAAGCGTGATGCAGATAAGTGTCTTTTTCATAGGAGCAAAAGGAATCAAATCACCTGAATAAATATTGTAAAAAATCCACATGATACAAAGCTCCTGTAACAACCTCACCTTTCTTAATCCCCTAACTTGGATGTCGAATTTTTACAAGCTTGTTTTTGAGTACAATCAGGCCGGGTACACCGATTCTCTAATGTGTTTTTTGCTTTCGGAGATTGATAGAGATGAATAGGCATTACTTTCCGATACAAAACTTACTGAAGATGTTCTCCAATAGATCGTCGGTGGTAATTTCTCCGGTGATCTGCCCCAGGTGAAAAAGGGAGTTGCGAATGTCCATGGCCACAAAGTCATTGGTTACCTGCTGGTCAATGCCATCGATCACCTGATCCAGGGCCTTGTTGGTTTCTATCAGGCTTTCGTAATGCCTCAGGTTGGTCACTATGGTGTTGCCGGTCTTGAAATCATCCAGCGACACCAATGTTTTTAAGGCCTCTTTGAGGTTTTCGAGGTTCTCTTTTTGGCTGGCTGAGATCATCAGTGCATTTTCAGACGCCAGTACAGCGCTCAGGTTAGCATCAGCCTGGTCCATTTTGTTCCCAATCAGCAGATAGGGGACTTTGAGTTCCTTTAAGTAGGTCAGTTGTCTATCAATGTCATCAGTGGTATCGTTGATCAGGTCGATCAGGTAGATGATCACGGAGGCCTCTTTCATTTTAGCATAGGTACGCTCTACACCGATGGCTTCCACTTTATCTTCAGTGGTGCGTATACCAGCCGTGTCTGTAAAACGAAAAGCAATGCCGTCCACATTGATCACATCCTCTATTACATCCCTTGTCGTACCGGGCACATCTGACACGATGGCTTTCTCTTCATTCAGCAAAGCATTGAGTAGGGTGGACTTACCGGCATTGGGCTTTCCGGCAATCACCGTGGGAATACCGTTTTTGATGGCATTACCCAGGGTGAAGCTCTCCGTAAGTCTGGTAATGAGGCCTTTCAGGCTGTAAATGAGTTTCTTCAAGTCATCTCTGCTGGCAAACTCCACATCCTCCTCACCAAAGTCAAGCTCCAGCTCGATCATGCTGGCAAAATGCACCAACTCTTCTCTGAGTTTTGCAATTTCTTGTGAGAATCCACCACGCATTTGGTTCATGGCCGCCTGATGCATGGATTCATTTTCAGAAGCAATAAGATCCGCCACTGCCTCGGCCTGAGCCAGGTCAAAGCGTCCATGGATAAATGCACGTTGGGTAAATTCACCTGCTTTGGCCAGGCGTGCGCCTTTGGTCAAAAGTAGACGTATGAGTTGCTGAATGATATAAGGGCTGCCATGACACGAAATCTCGATTACATCCTCTTTGGTATATGAATTTGGACCTCTGAAGATAGAAATGAGTACTTCATCCACAATTTTCTCTTCGTCCCTGATCGTACCCAGATGAATGGTGTGACTGGCTACTTCTGAGAGGTTTTTACCCTTAAAGACACTATTGACGATGGCAATGGTAGCTGGTCCGGAGACCCTGATCACGCCAATGGCACCCACGCCAGGGGCGGTAGCCAGGGCAATAATGGTATCATTCATATTCATGCGCCAAAATTAGTCAGACCATGGCAGAACTACTTAAAACTAGGTATTGTATAAATGGAAGATAGGTTTAAACTTTAGCATTGAGTTGTGTGGGTTGCTTCCTGTTCTTGCATTGAATATGGCATGGCACCCAGGCTTCTCATTAGGAACCAGCTAGAACGGAAAGGCTCTTCATTTGTTGGAGGGCTTTTCTCATTTTGGTGCAGGCATAGAACGTGACGGTGGTCGTTACGGGTGAAATGCATCCTTTTTCTTTTATATTCAAACTGATGCCCTTATTTTACCCATTATTTATTATCGAAATATATTACCAACCTAACTTCCCAAGTTTGTGAATCTGTGTTCCGCCGCTCATATTCGCTCATCAGCATTAATTTTATTGCTGTGCGCAGCTACTCTTACCTACGGTCAGCGTCTTCTGGAAGGGAGCAAAGCCGGGCAAAAAGTCTCCCAATCCAAAGAAGTACTTCTTGATAAGCAGGGGTCACCGCAGTTTATCCGCTTTGAGAAAGGCATGAGGATGGATTCTCTGCCTGCTTTTAGGAAAATGCTGGAATTACCTGAGCGGTCTGCTCTTCAGTTGAAATCAAAATCTACTGACCCGCACGGAGAAGTACACATGAGGTATACGCAGACCTATGATGGACTGGAGGTACTGGGTGCCGAGTATATTGTACATACAAAAGGGCAGAACGCCATTTCAGCAAACGGAAGTGTCCTGAAAGAAATTTCATTGAACACGCAGCCATCCATCACGAGGGAAGCCGCTTTGCAGTTGGCCCTCGATCAAGTGCAGGCAGAAGTCTATATGTGGGAAAGTGAAGAGAATGAGCAATTTCTTAAGCAGGAAACGAAAGACGCACACGCTTCTTTTCACCCCCAATCCAGGCTGGTGTTAAGTAGGAGAAAGTATGACAAGGGTCAACCGCTCAATTTGGTGTATCAGTTTGACATCTATGCACAGCAGCCGCTTGGAAGGTACAACGTGGAAATTGATGCCCACTCAGGAGAGGTTATTAATGTTTACAATAAAATTCACACCATTGGAGCAGAAGGTACAGGGCAGTCGCTCTATGATGGTGTAGTTCCTATCCTGCTGAATTTTGATGGTGGTACCTATTACCTGTCGGATGATTCTACTGGGGGTGGTATATATACCTATGACCTCAAGCATGGTACCAGCTACGGGAGCGCAACACTTTTTTCGGAACCTGACAGCCATTTTGATCAGACAAACAGTCAGGCAGGAGTGAGTGCACATTTTGGTGCGGCTGCCACTTACGGGTATTTTTCAGAAAATTTTGGACGTGATAGCTATGATGATGCAGGGGCCCGCATTCGGTCCTATGTCCATTATTCTACCGGGTATTTCAATGCCTTTTGGGATGGCTCCAGAATGACCTATGGGGATGGAAATGGCACCACAGCCTCTGCGCTGGTTTCTATGGACATTGTTGGGCATGAGATTACCCATGCGGTGACCCAGCACAGTGCTGGCCTGGTCTATTCCTATGAGTCAGGGGCTTTGAATGAGTCATTCAGTGATATTTTTGGCCAATCCATTGAGTTTGAAACCTTCCCCGAAACAGCCAGCTGGAACCTTGGTGACCAAATCTATTTTGATGGAGTGAGTATGATCAGGTCCATGAGTAATCCCAATGCGGAGGGTCAACCGGACACTTATCGTGGTGATAATTGGTATACAGGCTCAGGAGACAATGGCGGGGTCCATTATAATAGTGGGGTTCAGAATTTTTGGTATTATTTGCTGGTAGAGGGCGGTGCTGGCACCAATGATAATGGATATGACTACAATGTGATGAGCATTGGGCTGGAGGCAGCCCAGCAAATTGCTTACCGTAACCTTACCGTTTACCTGACCTCTACTTCTGACTATTCAGACGCCCGGGTAGGGTCAGAGCAGGCTGCTATTGATTTGTTTGGCTCATCAAGCGAAGAGTATCTGGCGGTGGTGGAAGCATGGAATGCGGTTGGGGTGCCTTCATTGGTGCCGTTACCTGTAGTGACAGATTCAATAAGTTTTGGGCAGGTGCCTGTTGGCTACAGAGAGGTTGCTGAAGTGACTTTTTCTAATCAGGGGTCAGGACTTTTTGTGGTTAGTGATATTGAGGTGAATAATGATGTATTCAGTGTCTCCGATACTGCTTTTTCTATCGGTGAGTTGTCCTCGAAGACCATTGAGTTCTACTTTACGCCCACTGATGTCTTTGATACTTCCGCCTTTTTTACGGTATTCACCAACCTTGATACGCTGACTATTTTTGCTAAGGGTCTGGGTGCCGAACCACCCACTTTGGTGTTCTCCATAGACAGTCTGGTGGATTCTCTTTATACGGGAGATATCTCAGAAAGGCAGCTGGCCATTCATAACAGTGGATTTTCTGATCTGGAGTATGAGTTATCTACTGGGCTGGTAGATGACTTTTTGGGAGAATGGCTTTTGACCTATGATTGGAATTGTAATGGAGGGGCAAGCGGTGCGGTTATTGATTTTTTAGAAGATCATACTTTCGCAACCAGCGAGGGCACTGGTGGCACGTGGAGTATGGACAGAGATTCTATTGTCTGGGTGTTTGATGCAGGTGCCAGGTATGCAGGCAATCGGGAAGGCAATTTCATGTCAGGGTTGATGACAAGTGGAGGGAGCTCTGGTTGTTGGTTTGCAGATAAAGTAACAGATTTTGATTCACCAATTCTGCTGTCTGCTTCTGAACGGGGCATGGAGGGCATAGCGGCTGTTCCGGAACGTACGGGTTACCCAAAAGGGAAGGCAGACATTGGTGCATTTAATTGGTTGTATACCAGCGTTTCTGAGGGGGTGGTGGCTGCTGGAGATACGGCCTATGTCCTCATCACAATGGATGCAGAAGGCCTTTATGGGGGGAATTATGAGACCGACCTCTCCCTAACGTCCAATGACCCTGAAAGACAATTAGTCGACATCCCGGTATCCCTTTTTGTAACTGGTGCTCCTGATGTCAGGATAACTCCTGATACCTTATCTTTTGAGGAGGCCTTTGTGGGCTATGCTGATAGTTTGAATTTGGTGATCAGTAACGCAGGTACTGATGCGTTGGAGGTTCATTTGTACTTTGAGGATGAGTTCTTCAGTGCTGATTCCTCTAGTCTGAGCATATTACCATCAGCCGGATTCAATTTGCCTGTCTATTTCCATCCGGACTCAGTTGGCCCGTTTAGTTCAGAGGTGCTATTGGTTACGAATGATTTGGATCAGGATTCTATCTATATACACCTGACCGGGCAGGGAATCGCTGCGCCCGCCTTTGGTATAAGTCCGGACAGCCTGGGGGTGGCACTGTCTACGGGTGACAGCACTGTAATCGTACTTACCCTTGACAACCTGGAAGGAGGGTCTGATCTGATCTGGGAGTCGGGTGTCTTTTTTGATCTGGAGGAGACGGAGTTGTACAAAGCAAATGAGCACCGTGCTTCCCTTGAACCGTTTGACGGATCAGGTAATAATGAAGGGATGGCCAATGTCGGCCCTATCCCCATGGAAAGCATGCAGGCCCTTTCAGGGACTAAGCGTATTTTGGCGTGGACCACTTTTACAGACATGGATCAGGAGTTTGTGAACACCCTCAATGCCATCTCCCAGTACTATACAGACTATCAGCTAAGCACCACCATTACCACCTCAGCTGCGGAGCTGGGTAATATGTTGGATACAGTGGATGTTTTTTTGATCCCTGAGCAGGAAGATGGAGGTAGCGTTTCTTATTTTGAGAATTTGGGAATTTCATGGTCTGAGGTGCTTGAATCTTTTGTGAGAGGAGGCGGAACGATTATTCTATGTGGAGACCAGGAATCAGGTCAGATCTTGAATGCATCCGGTCTGATGTACATGATTTATTCAATAAACGCTTACGGAAAAACATTGACGTTGGAGGATAGCACGCATTATCTAACAACAGGAGTTACGGGTAATCTTTCAGGTCAAAATGCCACTTTCGTTGCATCCATTTCTGACTCACTGGCCACGAACCTTATTAGTTATAGTGATGATGCGGTTGTGGCGCACAAGCGTATCGGGCGCGGTGATGTGGTGTATATCAGTTACGATTATTATGCCTATGATGACAATGCCGCCAGGGTGATTTCCAATGCTGTAGCAGGAGCCAGAGGGCAGCATGCCTGGCTTTCATTGGAAACAAACGCAGGAACCATTGGAGCTGGCGAATCTCAGGATATCCCAGTCAAACTGAATGCTACGGATTTGTATGGCGGGGTGTATCGGGCAGGTATCGCCATGCAAAGCAACGATCCTGCTACACAAAGTCGGACGATTCCCGTACACCTGGAAGTGACCGGAGTGCCTGTAATGAAGGTGGTCAATGATTCACTCCACTTTGAAAGTGTCTACGTCGGGTATGAAAAAGAGCTTTCAGTGACTATACTGAATAATGGAACCGATGTACTCACTGTTGATGTCGCTTTTTCAGACAGCACATTCGTTACGGATACCCTGCAGGTTTCTATTGAGCCCAGAGATACCTATGACCTGCCGGTATACTTCAGGCCGGACACCGCCAAAAGTTATGTTCAATCACTCTGGTTGATTTCAAATGATCCCAATCAGGACTCTATCCACATAAGTCTATCCGGAATAGGGGTAAATCCGCCAATGATGAGTGTGTATCCGGATAGTCTGCATGAAGCACTCTATACAGGTGACAGCTCTGTCCAGACCCTGACCATTGACAATACAGACGGGGGTAGCGACTTGATCTGGACATCTGAAGTTAACCTGCGACTTGAAGAATCAGAGCTTTTTAAAGCGAATGAACACCTGATCCAAATGACTCCATCTGATGGATCAGGATACAATGAAGGTTTTGCCAAATCCGGTCCGATTGCGATGAAAACCATGTCAGCACTGACTGGGGAGGTGAGTATTCTGTCGTGGGTTGGCTATGCGGACATAGATCAGGAATACTTCCATACCTTGAATGCCATCTCTCAGTACTTTACTGATTACAGGTTAAGCAGTACCACAGCAACTTCCGCCACGGAGTTAGGGGAGATGTTGGATACAGTGGATGTCTTTCTCATCCCTGAGCAGGAGTATGCTTCTAATTCTTATTTTGAGAACCTGGGCACCTCCTGGTCTGAGGTTTTAACAACTTTTACCGAGCGAGGGGGGACTATCATACTTTGTGGAAATCCATCCGCCTTCAAAATTCTTGATGCTTCTGGTCTCATGCACATGGGGTATTTCTCAGATCTCTCTTCTCAAATGTTGACAGTGGAGGACTCTACGCACTATCTCACTGAGGGACTAACTACTTCTGTATATGCTCAAAATGCAACATTCCTGATGGCTCTGACAGACTCTGTAGCATCAAATATTGTGTCATACAATGGATATGCTGCAGTTGCACACAAAAAAGTCGGTTGGGGAGATGTCGTATATATTGGTTACGATTACTATTACTATGATGACAATGCGGCTCGTTTAATCGCGAATGCTGTGGCTGGTTCGAAAGGGAGAAGGGGTTGGCTGTCCATGGAAATAGAAGGGGACACTATTCCCGGTGGGGAGCTACAGGAAATCTCCTTGTCTTTTACTGCGACAGGTCTCTATGGAGGTGAGTACCTGGCAAATATTAACATCCTGAGCAATGATCCGGCCAGTGGCGAGTGGAGTATCCCGGTTGTAATGGACGTGACCGGAGCGCCAGTGCTTAGTGTCAATACGGATGGTTTGCCTTTTGCTAAAACTTATGCGGGGTATTCGGATACGCTGTCCCTGATGATCAGCAACGAAGGCACCGATGATTTGGAAATAACCTTATCCTTGTCAGATTCTGTTTTTGCCATAGATACCACTTACCTTTTGATCGCTCCGGAAGACTCTTATGAGTTGACTGTTTATTTTAATCCAGACACAGCGGGCATTTTTGAAGGCAATCTCTTGCTAGCTTCCAACGATCTGGATAGAGACTCTACGCTAGTTTGGCTTGCAGGAACCGGGGTGAACCCACCTGTTATGGTGGTTTATCCTGACAGCCTCTGGGCGGACCTGATCACAGATGAGACTGCCATAAAGACACTCACAGTCGATAACACCGATGGGGGTAGCCATCTTGTGGTGGAATTCAAGAGCCGGACATGGACACCGACCATCACAAACACTTTAGCGCATAACAGTGGAGCGGAACCATCTACTACTCATGATTCCACTAGTGTGTCTCAATCCTTTGGTAGCATCCTGTCCGACACTGCAAGAGTCCTTATCATCCAGAATTCGACGGCATGGGGCACGGATATGCGACATTTCTTGCAAGAAATTTTCGGTATTACAGCCGTGACCGTCTACGCTCAGTATTTGAGTGGTCATGATTTGGAACCCTATGATTTGATTATCACTACCGGAGACCAAAGCTATGATTACTATGAACATATAAGTAGCAATCGTGAGCGGTTTGAGGAGTTTGTGGAAAATGGAGGGGTAGTTCAATATCAGCTGGCCACCCATGGCAACAATGTGGATCTGGTCGGAGGAGCTCATATGATGTACGGGAGCGGTGAGAGTTACAATGTTTTAAACACTCCGGATCATCCCATAGGAGAACATCTACCACTCGTTTTGGAGGGAAATCTGGCCAATCATACTCACCTCACTGACTTGCCTGAGGATGCGACAATCATCACCTCTACCCAGTATTCGACTGTACCTACTACAGTGGAGTACGCTTATGGATTAGGTAAAGTGATTGCCACAGGAATGACTGTGGAGTACCTGGCGTTGAGTGGCTTTAACTCAGCTCCATTGTTAGGAAATATCACGTCTTACGCACTATCTATATCAGGACAGAACTGGTTGGAGGTGCCAGAGATTGATACCATACCTCCCGGTGAGTATAGAGACTATGAGGTATTGTTGGATGCCACAGGTTTGTATGGCGGACTTTATTCAGGTCAGATAGATGTGCGGAGTAATGATCCCGCGTCTCCGGTGGCAAGTGTTTCTGTCGGTCTGTTTGTGACAGGTATTCCTGATATTGATTCAGATATGAGTGCTGTGGATTTTGGAAAAACCTTTGTCGGAAGTACAGCTACCCGTACTGTGGAAATAATGAATGAAGGAACTGACACGCTCCATGTTTCTGATGTGACATTTGATCATGCGGCATTTGGTGTGGATACCACATCCTTCTACCTGTTGCCCATGAAGACTCAAGCTTTGGAAGTCAGTTATTCCCCCTTGGTGGCAGCACTGGACACTGTTCAGATGAGTGTCTTGAGTAATGATCCCGATGAAGCATCACTGATTGTTCACTTGTTTGGACGAGCGGTGAACCCACCAATTGTAGGAGTGGATCAGGATAGTTTGTCAGAGTCCTTGCTGACGGGTATGCAAAGTACCCAAATTTTAACTCTGGAGAACACAGGCGGTAGCGAGTTGGAGTGGTCTCTTGAAATAAATGATGGGGCTACCGTTACCCACACGCCTGTTGGGTTTTACGGATCACCATCTCCGCAGACGGAGGTGCCGGAATTATCCTTTGAAGGTGAAGGATCATCCTTTGCGTCCATAAATAAAGAGGTTTTGGATACACTCCCAAACTTCACTTCAAACTCAACCGGTATCTATGTGAAGGGAGATACAATATATACCGTAAATTATGGTGAAGGAAAGCTGGACAAATACAGCTTGCACACCAGAGAAGTAGTTGAAAGCTTCCCGCTTCACTCTGACCCTTATGGTATCACCTATGCAGCAGGTCTGTTGTGGATTGGAAGTTATGATGGACTGGTTCGTGCCTATGATTTCAATGGGGTTTATTCTGGTTCATTTTCAACCCCATTCACAGATTATCCGGCCATTACCTTCAATGGAACTCATTTTATTCTGACTCAGGCCATTGAGTATTTTGAGCCATTTTATGTGGTTGATTTTGATGGAACTATACTCAACAGTTATCAGGGGATATATAGTGAGGTGATGGAGTTGGCTTGGTCAAATGGTACGGTTTGGTCACTCACCTTTAATGGTGAAAGCATAGTATATGGCCTTTCTATTTCGGATGATGCAATGCAGTTAAATGATACCATCCAGCTGTCTTATGACGGCAGTTCTTATAGTCTGGCTTATGACAACAGAAAATTGTACTGGCACCCCTGGCATCAGGATGCTCTGGTGTTGGGGGTTAGCGACTACAGCCTGAACGATTGGTTGGAAGCAGGGCCAACGCAGGGTGTTCTGGATGCAGGAGAGCGTACCACTTTGGAGCTCAGCTTTGATGCGTATGGTCTGGGAGGGGAGCTTTATCAGAAAGAAATCAATTTCATGACCAATGATCCGGCAACGCCTATTGTGAATGTGCCGGTTTCGCTTCAGGTAACTGCCGCGCCAGATATTGATCCATCAGTAGAGGCTTTGGGTTTTGACCAGGTTTTTGTGGGGGATTCTGCTGTTCGGTCTGTTACTGTGGCCAATGTGGGTGCGGATGAACTGATTGTTTCGTTAAGCATCGACCATGCAGATTTTTCCCCATCGAGTGAAGAAGTAGTGATCGCTGCTGGTGTTGATAAGGAAGTTTTCATCCATTATCACCCGGGTTCACCCGGAATCGTGAGCGCCACACTTACGATGCTAAGCAATGATCCCGACGAAGGTGAGATACAGGTAAGTCTATACGGAGAGGGTATTCTTCCTCCAGTGATCTCTGTTTCGCCTGATTCAATTTCCGAGAGCCTTATTTTAGGGGAACAGGCTTCACAAAACCTGAGGATAGACAATACAGGCAGCGGAGCAGACCTGATTGTCAATTTAATTTTAAATGAGCAGGAAGAACAAGTGAGAATAAAGGCTAGTCCTGTTTTTACAGGAGCCGGGGCTCAGGTATCAAAGGAAGATCTATCAGTTGCAGATCCATCTGAAAACTGGGAGCAAGCCATCAGACATCAGGTTCAGAATAGTCAAACATCAGATTCAGTGGATCTGGTAAGCCTCAAAAAGAGTCTCAATGAAAACTATGGATCCATAACGGACTTGATAGCCAATCGCTATGACTTTTCAGAAGGGGTAGAAGGAATCGGGATCAGTGATGGGGGCGGAGATATGTACGATGGTGGTAACTATCTTTCTACCAATTTGGGAGCTTACATACCTTATTCCAATGACCTGATTTCAAGTCATCAGGCCTTTGGCGCCAAAGAGTATTTCACCCTTAAAAAGCCCGGTTTGTTTGTGTTGGCAGCTAACCTGGAGCAGGTGACCAGGTTTTATATTACCGGTAACCTCGGTGCGGATGGAGCAGGTAGTGTGGATGGGGCCGTGATAGAAATGGAGACACATGGAAGAACCTTTCTTGGGTTTGTGAAGCGAGTCTATAATTCCGGAGATCCTTCAGTGAACCATTTGATCATAGTAGAGGATAATGGGGTACCCACTCATCAATTTAGTACCAATACCAACAGCGACAACCATGATGTGAATGGGTTGTCAGATGTGCACAGCATTCATTACTTACTTTTTGCAGGTGCTTCCAGCAACTATTATGATAACGATGCAATGACTTCTATTATGAGCGCTTATCTCGAAATGCTCCAACTGGGCCCCAAATGGCTTTCAATAGGGCAGAGGCAAGACACGATTGCTGCTGGCAGTTTCACTGATATGGCCGTGGATTTTTCAGCTGCCGGAATGACAGTGGGCTTGCACCAGGCACGTATTCAGGTGAATTCCAATGACTATGTGAATCCTATGGTTACCGTGCCAGTAACGCTACAGGTAGCTGGGATTCCAGACATTACGTTGTCTGGTTCGGCTCTGAACTTTGGAGAGGTAGAAGTGGGCCAAACGGGTGAGCAATCACTTGCCATTTCTAATCTTGGAACGGATTTACTCAGGGTGTCGTCTATTGCCTCCAACCACCCTGATTTCACGGTGGAGGTCAGTGAGTTTGTCCTGGCACCGGATGAGGAGAGGACTTTGACCATAATTTACACACCAACCACCGTTGCTCCTCTCACAGGTAGCCTGAGAATATTGAGTAATGATCCAAACGAATCCGATATAACAGTCTCCTTGAGCGGATCCGGCATTCCTCCTTCCAATTCACCTCCTCAGCTGGATGATGTTACATTTTCGGTATCTGAAAATAGCCCTGGAGGACATCTAATAGGCGCATTAGAGGCCTTAGATCAGGACGGGGATACGCTTACTTATAGGATTTTTTCCGGTAACGAGTCATTTGCCCTTGAATTGGAGGATGATGGAAGGTTGTTGGTTCATGATCCGGCTCAGTTCAACTATGAGCTGAATTGGATATTTGAACTGAACGTTGAGGTATTTGATGGGACATACACCGATACAGCGCAGGTGCGGATAGATGTGATGGATGAGAATGATCCTCCGGTTTTAAGTCCTCAGGTATTTGAAATCCCTGAAAATAGTGCTTATGGCCAAGTCGTAGGCTATGTGGTTGTGGAAGATGAAGATAATGACTCCTTGGAATATGAGCTCATTGGCAACGACAACCTTGTATTTGAGGTTTTCACAACGGGTATGCTAACCGTCAGGGATTCTTCTCTATTGAATTTTGAAGACCAAAGCTCTTTTGATTTGATGGTTGTTGTCAGGGATTATGCTTTGGCCGATACAGCTACGATCACTGTTAACCTGATGGATGTGAATGATCTGCCTGTGGTGATGGATCATTCATTCGAGGTGTTCGAACATAGCCCTGCAGGTACTGTTGTTGGGCATGTTTCCGCCACTGATGAAGACGGGGATTCTCTGATTTTTGAAATGGATTTGTACAATGGGACAGCTGCTTTTGAGGTGGATCCTGATGGTGAATTGACAATAAAGGACTCTTCGTTAATTGATTTTGAAGAGCAGGGAGTGTTTTATTTTGATATTGTCGTTACAGACCAATTTGATCAAGCCACCTTTAGTGTGACTGTGACTGTACTGGATACTCATGAAAATACCCCACCATCGTTCGCTGATCAAACTTTTGAAATTCCTGAAAACAGCCCTAAAGGCTTTCAGGTTGGTGAGCTCAGAGCCGAAGATGCGGAGGATGATTCATTGACGTTTACCATCCTGAATAGTGATCTGTCAGCTTTTGAAGTGCGCTCTTCTCAGCTTTTGGTTGATGATTCTTCACAGTTGGATTATGAAGTCAATACGTTCTTTGAGTTGGTGATGACAGTGAGTGACGGTGTGGAATCAGATACCGCTTTGATTACCATCTATCTTACAGATGTGGATGAAAATCACAGTCCCGTGATTCCAGATCAAGCCTTCTCTGTGTCGGAAAACAGTCCAAGTGGTTTCGAGATTGGGAAGGTTGTTGCTTCAGATCCTGATAATGACGCACTTACTTTTTCCATTGTGTCGGGAAATTCAGGCCTGCCATTTACATTAACTTCAGTGGGCCAATTACTGATCAATGATTCCAGTCATTTTGATTTTGAGACCACCTCCATGTTTGATCTGGAGGTAGCTGTTTCGGATGGTTCCTTGGCAGATACTGCCATGGTAGTCATCAGGGTGATTGATGTGAATGAAAGGCCTGAAAATCATCAACCAGTGATTTTGGATCAGAGTTTCACAATTGAAGAAAATACCCGTTCCGGTGTGGTGGTCGGAACAGTGGTAGCATCAGATGAGGACGGGGATAGCCTCACTTATGAGATCATTTCCGGCAATACGGAGCAGACCTTTACTCTGGATGAATTAACAGGAATCCTTTCAGTTGGGGATACTACAGCGCTGGATTATGAGGTCAATCGGAACATTTCGTTTATCGTTCAGGTAAGTGATCTTACGAGCTCGGATATAGCCATTGTTTCTGTACAGATCACTGATCAGGCAGAGGCTGGGCCGCTTGGTCTTGAGTCTGATCATGAGTTGATCATTTATCCCAACCCCTCTCTGGATGGTCATGTGAGTATTATTAATAGTTGGCCGATACAGGCACTGAAGCTGCTGGATATCTCTGGTAAGGTGTTGATGCTGATTGATGGGGAGGGTCGAAATGAAATAGGCCTTGAATTGAACCATTTTGGCCGGGGTGTTTATTACTTGATCATTGAAGACGCACAAGGTCAGGTGATCAAGAAAGTCATCCTCGAATGATTCTTAGAGAATTGAAATAAGAAAGGCTTTATGAGGCCTTTCTTATTTCTAAGATCAAAATAAGATTCTCCAGAACTGAGCAACCAGAAAGCATACAATCAGCCCGAAAACGATAGGTAAGAAAGTCGCTACTGAAGTCCACTTCCAGCTTTTTGTTTCCCTGTAAATGGTATAAATAGTGGTGCTGCAGGGGTTGTGTAGCAAGCTAAATAGCATCAGGTTGATCCCGGTAAGCAATGTCCACCCACCGGTTTTTAGTATATGGGCTGTTTCAGTGGTGGAGTCCAGCTCAAACATCACTCCATCACCAGCTCCCATATCCACTATACCAAAATGTGAAACAGTAAGCATCAATATCGTTGGAATTACAATCTCATTAGCGGGGATGGCTACCACGTATGCCAAAAGGATAACTCCATTGAGGCCAATCAAAAGACCAAACTCATCCAGAAAGTCAATGGTATAGGCTGCTAAGCTGACTTCCGAAATGCTGATGTTGGAAATCAGCCAGATGACGGCACCCGCAGGTGCAGCAAATACGATGGCCCTCCACAAGACGATAATCGTTCGGTCAATAAGGGAAGTATAGATGGTCTTCCAAAAACGTGGCGGACGATATGGGGGAAGCTCCAACGTGAAAGTAGATACTTCGCCTTTCAGCATGGTGCGGGAAAGAAACCATGAAGTAAAGAATGTAAAGAAAATGCCCAAAAAGGCGATTCCAATAACCGCAGCACTTGAGATAAGGCCTGACCATCCGGTGGGAACCAACACCCCGATAAAGATGGTCGCAATCAGGATCTGTGTGGGCCAGCGTCCATTGCAGAGTGAAAAATTGTTGGTAATAATGGCAATGAGCCGCTCTCTCGGGCTGTCAATGATTCTGGTCGCCACTACACCTGCTGCGTTGCAGCCCCAGCCCATACTCATGGTCAGCGCCTGCTTACCATGAGCACCCGATTTCTTAAATAACCCATCCAGGTTAAATGCGACACGGGGCAGATAGCCAAAGTCCTCCAGCAAGGTGAACAGCGGAAAAAAGATGGCCATTGGCGGGAGCATCACAGCGATCACCCAGGCCACCGCCATATACACACCATCCAGAAGGAAACCATCTAGCCACCAAACCACCCCTAATTGTGCAGAGAGACCTTTCAGGAAGGGGTAGACCATCTCCAACAGCAGGGTGTTGAGCATGCTGGAGGGGTAGTTGGCGCCCTGAATAGTGACCCACAGGATCACTGACAGGATCAGCGCCATAATTGGAAATCCAAAAGTACGGCTGGTCAATACTTTGTCGAGCATCCTGTCGAAGTGATAGGAGGCTTTTTCATTCTTCTTGATTTCTACCCTTTTCGTAATAGCGGCAGCATCTGAGTAGATTCCCTCCGTAAGCTTGTCATGATAGTCTTCGCCCATCTTCCACCTGAGGGAGGAGGCAAAGGTCAATATTTCATCCGTTTCGTTCTTTATCTTCTCCATTTCAGGTAGTGCTTACAAAATCACCGTTTTTTAATGCGTTCAATATCTGCTGGTCTCCGTCAAGCAGCCTCATGGCTACCCATCGACTATTGGGCAGATCAGGGTAGGTTTTGAGTATTTTTCTACTCAACTCATCCACGGCCTGGTCTACTTCTGTAGGTAAACTTTTGATTCTATGAGGTTTACATGTGATTTGATTCGCTGCCACTTCATAGATGGTTTGTATCAATTCGGGGATACCTGCATTGGACCTGGCGCTGGTAGCCACCACGGGGATTCCAAGATCTCTGGCGAGCGTTCGCTCATCTATTTCGATTCCATGACGGGTTGCTTCGTCCATCAGGTTCAGGCATAATACTGCCTTGTCGGTGATTTCCAACACCTGCAGCACGAGGTTGAGGTTTCTTTCCAGTCTGGCAGCATCCGCTACGATGACCGTCACATCCGGTCGACCAAACAGGATGAAATTCCGGGCTACTTCTTCATCTTCTGAGGTGGATAGAAGTGAATAGGTGCCTGGAAGGTCGATGAGTTTAAATCGCTTGTCATTGTACAGGAAGCCACCTTCCGCCCGGGTTACGGTTTTTCCCGCCCAGTTTCCGGTGTGCTGTCTCAGGCCCGTGAGCGCGTTAAAGACGGTGCTCTTCCCGGTATTAGGATTTCCAGCCAGGGCTACTACGAAATCTGCATTGTCCACGTTGATACCCAATTTCTTGAGTTGGGCTGCATTGTAAAATGCACAGGTTTCACATCCCTTGTCCACTACGTCATTCATTGGTGTCATGTCGTTTTTTCAATTAAAATCAAATCAGCCTGGTCATTTCTCAGCGCAATCAGGGTATTGCGAATGAGATATGCTTTGGGTTCTTTCATAGGGCCTTCCAGTCCTGTCTCTATGGATGTACCCTTGATAAACCCCAGGTCCAGAAGTCTACGGCGATTGGCACCTCTGCACTCAGAAGAGATACCAATTACCTGCCCTTTTTCCCCCTGACGAAGAGAGGAGAGGCGAACTTTTCCGGACTCAAAAACCTCTTCTTCGCTTAATTTTCTTACACCTATGTTACTGGCTACAATCGAAGAAAGTTCATATGTCTGACCCTCTGAAAAGAACCTGACATGGTGATCATCGATATTCGTCACTTTGAGCTGCTGACCCATATGGAGCTTTTTGTCGATGATTTGTTCATAGATAGCTTCAGGTTCATCTTCGATGTGGACGATTCTCACCAGGGCGTTCTCGCGAATACCTGATAAGGGTATGGCGTTTGATTCGATGATCTCTCCCGTTTTGAGGGGGATAGGATCCCCGTGAGGATCGAAACGGGGGCTCCCCAGCTCATGATAGAGCTCTTCAGCTTCTTCTGATGTCATGGTATGCTCCATCCGCTCGGCGCGGTTGTGCCATTCAGACTTATCAATACCCGTACGCTCTGAAAGATACTTCTCCCACAATCTGTGTACCCGAATGATGTGCAGGGCATAGTCCTTGCCAACCCGGGTAAGGGAGATGGTGTCTGCCTGGGCGCGTATAAGGTTGAGACCAGACATGTCTTCAATCAGACCGACCAGTTTTCGATCAGACAACTTGAGCGCACCGGCCATGGCATTCAGTGTGGCCTTTCTGCCGCTGTACTCTACGTGGTAGAGCTGTTTAAGCACATCCTCCATGGCAGTTTTTCTGTCGCGCTCGGAGTTGTGAAATATTCTGGACCAGAGCCGATACTTCCAACCCAGATACAGCAGGGTCACACCTGCGAAGAAGAGGGCCAGGGCTAATATGGGATTTGGTGTCATCTCGTTAAATCGTTTTTCATTTCACAGCCAACATGATGTTTTTAGCAATTTCTCCAGAGATGTATACCTCCGATGATTGATCAATCAGAATCAGAACCGACTGGTCAAATTCCACAATATCTTTCACCTGAATAATGGAGCCCAGGCGCATCTTAATTTTATCCAGGTGACGCAGAAGGGAGGGATCTCCATCAGGTACTTTCACCACAATTCCCTTGCTGCCTATCCCCAATTCAACGAGCGGAAGTTGCGGGTTTTCTTTAATCTCACCATGCTCATTGGGAATGGGATCACCGTGGGGATCCATGGTAGGGTAGCCCAGAAATTTGTCTAATCTACTGATAAGAATAGGTGACTTGATGTGTTCCAATTGCTCGGCTACCTCATGCACTTCATCCCAGGAAAAGCTCAGTTTCTCTACCAGGAATACCTCCCAAAGTCGGTGCTTTCGGATCACCTGCAGCGCCATTTGTTTTCCCTTTTTTGAAATCTGAACGCCCTTGTATTTTTGATAATCCACCACATCTTTCTGTGAAAGTTTCCGAATCATATCGCTGACAGAGGCGGGTTTGGTACTCAGCTCCTCGGCGATGGCATTGGTGGAAACGCCCATATCTCCGCCATCGGACAGATGGTAGATCGCTTTCAGATAATTCTCTTCTGCAAGACTTAGTTTCATGGAATCAAAGGTAAAAATATTTTTAGACATATCTAAAAATATTTTTAACTAACATTTTTTGTGCGTATTTAACTAATTATGAATCAAATTGTTATCTGTAGGTGATTGATTTTCTCTTTGAACTTAGTTGAATGATTACTTCAGGCTTGTGCCTTCAAGCACATGGAAAGAGAGTTGTACACTGGAGCACCCCTGGTAAGCAAAATATTTGCTGCGGGTTTCCACGAATTGGCAAAATAAATTTCAAATTGTTTTTGGCATCTGACTTAGCTGATTAATATTGCTTCCTTGGTTTTACATTTTTAAATAGCAGCGACTGATATATGCAGGAATTACGCGAAATCATAGAGTCGGCATGGGACGACAGATCTCTGATCACAAACAAAGAAGTGTCTGTGGCCATTAAGACTTTAATAGATGATCTGGACATGGGGAAGCGGCGGATAGCCGAGCCTCTGGAGAATGGAGAATGGCAGGTAAATGAATGGATGAAGAAGGCCGTGATTTTGTATTTTCCGTTGATGAAGATGCAGTTGATAGAGGTGGGGCCTTTTCAGTTTCATGATAAGATCAAACTTAAGTCTGGCTATGACCAGCTTGGGGTGAGAGTGGTTCCGCATGCCATTGCCAGGTATGGTTCGTTCATCAATAAGAATACAGTGCTGATGCCGTCTTATGTGAACATAGGGGCTTACGTGGATGAGGGCAGCATGGTGGATACATGGGCTACTGTAGGAAGTTGCGCGCAGATTGGCAAAAACGTACACCTGAGTGGAGGCGTTGGAATTGGCGGTGTTCTGGAGCCTGTTCAGGCTGCTCCGGTTATTATCGAAGACAATGCTTTCATAGGTTCCAGGTGTATTGTGGTAGAGGGAGTTCGGATAGGGAAAGAAGCGGTTTTGGGAGCCAATGTGGTTCTGACTTCCAGTTCTAAGATCATAGATGTGACAGGATCTGAGCCTGTCGAACACCGTGGGTATGTGCCGGAAAGATCTGTAGTCATTCCAGGAACAATGCCCAAAACTTTTGCGGCGGGAGAGTATCAGGTACCCTGCGCCCTGATTATTGGCAAAAGAAAAGAAAGCACTGATAAAAAAACATCACTCAATACTGCACTGAGAGAAAATAACGTGTCCGTATAACCGTTTTTCTGGCACATAAGTTGTTATCGTAATGTTCAGCGAACAGATTCACTCTATGCTTTCATTCATTCTTATTCTTTTCTCTTGTTATTTTCTGGGAGCACAGCCTGCAGAAAATGAAGATCCTACTGCTAACTACAAGTTCAGGACGGGAGAGCATCTTGATTTTAAACTCAGCTATGGCTGGTTTACTGTGGGCAAAGCTTCTTTGGACATAGACGACAATTTTCATTCTTATAAGAATGAGGACTGTTATAAGGTGGAAATTAAAGGGGAGACTGCCGGGTTTCTGGGGGTTTTTACCCATGTAGATGACCGCTGGGGAGCCTATGTGAAGAAAGAAGATTTACTCCCGATGCATGCCTACCGAAACATTGAGGAGGGAAAGTACATGCGTGAAGAACGAACCTACTTTGATCATGATCAGGGAAAGGTAGAAGTTTTGCGCTACGACCCACGGAAGGAAAAGCGAAATCCCAAACGCATGTATGAGATCAATGGGGATGTCTATGACCTCATGAGCTCCTATCTCTTTCTGAGAAACGTGGAGTTTGAGAAATACCGAAAAGGGGACACCATACGGATCAAAACCTTCTATGAGGATGAACTCTATAATTTTGAACTCGTCTTCAATGGAAAGGAAGAAATAGATTCCAAAGTAGGCCTTTTGCAAGCATACAAAGTGAATTTTCTCGTTCCTCCGAGTGATATTTTCCCAAATGAACAGGGGATTGTGGCCTGGATATCAGCGGATACTAACCATTTACCACTCAGAATAGAAGCCGAAATGTTTTTTGGCAAAGCTTATTGTGACCTTACAGGTTACAGAAATATAAAATATGGGCCCGATTATCAATAGTCGGTTCTATATTTGCCTGCTAAACAAGTGTTATGAGATTTTTGGTGTTTGTGTTGATCACTTTTTTTCTGTCGGGCTGCGGTGGCGAGACTTCCAGCACAGGTGATAAACTTTATGGGAAGGGAGAGTTCGAGCAGGCGATTGAAGAATACACCAGGGCATTAGAAACCAATCCTTCAGCGATTAATCATTTGTATAATAGGGGGCGGGCCTATGAGGAAATAGGTCAGCTGGATCTGGCTGAGCAGGATTTTCTGCAGGTACTGAGCCTGGACAATCAGAATCTGAATGCCAACCTAAGCCTCTCAAAGTTATACTACTCCAAAAAGGCTTATAACAAGGCTGTTATTTTTGCCGACAAAGCCTTAGAACTAAATGAAAACTCAGCACAGGGACATTTTTTAGTCGCCAGAGCAAAGCATCAGCTGGGATATGTGGACAGCGCGATGGAGTCATACACGCTGGCCATTAATATCAACGGAGAGTACGGAGAAGCCTACCTATACAGGGGAGCGCTCAAAATCCATAAGAAGCAGTCCAAGTCTGCTTGCGATGACATACGCAGAGCGGTGAACCTCGATGTGCCTGAGGCCAAAGCTATCCTTAAAAAGTACTGTAAATAAACTCAAGAGACCTTTGAAAAATCTGCGCTCTTTTTTCTCAGCGAGAGAAACGCCATTCTATTATTACGATCTCGAACTACTAGATGCTACCCTAAAGGCCCTTTCTTCGGCCAACAGGTACGGGTACCATGTGCACTATGCCCTGAAAGCCAATAACAATATGCCCATTTTGGAGCGAATTAAAAAAGCAGGCCTGGGTGTAGATTGCGTGAGTGGCAATGAGGTCAAAATAGGTCTGGAACACGGATTTAAGTCTGATGAAATTGTTTTGGCCGGTGTGGGTAAAACGGACAGGGAGATCGGGTATGCGATTGATCAGAATATCTTCTCTTTCAATGTTGAATCCCTTCAGGAGCTTGAAGTGATCAATGAGATAGCAGGAAGGAAGGGTAAAAGAGCCAATGTATCCATTCGCATCAACCCGGCAATAGATGCCGGTACCCACCACTATATCACCACGGGTGCTAAAGGGAATAAATTCGGAATTTCTGGTGAACAACTACTGGAGTCTTTGGATTTGCTCAGATCCCTGACCAATATTCATTTCATTGGATTGCATTACCACATTGGTAGTCAGATTACCGATCTGGATCGGTTTAAGAATTTGTGTGAGCGTGTTAATCACCTTCAGAAAGAACTGCTGGCTGCTGGTTTCTCACTGCCGCACCTAAATGTGGGTGGGGGTCTCGGGATTGATTATGAAAACCCTCAGGAGCATCCTATCCCTGATTTTGATGCCTACTTTCGGGTGTTTCATGAGCACTTGAAATTGCTCCCGGGTCAGGAGGTGCATTTTGAGTTGGGTCGGTCCATAGTAGGGCAATGTGGGACGCTGGTGACCAGAGCCCTGTACTTAAAGGAAAGCGATCATTCAAACTTCCTGATACTGGATGCAGGCATGACAGACCTGATGCGACCTGCGCTCTATCAGGCCAGGCATAAGATTGTAAGTCTGTCTGAAGCGCCGAGCACCATACAATATGATGTGGTGGGGCCTATTTGTGAATCGTCAGATACTTTTGGAAAAGCTATTCTGTTACCCGAAACCAAACGCGGCGATATCCTGATGATCTGCTCGACGGGTGCATACGGCGAAACGATGAAAAACAGCTACAACGCCCGGGACCTGGCGCCAGCCTATTACTCAGAGTAATCAGGCAACCCAAAACCCAATAATCAGATACATTATCACGGACAATCCCCCGGTGAGCAGGGCATAGGGCAGCTGGGTCCGTACATGATCGATATGGTCTGAACCGGAAGCCATAGAGGATATCAGCGTGGTGTCTGAGATCGGCGAACAGTGATCACCAAATACACCACCACCAAGCACAGCAGCTACAGCCAGGTAAATATTCAGGTCGATGGCCTGAGCCAATGGTACGGCAATAGAGATCATAATGGCAAAAGTACCCCAGGAGGTACCCGTGCTGAATGCGATAAAACAGCTTGTGATGAAAATGATCGCCGGAGCAAGGGACGGTGACAGCCATGAGGAGGTGATGGAAGCCACATAGACCCCCGTGCCAAGTTCTTTACAGAGTGTTCCGATAGCGAAAGCGAGAACCATCAGAATGGCCATAGAGAACATTTCCTTCATACCCGTCATGCTTTCTTCTATGAAGGTTCCGAGATTAATTTTCTTTTGGGCGCCATAAAATACTCCTGCAAAAACGACCGCTGAGATTACGGCATATAATACAGCAGCCGAGCCGGATGCATTGGCTATGGCATCCCAGGTTTTCGCGCCAAAGGATCCAGACACCTCGCCTGACCAGCCTGTGTAAATGAGAAAGAGTGGCATAGAAGCAATCATGACACCCAGGGGAATCAGCATGTTTCGTGCTTTTCCATCGGCAATTGGTTCCTCTTGAGCCGGATTTTCGGCGGTGGCTTGCTCGAACTTTCTCATCGGGCCGTAGCTTTTGTTAGTAGTAGCAAGGAAAAACACGAGTGCCAGAGTGAGTATCGGGTAGAAGTTGAAGGGTATGGAGTAAAGGAGCGTCTTGAATGGAGCCACACCCTCGTAGACCGACAACAAACCTATGATGTAGGCTCCCCAGGCATTCAGCGGAAACAGGATGCAGGAAGGCGCCGAGCTGCTATCTGCCAGATAAGCCAGCTTTTGCCTGGAAATGTTGAACTTATCAAAAAGAGATTGAAAAACCGTGCCTACGGTTAGGATAGAGATGTTTGATTCTATGAATATGAAAAACCCTGTGAGTCCGGCAGCCACTTGCAGTTTTGATTTTGGGTTTTTACTTTTCAAAATTGATTGCTGAATTCTCCGAACAAAACCGTTGATGCCCCCGGAGTAGCGAATCAGCTGAATGAGGGCTCCTATCAGTAACGTAAAGAGGACTGTTCGCGTGTTTCCTGCACTTTCAAATACCTGTACCAGATGGTCCGCCGTGGACAGAATACCTTCAAAAATATTGCCTCCGGAAATGATGACATAGCCTAGCAGTAGCCCGAAAACGAGGGATACAATGACTTGTTTGGTTCTGATGGCGAGAAAAATGGCAAGGATGGGTGGTAGTAGGGAGAGGAAACCAAAGTCTGTCATTTAGCTGATATCAAAGATTCGTCAGGAGCATTCGAGTTTGCCCGGTAAAGGTAAGTATCGAAGAGATTAGTGACAGCATCTTTGATGATTTCTTCCTGCTTGCTCTTTCTGGTGTATTTATCCATGTCCACACTCGCCTGCCATACCAGTTTCTTGGTCTTCACGTCGGTGATTTCAATCAGTAGTGCTGATTCCAGTACCGCTCTTACCGTGACATAATTCTGAGAGGGGAAGGTGGAGTATGGAGAGTATCCGTAGTTGTTTTGCTGGGTCTTGATGGCCTGATTGGAAATGAGCTCATACCGCACAACAAGGTCTGGGTTTGCATTGAGCGGTCGGTAAGATCGCCGGTTCATTTCCAGGTGAATGTTTTGTTCGATTTCAGAAAGAATTTTTCGTCCCTCTTCGGAAATGTCGGTTTGATTGGCCTTGAAATTAACGACAAGGTAGCTGCCGTAGCTATTGAAGTTGGACCTGGAGTTGACAAAATCAACGACTTTGGGACTGCACGAGAAAAGTAATATTAGAAGAAGAAGCAGATAAGACTTACCCGGATAGGAAATACAATTAGACATAAATTGAATGGAGCGACTTAGTTGGTAGTCACTTTTTGACTCCTCACGATGTTGAGAGAACCTAAAATCTTATCAATCAGCCGATCTGATGAATCTGCAAATTCATACAGGATATCAAACCTGTCACCATTATCACTTGAGCCTATTAAGTGAGAATAGTCCTCCATGGTTCCTTTTTGATAAGCATCCAAATCGGGGTTATACCATATAAATTTCATGATAATCTTGTCAATCAAGTTTAATTATTCGGTGAATAAATTGTACTTCTTAGTCTGGCTCTTGGGGTTGAATACGTTTTAACGATAAAAGGTAACCATAAGTTTTAATTTTTCAGCCTCATTACATGGATTTATCCGAGTGCAGGGCCCAAACTTCATCAATTAATATTGAATCCTTAACAATATCCCCGTTGGTACTGTCGATAATTATATTGGGGAGGTATCCGGCATGTTTCCATTTGCTGTTTTCTATGTCAGACTTAAAGGTGACTGTTTCACCGATCTGTCCACTATTGGTTGGGTAGATCATATCAATGGTTTCTGAGTATTTTCCATTTTCATATCGGTAGCTTCCCGAACCCGAAGCGTAAATTTCATCCGCATCCTTATCGAAATAAATCCAGGTGAAATGCGTGGGGGTGATCAGTTTAATGTAGCCAATAAATTCAGGATACTCCATAAACTCTTTCTGACTGGCATCGAGGTATGAGGTCAGTTCCCAGGTGCCCAGGACCTTGGTGTTGGTATTGGGAGGGAGATCAGTTTTCATCCATTTTTCTTCTATTTTGTTGGAGTCTATGACCACTATCTCACCGGTTTCCATGTCCATATCCATTTCTTTGGCATACCCCGTATGGTACCAGATACCATCTGACAGGTCAAAGTTGAAAGGAATGGCCTGACCAAGCTCAGAGCTTCCGGGTGGGAAAAAAAACTCAATGTTTTCCACATACTGTCCGGTTTTAATGCTGTAGCTTCCACCTCCCATACCCAGCAGTAATTCATTTTTGGTATCATATTTAATCCATGTGAAATGATCTGAGGTCAGGTGCTTCTGATAGAGAATACTATCGCCATAGCTATTCCACTCCGTGAATCCCTCTGAGTGGGGGATATAAGCGATCAGGTTCCATGAGCCTTCAAACGAAACTTTCTCCTCATTGGCAGGTGGCTTATCCGGTCTGCATGATGCAATAACCAGAAGTAACAATATCAGGTGGGGGAAACGTTTGAGGTAGTACATTGTTGGTGTGTTTTTGGGTTTACATATAATTTAAAATATAATCAGGTAACTTCAAATTAATGGAACATATATATCAACGTAAATTGGATTTAAAGGTGATGTTCATTTAATCTGATGACAATTTTTTTTAACTTCATCACTTAACCCAAATCCGCCGATTTGCTGAAGATTGCCTTCTTACTAGAACTGTTTTTTTTTACAGACCATTTCCTTCAGGAGTCTGCCGAATTGCATATTACGGGGGTTTATCAGGGAAAGACCTTGTTCATTCAGAATCCCTACGATCGTGAATCCATGTCATTCTGTGTGACGTCCATCTATGTGAATGGAACCAGACTGGGTCTAAACTATAAGATGAGCGCCATCAAACTCGATTTCAATGGAATAGATGAGTTTTCGCCATTATCCATCAAGATCGAACATTCCCCTGGTTGCCAGCCCACCATCTTGAATCCAGATGCCATTCAATTTCATAGCACTTTCTCATTTAAGGAAGTTGGGTTCGCCGATACAGCGTTGGTTTGGAAGACAAGTGGCGAGAAGTCAGGAAGTGTATTCACTTTGGAAAAATATCAATTGGGCATTTGGATAGAAGGAGATACCATTCCTGCAAAAGGCGAGTTTGGCGGAGCTGAGTACAGCTACAGTCCGTTGCTTGAGGAAGGAGCCAATAAGTTAAGAATCAGGTACATCACCCCAAAGGGGGATTACCTGCTTTCCAGGGAAGTGGATTTTCATTTTTACCCTGAGCCAGTCACTTTTAAGCCATATAATGCCACCAATACCCTGCACTTATCCCGGACTGCTACCTACGAGATCTTTGATGCCGGAGGAGATCTGATCTTATCTGGTCAGGGTTCTAAGGCTGATATTAGCAGCCTTCCCAGCGGTGACTATGTGATCTATTTTGATGGCAAAGATCCCGGAGTTTTCCGAAAGGACTAAAACAGCGTCACACCGAAAAAAGTCTGCAGGAGGGTCAGCAAAAACATCGTTCCCAAAACCAGAGGGCACAAAATAGTCACTGCAAAGTTGAGGTATTTTTGAATGAAAGATCCCATGTAGTTGGGATAGCCCAAAGCGATTTCTGCATTAAGGTTTTGCGTCTTCCAGGCATAAGCTGCAAAGATGGAGATAAGACACCCACCCAGGGGCAGGAAAGTATCATTGGCCACATTCTGGGCGAAATCCATAAAAGAGGTAGCATTCTCGGCGCCTACGTAGGTAATGAAGCTGGTGAAAAAACCAGAATAGCCATTGGAGAGGAGTGATGGGATGCCCAAAACAAAAATAATGGTAGCCATGATCCAAACCGCACGTCTTCTCTTGATTCCTTTCTCATCTACAATATATGCCACAGGCACTTCCAGAAGAGAAACTGTGGACGTCAGCGCTGCAAAAGAGAGTAACAAGAAGAAGAGGGAACCAATGACCACACCAAGTAGGGGACCCAGGCTTTCGAAAGCACCTGGCAACACTGTGAAGATAAGCCCGGCACCCTGGCCAGCTCCCTCCATGGTACCATTGGTCAGATACGCCACCATAGGAAACATCATCAGACCGGCTATGAACGCAATCCCAACATCCGCTAAAGTGATAAAGGCGGCTGAAGTCACAATGTTATCATTTTTACCTACATAACTGCCATAAGTGATCAGTGCGCCCATTCCCAGTGAAAGAGAAAAAAAGGCTTGCCCCATGGCATTGCCCATAACACTCAGTGTCAGCTCGGAGAAGTCCGGTACCAGGTAGAATTTAATCCCTTCAAAGGCATGGTCGAGAGTAAGGGAATAGAATACCAGACCCAATATCATGGTAATCAATGTTGGCATTAATATTTTGGAGGCCCGTTCGATGCCACCAGATACTCCTTTGGAAACGATGAAGGCGGTGACAAACATGAACACCATGGCATAGAGCCCCACCTTGAAAACATCCTTGATGAAGGTGGAGAACTGACTCCCTATTTCAAAGTGTCCGGAGAGGAGCTCGATGAAATAGCCAAAAGCCCATCCAGCGACCACATTGTAAAAGGAGAGAATCACCACCCCACTGATAATGCCGAGAATGCCCAAAATTCGCCACTTTTTAAAACCGAGCGCTTCGTATGCTCCGGCGGGATTCAGCTGGGTTTTTCTTCCAATGGCAATTTCAGTTACCATCACCGGGAAACACAGGATGAAACAAAAGAAGAGGTAGACCATCAAAAAAGCAGCACCACCTCCAGCACCCACTTCAAAGGGAAAACTCCAAATATTACCCAATCCTACAGCCGATCCGGCTGCTGCTAAAATGAAACCCAACTTATTGGAGAATGATCCTCTGTTTGACATGCGCTTAAGAAAATTTAAACGTCAAATATAACAAAAGCGCCCAAAGCAATGGACGGGTTTGAAAAATCATTTCCCGGGGATTTTAGAGGTCTTCCTCATCCAGAGGTACCTCATACGGAAAGTTGAAGAGATGGTGGTCTTTGATGGCATCTGACACTTTGTTAGGAACAAATTTTTCCCAGCCCACTTCACCATTTTCGATCATTCTCAGTACGTCATCAGAAATAATGTGGAGGTTCTCGGTTTTGGCTCCCTGCACGTCCTCGATCTGATCGTTGTCCTTTAGGTATTGGTATAGGTTTTTCAGGTGAACTTCAGGCGTGAAGTTTTCAGAAGTGACGATTTCCTTGGTGTTAGCTTCAATGGCCGGATATACATAGAGTTTCACATTGCTGCCGAATAACCTTCCAAAAGACTCCAGGATTCCACCTTTGAGGTTTTCATAATAGGACTCGTCGAAAATCCGCTGCAGGTTGTAGTAGCCCAGCACGATTCCGAGCTTTTTATGCCTGGTGAACTTAGAAAGGTAAGAAGCCAACTTATAGTGTTCCTGATAATTGGAAATCAACACATTCTGGCCAAGGGAGCAGAGCAGATCCACACGATCAAGAAAATCCGTTTCGTCCACTTCGCCTTCCATGGTGAGGTCATTGAGGGTGAGCTCCACCAGTGGCATGATGTTTTTGATCTCTACATCGCTTTCATTCCTAAAAGCCCGCATGCCAGTGAGCATCATATCCACATTCACATGAGTGACAGGTCTGAATCTGCCGCGCAGCACAAAAATGTTCTTCTTATAGAGAACTGCTGATGGTTGCAGTACCTTGCCTTTAGGGTCAAACATGGCTGCATGCGTAAGTCCGTTTTTCACCAACTTAAGGCTCATCAGGCGGTTGTCAACATGATGAAAATCCGGGCCTTCTATTTTAAACATATCCACTTCCACACGGCTGTGGTGAATATTGTCAATCAGAGAATTAAGAATGTCCTCTGGTTCAGCATAGTTGTAGCAGGCGTGGATGAGGTTGACGCCCACCATTCCAAGTACTTGCTGCTGCCATAGGGGGTCATTGTCCTTCAGGATCACATGGATCACACAGTCATTGGGGTCAGAATTGGGGTGCTTTTGAAAGCGGAGCCCGATCCAACCATGACCCTCGTTGGTTCTTTTGTAATTAATCGTTTCTACGGTATTGGCAAAGGCAAAGAAATGTGATCTTTTAGCTCGCTGGGTCAGGCGCTGGGAGAGGAGTGAGTACTCCCTGTTGAGCATTCGCATGAGTTTGTCCTCACATACGTAGCGCTCACTTTTACCATAGATGGCATCACTGAAGGTCATATCGTAGGCCGACATGGTCTTGGCAATGGTACCAGAAGCAGCCCCGGCTTTGAAAAAGTAGTCCGCCACTTCCTGGCCGCCACCTATTTCGGCTATGGTACCATATATGCGATCATCCAGGTTAAGGGAGAGTGCTTTTTCTTTTGTCGTCAGTTTCTTGAAGGATTCCATGTCGATACTCGCCATTTTCAGTTAAAATTATGCGATCTGGTAATCAAAGTAAACTTTAAAGTCAGATAAATAAAAAAGCCGGCAGGACCGGCTTTTGTTTTAAAAAAGTAGAACAGAATTTTATTTGTAAAGACTGTAAGGAAACTTGTTTTCTGAGATCATTTTTTCAGCGACCGCCCTTCTTAAGTCTCTCGTATTGATAGAATTGATTTTTGTGAATCTTTTCATCCCCATCATTAAAACTTTGAGTTCGTCACCTTCAGCAAAGCAAGCCACAGCTTCTTCACCATGATTTCTTATTTTCTGCACGGCATCATGCATGTAAAGTTTGGCCATTTGCTGATAGAGCTGGCTACCTTCGTCTCCATAGATGCCCATGAGTTTTTCCGTTCTCAGTAGAGTTGACTCCACGGCATAAATTTCTATCAGCATATCTGCGATGTGCATGAGCACTTCCTGTTCGTCATTCAGTGTAGGACCAAAAGTCTCAGCTGCCTTTCCAGCCACCATCAGTGCGGCCTTTTTGAGCTTTTTGAGTACATCCTTTTCTTCTGCCAAAGGAGCACTCATGTCTGGAGATTCAAAAGAAGGAACGGAAGTGAGTTCTTTCCCCACCGCCATGGCTGGACCTAAAAGATCCAGTTCACCCTTCATGGCTCGTTTAAACATCATACCTACCAGGAGCATGCGATTAATCTCGTTGGTACCTTCGTAGATTCGGGTGATTCTGGCATCTCTGTATGCCCGCGCCATGGGTGCCTCTTCAGAGAAGCCCATTCCCCCATAGATTTGCACGCCTTCGTCTACACAGTAGTCCAATACTTCCGACCCGTGTATTTTGATGATGGCACATTCGATAGAGAATTGTTCTAAAGCTTTCAGTTTTGCTTTGCTCGGATCCATGCCTTCATTGATCAGCGATTCTATCCGGTCATCCACGTTTTGGCCAGCCCGGTAAGCTGCCGACTCTATGGCATAGGTCTTGGTTGCCATGGTGGCCAATTTTGCTTTGATGGCACCAAAGCTTGAGATGGACACACCAAACTGCTTTCGTTCGTTGGCATAATTGGTGGCCTGTGAGGCTACGGTTTTGCATCCATTGATTACACCTGCACCCAATTTAATCCTGCCTACGTTCAGTACATTCACGGCTATCTTAAAGCCATTTTCACGTTCAGAAAGCATGTTTTCAACAGGCACAGTGCAATCATTAAAAAACACCTGTCTCGTGGAGGAGCCCTTGATGCCCAGCTTACGCTCTTCATCATTCATGGTGATGCCACCAAAACTCTTTTCTACTATGAAGGCGGTAAGGTTCTTGTCATCATCTATTTTGGCAAATACGATAAAAAGGTCCGCAAAGCCAGCATTAGAGATCCACATTTTTTGCCCGTTGATGATGTAGTTTTTACCATCATCAGAAAGCCTGGCTTTGGTCTTACCAGAGTTGGCGTCCGATCCGGCATCAGGCTCGGTAAGGCAGTAGCAGGCTTTCCATTCTCCTGAGGCCAACTTGGGAAGGTATTTTTGCTTTTGCTCCTCAGTGCCATAGTACAGGATAGGTAGGGTGCCTATGCCGGTGTGCGCGCCGTAGGCTGTAGAAAAGGATCCTGAAGCTGCGATGATGTCTGCCATCAGCATACTGGTATTGAAGTTCATACCCAGCCCGCCGTATTCCTCAGGCACTGCCACACCCAACAGTCCGAGTTCCCCGGCCTTTTCCATCAGGGAGGGCATGAGTCCTTGTTCCATGCTGTCTATTCGATCTACATTGGGGGTGATTTCCAGATCGATAAAGTCCTGAGTGGCTGCCGCCATCATTTTTTGCTCTTCAGAGAAATGCTCGGGGATGAAGATTTCGTCTGCTGATGTTTCCCGGATGATGAACTCGCCACCTTTGATTGCTGATTTTTGTGCTACTGCTTCCATGGTCTTATGTGATGTTCTTTTTATTAGAGTTAATATGTTATGCATGCATACTATCTCAAAGGTATAAAAAAATGTTATGCATGCATAATAAATTTCAAAGAATATTCATCTTCTGGCCGGGTTTTGCTTTATGGCTGTCTGAGTCGACACTTCATCGATCTCGCCAGATTTAAATTCGGATCAAAGGCTTTACAATTCATCCTGCATTTTCTACAGTTCGGAAACCTTTAATTTCTGAACCCGCTCAAAGCCCTCACTTTCGGGATATAAAAATCGAAAGTTATGAGGCAATATTTAATCACAATCTACCTGGCTATTTTTTCTCAGACCATGGTGTTGGCGCAAGCCGCCATCACCGGGACGATCTCTGATCAGAAAGGGGAGCCGCTTATCGGTGCGAACGTATATCTCAAAGACACCTACGATGGCGCCACCTCAGACGTTGACGGGCGTTTCAGTTTCGACACCTACGAATCGGGAGCGCAGGTGCTGGTGATTTCTTTTGTAGGCTTCGAACCGATGGAACTTTCATTCATAGTGGGTCAGGATAATCATTTCTCAGTGAAGTTGAAAGAGGCCTTCAACACCATTGACGCTGTGACGATTTCGGCGGGATCTTTTGAGGCCAGCGACAAGAAGAAGGTGGTGGTACTTCAAAGCCTGGATATCGCCACCACAGCGGGAGCTACGGCGGACATCACGGGTGCGCTCAACACACTCCCAGGTACTCAGACGGTGGGTGAGTCGGGAAGGCTTTTTGTGCGGGGAGGTACGGCTGATGAAACCAAAATCTATGTGGATGGGGTAGAAGCCTCCAACTACTATGGTGCATCGGCTAATAACATCCCAACCCGCAGCAGGTTTTCTCCATTCCTTTTCAAAGGAACTTTTTTTAGCACCGGCGGCTACTCAGCCGAGTACGGACAAGCCCTTTCATCGGCACTGATCCTGAACACCCTGGATGTGGATCCGGTAAGTAAGGTGGATATCTCGATTATGTCATTGGGACTGGAGGCAGGTGTCACTAAGGCCTGGGAAGAACAGTCGTTATACGCTAAAGTTGGCTACATCAACCTGAATCCCTATAACCACCTGATCGACCAGCGGGTGGACTGGAAACAGGGTGTGGTGGACTGGAATACAAACGTGGCCTACAAGAAAAACCTGCGGAATGGCGGGAAACTGAAAGCCCTGGCGATGGGAAACGCTTCAAGTATGTCGCTGGAGCAGGAGACTATCCTGAATCCCAGCGGTATAAATGCCATAGGTGTTGATAACAAAAACGGCTTTATAAGTGCCAACCTGGAACTGCCTGCCGGAGCGAATGACAATGTATACATAGGAGTTTCCTCTGCCTGGAATGAGGACCATCTCCACTACAATGAAACCGAAATACTTCGTCCGACATTTAATCAGCATCTGAAGGCTAAATATGTACATGAGTTCGCACCGCAAACGATTCTCAATACGGGTTTAGAGTTCTATTATCAGCATTTTAAAGAGACCATCACGGATAGTGTGGCGTTCGGTTTTAACTATAATCAGACCAACACTGCTGCTTTCGCGGAGCTGGATCAATACCTGACTCAAAATCTGGTGGTAAGGCTTGGAGGGCGCTTGTTTCATCTGAGCCATCCGGAAGAACTTCGCTTTTCTCCCAGGATTTCCATGGCTTATAAGCTGGATGAACATGCTCAGGTTTCCCTCGCCTCCGGTCTTTTCTATCAGGCACCGGGCTCAGAATATCTCAAAATGACGGATGAGTTGGATCAGCAGCAAGCGGCACATTATATCCTGAACTATCAGCGGATAAAGGACAATAAGGTATTCAGGGTAGAGACCTACCTGAAGGACTACGACAACCTTGTGCGCTTTCGCGACCCTTATGATCCCGATACTTTCAGTAGCGATGGTGAAGGATATGCCTATGGTCTGGATGTGTTTTGGCGAGATCGCGGGGGTATTGAGAACATCGACTATTGGGTATCATACTCCTGGATGAAGAGTGAGCGGTTATACCTTGACTATTCCGAAAAAACTGAACCCGGTTTTACGTCTGCTCACAACTTCTCGTTTGTGATCAAGCGATTTTTTCCTCAGCTGAAAAGCCAAATGGGAGCCACGTATTCATTTACCTCCGGCAGACCTTATGAAAACCCCAATCTGGATGGATTCAATGAAAGCCGAACGGAGGGGTATCATGATCTCAGCTTCAATATTGCCTACCTGCCAAGCCCCAGAGTGATATTGTATGCTTCGGCAACTAATCTGCTGGGGAGTGATCAGATTTTCGGCTACAACTATGCGAATCAGCCTGGTCAAACAGGTGAGTACGCTTCGGAGGCCATTCGCCTGCCGGCCAAACGATTTCTTTTCGTAGGCTGCTTTATTACCATCGGTGCATTTAATAATCAACTTGAAAACTTATAAAACCATGAAAACTATCATTCTATTACTAGCCCTGAGTTATGGGCTTCCATCTCTCGGACAAAGTCCGGTTAATTTCACACTACATGTTAAAAACTTTGCCCATCAGGAGGGCCTGCTAAGGGTGTCCCTTTTCAACAGCGAAGGAGCGTATCTGAAAGAGAGCTTTAAGGATGTGCACGAGGAAATTGCTAACCTGGAAGCGCTCAGTGTGACCTTTGAAGGCATTCCCAGCGGAGCGTACGCCATATCCATTTACCATGATGAAAATGGAAATGGAGAACTGGATACCAATTTCATGGGGATCCCTACCGAAGACTATGCATTTTCGAACAATGCTCCAAGTCGGTTTGGTCCGGCTTCCTACAGTGATGCCCGCATAGAAATATCAGATTCCAACAATACTCACACCATTAAATTAAACTAAGATGAAGACAATATTCATGATCCTCGTGCTGGTGGCCGGAAGTGCCACTGCTCAGTCCAAATTTGAAACTGCAATATTCAAAGGAAAAGACCTGCTCAAAGCTGCGGATACTCAGGAGGCCTATACTGCCTGTGCTAATTATTTTGAGCGCATTGCCCGAAAGGAAACCGGGGAGTGGTTGCCACTCTACTACCAATCACTCAGCCTGACACTCAATGGGGCAGAAGAGACCGATACTGATACAAAGGAGAAAGTGCTTAATGATGCGCTGGTCCTGGTACAACAGGCGAAAAAGCTTGATAAAAATTCAGAAGTGGTGGCTCTTGAAGGCTTTGTGCAGATGATGCGACTCACTGTTGACCCTGCTACCAGAGGACAAACGTTAGCACCAACGATCTATGCACTTTTTGGTGAAGCCATGGCCATGGATGCTGAGAACCCACGTGCTCAGTTGTTGATGGGGCAGATGGAGTTTGGAACGGCCCGGTTTTTTGGCAGCGGTTTCGAAAAGGCTTGTGGGTATATTCAGAGTGCTTACGATATATTTGGAGGTACACCAGATGAACCCACCATCTTACCCACATGGGGAATGAAGATGGCTGAAGCCAGTTTGGCTTACTGCAACCAATGAAAATAACCAAAAAGAAACTGATTCGTGAACTGAAGGAGATTGTGATCATCGGGTTGGTGGGTGTGGGTTTCAACCTGCTCACCGCCAGTTTTACGGTCATCAACGTCACTGTGTCGGTGATTATATGGGTTTCTCTGAGCAAGGGAAACGGTTACATCGTCGATTATCTCAATACCAAAATCTCCTGGGTAGAGAAACCCATTACCCGCGTGACCGTGGGGATGATCTGCATGGTAGTGTATACCATATTGACATTCGGGGCAGTGATAGTCCTCTTCAAATGGAGGACTGGTGATTCTGATCTTTTGGAGGTAATAGGGAATATCAGGTTTGTCCACTTTAATGTCACACTCCTGATCACATTGATCATCAGCATGTTTTTCCATGGGCGTGCCTTTTATATCAACTGGAAAGAAGCGCTGTATAAGGTGGAAAAATTGAAAAATGAGCGCTTAAAGTCGCAGTATGAGTCGTTGAGAAACCAGGTCAACCCGCATTTTCTTTTCAACTCACTCAACGTGCTCAGTGAGCTCGTGTACGAGGATCAGGATAAAGCTGTCCAGTTTATCCGAAAGATGTCAGATGTGTACAGGTATGTACTGGAGCAAAAGGATCAGGAGATGGTTCCTTTGGACGTGGAGCTGAATTTCCTGACAAGCTATGGCTTCCTCCAGAAAATAAGATTTGGAGATAATTTTAATCTAAGCATTGAGAAAAACGGCGAAGGAATGGTGCCTCCGCTAGCCCTGCAGATGTTGGTGGAAAATGCCATTAAACATAACGTAGTTTCAGCAGCGAAGCCTTTGCATGTAGACATTATGGTCTCGGATGACAGGGTGGTAGTGAGGAACAATGTGCAGGAGAAACTCACCAAAGACTCTACCGGCATAGGGCTCAGCAACCTGAAGGCCCGTTATGGTTACTTATCAGACCGGGAGGTACAGATCACCAATGATCAAAAGACATTTGAAGTGATATTGCCTTTATTGAAGATGAAAGCAGGGTAATCGGATTGGTGCGAATATCCGGTATCAAGAACCTTAAACAAATGAAATACATCATATTAGAAGACGAAAAACTGGCTTCAGAACGGCTGAAGAAGTTGGTGTTGGCCGCCAGACCTGATTTTCAATGGGTGCTTACCCTCGACTCAGTGGAGTCAGCGGTGATCTCATTACCGGCCCTGAGTGTAGACCTTGTCTTTATGGACATTCAGCTGGCGGATGGAAACTCGTTCGACATTTTTGACCAGATCAAACTGGATGTACCTATTATTTTCACGACGGCCTATGACGAATATGCACTGAAGGCTTTCAAGGCAAACAGCGTAGATTATCTGCTCAAACCCATAGACCCGGAAGAGTTGGAAAAGGCGATTGTAAAGTTTGAAAAACATGCCCATAAAGGGAATGACCAGGTTGATGGTCTTCTGAAAGCATTACAACCGAAAGGGAAGGAGCGTTTTGTGGTAAAAGTGGGGGAGCATTTGAAAACGGTAGAGACCAGAGATATTCAGTTGATCTACAGTCATGATAAGGCGACCTATTTGTTTACCAAAGAAGGCCGGAAGTTTCTGGTGGACTATACGTTGGACAAGGTGGAATCGCTTCTGGGAGCAGACCAGTTCTTTCGGATCAGTCGAAAATTCATTGTCAACCTGAGCTGCATCAAGGACATTATTGCATTTACCAATTCCCGCCTGGAGATTGTGATTTCCGGATTTGAGGAAGAGCAGGTGATAGTGGCCAGAGAGCGTGTGGCTGAGTTTAAGGCATGGCTGGATCGATAAATATCCGCACCTTTGGCAGAGCCAAAGGCGCGGATTGATTTTAAAACCTGGCCTTCAATGCCAGAATGAAATTCCTTCCCGGAGCTACCAGGCCTGAGCTGTAAGGCCTGTAGCGCTGATCCGTCAGGTTTTCCATTCCTCCACTCACCGTAAATGCATCTGTGATCTGATACATGGCCTTGAAATTGAGCGTGTACCAGGCTGGTGAATAAGGATCTCCGTTTTTGTCTGTGGCATAGAGGTACGCCTTGCCTTTTTCCTCTTCGGGAAGATCTGCAGAGCTTCTCTCACCATTGTATATCGCATACAATTGCATGCTTAAGCCATCTGTGGCATAAGTAAGTCGTGTTACTCCAAACCAGGGCGCGGCGTGTCTGGAGGGGCTTTTGGTGCCATCATCCAGCTCTTCTTCACCGCGTTGATAATTGTATTGCGTAGAAAAGCCAAAACCTGCTGGCAATTTCACTTCGATCCCGGCCTGGATTCCATGTACATTGGCAACCGCAGCATTTTGGATGGCCTGCACCTTGCTCAGCTCCCCATCATACAGGATGCTGTCCTGTCCGTTGAGTGTAAAATCACGTCTGACCATGGCGTTTTCCAACAGGGTATAATAACCAGTTAGGTCCACTTTCACTGTTTCATCAAAGACTTTGGCGATACCTACTTCAGCATTGTAGGCATACTCAGCTGAAAGGTCCGTGTTGGGAACAACCACTGCCCCGGGTTCTGAGTCGAAGATTTTTCCCAGGTCATCTACATTGGGTGACCTGAATCCACTGGAGGCATTGGCACTTACCGACCAGGTTTGGCCAGGATGATACACTACGCCAAGACTCCCGGTAAGCGCTCCATCAGTGAGTGAGGCCTCAGATTCTGGAAATGGATAGAACGGGAGGTTATTACTGAAATCAGCATGCAACGCATATAAGTTGTACCTGGCTCCAGCCTGGAGCATCCACTGACCGGAGAGGTGATACTGATAAGTAAGATATGCGGCGTAGGATGACCATTTGGACTCCGGGTATCTGGCAGGGCCTGCGACGGACTCACCGGTGGTGATGTCCTCATCGGTTCCATGTGAATCCACGTCGTTCGTAACCAGCTCCAATCCGTAATAGAGGTTTGACTTAGCATCAGGGGCCTTTGTGAAATCCAGGTTGACGGAAAAAGCATTGACCTTTTCAAACCGGGAAGCTCTGGTGTCTCCATTAAAATCCCTGTCGATGCGGCTCTCCTCAAAATGCTGTTGAGCTGCTCTGAGTGTCATTTGGTCATAGATTGGATTTACCCGGCTGTTGGTCGCCGTAAAACTATTCATCATCCAGATTTGCGGACCATAGTTCCACTCGGCACTCCGCGGTAAGCCATCTTTATATCGAATATGCCGATCGTAGCGGGCATAATCCGAGGTGGCGGAGTAGTGCAACCCATATTGAAAATCCCATCGGGCATTGGGCTTAAACCTTATCTTCTGCATCATATTGATCTGCGCGTAGCTCGTGGGGTTTTGAATCCTGGGATCAGGATTGGTCACCACCACGTCCAGACTGTCTTGTCGCTGTACATAGAACGGCCTGAGGTACTCCTTCGGCCCATTGCTGCCCATTCGCAGGTCGCCATAGTGGTAGCTGGAAATACTGGTGACAGCAGCCCATTTTTTCCAGCCAATGGAGACATCAAAATGACCGGTCTTTTCGCTGTTGGCAGAGGCGTATCTTGTCACCGCTTTTCCTGTGATCAGTGGCTTTTCATTCAGCGAAAATTGGGGTGTGAGCGTTTGAAACGCCATCACTCCACCGATGGCGTCACTGCCATAAATGATGGATCCCGGGCCGAAAAGCACCTCTGCACTCTCTGTAGCCAATGGATCCAGGGAGATGACGTTTTGGAGATTTCCACTCCTGAAGATGGCAGTGTTCATTCTGATGCCGTCTACGGTGTATAGAAGCCTGTTGGTAGAAAATCCGCGAATCATGGGACTGCCGCCGCCCTGCTGACTTTTTTGAATAAATACCTCACCCGATGCACCCAACAGGTCCGCAGCAGTTTGGGGATTTTGCAAAGCAATGTCCTTCGGGGTGATGGAGATAATTTTGGACGGTACTTCCTGGCCTGTCTGGCTCCAGCGGGTGGCAGATACCACCACCTGATCCAGTGAAACCTGTGAGGCAGTCATTTCCACCAGAAAGCCGCCCTGTTTGAGCTCATCAAAGCTCATGCTACTGGTTTTATAACCCATCATCCGGAAGTCGATCCGGGATGCCTGGGCAAAGGGATTGATTTTGACCTGACCCTGGGAGTTGGTCGTGAGCAAGGCATTGTGCTGGTTGCTCACCACAGTCACCAATTCCAAAGGCTGGCCCGTTTCCATGTCTTGCACGGTAACCACCTGGGCATAACCCAGACAAGCCATGGTCAGCAGAGACCATAGCATGATTGATCTTTTCATTCTAATTTCTTTTGATTGAAAAAGCTATTTTACTCCATATGGGAGTGTGGGATCATGCTTGTGCACAATCCTCATGAATAGGATTATGCTTGCTCAGGAGGAGGAAGGGGAGGCTTTTGCTGGCGATACAGTGGTGTCTTCTCAGAAGCCGGTCTTTGTCTGGCAGAGGCCGGGGTGAGAAATTGGAACATGGGAAATGGGACAAAGAAAAGCCCACTTGTAAAACTTTCTACGCGTTCTCGATTGGACTGATGGTTGGGGTCATTGGCAAATGCCTTGTTCACAAGGGCCTGTAGTTGTCGATTGAGTTGAGTCTCTTCATGGTCCCACCAGCACCAGTAGTAGGTGGTGTCCCCATGTCGGTATCTTTCCACCACATCGTACATTTCGTGCTGGTATTCAAACTCTTTAGCGTGTTCCCAGGAGAGCAGTGAGGAGTCTTTCAGGGCTATTTTTAACAAGACCAGGTCATTTCTGTCTGTTTGAGAGATGAGCTGCCGTTTGATCTGCCTCTTTATCTGGTATTTTTCAATCCTCAGCCATGTGTAGGTACCCATAAAGGGGATGCTTAGTACACAGAGTAAAAGTATGGCCGATATTTTTCCCAAGGAAGCGACTTTTTGCCAAATGTAAAGATTATCCCAGAGAGGAAGCCAGAGTTTTGGATTGAAGGTTAAAAAAGTACGTGTCTGGGTATCAGACACGCACTTTCCAGGCGTTTTCAGGCTTAGTTGTCAGCATAGAATCTCCCCAAGTATCCGACAATGGCTTTTTTGAGTTCATAAGGGTCAATTGTGCCATCTACTTTGTAGATCACTTTGCCTCCGGGAGCTACGAGCAGGGTATAAGGCAACGCGCCCTGCCAGTTGGGGTCCACGGCCTCTATGAGATCGTACATGTTTTCCCCGGAATAGATATAATTGGTATTGGATGCTTCTTTTTTGGTCAAAAACTCGAGTGCTTTTTGCTGTTTGGATAGCTTGTCACCACTAATGGACACAAACTCAAAGTCTCTCCCACGATACATTCTGTTGATGTCTACGAAATCAGGAAACTCCTGCACACAAGGGCCACACCACGTGGCCCAGATATTGATCAAACGGAGCTTATCAGAAGTGTTTTTTACGAGATCAGATACTTCGGGCACAGAAATGGGCTGGATGGTCACTTCTTCTTTTGACCAACCCTCACGTTCTTTGGCCAGCCAATCGTTTTTCCAGGCCCATTTGATCGAACATCCGAAAGTCTTGGTAGTAGGAGTGGTAGGTTGTTTACCTGCCAACAGTTCATCAAGGGTATTGATCAAATCTGTAGTTCTTGGTGTGACGTATGGGTTTTCTGTATCGTCTATTCTGCCCGAGTAGACCAATTTCCTATCCTGATCAAACACAAACACATGCGGTGTGGCTGCCGGGCCATATTTGAGAGACGTCTGCTGCGAGGCACCGTCGTATAGATAGGTGAAGTTGTAGCTCATCTCCTTTACCCTTAGTTTCATGTCTTCCAGATCATCCGAAAGGTCACTGTAACCCAGCTCGGAAAGGCTTACGGCGTTGGGGTCATTAGGTGAAATGGCCACAAAATCAACCCCTTTTTTGCTGTACTTATCTACGATGGAGATCAACTTCTTTTCATAAGCCTGAGCTGTGGGGCAATGGTTGCAGGTGAATACAACGGCCAAATATTTCTTTTTGAAATCGGCAAGGGAATAGGTGTTGCCATCCGTGGCAGGGAGCGAGAAATCAGGCGCCTGGCTGCCGATGGGCAGGGGATCCACTTTCTTTGAGTAGTCCTGGGCCGTCAGCCCCACGCTAAGAATGAAGGTCAATAAGAATAGATAATAGCTTTTCATCGGTAAGAAATTTATGGTTTGAGGGTTATTCTCATTAGATGACTGTGGGCGGTCATATAAAGTATTGATTTGTCAGCATTGAAGCTGCAGTTGGCCGTGGCCTGGCCGGTCATAATGGTGCCCAGATGCTTTCCTTCAGGGCTGATCACCAATACTCCGCCTGGTCCTGTGGCAAACAAGTTTCCTGATTTGTCCACCTTCAGGCCGTCTGGCAATCCCTTCCGTTCAGGTCCTACCATATCTGTTACATCTAAAAGTACCCTTCCATCGGTGATACTCCCTTTCGAATCAAGATCGTAAGCATAGTATTTAGCCATTTTAGGATCAGAAACTGCCACATAGAGCGTCTTTTCATCCGGTGAAAGTGCAATGCCGTTCGGTCGGGTGAGCGAATCGATTAACAGGGAAACCTGGCCGTCAGGACCCATCCTATACACCCCATTGTGTTCCAGCTCCTTTTCATCCCATTCATCAAGTCCATAGGGAGGGTCGGTGAAGTAATAGGCCCCATCACTGCTGATGACTACATCATTGGGGCTGTTGTATCGCTTGCCATTGAACGTGGAGGTAACCGGTTGAAAGGCACTTTTTGGAGTGTTTAGCGTGGTTACCATTTTAGCCAATTGCCGGTTTCCATGCTGGCAAAGTATCAGATTCCCTTCATTATCCAGGGCCAATCCATTGGCACCTGGTTCGTGCTTATCCGTACGGTCTCCGTCATAGCCTGATGGCTTGAGATAGATCGAAATGCTGTCCTGCTCTGTCCACTTATAGATGGTGTTTTCCGGAACATCAGAAAAAATCAGTGCATGCTGGTCTTTTAGCCATAGCGGCCCCTCTGACCATGTGAAACCGCTGGCCAATACTTCAATTTTGGCTTCAACAGGAATCAAAAGGTCCAATTCCGGGCTGAGCCTTTCTATACTGCCTGTGGTTTCAAAAGAAGGAGACCTGGTAGATTCTGAGTCCTCAGACTTTGGTGATGGGGTACAGGCCATGACCATGGTGCTCACCGCTATGCACAGGGCCGAATAGGTTTTCATCATAAGGGTTAAATAGGTTTTGAAAAATGAAATTTAGGCAATTAATCCGGCCCCATGCTTACAGGATGTTTCTGATAGGGGTATCACCTGTGCAGGGCTCATTTCTTTCGGCGGAGGTTGGAGGGATTGGTGTTAGATTCATCATTGGTATTTAATTCAAAGTATATGAAAGTAGTTTGTTGGCTCTATTTGTTATTGGGAGGTTCTCTGGCTTTTGGTCAGGTCGCACCATATGAAGTGCCTCTATGGTCAGCCGGTGCTCCTGGTTTTGAACACCTAAAGGATGAGCCAACTGAAGCGGAGGACTGGTGGATTAAGAATATTCATAATCCCAGTGTAACGATCTATCCGGCAGATTCGAACAATGCCACAGGAGTAGGGGTGATTGTGGTGCCAGGTGGAGGGCACAGGGCGCTGGTCTTCAACTCTGAAGGTCATGATGCGGCTGTGTATCTTCAGCGACTTGGGATCACGGTTTTTGTATTAAAGTATCGACTGGCCCGTGAGGAGGGTTCACTCTACAGCATAGAGGGACATGCAGCTCAAGACCTGGAGCGAGCGGTCAGATTGATGAGGTATAAGGCACCTCAGTTGGGAATTAATGCTGAGAAAGTGGGATTACTTGGATTTTCGGCCGGAGGGGAGCTCGTATCAATGGTTTCGTATAGACCTGGGGATGTCAAGACGGATGCTACTGACCCGATTGATCAGGAGTCGTCGCGGCCCGACTTTCAGATGCTGGTGTATCCGGGGCCTTTGGGAGTGCCAGAGGAATTGCCTTCGTCCCCGCCACCACTATTTGTGGTAGCGGCCCGCAATGATGAATGCTGTGCTCCTCCGTCACTCAGGCTTTTGAATTTGTACTTTGAAGCCGGGTATTCGGTAGAGGCCCACATTTATGCCAAAGGTGGGCATGCTTTTAATATGGGCTACAGAACTGAATATATTACTTTGAAAAACTGGCCTGCACGAATGTCAGATTGGCTCAGGGACAACTGGTTCTAGCAAATCACTGTCCGTATATTAAGACTGGCACACCTTCCTCACAGACGACACCAGTAGGTGCCTGTGGTGTGGAGCAATCTGAATAGACGCCCCATTTGATGTTGAAGGCTTCCTGGGCATCGCGATGCTCGTCGACCAGGGAAAGAAACTTAACCGTATCAATGCGCTCTGAATAAGCCAGGTATTTAACGGGCCCTCCACATGCTTTGGAACCCACTGGGGTGAAGTCCCACTCTTCAGCATCGGTACAGGCTACGCTCTCTGCCATTGTGTGTATTTCTGCCCATAAGCGATCTAAGCCGGCTTGATCGTCTTCCTGAGTTGCCTGATCATCAGTACAACCCAACACAGCGAATGCTAAAAGGTAAAGTAGAGTCTTCATAGGTTTTTTAGATCCAAAGACTCTATTGGTGTCTCTTTAGTTGGAAGTATATGAGTTACTATTTGAACATTTTATTACGATTATCGTAACATATTATCACTGAACGTAACATGGTAAATGGCAGCACCAAAGAAAAAGGATGGACGTGAGCTTCTATTGGAAGCAGGCAGGACACTGTTCTGGAAATATGGGATCAGGCGTATTTCCGTTGAGGAGGTTTGCAAAAGCGCTGGTGTAAGTAAGATGACTTTTTACAGGTCATTTGAAAACAAAGAAGACCTGGCATTTCAGGTACTGAAGAGATTTATTCAGGAGGGCATGGACTCCTATCGAGCGGTCATGAAACTGGAGATTCCCTTTCGGGAGAAGATTGCAAAGGTCATTGCCCTTAAGCACCAGCAGTCTGTGGACATCAGTCAGGAGTTTATCCAGGAGATTTATCAGTCTACTGATTCCGTTTTGAGTGCGTATATTGAAGAGAGCAGGAAGGAGATGCTAAGCGAAATCATGTATGATTTATTCATGGCACAACAAAATGGGTGGATTAGCAGAGATACCAAATTAGAGTTTATCCTTTATATGCTCAATAGTCTCAATGACAAGATGATGGATGAGAAGTTCCTTTCCATGTATGAGGATAAGCATGATGCCATTATGGATCTCACCAACTTTTTCTTTTATGGGATATTCCCCTCAGACCAGCCAGAATGAAACGGAAATTGCTCTTTTGCTTCATTTGCCTTTTAGCGTTGCAGGTAGCAAAGGCACAGCGTAAGGTAGAATTTGATGGTCAGGCTTCCGCTTTTGGGAGTTACAGTCCGGATAACCAACTTCCGCTTTTTTCGGGAGGGCGATACATTCCTGAACTCAATTATGGAGTAGAATTGGATTCAGGGAAGGCTTTTGAGTTTGAAGCTTCAGTGAATATTGCCGGTTCGGTATTCTTCCAACCTTTCGACGCGGCCTCATGGAATGGTAACATCAGCCCTTATCGCCTGTGGGGCCGGTATACGGGTAAACAAATTGAGGTTCGCGCTGGGCTGCAAAAAATTGACTTTGGGGTGGCAACCCTGTTGCGCCCACTGCAATGGTTCAATCAGATCGATCCGCGGGATCCTCTTCAATTGACCAACGGAGTATATGGGCTTTTGGGAAGGTACTATTTCCTCAACAATGCCAATATCTGGCTGTGGGGTTTGTATGGCAACGAAAAGGCCAGAGGATTGGACGCTTCGGAGACCTATGCCAAACACCCGGAATACGGAGGTAGGTTTCAATATCCGGTACCCCGTGGGGAAATCGCTTTGTCCTACCATCATCGCACGGCAGATTCACGGACGTTGGTGGATGCCCCACAGTTTGAGCAAGTACCGGAAGATCGTTATGGACTTGACGGGAAGTGGGATGTCGGAATTGGCCTTTGGTTTGAGGTGTCGCATATTCACAAACGTGAAAATCTTGGAGCGCTGACCAATCAAACCCTGCTAAATGTGGGAGCGGATTATACATTCGGAATAGGTAGTGGACTGAATGTGGTGGCCGAACACCTCATAATGGGGTATGATTCGGAGGCAGTCGGATTTGACAACAGGTCGCACATTACAGCTGCTACGCTGGCATATCCCCTCGGCTTTTTTGATCACCTAAGTACCATATTTTACTACAACTGGCCAACCGCCGATTTTACTTTCTTTTTCAATTACGAACACCAATTCAATAAGCTGGTGGGCTACATCATGCCCTACTATAGTCCACCGGTGCAGCAGGGCATACAAGAGAATAACCTGGTTAATGCGACATCAGGACCTGGTCTTCGCCTGATGCTGGTTTACAATCACTAAACAATTATGAAATGAGTGAACAAACGATCATATCAATTGAAAACGTCACTAAACGGTTCCCTGTGGGCGATGGTGAGTTTACGGCATTAAAGGATATTAATCTTCAGTTTCAAAAGGGAGAATTTGCGGGTCTGGTAGGGCCTAGCGGCTCTGGAAAAACCACCTTGCTCAATATCATTGGGTCTCTGGATAGCCCGTCTGATGGAAAAGCCATCGTGATGGGAAAGAATATCTCTACTCTTTCTCACAAAGAATCAGCGCTTTTGAGGAACCTTCACCTTGGATTCATTTTTCAGGTGTACAATTTGTTGCCGGTTTATACCGTCTACGAAAACGTAGAATTCTCCCTTTTACTGCAAAACAAAACATCGTCTGAGCGGAAGCAGGCGGTGATGCAAGCCCTTGAGTGGGTAGGTCTTCAGGATAAAGCAGATAAAAAACCGTCGAAGCTTTCCGGTGGGGAAGGCCAGCGGGTGGCCATTGCCAGGGCAATGGTGAAAAAACCTGATATCGTTCTGGCGGATGAGCCCACTGCCAATCTGGATGCAAAAAATGCACATGCCATTATTCAAACAATGAAAGATTTGAATAACGAGTTGAGGACAACTTTCATTTTCTCTACCCATGATGAAAAGGTGATGAGTTACCTGGATCGAATGATCCACCTGGAGGATGGCAGAATAGATCAAGATGAACTCATTTCTACCCAAATGTCAAAGTCATGAAATTAGCCTTCATACTAGCCTATAAGAATTTGGTGGGGTCAGGGCTTAGGACCTGGCTTAATGTGAGCGTCCTGTCTTTTGCTTTTGTGTTGATCATCTTCTACAATGGCATGATAGACGGCTGGAATGAACAGGCACGAAGGGACGGCATTGCCTGGGAGTATGGTGGTGGTCAGCTTTTGAATGGCCAGTATGATCCCTATGATCCCTTTACACTCCAGGATGGTCACGGTGTTTTGCCCGCTGGCGAAAACGAGGGTTTGATTCCTGTGTTGATGCGTCAGGCCTCCATCTATCCTGAAGGGCGGATGCTGTCTGTGACCCTCAAAGGAATTGATCCGAGCCAGACTACTCTGGAATTACCTACCCACCTCCTTAGCGAGCACAGTGCTAATCTTCCCGTGATTATTGGCAAACGGATGGCTGAGGCCGCCAATCTGGAAGCTGGAGATGAAGTACTTATTCGCTGGCGGGATAAGGATGGAACATATGATGCGGGCAATGTGACGGTGGTTGATGTTTTTGATACCAATGTTCCCGCTGTAGATAATGGTCAGATGTGGATATCCATTCATGAGCTTTGGCAGATGACCGGATTGGAAAACCACGCAACACTCTACATAGCTGAGACGCCCGGGAATTCGATTGATGTGAAAGGATGGGAGTTTAGATCACAGAAGGATCTTTTGAAGGATCTGAGTGATATCATAGAGATGAAAAAAGTAAGTGGGTCCATTATGTACTTGTTGCTCCTGGCCATTGCGCTCCTGGCTATTTTCGACACCCAGGTGCTTTCCATTTTCAGAAGACAAAGGGAGATAGGAACATACATCGCTCTGGGAATGACTCGACTGAGAGTGGTTTGGTTGTTCACCATAGAAGGGAGCATGTATAGCCTGCTGGCTACTGCTGTTGGTTGTGTTTATGGTACTCCCATATTTATTTATCTGGCCACGGCTGGTATAGGCATGCCCACTGCTTCTCAAAATTCAGGAGTCATTATGGCGGCAAGAATATTTCCGGTTTATGGAGCAGGGCTCATTTTCGGTACGATGGTTCTGGTGGTGGTTTCTGCCACCATTGTGAGTTTCTTGCCGGCCAGGAAAATAGCCACCATGAACCCTGTAGATGCACTTAAAGGAAAAATGCAATGATAAAATTTCTATTAAAAGGAATTCTTGGGGATAAGAACCGCAGCGTTTTGCCCATTATTATTATCACCATTGGTGTGTCTTTGACCATTTTGCTCAGTGGGTATCTGCGGGGTGTGATGGGTGACATGATCGATCAAAATGCCCGGTTTGAAACCGGGCATGTGAAAATAATGTCCCGGGCTTATGCTGAAAACAAGGATCAGCTGCCCAATGATCTTGCACTTCTGGGAATAGGCGAATTGACCAAATCTCTGGAGAAGCAATTCCCTGACATGCAATGGGTCAACAGGATCAAATTCGGTGGGCTGATAGATGTACCTGATGGCAACGGAGGCTCCAAAGGTCAGGGGCCTGCCGCGGGTATGGCCCTGGAGCTGTATTCTAAAGAGAGTGGGGAGAATGAGCGGATGAATATTTCATCCTCTATCGTGACAGGAACCGTACCTGCCCATTCCGGAGAGACTTTGGTCGGTTACGATTTTGCCCAAAGGCTAAATATTCAGATCGGAGATGATGTGACTTACATGGGAACAACGATGAATGGTAGCATGTCTTTCGAGAATTTCATAGTTACAGGGACGGTAAAATTTGGCACGTCCGCCTTGGACCGTGGAGCCATCATCATTGATATTTCAGATGCCCGGCGAATGTTGGATATGGAAGACGGGGCAGGAGAGGTACTGGGTTATTTCAGAAGTGGCGCCTATCATGATAAGCGAGCCATAGCGATGAGTGCGGTTTTCAATAGTCAGTACGCCAATGATTCCGATGAATTTGCTCCGGAAATGTTTCCCCTGAGGGCGCAAAATAATCTTTCAAGCTTTCTGGATTATGTGGATTCTTTTTCCTCCTTGTTTGTAGTGATTTTCGTTTTCGCCATGTCTATTGTACTGTGGAACACTGGTCTTCTGGGTGGCTTAAGACGATATCAGGAGTTTGGAATTCGCCTCGCACTGGGTGAAGAAAAAGGTCATATCTACCGAACCCTGATTTATGAGGCTGTTTTAATCGGGTCCATCGGATCGGTCATTGGTACGGTCATTGGTCTTTGCGGGGTGTATTATTTACAGGTAGTGGGGATAGACATCAGTGGCATGCTGGACAATAGCACCATGATGATGCCCTCAGTGCTTCGGGCTTCTTTCACTGCTGATTTACTCTACCTGGGCTTCATTCCGGGCTTGTTTGCAATGGTTTTGGGGAACGCCCTCTCGGGCATTGGGATTTACAAAAGAGAAACAGCCACGCTTTTCAAAGAACTGGAAGTTTGACAAACATTTGATAACGATTAAAAACACAAAAATGAAACTCATATTTTCAATACTCATACTCGGTGGCTCGTTGCTTCAGATCAGTCCTGATGCTGATCAAATTCTAAAAAAGGTGGATTATAATATGACGTCAGACACTCAGATCGTGGAGTCTGATATGGTCATTTACGGGCGGAGAAACAGCCGGACTGTGACGTCTAAAGGGTATTCCAAAGGAAACGATCAATCCTTTACTGAATACCTGGCTCCTGACAGGGAAAAGGGAACCAAAATGCTCAAAATGGAAGATAGGCTGTGGATTTATTCGCCAGCTACCGACCGCACCATCCAGCTTTCCGGTCATATGCTGAAGCAATCTGTTATGGGCTCCGACCTGTCTTATGAAGACATGATGGATGATCGCAAGTTGCTGGAAATGTATGAAGCTGAAGTGGTGGGTGAGGAAGTGTTGGAGGGGAGAAAGGCGTGGATTCTGGATTTGGTGGCAAAGGTGGATGATGCTACCTATGAGCAGCAGAAACTATGGATTGATCAGGAAAGGTTTGTACCCCTGAAAGAAGAAATGTATGCCAAAAGCGGACAGCTACTGAAACGTGTTACACTCTCCCATGTAGAAATGGTAGGCGATCGCTGGTACCCTAAAAAGATGAACTACAAGGACGTACTGAAAGATGGAGAAGGTACTGACTTCATTGTTCGGAGTATTCAGATAAACCCGGAAATTCCGGATTACATTTTCACTAAAGCCTCTCTGAAGAAGTAAGTCAAACCTTATCCTTATAAGCATCCAGTGTTACCTGATGAAGTACCAATCCGACGGGTGGCGCCACATGCATCACCCGGGAGATGGTGTTCCCACTCAGCGAGTTGACTAAGTCTTCGATACTCCAGGCACCTCTTCCGATTTCGAAAAGTGCACTCATCATCATCCGGACCTGATACCGCAAAAAACCGCTTGCCTTGACCACAAATACATATGAATTTACAGGAATGAAATTGCCTACCAGGTACTGGTTGTGCACAATCTGAGCAGACAGGATTTCTCTTTGAAGTTCCGTTTTTTCGGAAGGTTTTTGGGTATACTGTCTCAAGTTGTGGTTGCCTTCAAATTTCCCGGCGGCCAATTTCATCCTTTGCACGTTCAGTTCCTGCCTGATATGGTGCATAAGTGGCGAGGAAAACGGATGTGGTTTTTTCCCAAAGCTAAAGTAGTAATGATATTCCTTGGTTCTGGCGCTCTGGATGATGTTGAATCCCTCGTGCACAGGCTCCACTGCCCGGGCGGAGATGTCCGAAGGCAGGTGCTTATTGAGTTGATGAAGCAGCTGTTCCGGGATGAGTGCATTCTTTACAAAGAGCTCCAAAACATAATCTTCAGCCGATACTTTGGCATCTGTACGTGAGCAGCCCAACGTTTTGAAGGGGGCGCTGTTTAGAATGGTCTTCAATGTATCGTCTATAGCCCCGTGGATACTTGGGAGTTCGGGCTGCTTCTGCCAGCCATGGTAGTGGAGACCCAGAAATTGAATCCTGATCAGATAGAAGTGCGTCCAGGTGGGCATGATCTACCAGTCGATGGGTCGGTAGTCTTTCAGAAACTTCCCACACCAGTGCTTACCGGTATTGATTCCGTCAAATAGTGGGTCGAGCACTCTGGCGGCGCCATCCACTATGTCTAGGGGTGGCTGAAAGTCATGCACCTCTGTTTTAAATTTCGAAAGCTCTGCAGGATCCTCATCGGTGACCCATCCAGTATCCACAGCATTCATATAGATGCCATCTTTGGCAAAATCCGAAGCTGAGGTGTGGGTCATCATGTTCAGAGCGGCCTTAGCCATATTGGTGTGCGGATGCCGATCTTCCTTATAAAACCGATGGAATTTGCCCTCCATGGCTGACACGTTGATAATGTGCTTTTTACCGGTATTTTCTTGACGCATCAAGCGCGAAAGCCTGTTGCAAAGCACAAACGGCGCCACAGCGTTAACCAGTTGCACTTCCACCATTTCCGGAGTTTCTATTTCGCCAAGTTTCAATCGCCAGCTATTGGTTTTGCGCAGGTCTACCTGCTGCAGGTCCGCATCCAGCTTGCCCTCAGGGAATACCTCCTGAGTTTGCAGTGAGTTGTCGAAACTATAAGGAATCTGTGAAAGCTTAGCAGAAGCCCGCAGGCCTATGCCTGGCTCAGGAGCGTTCCAGGCTACCGGCAGGTTCTGGTTTTTAACTTTGGAGGGAGCCAGTTCTCGTAGCTCAGAAAGGCAATAGTGATGGTCGGAGAGGAGCCCTCTTGTCAGCGAGGGGAGCTCATCCGTATTCATTTCTTCATTGGCCATGAGGTGCTTATAGAAGCCGGCAGGCCTTCTCACGGTTTGCGCCGCGTTATTGATCAGGATGTCCAGACGGTCATACTGATGCTCTATAAAATTGCAGAAGATCTCCACCGAGGGAATGTGTCTCAGATCCAGCCCATGGATTTTGAGCCGGTGACTCCACGACTTGAAATCTTTCTCTTTGGCAAACCGAAGGGCAGAGTCCACCGGAAATCTGGTGGTGGCCACCACGGTCGCTCCGGCCCTGAGCATCATCAGGGTAATGTGATATCCGATTTTTAGCCTGGAACCTGTGATAATGGCCACCTGTCCGGTGAGGTCGGCGCTCTGAAAGCGCTTGGCGTAGTTGAAGTCTGCACATTCCGGACACATGGCATCATAGAAATGGTGCACCCTGGTGTATACAGCCTTGCAGACATAGCAGTTTCTGGGTGATTCCAGTTCGGGAGCTACTTCATTTTCTTTTCCCGTAAGGGAAATCAGCTTGGGCGCCTCAAAAACCACTGACTCCCGGGCACTGCGGATACCCGTGGTTTTACGGATGTGCTTATCCCGTTCCACCATTTTTCTCTTGGCAGCCTTCTTGGCATCCTTTCTCCGCTTGTCAAATTCCGCTCTGTCTGGCCGTGTAAGCGCACCCGCTGCTTTCAGAAGTGCAATTCGTTGATCTTCGGGGAGTTCAAAAAGCTGCGTGGTATCGTCCAATAGGCGCTCCAGCACAGTAATGCACTGATCGATCTGTTCCTGAGTAATGTGGGCAGCGGATTCTGCGCGCATAAGTAGTTGGATTGTTGAAGTTTATGGGCGCAAAGGTAGTCTTTGATCATAAATATGAAGCAATCTGAGCCATCATAGTTCATTCTCAGATGCAGGTTCTCAAACAGTCGACTTTGTGGGTAGCTGTACGACGACCTGTGTGCCTTTTTCAGTAGAAGTAATGTGGATTTGACCGCTGTGCTCCTGGACGATGCGATGGGCCATAGACAGACCGAGGCCTTTCCCCAGACCGGGCTCTTTTGTAGTGAAAAACGGATCAAAAACCTTGTCCAGATCTGTTGGTGAAATTCCGGTGCCATTATCGGAGATGTCCACCTCGATGAAGTCCTGTTCAGTTAATATGTTCGTGGTGATGGTGATTAAGCCATTTCTGTCAAATGATTGAATGGCATTGCTGATAATATTGAGAAAAACCTGATGCAACTGGCCTTCATTTCCTACGAAGAGAATGTCCTTGTGATGATAGGTTTTCACCACTTTACCCTTGTACTTTATTTCATGGTTGAGTATCTGTAAACAGTTGTCGATAATGGTATGAAGGTTACAAAGGCCCAATTTTTTTTGATTGGATCGATTGAAATGATCCAGGCTTTTTGTGATTTCGTGAATACGCCCGATTCCCTCTTTAATGGTTTGAAGGCCTTCTTCCTGGACGGCACACAGCTCGTTATTGTCCTCGAATGTTTCTGGCTGACGGATGGTGCTTTCCAAATTGTGGAGGCCACCCATTATGAAGTTCAGTGGGTTATTGATTTCATGGCCCACTCCGGCAGTGAGGGTACCAATAGAGGCCATTTTGGCGGTTTCCACCAGATGTTCCTGGGTTCGCCTCAGTTCGCAGAGCGTTTCACTGAGTATTTCCTTCTGGGCTGTGAGTTCCTGGTTGGCACATTTAAAGTCCTGGTTGGCGGCTTCCAACTCCCGTGTTCGTGCGCGTACCAGCTCCTCGAGCCCTTTTTGGTAGGCGACTATTTTTCGCTCAGCATTTTTTTGATCTGTAATGTCTCTGATTACCGCCTGGATATAGTTCTCTTCCTGGAGCGCTACCAGACTAAGGTTAATAGAGGCTTCAAAGGTTTCCCCATTCAGTTTGCAATGCAGCCATTCGAAGGACTGTGAAATTCCCTTTAAAGCCATTTCAATGATTTCAGGTACCTTTTCTTTTGAGAACCGACCGTCCGGTTGCCTGACCGGACTAAAGTCTATCGGGGTTTTACCGATGATGTCCTGCTCCGAACAATCAAATAAAGCAAGTGCTTTCTGATTGCAGTCCACAAAGACCCCATCTTCAAATAGCAGAATGGCATCATTGGAGGTTTCAAATAGCATTTTGTATTTCTGCTCCTTGGTAATTAGTTCAGCGCTGTGTTTGCGAATCACGGCGAAGTTGTGCAAAATGGCCTTTCTGTAAATCTGACTACCAAACAGAAGCGTAAAAGCAGCGAGGAAGATGATTGTTCCGTCCATCACCCAAACTACATCGTGCGTGGAATAGTTGGTTTGATGGGTGATGTCAGAGAAAACTCCTGATACGAAAAGGCTCCCAAAGACGACATAAGTAACCAGGAGGAGGAGCGATACCAGTATGGCCTTCTGATGTGAAAGCACAAAGGATGTGAGCACGGGTAGTACCACAATGAGGGCTTTGGCGGAAGCCACAAAACCAAGCTGATATAATCCCACAGAGATGACGACATAAAGTACTGCCAGAAGGCCTCCGGCTTTGAGGTTGTGGCCGACTTTATTGCGGAGGAGCAAGAGCAGGACCAGTAATATCACCACGGCGGCATGAATGGCGAGAACCACCGTCATGTTTTTGTATACGGATCTGATTACATTCAATATAAGGGAAATGATACCCAGGGAAGAGAAAATAATGAGGGCCAATTCGATAATTCTGCTTTGGATATCCTCCAGGTTATGTTCCTCATCTAATTGAGTGAGCATGGGTTGGTTGGTTTGGTTGGGTTAGGAAAAAAGGACAATATAAGACATGATTGTTTGAAATAGAAACCATCTGAAAGGGGTTTATAGATGAGCCACAATGGTATGAAAGAAGCGTGCGGAGGAGCCCTGATACAGATTATGAATGAAAAAAGTGCTAATGTTGCAAAAGAAGCTTATTAATGTGCCGCCTTTCATCAAATAAGTGTATTAAAACTACTGAATAGCGCGTATTATTACTGAGTCTCCTTTACAAGAATATTCTGAATGCCAGCTGTGGGTTTATAGGTTAAAATTGTAAAAATTTAGTGAAATGCACATATTCGATTTAATAGCCCTCCTCATTTTCGTTTCAGGTCTGTTCATCTTTTTGAACACGCTTTACCTGAAGCTGCCCTCGTCTTTGGGGTTGATGATCCTCACCCTTATCCTGTCGGTAGTTGTTCTAATGACTGAAATTTTGTTTCCGGAGTGGGAAATAGCTACAGAAATAAAGTCTTTTGATTTTCGCGATGTTCTCAATCAGATGGTGATCAGCGTGATCCTGTTTGCGGGCGGATTGAATATGGACATCAACAAATTGGGAGACCAGAAGCTTCCAATCATAGTGGTATCCATCGTTGGTGCCATCATTTCAACGCTTGTAATTGGTACGACATTGTACTTTATCCTTAATGGAGTGAACATTGAGATTAGCTATATGTATAGCCTTGTATTTGGTGCTGTGATTTCCTCCACCGATCCTATCTCTTCCTCTAACACGACCAAAAGATTTTCATTACCCAAAATATTGGAGATTAAACTTGAGGGTGAGTCTCTGTTTAACGGTGCTTTTTCTGTGGTTTTGGCCTTTGTGCTCTACCACGTGGCGATCGTTACAGGAGACCAGAACATTACGTTTGTCACCTTTGCTCAAATACTATTGCTGGAGATCCTGGGCGGAATCACCATTGGCGTTCTCATGGGCTTTATTGGTTTCAGACTTTTGAAATTTATAGATAATGATGATGTGCATATTGAGGTGTTGATCACCATTGCACTGGTGCTTGTAGGGTCCTTTATTTCAGGGTTCTTCAGTATTTATTCGAAAATGGTTTCACTTATTATGGGACTGCTCATTGGCTACCTCAGCAGGGGTGGGGCCAATCCTGTGAAAAAGGGTGAGGAGATTGTGGGATCCTACGTTTACAAGTTCTGGAACCTGATGGAGCAGACTATGGCCGTAATGCTCTTTGTATTGATGGGTCTGGAAATGCTGGTTTTGGAATGGCGCATGGAATTTTTCGCGGCGGGATTTATCGCGGTAAACGTGGTGCTTTTTGGGCGATGGCTAAGCATATTCATTCCAGTGAAAATCATGTCCGGCAATTTTCATTTCGATAAAAATACCATTCCTGTCATGACATGGGGTGCATTCCGGGGCGGATTGCCCATAGCACTCATACTGGCACTGCACAACTTTCCGGGGAAGGAACTTCTGATCACGATGACCTACGTAGTGGTGGTGTGTTCTATTCTGTTTCAGGGGTTCACACTGCCCATTATGATGAGAGAACGTTTTGTCAATCGGGCAGTATAGGTGAATGTTGATATTATAAAAACAGGCCGCTCAAAATCTTTTTGAGCGGCCTGTTTTCGTTATGGACGGGCTGGTTTCCACTAGTGTCCGTGACCTTCTTCCTCGCTGTTCTTGCTTTTGGCAAGCAGCGTGAAGGCTCCACGGGTCACAAGATTGATGGTATTAACGTTCAGCGAAGAATCCGCTAACGAGACGACTTCTGTATACCCGTCTTCACTGATTCCTTTGATTACCTCGATCATATCATAGACATAGATTGGTTGGTCATTCTCTGTTGACTTTTCCAGAAAAGCGAACACGAAGTGCTTACCCCCAAAGCGAACGATGGATTCATCAGGCGCGGCCCATACAGCATGACTTCCAGTTTCGATCCGGGCGGAAACGTACATGCCCGGTAGCAGATCGGCAGATTCTTCCTTTAAATGTCCATGTACTGTCACCGTACGATCTTCTCTGACCCCACTGCCAACGAGAAACACCTCCGCCTCGCGCCAGTTGTCGGGACTATTGGCCAACGAAAAACGAATGCGCTGACCCTTAGCTACCATGGGAATATCATCTTCAAAGACGGAGAGTTCTACGTGAAGATCTTCCGAATTGGTGATGTTCATAATGGCATCCTGAGGACCTACGTATTTGCCCACATTGGTGAAAACTTCCCGGATGGATCCACTCTCAGGAGAGTAAATGCGCACGCCCGCTGAGATGTTTCCTGCCTGCACTTGACTCAGGTCAAACCCAATAAGTTTCAGTCGGGCTTCCATAGATTTGATCCTGGCTTCATTGGACAGGTAGGCACTTTTGGCTTGCTGGAAGCTCTTTCCCGAAGCCACTTTTTCATCATACAAGGATGACTGGCGCTCGAAATCTGCCTTGAGGTACTCACGGTTGGCCAGTCCTTCCAGGTATTCCTGCTGAAACTGGATGAACTGAGGGTTTTCTATAGCCACCAAGAACTGACCTTTTTTCACCCGGGTTCCGGGTAACATTTCGGTATACTTTACAAAACCACCATAAGGTAGGTTAATGGAAATATTGCTTTGAGGGGGCACGTCGATGATGCCACTTACCCGTAGCTCACTTCCAATTGTCCGCTTTTCTATTTTTCCGATTGTGATGGCTGCCAGGTCCTGCTGCGCCTGAGTCAACTCCACCTTGGTGCCCTCAGTATGTTCTTCCTTCTCGCTTTCACCCTCTGGCTGAGAACAAGAGGTCAACAGAGGTATCAGAATTACCCACGCGAGGCAAATGAGATTATTGAATGTTATATTTTTCATGACTTAGTTTTTAAAGAATACCAGAGATGTAAGCGATGCTTATGAGCGTCTGGTTATGTTGATTAATAATGTCCAGGTAATTGAATTGAATAGAAAGGGCCCGGTCTAAGCCCTGAACATACTCCACATAGTTGATTTCACCACTGGCAAAACCCTTTTGGGATTGCTCCAGGATCAGCTCGGCCTGAGGAAGAGCATTTTCCTGATAATACTTCAGGCTCGTTAGTGATTTTTCATACTGCTGGATCAGGGACCTAAGCTGGCCTTCAAGTTGATTAGTCATTGCCTCAAGCTGGAGACTGGTTTGTTCCTTTTTCAGCTCGGCGGCTCTTATTTCGGATACCTGGGCACTCGCCCCGAAAAGCGGGATGGCCAGCCCCACCTGAAATCCGGTGAACCGGTCTCCGTAGGAGTACACCACCGGATCTCCCGCCGTGGTCTGACCAGGCCCATTGAGCGATTGATTGAAATAACCCAGCCTGATGTCTGGCAGCAGTTGAGATTGTTCCAGTGATTTTTGCCTGTCAGCCACTTTAATTTGCTGTTGGTACCATACCAGAGTGGGGTTCTCCGCGATGCTGGGTTCTTCCGGCAAATGAAAGTTTTGCTGTGAACGGACAGGCCCCATGGAGATACCGATGGGTTCCGTCGTGTTCAGCAGGGTTTTCATTTTGGTCCTTAAGATTTCGATATCAGCCTCACTCTGCTGAAGCCTTACCGCGATTTCGGCTACCTGGGAGGCTGCAGTGGCCTTTTCCAACAGGTTACTTTCGCCGGTTTCATATCTAAGGGTAGCCGAAGCAGCAAATCGCTGAAAGATACTATCCTGACGCAGAAGTAATTGGCGCCTGCTTTCCTGCCACCACCATTCATACCAGATGGCCTTCACTTGCTGCTTCAGCTCATTTGCCGAAGCTAGGTAAAGTCGCTCCTGGCTTTCTATTCTGGCGTTTGACAACTTACGTTGATTGGCATACACAGTAGGAAAGGCCAGGCTCTGATTGATGTTAAATTGGTTGTCATCAGTGTAAGCGCTATTGTACTGACCGTGTGTAAGGGAGAGCTCAGTCTTCGGGATACTCCAGCTTGCGCCTTTTAGCACACGTTGCTGTTCGGTCTGCAAGTCTATGGCCCTGAGACCTGGGTTATTTTGAATCGCAAGGGTAACGGCCTGATCTGCCGATAGGTATATTACCTGAGGCTCCTGGGCAAAGGCGGGATTTGTCGGTATGAAAATGCTCCCAAGCATCAACCCAAGAAGCAGCGCCCCCGGGCGTAGTTTTACTTTTTTCTCAAAATAATAGTACAGGACCGGCAGTACTACGAGCGTGAGCAAGGTGGCGGTCATAAGCCCACCAATAACCACCGTGGCCAGTGGCTTCTGCACTTCAGCACCGGCAGACTGAGACAGGGCCATCGGAAGAAAGCCCATAGAAGCAACAGCAGCAGTCAATATTACCGGCCGAAGGCGAACCTGTGTTCCCTTGTAAATCCGCTCAAAAATATCAGAGACACCATTGGATTTTAGTCGGTTGAACTCAGAGATCAGCACAATGCCGTTGAGCACCGCTACACCAAACAGCGCTATAAAGCCAACTCCGGCTGAAATGCTAAAAGGCATGCCTCTGATCCAGAGGGCCAGAATCCCACCAATGGCTGAAAGGGGAATGGCTGTGAAGATCAGTATGCCCTGTTTCACGGACCCAAAGGTGAAATACAATAAGACAAAGATAAGCAGCAGGGCCAGAGGTACCGCCACAGCCAGTCGCTGACGGGCTTCCACCAAGTTTTCAAACTGACCACCATAGGAGATGGCATAACCGGGAGCCAGAACGACTGAGGATTCTATTTTTCTCTGAATTTCGGTGACGATGCTTTCCACATCTCTGTTTCTGACGTTAAAGGCCACGATGATTCTCCTGCGGGTATCATCACGCTGGATCTGGTAAGGCCCGTCTTGAATAGAGACATCCGCCACCTGATACAAGGGGACCTGATGACCGTCTGGCCTCACAACGTAGAGGCCGCGTACATCTTCCAGGTTGCTTCTGTTGCTTTTGCTCAGCCTTACTACCAGGTCGAAACGTTTCTCACCTTCGTAAACCAGGCCAGCGGATGATCCTGCAAATGCGGCCTGAATGGTTTGATTGACCTCCCGCACATTAAGGCCAAATTTGGCCAGCTGATCTCTTTTATAGTCGATGACTATTTGTGGGATTCCGGTGACTTCTTCTATGTACAAGTCTACAGCCCCGTCTACACCTGAGACAATCCGGCCAATCTGATCAGCATACTGGGATAGGCTTTCCAGGTCTTCGCCGTATATTTTGATGGCCACATCCTGCCGCACCCCAGTCATGAGTTCGTTGAACCGCATCTGTATGGGCTGTTGAAAACCAAAAGTGACGCCAGGGATGACTGAAAGGGCCTCGGCCATTTTGTTGGCAAGTTCCTCTCTGCTGGAGGCAGACACCCATTCACTTCGGTCTTTGAGGATGATCATGAGGTCTGCAGCCTCTGGAGGCATCGGATCGGTAGGAATTTCACCTGAACCAATTTTAGACACTACCTGCTCTATTTCGGGAAATTGGGTGAGCAGTATTTGCTCAGCCTGAGTAGTGGCCTTGATGGTGTTTTTGAGTGAACTCCCTGAAATCACCCTGGTTTCTACGGCAAAGTCACCCTCTTCCAATGTAGGGATAAACTCCCCACCCATGGTTGAAAACAACCACAATGAGCCTCCAAAAAGGGCAGCGGATACCGTTAGTATGAGGATTCGTTTGTGCATCGCCCATTGGATGGTGGGGGAGTAGAGTTTGTAAAAAAACGACATGATTTTGTCCGAGATATTGGCCTTGTAGGTAGTTTTTTTGCTCAGAAACATCGCTGACGCCATTGGCACATAGGTGAGCGAGAGAATGAAGGCACCGAGTATGGCAAAACTCACTGTCTGTGCCATCGGACCAAACATTTTGCCTTCCGTTCCTACCAATGCCAGGATGGGTAGGTAAACAATCAGAATGATAATTTCACCGAAGGCTGCTGAGTTTCGGATTTTACTGGCTGACTGGTATACCTCCTCATCCATCTCCGTTTGGGTGAGTTTCCTGCCGAGCTTGAGCAGACCAAGGTGATGCATGGTGGCTTCCACGATGATCACCGCACCATCTACGATCAGCCCAAAATCAATGGCGCCAAGGCTCATCAGGTTGCCGGAAACTCCAAATAGGTTCATCATGGAAAAAGCGAACAGAAGTGCCAATGGAATGACCGACGCCACGATGAGGCCAGCCCGCAAATTGCCCAGGAGGAGCAGCAATACGAAGATTACGATGAGTGCCCCTTCGGTCAGGTTTTTGGTCACCGTACCTATGGCATTATCTACCAGCTTGGTTCTGTCCAGGAAGGGTTTAATAATCACCCCTTCGGGGAGCGTCTTTTGAATTTCTTCAATTCGGGATTTCACGTTGTGAATGACTTCAGCTGAGTTTTCACCTTTCAACATCATGACAATGGCGCTCACAACCTCGCCTTGTCCGTTTTTGGTGGTGGCTCCATAGCGAATGGCACTGCCCAGCTGCACTTTTCCAACGTTCTTAATCAGGACGGGAATACCATCCTGATTGTTCTTAATCACAATATTTCGGATGTCCTCCAGATTGCCAATGAGGCCTTCGCTTCGAATGAACAGTGCGGTAAGGTCTTTTTCTATGTAGGCACCCCCGGTGTTTTCATTGTTGGCCTCCAGGGCACGAAATACCTCGGCTATAGATACATTCATCGCTTTGAGATGATCCGGATCTACCGCTATTTCGTATTGTTTGAGGTATCCCCCAAAACTACTGACATCCGCCACTCCGGGCGTGCCGAGAAGCTGCCGACGGACAATCCAGTCCTGAATGCTGCGAAGTTCACGGGCATCATACTGATCCTCGTAACCGGGCTCTGTATCTATCACATATTGATAGATTTCGCCGAGGCCCGTGGTGATGGGAGCCATGCCGGGTTTGCCCACTCCAGCCGGAATTTGAGCCTCGACTGCCGCCATGCGCTCGTTGACCTGCTGTCGTGCCCAGTATACATCCACATTTTCTTTGAATACGATAGTGACAACAGATAAGCCGAATCGTGAGAAAGAGCGAATTTCCTCAATTTCCGGTATGGTGGCCATCGTGATCTCCACAGGGAAGGTGATCAGTCGCTCCACCTCTTCTGCTGATAAGGAGGGGGAGGTGGTGATCACCTGCACCTGATTATTGGTAATATCGGGCACTGCATCAATGGGCAGCTGCCGGAGTGAATATCCACCCCAGATGACAAGCCCGAAAGTAAACAGGCCGATGATCAGTTTATTTTGAACTGAAAATCGAATGATTTGATCAAGCATAAGTAATGATGATTAATTAAGTCTTATGAATATTTCATGTGTTTTGAACCCTTAAAAAGATTCAGCTGAAGTCTGATGAGGAGATACGATGATCCCTCTGGTCTGGAGTGACCGAACAAACTTCTAAATAGTATGATAGTGTTTCAACCTTTGGGTGGTTGAAAGGGGGAGTCGGGGTAGGCTGTGGAGGTTGGAGCCTGATAGATGGAAAAATTGGAAACTGTGGTAAAAGAGGGCGATTTTAACTGTTGGATCAGGAGGGGAGTCACAAACACGAAGGCATGCCCACAATGGTGGTTGCCATGAAAGGGCAGGTTTTCATGGCCATCATCCTCATGGTGTCCTTGCTCGTCTCCTGTGCCTGCGAAATAGTCTTCTGCCAGAAACTCAAGAAAGGAATCGTTATCAAACGCCTGATGCTCATAGAAATGATTGATGAGATTAGGAAGCTTGGGAAGTTCACAGCACAAATCCGAAATAGGGCCTAAGGCCTGAATGCTCAGTAAGAGCGCAATAAGTACGGATTGATGAAACTTCATAAGCGCACAAATATAGAAAGTTTGTGTTACTGATAAGGAATGTAGTCCTCTTTCGTCCAACGATCTCTTAAGGAGAAAGTTTTTCGAGGAATTCCACCATGTCGTCATGGATACTCAGGCGTTTGCGCAAGCGATAGCGGGCTGTTTCTATCCCCCTTATGGAAATGTTCATAATGGGTGCAATTTCTTTGTTGGTCAGGTTCATTTTCACCAATGCACAGAGTCGGAGTTCTTTGCTATTCAGATCGGGGTATCGCTCCCGGAGCTCACTAAAAAACTGGTGATGTACACGCTCAAAATTAGCCTCAAATACTTTGATGTAATCGTCGTTGTTGAGCCGGGACTTTATTTTTCGAATGAGTGCCTTAAGATCCCGTCGGGTTTTTTCATTTTTGGTGGTATCCTCAAGCCTGACGAGCTCCTCCCGCAGCTCCATCATCAGCTCCTGCTTGCGGGAGAGTAGAGTGGCATAGTTCACGAGCTCCTTGGTTTTCAGTATCAAATCCCCCTCAAGTGAAGATTTCGCAGTTTCAAATTGATTTTTTTCCTGTGCCAGCTGCATCCTGTCCAGTTCCAGTCTGAGTATTTTGTTTTGCTTCTCAGCCTCAAGTATGGTTCGCCGCTTCTGCTGTTCGATCAGCCTGAGAATGCCCTTGACGCAGAGGAAGATGAGCGCGAGTCCCATGATGGAATAGATTAAAAATGCGAGTGTTGTTTGATGCCATGGTGGCCTTACAATAAGGGTGCGGCTTGCCGCCAGAAATGATTCGCCGAGTTTGCTTTGGGCCCGTACGGAAAATTCATAGGTGCCGGGTGTGAGGGCCGTGTACTCTTTCCACGGTTTTTCTTCCCAGTCTGACCAGCCCTGATCCGCTTTTGAGAGTTGGTAACTATACCTTACTTCATTCAGCATGTCCATTTGAGGTACCGCATATTCCAATCGGAGGTTTTGCGTTTGCGCGGCCTGAAGTTCCAGTGGGTTCTCTAATGGTAAAAGCAGGCGCTGATCGCCTTTGGTGAAACTGAGCTGGCTGATCCTCACAGGATAAGAAGTAAGGGAATCGGTTTTTGGGGTGAGATCAAATGCAAAGAGTCCTTTTTTAGTCCCGATCAGGACACCATTGATCAGCGGGAGAATGGTTTCCATTTGTTTATTGAAAGCACCACGGGTTTGCAGAAAAGGTTCACTGTGAAGTGTGAACTGATCATCCTTATTGAAAAAGCCCACCTCGTCATTATGAATGTACCAGGTCCTGTGTTTGGTATCCAAAAGCTTTCTCGTCTCCTTTTTGGGATCCAATACCTTGTTCAGCAAAGGATGAGGCTGGAATAAGTTGAGCGAATCATTGAAGGTGTATATACCAGCCTGGGTTGAAAATACGGCTTCACCATTACAGGAGAATACGTTGACATTGTAAGGCGCCGGGAGCCCGGCTTTCTCGAAATGCTGAACACTGACGACACGCTGATAGTCGGGGGCTACTTTGATGCGGAAGACCCCTTTGAAACCATGACATACCCAGAAAACACCCGGCTCGCTCTGCAGGATATCCCTGCTGGACTCGGAAAACCCGGAAACCACGTTTCGAATCCGGAAATTGCCTGCGGAATCGACAGTCAGGAGTTGGAGGTTGTAGTAGGTACACACCAGGTACTGCCCCGGTTTTTCTGCAATTGGAATCACTTTCCATACTCCATCAGTTCCGGGGATTTGCTGGCTATCGTTACCACGGATGACGAACAGCCCTTTTTCATGTCCGCAAAGCAGTTGACTCCCGAAAGTCTGGAGTGACCAGGCCTGTCCTTCCAATCCTGGAATCGGCTCAAAATCCATGTGCATAAATGGCTCAGTACCTGGTGGATTCACTGAGGCCCAAACGCCCTGATTGGTGGCTATGTACATGGTTACATGATGTATATTCACATCGAATACCGAAGCCTTGTTAAAGACAATGGACGATGGAGAGGACAGATTGATGCAATCAATTCCGTTGTCCAGGAGCACCCATAAGTTGCCGTTATCGCTTTCGAAAAGACTGTTTACTGACTCATCCTGCAGACTGATTCTGGTCTTATCCAGGGGTATTGTTTCACCACTGGCTGTGAGCATGATCAGCTGGTTGGATAAGGTGCCCACGTAGTAATCCCCCTGCTTTGTTCTTATCACACTGGTTACCTGATTAGTAGACTTTTGGTCAAAAAGAACTCTGGCAAGGGAAAAATCCTTGCTTTCAAGGTGATAACTATATACCTGACCATCTCTGGTGAAGATGCTTAACATTTCTGCCGAGTTCCCGGCAGTGATGGACACTATAGGATTCCACTCATATGATTCCTTGGAGATAAGGAGTTCGAAATTCATGGTGTGCAGATCGAACACCTTGAGGCCATCCGACCAGTTGGCCATGTATAGCCGATCATTCACTACCTCAGAGGTGTAAAAGCCTCCGGTAGGAATGGTGAAAGCTTTCTGACCTGTAATGGCAATAAGTTTGGATACGCTTCGGAAAATGACGTGCCCCTGTACCTCATGGATGTCATAGACAAAATCAAGATCAAGGTCATCTTCCGGAGCCAGGTGGACCATGGAGTGATAATGGTACCGGCCAAACCCATCCCGCTCGATGGTGCCGAACTCATTGAAACCACCCAGGTAGACCTTGTGATCAGAGCCGTAGTGGAGGGCCTTCACGAGAGACTTATTAGGCAACGCTATTCGCTGCCAGTTTTCTCCATCGAAAACGAGGGCACCATCCTGATTTCCGAAGTATTTCACCCCGGATGAATCCTGGCACATGGCCATCATCATGGGATCGCTATGGAAATCGTCCAGCCCATAGTGAATAATCTCCGGTGCCCCACGAACCAGGGTTTTCTGCGCGAATGGTTCTTCCTGAAATCCTTTAGCCATGCCCGCATACAGGGTGCAAATGACGATCAAAATTCCTTGTCGCATTAAAGTCATGAGAATAATTCTGTTGTATGCCATTTCCAAATTACGCTATTCTGGAATATTCTAAAGAATCGATGATCCGGATCAGGGGTGAAATTTGTCTCATGGTCGTTCATACAGGTGTATTGAGGGGCGTTCTACCAGTGGTGGTGTCAACAATGCCTGCAAGGGTGCTTGGATTACGGGAATGTTATATAATTGATAATCAGTGAGTTGTATTTGTCTGAAGTAATGGACTCAATGGGTGTGAATAGTCAGGTGTATTTAAAGTGTAATTCAAAATAATGCAAAAAGTAAGGTGAATTTTATATTTGGATTGAGTCTTTCATAATTGAAATCGATTTCTATTGAGGATTCAGTAATTATTATCTCAACCTAATTAATCATTCATCAACTAAACAATCACTATGTTAAAAATCAGACAATTATTAATGGTTGCCCTTATGACGCTGGTAGCGTGGGCGGCCGATGCACAGAACTGGCAGTTGGTCTGGGCAGATGAGTTTACCAATGGTATCGGGCCCGACTGGGTCTTTGAAACCGGTACCGGATCCGGGGGCTGGGGCAACAATGAGCTCCAGTATTATCGCCAGCAAAACGCCACAGTGCAAAATGGAGAACTTGTAATTACGGCGAAGAACGAAAGCTTTGGCGGGATGAACTACACCTCAGCACGAATGAAGACGCAGGGCAGGAAGTCATGGAAATATGGTAAGATAGAGGCGAGAATGCAGCTCCCGGCTTTTCAGGGGTCATGGCCCGCCTTCTGGATGCTCGGCGATAACATTACTTCTGTTGGCTGGCCATCATGTGGTGAAATAGACATCATGGAGCAGACCAATACCAGCAATACTGTACTTGGCACCATGCACTGGAATAACAACGGATACGTTCATTATGGAGGCAATACAGGGGTCAGTGTCACTGGTTACCACGTTTATTCAATCGAATGGGATGCTAACGCCATCAAATGGTTTGTGGACGGAAATCTTTATCATACAGCCAATATTCAGAATGGAGTGAATGGCACCAGTGAGTTCCATGAGAACTTCTTCATTTTGCTCAATCTTGCAGTAGGAGGAAACCTCCCTGGTAACAATGTGAACAACGGAGCACTTCCCGCCTCAGTGAAGGTGGACTATGTGCGGGTATATCAATCCACTGGAGGGGGGACCGGAGCACCGGTGGGCCAAACCATTTGGCTGAGAGGTTCCAATGGACAATACGCCTCATCTGAGAATGGCGCTACTCCAATGAACTGCAACCGAAATTCTGTACAGGGCTGGGAGCAATTTACTGTGGTAAGTGCAGGCGGAACGAAAATCGCCCTGCGTGGTAGTAATGGAAGGTATGTATCCTCTATGAATGGCCAATCGGGGATGATGTGCGACAGAACCACTGTGCAGGCCTGGGAAGCCTTCGACTGGGTGAGCAACGGTAATGGCACCATTTCCCTGCGAGGAAACAATGGATTGTATGTATCCTCAGAGAATGGCCTGTCAGCGATGATCTGTGACAGGACTACCATTCAGGGATGGGAGCAGTTCACCTGGGGAACCGGAGCAGGCGCAAGACAGGCACCTGATCAGCCTTCGGAGCTTGTAGAACCAGTTGCTTTATCTGTATTCCCAAATCCGGTGACCAATCAGGAGTTCAAAGTACGATGGGATCATCAGGTAAGTCCTGAGGTTCAATTGTCACTAATGGATGTGTCTGGAAAAACAGTTTACACGGCTGTGGCCAAAGGTGGTCAGGAAGAGGTGGTATTGCCATCACATTTGAAAAAGGGCGTGTACATTCTGGGTGTAACTTCCGAACTGGGCACGGAGACCAGAAACCTCATTATCAAGTAAGTACTAGCTATTCCAACCAAAAAACCCCGTGGTTATGGCCACGGGGTTTAATATTTCTGAGTTAACCCACTAATGGGTTAGCGAGTAGGTATGTCAACCTATTCGGCTAATTAATCTGAAATCATGGTTTTCAATGAGATGAGCTCCGTGTGAAGCTTATCTACCTTCTGTTCCAGGGTTTCTATGTCATCCAGCTTTCCTTCCTGTCTTTTCCTCAACATTTCCCTTTGGAGTTGATTCAGCTCTGATTGCAGAGCGATGAGATTCTTTTGTGATGTCAATTGCATAACGGCGGTGTTATTTTAGTGGCTATTAAATTTAAGACAAATCTGCGGCTGTTACCCCTAAAAGAACGAGTAAAACTTATCCACAATTGTGTGAGTGGCCCGTGATTTTGCCTGGGCGGGTATCTTTGACTAATTTCAATTTTTCGTCTCTTTATCCGATTTATGAAAAGATTGCCACTGAGTCTGCTTTGGATACCCATCTTCCTGGGCGGCATGGCCTGTCAGCAGGTGACTAAAAACGAGCTGTCAGGCTTGTGGGAGTTGGAGCATTTGGAAGTAGATGCCGTGCCCAGGTCTGCCAATCCCACCTTCATCGAGATTAATGCCAATAACAGCTTTGCGGTTTCCAGAGTGTCCGGTGATCAGGTAGGAATGTATCATTTTGATGCACCGGTGATTAAGTTTCGCAGTGAGGACAGATCGTGGTTTAATACCCGCTGGAAAATAAAGTACTTCAAGGAGTTCATCATTTTAAGAGGCCTGGAGGACGGGTACCGGGGTACTCAGCTGAGGTTTAAAAGAATAGAAGTGATTCCGGATTTTGCGGAATTTGAGGAGCGGGTGGTTGGTAAGTGGCATTTGTACAAAATCAGAAAAAATGGAGAAGTAGAGAAGGTGTCTGCCTCATTTCAACTGGATAGGGAGGGAAATTACAGCATGGAGGACCAGAATGGATTATTGGAAAGGGGCAGGGTGGTGATCAACACGAGGCATCGAAAACTTATTTTTGAGCATGACCAGACCCAATGGGAAATATGGTTTTACGGCGATGAGCTTCGACTGACCAATGAATTAATGGGCTTGCAATATAGCCTGCGAAGGATGCTTTGATCCCAAATGCCTGATTTGGAAAACAAAGTGAAATAATTTGGCACAGGATTTGTAAAGTCGAATGCTGTGCGCTGAATAAGTCATTTTTCACCCAGGCACTCATGGTATTAATACCGAGAGTTTTTTTAGTCCCACATCAGGCCATACATTTTTACCTGAAACAGGGATAGGGGGTCGAAGACCGGAGGCGCACAAGGTCAATTACTCAAACATCATGTTTTCAAAAATTTCTACTTTCCTTACTCTTGTCCTGGGGATGGGGGTCATAGGATGTGTTGATGAAAATGAATTCGAGCCAAGTCTCGAACCAGATTCAAAAACATCAATTGATTTCGTTGATAAAGATCTCTTTATCGAAAGTGCTGGTGATTCTCTGTCTATGGGCATTTCACTGGATCAGGCACCTGTCACCAGTGGCCAGGTAAGCATTCAACTTAGCGGTACCGCCCAATATGGAGTGGATTATACCACCACCCCGTCTGCAATGGATGGAATTATTCAACTTGGCATTCTAAAGGGCCAGCAATTTTATGAGGTTAACATTCACCGCTTATCTACCCTTGATACTACCGAAAGACTCGTAAATCTCACTTTACTAAACCCATCCGAGGCGTTCCAACTAGGTACCGAGACGGTATCCACTATGCACCTGATGAAATCAGTATCGGGAGAGCCTAATCACCCTGAGGTCGCTGTGGTTAACTTCGCCGATTCCTTTATACACCTGACCGAAGGAGAGGACTATCTGATAGAACTAACCATTGAAGGTAGTGTAGCACACACTGTTCCTTTAACTGTCAGCCTGGAGGCGACTGCTGGGCGTGCCTATGGCACTCATTTCACCACTTCTCCTGTGACAGTTTTGGGTGAAATTGATTTGGAGGTGCTTCCTGGAATGGAGTCAGTTTCTTTTTCTTTTCATTCCATCAATGATCGGCTGAAACTCGGCACTTTTGAGGTTTTGTTCAAAATTATTGACCTCCATGATGACCTGGTAATGGGGACTAACTCCTTTCTCACAGTGAGAATAGAAGAGGATGATGTTCTATCCAACGAGCTTCATTCAATTGCTGAACTGCGAGCGATGTTTGAGGAACACAATGATCAGTTCTGGCTGGGCGACGATTACTTCATCAAAGGTGTGATTACTTCTGGTACTAATGTTCAGGGTGATAATGTTGCCTACATTCAGGATAGCACGGCCGGAATCTTCCTGAGGTTTGGATCGGACCGGATGGTGTCCTTGGGCGATCATGTACAGCTAAATCTCAAAGGAGCCACAGGCGCTTTGGTCAATGGACAAAAAGGTATGCTGGATGTGAATGATCTTGTGGGGATTAAAATAGCTGAAAAGGTGTATGTACAACCGGAAACCATCACCTTTGAAGATTTGCACAGTGGCCTTTATCAGGGTAAAAAGGTAAGAATAGACCACGTTTTCTTTCCACAAGCCAATGGTACCCGTACTTTCGAGGGAAGCTGGGCACTCTCCAATGACAGCAGCGGGGCCATAGTGACTACCTATCCGGGTGCAGACTTTAGCGGAGTAGTATTGCCCTCTGGTACTTTGTCAGTTATCGGGATTGTGGGAGACTGGGGTCGCATCTTGCCTCAGACCTATGCTCAGGATATCAGGAGATAAACATATTGAATACAAACAAAAAAGCCACGAGTGTTTATACTCGTGGCTTTTTTGTTTTGGTTCAGCCTTTACTTTTTAATGATTCTTGTGGTGTAGGACCCTTTGGTTGTTTTGATGCTCAGGAGGTAATGTCCTGCCTTCAATTGAGCAATATCCATGGGCCCTTCTTTGTATTCAGTCCATCGGATCATTTGTCGTCCGGACAGGTCATGAATCACTGCTGTTTGAATCATTTCGTTTCCTGGTACTTTGACGCTCAGCAGATCCTGTACCGGGTTGGGGAATACGATCAGTTTTTCTTCAGCATTTACCTCTGTTTTGACAGCCTCGTCTGCAGCCGTTCTGGCTCCTCCGCTGCTGGTGATCTTCAGCCAATTAATGTTCCAGCCCCCTGTGATGGCTTTGATGGCGATCTGCTGCTGACCGGCACTAAGGCTCACAGTGTGTGATACTGATGTCCAGTTTTGCCAGCCGCCAGTGTTGGGAACAGACCTGGTACCATATACAGGACTGCCCCCTGCATTTTCCAACTGTATCATGCCGTTGCTGTTGGGACTGGATACCCGATATTCTACTGTATATGGGCCATTGGAAGGGATGTTTACATCCCAAACCATCCAGTCATTGGCATCTATCCACCCGACATTAAGCCCCCCTTCAGAACATGCTTCGGTCTGGGTGCCGGACTGCACAGCGGTATTTTCTGCTTCTATGGTTGTAGACCATCCCGAAGAGACCTGTGCTACTACCACAGAGCTAATGTCATCATTGAAACCCTCGTTGACCAGGCAGTTGTCACTGGCGGTTTTCACCAGTACATTTCCACCAAAATTATCGTGCTGGTACATGGTAATCTGGTAGCCACTTTGCAGTTGTAAAGATGAGATGTCATCATTGGCCACTCCCAGGGCCTGTAATTGACCCAGGGTGTAACTGCCCACATTCAGGGAGGCAGAGTAACCACCATAATCACAGTGCTGATAAAGGGTGACCACTCCGCCACCTCCACCGGTGGTTCCGTAGAAGCCCCCCACGGTAATCTTGATATTGGTAGGACTAGGTGTGTGTATGGTAGCGGATTGATCAAATACATCATCGTAGGCAAAAGCATAGGTTTGCCCATCCACACTAATGTCGGTTTGATGCCAGAATTTGGCATACCAGTTATAAGGCCAGGTTTGGTAGTACGAAGAGGTATTGCCAAAGTCCTGTAGCACGCCTGATCCCACATTCAGGTCTATCGTGTGCCGGGTGATGGCCGCTACAAATTGAGCCTGAACCACCAGGTCCCATTGAGCCCCGGAGGCCATGACCCCACTGCCTTCCATAGCTTCAATAGTGGTCGGTTTACCCGGAATGGTGGCTACCTGGCCATCTCCATCACGAGTGAATACGAACTGGTTTCCCTGCACGCTACCTCTCCAAACACCTGCCTGTCCCGAGTTGAACACAAGCTGCTGGCTGGAGTATTTGGACCAGATGGCGTCTATGTAGGATTGAAAGAAGTTGGTAGGAAAGGTACTTGTCTTGGTTGGGAAATGAATGGTTCCTTCGGAAGCATTGAGAAGACTCTGGAACTCAGAGGGGGCGGTACTTTGCCATTGGGAAATGATCTGTGCGTGGGTTTTCTGCTCACCTACTTTTTTGTAAAAGCCATTGCCCCATACTTCCAGTCCCATAGGGTACTGGTAAGAATCCACTCTTGAAGTGTTGCACCAAAGGCCAAAGTCGTTAAAGGTCAGTTCAACCAGCTCAAATTTAATCCCCTGATTGGGGTCAGTAGGGTTGGCCAGGTTGGGGGCAGCGTAGCCGCTGGGATTTCCTGAGTGGCCAAAGAAATAGAGGAAAAGCTGGCTTTCGAAGGAAATCATAATCCTACAACCTGCAATTTTCGGGATGTTGATGGTGTGGTTGGGGATTTCGCTCAGCCGACGAAAGCAATTGGCATACTTACCATCTCCCCCAGGACCCTGGTTTCCTCCGTTCACAGGCCCCTGCACTGTGTTGTCAGATTGACTCATGGGATGAACCTGTCCAGTGGCAGGATCTACCCATACATGGCCATCAGTGATTCCTACGATGGCAACAAATACCTGATTGTCCGGATAGGCCGAATTATTTTCCACAAGATATGGGAGCGTTTGTGACCAGGTGGAGAGGCTGCACAGGAGCATCACCGTGGTGGCGACAAAGAATTTGATAATCCAGTGTGATTGGTAAAATTTGGTTTTCATGATTGTGACATTTAAGGTTTATGGTTAAGTGTGGGCCGGAATTCTCCGGCCCATGGTTGGAATTGATTACTTCTTAATGAATCTCATTTTGGTGTGACTCAATGACTCTACCAGAAAGTATGAGCCGGCTTTCAAAGCGCTTACATCCACAACAGAGAGACCTTCTTCATTACTTAGGGAGCCTTGCAGCACAACCCTGCCGCTGAGATCATATATCTGATAGCTGCCCGATCCCTGAAGTCCCCTGATATTCAGGAGGCTTGAAGTGGGGTTGGGAAAAAGACTCAGGGTAATTTTTTCATTAGGTTCAGGTTTAGCGGTTTCTGTGGCTACTCTGCCACCGCCAGCACTGGTGATTTTGAGCCAATTAATGTTCCATCCACCAACCAGAGCCTTGATGGCGATCTGTTGCTGCCCACCACTCAAACTGATGGTGTGGGACACTGTGGTCCAGTTTTGCCAGCCGCCTGTATTTGGGACGGATCTCGTGCCATATACCGGGCTTCCACCAGCTTTTTCAAGTTGGATCATGCCGCTGCCATTGGGGCTGGACACTCGGTATTCCACCGTATAAGCACCGCTCGCCGGAGGGTTAACGTCCCAAACCATCCAGTCATTGGTATCTATCCAGCCTACATTCTGGCCTCCTTCTGAACATGCTTCGGTCTGCGTGCCGGATTGTACGGTCCAGTTTTCTGCTTCTATGGAGGCAGACCAGCCCGAAGAAGCCTGAGCTACGATCACTGAGCTGATATCGTCATTGAAGCCTTCGTTGACCAGGCAGTTGTCGTTGGAGGTTTTTACCAGCACATTCCCAGTGAAGTTGTCGTGCTGATACATGGTTAACTGATACCCGGACTGAACCTGGATGGATGAGATGTCATCATTGGCCACGCCGAGTGCCTGTAATTGTCCCAGGGTGTAACTACCAGGATTCAGGGAAGCAGAGTAGCCACCATAATCGCAGTGCTGGAAGAGGGTGACCACACCGCTGGGGGTACCACCGCCACTTTGGTACACTCTTACATAGTCCACATACATTTTGGCTGGAAGTGCTCCATTGTCCACGTTAAATCCGGGCCAGTTTCCACCAATGGCCATATTAAGGAGGATAAAGAAGTTGTTTTGAAACTCTGAGGTGCCATTTACCCCACCGGCAATGCTTGCTTCATGGTATAAGTTTCCATCCAGAAACCACTTGATGGCGTTGGCATCCCACTCCACAGAGTAGGTGTGGTATGCAGTTACGTTTGTGCTGGTGCTTCCGCTATAGTTGGCGTAGTTGTTATTGTGGTCCTGCCAGTGGATGGTTCCATGGGTGGCTGCTTCAGTATTTACATGCTCCATCACATCTATTTCACCACATGCTGGCCAGCCTACTGAAGTAATGTTATCGCCAAGCATCCAGAAGGCGGGCCAAACACCCTGAAAAGAAGGCATGGCAATGCGCGCTTCAATTTTTCCATATTTCCATGACTTCCTGCCCTGTGTTTTCATTCGTGCAGAGGTGTAGTTCATCCCGCCGAAACTTTCATTCCTGGCCGTGATGACGAGTTGCCCGTTTTCAACGGTTGCATTCTCCTGTCGGTAATACTGGAGTTCATTGTTGCCCCAGCCCCCGGATCCGGTACCGGTCTCAAAGACCCAGTCGGGCCCGATACCATTGGTAAATTCATCTGACCAGACCAGGTTCCAGCTTTGCCCCTGGAGAAGGGTGGAGGTGCACAGCCCGAAGACCAGCATCATGATGTTCTTAATTGATTGGTTGTGTAGGGTTTTCATAGTGATTGGTTTATTGTTTGATAAATCGCAAGACCTTTTTGGAGTTGGAGTGGCCGATGAAGTAGGCCCCTGCTTTCAATTGTCTGACATCAATTTTTGTATGATCCTCTGAGAGGTTGTAATGATTGCTGGAAATGGTTTTTCCATTGATATCATATATGGTAAAGTGCCCGATTTCTGTTGATCCCTGCACTTCCAGATAGTCAGAAGTGGGGTTGGGGAAAAGCTTCAGGTCCAGGTGATCAATTTGAGCTTTTTGGTTCTCCTGTATGGTTCGGGATCCGCTGGCGCTGGTTAGCCTGAGCCAGTTGATGTTCCAGCCACCAACTGCGGCTTTGATGGCAATCTGTTGCTGGCCTCCGGAGAGGTTGATGGTGTGTGATATGGTGGTCCAGTTTTGCCAACCTCCGGTATTTGGAACGGACCTTGTGCCGTAAACCGGACTTCCACCAGCTTTTTCAAGTTGGATCATGCCGCTGCCATTGGGGCTGGCCACTCTGTATTCCACCGTATAAGCACCGCTCACCGGAGGGTTAATGTCCCAAACCATCCAGTCATTGGTATCTATCCAGCCTACATTCTGGCCTCCTTCTGAACATGCTTCGGTCTGCGTGCCGGATTGTACGGTCCAGTTTTCTGCTTCTATGGTGGCAGACCAGCCGGAAGAAGCCTGAGCTACGATCACTGAGCTGATATCGTCATTGAAGCCTTCATTGACCAGGCAGTTGTCATTGGTTGTTTTTACCAGCACATTCCCGGTGAAGTTGTCGTGCTGATACATAGTGATCTGATAGCCACTTTGCACTTGCAGGGAAGAGATGTCATCATTGGCCACACCCAGGGCCTGTAGTTGGCCAAGGGTATAGTTGCCCACATTCAATGATGCGGAGTAGCCTCCATAATCACAGTGCTGGAATAGGGTGGCGACCCCCGATCCTCCGGTGGTTGTACCCATTTCATCTTTGATGGCTTTGAGCAGGGAGAGCTGACCTGATACGTCATGGTCCAGGGTCCAGATCATAATGCCGCCCCCCTGCGATTTAGCCAGTGCTGTTTTGGCCTTGATGGTGTTGATTCCATTGTAATAGTCCCCGTTGTAATAGTCTGAGTAGGGATCGGCCCCCTCTGCAATGAGGGTGTTGTATCCTTTCCAGCTGGGTCGGGCATAAAAAGGGACACCTATGACGGCTTTTCCTGCGGGCAAGCCCCGGTCTTTGTAGTAATTGAGGGCACTCTCTGCATAGCTGTATGGGGAGTGTCCTGCCCCGGCATCTCCATCATAAGCCATGATGTTGAGAAAATCTACATACCCAAATACCTGACTAGCAATGCCATCTGCGGCCCAGGCTGATCCATTGACTGCAGCGGTTAGTAGTTTGCCCTGGTTATGAAGAGCGGTTGACAGCTGGCCCATGAGGAGGGTGAAATTGTTATCAGGTGCCCCGTTGACAGGTTCCGGAAATTCCCAGTCAATGTCTGCGCCATCCAGGTTGTACTGACTGATGACACTGAGCACACTGTTCACGAAATTGTTTCTGGTGGAAGCTGAAGCTGCCAGGGTATTAAACCGGCTGTCATTGCCCCCTCCGTCACCCAGGTCCCAGCCACCTATGGCTATGAGGACTTTCACACCTTTGGCGTGTCCCTGACTTACAAGGCTCTGGAGTTTACCCGGGTTTTCAATCGGCTGAATTCCTCCTGAGGCGGTAGGTAGGGCAAAGGCATAGTTGATGTGGGTGAGGCGATCATAATCAATGTCATTGGCGCTCCCAAGCCAGGATGGTGTGTAGCCCACTATTTTTTGGGCGTTCACGGTTAACAATGACATCATGGTGATGAGCAGAAGTACATGCTTCACATGTTTCCATGCAATGGATTGGTGTGGGGAGGGTTGGTCTCCCCATGTGGTTGAGTTGGATTTCATAGGTTTGAATTTGGTTGGTTGATAATGGTTTTAGATCTCAGCTGCGACTTTCGCAGCGATTTCAATTAACCATTGGCGGTGGTCTGTTTGTGGCAACACCCGGATAAGGTGCGCCGCTACAAAAGGCTAAGGTCTGATGCGACTGACTGGCCGGGCAATGCAAACCAGAACCACAGCAGATCTGGGTGTTAAGAAATATGGGTACAGAATAAGGAGCGCTGACGCTTTGCTCCTGGATAAAAGAGAGAGTAGGGTTTTCATCATTGTGGGATACGTTTTGGTTAAGGGTAATGCAGTTTAGCGGGACTTTCGATTGATCCCAAAATACCGACCACTCAAAAAACTCACACAAATGCCAGACACTACGCAAAAATTACGTACCCCGGATTATTGAAAGATTTAAATTACTGATTATCAGGTTATTGTGATTTATTAATCCTACTTGGATCAAAGAGGTTGAGTGAACAATCCGGTATGTTAGTTCCTTAGAATTTGAGGATGAATTCACTAAGGTTGGTCTCGCTGCTCAGGTTGAGGTGCTTTCTGAGCCGATATCTGCAGCCTTCAATGCTGCGGATTGTGATGTTCATCATCGATGCGATTTCCTTTGAGGAAAGGTTCAGCCGGAGATAGGCGGCCAATTGAAGGTCTTTTGGGGTGATGTCAGGATACTGGCACTTGAGTCGCTCCAGAAAGTCCTCATGTACTTTGTCAAAGTGAATTTTAAACTGGCGCCAATCCAGATCGGTGTCTATGTCCTGATTGATGTGTTTGATCACCCGCTGAATCAGCTCTTTATTGGAGTCTTTTGCCTTCTTGAGCAGGCTTTCCAGGTCTTCGCGCACTTTGATCAGCACCCCGTTTTTCTGAGTAATCATCATGATGGATGCTGCCATTTCTGCATTCAGCACGTCCATTTTCGATCTTGAAATGGCGATTTCGGCCTCCAGCTTTTCATTTTTGAGCGTGATGAGTTCCTGTTCGGTGAGGAGTTTTTCAGCGTGATATTCTTCACGATTTTTCTGGAGTACATCCATTTGTGCCAGTCTTTCCTTTTTTTGGGCACTCTCAATCCTCATCCTGTATAGTTTCATCATGCCAGCTCCCAGCAGCAAAAGAACGACTACATACGCCACTTTGGCTATGGGGGTCAGGTACCAGGGAGGCAATATTTTGAAAGAATAATGACCCTCCTTACTTTCAAACCCATAGACATTGATGGCCTTGACTCTAAACGTATAATCACCCGGAGGGAGATTGGTATAGGTTTTTGAAAGTTCATGCTCCCCGGTAAACCAGCTTTTGTCAAAACCTTCCAGATAGTAGTTGAAGGTGGTTTGATCGGGCGATTCGAAATAATCACTGGAGTAGTAAAAACGGATGGAGTTTTGATCATATGGGAGTACTACAGTGCCAACATGGTCTGAAATGGGTTTTTGCTGATCGATGGGTAGCTGGCCGTAAAGCAATGAATCATTGGCTACACAGCGTACTTCAGTGATGGAGGCAAGGTAGGGTTTGGTGTAATTTCTGTTCCCGGTCCGATCGAAAAGAACTATGCCATTTTTGGTTCCAAAGAGCACAGCATCCTTACTGAGGATGTTTATGTTTTCAAATCCCGGATTGAAGCGGCCCTGCAAGTGCTGTAAGGGGGCTTTGGTGATCTCATACTTTTCATTGTCGTAAAAGTCAATAATTCCCATTTCGTCATGCATATCCTGGCCTTTGATGTACCAGACATTCCCATCATCCTCCTTTAATAAGCGAATGTGTTGGGTATTGCCCAGGATGCTCATGAAGAGCGGGTCTGCTACCATGGAGTCCAGCGCATAGTCATATTGGTAGGTACCACGCTCAGTGCCAAAAAGAATCTTGTTTCTTACCTTAAAAAGATTGACAAAAAGACTGGTGGGAAATCCCTGTTCCTTTTTGTAGAGCTTTACTTCAGTGAAGCGTTTCATCTCCTGATCCAACCGGAGCTTATAGATGCCCTTATACCCATGGGCCATCCAGATGTTATTTTTGTCATCCAGTTCTATGATTCTGCTGGTTTCATTAAACCCTTCTATTTTACGGATGTATTTCAAATCACCACCGGAGCGTTCAAACAAGTGGATGCCGTCATAGGCACCCTGGAGATAGTATTGCGGGGTGTTCTCCCGGATGGGTTTAAGATTCCATACCCCTGTAGCTTCGAAAATCCTTACCGCTGAGTTATTCTCAATCCGGTACAGCCCTTCATGCTGACACACGTAAATCTGATCATCGATCTGGTGGAGGTTCCACACCTGACCGGACAGCCCGGTGATCTGTTTGAATTGCAGGGTGGGGGCCAGCGGGTTTTCCTGATCGTTCCATGCCGTGTAGAAAACTCCGGAATTGGTGCCTACATAAAGTCGTTCATTGTGAATCAGCGTAGAAGAAACAGTCCCCTCCAACTCGTAATTGTCAGCAATCTTATAGAGCGGAATAGCGGTTTGTACGTAATCTATTCCCGTCTCAGTAGCCACCCACAAATTCCCGATGTGATCCGAACCAATGGCCAGAATGGTGTTGCTCTGCAGGCCATTGCTTTTGCTAAGCCATTGGATGGGCCTGAAGGCATCGTCTAATATGAGTAGTCCGGCGCCCACCGTGCCTACGGCCAGGTAATCATTTCGTAGCTTATACAAACATTGTATTTTATGTGTTTGCATAAAAGAGCTACTGATGTGTTTTTCAGGTACTATTTCACCATTTTCGCAGGTGAGAATGCCATGGTGCTGGGTTACCAGGTGCAGCCCTCCATGATGATTGTCAAAAATTCTGAGTACGGTATGCCGGACGTCTGTTCCATTCATGACCTTCCGGAGTCCATCGGGCTTCACTACATAGATGTTAAACAAGCGATCCTGCACCAAAATAGAATCACCAATTTTTGAGAACCCATCAATCATTGGGGTGTTTATAACCTGGATGGTATCATCATCATAGATATAAATGGCATCTCTTGCGTGAAAGTGAATGCCGGAGGATGTCTCCAGAATGGACCAGATGTCACTGAATTGCCTTGAGCCTTCCGGTACCTTGGGAAGTAGGGATATGTATCGTTTCTGGCCGGCATTGTTGGTTTTGAGGTAGCCAAATTCGTTTTGTGCGCCTACATAGATAATGCTATCCCTTCCTTTGTAGATAGACCACACCACAGTCTTGTTGGTGGGTTGTGTGATCAGGCTCCAGTCATTGCCATTATACTCCAGCAGGCCATAGTTATTACCGAAGAGCATTTTTCCCTGATCATCCTGGAGGATACTCCAGTTTTGAGCGCCGGCATGGTATTGATCATAAGTGAAATTGCGGATGTCGGGTACACCCTTATTTCCTATCTGACCATAGGCTATCTGGCTACAGATGAGCCACCATAAAAAAATCCATAGTCGTCGGTTCACCACTTATATCCTGCTGGTCAAAAAAGTGTTGTCTGATATGCATATTACAAAATTTTATCGTAATTAATTGAGGCGAACCGGCGGTTATCTTTGTTGCTTTTTACCTCATGGATGCGGTTTTTTGTTAGTTTTTGAGCCTTTTTACTCTTGATATGAAATTTAAGGTTAGGCCATTCATCTGTGTTTTCGTGTCGTTTAGAGACAGTTGGTTACTGGTTGTCGAAGTTTCTTTAACTCATGGCATAATGGAAGTGCCTTTTGATAATTAATGGGTAATTTATCAGCCAAACCAACCAGGCCACATGAATATTTCTTTGATTAATGCTGAGTTGCAGCCATTAGCCAGGGTTTTTGATCTCCTATCTAATCATCAACCAGATCAGTCGTTTGTTATTTATGAAATAAAAAAAGAGGAGCTTCGATCATTTGAGCATTTCATTGATTCGCTCCAGTTTTTGACGGCTAGAACTGTCGGGGAGAGGCGAATGATCGGAACGGGAGATGTTTTTTTGGTTCCGCAGAATGTTCCATTTTTTATGGATGGTAGGAGCATAGGGCGCAGTGATGCACCTGACTTTCCCCCTAAAGGAGGAGTTCAATCCGGAAGCGGAGATTTAACACTCGAAGAAAACGCGGCTCGAAAGAGATACCTCATGGAAGTAAGCCGTGAACTGATCTGTACCCACGAACCGGGGGGCACTTATAAGTATGTGTCTCCTTCCGTGTACAAACTTCTGGGTTACCATCCTGAGGAATTGATAGGAAAAGATCCTTATGCTTTTTTTCACCCGGACGATATAGCCCATGTGGTGAGAACATCCCATGACCTGGCATTGAAAGGACTTCAGCCTCACCACGTTCAGTATCGTTTTCTACATAAAAATGGTACCTACATTTGGCTGGATACTTATACTGAGGTTATCAAAAATGACATGGGAGCGATAAGCTCCCTGATTACGGTTTCCAGAGACATTAATGACCTAAAGGAATCCGAAATCCGGCTGAGGGAGAGTGATCAGCGGTTCCGGGCCATAGCGAACAATATTCCAGGGGTGGTGTACCTGTGCAGAAATGATGAGACCTATAGCATGCTATACCTCAATCTGGAAGTGCTGAACCTGACGGGGTATACCCCTGATGAATTCATTCAAAACCAGATCAGTTTTGTAGCCTTGTATCATCCGGACGACAAGGAAGAGATTTTTGCCAAGGTGGATGAGGCACTGGAGCATAAGGAGCCTTTCCACATTACTTACCGACTGAGAAAGAAGCATTCTGAAGAGTGGGTATGGGTAGATGAGTATGGGCAGGGAATCTATGAAGGTGACGAACTGAGGTTGATCGAAGGGGTACTACTTGACATTACCGAGCGAAAGCTTGTAGAGTATCAGCTGGAGCGCTATATGGAAAATCTGGAGCAGGTAGTGGCTGAAAGAACCCGTGAACTGAAGGTGAAGAATGAGGCTTTGCTCAGAGGGAACAGCGAATTAGAGCAAGCCCTCAGTAAGCTGAAGTCCACACAATCTCAGCTTGTTCAGTCTGAGAAAATGGCCTCATTGGGGATACTGGCCGCGGGCATTGGCCATGAGATCAATAACCCCCTGAACTTTATTAAAAATGGTTGCTCAGGGCTGATTCAGGAGCTGAGAGAGCATCCTGAATATGATGAAAATCTGCTAACACCGTTTTTGGAAATCATCGATGACGGGGTAAACAGAGCAAGTGAAATCGTGAAAAGCCTCACTCACTTTAGCCGACAGGTGAAGAGTATGGAGGAACGTTGTGTGATTCATCACATCATCGATCATTGCGTGGTGATGCTCATGTCAACCCTGAAGCATAAAGTAGAAATAGTAAAAGACTACGCATCTGAAGAACTGGTGGTCATTGGCAACGAGGGCAAGTTACATCAGGCCTTTCTGAATATTTTGGTTAATGCCGAACAGGCCATCCGGGAGCAGGGAAAAATAGTGATTCAAACGACCCGGAATGCACACGGGATCACAGTGAGCTTTCAGGATGATGGCGAGGGGATTGCTGAGGAGAACCTCTCCAGAATAGGCGACCCGTTTTTCACCACCAAGGCTCCCGGGGCCGGAACAGGCCTGGGGCTGTTTATAACCTATACCCTCATTAAAGAGTTAAATGGACAGGTGGAAGTGGAGTCCGTGTTAAAAAAAGGGTCAAAATTCACAATCACATTTCCAAATTCTTAGATTTACATAAGGATGGCAGATCATAAAAACATAACAGTCTTATATGTAGATGATGAAAAAGATAACCTCTTTGTCTTCAAGGCCAACTTTAACAGAAAGTTTGAGGTGATTACTTCCATTTCTCCCATGGAGGCGTTGGATGAGCTGAAGGTTCATCACAATCAGATCATTGTGGTGATCAGTGACATGAGAATGCCCGTGATGAATGGCCTGGAGTTCATCAAGATCGCCAAAGCCCGTTACAGCAAGATCTTTTATTGTATCCTCACCGGATATGGCCACGATGATGACATTGAACAGGCGCTGGAGGAAAACCTGATTCTGAAGTGCTTCACCAAGCCTTTTGACGCACGGGAAATAGAAGACACCATTCTTCTTGCCGCTGCCAGTCGCTTGCAGGGTTAAGGAAAACAGCTACCATTGCTCTCTGAGCTGTATGAGTTCACCATGGATCCTATCCACTTTGGTTTCCAATTTCTCTATTTCGTCAAACCGTCCTTCCTGGCGCTTTTTTAACATTTCCATTTGTAGATACCTCAGTTCGAGCTGAAGTCGGGCGGCACTTGTTTGTGTTGAAATCTGTAGCATTTGACTCTATTTAAGATTCATTCATTTTAAGGTAATCGGGATTGCCTGCAATAAGTGACCCAGACTTCCCGCTCTTTTCCAATACCTTCATTAAAATTGATGAATCAGGGATAATTTATTGCCTGCTTCTCGGCGAATGGTCCTTGTCTCCCGCCGAATGAACTTGGGCAGACGATCAACTGGTAATTTATTTGATAAGCTTAGGGAGTGAGTATGCTTTGAGTATTTATGGTGTCGCAAATGTCTATTGACGGCAGGAAGGTGGTTCGGAAAATGGAAAAATTGTTCTGTTCCATATACTTTCACCATTAAACTCCGAAGCATGAAATACCTACTGACCTTCCTGTCTCTCATCCTGATCGCAGGGGCTTTTGCTCAGAACCATCCAGATTTATCTGTATCAGAGGTAGAGGTGCAGCGAAATCAGATTGAAAAAAACGGATCTGCCCGACTCAATCGCGTGGTGGATCTCACTGGTTTTGATGTGTCAGGTGAACTCAGCACTCCCAATCCCTCCCCTGAGGCGGTTGCCCTTTATCGGTACATACAGGATATGTTCGGTAAGAAGACGTTGTCTGGCCAGATGTGGGCACCCTGGGGGATCAATGAAATTGATTATGTACGAAATGCCACAGGACTGAAGCCAGCCATTGCAGGATTTGACTACATCAATGAGCCGTCCAATTCCCTGGAGAACCAAAGAGCCATCGATTATTGGAATGATGGAGGTATTTCTACCATGATGTGGCACTGGGGCGCACCGGGCGTAGGAGAAGGGTATGAGAATAGCAAAGCGACCATAGACATTGATCAGTGCTTCATAGAAGGCACTCCGGAATACGAAGATTTCTGGGGGGATCTGAAGCGTATTGGAGACTGGTTGCAGAAGCTGGAGGATGCGAATGTTCCAGTGCTTTGGAGGCCGCTTCACGAGCTGAATGGTAACTGGTTCTGGTGGAGCAAAGGTGGCTCTGCACAGTTCAAACGATTATGGATTACCATGTATGATTATCTGGTGCACGAGCGGGAACTCAATAACCTCATATGGGTGCTCTGCTATACTGGTGATCCGAATGGCGCCTGGTTTCCCGGGGATGAGTATGTGGATATTGCCGGGGCAGATACCTACGACAATACGACCGATGCGCACCTGACCATGTTCAACGATGTGCTGGAATCCGTGGGTGGCAATAGCTATCCGGTGACTTTTCATGAAACAGGCAACCCACCAGATCCCGAAGATTGTATCCGAACAGGAGCCATGTGGTCGTGGTGGATGATCTGGCACACCGACTGGCTCACAGGAGTGGATGAGAACTACCTGCGAAACACCTATCAGAGCCACCTGGTGCTTACGCTGGACGAACTTCCGGATATCAAAAATGACTATGGATGGGCTGCAGAATGTACACCCGCCACTATTACGGCCTCCATACGGCCAGGTGAATCAGCCGACTGGTATGAAACGAATAAAATCGGGGTAGATGATGGCAGTGGAAACATCACCTTTAGAGTGGATACGGATGAAGAAGGTACCTGGAGCTGGAGTGGGTATGGCACGGCAGGTGCCGCCGACGGGTCTGAAACCGAGCGCACAGTTCCATTCAATGGATTGGGTACAGCTACCGCCACTTTTACCAATGCATGCGGAGCCATTACCACACAAACTTTTCATGTGATAGATGATGTGGTGATAAGAGGTGTATTGGCAGCGGGATCGGAGGTCGCTACGGTTTCTGTGTTTCCTTCACCTACGTCTGACATTCTGAAGGTCAGGTTCAAAAATCAGGACAGCACCTTTGGAGTACATACCAGTGTTTACAGCCAGGAGGGGCGACTTGTGATGGAAGAAAGATGCACTGGTGAAGGGACTACCCTTCATTTGGCATCGCTGAAAAGTGGGATATACCTGGTGGTAGTGGAGCAGCGGGATAGCCGATCTGTGGTCAGGGTCATCAAAGAATAGTAATCATGGGTAGGCTGGTTGACAAATGGTCTGGTCAATCGGAAAATAGTGGGCGCTGACATTGAAGTGAGGTAGGAGTACTTCCTATTAAAGGATAATTTGATTAAATAGGGCATTCAACTCGTACGAGTGCTAATCGAATGATCAACCTCTCACAGAATACAAATGTCTGAACCCGTACAGGAAAGGCGCCTGAGTCTGCTGCAAGCCACTGCCATCAATATGATCGATATGGTGGGTATTGGCCCGTTTATTACCCTTCCGATGGTCATCAGCCTCATGAATGGCCCTTATTTCTTATATGCGTGGATGGCGGGCGCAGCACTGTCTTTTATAGATGCCATGGTGTGGAGCGAGCTGGGAGCGGCCTATCCCAGGGCCGGGGGATCTTATAATTTTCTCAAAGAGACCTTTGGAAAAAGCAAATCCGGAGGATTGATGAGCTTTCTGTTTGTTTGGCAAACCATGATTCAGGCACCACTGGTTATTGCGTCAGCAGCCATCGGTTTTGCCTCCTATTTTTCCTACCTGATGCCTCTGGGGCCAGTAGGTTCCAAAGTGGTCAGTGGAGGGTTGGTTATCTGCATTGTGATTATGCTTTTCCGCAGGATTGAAGTCATTGGCAAAATCAGTGTGGTGTTGTGGGTAGCTGTGCTGGGTACTATCCTCTGGATCATCGGTGGGGGTGTGGCTCACGGAAACTTTTTACAACCTTTGATAGATATCAACAAAGACCTCAACTTCAATTATGCCTTTGTCGCTTCTATAGGTTTTGCCTCGGTGAAGAGTGTGTACAGTTACCTGGGCTACTACAATGTTTGTCATCTGGGCGGGGAAATTGTGAACCCTACCAGGAACATCCCCAGGAGTATGTTTCTTTCCATTGGAGGCATTTTCATTCTGTACATGCTCATGAATGTGAGTGTGGTGAGTGTGATTCCATGGGACATAGCCAAAGAGAGTGAGTTTGTGATCAGCTTATTTATGGAACAGCTGATGGGGCCTATGGCGGGTAAAATCGTGACAGTGCTCATTCTGCTTGTGGCGTTCTCCTCCGTATTCTCCGCTACACTTGGGTACAGCCGCATCCCTTATGCCGCAGCGGTTGACGGGGCTTTTTTCAAACCGTTTGCCAAACTGCACCCGAAGGGTAATTTCCCCTATGTGTCGGTGCTTTTTTTAGGCGGGATTGCTTTTGTATTCAGCCTCATCTTCAAATTGAGTGAGGTGATCAGTGCCATTCTGGCCATGCGCATCCTGGTGCAATTCATCGGTCAGGCGGTGGGGCTACTCATGCTACGGCAAAAACGCAAAACCTTTCCTTTCAAGATGCCTTTTTTCCCGTGGCCGGTGTATATCGCCATTGCCATGTGGTGTGTGATACTGGCATCCACAGGGTATCAAATGGTCCTGGGTGGCTTCCTTTTCGCACTGTTGGGGGTATTGGCTTACTTCATCAAACAAAGGATCAGCGCAGCTGCTTCCGAGGGAAAATAAGCGTTTCAGGTGCCTGGGGCTCCTTTATCTAAAAATTAATAAAGTTTCAGAACCATTTGTTTTTATTCCCGTTTGTCATTACTGTTGCAGTGTATTAGTTACATAGTACACTAGATTCATGCAGAGTTATGATACAGATCGATCAACTTTCATTTGGTTATTCTAAGAAAAAGCCGCTTTTTGAGCAGATAAACCTCCTGTTGCCGCCGGGCAATATTTATGGATTACTGGGCAAAAACGGGGCTGGCAAGTCCACTTTGATTAAAATGATTGCCGGGTTACTGTATCCAACCCACGGACAAATTGAGGTGGCGGGTATGCAACCCAAAGATCGGTATCCTGAATTTTTACAGGAAATCTATCTGGTGGCGGAGGAGTTCCACCTGCCGTCTATTCGGATTGACCGGTTTGTGAGGATGTACAGCCCGTTCTATCCGCGTTTTGATCACGAAAGGTTTGCAGGGTATCTGTCTGAATTTAAGCTGGCAGGTGACCAGAAGCTCTCGGCGTTGTCTTATGGTCAGAAGAAGAAGTTTTTGCTCTCCTTTGGCCTGGCTACTGACTGTAAACTGCTGATTCTGGATGAACCAACTAATGGATTGGACATTCCCTCAAAAAGTCAGTTTAGGAAAGTCGTGGCCAATGCCATCCATGAGGATCGCACCTTCATTATATCCACCCATCAGGTGCGGGATATGGAAAACCTCATTGATCCGATTATCATCCTGGATGAAGGCCAGGTGGTTTTCTTCCAGGATTACGTCAGTGTGGCGGAGAAGCTGACTTTTACCAGACAGTCTGATGCACCTGACGAAAAAGGCTTGATTTACAGCGAATCCAATTTTGGGGGACATATAGTGGTGCGGGAGCGGGGATTTGAGGAAGAGAGCCATTTGAACCTGGAACTTCTGTTCAACGCTGTAGTGAGTAGCCAGGATAAAATTCGTGCCATATTCCAGAACTGATACCATGACGACAAAGAACTTTTTTGATTTTTCAAGATTTTGGTTGCTGCTGAAGCTGGAGCTGTTCAAGAGCAGAAAGGGTGTGTTCATGACCTTTTTGATCACTTTTGGCCTGCTGTTTTTTATGGGCATGTTGCTCGGCATTGTGACTGAGCCGGATTTGAAATCATTCGATCATACTGAAAGCTATACTTACGCCCTGCTATTGGGTGGATTTATTTTGAGCAGCCTTGCCTATAGTGATCTTGGCAGCACCCTCAGGAGATACACCTTTCTGAACCTTCCGGTTTCTACTTTTGAGCGATTTCTCTCCATGTGGATTTTGACGTCAATTGTTTGGATTGTGGCATTTACGCTTACCTACACGGTGTACACCTGGGTGGCCAATTATATCGGGCAACTCCTGTTCAGCCGGGTTACTTTTCATGCATTCGACCCGCTGAGCGAAATTGCTATCACTACCATGAAGTACTATTTCGTGCTTCAGGGAATCTTTCTGGTGGGAGCTGCACATTTCAGGGGCTATGTTTTTCCGAAAACGGTGAGCGTGCTCATTGTGCTGGCATTGGTCTGTGGTACCATGGTTTACTTCATGTTGCGGGAGCCTTTTCTTTCTGAGCATGAGTGTGTGGGCATGCACTGTGAGTTGGTGGATGTCATCGGAGATCAGCCCGTCTGGGCTGTTATCAAATGGCTCTTTTGGTGGGTGTTGGCACCCATGAGCTGGTTGATTACTTATCTGGGGTTAAAGGAGCAGGAGGCGTAGCATGGATTTCAAGGACAATCAGGCGATATATCTACAGATAGCAGACTTGTTTTGTGAGAATATCCTACTGGCTAAATGGAATGCCGGTGACCGGATACCTTCTGTACGTGAGATGGCGGTAAACACCGAAGTGAATCCCAATACAGTCATGAGAACCTATAATTATTTACAGGAAAAGGGCATCATTTATAACAAGCGGGGCATCGGCTATTTTGTGGCTGACGATGGGTTTGAAAAGACCAAAGCATTACGCAAGTCCGATTTTGTGACCCAGGAGTTGCCAGAACTTTTTAAGGCCATGGACCTGCTTCAATTGACATTTGAAGACATTCATGAGTATTACCAGGATTATAAAAAGCGCGCGGAGCGATCTCTGGGTTTGAATAAATGAGTGATTGAAACTCAAAGATAAAAGACATGAAAGCAAGTAATAAAATACTTCTGACAGTGGCCGGGATATTCAGTATCCTCTTGATCATCAGCCTGATTGCTTTTCGAAAGCAGACCATGATGGTGGTAGCAGAGATTCAGGCGAAAAGCCCTTATCGAACAGTTGAGACAGGGTATTTCGATGCGCTGGAATTTACGGGCAACTGGGTGGTAAGGGTCGCGTGGGGTGTAGAACCTCAAGTACGACTGGACGTAGAGGATTCTGCTTTTCGGGCATCTGTTTTAGAGAATGTAGAGGGTACCCTTCGATTCAGCGTGAATGCCATAAGCGATACGTTATTTCAGGACACGATCAGGGTGAAAATTACAGTACCTAACCTACGAAAAATCAGCGCATCCGGCGTTGTTCTGATTGATTACTCAGATTTTGACTCTGACAGCCTGGAGGTTGTTTTGGAAGGTAGAAGTACCTTCTCAGGAACGGAAAACGTATTCGACTACACCTCTTTTGAGGTTTCCGGGGACAGCCAGATCAGACTTTCAAAATGATTGAATAGTAAACCATATAACAAAAGGAAAAAAGTAAACTAACCATTTAAACACCACCATGCCACTGGGCTTGCTTCACGGTAGGATACATACTACTGATCAGGAGGGGTTTGCCCGGTGCGTTCTAAACAATTAACAAAATGAAAAAAAATCGACTCAGGGCGATACTGGGATTACTATGTCTTGTCAGTAGCGTAATCGGCTCAGCTCAGCAACAGTATACTGTCAGCGGCTATATCAAAGATGCCAGCAATGGCGAGGCATTAATAGGCGCTACTGCATACGTTAGTGAAATTGCTAATGGTACGGTTTCCAATGCCTACGGATTCTACGCTCTAACATTACCTAAAGGAACCTACCATGTCAGTTTCAGATACATGGGCTATACGGATATACACAAAGAGATAGCACTGACCGGGGATCTCCGTCTGAACCTGGAGCTCTTTGCTGGTGAAGCACAGCTGGAGGCTGTCGTTGTGACTGGTGAGGCCGTAGATGAAAATGTCCAAAGCATTGAAATGAGTACCGCTACCATGGACATCAAATCCATAGAAAGGATGCCTGCATTTGCGGGAGAAGTGGATGTCATCAAAAGCATTCAGCTGCTTCCCGGAGTGAGTACGGTCGGCGAGGGAGCATCTGGATTCAATGTAAGAGGAGGCAGCGTGGGCCAAAACCTGGTGCTGCTGGATGAAGCTCCGGTGTATCAGTCATCACATATGTTTGGTTTTTTCTCAGTATTCAATCCCGATGCAGTCAAAGATGTGAAGCTGTACAAGGGAGGTATCCCCGCCAAATATGGAGGTCGGCTTTCATCCATTCTGGATATTCGCATGAAGGAAGGCAACAACAAGACCTATGACGTGACTGGTGGTATCGGCACTGTTTTCAGTCGCCTGGCAGTAGAAGGGCCGCTCAAGAAGGATAAGTCTTCTTTCATCATAGCTGCCCGGCGTTCGTATGCAGATGTGCTGGCCAGAACCTTTACTGATGCCCTGGAGGACGATACCGGATTGTATTTTTATGACCTCACGGCGAAGACTAACTTCAATATCAATGAGAAAAACAGGGTTTACCTGTCAGGGTACTTTGGCAGAGATGTATTCCGTTTGGATGAATTCCAGGGGTTTGACTGGGGAAACCGGACGGCCACAGTCCGATGGAATCACCTCTATGGGCGCAAGCTTTTTTCAAACATCACAGCGTTTTATAGCAACTATGACTATGGGTTTCAGCTGGGAGACAGCGAACAGGATAAGTACGACTGGAAATCAGAGATCAGTACCCTTAATTTCAAACCGGAATTTACCTGGTTTGTGAATGCATCGAATGAAATCACTTTCGGGGGGGAAGGCATCCTTTATCTGTTTGAGCCTGCCAATGCCATTACCGTGAGTGATGGAGTGACTGCTGACATCAGCCTGGATCACCGCAAGGCCCTGGAGACCTCACTTTATTTGGGCAATGACCAGCAGCTCACGGATCGCCTGACCCTGCAGTACGGACTGCGTTTCAGCAGATTTGACTATATGGGCGGTACAGCTTATCAATATGGCGATACCCTGCCAGGAATGGAAAAGCCCCTGATTGCTGTGGAAGAAAAGGGAAATTGGGAAAGCATCCAATCATTTGGTAACCTCGAGCCCCGGGCTTCATTCAGGTACCAGCTTTCTAAAGTGACCTCCGTCAAGGGTAGCTACAACAGGATGAACCAATACATACACCTGATTTCGAATACTACGGCAGCTACGCCCATAGATATCTGGCAGCCATCCAGCAATAATACCCGGCCTCAGCAGGGTGATCAGGTAGCCCTTGGATACTTCAGAAATTTTCAGTCCAATGCCTATGAAACCTCCGCAGAGGTCTATTATAAGTGGAGTAGCAACCAGATAGACTACATCGATGGGGCCGATCTTTTCATCAATGAGTTTCTGGAATCACAGTTGCTCTCCGGCAGGGGCAGAGCTTACGGGCTGGAGCTATATGCCAAAAAGAATACCGGCAAGCTCACAGGCTGGGTGAGCTACACACTTGGCAAGTCGGAGTTGAAGGTGGATGGCATCAATTATGGTTACCGCAAAGACCGGGTGGGAAGCTGGTATCCGACCAAATTTGATCAGCGACATAACCTGAAAGTGGCAGCTTTTTATGATTTGAGTAAGAAAGTATCATTCTCCGCAAACTTCAGTTTCGTTTCAGGCACGCCAACCACGTTCCCTACGGACAGGATCATGATTCAGGAGTATGTGATTCCGTACATCGATGGCAACAAGCGTAACAACTTCCGTATTCCGGCCTATCACCGGCTGGACCTGGCCGTCACCATCAACAATGTGTGGCGGGGCAAGAAGGGCCGTTCTGGTGAGGATAATCTGGTGGTTTCGGTGTACAATGTCTATGCACGAAAGAATCCATTTAGCATCTATTTTTCTCAGGGCCGTGAGCGCCAATCGGCGGAGGCACCTATTGCTACTTCCGCCAACCAGTTTTCCATGCTTGGCACTTTCATTCCTGCCATCTCTTACAATTTCAAATTTTGATAAAACCATAAATGATTATGAAAAATATACTTCTAATTCTTCTCTCGGTCTTCGCTTTTGCCTGCGAAACCGAAATCACCCCGAAGCTCAACGCTCCGGCTGAAATCCTGGTCGTGGATGCATGGGTCAATCAAAAAATGGAACCTCAGAAAATAAGGATCACCAGGTCTCAGCCCTATTTTGAGCAATCCATACCTAAAAAAGTTCCGGGAGCACATGTAATGATCGAAGATCTGAATTCCGGTGAAACCTACGAGTTTCAGGAGGAAGCTGAATCATACTTTTGGTACCCCACAGATCAGCCGTTCGGTCAGGTAGGGCATCAGTATAGGCTGACGGTAACTGTGGATGGTCAGGAGTTTGAGGCCTTTTCGAAGATGGGCAGGGTGCCACCCATAGACTCCATTATTTTCCATTATAATCCCAAGGATATGATCGTGAAGCAGGATTACTACACCGCGGAGTTTGTGGCTTCAGATCCTGCGGGAGCAGGGGATACCTATTGGATCAAAGCATGGAGAAACGGGGTCTTTCTGGGCAATCCCGGAGAACTCAATATGGCTTATGATGCGGGATTTTCCGCTGGTCAGCCTGTAGATGGTCAGGAGTTTATCATTCCGCTTCGCCGGGATTTTATGAACCCATACGATCCCCATCCTGATAAGACCAATGAGTTCCTGCCACCCTACGAGGTGGGAGATTCTCTGTCCGTTGAGATTCATTCGCTGGATCACCTGGCCTTTGATTTTCTCTACGGCCTCTACTTTCAGATTGCCAGACCCGGTGGTTTTGCAGAGTTGTTTTCAATGCCTCTGGCGAATACTTCCACCAACATCTTTTCGGTGGGCGATGAAGACACTCCGGTAACCGGCTTTTTCAATACGTCAGCCGTCAGCAGCCGGGGTTTAAAACTCTCCGAAGAACTGGCGAATGCAGCATTGGAAGAAAACTAAATCAATAAACATCAAATCAAATTTTAAAATAAACGACTATGAAAAAGTTATTGAATCTTTCCGTTGTGGTAATTCTTTTGGTGATCCTCAGCTCCTGTGGAGCGAGCAACGCCTTCATGCTCAACCAGAATCAAAATGCCACGCAGGTCCACCTGGCCAGTGGTAATTACCGGGTGGTGGACAAAGTTCGAGGTAGTGCGGACGTGTCTTACGTACTGATTTTCGGAGGAATGAAGAAGAAACAACTCTTTGCCAATGCCTACGCCAATATGATGGACCAGGCAGACCTGAGCACGGGCTCCAGGGCACTGGTGAATATGGTGACGGAAGAACACCTGGGTGGAGTGCCACCATTCTTTTACAAGCGCACCGTCACCGTGAGTGCCAACATCATTGAGTTTGATAAAACGAGTTCAGCAAAGTAGACCAGCATGCTGGTCAATAATTTTCAATATTTATTCACTAAAACTATTCGCATCATGAGTACCATGAATCATAAAATACAAAAAAGTCACGGAGCACCCAGCTGCCTGTACGGGCTGGGCTTCGTGGGGGCAGCTATTTATTTTGTCTCGGAGGCCACAGGCTTCTGGATGGGCGTATTGGGGGTGCTTAAGGCCTCTGTTTGGCCGGCATTTTTCGTTTTTGAGGGGTTTAAGCAACTGGGGTTGTGAGTGTCGTCACCAAAACCCCGGCAGCACAGGATCACTCACTAAGGCTACTGAATGGATCAGCAAAAGCATGGTTCTTCACTGCCGTAGCTGGCCAATTGATGTTTGTTTTTCACATTCTGTATTTCTACGGAGGCAGCACGATTCGGGGAGATTTTGCAGCCTGGAATGAGGTGCTTTATCATGGAATCATCAGCGGGGATACCATGGGCAATGTGGCCCTGGGTATTCATTTGTTACTCGCTGCGGTGATCACTTTGGGCGGCCCCATTCAGTTGATGCCGTGGATTCAGAAGAACATGCGCCAATTTCACCGGTGGAATGGCCGGGTGTATGTGGTCACGGCAATAATCATCAGCTTGTCAGGGCTGTATATCATTTTCGCAAGAGGTGCTGTCGTTGGCCCATTTATGGGTGCAGGCAATACCCTCAACGCGCTGATGATCATCGTGTGTGCAGTGATGACTATGTATTTTGCCATGAATCGCCGGCTCGATGTACACCGCCGCTGGGCACTCCGCCTTTTTCTGGCAGTCAGCGGGGTGTGGTTTTTCAGGGTTGGTTTCGGACTCTGGATACTTATCCATCAGGGTGCGCCGGGGCATACCGATGCATTTGACGGGCCATTCGATATTTTTCTGGCTTTTGGGCATACACTTATTCCTATAGCGATCCTTGAGCTTTACCTGAGGGTGAAAGATAAGGGCAAACCGATCTTCAGGAAAGCCATGACGTTGGGGCTCGTTTTGCTGACAGCCCTGATGGCCGGAGGCATTTTCATGGCGACCATTATTTTTTGGCTGCCCGGTAGCTGAAATAGGATTTACAGACCTAAAAGGACAAAACATGAACCTCCTTATTCTTAAATCGAACATCCGTACAAGGAAAAAAGAGCGACTGGTGGCCAGGGTTTTAAACCATCATCCGTCTATTGAACGATGGACTGTGGATAGGGAGGATGTGGACCATGTGCTGAGGATAGAGTATCACAGTGCGCTAACGGACGCAGACATTGATGCACTGCTCAGGCCTTTTGGACTTTACTGCAAAGATTTACCTGAATAGAAACCAATGATGAAGCAAAATGTAATGGTAAAGAAGGGTTACGATGAGCAGACGATTCATTTCATATTGGTGATCACCATTTGACGAGGGCCTTGCTTATGTTTACTGCCACAATGAAGCGATATTGCCTTTGGTTGATCCTGTGTGTTTTTGCCGTGAGGGCACTGGGAAATGTGATATCCGGTCAGGTGTTGGATGCCGAAACGCACATGCCGCTTCCATTTGCCAGCATAGCAGTGATGGGCAGCCAATTGGGAACCATCTCTAATGCAGATGGGCATTTCGTTTTGAGCAGTGAATCCATTCTGCCCACAGACACGCTGCTATTCAGCTACATGGGGTATGAGACGCTGAAGTTAGCGGCCCGGGATTTCAGAAAAAGCACACCGGTTTATCTGCGACAGGCCGAGATCAATCTGAATGCCATTACAGTTTACTCCAGACAACTCACGGGTCTTGACATCATCGCCAGGGTGCGAGAGCACTACCCTGTAAATCATCCCAACCGGTCAGAGGTGCGCCGCATGTTTTATCACAAATTTGAGCGGACACCCTTTCCTGAAAGCAATCAGATCCGGGTCAGGCACTCAGACTTTGTAGGAATGGATAAGGAATCACTGGAGGGGTTTATAGAGATGCTGCCTGATGAATTCACAGAGTATCAGGATGCCATCGTATCCTTTTATCAACACGGCGATGAGCATAAGCTGGTGCCAGAGGAAGCTATTTCTTTGGAGGAAGGAGCGATGCAGGACCTTACCGCCACTATTGAAAAGAAGCTGGGGGCATTTTTTGAGGACATTGAAAAGAGTAAAAGCAACGAAGAGGTCTATTATAAATTCCGCTCGGGAATTTTTGCCATGAAGGCCGATACCCATCCCGACTCAGCGGCGGTGGAAGCTGAGGCAGACTCACTGCACTACAGGGTATCCACACACCAGCTCAGTAAAGAGGTGTCCTTCCTCCTCAAAGACTATGGCAGCCTGAAGAGTGATAATTGGGAATTCATCACCAAAACCAATCGGTATGATTATCACGTGAATGAAATAACCGTGTTCAACGGAGAACTGGTTTATGCACTATCATTTGCTCCGCGCGAAAGAGGCTTGTTTGAAGGAACATTGTATGTCTCCACAGAATCCTTTGCCATCCTGCAATTAGACTTTGCTTATGCTCCGGGTAAACGTAACGAAAACTTCCACTTACTGGGATTTGGTCATTCTATGAACTCCAAGAAAGGACGTGTAATATTCGAGAAGGGGTCAGACGGGTATTTTGTGAAATACATCCATGCACAGCAGCATGAAACAGCCTCGCTGGAGCGCGATTTTACCATCATGAAAAAGCAAAAGCGCTTTCTGATCGACAAAGAGCTGAATGAAATCAAGCTGAGTGCTTCGCTTACCTTTGAGATACACAGTGATTGGGAACTGCTCATTCTGGATCGGAAACCCCTGAAAGCGAACGATTTTAACCTGGTGAAACAGCCTCCGGTGGTGCTTTTCAGAAAGGAGTATTCCAATGCTCCTGATTTGTGGGACAACCGCACGGTGATTGCGCCCAGCACCGAGCTGACCGAGTACACGAGGACTGAGTAATGTATTACATCGACATCCCGTCGTTCAGTGTAGTGAAGTCTGCCAAAAAATTTATAAATTCCTTTGCAACTGGAGTGGCTTATTTTGAGCGCATTCCGGAGGGAAAGTTTTCTATAAAATCAAACTTAATATCAATGGCTTCATACGTTCTGAAAATTAATGGCAGTCGTCAATCTGTGGAGGTAGATGCTGATACCCCGGTGCTCTGGGTGCTCCGGGATCATCTGCGGCTGGTAGGTACAAAATACGGATGTGGCATGGCACAGTGTGGTGCTTGCACAGTATTGATGGATGGATATGCGGTGAGATCATGCTCAATCCCCGTGAGTTCAGTAGGGGATAAAGCGCTTACTACCATTGAAGGACTGTCAGAAAAAGGTGATCACCCCCTCCAGTTAGCCTGGGAAGAGAAGGATGTCCCTCAGTGCGGATATTGTCAGGCTGGTCAGATCATGAATGCTGCCGCCTTGCTGAGTCAAAACTCAAGTCCTACGGACGAAGAAATTGATGCAGCCATGAATGGCAACATCTGCCGCTGTGGTACCTACACCCGAATCAAGGCGGCCATCAAAATAGCAGCGCAAACCAACTGATCTTTAAAGGCATTACCATGACACTTATAACAACACAATTCAATCGAAGGTCTTTTCTGAAAGTATCAGCTGCCGCAGGCGGCGGCATGGTACTGGGTTTTAGCTGGTTGTCCGGATGCATGCCAAAAACCGAAACGGCCCTGGCCATTCCGGAGGAGTGGTTTGATATGAATGGCTTTATCAAAATTGGCGATACCGGGTTGGTGACCATATTCTCTCCCAATCCCGAAATTGGTCAGAACGTAAAGACCTCCATGCCGATGATCGTGGCAGAGGAGCTGGACGTAGACTGGAAAAACGTGGTGGTGGAGCAGGCCAAGCTCAACACCGATCTTTATCAGGGCCAGCTAGCCGGAGGCAGCCAGTCCATCAGGCGCGGGTGGGAACCCCTGCGCATGGCAGGCGCCACGGCCAGGAGGATGCTCATGGAAGCAGCAGCCAATGAATGGAAAGTGGATGTGAACGAGCTCACCACAGAAAAGGGTGTGATTACCCACAAGCGCAGTGGCAAGTCCACTACCTATGGTGCCGTAGCAGGTGCAGCCGTTTCCATTCCTGTACCGTCGGAAGTCGAACTCAAGAATCCCACGGATTTCAAATTGGTGGGTAGCCGGGTGCGCAATGTAGATGCGAAGAAAATCATCACCGGACAGCCGCTTTTCGGTCTGGACTATCATCGTGAGGGCATGCTCATTGCCATGATTGTACATCCTCCTGCGTTTGGGATGAAGCTCAAATCAATGGATGATCAAAAGGCCCGAGCGATGCCCGGGATCAGGGATGTGTTCACCATCAACACTGCTCCCGAGGAGCGCCAATGGTCAGACACGAATGCTTTTCCTGAGCTGATTGCTGTGGTAGGCACTTCTACCTGGCAGGTGATGAAAGCCAAGAAGGCCATTGTGGCCGAGTGGGAGCAGGTGACCCCCTTGGAGAATACGGAAGATCATCAGGATCAACTGGCACGAGCGCTGGAAAACACTGCTGAAGCCGACGTTCGGCGTATTGATGGTCAGCCGGATCAGGCCTTTGCAAAGGCGGCTAAGGTGATCGAAAGGACTTTTACAGCGCCTTTTCTGGCCCACAACACCATGGAGCCCATGAACTTCTTTGCGGATGTGACAGAAAACAAAGCCGAATTGGTAGGTCCCATCCAAACACCCGAATACATGGAAAAATCCATTTCGAGTTTACTGGGAATGCCTTTGGAAAACATAGAGGTGAAAATGACCCGCATGGGTGGTGGCTTTGGTCGCCGGCTATACGGGCACTTCGGACTGGAAGCAGCGGCCATTTCTCAACGCATGAAGGCTCCCGTGAAGCTTGTTTATACCCGGGAAGATGACATCTCACAGGGTACTTACCGCCCGGCTTACAGGATGACTTTCAAGGCTGGGCTGAATGCGGAGAATGAGCTGATGGCCTATGAAGTAAAAGGGGTGGGCATTGACAGTAACCCCATTTTTGCGAATCGTTTCCCGGCAGGGACGGTTGACAACTACCGGGCAGTGGGTACTGCAGTCACCTCCAATATCTCCACCGGAGCATGGCGTGCGCCCAATTCCAATTTCACGGCCGGAGCTGAGCAGGCGTTTTTGGATGAGGTAGCCGAGGCTGCCGGCCAGGACCCGATAGACTTCCGTTTGCAGCTGTTCGAACGGGCGATTAGCTCGCCTGTGGGAGAAAAGAATGATTATGAACCGGCGCGCTATGCCGGAGTGTTGAAGCTGGTAAAGGAAAAGGCCAACTGGGGAGCCGATATGCCTGGTGTTTCCAGGGGGGTGGCGGCTTACTTTTGTCACAACTCTTACGTAGCTCAGGTGATAGATCTGATCAAAGTAGAAGATCAGATCAAAATCAAGAAAGTGTGGTGCGCCGTAGATTGCGGAATCGTAGTGAATCTGGAGGGTGCACTGAACCAGATAGAAGGTGGAATCATTGACGGGATCGGGCATGCGATGTACAGTGAGCTGAGCTTTGTAAACGGTGCGCCAGAGCAGAGCAATTTTCATAACTATCGCCTGATACGACATGCCGAAGCTCCTCTGGAAATAGAGACCTTCTTTGTGGAAAACGACATTAGCCCCACAGGTCTGGGCGAACCCTCCCTGCCGCCCGCCATTGGGGCACTGGCCAATGCCATGTATCGGGCAACCAAACAGCGTTATTACAATCAGCCCTTTAGCACTGCGGCGCAGACGGAGCGTTCATTGGAAATGATTTGATATGAAAGAAGTTAAAAACATCATTGAGTCCTACGATAAGATTGATTTTTCGGCCCGGAAAGTGGTTTTAGCCACAGTAGTACGGGTGTCGGGATCGTCTTACCGAAATCCGGGTGCCAGAATGCTCATTCTCGACAATGGACAATGGGTAGGAAGCATCAGCGGCGGGTGCCTGGAGGGGGATGCCATGCGCAAAGCCAGACAAGTGATGCGGAGCCAGCAGCCCATGCTGGTCACCTATGACACCATGGATGATGATCACAATGAATTGCGCATTGGTCTGGGATGCAATGGCGTGGTGGATGTGCTGCTGGAGCCTGTAGCCGGCACGGGTGAGTTGGATGCACTCGATCACCTTCGGGGGTTATTGACCCTCAGTAAGATCGGGGTGGCCGCGCTGGTTTATCATTCGGATGATCCAAAAATCATTGCGGGTGAAAGGCTGTTGCTTTTGAATGACGAGGGTTTAAATGCTGACTATTGTTCAGATGCCCTTACGGCCAAAATTGGAGCGGATTTGGCAGCGATCCTGACATCCAGAAAATCGGAGACCAGGACTTATCCCGTAGCTGGAGGCACTTTAGAGGTACTCTTTGAGGTGGTAGAGCCCTCCATAGAAGTGCTGATATTCGGAGCAGGTGCCGATGCTCAGCCTGTGGTTAACCTGGCGAAAGGCCTCGGTTGGCGGGTGACCATCAGTGATGAGTGCATCGCCCATTTGGCGCCGGTGCACTTTCCGATGGCCGATCAGTTGGTTTCCTGTCAACGGGGTTTCGTGACCCGGGAGATTCGGGTGACTCCCTACACGGCCATTGTACTGATGTCACATAATTATGACTATGACCTGGAAGTGCTGAAGCAGGTGGTGAAATCTGAAGCTCCGTACATAGGCATCCTCGGCCCTAAGAAGCGTGCTGACAAACTGTTTGCAGCCCTGGCGGAAGCCAAAATCAACCTCACGGAACAAGACCATCAAAGGATTCATAGTCCGATAGGGTTGGATATTGGAGCCGAAACTGCCGATGAGATTGCACTGTCCATTTTATCTGAAGTGCTGGCGAAATTTGCCGGACGATCTGGCGGATTTCTGAAGTACCACAAGGGGCCTATTCATAAGCGACAGGGCATAGACGATCAGGTCTTCAAGCAGGTGTATCTCCACTCCGAGGATGATCAGCAGCAAATTGGATAAGCCGGTAGTCGGTGGCTTGCTGTTGGCTGCGGGGTCTTCTTCCCGTTTGGGACAGTCAAAGCAGCTGGTAGAATTTAACCATCAGCCCCTCCTCAGCCACACCCTGGAAACCTTGCTCAGCTCGCGACTGGATCACACCCTAACGGTGCTGGGCGCGCGGTTCCAGGAACATTTGCCCGTCATTGAGCACCTGGCCACCAGTACCTGTGTCAATGAAGCCTGGGAAAAGGGGATGGGTCACTCCCTGAAATTTGGAATGCTCCGACTGCTGGAAACTCAGCCCACCTTAGATGGGGTATTGATAGCCGTCTGTGACCAGCCTTTTCTGACCACCACACACCTCAATGGGCTGCTGGATCTTTTTACATACAACAGCCAGTCCATCGTGGCATCCGAATATCAGGGTGTACAGGGTGTGCCGGCCATTTTCCCTAAGCGCTACTTTCAGGACCTGTTGTCCATCGGTGATCAATCCGGAGCTAAAAAAATCCTTACAGCCCATGCCGACCGGCCGATCTTACGGCACCTGGAAAAAGGCGAAATCGACATAGACACCCGGGAAGATTTGGACCACCTCCGCTAACAGGACGATTAAAGCCACACCCAGCCGCGAGCTGGTTTGCGCAGGGTCAGTGATGCCGAAAGCCCCACGCTGAACCCCCTCGGAAGGGTGTGAACCCCAACGATGGAGCGCGTATGGATGCCTTTGTCGCCGAGTACATTCACAAACAGATCCGAAGCGCCGTTGACGATGAGCGGAGCTTCGTCCCAGCTTTCAGTGCTTTGGTAGTAGGCATCAATGTGATTAAGCCCTTCCAACTGATTGGGAGAGGTGTGCTTGTTGATTTGCGCCAGCACATTGAGTGCACATAGCTGCATGGCCTGGTACCCATCTTCGGTGTTAAGGTCTTGTCCCAATCTTCCCTGAAAAAGGTACTCGCCACTCTGAATGGGAAACTGAATGGCCACATAGGCGATATGGCCTCTGATGTGGAATGAGGTGTAATTCCCTCCCGGAACTGAAGGGCTGGGTAATTCCAGTCCCAGTTGTCCCAGTTTGTTTTTAATCATGGTTGAGATGTTTTTAATGGTTGATCAAATACCAAAGTCTGACCATCTTCGGGGATAAATAGTTGGTCTGAGTCCACACTTTTTTTCAGTGCTGCCCTCAATTCCGCTCTCGTGACGGTTTCGTGATCCAGGGCTCCCACATGGGTGGCTACCACCTGGCTGTCCGGAGCATAGTCACAAAGACGGGATACCTGCGCGACATCCATGATGAGCACATCACTGTCTCCGGTGTATGCCGGACCGAATACGTTGTGTTCTTTGAAAAATTTGTTAGCGCCCGCGTGACAGACAATCAATGAAGGTTGGTACCTGTCGATGTTTTGCTGCACGCCTTCATACCAGACCGTATCTCCACACCAGTAGACGGTCCTTTCACCCGGATGTTGAAACACAAATCCGGAAACCACACCCATCAGGGGGAGAATACTCCCGGTACCGTGCTGACCCGGTGTTCTGGTCAGGGTGATCTCACCTAGTTGCACCTGATCCTGCAGGGGATGTACCGCCAGAAAGCCCGCACTTCGGATGGTGTCCACGTCTTCAGGTTGACAGTAGATGGGCAGGTTCCTGGGGATGGTCGCCTGTGCCGCTTCATCAAAATGGTCCGGGTGAAGGTGGGAGACCAGGACACAGTCTACCCCCATGAGAATCTCATCCGTGTTCATGGGGAGTGGCACCGTGGGGTTGCTGGCTTTTCCTGCAAAGGAAGGTTGTGAGCCGGCTTCCGCAAAGTAAGGATCGATGAGGAAAGTGTGGCCTCCGTAGTTGATTTTGAGGGTGGCGTTTCTGATGTGTAGAAGTTCCATAAGCTTTTTTTATGCCAAAGCTAGGCGCGAAGAGGAGTGGGGTACCTATTCAAAATTGCTAATTAACTCCGGCATTGCGCAGAAGTGGGTAGAGGGAATTGGGTTCCTGCAGGCCCACCTTGTAGGCAATGTGCTCCAGGGTCATGTTGCCGGCTTTCAGGTATTCCTGCGCTTTGATGATCCTGATATGCCGGATGAGCTGATGGGGTGTGAGCCCATAGGCTTGCTTAAATATCCGAATGAAATGGAATTTGGACATGAATACCTCGGCACAGATCCGGTCCAGCGTGAGCCGGGGGTCGTGATACTGGCTGAAGATGAGGTCGCGTCCGATGGCCACTCTCCGGGCAAGCTCTCTCTGAGTGGATCTTTTCTGTGAAGGGATACGCCTGGAGGAATACTCATTTTCCCGGTAAAGGTCTTGCAGCAGTGCGCCTATGCCGACCAGAAAATCCTCGGGATTCAGTTGATTGTATCGGTTGAGCTGATCCCGCAGGGGGTTTTCCATATAGTACAGGTGATGCGACCATTCGGGGGTTTCCATGCTTTCATGCGGGGATTCCAGCAACCGATCCTGGTTGGGCGCCATCAGACTCATCAGTTGCTGATAGGTGTGCAGGCTCAGGTGAAGGTTCTGAACTTCCACGGCCTCCTTCGCTTCGATGCGGTATTCGAAGGACTGATAGGGGTTGACGAGGCAAAGTGTCTGGTGGCAGATTTGGAGTGTCTTTCCGCCTACCCTTAGGGTGGCCTCTCCGGGAGATTGGAGGGTGAAAAGGGCAAAGGAGCTTTCCGGTACGGATTTCTCAATGGCCCGGTATCGTGATTGCACCAGTACATCCGGCCATGCCAGGTCCTGGCCATCCGGTGCAGGATGGTTTCGCAACCTGGAGATGGTCGTCTGAGCCGGAAATTGACTGGCGAACATCATCAGGCCATCAGCTTAATACCTCCTGGTCTTTCCATCGCTCCAGGAGGTCCCGGGTAGTGACTATTTGGGCAAACTCTCCGCTCAGGCTCGCAATGGCCGTGTCGTGGATGAGCTGCGCACTAAAGAGCTGGCCGTCTTTCCCTTGCTTGCAAAAAGTAGCCGTGGCATCATCCACCAGCGAGGTTTCAAAGCCCAGGTTTCCAGCCATGCGGGTGGTGGTGGATACACAGTGGTCTGTGGTGAGGCCTGCTATGACCAGCTCCGTGATGTGGGCCTGATCCAATTGCGCTTTCAGGTCAGTGCCAATGAAAGCACTGTTGACGTTTTTTTCGATGACGGTTTCGCCTGGCAGGGGCGCCACCAGCGGATGAATGGCATTGCCCGGGTGCGAAGGGTGCAGGGGTGATCCCGGTGTGGTGGAGCAGTGTTTAATGTGAAAGATCGGAAAACGTTGGGCCCTCCAAAGATTCAGGAGTTCGGAAGCCCGCTGTTCAGCCTCGGGATGATTGCGCTCTCCGCCCCAGTAGGCCAGGTCGTCGAAGGCACTTTGGATGTCTATGAGTATGAGCGCCGGGCCCGGGTGGGTAGTTGGTTGGTTCATTTTTGAAAACAGTTGATCAATGCCGTTGATACGGTCAATAAAAAGGCTGGGTTTCAGAAAGGCGTGAATGAAAATGTCACGGGAGAGACGGTACCGTTGGTTAAAATACCCATTAATGGCGATTGTGGATCCTTATGGGAATGATGAGATTCGAATGAACTTAATTTCATCATTATGAGATACTTACTATCACTTTCATTCCTGACCTTATTCCTGGGTGTATCGGGTCAGTCAGCCACTGAAGAATCACTTCAGGTGGGGCAGTTGTATCAGTTTACTGCTTCAAAAGTAGCAGCAAATACAGATCAAAAATATGTGGATACAACCAATAAGCGGACTTCTTATGATGTTTCCTCGGGTTATAAGGTAATTATCGATCATTTGAGTGATGACAGTGTTTATTACAGCTATCTTAATTTCAATGATCAAGGTCTGTATAAAACCTACAACACGCCGGTCACCTGGGTGATGTCGAAAAAGGAGTTTAAAGAGATTACCAGACCGCTTTATAGCCGATACAAAGGAGCCAAAGTAGGAGTCTATACGGTGCCATTTCGCCTGAGGGGAGTAGGTGGCAAGGGTGAACCTTTCGACTTTGAGTCCAGCCTTTCGCTTACTGCCAATCTGGTATTTGGGGTAGGTTCAAGGAAAGAAAAGCATTCTATGGTGGATGGTTCGCTAGGTCTGGGGCTGACCAGTATAGCACTTGATTCTCTCAATAGCGACGTACCAGAAAATCGCACTGCTTCGGCGTTGACCATCTCATTGGGATTAGTTTACTGGCCTAATGAACAAATCAATATTGGCGCATTTGTGGGGTGGGACAAGCTTGGTCTTAAGGATCGGTCTGCCGACTGGATTTATGATGGAAAAACCTGGCTGGGCCTGGGGGTCAACATTGGTTTTGAAGCCTTGACTACCGATGAGAATGCGAAAATTGGAAAGAATTGAGGTTTAAGTTAGTGAAGGTCAGCTTTGTGGCCACCGTATAGTGAGTACCCCGTACCAGGAATGGACGGGGTGTTTTGGAGCATACTGTCAGGGGTCCCCATACAGGCATCCCCGCACTAATGCAGCTGCAGGTCTGCAAAAAGCGCTTCCAACTCAGATCGGGTCTTATTGAGTTTTTCGGCCAGTTTTGAGCACATTTTTTCTCTTTCTCCTTCTTCAAAGGCAAAGTCCAGGTCTTGCAGAATAGGATACCTCCATTTTAGCATTACTTTTTGCTCTCTCCAACTTCGTATAATATCCATAACCTGTAAGGTAAGCTAAGAATTATGGTTAAACGATCTTCAGGGACATTTCTGCCTTCTGATCTATCACATCCCTGACTTAGAGGTGACAGGGTAGGTTTGGGCAAGTCCGACAGGCGTGGAGAGGTGACAGGGGTGCTGCTTCGGGGCATACATATGAGGAAGTAGATGACCTAATAAGAGGGGAGGCACTTCGTGTGGTTTTATCCCTATCCGCTCAGGAAAGGGGCATTGATAAAGGGGCAGGATGTTACACCTGCCCCACTTTATTACCAGCCTGGAAATGGTTGATTTTAGGAATTCTTCTTAGCTTCTCGCTTGGCTTCCTTGGCCGCACGCTTTTCCATCAAATTCTTAGCCGGGGCAGTCTTATCAGACTTGGCCTTTCCTTCTTTACCCTTTGTTTTGGACATTTTGGAGTTTGTTTAAAAATGAGATTGATGTCATGATTCAAGTAAAAGTCGATAGATAATCTGAGCTGGTTGTTATATCTATCGTTCGTATTATTACATCATTCACAGATTCGCCAGAACAAGTGCAAGCCTCTAAAGTTGGCTTGCCCTTGCTGTGCTTAGAAAATATATCGGATGGAAAGGGCTCCCCCGTCACCCCAAAACCCGGAATAACCGACCAGGTTCAGGCTGGGTTTCCAGTCGATCCCAATATTGATTGGTATTTCAGAAAAATTGTATTCTATACCCAAAATACCATCTATTCCTAACACAGTATAGGTATCTCCACGATTCCCCCAATTGGTTTCGTTTCCGTCCCAGAATCCTATGTGAGCTCCAAAGCCATAGTACCAGTTGAGTCTGGGTGTATGGAAAGCCTGGTTATGGATCTCATATAGTCCTGTTACCTGAAATCCCCTCCACCTGCTGGTGAGGATACCTTCGAATGCGGCCTTATCACCAACGAAATGCTTGATGGTGAGACCATTAAAGTAGCCGCCGCGAATACCGATTCCGGTGGTATAATCCTGTGCAAAGCCTACAGATGACAAGGATAGGGTCATGATTAAAAGCAGTATTTGTTTTTTCATATAAGTATTCATTTGATAAGTGTTTGTGATAGTTGTTGTTTGCGGATCAAATAAGCTAAACGTCCTCGTATCCACTTTTGATGACCGAGGAATCACCACAGAATTTGGGACGTATTCTATGATTCAAAAACAATGAAGGTCTTTTCTTTTTAGATTTTTAAGGGTTGCCATTAAAGGTAATTTGATCTCTTCAAAAAAAAGGAGTCTCTCAACTCCACAATTTTGTTTGCTATCAGGATCTGTTTGGACCCTGCGATATCATCAATTTTTTATCTACAGCAGGATGATAAGCAATAAAATGATGATGATAAGTGCTCCAACAGAAACATAAACTCCGCCAGTGGCCAGTCTCCCTTGAATAGATTTGACTTCTTTTCGCAGTGCTTTCTTTTCCATTGAGCTCATCTCACCCTTATCCATTGCTTTGATTTCATCTAATCTGAGTAGCAGAAGGTTTGATTCTTCTGCGGAGATCGGATGAGTAATGGGGATTGGGCTTTTTGCGGGTTCTTTAGCGGCATAACTCACCCCTGAAAGGGTTAAAGCCAGCAGTAGTGTAATCATAGGCTTGAATAGATTTTTCATAGATCAGTTTTTGTGCGTGATTGAACGCTGTGAAACGTGAATGTTAATTTTGAATAAAGATCGGGGCAGGAGCAGGTAAAATCATTACATAGAAATGGACGATTGTTACATAGATCACACTTCGTATTCGGAATGACGGGCCGGGAAAAGAATGTCATTCCGGTTTCTGAGGCACGAAGAATACCGGAATCTGTTCATTGGATGGGTGGCTTTCAGAGTGTGTTTTGGTCGAATAAGGAGTGTTTTATGATAAAGACTATCCACCTGTCTGTTGGATTCGACAAGCTCACCATATAGGTTCGACAAGCTCACCATGACAGGTTGAAAGACAGCCGTGCCGTTTGTCATCCTGAGCAGGCGGTCGCAGACTGCCGTGTCGAAGGATAGACAAGAAGGAAGATCGAAATCCAACAGATTAAAGCCTAATGATAACCCCTAAAGATTCCGGTCTTTGTCCATCGCTGTGCTCGTCCAAAACCGGAATGACGGGCCGGGAAAAGAACGTCATTCCGGTTTCTGAGGCACGAAGAATACCGGAATCTGTTCATTGATAGGTAGCTTTCAGAGTGTGTTCTGGCCGAATCAAGGAGTGTTTTATGAGAAAGACTAACCACCTGTCTGTTGGATTCGACAAGCTCACCATGACAGGTTGAAAGACTGCCGTGTCGTTTGTCATCCTGAGCAGGCGGTCGCAGACAGCCGTGTCGAAGGATAGACAAGAAGGAAGATCGAAATCCAAGAGATTAAAGCCTAATAGAACCCTAAAGATTCCGGTCTTTGTCCATCGCTGCGCTCGTCCAAAACCGGAATGACGGGACGGGAAAAGAACGTCATTCCGGTTTCTGAGGCACGAAGAATACCGGAATCTCTTCCTTGGGTGGGTAGCTTTCAGAGTGTTTTTTGGTCGAATTAAGGTGTGTTTGCTGGGAAAAACTATCCACCTGCCTTATGGTTCGACGGGCTCACCATGACAGGTTGAAGGACTGCCGTGTCGATTGGTCCCCCTGGCCAGGCAGTTGCATACTGCCATGTCGTTTGTCATCCTGAGCAGGCGGTCGTTGACCGCCGTGTCGAAGGATAGACAATAAGGAAGATCGAAAACATAAGATTAAAGCCTAACGATAACCCTTGAGATTCCGGTCTTTGTCCATCGCTGCGCTCGTCCAAAACCGGAATGACGGGCCGGGAAAAGAACGTCATTCCGGTTTCTGAGGCACGAAGAATACCGGAATCTTGAGTGTGTTGCATTAAGTGTGTTAGGATTTTAGAACAAATCCATAACTTGGCAAAACCACACCAGAAATCTCAATCCCGATAAATCTCAGCCCTTTCTCCCTTAAACAAGTCCAGGTCTGTTGGGTGGGAGTCCAGGTCATAGCTGGCAGATTTTTGCCAGAATTTGTACCCTTTTCCACTCCATATCCTGGGAATGGTGGGCTGAGCGGCCTCCGTGTAGTCGGCTACCCATAGGGCGTACTGCCCGAATTTATCATTGGTGAGGTACTGGTCACCGAAGCTTGGGTCTGTGTAGATAATGGGTTTTCTGCCCGACAGGCGTTCCACATGACGCAGGAAAATGTAGAGGTCCACCTGCAGCTGTAAAGGGTCCACTTCAAAATCAGCGGGGATGCTCTCCGGCTCTATGTCCAGGATGGGCCCTATGTCAGTACTCGTCAGTTCACCCAGGGTTTTCGCAAAATGCTCCGCCTGATCCATGGGGTCCTGAGACGCATCATAAAAGTGATAGGCTCCTCTGATCAGGCCTTTTTCCGTGATCAACTTCCAGTTGGTATGGAAATCCGGGTCTACATAGGACTTCCCTTGTGTGGCTTTGCAGATCACGAAAGAGAGCCGGTCTTGCTGGTCAACCGCTTGCAGGATGTCACCATTCCACCGGGAGATGTCAATGCCACGATGGGTGGCTGGCTTGGTCTGCACGGTCGCTGCATACGGTTGGGAGGCTAACTGCTCCAGGTGCCCATTCATTGAGTCTAACCTGCTGCTGAGCTGATCTTGCTTGTAGTCCACCAGCGAGAGAGCCCGCATGTGGTGGGTAGACCGGTAATGCAGGTAGATAAACAGGCAAAGGATGGCCGCCAGGATCGCTACCCAGACGGAGATCTCGTTCCAATGGACCGTGCCCGAATCCCTGGTTTTGTGCGGAGCGTCCTGGTCATCTTCCAGGAGCTGGCGGATGGCGCCCGATACGAGCACTGAGCCCGTACAGGTGGATAAGACGGCATCAAACTGGTCATGATCGAACCTCACCCCCTGATAAATGGTGTTCTTTTTGGTGTCCAGGATTTTATGCGGATTATCAGTGTACTCGCCTTTGGCATTTAGCACAATCGGCCCGTTCTGTGTTTTGGGGTCAATGAAGTCATCCTGAATAAAGAACATAGACTTGTCACGGGTGGCCTTCCCCCGGTTGATGGAGAGGTAACCCTCGCGGTGCAGGTATTGGAGAAACGAGACCAATTCAGAAAACTGACTGACTTGCGCCGCTTTTTTGGTTTCGTCATTGAACAGCTCATTGGTCAAAAAGAGCACGGCAAAGCCCTCACTGGCCTGAATGATCAGGGCACGGCCATCCGCCTCTTTAAAAAAAACGGTTTCTAACCAGGCTGCTATCGGTTGATTCGCGCTTGGGGGTAGCTCTGAAAGGCTCTTTACCCACGATTTTTCCAGGTCAGTTAGTTTACGCATGCGCTTGAAATTCATAGATGAGGATCCCAATGGAGAGCACCGTGCTGCCCAGGCTAAAGAGGAAAAGCCGATCTGTCAATGGCCTGAGGTAGTCCTGGTCGGGTTTTCTCAGGCACAAATAGGCGGATACCGTGGTGAGCAGGTAGCCTGCTGCTGTGAGGTAAAAGCATTCATCCACCCAATAGAGGGCGCTTTTGTCGGTGACCTGAAAAAGGGTCAGAATCAAAAGACAAATCCCGGTCAGGGCAATGGAGCCGTTGAAAATGTCGCTCATTGGCCCTCCTGATTCAATGACTGGTTTGGTTGGTTTGCTCATGGCTTCAAAGCTTTATGGGTTAGAGGGGTTATTGGTGTCATCATTTTGCGGAGCAGCCGCGGAGGTTTTCTCTGCCAGATGTCTTTTTTGCCACATTTTGATCAGGTCTGATTTCGTGATGTTCTTGAGGTAAAAATGTACTGGCGAGCCCACAATGGTAGCTCCGTTGGTGATTGATTGGATGTAATTATCAAAGGCGTTCATGAGTGAGTTGATGTCCATCACCTGATTGCTGCCATGGTCTATTTTCTCCAGCCCTTTCATCACTGTGTTTATTTTGGCATTTTGGATGGACAATAGCTGATTACCCTGGCGCGCATCATCTGCCCCGGTGGAAACGGTGGGCGTGTCGGCCTCTTTATTGGCGGCTTGCAATACGGCATTGATGGCCTCCGGGTCAGGTTGCATGATTCTATTCACCCCCATGTCAATTTTGCTTGATGAAATGCTGGGAATGGCGCCCATCGCGATCAGGCTGACATGCGAGGACACCTGCTGCGTGCTCAGTGTTTTCTTCACTTCGCTGAGGGTACTTTCATTCACCCCAAAACCACCGGTGAGGTTTTCCAGCCAGCCGCCCAGTTGTAATTTCTCTTGCAGGGAGGCTATTTTGCCGTCTGCCGGCCCTTCCGAATCCGTGTTGAGGATATGCACCATCCCTACGAAGCTTGACCCATAGGCCGCCCCGGATATGATGGACAGCCCTGCGGATTTACTTCCGGAAGCCGGCGCTGTACTACCGGGTGGCATGGATGCCAGGTTACTGGTATCAATGAGATCCCCCTTGCCCACGGTAGTATTCCATATAGTTATGGCCTTTTGCAGGTCCAGCACCATGGGCTCTATCAGGGATACATTGCGATGCATGCAGCAGGCCGTGATGATGAGTGTACCGGAGATGCTGTGATTTCGGTGCTGCTGCTGTATCTGGCCGGTGGCTTGTTTGGCCAAATCTCCGGCGCCCTTTCCCAGCTCGCTATTGGCTTCTTTCACATAGGTTTCAATATTGGATAAAGTATCGTCTTCCAGGTTGCCCCCAAAAGAGAAGTATTGGGCATCCATTTTCATGGACTCATAAGCCAGCGGTCGTTGCGTGATGTTCGATTTGAGAAAGTCTACCGGACTTTCTATGTGGTTTTGTTTCAGTTCTGCCAACTGTTCCCTCACCTTCTGAATACTCGCCTCATTTTTGAGGCGAGTATTCAGGTATCCCGTTGCGGCCTGGGAGATCTGTGGATCAAGCGCTTTCATTTCACTCTTCAGGTTTGAAACGTCAACGTTCATGTCCAGCAGCTCATTGAGTGTCATGGACAAACTGCGTTTCATGGTGATCAGAGAGTTCATTTTGTCCTGAGCGGCATCAATGGCCTGATTCAGACTGGCTACCTGATCCAATGAATCGAGCACCTGGGTATCCACCACAGCGCCTAGCGTCAGTGAGGGATGGTCGTAAGGGATAGAGGTTGGCATTTTTCTGTCTGTTATCTACATACGGTCCAGAAAATATTATACTGGCCTGTGCTGTAGTGACTGATAAGGCTTGATAGATTCACCGTTTGGGTGGCGCCAAATGGTAGTCGAACGTACACGTTGTTGCCTGATGAAAGCTCATCCACATTTACTCCATTTACCACTATTGTGGATTTGGTGGCCCCGGGAAACAATCCGTCATTGTCCCATTCAGGTGTTCCGGAGTTTACCCCGATGGCATGGAGCACCCTGTCTGCTACCTGAGTGCCTCCAATTCTGGAAGCAGTTGGCGTGGCTATTTCGGAACTAAAATTTCCGCTAATAATCTTCGCAATGATGTTGTCAGACTGATTAGCGGGAATTGGAATTCCATTTCTCACGTAGGAGTACAGGGTGCATTCATTTCCCTGAGCCCGTTGGAAATTGAAGCTGGAGGTCAATTGCGCTCCATGTCCGTCAATGATTAAGTTTTTAGTTGGCATGATATGATTAGTTTAGTTTTTTGCCTACTCTATTTCCAGTTTTCGGCAACCCTGGTTGTTTGATTGGCCTGTAGGCTATTTGAAGTACATCGCCGGGTTGCCATAGGTGTTCCCGTTTAGTCTGTCAATAGAATGCGCAATGCAATAGGATTGGCCTAGTTTGGAGGTCCATGAGTACACTTTTTGACCGTTTATGGTCACGAGTTTCCGTATCGCTGCATGGGTGGTCACACCATTTGCATCAAACCAGACGGCCACTTTTTTATTGACATCACCTGCCGTGCAAGTCTTCAAACCCAGTGCCTGGTAATAGGCAATAGGGTTGGCAGGTGGGTTGTTCCAGGCGTTGGTGACTCCATGAGACCATGAGATACAATTATAGGCTACGTTCTGGTCGCCGATAATGGCCAGGTTTGGGTCTTCCTGGAGGGATGAGAAGAAGCCGGGAGTGCTCACCCCGCCAATCATAATGCTTGTTCCGGCAATCAGCGTTCGCTGAGCCGTTGTAGGTACTTGTGAAGCCACAGGCTCTGCTGTGGGTGCTATGAGTGGTAAAGCCATGATTTTAGAATTATTGATAGAGCCTACTCTATTTTCCAGTTTTCGGCTTCCCTGGTGGAGTGCTATCAGGAGGTGGAAATGCTTTTCCACCTCCCATGGATAGGCTTATGAGGCAGATGACGAAGCGTCAGACGAGGAGTCACCGGCACCAGATCCGGAAGAGCTGCTGCTGTCACCACTGTCATCGCCACTGCCCAGGGCGTTATTCATTTTGCTGGGGTGGTACTTCTTCAGCCAGGCACCGGCCAGCTCACTCTTGGTGATGGGCTTCAGGTAGTAGTTGATAGGTACCCCGATGTTTCCGGCCAAACACTTATTGATGTAGTCCTGCATGGCATCCATCATGGAGTTGGTGTCGAGGATCTGATTGCTCTTCTTATCAGAATCGCTTAATGCACTGAGTGCGCTTGTGATCCCGGCGCTTTTCATGGCGATCATCTGCTGACCGGTACGGGCGGCCTCAGCCGAGGAGCTGATGGTGTTCATTTCGTCCGTTGTGGCACCTTGCAGGGTCTGCACACCTTTCAGGGGATCGTCGTTCATGTTGAATTCCTTCACGAACATGTCCACCGAGTTGGCCTTGATGGAGGGGATAGAACCCATGACGGTGAGTGTGCAGTGGGAGGTTACATTCTGGGTGCTCAGCAGGTTTTTGGCGTCATTGGAAAAGCTACTGTCAACCCCAAAACCACCGGTCTCATGGGCCCACCAGCCTCCAACTTCAAACTGGCCCTGAATGGACTCAGCTACGGAATACATGCGCTGGGAGGAGTCAGTCTCCGTGGTATTGAGGACATGCACCATGCCTACAAAGCAGGACCCAAATGTGGCGCCTGAGAGCAGCTGCAGTTTGTTTTCACCCTGAGAGTCCTTGGTCATCATGGTTTCGATGATGCTGGCAATACTCAGGACGTTGAGTTGATCCTTGGGGAATTCCTGATTCCAGACCCTGATGGCCTTGTCTATGTCCAATATGTATGGAGCCAGGAGCAAAGCATCTTTGTGTGTACAGTTGATGCTGATCACGAGTGTTCCGGCGATGCTGTGGTTTTGGTGCTGACTGCTAACCTGCTGCTGTACCGAAGACTTCACAGTGCCAGTACCCGACTCATACCCACCAAACAGGCTGAGGGAGTCACTGACAAATCCGGCGATGGTGGAGGCGTGGGCATCGGAAGACTGCTCGTTTTTGTCGAACCCAAAATACTGACAGTTCATCTTCAATGAATCCGCTGCCAGTGGCATTTTTTTGATCTGGGACTTATTGTAGTCCATCGGGCTTTCCACGCTGCTGTTGATCATCGCTATCTTAGCTCTCAGCGGCTGGATCTTTTGCTCAGCGGCCAGTTTTATCTTGGCATAGTTGATGGCAGACTGCTGGATACTCTGACCTACTTTTACAGACTCCTGTACCAGCTCATCTGCATCGATATTCATGTTGAGCATGTCCTGAATGGTCATATCCAGACTTCTCTTCATGGCGATGAGTGAGTTGAGTTCATCCTCAGCCGCATTCACAGGTGCTTCGGCTTGGCTTATTTGCTCAATGTTGGTGAGCTTTTCCAGTGTCACGATGTTACCCAACACCAGTGAAGGATCGTATGGAATTGTCGTTGGCATAATATTACAGTTAGATTGTTTTTTTACTTACTCTTTTGAAGGCTTTTCAGTGTCCGCCATGGCAACGCGACTGCTCTTGCTGTCGAATTGTAAGTCCTAAAGTATGATTAGCGGAAATCCACTTTAGAAAAAATGGCACAAGTGGGGTGAGAATGGGTATGAGATGTTATATTCACGGAATAAGAACCAACGGCCCCCGGGTTGTATAATTCCGCAACTAACAGCTAACTCCTGACCATGAAAAAAACCAACACTACAGCTAAAGAACTTTATTATCAGAAGATTGCAGGTCCCCTTTACCCATTTTGCGACAATGCAATGGTCCACTTTGAGGATATCGGAGGGGGCCGAAAGAAAGCTTACATCAATGCCTACCTGCCTACGCTGGTAGAAGACAAGATCTCCATTGGCATTCATGACGAACAACAGATCAAACACACCGAGGTAGAGCGTCAGCTGAACAAAGGACCTCTGATGGGCACGTTGATCACCATCACCTATAAATCTCAAAAGGGAACCGGAAGCTATTTTCTATGGCAAATTGGGTTCACCTATGAGAGCAAACATCCGGTGGGTGTAGAAGACGTGGTGCTCGTGGATACCGATCCGGAGACCTCTCGCGGCACCGTCACCACGGTGAAGGATCCCGGCACTTAAGCTCAGGACAGTGGTTACACTTGTGTTTTTTTTGATGCTTTTGTTCACAACTGATCAGGAGTCTTCAACAAGCCTTCATCGGAAAGCCCTGGCTTATTTGGCTGAGTCCTGTGAGGATGAATCCACTTGCCATCAGGTAGAGGAACTAACTGCCTTGTTTCAGACGGGAGATTTCGACAAGGCTCACGAGATTCTGGTTCCGGAGTATGATCAATGCAAAGGTGAGAAGTGCCTGTTGCTGTCCCTGCTGAGGGCAAAGATCTTCTATGAGAAATCTTTGATCAGACGAGCCATTGAGGAGTATAAAGTGGCATTAACCCTCAGGGATGAGCTGGGGCCTCCATATTACGGAGCTTTTGCTATCGAGCCGGTGCTGGCCAGTTTGTTGCTGGAAGAGGAAGCCTTTTCCACCGCCATTCATTACCTGAGACCCTGGGTGGAGCGGTATTCGGAAAACAATGGGGGTGATTATTACCACAACCTTGGAATTGCCTATTTGCACCTGAAGAAGTTTGACAGCTCGGCCTTTTATTTTGAGAAAAGTATCGGGATTGAAATGGAGATGAGCGATACGTTGGGTCTGGCTATTTCCTATATGGACATGGCCAACTTGTACTATGAGCAGTACCTGGATGATCAGGCCATCCCGTATTTTCAGAAAGGCCTGGACTATGCGCTTCTTGCTCAGGATCCTGCAGTACTGCGAAATGCTTACCTGAATATGGCGGTAGTGGAAGAGAACCGTGGAGACCTGAAAAAAGCGCTTGGCTATCGCAAGGAGTATGAACAGGTGCAGGCCACCCTCTGGAGTCGTGACAAAGTATGGGAAATGGCCGAAAAGGAGAAAGCCTATGAAGTTGGCATCAGAGAACGTGAAATCACGATATTGGAGCAGCAGGAGCAGGTGAAAAATGCGGAACTCTCCAGGCAGCGATGGCAAATCAAAGCGTACTTGCTGGCTTCGGTGCTGCTGTTGATCCTTGTCGGTGTGGTGGCTGCTGGCTACCGCATGGTCAGCAGATCCAATAAGCAAATGGCAGCGCAGAAGCGGGTGCTGGAGCAGATGGACACGGCTAAGAACCGATTGTTTTCCATCGTAGCTCATGACCTTAAAGCCCCTGTGAGATCGCTGCAGCGCTCTCAGCAGAAAATGGCTGCAGCCGCCAGTGCCAGGGACAAAGAGACTTTGTTTGCGCTGGCCACAGAAAACGGAACGCTACTCAATGCCACTCAGAACTTACTGAACAACCTCCTGCAGTGGTCACTTGACCAAACCAATCAGGTTCACCTGGTGCGGGAATCCATAGTGGCCGGGCGATTGATCGGGCAGGTATTGTATGATTATGAGCCCATGTTCCGGGAGCGGGGCATTGAGCTGGTTACTGATTTTTCAGCCGACGCTGTGGTGTCCGTGGATATCCAGAGCATGAAGATTGTGTTGAGAAACCTTTTGGACAACGCACTCAAATTTACGCCCCCGGGCGGGCGGGTAAGTATTTCCACAGCCATGCAGGAAGATGAGGTCATCATAGCGCTGGAGGACAATGGCTGCGGGATGGGGCCGGAGGTGCTGAGCCAACTATTTGAAGTCAGTCAGGAGAAAATTCAGGCCGGCACGGACGGCACCACCGGGACCGGGCTGGGAATGATCCTTTGCCGGGCTTTTGTCTCACGAAATGGGGGAAGCATTGAGGTGGAAAGTCAGGTTGGGCAGAAAACTATCGTAACTTTAAAATTACCCCGGGCAAAGGAGGCATAAGAGATGGAAAAGTTAAGAGTTTTAGTGATAGAAGATGAGGCCGATCAGGCCGACGAACTGAAGCTGTTTCTGGAAAAGGGAGGGTATACTGTTTGTGGGATTGCCGATAATTTAACGGAGGGCCTGGGCCTCTTTTATGCGCTGAAGCCAGATCTGATAGTGGCGGACATCTATTTGAAGGGAAAGCCGGAGGGTATTCTGTTTGCCGAAAGGATGGGGGAGAACATGAATACCGCCAGGCCACTGATTTTCCTTACTCAGCATGCCGATTTTGAGACATTCAGTCAAGCCAAACTGGTGTCCCCTTATAGTTACCTGCTGAAGCCCTTTAATCCACTGGAGCTACAGTATGCGATAGAGCTGGCCATAGAGAAATTTGCTGTGCAACCGGGGGGGCTGAGTGTCAAAGAGAATGCCCTTTTCATGGAGGAGAGTCTCTTTGTGAAGCACAAACAGTCACTGATCAAAATTCCCGTTTCCAATATTGAGTATGTAGAGGTGGATGGCAAGTACTGTAAAATCAATGCCCGGGAAGGAAGCTTTTTAGTTCAGCTTTCTTTGGTGAAAATGGAAGAGAAGTTGCCCGCGCATTACTTCTTGAGAATCCATCGAAATTACATTATCAATCTAAATGAGATCAGGCAAATTCACCTGACCGACAATCAGGTCATTTTAAGCGATGAAAGAGCACTTCCGGTGAGCCATACCTATAAAGACATCCTGATGAAGCGCTTCGATGTGCTGCGGTGAGGCAGGTTCTTAGCGTCATGTATTTCGACAGGCTCACCATGACAGGTTGAAAGACAGCCGTGTCGATTGTCATCCTAAGCAGGCGGTCGCAGACTGCCATGTCGAAGGATAGGCAAGAAGGAAGATCGAAAACACCAAATTGAAGCCTAAATAGAACCCTTGAGATTCCGGTATTTGTCCATCGCTGTGCTCGTCCAAAACC
>NZ_JAVKCA010000011.1:0-344725 GCF_040222955.1 Marinoscillum sp. | reverse complement strand
CATTTGTAGCTGCTTTTTTGTTTAAAAGACATCTAACTCCCCTCTTGAGTGGGGTCGGGGGTGTGTCCTTATTTTTAAGGTCATCTCCACAAAATAGGACTTGATTAAATAAGATCAAGTCAGATCGCCGGCCAAAGGTTGGCCCCGCCGAGTCCGGTCTTCCACCCTTATCAAAAGCAGTTACATTCATTTGTAGCTGCTTTTTTGTTTAAAAGACATCTAACTCCCCTCTTGAGAGGGGTCGGGGGTGTGTCCTTATTTTCTACACAATTTTTTAAAGGGCATCTCCAAAAAAATGGGACTCAATTAAATAAGATTAAGTCAGGTCGCCGGCCAAAGGTTGGCCCCGTCGTGTCCGGTCTTCCACCCTTTTCAAAAGCAGTTGCATTTATTTGTAACTGCTTTTTTTGTTTAAAGGACATCTAACTCCCCTCTTGAGAGGGGTCGGGGGTGTGTCCTTCTCTATCTGGGGGTGTGTTCTTCTCTATCCAAAATATAATTTTCTATCGTCCTCAGCACATTGTTAATGTCATGTAGTACCTCTGGATCCGCAAACCTTATTATAGTCAGCCCAAGGTTTTCCAGTGCCTTCTGTTTTGTTTCATCCCTGGCCAAGACCTCTTCAAAATTGTGGGTATAGCCATCCAACTCAATCACCAACTCCAGTTCGTAGCAATAGAAATCAGCAATATATTCTAACAACGGTTTTTGTCTGTGAAAATCATAGCCCATCATTTGTTTGCCTTTCAGGTATTGCCAAAGCCTGATCTCGCTTTTGGTGCTATTGTTTCGTAGTTGACGTGCAAGCTCTTTGAGCTTCGGGTTATATGGAATGATTTTTCGCTTCACACGCTCAAATATATCTTTATTTAGAACACACCCCTTAATCCCCTCTCAAGAGGGGAACGTCTCATATCATAGTCCTAACCTCTTGTTACCAAAGACATCTCCTAACATGACTTCTGAATGTCTGGTCCGAGTACTACTTAATCCCACGCTTACGAGCATATGGCTAGGGGTGTCTTCCTCCTGTCTCCCCTCTTGAGAGGGGGAAGCTTCTCTTACCAATTAGCTCTGTACCTCCAAAAAACCTTCCTCCATTTGATTTTTGATGACTCAACAGTACCTTGTCGGTATGTTGAAAGACCTGATTGAAAATGTATCCAACCTGTCATTTCCTGTCGTGCACCTCGTCATAGGCCTCGTGGTGGGGGTGATCATCAACTGGCTGGTCGCTATCAGTCTTACCCTCACCGTAAAAAAATCCAAATCCAATGACCTGCTGATCTTCAGGAAGAGGTGCAAAAACGCCTTCAACACGCTGGTGCCCGTGGCCTCCATTTTCATTGTCCTGAACTATGCCGAGGACACCGACACCAACCGGATCCTCATAAAAACCTTTCTCATTCTGCTCATCATCGCCTCCGTTCATTTCCTGATTCGGGTGGTATATGCCATGGAGGATATCTTCCTGGACCGATACGACATTGACAAAGAAGACAACCGCAAAGAGCGGAAGATCCTCACTCAGATCAATTTTCTCAAGAAGGTTTTCATAGTGGTCATTGTCCTTATTGGATTCGCCCTGATCCTTCTGAGCTTTGAGGAGGGCCGCAAATACGGTCAAACCCTCCTCACCACTGCGGGTGTAGCCAGTGTTATCCTCGGGTTTGCCGCACAAAAATCGATTTCCAATTTTCTGGCCGGCATCCAAATTGCCTTTACTCAGCCCATTAAAATAGATGATGCGGTGGTGGTAGAAGGTGAGTGGGGCTGGGTAGAGGAGATCAATCTTACTTACGTGGTAGTGCGAATCTGGGACTGGCGCCGGCTCATTCTCCCCATCACCTATTTTGTGGAGAAGCCATTCCAAAACTGGACAAGAAACAAAGGCGAGATCATCGGATCAGTGATTCTCCACCTGGACTATCGCACACCAGTGGAAAAGCTCCGCAGCAAGCTGGAAGAAATCCTGAAAACTGAATCCAACTGGGACGGTCAGGTGAAATCACTCCAAATCACAGACACCAAAGAATTTACCATGACTGTGAGGGCACTCATGTCTGCCAAAAATTCGCCCATGGCCTGGGACCTGAGATGCAGCGTACGCGAAAAACTCCTCACTTTCCTTCAGGAGGAATACCCGGAAAGCCTCCCGGTCCAGCGACTGGACGTTCACACTTCAGAAAAAAGATAAATTCATTCCATTCGATTTTATTTTTAGCTTTAGAGGATTGAATGCCCTCTGAAATGGAAAAATGCATCAACTGTAGCCTGGAATCGGGCGGAAACTACTGTCCCAATTGCGGTCAAAAACTCCATCTGAAGAAACTCACCCTCAGGTACATTTCTTCTGAATTCACAGATCGGTGGCTGGGGCTCGACACCAAATTTAGCCGATCTGCCTGGGGGCTGTTTTTGCATCCCGAACGGGTGATCACGGCCTATCTGAACAGAAACAGCGTCCGGTACATAGGCCCCCTTGGGTATTACATTGTGATGACCGCCCTGATGCTCATCACCTTTGAACTATTGGGTCTGGAGGTTGCGGATTTTCTCAAGTCGACCAATGAAAACCTGGGACTTCCTTCAGGCTCCGGCAGTGCCCGGCAGCTTGCTTTACAGGAAAGCATCTCCGGCTGGGTTTCGAGAAACTTTCGATTTGTGTCAGCACTTCTGATCCCGTTTCTGACCCTTGGTGTTCAGTGGTTATATCGGAAGAAAAGGAGCTTTCTGGAAAACCTGGTGATGATCACCTACCTCCAGACCCATACCATTTGGTTTCTTATAGTTGGTCTTTTCACTTTCAAGTGGACGGGATTCTGGGTGAGTCAATATATGACCATTATTTCTTTGATCTATTTTGGTTGGGCCCTGGGTCGCTTCAATGATGGGAAAATCACTTTCCGAAAGTTCCTGAAGGCACTGCTCACGTGGATCGTGAGTTACATTCTCTTTATTCTTACACTTTCCCTGATGGCCATTGTACTCGTCGTTTTCATAGGAGCTTTTAAAAAATAATCGGTTAAATCTTGCTAACCTCTAACCCAGAGCATAGATATTTCGTATTTTTACCTAAATTTCCGTGTTCTGAGAAAACTCGCTTCCATATCACTAACCGTTTTCTGTATGCTTTTGGCAAACTATGCCGACGCGAGCACTAATGAAGAAGCAAGCAAAAGCAAGAAATCCACTGAAGCGACAGCCGGAAACAATGCCGCTGAAAAGTCGGAGGAAACCACCACGGTTTCCGAAAGCACCAGCACCGGTGGTGGAATGTACCTCAATCAGAACCAGGACTCCACCAACCTCAATTCCGTTTGTAAATTCAATTTCATCTTTTACTTTATTTACAAACTAAAGTACGACGAGGAGCCTCCTGGCAACGAATACCTGAATTACGAATTTTAAGATTCAGGCTGTTTGTATAAAACCCTCCAGCTCTTTGAGTGTGATTCTGCCCTCATAGAAAGCCTTTCCAAAAATTACCCCGTAAATCCCAATGTCACGGAGCTTTTTCATGTCATCAATGTTCCGGACCCCACCACTTGCAAAAATGCACAGCTCGGGGAACTTGCGGGTGAGGTGTTCATACACTTCGAACGAAGGACCTTCCAAAGCCCCATCTTTAGAAATATCTGTGGTCTTCAGGTATTTCAGACCACGGTCATAGAAGTATTCTATGTGGGTATCTAGTGAGATTTGCGTTGCTTCCTGCCAGCCACCAATCCTGATGAGGCCATTGAGGGCATCCGCACTCAGCGAGATTTTCTCCCGGCCGTAGGACATAATCCAGTTGGCAAAAAGTTCTTTATTATTGGCAGCAATGGTAGCTGCCGCGATGCTCTCCGCACCAAACTCGAAGGCCTTAATGATATCACCATCAGTATGTAGTCCGCCGGCAAAGTTGACCTTAAGGTCGGTATGTCCTGAAATGAGCTCCAAAGTAGGATAGTTAACAGGTGAGCCCTTCTTGGCTCCTTCCAGATCTATCAGGTGTATCCGGTTTATCCCATGATCTGCAAACTGCTCTGCCACGTCCAGGGGACTAACATCATAAACTTTTTCATTGGCGTAATCACCTTGGGTGAGGCGGGTCGTCCTGCCTTTGATCACAGAGATAGAGGGTACCAGTAGCATATACCAGATAGGGGTTTTGGGTCTAAAAAAGGTGACTGATGCCGGAGCCCAGCTTAGCAAATATACAAGATGACTGCTAATTCAAATGCACCATTTTGAATCCTTCCCCATGCACAGTCAGCAACTTGAGGGAATCTTCCTCCTTGAGGTATTTTCGGAGTTTGGTGATGTAGACATCCATGCTTCGGGCATTGAAGTAGGAGTCATCTTTCCAAATTCTTTTGAGCGCCACCGTACGGGTAACCGTCTGATTGAGGTTTTCCAAAAACAGTTTCATCAGCTCATTCTCTTTGGTAGTGAGCTTCACCGGGCCGGATGGCAAATGCAGCATGTTACTCGCATACTGATACCTGAGCGCACCCACGGTAACTTCCTCTGGCAACTCACGGTCCGCATTGCTTTTGAGGGTACGATGCAGTACAGCCTTTATCCTCATCAGCAGCACTTCCATGCTAAAGGGTTTGGTGATGTAATCATCCGCACCGATTTTAAATCCTTCCAGAATATCCTCTTTCATGGACTTGGCCGTCAGGAAAATAATGGGAATTTCAGGATCTATCTCCTTGATTTCACCAGCCAGCTGAAACCCGTCCTTTTTAGGCATCATCAGGTCCAGAATGCAAAGGTCAAAGTTCCCCGGCCTGAAAATAGCAGCTCCCTCTTCCCCATCCCGGCAAAGTGTGGTTTTAAACCCCTTCAGGTTCAGGTATTCACTGAGGATCTGTCCCAGGTTTTCATCGTCTTCTGCTAAGAGTATTTTAGGTGTTTCCATGTTCGTTAGGTAAGGTGATGGTAAACTTGCTGCCCTTCCCGGGCTCACTCTCTACAGAGATGGTGCCTTGGTGAAGTTCCACCATATTTTTCACATAAGCCAGGCCAAGGCCAAAGCCCTTAACATTGTGGATATTACCGGTAGGCACCCGATAAAATTTCTGAAATATATGCGTGGTGGCTTCTTTGGTCATGCCTATGCCCCGGTCTTGTACCGCCACAGCAATGTCTCCGGCCTTATTGTAGAGGCGAATCATGATTTCTGGCGCTGCGTCTGAATACTTGTTGGCGTTGTCCAGTAGGTTCACGAGTATGTTCGTGAGGTGTGTTTTATCACCAAAAACCAATTTATTGTCGGCATTATCAATGACTTTGATTTGACCGGATCTGGCTTCCACCTGAAGTGCTGTTTTCTCTACAGCACGCTCTACCAGCTCCAGAAGGTTGAGTGATTCGCTTTTGAGCTCTATGTCGTTTCTGTCAAGGGCTGCCATTTGAAGCACCCGCTCTACCTGCTCGCCGAGCCGCTTGTTTTCATCACTTATCATGGCCAGGTACCTGTCCTGCATGCCCTGCATCTGATTGATCTCTTTGTCGCTCAACGCCTCACAGGCCAGCGAGATGGTGGCGATTGGTGTTTTGAGCTCATGGGTCATGTTATTGATGAAGTCATTTTTCATCTCCGAAAGCTTTTTCTGTCGAAGAATGGTGCGGATGGAGTAGCCAAAGGATCCCACGATGACCATGATCAAAAAGCCCGAACTCGCCATAGTCAGCCAAATCTTGCGCAACAGGAATTGCTGTTTCTCGGGAAAATCCACCACCAACCAGTTTTGTTCTCCCACCAGATCATTGGGGAAAAGGCTCGCTTTGAGCTCGCTTTTTTCAAGGGCTTTTTTAGAGGCCCGATTGTCCACCAGGAGAAATCGCTCACTGATTGGAGAGACTATGGCATAGTCAAAACTAATGTCGATCCCCCGTTCAGCAAATTCACTGGACAACAACGAATCGAGCTGCTGGGGATTAAACCTGGCCATAATAGACCGATCCGGCACCAGCATATTCTCCAGCACCTGAAAAACCATCTCTGATTTCCTGGTGGCTCTCTCCAGGCGCTCCTCCAGGAGTTGGCGCTCGGCATCCTTCATTTCCGCCTGGTGTTGCCACACCTGATGTTTGCGGTCTGACATATCCGGTATGTCACGTCCGTCAGAAGAACCTACCTGAAAGTCAAAAATAATGTCAAACCCCATGGCATCATTTCGCAGGGTATCCTTGATTACCACCGCGTCTGTGCCCTGTGGCGCGGCGCGAAACTGGTAGCTCTGAGTGCCGCCATAGGTTCTGGAGAAATAAACCGATTGATTAAAGGCATATAAGGCCTCCTGCTTTTCAAGTTTTTCAGAGACAGTGTGCAGGGCCTCAATCACATCCTTTTTGAAGCGCTCCTCATTGGCACGAATCACAGAGTCTATCCAGTACCACTGAAAGCCAATAAGGCCTAGAAGTGCCAGACTCATTAAAGTAACTACCCACCGCAACGTCGATCGCTTCATGCCTCAAATTTACGCTAAATGTGGCCGTACAGTTCGCCATTAACCATTTTTAACATTGATTAACCCCCTTTTAACAGTTGTGCACAGGCCTGCTCCGTACATTAGCCCAAGGATCAAACACATAAAGAATTCAATCATGAAACCAATCTTTACAAAACCAATGCTGGGATTTTTGCTGATGGTATTGCTCGGGCTCTATTCATCGGCACAGGAAAAAAATGATCAGGTGAAAGTGAAAATCACCAAGGATATTGAGGGCGAGACTCAGACATTTGAAAAAACTTATGCCTCTGAGGAAGAAATGAAAACGGATAAGGAATTCAAGGAATTTATGGGCGATGATGACGAGATGCGTGTCTGGTTTTCTGAAGATGCCCATGGACCCAAAATTATTGAACTGGAAAAAATGGGTGATGACCCACATCGGTTCTACTTTAAGTTTGGGGATGAGGACATGGCCCGAAACTTTCATTTTTTCGAACCGGGAGACTCTGCCACGGCCTTTGACTTTCAAATGGAAGCACTGGGAGATGAGTTGAGAACCATGGAAAAAACCATCCGAAAGCACTTCGAATCCGCAGATGGGCATCCCTCCATGGCCTTTAGTTTCGGAGATGAAGATGGTGAGTTTGACTGGCATTTTTCAGATTCTCTTTCAGCTGAAATGCGCGAAAAAATGGACAAGCTCCGCGATGAGCATCGAATTTTTTCGAGGGATATAGAGGTTCACGTACTTAAAAAAGTACAGATCAGCGGCGATGTAGATGACTTTGGTAAGAAAGGAGTCGTGAAAAGCAGCGAGCAATTGCGGCTGGATGACCTGCGCTATTTCCCCAATCCCGCTCCTGATGGAAGGTTTCACCTGCAGTTTGACACACCCCAGCCCGGTGAGCTGGCCATCAAAATTTACAACATCAATGGCAAGGAAGTATTCAACCGGTATTTTGAAAAGTATGGCGGGCGCTACTCAGAGATGATTGACCTTTCTCAGCAAAGTGAGGGCATCTACCTTCTGGAAATTAACCTGGATGGTAAGCGGCTAACCCGAAAAATTGCGATCGACTAGCGAAAATCCTACCCCATGGTGATTTCTGATCTCCAGATCGGGGTCCTCCTTCAGGTATTTGCGAAGCCTGGATATGAACACATCCAGGCTTCTTCCTTTGAAGTAATCGTTTTCACCCCATATTTCCACGAGAATGGTTTCCCGTTTTACCAGTTGATTTCTATGCTGAAGAAGCAACTTGAGCAAGTCTGCCTCCATTTGGGTAAGCTGGGCCGTGGATTGCGGACCGATTACCAACAGATTGAGCTCATCAAATCGCAAGGCCCCAAGCGCCAGATTTTTTTCCGAAACCCCTGCAGTAGTCACGGATCTTCTCAGGAAGACCCTGATTCGCTGAGTAAGTTCGGCAATGGAAAAAGGCTTGGTGATATAGTCATCCCCTCCGATCTCGAAACCCTTCAGGCGATCCTGTTCCATTGATCGGGCAGTGAGAAATAAGATTGGCACCAGGTCATTCACTTTTCTGATCTCCGTGGCCAATGAGAATCCATCCATCTTCGGCATCATCACATCTATCAGACAGAGATCCACTGATTGATTACGAAAATGTCTGAGGGCTTCATGCCCATTGGCCGCTGCCACTACAGTGAACCCCTCAGAGATGAGGTGGTCTTCGATCACAAAAGAGAGGTTAGGATCATCTTCCGCTAATAATATTCTGGGTTCACTCATGATACATTTGGAAAGGTGAGCGTGAAGGTGGTGAGATCAGGACTGCTGACTACAGTAACTTTTCCGTGCATAGATCTGGCTCCCTGGCGCACAAAATATAGCCCAAGGCCAAATCCCTTCACGTCGTGCAAGTCACCCTGATGGATTCTATAAAACTTTCTGAAAATTCTTGATCGCTCTTTGTGGGGAATTTCCCGGCCATCGTTGCTCACCTTTACCTCCAGACAACCCGCCACCTCACAAGCGTTAAACCTGACTAGCGACTCCCCATATTTAGCTGCATTGTCCACCAAATTGAAAACAATGGTCTCAAAAATCGCCGGATCCCCCAAAATAGTGCTGTCATCAGTCAGATCGATCTCCTCTATCCATCGGATAGCCGGCAGGGTGCGGAAGGGCTCCGCCACCCGGTCCAGTACTTCTTTCACCCGAACCGGCACCACAGTTTTCTCCTTCTCATAGTCCAGTACTGAAGTTTCCAACAGCTGATGTACATGCTTGTCCAGTCTGGCCAGCTCTGATCGAATGATGCGCGCATATTTTTTCTGGCGTTCTCCACTCGCTTCATTTTCCAGCACCTCCGCAGAAACCTGAAGCGTGGCTAATGGTGTTTTGAACTCGTGCGTCATGTTATTGATGAAATCCCGCTGGATTTCACTCAGCCGCTTTTGTTTGAGAATGACAAACAGTGCGTAGGTAAAAAAGATCAGGATCAGTAAAGTAAGCAATGATGTCAACTGCCATATGCCCAGGCTACTGACTATACCGGCTGTTTTCCCGGGAAAATAAATGCCAAAGTAATATTCATCATTGACCAGCTTCGGTAGTTTCCCCGTAGGCCTGGTCTTGCCGTTTTGATCCTGCATGGAGACAAAATCCCCATACACCATGCGATCTGTCTGACAATCGTACACGCCATACTCATAGTCCTGGGCGATGCTTCTTTTTTGCAGTTCTGCCTTCAGCAAATAGTCCAGTGACGAGAGATCAATCTTATAGTTGGTACGGGCTATAAAGTAATTATTGGAAAGTTGGTCGATGGGGTCGCTGGATGGAATATCGTTGCCGTTTAGCTCACAGAGAGACTCCACCACATTCCGTAGGGCCATTTGCACAGATCTGTTGAACTGTTCTTCCTGTTTGTTGATGGCCACGCTCACCCAATAAACCTGTACGATCAGTATGGCCACCATGGACAGGGTACCTAAAACCACTAAAAACCGGATTGGGGTGTTCTTCATCAACCATAAAATAACGGGATTCAGTCGGTATTAGGAAATCCTTAACAACTCATTAACAATCATTAGGAATCCATTAACAGCATTTTAAGCAGGGACCATAGACTTTTGATCAAACCAAAAAAAGTAAAATTATGAGAAAAATTACGCTCACCATTATGCTCGGAATTGCAGTAGCTGCGATTGCCTCAGTAAGTCCGCTCACCTGGAAATCAACTACCCTGGACCTGGGAACGGTGAAAGCCGGCACGTCACAGGCCATCGCCTTTGAGTTTACCAATGAGTCTGAAAGCCCCGTATATATCCAGGAAGCCAAGGGTTCGTGCGGATGTACCAAAGTGGAGTATCCCAGGGAAGCCATCGCTCCGGGGTCCACAGCCTCTATTACAGCCTCCTTTCAGTCCTCTAAGGTGGGGATGTTCAAAAAGAACATCAAAATCAAAACCTCAACTTCTGATGAGTATACCTATTTGTACTTTTCGGGAGAGGTAGTGCTCTAAGGCCAAATAATTAAAAACCGGGCGGGTGCCCGGTTTTTTTATACCAGTTCTTATTCTATTTTTGTCCCCACGGTTTTCTACCCGGGAAGTTAGCTCAGTTGGTTTAGAGCATCGCCTTGACAGGGCGGGGGTCGCTGGTTCGAATCCAGTACTTCCCACTACATTTCTTTAGTTCAGTTGGTAGTTGTAGGCTTTTCTGTCCACCTCACCATCTGCCAGCATGGCCAACTGCCGGTCTATCTTTTTTTCCAGCTCCACCAGCAAATGCAATTTGGAAGCATCGCCATACAGCCCCATAATGTTGGCATAAGTGGCCACAGCTCCATAGGAAGCAATTTTGAAGTGAATAATATGTTGCAGGCTAATGATGATGGCGGCATCCTTCACCTCAGGCGTAGCACATCGCTCCACAATGTCCAGGGTCTGCTCCTCCATGAGCCGTATGGTCTCATTTTTTTCACCCCGCTTTTGCATAAAGAGGTCATTGAATACCTGCTTCAGCACCCAGTGGTTGTCATCTGTGGTACGCTGATATTTGGTAATTAGCTTGACGAGCAAGTGATTGCTTGCCTGTAGTCGCATCTGCTCCAGAAAACTGACAAGCTGTATTTCTGCATCGTAGAGCTCTCTGAGTTGCTCTATCATCAGGTCGTTGAGGTCTAGTATCTTCTTCATGTTTTCCCTTATTTTGATAGGGTGAAGATAGACCCGGGTGTCCTGCGATAATATGACGAATGTTAGCTCAGGAAATGATTAAGCTTCAAAGTGATATAGCAAAACCATTGTGGCAGTATATGCCGGTTTTGGATTGCCCTCAATTTCCATTCTTGCACCAATTTCGGCTTTGGTGATCCCGCGTAAGTTGGTAAGGCTCTCCAGGTGCGCTTTCAAAATCAACTTACTCCCCACGGGCACCGGCTGATTAAACTTCAGGTTGTTCAGGCCATAGTTCACCATCATTTTCAAATTCTTTGCCGTAAGAATCTGAGCCCACATATGAGGAACCAGTGATAGCGTCAGGTAACCATGGGCAATAGTCTGGCCAAATGGACCGGCCTTAGCTTTTTCTTCATCCACATGGATCCATTGATGATCTAATGTCGCATCGGCAAACTTATTGATCTGCTCCTGGGTAACCTCCAGAGCCTCAGACTCCCCCAAGTCTTTGCCAATGTATTCTGTGAACTCTTCGTAACTTCCTATTTCTATCGCCATATTAAAAAAGTAGATGATTTCGACGGGTGAAGTTAATAATCTTGGGATTATGTAAAAAATAAGGAGACAAAACATGTGAATTTGGGTTACGTTAATTAACACAGGGGCATCTGAACATACTCACCAGATATTTTGGGTTATTGAGCAGGAGCCATTAGATTTATTGATGATCAACCTTACTCCTAAAATTATGAAAATCAAGAACATACTCGTCCCCATAGATTTCTCAGAATGTTCCAAAAACGCTTTGAAAATTGCCATTGGTCTGGCCAAAGATTTCGGAGCTAAAATACACATGGTCAATGCCGTGCATGTACATCATCCACATCCGGACTTTATAGGAGGATCTCTGATGGACTCTATCATGGCTGATTATGAAAATCAGGTGAAAGAGAGTTTCGAAGAGCTGGAATCTGAGATTATAGAACTCAAAGATGTGCCCCACGAAGCTGACCGCTTTATCTCCTATCTCACGGACGCCATTTATTCCGAATCCGAAAGAAAAAACATCGATCTGATCGTAATGGGAACCCGGGCACACCATGACAAAATAGAACACCTCATAGGTACCAGAGCTACGGACATCATCGAATCTTCCAAAGTTCCGGTCATTGTCATTCCTGAGAATGTGACCAGCTTCAAGCTGAAAAAGATTGGTTTCGCCTCAGACCTCTCGGAGGTGAAAAACTTTGAAAAGCTAAAACTAATCGGCACACTCGCCAGGCATTTTGATGCCAGCGTATTGATCTTCTCCATTGTGGACGACCCTGAAAAACTGACTGCCCGGGATCAGAAGCTGATGCAGGAAATTTCCGAGCGGTTTAAAGATGTCAATTGCTCCGCACGAACCGTACAGGCAGATTCTATCAAAGACGGTATTGTTAACTTTGCAGCATTCCATGAGCTGGATTTATTGGCAATGATCCCGCGACACAGGTCCTTTTTTGAGCGAATTTTCCGTAGCTCTATGACCAAAAACATTGCCATTGACGCCAACATTCCGTTGCTTAGCTTTCACGAATAGTTTTTATGAATTATGCGTTCAGGGATTTTGATGAGTCCCAATTCATCAAGCTCCACCAGGCATTTATTGGTGCTTTTTCAGAATATTTTGTGACTTTTCAGCCTCCCCTGGAGCAGTTTAGAAATCGCATTTTCAACAAGCTTCATCTCTTGCCCAGCCTAAGTCTGATGGCGTGGCATAAAGACGAAATGGTGGGGTTCATGCTACATACCGTCAACGTCTATCAGGGAAAAGTAACCGCCTACAATGGAGGCACGGGTGTTATTCCCTCGCATCAAAGAAGCCACATTGCCACTCAGCTCTATGAAATCCTCCTTGGTCGAATGCGCGATCAGGGTACCATCACCAGGGTGTTATTGGAGGTGGTGGAGCAAAACACCAAAGCCGCCCGATTTTATGAATCATTGGGGTTTCAATTTACCCGGGTACTCAGGTGTTTTAGCTTGCAGGGAGAACTCCCGAAGATCAGCCCTGATATTGAAGTGAAAAAGTCTGATCTCCTCAAGACGGAGTACCTGACCCACCTCAGCTTTCAGCCTTCCTTTCTCGACAGCACCAGTCAGCTTCCTCACAACCTGGCCAATGAAATCATACTGGAAGCCCGGATAGGTGAATCCCTGGCGGGTCACCTTGTCTTCCAACCACAAAATGGCCGAATAAGTCGGGTGGCAGTACACAAAGATTTTCGTCAACAGGGTGTGGCGTCTGCACTCATCCAAAACGCACTGATGCGCTCCGGTGACCCAAAGCTCACCGTGATGAATATTCCTGAAGATGAGCATCCCACTATTGAAGCGCTCAAGGCTATGGGTTTTCACAATGAATTGAACCAATTTGAATTGGAATTGATAATTTAGGGCATGCTGATAAGTGAGCTTGCTTCCATTCTCCCTGCCGAATTCATTGGCCAATCCCACGATCATGAAGTAGATACCCTGGTATATGACTCCCGGAGAGCCTCCAGCAGCACCCGCGAACTATTCATTGCGCTACCGGGTACACACCACGATGGGCACGACTTTATCCCTTCACTCTACCAACTGGGGGTCAGAAATTTTCTTGTTTCCCGACAGATCAAGGCTGAAAACTACCCAGAAGCTACATTCCTGGTGGTAAAAGACACTTTGGTGGCACTCCAAAGCCTCTCCACCCATCACCGGAAACAGTTTGACCTTCCCGTGGTGGGCATCACGGGGAGCAATGGCAAGACCATCGTGAAAGAGTGGCTCGCTACCATTCTGGAACAACAGTGGAATGTCGTCAAAAGTCCAAAAAGCTACAATTCACAGCTCGGAGTACCCATGTCAGTGTGGAACCTGGAAAAGACCCACGAAGTGGCCGTGTTTGAAGCCGGGATTTCCAAAACAGGAGAAATGGAAGCCCTGGAAAGAATCATTCAGCCAACGTTGGGGATTTTTACCAACATCGGAAATGCGCATGCCTCCGGCTTTCAAAGCCTGAAAGGAAAGGTTACCGAGAAGGCACTTCTTTTTGCCCACTGTGAAAAAATTATCTGTCGGTTGGACCACACCTCCATCGTGGAGCAGCTAAGAAACCTCCCGGCAACCCTGATCACATGGGGAATCAACCAGCCTGATGCGGCGATCAATATCATTCCCTCAGGATCGGATTTTGATTTCCATTACCATGGAGCACATTCTACTTTCAGCATTCGTTTTGACAATCCATTCGACCTGGAGAATATTTTCCACGCCATCACCGCAGCGCTGGTACTAGGAGAAACCAACACCAACATTCAAAAGGCGATCGACAAGCTGAAGCCAGTGCCCATGCGCCTGGAACTGAAACGAGGCAATAACAACACCCACATACTTGACGACAGTTACAACAATGATTTCATGGGACTGAGCATTGCGCTGGACTACCTGCGACAACAACCCCAAAAGCTACGTAAAACTGTCATCCTTTCTGACATGCTTCAGTCTGGCAAAGACCCCAAAGCACTCTATGGCGACATCAATGGCCTTTTAGAAAAACACAGCATCGACCACCTGATAGGAATAGGCCCGGGGATGGTACAAAACCAGGCGGTCTTCTCTATGCCGTTTGAAGGGTACCTCAGTACTAACGATTTTCTCAGGAGCGTTCCCTCTTTCAGTAATGAAACCATACTGGTAAAGGGCGCCCGCGACTTTGAACTGGAGCGGGTGGTCCACTTCCTGGAAGAAAAAAACCACGGCACCATACTGGAGGTCAACTATGAGTCCATCACCCACAACCTGAACGTCTATCGCCAGATCCTGAAACCACGAGTAAAACTGATGGTGATGGTGAAAGCCTTTGCCTATGGGGTGGGAGTAGAAGAAATCGCCCACCTGCTGCAATATCACAAAGTGGACTATCTGGGGGTAGCCTATCTGGATGAAGCGGTGACACTCCGGCGCAAAGGCATCACCCTTCCAATCATGATCATGAATGTGGATTGGAGCAGTTTTGACCTACTGGAGACTTTTGATCTGGAACCGGAAATCTATAGCCTTTCCATGCTCCGACATTTTCTGGAGGTGACGGACAATCCTCCGCCTATCCACCTGAAAATAGAAACCGGCATGAACCGCCTGGGCTTCCAGGTGGAAGACCTGGAAAAGCTGACTGCCATGCTTTTGCAAAACCCACAACTGAAAGTGGCGGGCATTTTCACTCATTTCTCCAGCTCGGACGCCGCAGAGGAAGATGCATTCACCCGTAAGCAAGCAGCAGCATTCGACCAAGCCTATGACAGACTAGCCACCGCACTTGGCTACTTCCCCATTCAACATGCCCTCAACTCCGCGGGCATCATGCGCTGGCCCGCATTTCAGTTCGACATGGTGCGGTTGGGCATCGGCCTGTACGGGTTTGACAGTTCCAGCACCACTAATCAGTTAAAGCCCATCAGCACGCTGAAAACGAAAATCTCACAGATCAAGCCGGTCAAACAAGGTGACAGCATAGGCTACTCCCGGATGGGCAGAGTGGATCGGGAAGGAAAGATCGCTACCATTGCCATCGGTTATGCTGATGGCTATAGCAGGTTATTTGGCAACGGCAACGCCTACGTACTGGTGAATGGGCAGAAGGCACCGACCATTGGCAACATCTGCATGGACATGACTATGATCGATGTGACAGGGCTGGATGCTAAAGAAGGCGATGAAGTGATCGTATTTGGCGAGCAGCCCAACATCCGGGAGCTGGCCAAATGGGCGCAGACCATCCCATATGAGATTTTGACCAACGTAAGTCAGCGGGTGAAGCGGGTGTTTGTGAGTGAGTGAGGGGAAGAATGTCATCGTATTGCCATCCGCACCTGATGGATTAAGGGATAAAAGTCAGCGCTCCTTTTTTGACCTACCTATTCACAGTTAGTCTGTTCCAGTCTTTGGCCATGTCCAGGCAAACCAAACAATTAAAATGGTGATAAAACTTTCCAGAAACGCAAGAAACACGTAGAAGCCGTACCATGGAGTTAAAGAATTGATCCCTATTAACAGCATCATGAGTGTAAATAAGGTTCCGAAAAAAACATTCAGAAATCTATTCACTTTTGGATTGAGCAGGATTGACAATGCAACCATAAGAGAAGGAATGGCCAGAATAATGGAGGCCATTAATAATTTGGACGGACTGTCCAGCACGTTGGCTCCGGTTACAAGGCTATCTACTTTTTCAGGCACATACAGCTCGAAATAGTCTCCATATAAGTAGCAAAACACTACCGATGTCCATAAGGCCGAAAGCTTAATTTTGATATTCACTTTTGGGTTGTCTAGCATTTTTTAGTGTTTTGTCTTCTTTGCCTATAGATGTTCAAACTCTGAAAAGGGTTGCTTATGGTAAAACAGTGAATTGGAGAGATCAACCTCTCAATTCTTCCATTTCAGCAAGGGCCAAATCGAGTTTCTTCATGATTCTCCCATAAACAGTTTTTACATCTATGCGATGAATTGTCTTACTGAAAAGACTCATCAGGGCGGCCACAGTCATGATAGCAATAGTAGTATAGATATGAAGGCCAAAAAACAGATTATTCGAGTTCTCGGCTACTATTTGTCGCTTGCCTGCAAAGACATCAGAAAACCAAATCCCAAAGTAGAAAGCAAGAATAAAGACGGGGTATACCACTCTGTACATTTTTCCATAGCGCTCGATGGAGCTGGAAATCCAATCTTGAAGAGATTTCAAAAAAATATAGCTGCTTTGTCCTTTATCTATCTTTTCTAAGGCCTTCAGTTCATGGTGTGCCGTATATGCCACGTATAACATCATCATAAATATCAGACTGCCAGCCAACAAAGCTCCGGCGAAGTAAGAACCGATCAAGAGTAATGTAGCGCCAATCACAATACCCCATATGTTCATCCTAAACATCCTTTCGAATTTTTCGATAATGTGGATCGACTTCCTGCTGTCAATGTTATTCACTCTGGGGGCACTTAATGTCTCGTTATGTAGAAAGCCTTCTTTCCACATGGTTTCAATTGATTTTTCCATCCAATAATTTTTTTAGCCGCTCTTTAATTCGTTTTATGCGCACCCCAATGTTATTGGGGTTGGTACCAATGATCTCTGCAATTTCCTGATAGGACTTTTCCTCCAGGTAGAGCAGGATCACTCCTCTGTCAACTTCGGATAGCTGTCGAATGGCCGTATACAGTTGTTCGAGAGATTCATCAGCAAAAGTTCTGGACTCATCGGATACTTCTGCCGGCAAATAGTCAGAATCTAAATACTCAGGGTTGTTTTTCTGCTTCTTCAGCAGTGTCATACTTACATTCAGGGATAGTCTATATATCCAGGTAGACCATTCGGAATGCCCCCGAAAGTTGTTTCTGCTTTTCCAAATCTGGAAGCACACCTCCTGATAGTAGTCTTCGAAATCTTCCTGTGTATTCGTATATGCCCGGCATATCTTAATGATCATGGCGGCATAAGGCAAAATGGATGATGTATAAAAATCGTTGCTCACGCTCTTGGGTTTGCTGGCAATGTATGATGAATTAAATCACCCTACCTGAAGCCATCGCCCGTGCGTCCAGGTTGCGCCCTATGAGCAGGCCGACGACCATCCCTATGGCAATGCCGTATGATATGCCCAGAGACCGCTCCAAACCTGATAAAACTGTGACACCAAAAACAACTCCAAATGTCGCACCTAATCCCAAACCCAGATTGGTGTAATATCCTTTAGTTGTCAGCGAAAAAGTATCTTTCAAAAACTTTTGAAACTGCCGGAATGCTTTATCCCAATGTTTTTGAGTGTGTCTGGTCGTTGATTTTAAATCAAAAGCATCAAGCGCCTCCTCTATAGATTGAACTTCATCGCCAGACAAGTCTCTGCGCTCTAAACGGGTTAAAAGCTGTATGAACCTTTGGTAAATCTTCATTTCAGATTTTTTCGTTGCTTCAGCTTCCAGGTTTTTGAAATCCGTAAGTGCCTCTTTTATTGTCATAATTTTTAATCTTTTCTTGTTTAGTGGCTCAAGTCAAAGATTATTACACCCTGCTGAAATATTTTTTTTGAAACAGTGTGCTGGTCAGGTTTCTAAAACCTGCCAAAAGAAGAAAGGGTCAGTTCACCCCCCACAGCCCAGATTCTTCCTGAATGCCTCACGAGGCACCTCCCCCTTGTCCTCCTCCTTATGCTCCGAATTCTTCTCTTCCTGCTGAGCCTTCTTCTTCAGCTCCTCCAGACGTTTCTTCGCTTTCTCTTCCTTTTCTCTATCCATATGCTTTTAAAACCGTCCATAGAACAATCCGGTTTCCCCCATTCACGGAATTTAAAGCAAAATCTTCACATCTTTGCGGCATGAAGCGAGACATAACAGACCTTAGGATCGGTGTTTTGGGTGGCGGCCAGCTAGGCCGGATGATGCTCCAGTCGGCCACAGATTTCAACCTGGAGATCCACATGATCGACCCTGACCCCAATGCTCCCTGTGCCAAAATCGCCCATAGCTTCGTACAGGGTGACCTGCAGGATTATGATGCCGTCATGGCCTTTGGAAAACACATGGACCTCCTCACCATTGAAATAGAGGCCGTGAATACAGAAGCGCTGAAGGCGCTACAGGCCCAGGGGAAAAAAGTCTTTCCGCAGCCTGAAATCATCGAACTCATTCAGGACAAGCGGAAGCAAAAAACCTTTTATAAAGCCAACCGGATTCCCACAGCAGATTTCGTTCTCACAGAAAATAAAGCCGAAGTAGCGCAGCACAGGGACTTCCTCCCTGCTGTGAACAAACTGGGCAGGGGTGGCTACGACGGTCGTGGTGTACAGGTACTCAGGAGCGAAAAGGATCTGGAAAAGGCTTTCGAAGCACCCTCCCTGATGGAAAAGCTTATTGATTTCAAGAAGGAACTGAGTGTGATCGTCGCGCGCAGTGCTTCCGGCGAGGTAAAATGCTTTCCATTGGTAGAGTTGGTCTTTCACCCACAAGCCAATCTCGTTGAGTTTTTATTTGCGCCTGCAGAAGTCTCCGCAGAGATAGAAGCAGAAGCTCAGCAACTGGCTGAAGACGTGATCACCAAACTAGACATGGTGGGGCTGCTGGCCGTAGAGATGTTTCTCACACAAGATGACCAACTTCTGGTCAATGAGATTGCACCGCGCACACACAACAGCGGACATCACACCATAGAGGCCAACATAACTTCACAGTTTGAGCAGCACCTCAGGGCGATTCTGGATCTTCCATTAGGAGCCACGGACCTGATCAAGCCTGCCGCCATGGTGAATGTGCTCGGTGAAGATGACTACACCGGCCCCGCCCGCTACGAGGGCTTGCATGAGCTGATGGCCTTGCCGGGTGTACACCTGCACCTGTACGGAAAAAAGATCACCAAGCCCTTCCGTAAAATGGGACACATTACCATCACAGACGAAAACACCATAACTTTAAAGAAGAAAGCCCTTCAGGTAAAAGAAATTTTAAAAGTAAAAGCATGAGCAATCCACAGGTAGGCATCATCATGGGCAGCCAGTCAGACCTTCCGGTCATGTCTGAGGCCGCTGAAATATTAGAAGAACTGGGCATCGAGGTAGAAGTAACCATCGTCTCTGCCCACCGGACGCCTCACCGCATGCTCGAATATGCCGAAAATGCAGCTGATCGGGGCTTGAAAGTCATTGTGGCGGGTGCCGGAGGCGCGGCTCACCTGCCTGGTATGGTGGCCTCTCTGACCACTCTTCCGGTGATCGGGGTACCTGTGAAATCCAGAAATTCCATTGATGGCTGGGATTCTGTACTCTCTATCCTGCAAATGCCAGGAGGGATTCCTGTAGCTACCGTGGCCCTGGATGGTGCCAAAAACGCTGGTATCCTGGCCGCTGAAATCATCGGGGCATTTGTTCCTGAAGTATCCAAAAAACTCACAGACTACAAGCGCTCGCTCAAAGAGAAAGTACTCGAATCTGCCCAGTCCCTGGAGACCAGGGGCTGGAAATCAAAGAAGATTGGGTTCTAACAAGTCTGCTTAGTGCTCGCTCTCTACCAGCTCCGGCTTCTTAGGGAAGATCAGTGAAAGTACAATAGAAGCAAACAACAGGAATATGATCACCCCAAACGACAGGAAGATGGGGATGCTGATGTGCTCCACCCCGAAAATTGTGCCCAGGGCATCCTGCAAAATCTCCATCTCCAGCATCATTTTGGCTCCTATGAAGATCAAAACAACCGAGAGTCCTTTTTGAAGCAGATAGAATTTGTCCAAAACATTGGCCAGAAGGAAAAACATAGCCCTCAGCCCCATCACCGCAAAGATGTTGGAAGTATAGATCACAAATTCATTCTGAGAAATGGCAAATGCCGCAGGAATGGAGTCCACCGCAAAAATTAAATCCGTAGACTCAATCAGGATGATCACCAAAAACAATGGTGTGAATAGCCTTTTCCCGTTTTCTTTGACCCAGAATTTACCATCCGCAGTGTTGGTAGTAAATGGAAATATTTTCTTGGCCCATTTCATGACGGGATTTTTCTCAGGTTCTATTTCCATATCCCCCTCTTCGCTGAAGATCTTCACACCCGAGTAAATCAGGAATGCTCCGAAGATGTATAGTATCCAATGAAACTGTGCGATAAGGAATGCCCCCACAAATATGAAAATGGCCCGGAATACAATGGCTCCCAGTATCCCCCAAAAAAGGATATTGTGGTAGTATTCTTCCTTCACATTGAAATACCGGAGGATGAGCAATATCACAAAGATATTGTCAATAGACAGGGCCTTTTCGGTAACGTAGGCGGAGAAAAACTCAAACGAGGCAGTAGGGCCTTCACCGTAAAAGTAGATCACCATACCATAACAAACAGATACGGCCACCCAGAACAAACTCTGTAGGAGGGCTTCACGTTGTGATACTTTTTGATGTGCCTTGTGGAAAAATCCTAAATCCACCAGAAGGAACAAGATGATGATGACGCCAAACACTCCAAAGAGCAGGCCTTCATTTTCACCAGAGAATAAGGTTAACAGCATAAGTCACGATAATAATATTTTAGGGCGCCCCAAAGCTGGATTTTTGGTTTCACAAAGTAAGTAAATATTGCGCAATAAGGCACAATCTCGTTAACAAAGTATCGTTGTGCCCGTTTTTTAGTTAACTTATATGAAATACTCGTTCAACGAAGCCATTACCAGGTATGATTATAGACATTGTCCTATGTGTGGTCCTATATTGTGTGTTGCTGGTTTTCATTTTTTGGAAAAATAACCACAACAAAAACAACGATTCGGACGGAGACGATGAGGGTGGCCTGCCAGTAAGTCTCCCACCTGATATAGATTTGCCCCCGGGAATCTGCCTGCCTGATGATCTCCCAAAAAAAAGTATCCCTGAGACAGAAGAAGTATTTGCATGAACAACCCGCTGAACGACCTTAAGAAATTAAATCCAATTAAATACAGTCCAATCTCTTTCAGCCGAAAAAGGCCAAAAACAGGGCTGGCACCCGGTAGTCTCATTTACACGGGCAAAGTATACAGTGACCATATAAATATCCATGTGATTGACTACACGGATGAGCGGATTGATGAAGTCACCATAAAAGATGTCAATGAACTTCAAAAGTATAATAATCCCAACTCCGTCACCTGGATCAATATACAGGGCCTGCATGATGTGGACATTATTTCAAAAATAGGGGAAATGATGGGGCTACACCCGCTGACACTTGAGGACATTCTGGACACCAACCAGCGGCCTAAGGTGGAGGAGTTTGATGAGCACCTGTACATCTCCCTGAAGATGATCAATCATATGGAAAACCTCAATAAGATTGACATTGAGCAGGTGAGCCTGGTCATCCATGAAAACTTTGTGATCTGCTTCCAGGAAAAACCCGGAGATGTATTCAATGACATCCGAAGCAGACTCAAAAACGGAAAGGGCCGGGCCAGAAAACGTGGCGCTGATTACCTGGCCTACATGCTCCTGGACATCATCATTGACTACTACTATGAAACCCTGGACCAGGTTTGGGCACGGATAGAGGTGCTTGAAAACTTCGTAGTACGGCGACCACAGCGCATAGAGCTGAAGGACATTCAGCTACTCAGAAAAGACCTCATCCAGCTCCGCAGGTTCATGTATCCGGTACGTGATGTGGTCCATGCATTGTCCAGCAGAAGTTCCTCTTACTTCTCTGATAACACCTTGATGTTCATCAGGGATACTTACGACCATTCCGTGCAGGTGGTAGAGAACCTGGACACCTACCGGGAAATCCTCACGAGTGTAATGGACCTTTACCTTTCGCAGCTCAGCATCAAAATGAACGAGGTGATGAAAGTGCTGACCATTATTGCCACCATTTTTATTCCGCTCACTTTTATCGCGGGGATATACGGGATGAATTTTGAGCAAATGCCTGAACTCAGCTGGGCCATCAGCTATCCTGTGGGCTTCTATAGCCTGATAGGTGTGGTCACACTGGTGATGATCATCTATATGAAAAGCCGTCGCTGGCTCTAGTTTTGAAGTAACTGAAGGTCAATAAAGTTCTTATAGGCGCCCTTTTCAGTGAGCAGCTCGGAATGTGTCCCTGACTCGATCACCTGACCATTTTCTAATACGTAAATCTTATCTACCTCACGGATAGTGGCTAGTCGGTGAGCTATAATGATAGTGGTTCTGTCCTTCATCAGCAGATCCAATGCCTGCTGCACCAGGTGCTCAGACTCAGAGTCCAGCGAACTGGTGGCTTCATCCAGCACCAGGATGGACGGGTTTTTCAGCACGGCCCTGGCGATGGCAATCCGCTGGCGCTGTCCCCCGGATAGTTTGACTCCCCGCTCCCCCACCAGGGTATCAAAGCCCTCCGGAAAAGATTGGATAAACTCCAGCGCATTAGCCTGCTGGGCGGCCGCTATGATTTCCTGATCAGTAGCCTCAGGTTTTCCGTACCGGATGTTTTCCCCAATGGTGCCCCCAAAAAGAATGACCTCCTGAGGCACTATACCGATGTGTGCCCGCAGTGCGGTTAAATCTATTTCGTTAATATCCTTACCTCCAATGGAGATGGCTCCGGAAGAAACTCCGTAAAAACGCATGAGCAGCTGCACTATGGTAGACTTACCTGCCCCACTATGCCCTACCAGGGCAATTTTCTCCCCCGCGTTGATCCTGAGGTTGATCCCTTTCAGTACTGGCAGCTCGCTGCGTGTGGGGTAGCTGAACGCCACCTGACTGAATTGGATGTCTCCATGCAAATTTTCCTCACTTTTTGGCTTAGATAAGTCCTGCTCAGGCTCTTCATTCTGAATCTCCAAAATACGCTCTGAAGCACCTACTGCCTTCTGCACCTGCCCAAAAAGATCTCCAATACCGGCAATGGAAGCTCCTATGAAGGTGGTGTAAAGCACAAATGAAAGCAAATCACCCACCGACATATCACCGGACTGTACCAGTGTGGCGCCATACCACATCACTGCCACGATGCCCCCGAAGATCATAAATATGATAAAAGAGATAAACGCTGCTCTGTATTTAGCCACACGCAGGGCGGTTTTTACCACCCCGCTCATAGACTTTCGGTATCTCAGTATTTCAAAGAGCTCTGAGGTAAACGACTTCACAGAGCTGATGCTTTGGATGGTTTCATCCACGATTACATTGGCATCTGCCAGCTGATCTTGTGTCTTTTTAGAAAGTTTGCGAATGAATTTTCCGAATACAAATGCCAGTACTACTATGACCGGGAAGGTCGCCAGCATAAAAATACTGAGTGCCGGAGTGGTGTAAAAAATCAGCCCGATTCCTGCAATCAAAATGATTGTCTGCCTGATGAGTTCAGCCAGGGTGACGGAAAACGTATTTTGCAATAATGACACATCATTGGAAATCCGGCTGACCAATTCCCCTGCACGGTTCTGATCAAAAAAGGCCATGGGCAGTGTCATCATCCGTTGGTATAGGTCTGTGCGAATGTTGGCCATGGCATTTTCAGTTACAATAGCAAACAGATACACCCGGAAAAAGGACACAATGCTCTGAAAGAGGAGTACCCCCAGCAGCAGCAAGGCTGCCGTACCAATATTTTGAATAAACCAATCCTGCTTACCAGAAGCAATGTCGATGAGCTTCCCGGCCACAAAAGGGAATACCATAAAAAGACTACTGGAAATCACCAGCAGGACAAGCCCCGTAACAAACGGCACCTTGTAGGGCCACATGTAGCTAAATATTCCGCTCAGGTTTTTCAGGCCCTCGCGGTTTAGCTTTTTCCTCTCTTCCTTACTCATTGGGTTATTTTTCCTGAGATGGTATATTGGATGGTGTCTTTGAGAATCATTTTCTGAAACCCTTTGATCTGATAAGCACTGAGCTGCCCGTTTTCAAACGTTAACTCAAGGTTTCTCCGGTGCTGATAGATGGATTTGTCTTCGTAGTAATTGCTCACGATCCGCTCCACCTGACCCTCAGGTCTGAACACTTCGAAGACCTTCACCGGAGCATTTATGTCGTCTTCAAGCGTATATTTGATATAGTCTGAGCCTGAAGTAGTACCATAGGCACCCACATAATGTGATTTGTTCAGATTGAAATCCCTGATGATCACGAATTCTGACTCCCACTGGGCACTGTCCGGTTGTTGGGCCAGGGTTTCCTTCTGACCATCCATTTCCACTCTTTTGGTAAGGATCGCCTCTTTTTTGGAGAGTATTTCCACCTGCCGATCCAATAGGGAATCCAGATCAAAATAAACCTTTAGTGCTACCGCCGACTGGCGGTTTTCACCACAGGCCAGTAACAGCATCAATACTATAACCGAAAGAAAGAAGTTTTTCATATCAAAGTAATTCCTCACCGGTCATTTCAGCAGGTTTGGGCACGCCCATCAACTTCAGAATGGTAGGTGCCAGATCCCCCAGCTTACCAGGCTTCAAGGTGCCTTTGAATTCTTTATCTACCAAAATAAAAGGCACGAGGTTGGTGGTGTGTGCAGTATTGGGTGATCCATCAGGATTGATCATCATGTCGGAGTTGCCATGATCGGCAATAATAATACTGGAATAACCATGCGCAAGGGCCGTTTCCACCACCTCACTGGCGCAAGCGTCCACCGTTTCGCAGGCTTTCACAGCGGCCTCAAAAACGCCCGTGTGCCCCACCATGTCAGGATTGGCAAAATTCAGACAAACAAAATCCACTTCCTCTTTCTTCAACTCAACGATGATCTTATCCTTGATGTCATTGGCGCTCATCTCAGGCTGCAGGTCGTAGGTGGCCACCTTTGGAGACGGACAAAGTAGTCTGGTCTCGCCCACAAATTCCTTTTCCCGTCCTCCGGAAAAGAAGAAGGTTACGTGAGGATATTTTTCTGTTTCGGCAATTCGGATCTGCTTTTTTCCATGTGCTTCCAGCACCTCTCCCAGCGTCTGCTTCAGGTTGTCCTTGTCAAAAACCACTTTGATCCCTTTGAAGGTATCGTCATAGTTGGTCATGGTCAGGTAATAAAGATCAAGGGTTTTCATGCCATGATCCGGCAGGTCATTCTGTGTGAGCACTTCCGTGATCTCACGCCCCCTATCTGTTCTGAAATTAAAGCACATGACCACATCGCCCTCAGCTATGTGTCCCACAGGCGCACCGTTCTCTGTATGAATGATCGGTTTGATAAACTCATCCGTCACACCAGCATCATAAGAGGCCTGGATGGCTGATAGTACATCCCCTGTTTCCACTTCGCCTTTGGCATTCACCATGGCATCATAGGCCAGCTTCACCCGTTCCCATCTCTTGTCCCTGTCCATGGCAAAATAACGACCTGTGATGGAAGCGATTTTCCCTGTGGTTTTGCCCATATGGTTTTGTACTTCTTCCATGAAGCCTTTGCCACTTTTGGGGTCACAGTCCCGGCCATCTGTAAAGGCATGTACAAACACGTCCTTACATCCGTTGGCATCTGCAGCGGTCAGGAGACCTTTGAGGTGATTGATGTGCGAGTGCACTCCGCCATCAGACACCAACCCTATAAAATGTATTTTCTTTCCTTCTTTTTTGGCATAGTCAAACGCAGCCACCAGTTCCTCTTCCTTAGCCAGTGTGCCTTCTTCGGCAGCTTTATTGATTTTCACCAGGTCCTGATAGACCACCCTGCCAGCACCAATATTCATGTGCCCCACTTCCGAGTTGCCCATTTGCCCCTCAGGCAAACCCACCGCCAGGCCTGAAGCCTCCAGTGTACTATTTGCGTATTTCCCATATAGACTATCCATAAAAGGTGTCTTGGCTTTGTCAACAGCCGAAACACTCTTATCTGTAGCGATTCCCCAGCCGTCTAGTATAATCAGGATTACTTTTTTATTCATGGCGCAAATATAATATCCACAAGCCAAGGGAATCTACCAATTTGGCCTAATCCTGACGGATTAATTAATTGTGGCATAATTTTCGATAACTTTAGGGTATGATAAAAATAGGCTTCTTACTGAGCTCGCTGCTATTTACTTTCTTCACCCCCACTCAGGAAGACATTCTGGCAAGTATTGCTGTGGCCATGAAAGCAGGTAGCTCTAAAGAATTGATCAAATTCTGCAATACCAACATTGAAATCAAAGTAGATGGCAAGGCTTCGAACTATAGCATTGCACAGGCTGAAGTGGTATTGAAGGACTTTTTTCTCAAAAATCCACCCAAAGGTTTTCAGTACATTCACCAGGGATCTTCGCCGGAGGGACTGAAGTACACCATAGGCACCTATTCGCTTGAGGAGGGCAGCTATCGGGTGGTGATGGTAGTGAAAAAAGTAAAAAATGAGTTCAAAATAGATACCATCAACTTTAGCCGCGAATAATTGGCTTTCAATAGTCGCAGAAAGGGTCAGCTTTCCTAATTTTGCGGTCTTATGTCAGCACCCTATCTCACTGAGCAAAATATTCGGTATTTCATCAAGACGGCTTTGTCTGAGGACATTGGTGATGGGGATCATAGCTCTCTGGGGAGCATCCCTAAAAATCAGGTAAGCCATGCGCGTCTGTTGATCAAAGATCACGGGATCATAGCGGGCCTCACTTTAGCTGAGCGAATCTTTCACTATGTAGACAAGTCCATCAAAATTGATTTCAAGAAAAAAGATGGGGATTTTGTCAGCAATGGAGACATTGGTTTTACCGTGGAGGGCAAGGCACAGGCTATACTGAGCGCAGAGCGACTGGTGCTCAACTGTCTGCAGCGCATGAGTGGCATAGCCACCTACACCCATCGGATGAACCTCCTCATCAGAGGATCAAGGGCTCGTCTGCTGGATACCCGGAAGACCACCCCCAACTTTCGCTTGCCTGAAAAATGGGCGGTGTTAATAGGCGGAGGCGTCAACCACCGGTTTGGCCTGTATGATATGGTGATGTTGAAGGACAACCACATAGACTATGCGGGGGGCGTAAAGGCTGCCATTACGGAAACCGTGGCATACCTAAAAGCCAACAACCTCGACCTCAAAATAGAGGTAGAAGTACGCAACCTTGAAGAACTGGAGCAGGTGCTGGAAGTGGGTCAGGTACACAGAGTACTACTGGACAATATGCTACCCTCCGCTATACGGGAGGCCATTCGCATGATCAGGGGCCGAATGGAAACAGAAGCTTCCGGCGGCATCAATGAAAAAAATATTGGGGATATTGCCGAAACCGGGGTGGACTTCATCTCCGTGGGTGCACTGACCCATTCCTATAAAAGTCTTGATATCAGCTTAAAAGCGATAAAATAATTATGATTGTAAGAACAAAGAAATATCAGTTGGCCACCGGCACGTATATCAAAACAGCCCTTGTATCTGTGCTGAAAGAACAATGGTGGGTAGGACTCATTTATCTGGCGATCTGCGCAGGTTACCTTTGGATTCCTAACTGGTGGTGGATCATCGGTGCAACCATTGGCCTTACGCTTTATCTACTCTTCTGGCTGATCCAATTTGCCGGAGTAACTCAGCTGGAGCAAGGAAAATTCATGTTCCAAAAGTTGTCTTACGAAATCACCAGCCAGCAAATTCTCCTAAAACTGAACCCCAAGCAAGGCATGCCCATGAAATGGGAGCAAATCAAAAGGGTGAAGAAAGGCAAAGACCATTTCGTGCTGTTTCTGAGTAAGGCACAGCTGCTATACTTCCCTTTCAAGATTTTCAATAACGAAAACGAAATCAAGTTCATTGAGACCGTTCTGAAAAGAAAAGGTTTTATCAAGTAAGCATGGACCGCAAGGCTTTACTCAAGCAGGCCAAAGCCAAAGCTGCCAAATACTGCTCCTCAAAAGAGCGTGCGCCTTTTCAGGTATATGAAAAACTCATGGCCTGGGAGCTGAGTGAGGATGAAGCACAGCACATTTTAGCGGAACTCACCGAGGATCGCTTTGTAGATGAGCGCCGATTTTGCAAGGCCTTCTGCCATGACAAGTTTGCGTTTAACCATTGGGGCAAAAACCGGATACAGCAGGAGCTTTTTCGCTTTCGCCTATCTGAAGAGGTGATCACGGAGGGACTGAACTACATAGACCCAGACAAGTACCAAAAGACACTGGAGACCCTGGCCATAAAAAAATGGAGCAGCCTCATGGATGAACCTTGGCCTAAAAAACAAAAAACCATGGCCTACCTGATCGGGAAAGGTTATGAAATAGACCTGGTCATTGAGACGGTCAACCAAGTGTCGCTCAGCCAACAATAAGACGTTACATTTTTATTAATTTTAATCCTTCTACAGGATGCAGCGTTTTAGATCACTATGATTCAATTTTTTAGCCTCATTACGTTGGTTTTCCTCATGCAAGAAGGCTATCTCAACCTTGACAGGCAAGGGGTAGCCATCGGAGGATACGATCCTGTAAGTTATTTTGCCGGCAAGCCCACAGCGGGTCGAAGCGAATACTCCTTTCGGTTTCAGGGAGCCAGTTATTACTTTTCTTCCTCAAAAAATCTGGAAATTTTTAAATTAACCCCAGAAAAGTATGTGCCCCAGTATGGTGGCTGGTGTGCTTACGCCATGGGTGAAACCGGAGATCAGGTGAAAATAGATCCGGAAACATTCAAAATCACCAACGGTAAGCTCTATTTGTTCTACAATTTCCGGGGTAATAATACCCTGATCCCATGGGAACAAAGCGAACTACCGCTGATGGAAAAAGCCGACGAAAATTGGAAGACAAAATACCTTTCTGATTAATTTAGACTTAACATATGCCTATTAATCAATCTGCTATCAACCTGCTGGATCAGGTCAAGTATATTATTCGCCAGATGACGAGCGAGCAGTACACCCTACCGATCTCCACACTGAGCAATGCCACCATCGGTCAGCATGTGCGGCATTTACTTGAGTTTTTTCTCTGTCTTCAGGATGCCCAGATGACCAGCACTTTGGACTATGACGATCGCAAGCACGATCAATATCTGCAAACTGATGTGAAGCTGGCCCTGAGTGTGACCAATGCGCTACAGGATTCGCTAAAGAGACAGAACAAAGATTTTGCCATCGCTATGCGGGTCAACTACGACATAGAAGCTAAAAGCACCATTGACATCTCCACCTCGTTTTTTCGTGAACTGGCCTACAATATTGAACATGCCATTCACCACATGGCGCTGATCAAAATTGGTCTGAAAGTGGCTTTTCCAGAGGTGGATATTCCGGAGCATTTTGGTGTAGCCAGTTCTACAGTACGCTATCAAAAATCACAAAACACCTGATGCATCGGGTGGTCTCGCGTGTAAAATCCCTCTGGTATAAAATCACGCACTGGGAATTCTGGCCGTTTGCAGTACTCTATTTCCCAGTCAACTTTTACTACCCGTGGCTGGCCTTCAAATGTAGGTCCCTCTTCTTTTTTACCGCAGCCAATCCGAGCATCGATTTTGGGGGAATGCTTGGCGAGAGCAAGTCTGCCATTTTTGAGCTCATCCCCCGTAAATACCTTCCGGACTATCAACTGATTGCCCCGGGAGATGGCGTCTCCGCAAAGGATTTTGCGAAACAAATAGGCTATCCACTCATCGCCAAACCGGACATAGGAGAGCGCGGCAGACTGGTGGAGAAAATCATTGATGAGCAGGCTTTGGAAAAATACCTGGTCAAATGCCCCGTATCTTTCCTGATGCAAAAATTTGTGCCTTACCCTCTGGAATTGGGTGTGTTCTTCGTGAAAAACCCTGATGAAAGCGAAGGCAGGATCACCTCTATTGTAGAGAAAGATTTCCTGTCGGTGATTGGAAATGGGCATGACACCATCAGACAGCTGCTCCAAAATGACCCCCGGGCTCGACTACAAATAAACTTTAGTCACCAGCGCTTTCAAGACATATTAGAAGAAATACCAGGAAAATCAGAAAAAATCATGGTGGAAGGCATCGGCAATCACTGCCGCGGCACCACTTTTCTAAACGCCAACAGCCGTATCTCTGAGCAGCTCAATCGTACCTTCAACACCATCGCCGGAGACATCCAAGATTTTCATTTTGGCCGCTTTGACCTGCGGTGTACCTCCTGGAGTGATCTCGAACAAGGGAAAAATATAATGATCCTTGAGCTGAATGGGGCGGGTGCAGAACCGGGACACATTTACCAGCCGGGCTTCTCTCTTTGGCAAGGTTACCAGTCCATATTTTGGCATTTGTCTACCTTGGCAAAAATAAGCAAGGCCAATCATGAGCAAGGCGTCCCCTATTGGACGTTCGCTCAAGGCTGGAAAAAAATGAAAATGATCAGGGCGTATAACAGGATAATAGAAAGCGTATTGTGAGTACACAGGTGATGATCATCGCTTTTGTGGTAAGCTACCTGGGATCCATCCCTCCGGGCACCATCAACATCACGAGCATGCAACTCTCCGTGCAAAAACATGGGCGTGCGGCCTTCTTTTTTGCCTTGGCAGCATCCATCACAGAGTTTGTCTATGCCGGAGTGACCGTTCGCTTTCAGATTTTTTTAAGCGAAAAACCTTACTTCACAGAGAATTTTCAGATCATCACAGCACTGGCGATGCTGGTTCTGGGCATTGCCAACCTCCTAACGAAAACAAACAGCCAGTCCCTGCTCTCCAAAAGCACAGCGCTCAAAGGCCGAAATGGCTTTAAACGTGGCGTAATCCTGGGTGTGCTGAACCCATTGACCATCCCCTTCTGGTTGACGGTCACGGCATATCTCCAGAACCATCGGCTTATCTCTCTGTCAGGTGCGCACTTCTGGCTGTACCTCTGTGGCATCTCCCTGGGGACATTTGCACTGCTCCTCACCGTGAACCGACTGGGTGCGCGGTTTACGAACATTGCCGACAATCAGTTACTCGTCCATCGGCTACCCGGGATTGTCTTCATCCTATTGGGTCTGTACAACTTTATCGATTGGCTTTTCTGAGCTGCTTCTGAAGGTCAGAGTGGATGTAAAATCCACGCAGCATCATCGTCAGGATCAATGGAATCAGGGCCATGTGCAGAGGTTGAGGCAGAGCTGACCAAATGACCAGCAAAATCAAATACCATCCCGAGATCACTAGAAAATATTTGCTGAGGAAAGGCTGAAATTTTTTCACCCCCAACAGATACGCAAATGGAATATGAAGGGGCATGGCCCAGAGAAGGTTGAGGTTGTCCTTGGAAAGATGCTCTGTACCCCACCACAAAAACACCAGCCACCAGCCAATGAGTCCCGCAAGCGTAAAAACCATAGGATCTAACCACTTCGTGCGTTTCTCTTTCTTAAAATCCCGATTGGTGATAAACCCAACCACAAAAAACACAAGCACAAAGAAGTTGAAGGGAGTGAAAAACTTACCCTCCTTTTGCTCCTCCGGAGTAGGCACGTACACATTCACCGTTTCGGCGACCAGCGGCACCTCCAGGGAATCCCGCCTGAGTGTGGCAGTGGACAAGGAGGCCTGTATGTAGTCCGGCAAAAACATATACTCCCGGGGAGTGGCGTCCTTATCTATCTGCATCCCCAAACCGATATCGATAATCCAGTCTCCCCAGGGCTGATCTGCCAGGTAGTCGTCCATCAGGTCACGTATGGTCTTGTCCTCCTCCACATAGTCTGCATTGAATGTGATCTGTTCCGGAAAAACCGCAACCAGCACATCATACATTTTTGTGGCACAATTGTCATATACATAATTGTAATAGTAGTCCCTGTTTTCCGGTTTGTAATTATTGGTCAGGAAATCGACCATGGCCTGTTTCTCAGCAAGGGTGAGGTTCAGCCGCTGCTCTATGATGTATCGGTTTTCTCTTTCGTAGTGGTTTTTAAAAGCCGTATACCTGGAAAGGCCCAACTTGTACAGCATTTTGCCCCGTGCAAAATTCCAATAGAAATTCTCCTGATCGAAATCAAAAACACCATAGTTGAACACCCAATCGATGTTGCGCTCAGGATCAGAAAAGTGAATGGCGCTGTGCCCAAAAGCAGAATACAACTCCTCCTGATAGGGGCCGAGGGTCATAATGCTGATTTCTGCCTGGTCGGATACTTCCACCTCCCGGCATTCACTTTTAAAAAAGAACAAAACAAGAAGGGAAAAAACCAGCAGTCTCCAATACATATCCGGGGAATGATTCATAAGTTTAAACTATGTATATCAGCATCAATGATAGCATACAATTGGCCTCAAAGCTAACCCTTAAACGGCTAATTAATGCTTTTCAAGTGTATACCTCCTTCCAGAGATCCCGCAAGACCGGCACTCCAAATATCAAGGGCCTGCCGATCAGCCTGTCCATAGAACCCACCACGGCATGCAACCTCCGGTGCCCCGAATGTCCAAGTGGTTTGCGCTCATTTACCCGCCCCACAGGGAAACTGGACCAACAACTCTTCACAAAGCTGATCGATGAAATCGGGGACACACTGGCCTATCTCATCTTCTACTTTCAGGGAGAGCCCTATCTTCATCCTCAGCTCCTGGAAATGGTGAAATATGCCTCGAACAAAAAAATTTATACGGCCACTTCAACCAACGCTCACTTCCTCACCGACGAGATCGCCAGGCAAACGGTGGAATCTGGCCTTGATCGGATGATCATTTCGATAGATGGAGCCACCCAGGAAACCTACGAGGCATACCGCAAAACCGGTGAGCTCAAAAAAGTGCTGGAGGGTACTGAGAACATTCTGAAATGGAAAAAAGCGCTGAAATCCCGTACTCCATTTGTTGTCTGGCAATTTCTGGTAGTCCGACCGAATGAACACGAAATCCCGGAAATCAAGAAAATGGCCAGAGCCTACGGCGTGGATCAGGTAGCCTTCAAAACCGCCCAAATCTATGACTATGCCCAGGGAAATGAATTAATTCCTACACAGGACAAATATTCCAGATATGCCCCGCAACCAGACGGCACCTATCAGCTCAAAAACAAGCTTCTGAACGAATGCTGGAAAATGTGGCACTCCTGTGTGGTCACGTGGGACGGTAAAGTGGTCCCTTGTTGCTTTGATAAGGATGCACATCATGTATTGGGAAATGCCGCCAATCAGCCGTTTGCACACATCTGGAATTCCGATGACTATGCCTCTTTCAGAAAAACGCTGCTCACTTCAAGGGATGAGATAGAGATGTGCAAAAACTGCACGGAAGGCGGAAAAGTCTGGGCTTAAGCGTGCCAGTGTTTTTGGATCACCTGTAGCAACTCCTGATGCACCGGGCCGGCAGCCACCATTTCACGGCCAAATAAAAATTCACTGCCCCCGTGAAAATCAGTAACCGTGCCCCCTGCTTCCTGTACAATGATCACTCCGGCAGCTACATCCCAGGGGTTGAGGTTATACTCAAAGAAGGCCTCATATCGACCACAAGCCACGTAGGCCATGTCTACCGCAGCACTCCCCACTCTTCTGAGACCGTGCGCATTTTTCATGAGCTCGTTTAAAATGGCCAGGTAAGCATCCAGTTTCTCAAAATTATAAACAGGAAAGCCTGTAGCGAATAAACTATCACCGATGGCATTGGCCTGTGTGACTGAAATTTTTTGATCATTCAGAAAACAACCGCCCCCTTTCCAGGCCACAAAACATTCATCCCGGTTGATCTCATAGATCACTCCGGCCACCACGTCATCCCCCTCCATCAGTCCTATACTTATGGCATACGTTGGCAATCCATGTACAAAATTGGTCGTACCATCCAGGGGATCAATGACCCAGGTATGTGCCTTCCTGTCCTGAACAATGGTGTTTTCTTCAGTGATGTATCCGGCTTCTGGTAAAATCTGCTTCAGACCCGTAACAAGCTTCCTCTCGGTCTCTTTGTCCACATAAGACACCAGATCACTTTTTCCTTTCAGCTCCACATGCTCCATAGAGAACCCAGCTGCCTCCTGCCTGATGAATGCTCCGGTATCTCTGGCGAGCCGGGCAACAAGATGAGCGATATGTTCCAGGTCGATACTCATTTCGATTTTCCTTCTAAGATAAGCACAAACTCACCTTTGATGCTTCTTGACTCGAAATACCCGATCACTTCCTCAAGGGTACCATTGACCGTCTCTTCAAACTTTTTGGTGAGTTCTCTCGAGACTGATACGTTCCGATCTGGCCCCATGACTTCAGCAAACTGACCTAAGGTTTTCATCAGTCGATGGGGTGACTCATAGAAGATCATCGTCCGTGGCTCTTCCTTCAGGTACTCCAACCGCGTTTGTCTCCCCTTTTTATGAGGAAGAAATCCTTCAAAGACAAATTTATCAGAAGGCAAACCCGACTTTACCAGGGCTGGCACAAAAGCCGTGGCACCTGGCAGGCACTCTACCTTGATCCCCTCATCAGCAGCGGCACGGGCCAGCATGAATCCGGGATCCGAAATGCCCGGAGTACCCGCATCAGTAATTAACGCCAGTATCTCTCCGGATTTTATCCTGGAAATGATTGTCTCCGTTCGCTTGTGTTCATTAAAGGAGTGAAAGCTTTCTGTGGGCGTGGTGATGCCGTAGTGCTTCAGCAATACCCCTGATGTGCGGGTATCTTCCGCCAGGATTCTATCCACACCCTTTAAAACTTCAACGGCCCTGAAGGTGATGTCTCCAAGGTTTCCGATTGGTGTGGGAACCAGGTATAACCGTGTGGATGACTCCATGTTCAGGCCAGCAAATCGTCTATCGCTTTAGCCAGGGAACGGTCTTTCTCTGTCACCGTGTTTCCGGCATCATGGGTGGTGAGCTCAAAAGAAACTTTATTATACACGTTAGACCAGTTAGGATGATGATTCATCTTCTCCGCCACAATGGCCACCTTAGCCATGAAGCCAAATGCCGACACAAAATCCTTAAACTCGATGGTTCTCGTAAGCTTATTGTCTTGTTCTTTCCACATCTCCTTTTTGATTTTTATAGTGCGATACAGCCTTCTACCTGATTGGCAGCTATATATACATCCAGTACGGCCTGGCTTGTTTGCAGTTTCGTTTTGGCAGTGATGCTGATGTAATTTTTGCCGGAGCTTTCCTTAAAGGAAATCTCTCCCGGCGGTATCACCTCCAATAGCTCGCTTTTCTTGTCCACGGGTATTATGAACTTAAAAGTATAATATCCTGGAAAACTATGCTGAAGTTCAACCTTCTCTCTGAACGACTCTACATCCCAACTCATACCTAAAAGATAAAAAAAAGCCAGTGAAATTCACTGGCTTTGGAAGTCTTTAAAAGAATTTGTATCGTTTATCCTCAATCTCAGCGAACTCTTTAATGGCATTGTCCAGTGATTGTGAAACAAATACCGGAGAGAATGAGAGCGGGAAATTAGCAATCACTGCCTTTCTACCCTGTCTTTCAGTCGCTATCTGAGTTTTGTAAGAAAGATATTCATCCAATGGCTCAGGTGTGCTCTTAGCTGTGGCACTCACCACCAATACTCCATTAGAAGTTTCGAATGGTGCTGTTTTCTCACCCTCGTCCAGAGAGAACGCGACACCAACTGCCTCAGGCGCAAACCCGACACTTGGGAAAGAGTTGCTATTCAGAGTAAGGTCTGCGGATCCGGACCTGGCTTTGTCACCATACTCGGCTTTCATCCCCTCAAAGTCTGATGCTGAAAGGCCGGCAATTTTATCCTTGATGTATTGAGCTTTTTTCTCGTTCAGCACTTTTGTCCTGATCTCATTTTCTACCTGAGCTAAAGTCGCAGTCCCTTTTGGCTGTCTGGCGGTCATCACTGCTACCACGTACTGATCATCAAATTCCTTTACATCAGATACCTTATTCACAGAAGCATCATTGTATAACCACAATACGATGTTTCTGGCATCTGTGAGCACACCTACTCGTGAGTCGTTTTTACCAATGGCACTTGCAGAGCGAACGTTGAGACCGGCCTCTTTTGCATTTTCTTCCAGAGAAGCTGCATCGGAGCTATTTGCTGCCAGCAGATCCGCTTGTCTGTAGATTTCATTGAGGGTGGCATCACTTTCGAACAATTCTTTCTCGATAGTAGCCACTTTGTATACCGTATTGGTTTTTGGCTCGTCTATCTGAATGATGTGATAGCCAAAAGAAGTTTCCACAGGATTTGGCAACAAGCCTGTTCCTCTATGAGCAAACACCGCATCCTTGAAAGGCTGCACAAAGTTGCCATTCTCACCAAACCATCCCAGATCGCCACCATTGTTGGCATTGCTCTTATCGGCACTGTTGATGGCAGCAAGCTCTGCAAAGTCAGCACCCTTTTTCAGTTGACTGATGATGTCATTGGCTTTCCCTCTGGCCTCAGCTTTTGCTGATTCAGAGTTTCCGTCCATTTCTATCAGGATATGTCTTGCTTTCACGAAAGCCTCATCACCTTCCGTGATGGCAGACAGTTTGCTGATGGCATATTTGTCACCCACTAGTGTAGGTTCTGTCACGGTGCCCACTTCGGCGCCTATTAGTCCAACTGGGATAAGACCTGGATCGCTTATGGATTGGAATGAGTTCAGGCCATCTGAATTCATCAATGCAAAGGTAGAATCATTCTTGCTGCCAATGAGACCATTTCTTAGTCTGGCAATCTCCTCCTTCACAAAGGCTGTATCATCGGCCGATGGCTGAATAGGAAACACCACGTAGTTAAGGCTTCTTGATTCTTCGCGCTGATACTGCTCAGCGTTAGCAGACAGGTAGCTTTTCAATTCAGACTCTGAAATAGTAAACAAACTATCGGCCACACTGAAGAAAGGCACATAGAAGTAATCCACTGACATATTGCTGCCCTGGGCTTCATATTTGCTCTTAGCCTCGGCGGTGGTCACATAGTTCGTGAGGGCCAAAAGGTTCTCGTATTTCTTTACCATGCGGTTTGGCTTCAGCCTGTCTTCGAAAGAAAGCCATGAGGCACGCTGCTGAGCAGGTGCGCTGTTGAGCTGCTGGAGGAAAGCTACTACATTCTCCCTGCTAAACTCACCCGTGTTGGGATCTGAAAAGAACTGCTTGATCTGTGGGTCGATGTTATTTCCCTGAACCATATCCACCACCTCAGAGTTGGTGACGGTGATTCCAAGTTCATCATATTGACTTTTGTAAGCGTAGTCCAGAATCAGGGCATTCCATGCCTGTACCCGAATCGTTTCGATCTCATCCGATGAGGGCTCCCGCTGATTGTTGATTGCAAAAATGTATGAGAGTTCACTGACCTTGGCCTGGAATTGCTCATAGGAAATGTCTTTACCGGCTATTTCAGCAATGGTAGTATCATTTCCTCCCAGCAAAACGGAGTTGGATTGGAACAGGTCCGTCAGGATAAATGCGAACATAGAGAAAGCCACAAAGCCTACAACGACCTTGCCCATTCTCTTTCTTAAAGTATTAATCAGCGCCATATTTTTCTGTGCGTGTTTTTTTTAAAGACGGCAAAAATAACCACATGTACACTAATTAAAAAATGAATCTAAACCTTTGATTTACAAGGATTCTTCCTTGTTCAGAAGTGTAAGTTTCACTTTGTCAATGCGGTTTTCCTCCATCGTGAAAACTGTAAAATGAAAAGGTGGAATTAAAATGGTCTCATTGACTGTAGGGATGTCTTCATGAAAAGCGAGGATAAGCCCCCCCAGTGTATCATACTCGCCCACAGGCAGTCCCCAGTTGTATTTGTCATTGAGGTAATCTACCTCATGCCGGGCACTTAGAATGAAATTATATTCATCAATTTTTTCCTCTACCAGGTATTCGTCATCGTGTTCATCGCGGATTTCTCCAAAAATTTCCTCAATCACATCTTCCATGGTCACTATGCCGGAGGTACCTCCGTATTCGTCCACCACCAGTGCGATGCTCTTGCGCTCCGTGATAAACTGAATGAGTAACTCATTGGCAAGCATCGTTTCCGGTACAATGATGATGGGGGTAAGTATGTCCTTGATCTTTTCAGGCTTTTTGAACATCTCCACTGAGTGGCAATAACCAATCACATCATCTATAGACTCCTTGTATACCAAAATTTTTGAATGCCCGGTATCAATAAAAGCGCTTTTGAGCTCTTCGATCTTGTCACTCACGTCCACGGCTTGTATTTCCGTACGTGGTATCATGCACTCTCGTACCCGAATGGTCTTAAACTCTATGGCGTTGTTGAAAATCTTGGCGTCTATTTCGGCATCCTCTTCCTTTTCTATGTTCAGGATGTTTTTCTTCACATAGTTATTGAGGTCAGTCAGACCAAACACCGGCTTATCCTCAGAGTATTCAAACCTCAGGATCTTGGTGATGATAAATCTGGAGATGAAAACAATCAGCAAAACCACCGGATACAGGGCATAATAGATGAGGGCCATAGGCAGCGCAAACACCGTTAGCATGGTATCCGGATTCAGCATAAACAGGCTCTTAGGAAGAAATTCTGCGGTGATCAGGACAATGAGGGTGGAAATAAGTGACTGCAAAACAAGGACTACAATGTCCTCACTGAGGGCTTCAGGCAGCACAGTATACAGCCAAGGTTCTATAAACTTGGCCATCAGGATGCCATAAAGGACAATACTCAGGTTGTTACCTACCAGCATCGTGGCCAAGAAAGAAGACCTTCTGGCGACGATCTCTGAGAGGACCCGTCCGGTGAAGCTTCCCTTTTTGCTCATCACCTCTATGTGAAGCTTGTCCGCGGAAATAAATGCAATCTCAATACCGGAGAAAAAGGCAGAGAACAAAAGGCAGGTTAAAATTCCTAAATAAAGGGAAGGGTCTTCCATTGGTGGTAAAAATACTATTTCTCTTGTTTGCGCTGACTTTTTCTGTAACCGAATAAAAATAACAATCCTAAGCTAAGCATAAAAATGCCATATGCATGGCCAATTCCTAAAACCATGGTTTCATAGATACCAATCACAAAAAAGGCGACAGCAGATGAAAACAGAATGTAGTCCAGTAGTTTCATTATTCTTCTATGAGGAGAGTGCCCTGGGGTTTCAAAATTTTGTAGGTGGAAAAGTCCTGGTCTGCTGTGAGTCCTTCTCCTGTATGAACCTCGTCATCAGACTGGATGGTAACGAACCGATCCGTATAGAACTGCTCTTCCTTGGGGCTCCAATATAACTCCTCTGTATTGAGCTCATCCCCCTCCTCAATATTTTTGACCACCACGTTTCCTTCTGCCCGATAGAGATTGTCTTTAGCTGTATAGTACACATAGTCCGCTCTGAAAGTGGAAACCACACGACCGTCATCGTCCAGGTACTCGAGGTAGAGGGCTTCCGGCCATTCTCGGTCTCCACCCTCATAGTTGAGCTGCTTGGCAGCCTTGAGTTTTAAAATCACCTTGGCCGAGTCGCTCATTTTGGTATTGATGCTATCCATGATGACCAAAGGACCATCATATAATGGCTCATCAATGAGCTCTTTGCGGTTCTGACAGGCACCCAAGACCACTAATATCGCCACCAGTGCAATGCCCCAAACAAAAAAACGGTCATGGGTTATCACCATGACCGTTTGATCGTATTTTTTTAAAGAATTAATTCGCTGGTCTTCTTTCAATTTGAACTGATTCGTTTATCCAACAATCTACCGTGATCGACTGTCCTTCTTCTTTTCCTTCGCTGAAAATCTCCTCTATGGAAGGAAACTGTGCTTTAGCACTGGTCATTTTCTCACTGTCTCCAGCCTTCTGGTACATCTCGTAAGCGGCAATAAAAATCGCCCTATCCTTCACTTTACTCTCTCCAGCCTTACAGTCGTTGAAGCTATTCATATAAAGGTCGCCAATGAAAGCATAGGCATCTTTATTTGACGGATCAAAAGCAAGTGCCTTTCTGGCGTTGGATCTGGCCGCCGCTTTACCGCCCTGAGAAGCAACTGTTCTGGCCAGACTCAGGTAAACTTCTGATTTTTTTACATTGTCGTCAGTCAGCTCTACAGCCTTCTCATAGTATTTTTTGGCTCGGTCCAAATCTCCTTCAGAAGCTGCCTTCACTCCGATGAACTTGGCAATCCCAAAATTGGGTTCTACCTCGTTGACAGCTATGGCTACTTCCATTGCCAAAGGACTGTCTGTACACTTCTGCTGCAGCATCAAGCCAAAAATCTTTTTGGCAAGATTGATGTCTTTGGTTTGTCTGAATTTTGGCCCAAGCTTCTCTTCGATGAAATCACAGTCCACATCCACAGTGGCTGTCAGCAGCTTATCCACGTAGTCTGCCTGCTTCTCCAGACTGCTGGCTTTACCGCCCTCCGCTATCTTCACTTCGATGATGTCTTTGATCCTGGTATACTTTTCAAAAACCTCCTCGTCAGTGATTGTACCTCCAGACAGTTTGTATCTTCTGATCACGTCCATGTAAGCGGTCAGGTTGTTGATCAGTACATCATTGCCATTTAACTCAAATGCCTTGTTAAACAGGTCGTAAAGTTCTTTGTACTTTGGCTGATCGTCCCGGTAATACTTGTAAGCAACATAGGCCTTTCGGTTCAGCACATCCGCTTCACTATTGAAGTATTTGATTCGCAAATCATACATTTCAAGGGCCTTCCCCTGGTATTCAAGGGTTTTAGCCTTGTCATCCGTATTGTCGGCAAGCCCTTCATATATTTTAGCACCATTGATGTAAATGGAAGCATTTAGGTCCGGGGTATTCTTCAGTAGCCAGGAGTGAGGTCCCAGGGCAGCCTTCCAGTTTTCTGCTCTCACAAAATCAGTATAGAGAGCATTTTTTTCTTTTGCCTTATCCACTGAGTCGCCCCAGTTCCAGCCTGGCTGAGCAATTGCCATGGAGGCCAACCCAACGATAAAAGCTAAACTCAAAAGGTGCTTAGTAATAGAATTCATAAGCTGTTTTTTTAATCGTATCTTCTTTTTACAAACCAGCGGTCATTAATCGTTGCTCCGATCACTACCTGAAAATAATTCTCTTTTATGAGACTGTTATCTGTGGTACCCCTGGTGCCAAACTTAAAGGCGGCATCCAAACTGGAAAAACCACTCACAGGAAAAGAGGCACCAAAATTAATACCAAAATCATTAATTTCTCTATTATTTACCAGATAAGGTAGTTGCTTCATGTTCATTCCCATGCGATAGGTAGTCCGCTTCAGGTAGCTGTTTACACTTTGGTAGTCAGGTGTCCATGATACCCCTAAGGCTACATTTTGGGTGTTTCTCAAGCTCACAGCCGTTGTTTTCTCGTTTGCAGTTTTCCAGTTTTGCGTTTTCACATCTACCCCTACCTGAAAAGTATTGAGCAATTCATAGGATACTCCCAGCCCGAAAGTTTTTGGCAAAGTGAACTCGGTTTTGATGTTTTCTTTAATGATTTGCGTCTGAACCGTAGTTCCTGTCAGTCTCAACCGCTGAAATATCTGGTTTTCGGTACCCTCCAGGGTGTTGGAAAGATCGTATGTAGCTCCAAAGTTGAGAAATTTCTTCTCCTGCAAAATCCATCGGTAGGAAAGGCCAAGTGAAAAATTGAAATCGGAGTAGGCCGTAGATTCCAGGTAGGCGATGGCGTAGTTAGAACTGAAATCTTCACTAAAAATCTGAACCCGCGATTGTCGGTCCACAGTGCCAAAAACATAAGAGGCCTTCACCCCCAAAGCCAGGGCCTTGTAGATCCGAAAACCATTGGCCCAAATAAGCTGAGAGAGCCCTCCGTCTCCCTGAAACTGGGTAACACCCAAGACACCCGTATCAATGCTATCCGCACTGTAAGTATTGTACTTCACCGAACTCAACGGCAGCAGGGCAAAGCTGGAGGTCCAGCGATTTCTCACCACCGGGAAACTCATCGCCATAAAGCGCAGACTGGCTCCGCTGTCTTTATCCTTTCCGACGGTGCTCTCATAATTTCTAAAGTCCCCGATCAAGCCAACCTGAAAGGAACTGAAGGTATTGTGGGTCAGCAGCGCCGGGTTTTGCAAATTGATGTGCCAGGGTGTAGGCGAGCCTATCCCTACCTCGCCCATGCCGTAGTTATTAGGCATGCCCTGAAAAAGGACCTCACCCAATCCATTGTTGGAATACGGTGATGCGATGAATTGTGCAGACGCACTTGCACCCATCAGGAGGGCAAAAACAATGATCCCTGTTTTGTGGAAATTCATTTATTATAGTTCAGTATTGTATTCAAGCCTGTCAGGACCAAATCAAAGTCTGCAAAGATGGGTGCTTTTAGCTTGGATTCAAAGTAGTTAGCATCTCCGCCGGTGAGGATAACGGCCAAATCCTTATATTCTTTTAGGAAAGCTTCAATAAAGCCATCCATTTCATGCACCACTCCGTCAAAAGCTCCTGTGACTAAACACTCCCGGGTCGTTTTTCCCTGAGTCCTGATGGGAATTTCCTCCCATTCTGTGCTCACATCCGGAAGTCGCCTGGTAAAATGTGCCATAGCTTTCATTCGCATCCTCAGACCAGGAGCTATGGCCCCACCTCTATACACGCCTGTCTTATCCACCAAATCATAAGTAATGCAGGTACCTGCATCAATCACCAGACAGTCTTTCTTGTAAAGATGAAATGCCCCAACTGAAGCTGCTATTCGGTCTACCCCCAGCGTTTCAGGCGTGTGATAATCCAAAACGATGGGCAGGGGGGTGTCTTGTGTAAGTATCAGGTGATCGGGCAGTGCGCTGATCTGACTGTGCACTGTGGGATCCTCCCCTACGGAACTAAAGATCCACCGATAGCCTGGTTTATCATACTGCTGAAAAACTTCTTCCAGTTGGTTGGCAGTATACCGCGCAACAAGCCGCTCCCCTTCGAAAATCGCTGTTTTAATTTTCGAATTTCCAATGTCTACCACTACATTACCTTCGTTTTTCAAAATTCCTGGCTCAAATCAAAAACTCAAAAGTAACTACCCTTGACGGAATATTATGCAATCGGAGTAATGTCGGGTTCGTCTCTGGACGGACTGGATGTATGTTTATGCAGATTCACCAAGGGACAAAACTGGTCATTTGACCTGATTAAGGGCGAAACCATCACCATCCCGGAGGAAATCACCCCACAACTCAAGCAAGCCGATCAATTGGATGGCCTGGACCTTGCCCTACTGGATATCAGGTATGGCCAGTGGATTGGAAACCAAATCAAGGCCTTCCAGAAGGATTCATCGTTCCCGATATCGGTGATCGGTGTACATGGACATACGGTATTTCATCTGCCTCAGGAGCACCTATCGGTACAGATAGGAAATGCAGAAGCGGTATGCGTTTCCACCCAAATCCCAACAGTTGGTGGTTTCAGGGGTATGGACGTCCTAATGGGTGGGCAGGGAGCTCCATTGGTCCCTTTCGGTGAAAATCAACTCTTGCGTGATTATAGTGCATTTGTGAACCTGGGGGGGATTGCCAATGTCTCTGTGCACACTGAGCAAATCAGTGCATGGGATGTAGCCCCTTGCAATCAAATCCTCAATCACTTCGCAAAGCAGCTGGGCCATGACTTTGACCATGGTGGTCAGCTGGCAGCATCGGGCCGAATAGACGAACAATGGCTTACCTACCTGAGAGGCCTTGCGTACTTTCAGCTGTCCCCCCCTAAGTCACTGAGTAACCAATGGTCGGCCGAGGTTCTTAAAAAGACACCCCAAAACCCTGTAGATGGCCTGTACACATATTCTCATTTTCTGGCCGAGCAGCTGGCCAATAACCTGAGCAAGGTGAACGGCAAAGTCATGATAACGGGAGGCGGAGCCTACAATCATTTTTTGATCCAACTCCTCAAGGAAAAAGTGGCCCTTGAATTGGAAATGATCATACCCTCCCCCGAACTCATTAACTTCAAAGAGGCCCTTATTTTTGCCTTTCTGGGACTAATGAGGGCGCTTCATTTGCCCAACGTGTTCGCTTCGGTCACTGGTTCTCAGAAAGATACTGTTTCGGGCACCTTACATCTGCCCGGTTAAGTACCACGGGTCATTTATTTGTTTAAATTTGGCACCCGATTCAAAAACCCCAAAACCCCAAAAATGAAAGATCTACTTAAGAAGTTTGAGAACAAGAAACCCGAAATCGTTTTCGAATGGTCAGACCCCGAAACTGAAGCAGAAGGCTGGGCTGTCATCAATTCCCTCAGAGGTGGGGCTGCCGGTGGTGGCACACGTATGCGGGTAGGCCTGGATAAGCGCGAAGTGGAATCATTGGCCAAAACCATGGAAATTAAGTTTACCGTTTCGGGCCCCCAGATAGGTGGTGCCAAATCGGGAATCAACTTTGACCCCAATGATCCAAGAAAAAATGAGGTCTTGAAAAGGTGGTATAAAGCAGTATACCCACTTCTCAAAAATTACTATGGTACCGGTGGAGATCTTAATGTGGATGAAATACATGAGGTGATCCCTATTACAGAAGGCTTTGGACTATGGCACCCGCAGGAAGGGGTGGTCAATGGCCACTTTAACCCGCCGAAACCTCAGAAAATTCATATGATTGGCCGCCTGAGACAAGGTGTTTCAAAAATTCTGGAAGATCAAAATTACATTCCCACTTCGGATAAAAAGTACACCGTTTCGGATATGATCACCGGGTTTGGTGTAGCCGAGTCCGTGCGGCATTACTACAGCCTTTGGGGGGGAGATATCACCCAAAAGAGAGCCATCATCCAGGGCTGGGGCAACGTAGGCGCCACTGCTGCGTTGTATCTATCTTATTATGGAGCCAAAATAGTAGGGATTATAGACCGAGATGGCGGCATTATCAACGAGAAGGGCCTTGGTTTGGAAGAAATCAAGAAGCTATTCTATGACCGCCAGGGAAATAAACTCATTGCTGACAATCAGCTCTCTTTTGCTGAGTGCAATGAAAAAATCTGGAACATAGGTGGGGAAATCTTCATCCCGGCCGCTGCTTCCAGACTCGTCTCTCAGGATCAGGTGGAGGGACTCATCGCTCACGGATTGGAAGTGGTGGCTTGTGGTGCCAATGTCCCGTTTAAGGATGATGCCATCTTTTATGGGCCCATTGCTGAATATGTGGACGAGCGGGCAGCATTGATTACGGATTTTATATCCAACTGTGGAATGGCCAGGACTTTTGCCTACCTGATGGATCCAAAAAACGACAAAAAAATAACCGATGACGAAATCTTTACTGACATCTCTAAAACAATTGCCACTGCTTTGGATAAGGTTTATCAGCAAAATCCGGGAAAAACTGGCCTCGGGAGAACAGCTTTCGAAATTGCTCTATCCCAACTTATTTAAAACCAGGCTTGCTTTTCAGTTGGCAAATGATAATTTTAGGGCCGAAGAAAAGACCCAAACGCCTCGATGAATAAATATCTAAAACTTTTCCTGTTTGCTTTTGCCATTTCGGGAAGCATAATTGGATATGAGGCGTCAGCATCGGATCTTTCCCAGGATCATCAGGAAGTGACCAATGAGGGCACTACCGAAACGGTAGGTGACCATGCGGAAGAAGCGCATCACGGTCCAGCGGGCTGGAGCGTGATCCCTTTCGCCGTATTACTCCTGATGATTGCTACCGGCCCGCTTTTTTACGAGCACTTCTGGCACAAAAATTATCCCAAAGTTGCGGTGGCCTTGGCGGTGGTTGTGGTGGCCTATTATCTTTTTAGTCTGGGCAATCATCACAGTCCGGTACATGCGCTGTTTGAGTATGTACAGTTCATTGCCTTGCTTACAGGACTTTTTGTGGCATCAGGTGGCATCATGATCATCGTGGACAAGAAAGCCGCACCCCTTACCAATGTTGCGCTGCTGGCCTTTGGTGCGGTCATTGCCAACATCATTGGTACCACTGGTGCTTCCATGCTTCTGATCCGGCCTTTTATACGACTGAATAAAAACAGGATCAAGTCTTACCACATCATCTTCTTCATCTTTGTCATCAGCAATATTGGGGGCTCACTCACTCCTATTGGTGATCCGCCGCTCTTCCTTGGTTTTTTGAAAGGGATTCCTTTTTTCTGGACACTCTCTCATAACCTTTTGCCATGGGTTTTTGCCATTATCATCTTGCTGATCGTTTTCTATTTTATGGATAAAGGAAATAAGGCGGATTACTCCTTTGGGGAGGAAATAGCCACTCCTACCGGAAAGATCGGTCTACGGGGATCAAGAAACTTCATCTGGCTGGCTGTAGTTGTGGGGGCGGTTTTTCTGGATCCCAATGTGTTTCCCTGGGTGCCGGGCATTCATTACGAAGGTCAGAAGTTTTCTTATATCCGTGAAATCATCATGCTGGCAGCCGCATATCTTTCCTACCGGTTTGCAGACAAACAAGCACTCAGTGGCAATGATTTCAGCTTTGAGCCCATTCGTGAAGTGGCCTTCATCTTTGTAGGAATTTTCGGCACGATGATGCCTGCACTGGAGCTGGTAGGAAATTTTGCCAAATCGCCGGAGGGCGCGGCGCTTATCACACACAACACACTGTATTGGGGTACCGGATTGCTTTCCGGGTTTTTGGACAATGCCCCAACTTATGTGAACTTCCTTACCGCGGGAATGGCGGCAGATGGCGCCAGTATCAACAAGGTCTCTGAGGTAATCGGTTATGCCCAGGGGGGATATGCCAATTCTATACTGGAGCTCAAAGCGATCTCTATCGCAGCGGTATTCTTTGGAGCCATGACCTATATAGGCAACGGTCCAAATTTTATGGTGAAGTCCATTGCAGAGCAGGTGGGTATCAAAATGCCTTCGTTTTTCGGATACATCCTTCGTTTCTCGATCCCTTTTCTGGTCCCTCTGCTGGTGATCGTTTGGTTAGTTTTCTTCTACTTCGAATGGATCTAGCTCCACTGAAGCCTTAAAACAAGGCTTCGTGAAGTTTGATCAGTGCTTCTCTCTTATATTCCTCAGCCACCAGCAATGAAATATTATTTCGGCTACCGCCGTAGGAGATCATTCTGAGTGGCACTTCATCCAGCGCATTGAAGATAGCACTGCCCACTCCTTTGCGTTCAGCAATGAGGTCGCCTACGATGCATATGATCGTCTGATTCTTATCAATCTCTACTGTCCCGTATTTTGAAATTTCGGCCTTGATCTCTTTAAGAAACTCCGAATTGTCAATGGTGAGCGACACGGCAATCTCAGAAGTAGTGATCATGTCTATTGGCGTCTTGTACCTTTCGAAAACCTCGAAGATTTTCTTCAGGAAACCATAGGCCATCACCATGCGACTCGATTTGATTTTGATAGCCGTAATGTGATCTTTGGCCGCAATGGCCTTCACCGCCTCAGGCTCCTGCTCTGCTGATATCAGCGTGCCATGGGCAGCAGGGTCCATGGTATTTTTGATCCGCACCGGCACTTCATGCATCTGAGCCGGAACGATACAATGCGGATGCAGCACTTTAGCGCCAAAATAGGCCAACTCACTAGCTTCCTCAAAACTCAATCGGGCAATGGGATGAGTGGTCTTGATAATCCGGGGGTCGTTATTGTGCATCCCGTCTATGTCCGTCCAGATCTGAACTTCTTCGGCACCTAAAATGGCCCCAATAATGGTAGCAGAATAATCACTCCCCCCTCTTCTAAGATTGTCTATTCCTCCGGCCGCATTCCGGGCGATATACCCCTGGGTGATGATGATGTTTTCCTTTTGGCCAGCCAATAAATGGTCTAGTTTGACCTTGGTGGTTTTCAAATCCGGTTCGGCTTCTTTATCGAGGGTCATGAAATCCTGCGCCATGATCATCTCGCAACGCTTACCCGTCATTTTGAGGTAGTCGGTGAAAAACCGTGTGGAGAGGATCTCGCCCTGAGCGACCAACATCTTGGCTACCTGATCAGAATATTTCTGATGGGTCAGCTGCTCAATGTTATCAAAAATCTCATCCACAAAAGCAGTATTGGCAGAAGCAAAGTCCTCCTTTGGGAAGAGTGTTCGTACAAAGTCGTAATATTTTTTCCTCAGCTCTTTAGCCACTGAAATGGCTTCCTCACGTTGATCATTGGCACAGAACTCGCCAATGGAAACAAGGATATTGGTAGTGCCTGATACCGCGGATAACACCACGATTTTCTTACCAGAAACCCCTGTAATGATCTCCGCGACCTCTTGCATTCTTTCCGGGGAGCCTACTGAGGTCCCACCAAACTTTAAAACTTTCATCCCTAAAACCTTGATTTATTTTACACTCAACATTTTCACTGCTGTGGCAGCAGCTTCATCTCCTTTATTGCCATGTCTGCCTCCGGCACGATCCATGGCTTGTTTTTGGGTTTCTGTTGTCAGCACTCCGAAGATCACAGGCTTGTCATATTTCAATCCTACTTCTGTGATCCCATTGGCACAAGCCTGACAGATAAAATCAAAGTGTCGGGTTTCACCTTGAATGACGCAGCCAAGGGTGATCACTGCATCAATATCGTTTCTTTTGGCCATCCACTGCGCTCCCAGACTGAGCTCAAAGCTTCCGGGTACATTCATCCGCTCTATGTGCTCACGGGTAGCACCCAATGCTATGAGGGTCTCAAACGCTCCGGAGTAAAGGGCCTCTGTGACCTCTTCGTTCCACTCGGAAACCACTATACCAAACTTAGCTCCGGAGATATCCCTGATCCCTGAAGTCTTATTGTCACTGAGATTTTTTAACGCTGTAGCCATAAAGCAAAAAAAGGGATAAAGCTAGCTGCCTTATCCCTTAGATTTCATGTTTTGAAATTCTAAAATATTAATTGGCAGCCAGTCCCTGTAATCTGGCCTTCTGTTTCTTGGCTTCCTGCACTAATGAAGAATTCGGAAACTCATCTACAATCTTACCATAAGACTTGGCCGCAGCGGCAAAGTCGCCATTGTTTTCCTGTGCGATGGCTGCTTTCTGCAGGTATATCGGAGAATACTGCTCATTTGACTTATAGTCAGCAGCCTTCTGATAAGCAGACGATGCTGAAGCATAATCTTCCAACTCCATGTGCGCATCTCCTATCAGCGCATACGCTCTGGCTTGCACCAGGTAGTCTCCACTGCTGAAATCAGAAAGATATCGGAGCGCAGAAGAATAATCACCCATTTTCAAATAGGTAGCACCAGTGTAAAAGCTGGAAAGGTTCGCAGCATCTGTACCTGAATAGTCTTCGATGATGTCAAGGAAACCGTAGTTGATCCCGTCGCCATTCAGTGCTTTACCGAGGCTATCTGCTTCGAAGTAATAAACCGCCTGGAACATTTCTTCCTGGGCTTCCAGGTTTTGGTTGGTGATATAGAACCTGTAAATCAGAAATACAGCCACCAAAGCAGCCAACACTCCTCCTACACCAAAAACAAGGGTTTTATTCCGCTTGCTGTTAAAAAATTCCTCAGCCTTGCTCGCCAGTACATCAGGATCTTCCAGGAATTCAATCCCCTCTTCCTTCTTGGTTTTAGTTTTAGCCATTAGTCAATTCAAAATTTTAAGGACGCAAAGATATACTTTTTTATACTTTTTGTATTAATCCATTATAAATGGATAATTATCTTCAGCATACACGTCTGTGTAGGCCTCTGACGCATCTGGAAATTCGGAGTTTTCTGCAAAATCCACGCATTCCTGCACCCTTTCTTTGATGTTGTTATCGATTTCTTTCAGATCGGCTTCTGTAGCGTATTTCCTCTTAAGGATTACGTCGCGCACCTGCTCGATCGGATCTTTCTTCTTGTATTCCTCCAGTTCCTCTTTGGTTCGGTACTTAGCCGGGTCAGACATGGAGTGTCCTTTGTATCGGTAGGTTCTAAACTCGAGGAGGGTGGGGCCGTTGCCTTTTCTGGCACGCTCTGCTGCCTCGGCCACCGCATGGTGAACAGCTTCTACAGACATGGCGTCCACAGCACTGGATGGCATGTCATAGGCTTCACCCAATTTATATAGTTCGGTTACGTTGGAGGTCCTTTGTACTGAGGTCCCCATGGCATAACCATTGTTTTCGATCACAAAAATAACAGGAAGCTTCATGGTCATGGCGATGTTGAGGGCCTCATGAAAGGCTCCCTGACGTACTGCTCCATCTCCCATGAAGGTCATGCAGAGGTTATCTGTGCCGTTGTATTTTTCAGCAAAAGCGATACCTGCTCCCAGCGGAACCTGAGCACCTACGATACCGTGACCTCCAAAAAAGCCATTCTCTTTGTCAAACATGTGCATGGAGCCGCCTTTTCCTTTCGAAATACCGGTGGCTTTTCCGTAAAGCTCAGCCATGATGGTGCGGGGATCACTTCCCAAAGCAATCGGGTGGGCATGGTCTCTGTAAGCGGTGATGTATTTATCCCCTTTTTGCAAAGCAGATACTGCACCTGCCATACAAGCCTCCTGCCCGATGTACAAATGACAGAACCCACGGATTTTTTGCTGCCCGTATAGCTGCCCTGATTTCTCTTCGAATCTTCGCATAAACTGCATAGACTCAAACCACTCCATGTATTGTTCCTTACTGAATTCTTCCTTTTTTGACTTTGATTTGGCTGCCATGTCCCTTAAGGTTTGTCTATATGATTAGTTTTGTGCCTTCCGTACCCTTCAAGCTGTGCGAAATTAACCGAAAAAGGCCTTGCTGCAAAATGTATGAAGCTCAATAGCCTCAAACTCTCTCAATTTAAGAATTACCAGGAGGTGAAAATCAGCTTTTCTGAAGGAATTAACTGCATTCTGGGTAAAAATGGAATGGGAAAAACCAATCTTCTGGATGCCATCCACTACCTATCCATGACCCGCAGTGCGCTAAACAGCATTGACCAGCAAAATATTTCACATGGAGAAAAATACTTTGCCATCAACAGTGAGTTCACTTTGCAAGGCAAGCAGGTAGGAATCAACTGCTACTTTGAGCAAGGGAAGAAAAAAGTCTTCAAAGTGGATGGCAAGGAAATGGAAAAACTGAGTGACCACATCGGAAATGTACCAAGCGTGCTCATTTTGCCAGACGACACAGAGATCATCAAAGAAGGCAGTGAAGTTCGCAGGAAGTTTTTTGACAGTGTGATCTCCCAGCACGACCGGACATACCTGGAGCTACTCATGAATATGCAGCGATTGCTCAAGCAGCGTAATAGTTTCCTGAAAAGCAACGATGGCAACCTCAAAATCAATTACAACCTGATCAATGTCTATGACGAAGCGCTCCTCCCCATATTTAGATCTATAGTGGATAAGCGAACCGCCTTCATCGAGCATTTTGCTCCATTTTTCTCAGAAAATTATGCGTTGATCTTCGAAGGGGAAGAGGTCCCGAACATCATCTACAAGTCAGAAGTGACGGAGGACCATTTTGAGGAGAGTTACCAAAAGGGTTTACAGAAAGACATTGTGCTACAGAGAACCAACAAGGGCGCCCACAAGGATGATTACGCATTCAAACTCAATGACCGCCCGATCAAAAAATTCGGATCTCAGGGTCAGCAAAAGTCATTTATCATTGCGCTGAAGCTGGCTGAGTACGATTACCTAAAGGCTCAGAAAGGATTTGAGCCGCTCCTCCTCCTGGATGATATTTTTGACAAACTGGACGATGACAGGATAGAGCGTTTGATTACCTTGCTCACTGATTCGGGGCGTTTTTCACAAATCTTCATGACAGATGCACGAGCGGAACGCTCGCGGGCGTTTTTCAAAGCTCATGATGACCGAATTTCATTTTACGACATTGCCAACGGAGCTATTCAATGACCAAAGACAACTCTCATACATTCACCAGTGCCTTCAGGAAGTTTCTCACCCACGAAAAACTGGATGTGCGCTATCGGGAGAAATTGCTTGTAGAATCCTGGGAAACAATCATGGGTAAGCCCATAGCTTCCCGAACTACCAGCTTGTTTTTAAGGGAGCGCATTTTGTTTGTGAAGTTTTCCTCAGCTCCACTTAAGCAGGAGATGGTCAACAACAAAGAGCGGGTAAAAAGCCTGATCGAAAAGGATTTTGGGGATTTGGTGGACGATATTCGTTTCCTCTAATTTTCCAGCGCAGGTTCGGGGAATTTCTCCCTTAAAGGAATGGCCCAGCCCACATAAAAATTGAACTGCACGCCGGTGTTGTCTTCGTACAAACCAAAGCCCGGCACATCGTAGGGTGCCATAGTGCCGATGTTGTCCACTTGCCTGAGCACCTTGTACCGAATGGTGTAGCCCAGATAGAGGTTGCTCCATACATTGGCATTGAGGCCCACCGTCAGTTCCAACCACCGGGCTTTCAGGTCCGGATTGGCATCTTCCACCTGCAGGTCACCAAAGAACCCCCCGGTTTTAAGATAAGAAAGTTCATCGCTGAACTGCGCCTGCCCATATCTGAGCCCAAAAGTGAGTGAATTCCCTTTGGCATTGTTTTTCAAAAAATTAACCTCCGGACCAAAGCTGAAATAGGATCCTTCATTTTTATAGCTATAGAGCTCCCCTCTGCTGGTCTTCTGTGTGCCGTACTCCGCCGCAAAGAAAAACTGATCAAAATCGATGAGCGCCTGATAGCCCGAGCCACTTCTATCTGCGCCAAAAAGGGATATTCCGACAGGAACGGCATCTACACTCAACTTGAGCATGGAAGGCCTGAAATCCCGGGGCTCTTTGGGAAGCTGGCTGTTGGTCTTTTGAGTGTTACCGGATGGTTGTGGACGCTGACCAGCCGGACGCTGTGCAAATACTATGGTTGTAGAAAATAAAATGCTCCCAAGTACCACCGCAGCCATTTTGAATCCGCAAGCTAAACTCCATTGCTCTTGTCCTCTCCGTCTCTCTTCCATCACAAATAAATCTCAAGATTGGTGGTCACCACCTTGTCCAACACATTATTGACCATGGCCACCGAATCAAAATTGGGGCTGTAGGCGGTATCCAGTTTGTAAGAATAAACAGGATCGCACTCGTCATAGTATATTCTCAAATGGGGCTTGTATTCCATCGTCAGCTCATAATCGATCGAGTCTGTTTCAAACAGATAGGTCACCCTGGTATCCGCCGGGTTCAAAAAAAGGCCGGTAACCACGATGGTGTCATCGTCTATGTTGTCCTCCATGGTGGAGATATTGTAATTAGAGACATCCGGCTCGTAAATTCTCATAAAGGCCACTTCTTTCACTGTTTTGACTGTGGTATCGGCCCTGTAAAACCGGACTACAGAATAATCGGTACTCGTCTCCAGCGTACAGTCCTTGATCTCCTGGCAACTTACTGCCAGCCAAACACCCAACATTAGTACAATTCCTGACCTCATATTTTCTCGAAACGCGTAAAGTTATAATAACCAATAGGTAATGAACTTATTATAGGGGCCATTTTGTATTAGCTTTGCAGTTTTATTTGGAAGAGACGTGAAGACTAAAGGACTAAAGAAAGATAAGGTAAACATTGTCACATTGGGATGCTCCAAGAATCTGGTGGATTCGGAGGTGATGCTTACTCAGCTGAAAGGCAACAGTATCAACGCCTCACATGAGTCGGTAAAAGATGACGCCAACATCGTGATCATCAACACCTGTGGGTTCATTGACAATGCTAAACAAGAATCCATAGACACCATTCTCCGGTATGTGGATGCCAAAGAAGAAGGAATCGTGGAGAAGGTTTATGTGACGGGCTGTCTTTCTCAGCGCTACCGCGACGATCTCCAAAATGAAATTCCTGAAGTGGATGCCTGGTTTGGCACCATGGAGTTACCACTTCTGCTAAAGAAATTCAACGCTGATTATAAGCACGAGCTCATCGGTGAGCGAATCACTACCACTGATCGCCACTATGCATACCTCAAAATTTCCGAGGGATGTGATCGACCCTGTAGTTTTTGTGCCATCCCCATCATGCGGGGTAAGCACGTTTCCAAACCCATAGAGCAGATCATCAAAGAAGCTCAGTCCCTGGTGAAAAACGGCACCAAAGAAATCCTCCTCATTGCACAGGACTCTACTTACTATGGCCTGGACATTTACAAAAAACGTAACCTGGCTGAGCTTTTGGATAAACTCGCTGACGTAGAAGGCCTGGAGTGGATTCGTCTTCACTATGCATTCCCGACCGGTTTTCCTGAAGATGTACTGGATGTGATGGCCAAGCGAAGCAACATCTGCAAATACCTGGACATTCCGCTGCAGCACGGCAGCACAGAGATGCTCAAAATCATGCGACGTGGTACCACGCGTGAAAAAACCGAGCAGCTCCTCAAGACCATTAGGGAAAAAGTACCGGGTATTGCCATCCGGACGACATTGATAGCAGGTCACCCTGGAGAAACCGAGGCTGAATTCGAGGATATGCTTGATTTCGTTCAAAAATCAAGGTTTGAGCGGCTGGGAATATTCCCTTATTCGCACGAAGACAATACCCATGCCTACTCCATGGAAGACAATGTGCCAGAAAATGTAAAACTTGAACGCGCCGAGCGCGTTATGGAGTTACAAGAATCTATTTCTGAGGAGATCAACAGTGAAAAAGTGGGCAAAACCCTACGGGTGCTCATCGACAGAAAAGAAGGTGGTCAGTTTATCGGCCGCACCGAGCACGACTCCCCGGAGGTAGATAACGAAGTGCTGGTCGATGCCAGCGAGCATTATCTGAGGGTTGGTGATTTTGCCAACATCCTCATCGAAAAAGCTACCGCATTTGATCTCTACGGAAAACCGGTAAACTAACGCATGAAATTAGAGCAAGTCAATCTGGAAGAAACGGAGTGTTTTTCCTCGATATTTATTGATTACATCCAGCAAAAAGAGGCCCTGAAGCCTTTTTACGACACCTTCCCCACTGTCCAAAACTTCGAATCACTCATAGAAAAGAGGCAACTGCCTATGAGCCACCGCACCACCCTGGTGTCGCTGCTCGCCGAGCAATATGGCCCCCTTCCGCACTCAGAAACGGTGGAGTTTAACATTCACAGCCTCACCAATGAGAAAACCTTCACAGTCACCACAGGACATCAGCTGAACATTTTCACCGGTCCGCTCTACTTCATCTACAAGATCGTGACGGTGATCAACGCCTGCAAGCAACTAAAAGCAGCTTATCCGAAATATCATTTTGTGCCCGTATACTGGATGGCCACAGAAGATCACGACCTGGCAGAGATCAACCATTTCAATCTCTTCGGTAAGAAATATGAATGGGACACCCCGCAAACAGGTCCGGTGGGCAAAATGAAGCCCCACTCTCTCAATGCGCTCATCGACTCGTTGCCGGAGGCCGTTCCTCTTTTTGAGAAGGCCTACCTGGACCATGACCGACTGGCCGATGCTGTCCGATTTTACGTCAATGAACTCTTCGGGGATCAGGGACTGATCGTGGTAGATGCCGATCACAAAAAACTCAAACACCTTTTTGCTCCTGTCATCAAAAAGGAATTGTTTGAAAACACCTCTAATGAACTTGTGAGTGCCACCTCTCAAAAGCTGGAGGCTGCCGGTTATAAAAACCAGGCCTTTTCCCGAGAGATCAACTTTTTCTATATGGAAAATGGCCTCAGGGAACGAATAGTGCGAGAGGGTGAGCAATTCAAAGTGCTCAACACAGATAAAGTGTTTTCCGAAACTGAAATGATTGACTTGCTCGATAAACACCCGGAGCATTTCAGTCCCAATGTGATCATGCGACCCCTGTATCAGGAGGTGATTTTACCTAACCTGGCCTATGTGGGTGGGCCTGCCGAAATCGCCTATTGGCTTCAGCTAAAAGATGTTTTCGACCATCACGAAGTATTCTTCCCGGCGCTAATGCCGCGAGTGTTCGGCCTCATTGTGAACAAGGCCAACGAGAAAAAAGTCCAGAAATTGAAACTTACGGGAAAACAGCTTTTTCAGTCTGCTCATAAGCTCAAGGAAATGTACCTCCAAAAACATGGAGAAAACGGCTATGAGTTGACCGATGAGCGAAAGGTGATGGACATGGTGTTTAACCGGATAAAAGCCAAAGCAGAGGAAATCGATGGCTCGCTCACGGGCTTCATCGGAGCGGAGGGGGCCAAAACCTTCAAAACACTGGAGAATATAGCCAAACGTCTGAAAAAAGCCGAAGAGCAAAATAACGAAACGGCAATGTCTCAGATCGATAACATCAAAGAGAAGCTTTTTCCTGGCAACGGGCTACAGGAGCGTCATGATAATTTTCTTAACTTTTCCCTGAACAATCCCGGATTTATTCCGGAGCTGCTGGAGAAATTTGATGCTTTCTCTTATCGCTTTCATATACTCCACGATGTGTAAATGGCCAATGAGAAAGCACAAATAAGACGAGGCGTCCTGCACAACAGGCGCATGCTGGTTTCGGAGGTTTTTTCCAAAAGAAACATGGAGGTGGTCACGGCCGCCTCACAGCTTATCTCCCAAAAAGGCGCTCGATGTGTCCATTGCTTTCTTCCCATTGCCCGTAACAAAGAGGTGAACACCTGGCCGCTGATTGCGTTGCTCTCTAAAGCAAAAACTGAGGTCGTGGTCTCCGCCACAGATTTTGAACGCCAAACGATGAGTCACTTTGTCTATACCAGGGACCTTTTGTTCGAGGACGATCAATTTGGGATTCCCACCCCCATGGAAGGGACTCCGGCAAACCTGGATGAGATAGACCTGGTACTGATCCCTATGCTGGCCGCTGATAAGCTGGGCAACAGAATAGGATATGGCAAGGGCTATTATGACCGCCTGTTGACCGAAATGGCTCCCGGTGTGTTAAAAGTGGGACTTACCCTGGGGCCACTGTTTGATCAGTTTGATTTTGCAGAAGCCCACGACATTCGCCTGGATTACTGCATCACACCCCAACAAACTTTGAAATGCCATGAGTGAAAACACGGATATACTGATCATAGGAGCCGGCCCGATTGGCCTGGCCTGCGGGATCGCCGCACAGGACGCCGGGCTGAGCCATACCATTATTGATAAGGGGTGCCTGGTTAACTCTATTTATAACTATCCGCACAACATGACTTTCTTTTCCACCTCTGACCGGTTGGAAATTGGTAATGTGCCTTTCATCTCTCATAACCCCAAACCCACACGTCCTGAGGCGCTGGAATATTACCGAAGAGTGGCCACTTCTCGTCAGCTCAATACGCGCCTTTATGAAAATGTACTGGAGGTGAAGAAGGAGAAAAACAACTTCCGTGTAAACACCTCCAAGCAGACTTACTCCGCCAGGGCCATCATCATCGCCACAGGATTTTACGACTTACCTTATCTGCTCAACATTCCCGGTGAGGAACTCCCCAAAGTAAAACATTACTATGATGAGCCTCATCCTTATTTTGACATGCGGGTAGCAGTGGTTGGAGCCGCCAATTCGTCAGTGGACGTGGCGCTGGAAACTTTTCGAAAAGGAGCCAAAGAGGTAGTCATGGTCGTACGTGAAAAAGAAATCAATCCCCGGGTGAAGTATTGGGTGCGACCCGACATTGAGAACCGAATCAAAGAAGGGTCAATTAAAGCCTATTTTGAATCTCAGATTACGAGAATAGATGAAAAATCCATTGAGGTGAAAACCCCGGAAGGCGACATCACCCTGCAAAATGATTTTGTTCTGGCCATGACCGGATATCAGCCTGATTTCACCTTCCTGAAGAATATAGGGATCAGCATCGGAAAGGATGAATATATGACCCCTGCATACAATGCGAACACCATGGAAACCAATGTGGAAAATGTCTACCTGGCGGGTGTCATCTGTGGTGGGCTGAAGACCAATGCCTGGTTTATAGAAAACTCCCGGGTGCATGCGGAGATGATTGTGAATGACCTGCGATCCAAAATCAGCTAATCTTTCGGAGATTAACCCCCTTTTCGACGGCAGACTGAAAATTTAACCGGGTTTTCTGAACAACTTTAAGAACAAACCGTTTTTATCCAAGGTCAAAAAACTCAATCTGCCTTGAAAAAACTAATACTCACCCTCCTGAGCGGCCTCTTTTTATTCTCCGCTTCAGGTCAGGAAAAATTTACCATCAGTGGCTACGTCAGGGATCAGTCAGATGGCGAAACGCTCATCGGTGCCACCGTACTCATTCGAGAGCTCAGCAGCGGCAATATCACCAATGTCTATGGATTCTATTCCATCACCATTCCTCCGGGGGAGTACTCCGTAGAGTACCGGTATATCGGCTACCAGCCCATTCAAAAATCGGTCTCCTTAAATCAGAATGTGCGCCTGGATGTGGAGCTCATTTCCACCGAACAGAAGCTGCAGGAAGTAGTGGTCACCGCCAAGCCAGAAGACGAAAATGTGTCCAGCATGGAAATGAGCACCGCAGAACTGGATATCACCACTATTCAGAAGATTCCCGCCTTTCTGGGTGAGGTGGACGTGGTGAAAAGCTTACAGCTGCTCCCGGGAGTCACCACCGTAGGTGAAGGGGCCTCCGGCTTCAATGTGCGTGGCGGAAGTGTGGGCCAGAATCTCATTCTTCTGGACGAAGCACCTGTTTACAACTCCTCCCACATGTTTGGGTTCTTTTCGGTGTTTAACCCGGATGCGGTAAAGGATGTAAAGCTCTACAAAGGTGGTATTCCTGCGGAGTATGGCGGCAGACTCTCCTCTATTCTGGATGTACGAATGAAAGAAGGGAACATCAAAAACTATGAAGTAAACGGCGGCATAGGCACCATCTTTAGTCGCTTTGCTGTGGAAGGGCCCATTGCCAGGAATAAGTCTTCCTTCATTTTGGCAGGCCGCAGGTCATACATCGATGTACTGGCGCAGCCTTTTCTCAAAAACAACGATCTGGATGGTGTAGGGCTTCGCTTTTATGACCTTACGGGAAAAACCAACTACTATATTTCCGATAAAGACCGGGTATACCTTTCCGGTTATTTGGGTCGGGACGTCTTTAAATTTGATGCCAACCAGGGCTTTGACTGGGGGAATAAAACCGCCAGTCTGCGATGGAACCATTTGTTCAACGACCGGATTTTTTCGAACACTACGCTTTTCCTGAGTGACTATGACTACTCCTTTCAGGTGGGCGAAACGAAAGATGACCTCTTTAGCTGGAAGTCAAGAATCCTGACATACAATTTCAAAGAACAATTTTCCTATTTCATCAACACCTCCAATGAGCTCTCCTTTGGTGCAGAAGCAATTCTCTACAGGTTCAAACCTGCTGAGGTTTTGGGGGTAAGCGATGGTGAAGAAAGTGACATCAGCCTGGACGAACGTAAGAGTGTGGAAACGGCCATCTATCTGGGGAATACCCAAAAGATAAGTGATCGGCTTTCCCTGCAGTATGGGGTTCGCCTCTCAGGGTTTCAGTACCTTGGTGAGGGGTCCATTTATTACTATGAGGACACTGAAGAGAAAGGGGAAAGAAGACCGGTCTCTGATATAGGAGAAGCTGATAATTGGGAGACCATCCAGTTCTATTCAAACCTGGAACCTCGTTTTTCCTTTAAGTACAGTGTGAACCCATCCACTTCTATCAAGGGTAGCTACAACCGGATGAGCCAGTACATTCACCTGGTCTCCAACACCACGGCTTCTCTACCTACAGATGTCTGGACGCCAAGCACAAACAACATAAAGCCGCAGCTGGCCGATCAGGTGGCACTGGGAGTCTTTAAAAATTTCCTTAATAACCAGCTGGAAACGTCCATTGAAGTCTACTATAAAGAATCGCAAAACCAGGTGGACTACATAGATGGAGCGGAAATTCTGATCAACAGGTTTCTGGAAGGCGATCTGCTTTCCGGTGAAGGAAGAGCCTATGGTGCCGAGTTTTTTGTGAAGAAAAACTCGGGCAAGATTAACGGCTGGATCAGCTACACACTAGCCCGCACAGAGCTGAAGGTAGAGGGGATCAATGAAGGAAACTGGTACCCCACCCGATTTGATCAGACACATAACCTCAAAGTAACTGCTAACTATGACTGGAGTGAAAAATGGTCGCTTTCGGCTAATTTCACTTTTATCACCGGCACACCCAATACGCTACCCTCCTACCGATATGAAAATCAGGGTTACACCATACCGGGTGTTCTGGGTAGAAATAACGGGCGCATTCCAGACTATCACCGACTGGACCTCTCAGCTACCTGGTACATGCGCACCATCAAGTCTGACGGTTCACCCAAAAAGCTGCGGGATCACTGGGTCTTCACTGTCTATAATGTATACGCCCGTAGAAATCCCTTCTCTATCTACTTTGCGCAGACAGACGATCTGAGTGTGGCCGGTCAGTCCGTCACACAGGCCAATCAGGTTTCTATATTGGGGACATTCGTACCTGCTGTTTCTTATAATTTTAAATTTTAATCAGGATGAAAAAGCTTTTATTCTTACTCGTTATAGCGCTTGGAACATCATCTTGTGATGACGAAGTGGATATTCCACTCAAAGACACCACTCCCTTCCTGAATGTGGATGCCTGGTTAACCCACACGGGTGAGACACAGGAAATCGTATTGAACTATACAAGACCGTATTTTGATAATGGAGCACCAGAACCCGCTCTGGAAGCCGAAGTGGTGGTGATAGATATAGAAACAGAGACTCCTTATTTCTTCACCGATGAGGATGATGACGGCACCTACATATGGGTGCCTGCAGATGGGGAAGTCTTTGGACAACTGGGGCATTCCTACGGGCTTCAGATTTCTGTGGATGGCAATGTGTATCAGTCATTTTCTATGCTCACTGCCGCTCCTCCAATTGACAGCATCACTTTTGAGTACAATAAAAAAGATGCGTTTATCGAAGAGGATTATTACTATGCCGAATTCTGGGCCAGAGATTTTGAAGGTCCGGGCAACACCTATTGGGTAAAGTCTTTTGTGAATGACTCCTATCTGGGCAAGCCCGAGCAGATCAATATCGCCTATGATGCTGGTTTTTCTGCAGGTGGTGAAGTGGATAGTTTGATTTTCATTCAGCCCATCCGAACGGCCATCACTCCATTTCCTACAGAAACTCCCGCGGTATCACCTTTCAAGCGCGGGGACAAGCTACGGGTAGAGCTACACGCCATTCCTATAGAAGCATGGTTTTTTCTCTACAGGGTGCAGGATGAAACTGTCCGGCAGCCTGGTTTTGCGCAACTCTTTGCCAACCCACTCGCCAACTCTCCCAGCAACATCGTTCCTACCAATGATGATGTCTCTGTAGTTGGGTTCTTCTCTGTAGCAGATGTATCGGCATTGGAGGTGATCATGTCTGATGAAAATATTGTGGATCGGGTGCCTGACTGATGAAATCTGTACTTTCACTTTACAAAAATGCTTTTGGCGGCCTGTCTCCTGCAGCCTGGATGCTGGCGTTGGTGATTCTCATCAATAGAAGCGGAACCATGGTGATCCCATTTCTCAGTGTCTACCTCACCAGCTCCCTGGGCTTTTCGTTGGTAGAAACCGGCTGGATCATGAGCATGTTCGGTCTTGGAGCCATTGGCGGATCGTTCCTGGGAGGCTGGCTCACAGATAAAATTGGCCCCTTCAAGGTACAGCTCATCAGCCTGCTGGGTGGAGGAATGATGTTTTTGGCACTGTCCCAGGTCAAGAGTTTTTACCCCCTCGCTGCCTTCATCTTCTTTGTGAGTCTGGTCTCGGAGATGTTGCGTCCGGCCAATCAGATCGCCGTGTCATACTATGCCAAACCTGAGAATGTGACCAGAGCCTTCAGTCTCAACAGGATGGCCATCAACCTTGGGTTTTCCTTCGGTCCGGCACTGGGTGGGCTACTGGCAGCCATTTCCTATCAGTGGCTCTTCATTGCAGATGCCATTACCTGTGCCGGTGCTGGTGTGATCTTTTTCCTTTATTTCTATGGGAAACAGGGGAAAGAAAAAGAACCCCAACCGGACATTAACACCCCGTTAATTCCTGACAAGAGCGTATGGAGTGACGGGCTTTTCCTCGGATTCATCCTGCTGGTTATTTGCTTCTCCACCCTGTTTTTTCAATTGTTTAGTACCTGGCCGATCTACCATCGTCAGGTATACCAGCTTCCCGAGCAGGAAATAGGTCTTTTACTTGGATTAAATGGGCTGATTGTCTTTCTGTTTGAGATGGTGCTGGTCTATAAAATTGGAGACCGGTTACCGATACGGCGCCTCATTGCCTTTGGCTGTTTTCTCATGGCGTTGGCATTTTTGGCACTTTTCGGCATGGAATCCAAAACCGCACTTTATCTGGCCTGCATTTTTATCAGTTTTGCGGAGATCTTCGCCATGCCCTTTATGGCCACCTATACGGTACAGAGAAGCGGAAAACGAAATCGGGGAGCCTATATGGGCTTGTATTCGGTAGCCTTTGCCAGTGCATTTGTGCTCGCTCCGCTCATTGGCACTAACCTGGTGGATGCACTGGGATTTCAAAGCTGGTGGCTGATCGCGGGGGTCTTTGCCTTGGCTACAGGAGTATTCTTCTATTGGATTCTTTTGGAGAAAAGAGGAGTCAACCCTTTAGAGGTCAGGAAAAACGCCGCCGCCTGATCCCTCTGTTAAGAAACATTAATATCCATTAATTTGTATCTTTATGTAAAGTCTCAATAAATGCGGAATACGTTAGAGCGTCCACCAAAAACAGTCATGGAGGTTTATCAAAACCTCCCTGAGGGGACTTTGGCCGAATTAATTAACAATGCCCTCTATTTGTCCCCGTCGCCTACCTCCGGACATCAAGTAGTCCTGAATGACATTAACTATGAATTAATGTCGCACTTTAAAGAAACCAAAGCCGGAATGGTGCTGATCGCTCCATTGGATGTCTATCTCGATGAAGAAAATAATGCCGTTCAACCAGACATTACAGTCATTCTTAACCATAACCTTTCCATTATCAACGAATCAGGACACATTCATGGAGTTCCTGATATGTTGATCGAAGTGCTCTCTCCTGGCAATCGGGATCATGACCTGATTCGAAAAAAAGACCTTTATGAAAGCTTCGGAGTAAAAGAGTATTGGATCGTGGATCCTGAAAACAAACACACGTTGGGGTATTCTTTTAATAAGTCCAACTATGAACTCATTGGAGATACTATCGGTTCGATCGACTCTCCTTTATTGAAGCTTAGGTTTACTTTCTAGTTTTTCACCCCCCTCACCATTTCCTTCTTTCCCATGGCACCTTTGAGGGTTTGTACTTCAAAGCCGGCGGCTGCCAGGTTGCGCTTAAACTGCCCCTGGGCACAGTAGGTAGTGAGAATTCCTCCTGGTTGTAACAGGTCAAAACACTTTTTCAGATTGGTCAGCTCCCATACCTCTGCCTGCTTGGAGGGAGCAAATGCATCAAAAAAGATCATGTCAAAATCCCGGGTCGCCGAGAAATCCTCCAGGGTGGTTTCATATTTAACCAATGAAAAACGGCTGGTGATTGACCGGGGGCTTTCCCAGCCTGATTCATGGAGTGCATTGAGCAGGGATCTCTCCTCCTCTGATTGACCAAAGTTCAATTGCCGATAGATGTCCGGCTTTACCGGAAAGGGCTCCACTGTGTGAAACTCCAGAGACAACTGGTGCTCCGCTGCATAAGCGGCCGCCAAAAAGGCATTCAACCCCGTTCCAAAACCCACCTCGAAGATACGTATTGGTCCCTTTTTGGTATGTTCCGCATAGTAGTGAAGACACTGCTCGATAAAGACATAGGCCGACTCTGACCGTGCACCATGGAAGGAATGGTAGGTCTCGTTGAGGTCCTCCCGGAGCAAACTATGTGAGCCATCTTCAGTAGTTATGAGCTTAAGCCTGTGATTAGTCATTGCCAGTGATTATTTTTAGATACATAAGGGAATTCAAATTTTGTATTGCTTCATAAAAGTGATCTAACCTAAAGTTTTAACATAAAGACCAATCTATGAAAAATCGTCTACTCCTACTTGCTATTGCCCCCTTGCTGTTTATGGTCTCCTGCAAAGATAAGGAGGAGCCAGCTCCCCCACACGAAGTGGGTGTCTGGGCACTGGATAGCTACCTCTTTATTAATTTTCCCTCGGAGTTTCAGGGTTATGAGGGTATCGCATATGACATTGACGAGTTGAGCTTTGGCAATGGCGTGGTATATGATGACTATACCCTCGTATTGGAGAAGGATGGCACCTATAGTTTAGAAATTGGAATCACCGGCCCCGACATCAACGATGTAGGGACGTGGGAGATAGACGATGATGAGCTCAAGTTAGAGTCAACCGAAGACAATGACGACCAGGACTGGACGATCGAGAAAAATGAGAATGACGACCTTTGGCTCAGCTTCGAAACCCAGAGTGCGTTTATTCCGGATATTTACTTTGATACGGTCACACAACAATACAGAGACTATCTGGCCACATTGACCGACGAGCAGCTGGACTCTGTAAGTATGGCCCTCAGCAGGGTGGTGTCATTTGATTTGGTATACGTTTTCGAAAGAGACTAATACTGAACCACCCAAATGAATGAGGTTTCTATTTGCTCTACTTTTCGCCCTTTTTAGTTTCGTTTCACTTCGGGTAAGTGCCCAATCCATTGCCCTTACCGGGAAAATTCTGGATCAAAACGGAGAAGGCCTCATTGGCGCGACCGTGCAGGTCAAAGGGGAGACTGCCGGTACTGTCACAGACCTGGATGGCGCCTTTCGGCTTACCGTGGAACAGGGACAAACCATCGTCATCAGTATGATCGGGATGGAAAGCGAAGAATACCTGGTGAAAAGCAACCGTCCTGTCACGATCCAACTGAAAGAAGCCACCGCGGTTTTGGGCGAGGTAGTGATCACCGGATTTCAGGAGGTAGACCGCAAACTTTTTACCGGAGCATCCGAAAGCCTGCAAATGGATGACATCAAAGTCAATGGGCTCACGGATGTGAGTCGGGCTTTGGAGGGGCAGGTGGCCGGAGTGAATGTAGACAATGTCTCCGGCACATTTGGGACCAGTCCAAAAATCAGAATCCGGGGCAATGCCTCTATTAATGGCAACAATCAGCCACTTTTCGTCATCGATGGGGTAATCCTGGAAGACCTGGCCAATGTCAATACGGATGATTTTATCTCAGGCAATGCCAATACCCTCATCAGCTCCTCCATCGCCAACCTCAACCCCAACGACATAGAATCCTTCCAGATCCTGAAGGATGCATCCGCCACTGCCATCTACGGAGCCCGGGCCGCCAATGGGGTCATTGTGATTACGACTAAAAGAGGGAAAAGTGGCAAACTGCGGGTCAACTATTCTGGTAACTATTCTTTTAAACTTAGACCTACCTACAACCAATTCAACCTGATGAACTCTGCTCAGGAGATGTCGGTATACCGGGAGCTGTATGAAAAAGGGCTGGTGGATATCACCACTTCGGTACGTGCGCAGAACTATGGCGCTATGGGCAAGATGTTTACCCAAATCGCCAATCATGAACTGGAGTGGGGACCGGGAGGCACTCTGAATGAGGAGTTTCTCAATGTTTATGAAAATGCCAACACGGATTGGTTTGAGGTGCTTTTCCGTGAGGCGGCTCTGCAGCAGCAACACTCCGTGAGTTTTACTGCGGGTAGCGATAAATCAAACAGCTACTACTCCATCAGCTTCCTGAATGATCAGGGCCAGACCATTGCCGACAATGTGCAGCGAGTGACGGCCTCCTCCCGAAATACTTACTTTCTTTCTGACATCTTCACTTTTGGCCTGAAGCTCTCTGCCAACTATCGGGATCAGCGAGTGCCAGGAACCAGAAACCGGGAGTTTGACCCCATTACCGGGCGCTTTAGCAGAAACTTCGACATCAACCCTTTTAGCTACGCCCTGAACACCGCCAGGTCCATTCGCCCGTATGACGAGGATGGCAACCTGGAATATTTCAGAAGAAATTATGCGCCATTCAACATACTGGAAGAGCTACAGCTGAACTACATCGACATTACGGTATCTGACTTCTCAGCGCAAACAGACTTTGAAGTCAACCCGAGCAAAAACCTGTCTTTCAAAGGTGTGCTACAAGCCAGGTATGCCAATACCGTGCGAGACCATACGGTTCATGAAAACTCCAATCAGGCTGAAGCCTACCGGGCCAATGGCACACAGTTTATCCAGGATGCCAACAATCTCCTATACCGCGATCCGGACAACCCCGGCCTCAACCCAGTGGTGGTCTTACCTCAGGGTGGTTTTAACTACCTCGATCAAAGTGAACTACTAAACTTCTACGCCAGGATCAGCGCAGATTGGAACCGAACGTTTGCTGAAGCACATGAGATCAACGTATTGGCCGGTCAGGAAATCCGTTTTTCCAACCGAACTGAGTCCAGCACCACAGGCATGGGAGTGATCTATGAAAGTGGAGGGATCGTGATCACAGACCCTAACATTATAGAGTTCTTCAACCTGCAAAACATCGATTATTACCGACTTTCCTCCTCGAAGGACAGGTTTCTGGGACTTTTCGTCAACGGAGGTTATGCCTATAAATCAAGGTACATCGCCAACTTCACCGTGCGCTACGATGGCTCCAACCAACTGGGCGAAAGCAAGGCGGCCCGTTACCTGCCTACGTGGAATATAAGTGGCGCCTGGAATGTCACCAATGAATCCTTTTTCAATGTGCCATTTATCGATAACCTAAAACTAAGGGGCACCTACGGCATCTCCGGGAACCTACCCCCCAATGCCAGTGCCTTACTCAATCTGCAAGCCGATGTGACCGTGCGACCTACAGATGTGGAGCCCTACCTCTACATTCAGGACCTTACCAACACCGAACTCACCTGGGAGAAGCTTAAAGAACTCAATGTGGGCATGGACATTGCTGTTTTGAAAAACAGGATCAGCGGTTCGTTTAATTACTACAGAAGAAATGCCTACGACCTCATCGGCACCGTGCAAACCAGCGGTATCGGTGGACAAGGACTAAAGGCAGGAAACTTTGCGGATATGGATGCGGATGGATTTGAAGCATCTATTTCTACCGAAAACCTCAAAGGCCGTGATTTTACCTGGCGTACGAACTTCAACGTAGGTTATACCATCGATAAGATCACCCGGCTTGATTTTGGACCCCGCATTGCGGATGCCATCGGTCAAAATGGTGCGGCCGTATTGGGTGGTCCGCGTCGGGGCCTTTTTTCAACCAAATTTGCAGGGCTGAACGAAGAGGGGGTGCCCACCTTTTATGATGAAAACAATGAAATCGTCTATCAGTACGACCTTCAGGATCGGGCTAGCCTGACTTCCACGCTCCAATATGAAGGCCCCGTAGAGCCTCGCGGGGCGGGTGGATTAACCAACACCTTTGGATACAAAGGGTTCTCCCTCATGGTCTTGCTATCTTATAAGTTTGATTATAAAATTCGGCTCAATGACGCTTTCTATGCCACCTATACTGACTTTGATGCCCTCCCTGCAGAGCTCATCAATCGCTGGGCGGTACCAGGTGATGAGGAGCTGACTGACTACCCGGTGATCCTGGACCGGGGTGTGGCCCAAAGCAATGGAAATGTGGTGCTGGCCTATCAGCTCTATAACAAAAGCACCGCCCGGGTTGCCAATGGGGACTACCTGCGCCTGAGAACAGTGCGCCTCTCTTATGCCATCCCTCCGGCGCTCATCGGGCGCATGGGCTTGTCGAGTGCATCTCTCAGTCTGGAGGGACAAAACATTACCCTTTTATATTCCGATAAAAAACTCAAAGGTCAGGATCCTGAGTTCTTCAGCAGTGGTGGAGTTTCCCTCCCCCAGCCCAAGACCATCACTTTTTCACTTAATGTAGGATTCTGATGAAAAAGCGCGAAACATATCGATTCAAAAACATCCTGGTGAGCGGTCTACTGATTGGATCACTCTTTAGCTGCGATAACTTTCTGGACGAAGTGCCGGACAACCGGGTGAACCTTAACTCCCTGGACAAAAGTGCCCAGCTCCTGACCAACGCCTATTCTGTGGCCAGTCCGGCATTTACAGAATGGATGACCGACAATGTGGGCTTCACCACCGGGGTAACCATCAGGCAGAGCCAGGAACAAGCCTACTATTGGGAAGACATCACCAGTGGGCCCACCGAGCAGGATACACCTGATTTTTTCTGGCATGAAACTTATAACGCCATTGCGCATGCCAATGAGGTACTGGCTGTGCTGGATGACTTTGAGGTGACCTCTGAGGAAGAAGAAGCCAGAAAAGATGCCATTGAGGCAGAAGCCAAGCTGACCCGGGCCTATGGACATTTTATGTTGGTCAATCTTTTTGGAGAGCACTACACCGTGGAGTCTTCCGGTGATGGCGTGCCGTATGTGAAAACACCTGAAACGGTCTTCATAGAAACGTATGAGCGCGAATCCGTGAAAAAAGTTTACAATGAAGTGGAGGATGACCTGCTCGACGGTCTGGATAAAGTGAATGACAGCTACTTTGGCAATTCAGGAAAATATCATTTCAATACCAATGCCGCACTGGCATTCGCATCACGGTTTTACCTGTTCAAGGGGGATGTGACCCGCTGCATTCAGTATAGCACGGAGTTGCTGGGTGCTAATCCGGGAAATTTTATCCGGGACCTTACCTCCGAGGAGTTTCAAAACGCCAAGTCCTCCATTACGGGCTATCCGCAGCTTTATACTTCTCCTGAGCTCCCGGGAAATTTTTTGCTTATGCGAAAAATCTCGCTGGTGCAGCGTCCCGATTTCGGTCACGGTCCTCTCTCAGAGTTTTATTCGGATCTTTTCGCAGCGTCTCCATTCCCCGGCACCACAGATGAGCGCGAAAACCCCGCTTTCGTGAAAGGGGACAATGCTTTGTTGCCCGTACGATTCCAAAACCTCTTTGAGCGGAGCAGCCTCAACTCCAATGTAGGACTGCCCTACCACATCGCCATTTCGTTCAGCGGCGAGGAAGTCCTCCTCAACAGAGCAGAAGCCTACACCATTCAAAATGACCTGAACGGGGCATTGGCAGACCTGAATGTATTTGTGGCTAGGCGCTACAGCGGCGGAAATACTACCCTGACCTTTGAAAACCTACGGGCATTCTTTGGTGCGAATAATGATCCCTCATTTACTGATCAGTTGATATTACTCAACTATATCCTGTTCGAACGACGAAAGGAGTTTATCATCCAGGGACTCCGGTGGTTTGACATCAAACGATATGGCATCTCGGTGACACATGATTTGTCCGATGGCTCCACCATATCGCTGGCTGGCGACGACCTTAGAAGAATTTTACAAATCCCACAATCAGCCATTGAGGTGGGCGGACTAGAACCCAACGAACGATGAGGAAAGTGCTAAACATACCGAAACGGTGGGGACTGATGATCATGCTGATCTTGGGACTGTCTGCGTGCTATCCCGATGAAAGCCTGAAAGTCCCGGAGAAAGACAACGATGTAACCCTTACTGAGCTGGATCAATACATTGAAGAGCACTTTACGGAAGAGTATGACATGGCCATACGCTACCGGTATGTGGACCGCTACGTGGCCCCCGGGGAGCGGGTAACTCCCCCAAGACTAGAGGTGGTTCGCCCCATGTTGGATTTTATTGAAAAATTCTGGATAGATCCCTATCTGGAAGTCACCAATGGCGAAGGCTTTTTCCGTGGCCATGTGCCTCCGGAAATTATTTTCCTGGGTGGGTTTATCTACAACCCAGATGGCACGGTAACCCTCGGGTCTGCCGATGCGGGTTCCAGGATCACTTTCACCAATGTGAATGCCATAGATCCTGAAGACCTTGACTGGCGGGAGCTCCAGCTACAGACGGTTTACCATGAGTTTGCCCATACCGTGCACCAGCGCTATAAGCTACCAGCCTCATTCGAGACCATCACCACAGCAGGATACACCAGTGCCGGATCCTGGTATAACCTCACGAACGATGAGGCCCTGCTCAGGGGTTTTGTGTCACCATACGCGACCAGCTCGCCCAACGAAGACTTTGCCGAAACGGTGGCTTTTTACCTCTTCGACCCGGAATTTGATGCGCACTTCATTACACTGGAAGCAGATTGTGGCACAGCAGAGTGTGAAGCCCAAAACACAGGCAAGGAATTTATTGCTGAAAAACTGGCAGCAATAAACAGCCATTATAAGAAAGTAACCGGAATAGATTTGACTGAACTGCGGAATGTGATTCAGTCTAAACTGTAAACGAATGAAGAAGATTCTACTGAGCCTTTTGATCTTGAGTCTGTTCACTGCCTGCCAGGAGGATGAAAAAGGACTGCCCTCTGTGGAAGATCGGGTATCAACGGCTGTAGAGGCGCTCCGCGAAGACCTCATGGATCCTGCCAATGGCTGGAAGGTCTTCTACCAGCCAACTACCACCTCCGGTTCGTTCTTTATGATCATGAAGTTTAAGGATGATGGGACAGTCACTATCTCCACAGACCTGGCAGCCAACGCCGGAGAGTTTCATGAGCAAACCATTCCCTACCGGATAGATGCTGGTCAGGGGCTTGAGTTGATTTTTGAAACCTATGGTGCCCTCCATTATCTTTTCGAGCTCGATCAGGCCAGTTTTGGTGCCGAGTTTGAGTTTGTCTATGAAGAAAAAGACGATGGTGATCTTTACTTCAGGAGTAAATCCGACCTCAATGATCCGACCTCCATTGTTTTCTCTGAGGCCAATGCCACAGACCAATCCGCCTTTTCGCGGGAGATCGCAGCAAATTTTGACCTCTATGCAGGACAGTCCCCAAGACTTTTCGGGGGTGCCAGCCCTACCCAGCAGCTTTATCTCAGTGACCTGGATATTTCCGTATTCTGGTCCATAAACCTGGCCAAACGAATGGTCCTTTTTGACCTGGCCGGATCGGGAAGTAGCCTGGAGGAAGTACTGTCGGGAACCAGCGTGAGCCTGAATCAATCCAGTGGCTATACATTTTTGGATGGAAAAATTATTTTCAATGACCCTGTTCAATTTAATGTGGGAGCCAAGAGTGTTGAGCTGAGTGAACTGACGCTGGGCGACTTTTCGGAAACAGGAAGTCCACTGTGCGAGACTTCTGCTGTCAATACGCCGGTTTATACGGTAGCTGGTGGAGGAACCCTCACCAAGAACCTTTTCAACAGCAGTGGACTGGGGTTTGAGCCACAAGCTGGCAGCCTGTACAGTGTGAACATTCCCTTCATTTTTGACGACAGTCTCCGCTCGTTGGCTGAAGAAGGAAGTATCAAGCAAAAACTTCCCAATGCGATCGCCTTTATCATGACCTATGGGTTTGAGTCAGACAGTATTCCCGCCAACGCTGCAGGTTTTTTGGTGGAAGATGAGGACGAAAACTCTTCATTCTACCTCCGGTCTTTCACTCCTACTGCCGTGGGTAATCGATTGGAAATGGAATGGCAGGATGAATATTACTACTCCACCACAACCACACCGGAGGAAGAAGCGGCTCTCACTGAGATTTTGGATGAAGTCTTTGAAGGCGGCTCGGTGTACGCCTATGACTTACCCATTCGCGGACTCACCGTTTTTCAGTTTTACAATCCCTGCAATGGCTATGAGTTTGTGCTGGTGAAGTAATTACTTTCTATAAATCAGCACCACTGCATGGGCGGCCACGCCTTCCTCTTTGCCCACAAAACCCAGTTTTTCCGTAGTGGTCGCTTTGACTGAGACATCCTCCACCGGTAGCCCCATGACCTCTGCCAGTTTGGTTTTCATGGGTTCTATGTAAGGACTGAGTTTGGGTTGCTGCAGACAGACAGTAGTATCCACATTCACGATCCCAAAACCAGCCTCATCCAACAGGTCCACCACCCTTTTCAAAAGTATTTTGCTGTCAATGCCTTTATACTGGGGATCCTTGTCAGAAAAGTGAAATCCGATATCACGCATATTGGCAGCACCCAGCAAGGCATCACATATGACATGTATGAGCACATCAGCATCCGAATGACCATAAGCACCATGGGTGTGTGGTACTTTGATCCCTCCAATCCAAAAATCCACGCCTTCTGCCAGGGCGTGAACGTCATATCCGTACCCTACTCTGATGTTTGGTTTCATTGTGCTCTTTTTTGATAATACATGGTGGTACAGTTGTCCTCTCTCAGGATCATTCTGGCTGATTCCAATATGTCCTCGGCCTTAAGAGACTTAATCTGGTCCAGTTCTTCATTAATCAGGTTGACATTGCCCAGGAAGGCCGCATAGGCCAGCCCCATGGCCCGGTTCAGCAAATCCACCTCCGCGAATACGGTGGTGGCCTCTGCCTGGTTTTTTACCTTTTGTAGCAGCTCCGCATCCATACTTTGCTTCATTGGTTCCAAATGCTTCTGAATAGCCTGATCGGCTTCCTTCAGGTCTACACCTGGCAACAACCTCCCGGAAATGACCAACAGGCCCGGGTCATAACTCCCCGTGACGTGGGCAGATAAGCTGGAAAACAGGGGTCTTTTCTTCACCAACTCATTGAAAAGAATGGCTGACTTACCTCTGCCGAGGATGTCACTTAGGAGATCCGCCGCATGATAGGGTTTGCCTAATCGATTGGGCATATGATAGGTTTTATAAATCGCATCGGCAGGTACGTTGTCCTCCACCACCATAAATCGAGGTGCGGTCTGAGGAGGTTCCGCCTCAATCATGCCATTGCTTGCCGCCTTTCCCGGTATTTCTCCAAACCACTTATTGGTCAACTCAAGGGCTTTTTTCTCCGAAATATCCCCGGCCACTACCAGCACAGCATTGCCCGGATGATAATGCGCATTGAAAAAGCTCTTCACGTCCTCCATCGTCGCTTCCTCTATGTGGCTGATTTCCTTCCCGATCGTCGGCCACTGGTAGGGGTGCTTCTGATAAGCCAGCGGCCTCAACTTCAGCCAAACGTCCCCATAAGGTTGATTGAGGTAGCGCTGCTTAAACTCCTCAATCACCACTTTGCGCTGCACCTCCAGCACCTCCGGATCAAAAGAAAGGCTCAGCATCCGGTCAGACTCCAGCCAAAAAGCGGTTTCTACATTGGCAGATGGAATGGTGATGTAATAATTAGTGATGTCTGTGTTGGTAAAGGCGTTGTTGTCTCCACCCACTGCCTGAAGTGGCTCATCAAAATTTTTCACATTTTTAGAGCCCCCAAACATAAGGTGTTCAAAAAGATGGGCAAAGCCTGTTTTGTGTGGCAACTCATTCCGGGAGCCTACTTTGTAAAGGATGTTGAGACAAACCACCGGGCTACTGTGATCCTCGTGTACGATCAGTTGTAGTCCGTTGGGGAGTGTGTGTTCTTTGTATGCTACCATGTTGGGCGCCAAAATTAAATAATCCCTGGTGGATTACTTGATAGGATAAATTTTACCTTTGGGCAAATTTTTTAGCCCCATGAAATTTGATCGTAAAAAAAGGTCCGATAAACAACTCCTGGCCATTTACTCCGAACTGGTCACTCCCCGATTAATAGAAGAAAAAATGCTCATCCTGCTCCGTCAGGGGAAAATCAGCAAATGGTTTTCCGGTATCGGTCAGGAAGCCATCTCCGTGGGGGCCGCGCTGGCCCTTGAAAAAGATGAATACATATTGCCCATGCATCGAAACCTGGGGGTTTTTACATCCAGAGGCGTGGAACTCACACAGCTTTTTGAGCAGTTTCAGGGCAAGGCGAATGGATTTACCAAAGGGCGGGATCGTTCTTTCCACTTTGGGTCCAAAGCTCATAACATCGTGGGGATGATTTCCCACCTCGGCCCACAATTAGGGGTAGCAGACGGCATTGCGCTGTCCAGGTTATTGCGGAAAGAGCCAAAGGCAACCATCGTGTTTACTGGGGATGGTGGTTCTTCGGAGGGGGATTTTCATGAAGCGCTCAATGTGGCTTCTGTATGGAGCCTCCCAGTCATTTTCATCATTGAGAACAATGGCTATGGCCTCTCCACCCCAAGTTCTGAGCAGTTCAATTTTGACTCCTTTGTGGTCAAAGGACCTGCCTACGGGATAGAGGCCCACAGTGTGGAAGGCAATAATATTCTGGAAGTACTCAATGAACTGGAGCCCCTGGTAGAAAGCATCAGGAAAAAGCCACGCCCGATCATTTTTGAAGCCAAAACCTTTCGAATGCGCGGGCACGAAGAAGCTTCTGGCACCAAGTATGTCCCTAAGGAACTCATGGAGCATTGGGCTCAGAAAGACCCGATCGAAAATTTTGAGCGCTATCTCCTGAAAGAGCAAGTGGTGACTTCAGATGAGCTGGAAAAGATAAAGGCCAAAATCCGTGCTGAGGTGAATAATTCGGTAAAGAAGGCTTTTGCACAGCCTGCTATTGAAAGTGATACACAAGCTGAATTTGCCGACCTGTTTGCGCCCTTTGATCAGGAAATAGTGCCCGCTGGCTCCCACACTTCCGAAAAAAGGTTAGTGGATGCCATCTCCGACGGACTGCGGGAGAGTATGGAAAAATATCCTGAAATGGTGATCATGGGTCAGGATGTGGCTGATTATGGTGGGGTATTTAAAATCACGGAAGGGTTTGTTGAGCAATTTGGCAAAGCCCGCGTGCGAAACACTCCGCTTTGCGAATCAGCCATTGTAGGCACAGGACTTGGACTCTCCATTGCCGGGATCAAAAGTGTGGTGGAAATGCAGTTTGCTGATTTTGTAACCTGTGGGTTTAACCAGATCATCAACAACCTGGCAAAAACCCACTACAGATGGGGACAAAATGCCGATGTGGTAGTGCGCATGCCCACGGGGGCGGGAGTAGGTGCCGGCCCTTTTCATTCCCAGTCTAACGAAGCCTGGTTTGTTCATACTCCGGGATTGAAAGTGGTATACCCCTCCAATCCGGCAGATGCCAAAGGACTGCTCAACGCCGCCATTGAAGATCCTAACCCGTATCTCTACTTTGAGCACAAATACTTGTACAGATCACTGAGTGGAGAGGTACCGGACGGCTACTATACCACCGAAGTGGGCAAAGCGGCACTGGCCCGTGAAGGGAATCAGCTCTCAATCATCACCTACGGACTGGGTGTGCACTGGGCGCTGGAGGCCATTGATGAAATGGGCCTTTCTGCAGATGTTCTGGATTTGCGCACCCTCCTCCCATGGGACAAAGAGGCTGTGGCAGCGACCACCAGAAAAACCAATCGGGTACTTGTCTTGCATGAGGATTGTCTCACCGGAGGTATAGGCGGCGAAATCGCCGCCTGGATAGGCGAGCACTGTTTTGAGCACCTGGATGCTCCGGTCATGCGTGAAGCCAGCCTGGACACACCTGTTCCCTTCGCCAAAGCACTTGAAGAAAATTTCTTGCCCAAATCAAGGTTAAAGACTAAAATACAGGCCCTAATGGGCTATTAATTGCCGATATACGGTTAATTGATTGGGATTGCGCGGGAAAATTCAAATCTTTGGTTAAGTACACGAACAGGTTTTGAAGCGACTTATCTTTATTTTTTCTTTTTCATTGTTCCTTTCTGCTTATCTGAGCAATGATGGTCGTGCGCAGCTCATCACCGACTCAGAAAACCGGCTGAAAACGCAAAAGCAGAAGGGCAAAGGGGATGGATTCTCCCTTTTCAAAAAGAAAAAGGGTTCTTCGAGTCATGGGCCTCAGAAACACGAACCACTCGGTGGAGCTCCCAGGTACTCTTCAGGGTCACCCTTTGCCTCGTTTAACAAACGAAAATCAGTCACTCCACGCAGCAGTAGCTCCAGCCGAGGCAGACTCTTTAAAAGCTACGAACACAAGGCGCCAAGGTATTCTTCCTCCGGAATCGCAGGCATTATGTCTGGCAAGAAATCCTCAACCAGATATTCACCAGGATCACCTTTTACCAAAAAGGACAAGTTTGTCACTCCCAGGTATTCGGCGGGGGACCCCTTTAAGCAATCCTTTTTATCCCGGATTTTTGATCCGCGCTATGGGCCAAGGTACTCGTCAGGATCACCGTACTCCAAAAAAGATAAAATGGTCAGCCCCAGGTACTCTGCCGGTGACCCATTCCAAAAGCAATTTTCCCTTTCCGGACTATTCGGCAAAGATTCAGGGCCCAGGTATTCCGCCGGATCGCCATTTACCAAAAAAGACAAAATGGTCAGCCCGAGATACTCTACCGGAAGGGATTTCTGGGCCAAGAAAAAGCCAGTGAGTCCGAGGTATTCTGCTGGTGATCCATTCCAAAAGGAATTCTCCCTTTCAGGGCTTTTCAGCAAAGATTCAGGACCCCGGTACTCTGCCGGATCTCCCTATACTAAAAAAGATAAGATGGTCAGTCCGCGATATTCTGCGGGCAATGTCTTCACCACCAGGGAGAAAAGTGTCAGCCCCAGGTACTCAGCAGGCTCACCTTTCACTGCCAAAGACAAGAGCGTGAATCCGAGGTATTCGGCCGGGTCTCCTTTCACCAAAAAGGATAAGGGCGTGGACACGAGGTACTCGGAGGGCTCACCTTATGACAACATGCGATGGGGCTGGATATCACCCGCCTATTCCACAGGCAAACACCGCTTTGATGTAAATGAAAAACTGAAAAAATCCCGTGTGTATGACTATGCAGCCACCGAGTATAAGGGAACCGACAGTAAAAAGACCAAGTGGTATTATGACCTGGATAACCTGATTGCCTCCGGGGTAACGGGGGCTTTTGAAAGTCGTAAAAAAGCAGAGCGGTATGACCCTCAGCAAAACAAAGAGGCAGCGGGCTACACTGGCAGCTATAAGAAAAAGTGGATTACAGAAAATAATATGCACCCAAGTGCTAATTATACCAAAGCAAATCAGGATAGCGAAATGATCAGAAATAGTATGAGAAAGTGGAATTTGTTCTGGACGAGAGTAAACCGGAACAAACAACAGCCTAATGCTGTTACAGATACTACTTTAAAACCTAAGTTTGATCGCAAAGAAGCACAAATCTGGAATGACTGAAATTAATTGGAATCCCCTTACGAGTATTGATCAACTGGAAGAAATCAATACTCTTTCACACACACACCCTGTTGTCATCTTTAAACACAGCACAAGATGCTCCATCAGCGCCGCCTCCCTTAGCCGCCTGGAGCGTAAATGGGATAACCAAAAAGTAGGTGAGCTAAAGCCCTACTTTCTTGACCTAATAGCCTATCGGGAGCTTTCAAACCAGATTGCCGAGAGGTTTGCCGTGGATCACCAATCTCCGCAGGTACTCATCATACAAAACGGAAAATCCATCTACGACAATTCACACTTTGGCATTTCATTTGACGAAATCGTCGAGAATATTAAACCCATATCTGCATAGAATCAGGGGAATCTCTTTTTACATTTGTTATAGTGTCCTAGTATATCTTCATTCTGTATGAGAAAAGTCATTTTGATCATGGTGCTTATTTCCGCCTGCCTGCTGGCAGTGGCTCAGCCTGATCGCAATGAATATGACACGGAGATCACCTGGGGGCTCAACAAAAACACCAGGGGCGGCCTCATTGGAGGGGTGGTTTTCAAGCTGGCCAAACAAAAAAAAGAAGACCTTTTTGCTGTTTACGGGATTGAGATCATGAACGTAAAGCACCGCCAGGAGCAGCGTTATCTCTCTCCCACGTCCGGTACCTCTTTCGTCTGGGGCAAACAGAATTTTCTTTATTCCATCAGAGGCCTCTACGGCCGGGAGGCATTGCTGTTCAAAAAAGCCCCCCAGCAGGGCGTACAGATCAGTGGTATAGTAGCGGGAGGCCCCACCATAGGCGTTATAGCCCCTTACTATATCCTTTACAATGGCAATTATGTTCCTTTTGACTCTGAGGTACACCGAAATTTCAACAGCATTCAGGGATCTGGAAAACTCTTTCAGGGGCTTGGAGAATCCGAGCTTACCTTTGGACTCAATGCCAAAGCCGGCCTTTCATTTGAGTTTGGTGCCTTCAAAAACAATGTAGCCGGTGTGGAAATGGGGGTGACAATGGAAGCCTTCCCGAAAGAAATCATACTGATTCCGACCCAGAAAAACTCGGCAGTCTTTTCTGCCTTGTATTTTACCATGTACTGGGGAACAAGGAGGTAAAATCCCTTGTTTGGAACTTTGACCTGCCCAAGCTTTCTTTGCATTACATTTTACAAGCATGATAGAACTACCCACAGTATCTCAGGATAAAGCTCAAAAAGTAAAAAAACCTAACTGGCTACGCGTAAAGCTGCCCGTAGGACGTGAGTACGCCAACGTGCGGAAAATCGTTGATGAGCACAAGCTCCACACCATTTGTGAGAGTGGAAACTGCCCCAATATGGGCGAATGCTGGGGAGCGGGTACGGCTACTTTCATGATTTTGGGGAATGTTTGCACGCGTAGTTGTACTTTCTGTGCGGTGGCTACCGGCCGACCACCAGAATATGACGAAGCAGAACCCAAACGTGTGGCAGAAGCCATCAAAACCATGGGTGTAAAACATGCGGTGATTACCTCGGTAAACCGTGATGAACTGAAGGACAAAGGCGCTGAAATCTGGTATCAGACAGTGAAACAAGTCAAAGAGCTCAGCCCCTCCACCACCATAGAAACGCTCATACCAGATGTGAAAAGCAACTGGGATGCCCTCTACAGAATGATCGAACCAGGCCAGGAAGTCGTTTCTCATAACATGGAAACAGTCGAAAGGCTCTACAGAAGAGTCCGTCCACAAGCCAAATATGCGAGAAGCCTGGAGCAAACCAGACTGACCAAAGAGGCTGGCAAAAGAACCAAATCGGGCATCATGCTGGGCCTGGGAGAAACCATAGATGAAGTGCACAAGGCCATGGATGACCTGGCGGCCAATGGCCTGGATATTCTCACGCTGGGTCAGTACCTGCAACCTACCAAAATGCACATCGAGGTGGCTGAATTTATCCACCCGGATCAATTTGAAGCCTACAAGGAAGAAGGGCTTAAAAGAGGCCTGAAGTATGTGGAATCCGGACCGTTGGTGCGGTCTTCTTATCATGCGGAGCGGCACGTAAATGTGCCCATTTAAATCCGACCCTTTTTGTACACCACCGGACAGTTTAATGTACGGTTTGCAGATAGTGTTGAAACAAAATATTCATTGAAGGGGGCTGATGGCCCCTTTTTCAATTGGCACTATATTGGCGCACAAAAATCGGCACCATTTTAATGCAGATTGAGCATGTTTAGAAATTACCTCATCACAGCACTCAGAAACCTTAAGCGCAACAAGGTTTATACCTTTCTCAATATGTCTGGACTGGCCCTCGGCATTGGCTGTGCGCTGGTCGTTTACAAAGTCATTCAGTTCGAAACCAGTTTTGACAAGCATCAGGAAAATTATGAATCCCTATATCGGGTAGTCAATCAGAACATCTATCCTGATCGCGTGGAAAAAGGCATGGGCACGCCGCATCCATTGGGGCCTGCCCTTAAAGCTGACTTTCCGGAAATCAGCCATGTGGTGCGCACCCAATATCAGTATGGCAGCCAACTCAACACCTATGATGAAAATGGAGAAATGCACAAATTTCTCATTGATGAAGGCATCGCCTTCACCGAACCTTCGTTTTTCGACCTCTTTACTGTGGAGTGGGTGGCCGGTGATCAGGCCCAGGCTCTGACCGCTCCCGGGTCAGTGGTCATTTCCCGCTCAGAGGCCCGAAAATTATTTGGTCTGAAAGAGGGTGAAGAGCACCTGGCCCTTACGAAGCTGATCAACTATGGCAATGTAATGGACTTCAAAGTGGTCGGGATCATTGGTGACCCGCCCTCCACCACTTCATTGCCTTTTTCCTACCTCTTTGACTATGGAAGTCAGGGGGGTGAAATCAACCCATACTTTCGTGAGGGCACCAGCTGGAACTCCACCAGTTCCAATACCAACACCTATTTCCTCCCGGCAGCAGGTTTTGACCGGGTGGCTTTTGATCAGAAAATGATCGGTTTTGTGGAAAAATATCGGGGAGAAGGAGAGTCAGAAGAAACGCGCTACGTTGCTCAGCCTTTTGCTGAAATCCATTTTGATAAAGAGTACGACTCCTTCGCGGGAACTTCCTCCATCGAGTTTCTGATTGCTTTAGGCCTCATCGGTGTTTTCCTGGTACTGACGGCCTGTATCAATTTTATTAACCTGGCCACAGCCCAGGCTGCCAACAGGGCCAAAGAAATTGGGATCAGAAAAGCCATTGGTAGCATGAGCCGTCAGCTGGTCTTTCAGTTTCTGGCAGAAATAGCCATGATCACGTGCTTTGCCCTCCTATTGGCTCTGGCCATTGCTGAGGTCATGTTCAACCTACTCCGAGACATTATAGGCCACCAGCTGACCGTGGGGCTCCTCCAGTCACCTGACACGCTCGCTTTCCTATTGGTTCTTTTTACGGTGGTCACTTTTCTGTCGGGCCTCTATCCGTCCATGCTCCTTTCCAGGATGAACGCAGTGGATGCGCTCAAGAAAAAAATCACCAACAGTACGCACTCCGGAGGGCTCTCTTTGAGAAAAGGACTGGTAACACTTCAGTTTGCTATTTCCCAGTTTCTGATCATCGGCACGCTCATTGTGTCGTCACAAACAGACTTTTTCCTTAACAAAGACCTGGGCTTTCAAACCAAAGCCATTCTCTCCTCTTATGTGCCTGAACGCGATGCGGTGAAACTGGAACGCTTCCGGCAAATGATGCTGAGCTCGCCTGCCATCGAATCCGTCTCCTTTTCTCTGAGTGAACCCACAGGAAACTCCAACTCCAAAAGTAACTTCAACTATGCCCCATTGGAATCTCCAAAGGCCTATCATGGTAACTTCAAAGCGGTAGACCCCCACTATATTTCATTGTTCGAAATAGAGCTGCTGGCTGGCAGAGATATTCGTGAAGGTGACAGTACCAATGTGGTGATCAACCAGAAGGTAGCAGATTTGATGGGATTCAAAGACCGATATGACCAGGCCGTGGGTGAGACGCTGAGTACCGGCTGGGGTGGCGACAAAAAGGTGGTCGGAGTAGTGAAAGATTTCCATGCCTACTCATTGGCAGAGGATCTCGACTACATTTTGTTTATTCATGCACCACATATGTTTTACACACTTTCATTCAAAACCACCTCCCCTGCCGCCATCACTGAGGCAAAAGCTCATTTTGAGCAAACCTGGGAGCATATCTTCCCGCAATACGTCAGGGAATATGATTTCTATGACAAAACACTCGCCGAGGAATATGAAGATGTCATGAAAATTACCGCATTGATGAAAGTATTTGCAGGCATCTCCATACTTATCGGGTGTCTGGGACTTTATGGTCTGATCTCTTTCATCGCCATGAATAAAACCAAGGAAATAGGCGTTCGGAAAGTTTTGGGTGCTTCAGTCTTCAGCATTCTCAGCATGTTCTCCAGAGAGGTAATCATCCTGATGACCATTGCCTTTAGCATCACCACACCCCTGGCGTTCTACTTTCTCAGTGAGTGGCTGAATACCTTTGCTTTTAGCATTAGCATCGGCCCAGGGTTCTTTATTGTTTCATTTGTAGTAACCATGCTCATCGCCATTGTGACCATCAGTCATAAAACCATCAGTACGGCTCTCATCAACCCCGCAGAAACTCTTAAGGATGACTAATTGTGTAAAATTTCTGAAACGTTACGCTTGATCTTGAGGGCAATCTCATTCAGTGGCAGGTCATTGATGTCTGTGCCAAAGGGATCTTCTATTTCTTCTGAGATCAGTTCGATGCTCACCAGAAAGTAGAAGGCCAGCATGACGATAAAGACTGTCCAGTAACCAAAGTCCCACATAAAGCTGATGGGCAGGGTAATGGCATAAATGAACAGAAATTTCTTAATAAACATACTGTATGAATAGGGTATAGGGGTGGACTTGATCCGCTCACAGGCTCCAACTATGTCCGTAAACCCTTTGAGTTCCTTGTCGAGAATGAACAACTGCTCAGCGGTAATTGTCCCTTCTTTCACGCATTTCATTACCCGGTCGTAGAGCAGGCGATTGACCATGTTTGGGCGATGTTTACTCTTGATAATCCTACTTTTGATCTCATCATTGATGGTGTCCATTTCGCCTACGAGGATGCTGTCTCTCAGGTGTTCTTTGATGGCAAAGGCGGCATTGGGGATCATTCTCCTGAAAAACTCCCGATCCTCGGTCGCTTCCTTCGGCAGGAATGCATCTATTTTAATGGCTATTTGACGGCTGTCATTGACCAGCTGACCCCAAAGCTTACGCCCTTCCCACCAGCGGTCATAGGCTGTATTGGTACGGAGCACCAGAAAAAGACCCAGAATCACCCCCAGAATGGAGTGAAAGGCAATGGTCCCGCCATAGTGCAGATTCAACACATCTATGACCAGGAAACACAGCAGCAGGGTGAAAACGCCCACGAAAAGGAGCAGGGGAAAGAGTAACTTGATGACGTACCGGCTGTAAACATCAAAGATGAGAGAGAACCAGGATCTTGGGTTGTATTGAATCATTTACCTATTTGACTTGATGTTTATATTTTATTTAGTGCTTGTCAGTCCCATTTTCTCCTTCAAAATCATAATTCGCTGGTATGATTTAGCAATTTGCTCTTCACTAATATCTCCATTTTTAATGAATTTCTTAATGATTGAGTGAATTTGCTCCGCAGTGACCAGGTCATAGTCCGGCACATTATTGGCAAAAAGGAGGATGTCCACGCCTGCATTAATGGCCATTTTGATGGCATCTTCCTGTCCATACTGAGCACTAATGGCCCGCATCTGCATATCGTCTGAGATCACCACCCCGTCATATTCCAGAAACCCTCTCAGCACATCTGATATCACTTTGTCAGACAGGGTGGCAGGGAGTTTCCGGTCGTCCAGTACGGCATTCACAATATGAGCGGTCATCACAGCATCCACTTTTCCGGAATCCAGTAAAGCTTTGTAAGGTAGCAGCTCCTCAAACCTCCAGGTATCAGAGACGTCTGCCAGACCCAAATGAGAATCGTCTCGTGAGCTGCCATGGCCTGGAAAATGCTTAAGAACAGTGGCGATCCCGAAGAGATCATGTGCTTCAACAGTGAGCTGGGCATGTCTGGCCACCACAGTCGGGTCCGAAGAATAAGACCTCCCGATTTTACCAATGACCGGATTGGAGGGGTTAACATTCACATCCACCGATGGGGCAAAGTTCATGTTGACACCCAGTTGATACAAAATAGAAGCGGTTTGTTTTGCATAGAAACTTGTGGAGTCCGGATTATTGAGGGTGCCGAGATATTGAGCCGTCACCGTCCTTGGAAAACCATATTTCGTTTTGAGCCTGTTTACCCTACCACCTTCCTCATCTATGCTCACCAGCAAAGGTATCCCCGTCTGGGCCTGGGCATAGCTGAGGATTTCCTGTATATTCTCCTCCGTATTTTTACTGTTCAGGTTTTTCTCAAAAAGAATAACACCACCCACCTTGCCGGCTCTGATCGCCTCAAAGACGGGTGCTCCCCTGTCCAGCTCATTAAAGTCACCCAGTCCGGTCATAATCATCTGCCCGATCATCAGATCCAGAGAATCTGTTACAGGCAAATTCCCCTGAGCCAAAAGGTTTTGGGATACTCCAAGTAGGAGCATTCCAGCTATCAATGCTTTTCTCATAAAGTGGCTTTATTAAATTTTTCTATTCGGTGGCCGGCCAAAGATACATAGTAACCCTGAAGGTCAGCAGCCATGCAGCTATGCACAGGCAAAATCCCTACCAGATCTCCAATCCTGACCGAATGAATAAAGGCAGACGACCCCCGAATGATCCCGTGCTCTTGTGAAAGCCGATCTACTGTAGCCAGGGGCGTGGTTTCCCAACCCGTGCCATCAGTAGAAACCACCGTGCCAAACACTCGCCGGTCACCCACCTGTATGAAATCCTTGGAGAGGTGCACTCCTCCTCCATATACAACCACCTCGCTGCGCTCCGGGTGGATAGAAACCACCGGGCAGGCCATGCACACCGCCACATCATCGAGCAAGCAAGACCCAAAATGATGCTGCATCACATCGTAGAAAGCAAAATTACCCGGACGAAGCTCCTGCACCTCAGAAAAATCATCCAACAATGAACAGGACGGGGTGTCTCCATACGAATAAATCAAATCGTCTTTGCCAATGGCCTGACTCACATTGTCAAAAGCAGCCAATGAACCACGGTAGATCTCACCAGCCTCCGCTTTGGTCAAAGGTTTATAAGTATGGCCTGCATGAGCCAGTAATCCCTTCAAGTGATGGTTTGGGTGTTTACTATGGGCTATGTTGTGGATTTCGTTGAGGTTTTCCGGCATTACACCCGTCCGATGAGTACCTACGTCCAGTTTGATGAAATATCCCAAAGGAGCATCCACATGTTGGTTGAGGTGATCAAGCGCCTCTTTCGACACGATTAAAACATTGAGATGGATTTCACTGGCCAGCTTTTGTATCATATCGGCCTCCAACGGGTTATAGGGAAAGGCGATGGTAAGGTCCTTCCATCCCGCATCTGCGAAGTACCTGGCCATGTCCACCGAAGAAACGGTGGCACAGGTAATTCCTTCCTCAGCAAACCACTGGCCAATGGTCGCTGATTGGTGGGTTTTAAAATGAGGACGAAGCACCACATTACTCTTGCGGGCCTTTTCGGCCATCATTTTAATGTTTTTTCTGACTTTGGTCTCATCTATCAGGAGTGTCGGTCTGGTAATTTTCATCTATAGTGTCTATTATACGATTGATTATTTCTGTAAAATACTGCCCTGCATACGGACCATACCAGCTCATGGTTCGGGCCTCATATTTAGGTAAATCATACCACTCATCTCTGATCACATAGCCGGCATAGTCTCCATTGAAAGAAGTAATGATGAGCTGGTAGCCCAAATTCCTGGCTTTTTCATAAAGTGGCACGGCCAGCTCACCTGAAAAATCACAGGGCATGCCAACAAAGATGGTTTCTCCTACGATCATCACCGACACATAGTGAGGATAGTCCCCAAAAGCCCATTTGAACAGGTAAGGTCTGAGTGCCAGGTGTTTTGATATCTTGAAGGCCGGGTCTGGCAGGGAGACACTCAGTCGAAACGACGAGAGGGCAGGTACCTCGCGGTAGCCCGCACCAAGGAGACTAAAGAGCGTTACCTGCTGCCTGAGTTCCTGCGCTATTTTTTCTGCGTTCTGCCCCTGATCGGTACCCACTACCTCTGGCCCCATGCTCCCTACTGCACTGGCACCATAAGCCGAGAAGGTAATGGCACTGTCAGACTCCATCAATAGGTTAAACCTGGCCGGAAAATCCCCCGACAGCAGGCTGAAATCCTGACCAAAACAGGTGGCGTGAGCACTGTAAAAGACAAGAATCCCTTTTTCCGCACCCTTTCGAAGCTGGATTACTTTCATCCATGGGTCCTCGATTCCCTTTTCTTTGGCCAATCTGTTCTTCACCAGATCATCTACAGACAGTTCACCCACTGATATTTCGCCGGGCCTGAGCGAATCACCGGCTTTTTGAATGGACTCGATCATTTTAAGAGCGAGGAAGCCTATTCGGGCGGCATCAAAATCCCCGGCAAACAAACCACCAACTATTCCCGGAGCCCAGCCCCCCTGTCCCGAATGAGTGTGTGAGGCAGTAAAATATATTTGCTCCGCTGACCAGCCCGCAGGCAGACCACTCAGTACCGCCCTTGACAACTCCGGGTGGATGATGAGCAGATCAGCGGTGACTACTGCTATTTTTTCTTCCCCTTTTTGGAAAATCACCGTACGGACATAACTGGAGTCATGGATTCCGGTCATTTCCTTGGGGTCACGGGCTCCATATCCCGCCAGTGGGACTTTCTGCGCTGGGGTAATATTTACCCTTGACCAGCCGATCTGCAAAGAATCCGCATTTGGCTGAAGCTCAAAGGCTCGGGCGAGAGAGTCCAGCCTGAGGTTCATTTCCTGATAAAAAGCCCTGTTCTGGTAGTGATTTCTATCTACCACCGTCAGGGTAGTAATGGCCAATGAGCCAACCAGCACCAGTAAAATTGCAAATAGTTTGAGGGTCATCCGGATCATGAACCAAAATTAGCTTCTGGAAGTAATGGCCAATTTAAGGAATATCTTAGGACTAACTTATTTAGTTTCGCCTCTCCAAAACGTTTTAACCAATTTCTCACCAACGATAAAAGCTATTGGAAAAGGTCACTTTTGAGCTGTTTGGGCTCTCCCTGCTGGAACCACTCAGCACACTGATGAACTGGGTGCTGGCTTCACTTTGCGGAATTCTCTATGTCCGCCTCAAGGGGTCAGAAGAACCCTTCAAGAAATACTGGTCCTGGTTTTTCCTGGCCTATTCCATTTCCCTTGTTTTCGGAGGTTTCTCCCACCTGTTGTTTGGGTATGTGGGCATTCTTGGGAAAATTCCCGGTTGGTCGATCGCCATTCTGGGGGGTGTATCCGCTGAGTATGCCATGACTCTGGACGTCACTGACAGCAAAAAACGGCAAATGCTCATCACAGTGATCCGAAGCAAACTTTTCGCCACGCTGGTACTACTGGTGATGGACTTTTCCTTCAAATGGGTAATGGTGCACACTGCGGGATTTTTCGTTCTTGTGGGTGTGCTCTCCTATCAGCGGATGAAAGCCGGGGCTCCTAATTATAAGTACTTCCTGCAGGGGATGGTCTTTCTCTTTGTGATGGCCGGGGTGAAAGTGGCCAAGCTGGATATCCACCCATCGTGGTTTACTCGGGATGACATAGCACACTTCCTGATGCTGGCGATGTACTGGCTGTTTTACCAGGGGGTGAAAAACTATCAGGGGGGTCCCTCCTCCAAGTAGTTAAACCAGCGCTCCCAAATTGATCCTAGTTCTCTATCGATTATGTAGGTTAATTCTCCTATTTTTGGGTTAAATGCAGCCACAAATCCTTGATTTTAGTGAAGAAAATGGACTTGTTCTGTGCAATCGACCCGATAGCATAAAGAATGGGTACGAACGCTTGTATATCTCGGAAGTGAGCAAGCTCAATGCCTATGCGGTTTTCTTTAGACGTCATTTTAAGAATCAGGAGGATTCAAAAGCATACAAGTCCGAGCCATCGGTTTGTATTTTCAAAGTAGAGGATGTTCCACTGAATAGTCAGAAACACAAAGACATTCACGCAGCATTGTGGAGTGAAGGAAAAATTGATATTTACATTATTATTCACTCCAATACACGATTGGATATCTACAATGTAAGACAACCCGCAGCGGTCAAGAAAGGAGAAAATGGGCTTTCTGTCGACAGTCTGAAATTTACCTCACAAGCTCTTGAGGAACTTGAGAAGAAACAAAGTGCGGCACATCTATTCGGGACAGGCACTTTTTGGGAAGAGACAGAAAAACTGAACTCTATCAATATTGATAGAAGTCCATACCAGCACCTCATTGATTATCTAATGGAGGTAAGGGTTGGCTTCTATGAAAACAGTAAGAATCAGCTTCAATTAGATACCATAGACAAAATGCTTGTGTTAAGTATTTTGGTGAAATTTCTGGAAGAAAAAAAAGATTCGGGGACTGATCGATCAACACTTGATGACATATATGTTAAACTTCAAGTAGAAAATTTGATTGATGCAGTAGAGAAAGGACGATTTCTAGCTGTTCTTAGTGCTCTTTCTACCGAGTTTAATGGAAAGGTCTTTGATCAATTTTCTCCAGAAGAGGAAAAACAAGTTCAGGAAACAGACTTGACGTTATTAGCTCAATTTTTACGAGCTGATATTGACATAGCGACCAAACAGCTTTTTTTATGGGAGCAGTATAGTTTCCAACACCTTCCTGCCGAAGTGATTAGTTCGATTTACGAAGACTTTATTCAAAAAGAAGCCAATTTGGATGGAAAGGGACCAGAAAAGGGGGTTGTTTATACGCCCATTCATTTGGTCAACTTTATGGTGGATGAAGTGATGCCCTTGGATAATCCACCTCTATCTTTTATTGAGAATGGGCTCTACAAAATACTGGACCCTACATGTGGCTCCGGAATTTTTCTAGTTGCTGCCTACAAAAGATTGCTTCAATGGTGGGCAATTGCTGAAAGTGAAAGAACCGGAGAAATTCGGTATCCAGATGTGCTAACTGCGCAGAAGATATTGGAAGACAATATTTTCGGAGTAGATGTAAAAAAGACAGCAGTGTTAGTAACCATCTTTGGACTTACAACTGCTTTATTGGATGTTTTAACACCGAAAGAGGTTTGGGAAAACTTAAAATTTCAAGATTTAAGCAAAAAGAACATCATCAAATGGAAAGACAAAACAGGTTTTTTTGGATGGGCGCTCGATGCGAAGCGTAATAATGATCGATTCTCACTTGTTCTTGGAAATCCACCCTTTAACGAAGAAAAAGGAACAACCAAAAAAGAAGTCTTAAAGAAAGAGGTTCTTGACTCATTGGAGTTGAGGCATGCAATCCCAAGCGGTAATTTTGCACTTCATTTCTTTGAAACTTCAATGTTGTTGGCAGATCGTATTTGCATGATCATTCCTTCTAATGTCCTCTTATATACCAAATCCGATCCAGCCAAAAATTACAGAGAGCAACTATTTACCAATTATTATGTCTCGGATATATATGATTTTACACACTTGAGAGAAACTCTTTTTGTAAAAAAAAGAAGTAAGAAAAAGCTAGGAAGAACTCCTGTGGTTGCGCTTTTTGCTGAAAACAAACCCTCTGAGTTTAAAGCCATCAACCATATCGTGGTTAAAAGAACGATTTCCGTAGATCAGAAAATCCGATTTGAAATTGATGACTATGATCGGCATCTGGTAAAATGGGATTGGGCAGTTGATCCAGACAAGCAGTTCGTTTGGAAAACTAATCTACTTGGTGGAGGAAGGTTGTTTCACTTCATTTATAGACTCAGTCTGATGTCTACTTTGAAAGATTATATTGAAAAAAGACAGGAAAAGAATCCAAATTGGAAATATAGTTCAGGCTATAAAGTTGGAGGCAGTAATACAAAAAAATACCCTGCTCCCTATTTAACTGGGAAACAAACATTGGACACAAAAACAAGGTTTAGCCAAAATAATGGTTTCTACTTTGTAAAAGAGGTGAACGAGGGATTTGAAGCTCCTAGACCCAAGGAACTTTACGAACCACCACTTCTGGTTTTGGCTGAAATTCTTGGTAAAGAATCAATCCCAATGCAATTATTTGAACATCCTCAACCCTTTAATATAAGCTTTATTGGTATTCATGCACCTTCAAAATTAGACTTGAGTACAATTGAAAATTACCTAAAAGATAATTATCAGATTTTGAAAGGGTATATGTTGGCTACCAGTGCAAAGCTTCTTATTAACAAGGAGACAACATTTGTAAAGGAGGATTTGGATTTGCTTCCCTACACTGAAAAACGAGACTCACTGCTGTTGTCCAATTCCATGAAATTCCTTTTGGATGACCTGTTAAAATATGGAATTCATCTCGGGAAGCAAATTACCAAAAAATCCGCCGGTGCTATTCTCCATTACCCAGTAACGGTACCACAACTTAACGAATATGGAGAAGTCCTCTGCGCTGAACTCAATGACATCTATGCAAAAAATGGCAATAGCTGGCAGTCAGGCAAAATTTACAGAATGCCTTCTTATACAGTCTATCAAATTGGGTTTGGTGTAGATGGTAAGTTGAAGCAAGAATTTATCAGTAACGAACTAGATGACACTATTAAAAATCTGATAAACAATAACGCCAACAGAGGAGCGGCCTACAAGCGAATCGTCAGACTTTACGATCATGTAGATGGCTTTGATTGTGTCTACTTTATCAAGCCGAATGCTCTACGCTACTGGCTGAAATCAATTGCTTTGCGAGATGCCGATGAAACATTTGTTGATCTAAATAACAATGATTATTGATAGATGAGTACAAGTGGAATCAAATCATTTCGGAATTTAGAGCCAAATAACTTAATCGGTCAGTTAATCGGCTATATAGATACTCAATTACCATATTTCACTTCTTCTGATGAGTTTGTTGAAATACTTGCCTTAAGAAAAAATGAAAACCAATATTCAACAGCATTTTGTGTTTTCATGAAGTCAAGATGTGATCAAAAGTTCAGTTTTGAAAGAGAAAATCCTCAACAAGGCAGAAATACTATAGATATAGGCGTTTATCATGGTGCAATTTTATTCTTTACCATTGAGGCCAAAGTCCTCCCCACACCATTGACTGGTGATAGAAAAGAATATGAGTATGTATATGGAAAAGGTGGAGGTATTCAACGCTTCAAGGACGAGAATCACGGTGTAGATAACCAAAGAAGGTTACTTCCAGAAAATGCCATGATTGCTTACGTGAAAGAACAAAGTTTTGATCATTGGTTTTCCACAATTAATCAATGGGTATTGGATGCTTCTTGGTCTGAAAATGAAAAACTGGAAAAATTACATTTTGATCGAATTGCTAGATTAACTTCTGTACATCCAAGAATCCAAGGAACAGAGGTGACTCTTCACCATTTCTGGGTTTACGTTCACTAAGCCTACCCCGCCCAACCTTCCCGGTCCAGGCTTCGGTACTGAATGGCCTCTGCCAGGTGCTCTATCTTGATGTCCTCACTGGCCGCCAGGTCGGCAATGGTTCGGGACACCTTCAGGATGCGGTCATAGGCCCGGGCTGAGAGCCCAAGCTTTTCCATGGCCGTTTTCAGGAGTACTTTTCCACCCTCGTTGATTTTACAAAGTTCCTTGGTGGTACTGGAGCCCATCATGGCGTTATTAAAAACCTCCGGAGTATCCTTAAATCTATCTTTTTGAATTTCGCGTGCCTGGATCACACGTGCTCTGATCTCCAGACTGGACTCCGCTTTTCGGTCAGCCGTCATTTGATCAAATGATACGGGAGTAACCTCCACGTGCAGGTCGATGCGATCCAGCAGGGGGCCACTTACTTTATTGAGGTAGCGCTGGACCACTCCCGGACCACACACACATTCTTTCTCCGGGTGGTTATAATACCCGCATGGGCAGGGGTTCATGCTGGCCACCAGCATGAAGTTGGCCGGGTAGTCAATGGAAACTTTGGCTCTGGAGATGGTCACCCGTCGCTCTTCCAGCGGCTGACGCATCACCTCAAGGGCAGTGCGTTTAAACTCAGGTAATTCGTCCAGAAAAAGTACGCCATTATTGGCCAGCGAAATTTCCCCGGGCTGTGGAATGCCTCCACCCCCGACCAGTGCCACATCGGATATGGTGTGGTGAGGGGAGCGGAATGGCCTGTTGGCAATCAGCTTACCATTGCCGCCCAGTTTTCCGGCCACTGAATGAATTTTAGTGGTTTCCAGGGCTTCATGCAGTGACAAGGGAGGCAAAATGGAAGAAAGTCGTTTCGCCAGCATGGTTTTCCCTGCTCCGGGCGGACCGATCATGATCACGTTGTGACCTCCGGCCGCAGCTATTTCCATGGCTCGCTTAATGTTTTCCTGACCCTGCACATCGGCAAAGTCTGCATCTACCTGATCCAGGTCGTAAAAGAAAACGTCGCGGGTATCATAATGCAATGGTTCTATTGGGGCAGTACCATCCAGGTGCTCAATGGCTTCCTTGATCGTCTCCACACCAATGACTTCTATATCGTCTACGATGGCAGCCTCAGAGGCATTTTCCTTTGGTAAAATAAATCCTTTGAACCCCTTTTTACGTGCCTCTATGGCTATAGGAAGGGCTCCTTTGATGGGACGAAGCATGCCGTCCAAGGACAGCTCGCCCATGATCACGTACTTTTCAAGGTCCGGGAAGCTCACCTGCTCCGAACCCTGCAAAATCCCCAGGGCAATAGGCAGGTCATAAGCCGAACCTTCCTTTTTGATATCGGCGGGAGCCAGGTTCACCACCACCTTTTGGCGGGGCATGCGATAGCCATGGTATTTGATGGAGGATTCTACACGTTGTTCGCTCTCCTTCACGGCAGAGTCCGGCAGACCAACCATATAAAATCTGGTTCCCTGACCAACGTTCACTTCTATTGTAATGGTGTAGGCATTGACGCCATATACGGCACTTCCATACGTCTTTGCGAGCATGGTTCTAATATACCGTATTCTCGATTAACTGTGCAAGAGGCAACTTTCTTTTTGATAATCTGAAATCAGTCATCATCGTCATCATCATCGTCTTCTTCACCCAGGTCTATTTTGAAAGGCTTACTCTCTTCCTCCTCATCCTCCTGGGACTGGTCATAGAGCTTTGCTTTGTATTTCAAAACCTCTTCCTCGGCTTTTTTCACTCGTCTTTTTAAATCCAATATCTGAAAGTTTTCAGCGATAAGCTCTACGAGCATAAGCACTCCCAATAAGATAAATGCACTCATTAAGTATACAGGAAGCTTCCTGAGGGCAAAAGTCATATCGATCTTTTCCTTATAATTATCCATATGAGCCAGGATGTCCATACTGAAGTAAAGCACCAAAAAAATGGCGATCAAATAGACAGGGTAAAAAAACAACTTGAACTTTCTCATCTGATTTCTTAGAGTGTACCTGAAAATTAGATAAATATTCTGTTTCCCCCCCAAGCAGATCGGCTGAACGGGTCAAAAAGACTGCAATTCGGTCAGTTGTTGATATAGACCGGATGTGGTCTTCAGCTGATCATGGGTGCCACGCTCCATGATGCGCCCGTTATTGATAACGAGAATTTCATCAGCATGTTGAATTGTGCTCAGTCTATGCGCAATCACCAGGGTGGTGCGGTCCTTCATCAATGCAGATAAAGCCTGCTGCACCTGTTCCTCAGATTGTGCATCCAATGAAGAAGTAGCTTCATCCAAAATAAGGATTGGCGGATTCTGCAAGATGGCCCGGGCAATGGTCAGGCGTTGTCTCTCGCCACCCGAGAGCTTATTGCCCATTTCTCCAATGATGGTATCATACCCCAAAGGAAGAGCTTCAATAAACCCATCCGCATTGGCAGCCTCCGCAGCTTTTTTGATTTGGGCCAAGGAAATCTCCTCCCGACCGAATGCAATGTTATGGGCAATGGTGTCATGAAAAAGAAGCGGCTGCTGTGAAACGAGCCCGATTAATCCTCTCCATTGGTCCAGGGCAAGTGATCTCAGGTCCACACCATCTACCTGAATGCTCCCATGAGTGGGATCATAAAACCTGCACAAAAGGTCGGCAATGGTTGATTTTCCTCCACCTGAAGGCCCCACCAAAGCAATAATTTTGCCTTTCGGGATCGTCATGTTCAACTGATCAATCACATCTTGCTCCTCATAGGCAAAGCTCACTCCCTTGAAGACAATTTCGAGCCGGAGGGAGCTGACCGGACTTGCCTCATCGGATTCCACAATCTCCGGATGGCTGTCCACCAACTCAAAGACCCGGCGAGCGGAAACAATCCCTCTGTTGACCTCACTGAAAACCACAGAAATGGCCTTGGCGGGAACGAGCACCTGTGAGAAAATGACCAAAAACCCGATAAACTCAGCCGGACTCAGTTCCGGAGCAGGAGAAAGCACCATCTTTCCCCCCATGATCAGCACCACACTGAGCACCGCCACACCAATCACTTCAGAGATGGGAGACGCGAGATTTGCCTTTCTGGAAATATTGTAAGACTGGGCGGCATAAGCCTTCACTTCTTTGACAAACCGCTCTCGGATGTAAGACTGGGCGGCAAGCGACTTGATAATTCGGATGCCGGTGATGGTTTCATCCAGGGTACTATTCATCTGACCCAGGGACTCCTGGGATTGACGGGCCCATTTGCGGATTCTCCGGGCCACTATGGATACTGCCATTCCGGCTAAAGGCACCAGTGTAAGGGTATATAGTGTGAGTTCCGTGGAAATGGTAAAAAGCACAACAAAATAGCCAACAATCAGAAAAGGCTCCTTGACCATAATTTTGAGCGCGCTTACGGCAGACTGTTCCACCTCCTGCACATCCGTACTCACCCTTGAAATAAGGTCTCCTTTCTTTCGCAAAGCAAAATAGCCCACATCCGAATTGGTAATCGCTTTAAAAGCTGCATTTCTCAGGTTTTGAATCACCCGTACCCGCACCCTGGCCAGAATGAGCTGAGACAGGTACCGAAAAAAATTGGCCAGCAGCACCGAAGCGACCATGAGGAGACAGATATAATATAAGGCCGAAAACCGGCCACTGACTGCTACAACCTCATTGAGACGATAATAGAACAAGCCCCGGAGGTAGCCAATGGTCAAAGAAAATGGTGGCTGAACCATCGCCTGACTGCTTTCCACTTCATTGAAAAGTACCTGCAACAAGGGAATCAGTGCGGTGAGGTTGATCACACTAAATACCGTGGCCAGCGTGATGAGCACCAGATATTGCGGTACTACCAGCCCCAATGGCCGTGCAAAACCCAATATTCTCCAAAAAACAGGCATCAAAAAAGATAACTTCTGGATGGAAAATTCCACCGAAAGGTGGTGGCCACTATGGTGGTCTCCTGCTCATCCAAATCTGATGTCTCTCTGCGCCAGATTACATCCAGGTCCAAAAGCATGTTGTGATAGACCTGGTATGAAATTTTAGCCTGTCCCATCAATAGCCTGGTGTCTACTCCCTGATACATTTGGTTATCATAGTCACCTGGTCTTTTGGCCGGGAGGTAGGTCTTCAGAACATCTCTGCCATAATTGAGGTTTCCCAGATCATCGCCATAGCGTGCGGTGAGCAGGTCCCCTTGCAGTTTGAGCTTTGGCAAAGGCCGAAAGTTCAGGGAGAATAATACCTCCTGAAAATTGGCTCCCATAGGATGTGCCAATGCCATGTTATAATGGCTATAGGAGGTAAAATTGGTCTCATGACCGTATACATATGGTCTTACTCTGTTGAGCTCCACCTGCCCATTCAGGTTTTGAATCCCGAAAACATCAAAATACTTGGCCCCAAGCTGGAAGCCCTGTTTGTTTCCCCACCAACCACTTTTGCTGAACACCTCACTCACGATGAGTTCATCAATGACCAGCTGCCCATATAGTGAAATCCGCTGCCAGAGGTTCCATTTAAAATCCAGCCCCAATAACACATTATCTGAGCTGCCATCCTGCTGTTCCAGTGCTCTGTAGAATATGAGCGGATTCAGGTAATCTATTTTGAGTGTGCCGGATGAGTCTCCATACACCACCGATTCAAAAAGCCCGACCGTCAGGTTAGGTGCTGCGTTGAAACTCAAGTGGTGGCTGGCCAGATATTTTCTGGAAAAGGCTCCGATTCCATCCAGCCCATAGGTGCCGCCGGTGGTTTCACCTACCAACTGCGCAAAAATATTGGTGTATTGTACTTTCCATATTCGGGTGTTGATCCTCAGGTACGGATAATTGTTGCCCACATCCGAGAGAATAAGTGATCTCCTGCCATCCCCAATGAAGTGCTTTCCATACCCAAATTGCGCGCTGATATGCTTTGATACATTAAAATCAATATAGGCCTGTGCCCGGAGAAAATCGACTCCCGTATCATTGTGAGCCTTCCAGAAGCCTTCATAGGGCACGGCGATTGTGGAGTCAGTCACCTGCTGCACATAGTATGGGTACCGGGCCTGATTTTCTGTGAGTAGGGTGTAAAAACTCACTTTGTTGTCAATGGTGCCCCTAAGCTCAAGTCCGCGATAATTCTCAAAAAGCACCTTGTCAAAGCGAGAATCAGTCTCTTTCCCTACCCCCAATACCACTACGGGGCTTACATGCAAATCAAAATCGTCCTGACTAACCGCAAAAAGATCCGCCGGATACTCAAAAAATCGCCCGAAGAGAGGCTTTTGATTTCTTGCTGTACTGTCCCGATACTCCCTGGTCTCCTGGATGATGTATGTTTTGTCCCAGACATCTGCACGGGATTTCCCAACAGTCACTGCCTCTATATTCTCTGCAAAGTATCTTCTGGAAACCGGCTTTATGGTAGTAAAAAGGCTCTTTTCCGCCTTCACGTCCCACTCGTCCAGAATGTGATAGGCAGGTCCGTTTAATGGGATATCAGTACTTTGCGCACTTAAGTAACTGATGCTCAGGGTTAGTAAAACAGAAAAGGTATATCTCACGTGGTAAAAATATTAAAAAAGTAGCTTTTGATTCTCGTGGAATTTACTCTATCTTTGCAATCCTTTTTAAGAAAAGCATCAGAAAAGAATTATGAAAAAGGACATCCATCCAGAATACAAAGAAGTAGTCTTTTTAGATACCACTAGTGAATTCAAATTCATTACCAAGTCTACAATGACTAGTAGCGAAACCATCAAATGGGAAGACGGAAACGAATACCCATTGGTGAAGATAGAGGTTAGTTCTGCTTCTCACCCGTTTTACACAGGTAAGAAAATCTTCTTGGATACTGCCGGTAGAGTTGAGAAATTCAATAAGAAGTACAAGAAAAGTAAGTAATTTCTTATAGACATAAGTAATTGAAGTCTTCGGGCATTTGTCCTGAAGACTTTTTTATTTTTGCCCCTATGAGCATACTTTTTGCTGAACACCCGGAAGCCCATCAGCAGCTTCTTCCCCTTACCTATACCCGACCCATTGCTAATTTGCGCGTGGGTATTCTTACTATCGCTGAAAAGTGGGCCCGACGATTCGATTCCGTAGATTTTGGGTTTGATACACTCCCTTACCTTCAGGAGAAATTTACTGGGGTTACCGCTGAGGAAAATACCCTCTGGATTGTGGACGGTCTTTTGCCTGACCGCTCCCTCGTACAGGCCGTCAAAACACTGAAGCCCGGTCAGGTACTCAGGCATGGAGAGCGGCCCCTTGCTGCCCGGGGCAAACACAACCCCCTTTTGCATGATGGTTATCAGACGGTTCCTTTCGAGGAGTCTTATGACCAGGTTTCCTATACGTGGGACATCTTTCGGCTAAACGGTGCTGAGATCAGAAAAGATTTTGAGCTCCTCACCAGGGGAAGAACCAGCCAACCCATCACAGATGCTCACACTGTCAGTTATGGTTCGGACATCTTTCTGGAGGAAGGCGCTCAGGTTCGTGCCGCCGTTCTCAATGCAGAAAATGGCCCCATTTATCTGGGTAAGCATAGTGAAGTACAGGAGGGGGCCATCATTCGGGGGCCTTTTGGAATGGGCGAAGGCAGCATAGTGGCCATGGGCGCCAAACTGCGTGGCGATACATCCGCGGGACCACAGTGCAAAATGGGAGGTGAAATCTCCAACAGTGTTTTCTGGGGCCGAAGCAACAAAGGCCATGACGGCTTTCTTGGCAACTCCGTGCTGGGTGAGTGGTGCAATCTTGGGGCAGCCACTAACAATTCCAACCTGAAAAATAACTACGATCCTGTGCGCATGTGGGACTTTGCCTCTGGTCGGTTCGTTCATACCGGCCTCCAGTTTTGTGGGTTGATCATGGGTGACCACAGTAAAACAGCCATTGGCACACTCTTCAACACCGGAACTACGGTCGGGGTGGCGGCCAATATCTTTGGGGAAGGTTTTCCACGCAACATTATTCCGTCCTTTTCATGGGGTGGAGCCAAGGGGTTCGTGACCCACCAACCTCGCAAAGCTTTCATCACTGCGCAGGTGGTCATGAAAAGAAGAAATTTAGAACTGACCGAACAGGATAAAAACATCCTAAATCATATCTTTGAGGCCTCTGCCCAGTATCGGGTCTGGGAAAAAACAGATTAGTCTATGCGCTTTGCCGACATCCCTGGTTTGGAAGGTTTAAAGGAGTCATTAGTGGCCTCCTACAAAAACAATCACATTGCGCACGCCCAGCTTTTCAATGGTCCGGTAGGTGGTGGTGGCTTATCCATGGCCCTGGCCTTTGCGGCCTATCTCCTATGTGAAAACAAGCAGGAACAGGATGCCTGTGGGGAATGCGCCAACTGCCACAAAATGGAGCGGATGATCCACCCGGATGTCCACTATATTTATCCCAAACCATCCGCGTCCAAAGCCACTGAGTACGACAAACTGCAAAGTGATACCCTGAAAAAGTGGCGAACTTTTGCACACGAGCAGCCCTACGCGGACATTGAGGACTGGGTAACCTACAATGGTTACGAAAATAAAAATGTGCTCATTTCCAAGGAAGACAGTCGCAACATCATCAAGACGGTGAGCATGAAGTCTTTTGAGGGAGACTTTAAGATCCTGATCATCTGGTACCCGGAGTACATGCATCCGGCAGCTGCCAATGGCATCCTGAAAGTGCTGGAGGAACCACCCACCCAGACGATCTACCTGCTGGTGAGCTATGCCTATGATACCCTGCTTGCCACCATCAAATCCCGAACACAGATTTTTAACGTGGCCCCTTTTCAGGAATCAGTCATCGCTGAGCACCTCGTCAGCCAGCGCGGGGCAGACCCACAGGTAGCCGATAAGATTGCCCGCCTCGCATCAGGCAGCATGGGTAAGGCTTTCTATGAGCTGGAGCATGCCGGCTCTATCGCCTATGAATCATTCAGAAACTGGATGCAGATCTGCCTTAAAGGAGATTATACAGCCATGGTGCAAAACACAGAATCCTTCCTGCAAAGCTCCAAACCACAGCAGCGAAATCAGCTGGAATTTGCCATTGCTCTCATCAGAGATGCCATATTGTCCAAAGCAGAGAATGATCAGCTCCTCCAGCGTGAGGGTGCCGAAGGAGAGTTCATCAAGAAATTTGGAGGTTTTGCTTCTTTGGAGGTGCTGGAAAACATTTACATGAACATTAGCAACAGTCTTAACCACTTGCAGAGAAACGCAAGTCCGCGCATTACGTATATGAACCTTTCATTGCAATGTAGTAAACTGCTTAGGTCTTAGTGAAAACAAAAAAAACCATTGGAAGAGCGGACATAGTGGATTTTCCCGATCTCGGTATTGAAAATGTAAAAGCCAAAATTGATACCGGGGCATTTACTTCCTCTATCCATTGTAAAAAAATAGCCGTGAAAGATGGTGTGCTGAGTTTTCATGTATCCATCGATCAGGATGGCACCTCCATCAGCAAGAGGTTCGAAACCACTGACTATACACAAAAGAAGATCAAAAGCTCTAATGGCGTGGCCCAGCTTCGGTATGTGATCAAAACCAAAATTGTCCTTTTCGGCAAGGCATATCCTGCGCAGTTCTCTCTATCTGACAGGAGCCGAATGAAAAACCCAGTACTCCTCGGAAGAAAGCTTTTGAAAGGTCGCTTTCTCGTAGATGTATCCGAAAAAAACCTTTCCTTTGACTTAAAGAAAACTCAAAAATGAAATTAGCGATACTTTCCAGAAAATCGGATCTGTATTCCACCCGCAGACTGAAAGAAGCTGGAGAAGAAAGAGGCCACGAAGTACACATCATCGACCATTTACAGTGTGACATCATGATTGAACAAAATGCGCTGGCCATGTATTATCAGGGCCAGAAGCTCACAGATTATGATGCCGTCATCCCCCGAATAGGAGCGTCAGTCACCTTTTATGGAACTGCCGTGCTCCGTCAGTTCGAAATGATGGACGTATTCAGTGCCAACCGATCCATAGCCATCACCCGGTCAAGGGATAAACTCCGCAGCCTCCAGATGCTGGCCGCGGCAGGACTGGATTTACCTAAAACCGCTTTTACCAACTACTCCAAAGAAGAGAAACAAATCATCCAAAACCTGGGTGGGGCGCCTCTTATCGTAAAGCTACTGGAGGGTACGCAGGGACTTGGTGTGGTACTGGCTGAAACCATCAAAGCTGCCAAGTCGGTGATTGAGGCATTTCATGGACTCAAAGCCCGAATTATCGTCCAGGAATTTATCAAAGAAGCCAAAGCCTCAGATATTCGTGCCTTTATTGTGGATGGTGAGGTCGTTGGCGCGATGAAGCGCACCGGCAAAGAAGGAGAGTTCAGGTCTAACCTCCACAGGGGTGGGTCAGCAGAACTCATTCGCCTAAAGAGATCTGAAAAAGCCGCTGCCATCAAAGCTGCGACTGCCATGGGGCTTCATATCGCAGGAGTAGACATGCTCCAGTCTGATCGCGGGCCACTTATCCTGGAAGTAAACAGTTCTCCGGGACTGGAAGGGATCGAGAGTGCTACAGATAAAGACATTGCTGGCAAAATCATAGAATTTGTGGAGCGCAACTATCAAAATAAACGCGGAAGAAAGAAGAACGCCTAGTGGAAACCATCAGGATAGGAACCCGAAAGAGCAAGCTTGCCCTCTGGCAGGCAGAGAATGTGGCTGATCAGCTACAGCAAGCAGGATACCCAACAGAACTGGTACTGAAGGAAACCAAAGGTGACAAGGTGCTGGACGTCTCCATTGCCAAAATAGGGAGCAAGGGTGTTTTTACGGAAGAGCTGGAAGAACAACTCGCATCGGGTGCCGTGGACATAGCCGTCCACAGCGCGAAGGACATGCAGTCCAGGTTGCCTTCAGGTTTTGAAATCATCGCCTTTGGTGCGCGCGAAAAGATCAACGATGTGATTGTCTCGGAAAAATCAATTGACCTGAGCAAGAACCTCGTCCTGGGCACCTCCTCTACCCGGAGAGTAGCTTTGTTCAGACATTTCTATCCCAATGTGGAAACCGTGGATGTGCGGGGAAATCTCCAGACGCGCCTGGAAAAAATGAAGTCCGGACTTTGTGATGGGCTTGTGCTGGCCTATGCGGGAGTCCACCGCATGGGTTACGATCCCATGATCAGGTATGAGCTGGCTTCAGATGAATTTATCCCAGCTGTGGGGCAGGGCAGCATTGCCATAGAGGCACATGATTCACTTTCGCAGGAGAAGAAAGACGCCATCCGGTCAGTGCTTAATCACCCGTCTACTGAAAGCCGCTTGCTGGCGGAGCGGGCCTATTTAGCCCGGTTGGAAGGCGGATGCAGCATTCCTGTATTTGCCCTTGCTAATTGGTCCGGTGATCAACTAGTCATTTCAGGTGGCATTGTAAGCCTGGACGGCACTCAGAGAATTGTGAAAACCCTGCGTGGCAATGAGCCCATTTCTCTGGGTAATGAGCTCGCCGAAGAAATCCTGAAAGCCGGTGGGGATAAAATTCTGGCGGAAATACGTAATCAACTTTGATTTTTTATCTTTGAAACTGATCTAAACTCCCAATTATGAAAAAATTACTGCTGGCCTTCGTTGTTCTGGCCATTGCGCTTTCGGCATGTGACAAAAACAAGGATTACCTCATCACCATTCATACCGAATATGGGGATATGAAAGCCATTCTCTATGATGAGACCCCTTTACATAAGAAAAATTTCATTGAATTGGCCAAGGCCGGAAGGTATGACAGCACGATCTGGCACCGGGTAATCGAAGGGTTCATGATTCAGGGTGGAGATGTACAGACGAAAGAAGGCATCAGAGAAACGGAAGACCAGAGGATCCCTGCAGAAATAGTAGCGGGATTCAAACACACCAAGGGGGCTATAGCCGCAGCACGTCAGGGTGACCAGGTGAACCCAAAGAAAATGTCCTCAAGTTCTCAGTTCTACATCGTGGATGGTCGCAAGTACTCCGAAGCAGAGCTTACCACCGATCAGATGAAACTCAACCAGGGGGTGAGCCAAATGCTTCGCGATGATCAATACGACAGCCTCAGACAGCTGTTTACAGCACTACAGCAAAAAGGTGATTTCGAAGGAATGAATCAACTGGCCCTGGATTGTAAGGACTACGTATCCAAAGAATTAGGCATTAGTTTGGATAGTGATATAGATCCTGAAACGGTCACCACTTACACCACCACGGAAGGGGCGCCACACCTGGACGATGAATACACCATTTTTGGTCGGGTGGTAGAAGGCCTGGAGGTCATTGACAAAATAGCTGCCGTGAAGACCGCAAGAGGTGACAAGCCTGAAAAAGACACCTACATGACCATAGAACTAGAAATGGTTCCTAAAAAAGAAATCACCAAAAAATACGGGTACGAATACCCTAAAGAAAAATAGCATGCGTGTGCTCGTCACCGGTGCCAATGGACTTCTGGGTCAGAAACTCATAAGTCTGCTATCCGGGATGCCAGACATTACCACAATAGCTACCGGCCGGGGGCCTAATAGAAACCCCACCGGTAGCTATTCTTATTTATCGGCTGATCTCAGCTCACAAAAAGAAGTTCAGAAACTTATTCAGGACGCACACCCGGAAGCCATCATCCACTGCGGTGCAATGACTCAGGTAGATGACTGTGAGCTTCACCCGGAGGCTTGCTGGCAGGCCAATGTCAACGCTACCGCGTACCTGCTGGCGGCTGCTCAAACTGTCAACGCCTATTTTTCATACGTTTCTACGGATTTTGTCTTTGACGGAGAAAATGGCCCTTATGAAGAAGATGACCTCCCCAACCCCATCAGCCACTATGGCCGCAGCAAGCTGGAAGCAGAGTTACTGGTTTCCAGAAGTGGTTTAACAACTTCGATCGTGCGAACGGTTTTAGTCTATGGCGTGGCCCACGACCTGAGCAGATCTAATATCGTGCTGTGGGTCAAAAAGAATCTCGAGCAACAAAAATCTATCAAAGTTGTCAATGACCAGTGGCGCACTCCCACACTCGCGGAGGATCTGGCCCTGGGGTGCTGGTTGATAACCAAAAATCAACATCAGGGTGTTTTTCATATCTCTGGTGAAGAGATGCTCACTCCATATTCCCTGGCGCTTCAGGTAGCAGATTTCTTTGGGTTGGACCCCTCATTGATCTGCCCGGTAGATGCCTCCACTTTTACCCAGCCTGGCAAGCGCCCTCCCAGAACCGGATTTCTCATCGAAAAAGCAAAGGGCATCGGGTTTCAACCCAGATCCATTACTGAAGGTCTGGCTATCGTGAAAAGCCAGCTTTCCTGATTGGTTTTATTCGCACTTTTTAAGTGTAAAATTCATACCTTTTTGTCCAGTTTAAACCACCTCGCTCGTCTCAACCAAAACGCTTATGAAAAATCTCTTCTTTACTTCATTCTTTCTTCTCTCACTCATGGCCTCTGGGCAGACTCCCGATTTCTCCTGGCTTACCGGCACCTGGACCGGACCAGGATTTGGAGGCACCTTCGAAGAAGTGTGGTCAGATCCCTCGGAAGACGGCACCATGATGGGCATGTTTCGTCATTTTGGTGAAGACGGCACGGTCAGCTTTTATGAGTTTTGGGTTTTGGATAGCACCGGTATGAAACTCCGTCATTTCAATGAAGATTTTACCGCATGGGAAACCAAAGAAGAATACGTGTCTTTCGAAAAGGTGGAATTCGCACCCGGAAAAGTGATACTGAAGGGCCTGACCTACGAGCAAACCGCGCCCGATAAAATGGTCATTTCCCTGAAAATGACCCATGAAGGAGTGACGCGAACGGAGGTTTTCAATATGACCCGAAACCAATAAGATAAGCCACACGCTTGTGGAAATGGCGGCTGAGAAAGTTCACAAAGACCGTGAAGGTATTGTGAACTTTCTTAAATTTGATAGACGCCATAATCTATCGCCAGTGAAATACTTGAAATTCAGCAATGGAGATGAAATGCCCATCATTGGGCTTGGGACTTCCGGTATCCCCGCCACCCAGGCCTACGACGTGATTCGCAAAGCTATTCAAATCGGATATCGCCATTTTGATTGTGCCCCTATCTACAAAAATCAGGCTGAAATAGGTCAGGCGCTCAATGATGCCATAGCAGATGGCGAGGTAACGCGGAAAGAACTCTGGATTACCTCCAAACTTTGGAATTCAGACCATCGGTACAATGACGTGGAACCCGCTTGTGAAAAAACCCTGGCGGAATTGAAGTTGGACTATCTGGACCTATATCTGATCCACTGGCCAGTCGCCAGTGAGCGGGGTGTCGAGTACCCACAGGCTGAGGAAGATTATCTGGCCGAAGAAGAAGCGCCACTGGAAGACACCTGGACTGGCATGGAAGACTGTCAGGATTCTGAGCTAACCAGACACATTGGGGTAAGTAATTTCAACATTGAGAAACTCAAACTGGTGCTGGAGGACTGTATGATGCCTCCTGAGGTCAATCAGTGCGAACTTCACCCCTACCTGCCCCAGCAAACGCTTTACGATTACTGCAGAAGCAATAAAATCCATATGACTGCCTATGCGCCTCTAGGGTCTCCGGGCAGGCCGGAAGACCAAACCCTGGACAATGAACCCTTCCTCCTCACGGAGCCTGCCATTACAGAGATTGCCCAAAAGCAGGGCTGCACTGAGGCACAGGCGCTACTCGCATATGGCGTCAAACGCAAAACAGCCGTGATCCCCAGGTCTACCAACCCGGACAGACTCAAAGAAAACCTCGAGTCTATCAATTTTTCTGTGGATCGAGAGGACCTCAGATCACTCATCGTGCTCACCAAATACCGGTATTTTAAAGGAGAAGAATATACCATTCATGGCTCTCCCTACAAGCTCACGGACATCTGGGAATACTAAGAACTGATGACTGGTGGCACCATGCATAACACGGTAAAGATTCCGACCGATGAAGTAGAATTCCAAAAACTCTTTGAAGAATACTATGCTTCGCTCGTGCTATTTGCCTACAATTATGTGAAAGATCAGGATGAAGCCGAAGAAATGGTGCAAGAGGTATTTACCAACGTTTGGATCAAAGCCGAAACCATTGCCATCACCAGTTCTGTGAGGTCCTACCTGTATGGCTGTGTCAGAAATGCCAGCCTGAATCACCTCAAACATCAGAAAATCGTCAATCAGTATCAGTCCCATCAGCTGGCTACAGCATCTGATTCCTTCGAGGAGACACCATTAGAGCTGGAAGAATTGCAGCAAAAACTTCGGGCGGCCCTTGACAAAATACCTGCCAAATGTCGTGAGGTGTTTGAACTGAACCGTTTTGAAGGCCTACGCTATAAAGAAATTGCAGCTCAGCTAAACCTCTCGCTAAAAACCGTGGAGAATCAAATGGGCAAAGCCCTCAAAATCCTGCGTGAAGAGCTGGGGGATTATATGAGCCTGGTGATTTGGACTACCTGTGACATGGGGGTAATTTTTGAATTAATTGTCAGATAGATAGACATGGAGAAAAAGCAACCATATCACCCCGATCACGAAGCACTGGCCAGGTATTTCTCTGGGGAGATCAGTGACGATGAGCAACTCACCATTGAGCAATGGCGTGACGCTTCTCCGGAACATTTGGACTCTTTCCTCACCTACCAAACCATTTGGGCGGATCTGGGAACACTCTCGGGTTCAGAGCATCTTACCGTCGATACCGGTATGGCGTGGCAAAAGGTGAAAGCCAAAAAGGCGGACCATAACACCCGCAAGATTTCCACTATTCAATGGTGGTGGAAAGTGGCAGCGGCACTGGTTCTGACCTCAGGGATGACTTTTCTCTACCAAAGTATTTTTTCCGAAACTGATAGGGTCACTTTCCATGCCGATGGCATTGAAAACATCAAGCTCCCGGACGGATCAGACATTACCCTCAATGCCCAGGCCAGCCTCACGTATCCCGAGCAGATGGATGCGTCCCGGACAGTGCAGCTGGACGGAGAGGCTTTTTTTGAAGTGATTCATAACGCGGATAATCCTTTTGTAATCACCACAGGGGCTGCTACCATCACTGTACTCGGTACTTCCTTCAATGTGAAATCCACGGGTGAAAAAGTAGAAGTGCAGGTAAAAACCGGGCGCGTCTCGCTGGCAGCTTCCGGGCAAGAGGCGATCCTAACAGCTGGAATGAAAGGTGTTTTTGAAATGAATACCCGGCAAATTTCCAGTGCCCCCTCTGATCAAACCGGGCAGGCCCTTTTTTGGAAAACCAGAACCCTAACATTTGAAGGAGAAACCCTGCAAAGTGTGATTGAAGCATTGGAAACCACCTATGGTGCTACCATAAGTATGGATAATGACAATCTTGGCGCCTGTCGCCTGAGTGCCGTCTTTGACGATGAGGACATCAGCACCATCCTTCAAGTCATTTCGCTCAGCCTGAACCTGGAGGTGAACAAAACAGACAATGGCTACTTAATCTCGGGAACAGGGTGCGACATGTAATGCTCTTGTTTTCCTTCCTTCTGCTCGGGCTTTCCGTGAGGGCACAGACAAACGATGTTGTGACATTGAATATGGAAAACGCCTCCTATCAGCGTGTATTCCAGGCATTGACAGAGCTCACGGGGAAAAAATTTGCCTACAACAGTGACTTAATCCCTGAGCAGCCGGTCAACGTGGCAGTGGAGCAAGAGGCGCTTCCGGTGGTTTTAAAACAAATTCTGGGCAGCAAACTTTCCTATGTGGAACGAGGCCAGTACATCATCATTGTCCCGGCCGAAAAACCCAAAAAACAGCTTTCTATTTCCACCCGGGGTGAAATCCTGGATGCCAATACCCATAAGGAATTGCCAGAAGTAAGCGTCTACGAGGTAAACCGCCTCACCTCCGCCATGACCGACCATTTCGGCCAGTACACACTAACTGCCTCTGTGCCTGACGAGGTAGCATTCATCGCCATTAGTAAAGCCAACTATCAGGATACCGTGATCCAGGTGACACCAAAAGACCGCTTCTTTACCGTATTGCTCAAACCGATACAGGAAATCCAGCAACAGAACCCAACAGATACGCTGAAATTGGTGCGTTTTTTCACACGCAGCAAAGTCAGAAAACACGCCAGCAACGTAAGCCTCACAGAACGCCGACTGGCCCAGGTATCACTTCTCCCAGGACTTAGTTCCAATGGATTCATTTCCGGCAAGATCTCTAATGTATTTTCATTCAATATCATTGCCGGATACGCACATTCGCTCCACGGCGTGGAGTTAGGCGGATTTTTAAATATGGAGCGCATGGAAGGTTCCGGCCTGCAGATGGCCGGAGCCATCAACATTGTTGGAAGTTACTTCCATGGCAACCAATGGGCAGGAATCTCCAACATCACCTTGCAAGACTTTTCCGGATTTCAGGCGGCTGGCTTCTCCAATCATGCAAGGAAAGTAGTAGGTCTCCAGCTGGCTGGAGGCCTCAATACTGCCACAGAAACCCACGGTATGCAATTGTCCGGTTTTGCCAATCATAATTCAGGTACGTTGAGTGGTGTACAGCTGTCCGGCTTTATCAACAGAACGGAAACACTGAAAGGCATGCAAATCGGCATTATAAACCTTGCCAGGGAAGTGGAAAGCGGGTTTTCCATTGGTCTGATCAATCTTTTTAAAGATGAACTTCATCAGCTGGAAGCCAGCACCAATGACATTACACCTTACAACCTGTCCTTCAAGTCGGGCTTAAATGGCTTCTATAGTGTAATCTCAGCAGGTATCGACCCACATGCCGGACAGCTGTGGAGTTACGGACTGGGCTTTGGCTCGCAATGGGCCCTTAATAAATCCCTGATCGCCTCCACAGAATTGACCATGAACACACTACAGCCACTAAACAGTGCCTTTATGGATGGGTTCAACAGTGACCTCCGTTGGAGTATTCGCATGGGCGGTCAGCTCACTAAGAAGATTTCAATCCACGGAGGCCCAGTCTTTCATTACTATTTCTTTGGCAGGCATGGCCAAAACCCTCAGTTCTCAGATCGATTTGGAACCAACACCCTCTATCATCATATCCGGGGAAATGCCCTTACCAAGACCTGGATAGGTTATGAGGCCGCCATTCGGTTTTAATGGACTTACCGCGTGGGGGTAAAATCCACTTTGGTTTTCATCAGTGTATAATCGTCAAAAAACGCACTTATGAAAACAAAATTTTTAGTCCTTACTGCTATTTTTTTTCTCATGCTCTCAGCCGCTTATAGTCAAACACAAGTGATCAGGGGCAAACTAATTGACACAGATTCCAAGAGTCCCCTGATCGGAGCAACGATCAGAGTGCTGGATAGTGATCCGGTCCTCGGGAATGTGACCGATATCAATGGAGAATTCCGAATAGATCGGGTGCCCCTTGGTCGAGTCAACCTGTTGGTGACCTACATTGGCTATGAGGATCGGATGATCCCGAATGTGTTGGTGACAGCCGCCAAGGAAGTGATTGTTAATGTCTCCATGATAGAATCTGTGGAAAAACTTGCCGAGGTGGTAGTGACCGCCGACCTCAACAAAGGTGAAGTGCGCAATGAAATGGCCCTGGTAAGCGCCCGTTCCTTTTCTGTGGAAGAAACACAGCGCTACGCCGGTGCCTTTAGCGATCCTGCCCGAATGGTCTCAACCTTTGCCGGTGTGGCCGGTGACGCAGAGGGAGATAATAACATTGTGGTGAGGGGAAATTCCCCCAAGGGACTTTTGTGGAAACTGGAAGGAGTGGAAATACCGAACCCTAATCACTTTGCGAATGAAGGCTCCACAGGAGGGCCGGTAAATGCCCTGAATAGCAATATGCTGGACAATTCTGATTTTTATTCAGGAGCCTTTGCCCCTGAGTATGGCAACGCTCTCTCCGGTATCATGGATATCCGATTTAAGAAAGGAAATAACCAAACGCGCGAATATACGGCTGGTGCCAGTACACTGGGTCTGGATTTTACGGCCGAAGGACCGTTTAAAAAAGGATACAACGGCTCATACATTGCCAACTACAGATACAGCTCGCTTCAGCTGCTCTCAGACCTGGGTATCCTGGATTTTGGGGGTGTTCCAAAATACCAGGATGCCTCATTCAATGTAAACTTACCAATCAACCGAAGACACACGCTGGCGCTTTTTGGACTGGGTGGCAAAAGCAAGATTCAAAGTGAAGAAGAACTGGACAACGGGGATCCCGCCTACAGGGGGGAATTCAATTCTGACCTGGGTATTTTGGGGGTCTCGCATGTCTTCTTTCTATCCGATAGAGCCTACCTGAAAAATATTGCGACCGTTTCTGCCACAAGCCTACACTCCGTAGATGACCTTGTGGATGACAATCAGCAGTTTTACAATGCCTACAACTCAGACATTGCCAAAACGACCGTCAGAACAGTCTCTACTTTCAATTACAAAATCAGTGCTCAGCACAAAGTTGAAACAGGAGTTATCTTCAGTGATCTGAGCTATGACGCCACGGCCAATGAATATAACCATGATCATCAGGCACTGGAAAATGTGCTTTCGGACAAGGGCGGATCACAAACCATTCAGGCTTTTACCAGCTGGAAATACCGAATGAATGAAGACTGGACCATCACCTCCGGGGTCCATTACCTTTATTTTGACCTCAGCAATGCCCACGCTGTAGAGCCGCGGGCGGCGATTAAGTGGCAGATGACCCCTCGTCAGTCACTGAATGCAGGCTATGGTTTGCACAGCAAAGTGGAGAGCATTTCCACCTACCTGTCCAAAACCACAGATGATCAGGGAATGTCTATTCAGCCGAACAAAGCGTTGACTCCCTCCAAAGCGCACCATTGGGTGCTGGGTTATGACCTCATCATTAACCCGCAAACGCACCTGAAAGCGGAAGTGTATTATCAGCATTTGTTTGACATTCCGATCGAAAATCTGCCTGGCAGCACCTTCTCTCTGCTGAACGCATCAGATTCTTACATTAACCGTCCTTTAATCAATGACGGGACCGGAAGGAATTATGGACTGGAATTGACGTATGAGCGGTTCTTCCATCGGGGCCTCTACTACATGGGCACCTTGTCACTATTCCAGTCGCTCTATACAGCTATTGATGGAGTGGAGCGGTCAACGGCCTTCAACGGCAATTATATGGCCAATTTCATTGGAGGGAAAGAGTTTAAGGTCGGCGGTTCGGAAAAGAATAAAGTGTTTTTTGTCAATGCCAAATTGGCCTTACTGGGTGGTGGAAAATATACACCTCTCGACCTGGAAAGCTCACGCGAACAAGGGCATGCAGTATATCATGAGGATAGGCCCTACTCACAAAAGGGGGATGATGTGTTCTTTGTGAACCTGGCGGTGGGGACCAGAAAGAATAAGAAAAACACCACCCGTGAATTCAAAATAGATGTGCAGAATGTGACCAACAACCAGGCGGTGATCCGGGAATACTATCTGGAGCCCACCGGAGAGATCGAGCGCGGCACTCAGCTCTCACTGATTCCCAACATTGTATATTCGATCAAATTCTAACGAAAAAGGGGGCTGTGCACAGCCCCCTTAACTTTCAATGGCTTCTGGTATTACCTGCCTCCATCTCCCTTTTTCTTTTTGCCGAAAATATCCTTCACGGCATCTTTAGCTTTATCCTTCACTTCTTCCTTAGTCTCTTCTACTTCCTGCTTGATCTCCTCTTTGGCGGCATCCACTTTCTCCTTCACTTCGGTCGTTACAGAATCCTTTTTAGCTTCCAGTTCCTGCTTGATCTCTTCTTTCTTAGCATCCACCTTTTCTTTGGCCTGAGCCTGAAGGGCTGCCTTCACTCCTGAACTACCACCACTCGTTCCAGGCTGAGCGCTGAGTAATTTCACTTTTGGGTCATCATAAGTCCCTTCAATCCCAAGGTTCAATGTGATGTCTTTTCCAATGGCGTTATCCAAACCGGCAAAAGAAGAAATCGCGCTATTGAGTGCCTGACCTACCTGGCCCGAAGGCACGTCCATAGACATCAGGTAATCCAGACTACCATCCACCCCTGTGCTACCTCCGACGGTGGCCTTTCTTCCACCGATCGTCAGGTCAAATGGCTCCACATATAAGCGTCCGTTTTTTATTTCTGTTGCCAGCAACACATCTTTCAGGGAGACTTCTCCATCCTGCTGATTCAGCTTGCTCACATTGGAGACTGCAGACAACAGCTTCACGTCCTTAAGGGTAGCCTGAGCTATCTCCATCAGTCCGGCTCCTTGCATGTCTTCATAAATGGGCATCATATCTGCGCCCAGACTTCCCCCTATTTTGAAATCTGTAGAAAACTTACCAGTCATTTTTTCAGCTACCGGAGCCAGTTTCTGCACTGTCACAAACGACTCAAATGCGGAAGAGATCGACAGGTCCTTGATCTTAAAGTCAAAGTCGTACAGTGGTTTGTCCAGCGCCATGGCCGACTCATACGCACCATTCAATTCGAAATAACCATCCAAAAGGTTGAATCCTGCCTTTTCTAATCTCAGCGCACCATCCCGCACAATCACCTTTCCACCAAAATCTTTTAATTCCAGGTCGTCATACTTAATCAGATCTATCTTGGACGTCAGCACAAAATCGATGTTTTCCGGAATACGCACGGTTTCCAGAGCCGCTGTGTCCACAGGTTCCTCAGTAGTCGTTTCCTCTGTCATCCATTCGTTGGCATCCACCAGCGCCGAGCTGAAGTTCAGTTTACCATATAGTTTGGCGCTATCGGCCAGGGCATATTGTAAATAGTTGGTAATCTCCCCGTCCATGTTGAGGTCAGTCTTACCGGCGTTCCCTTTGAAGTTAGTCAGCGCTATACGGGCAGGATCAAAGGTCATTCGGGTGTTCATAATGCCAAAACCCTGTGGCAAATCAGGACTTTCATAATAAAAATTATCCATGCCAAAGCTGCCCGAAGTGGGTAACGAAGCGTACCTTCCGGCATCCAGGTCAGACATCCGGCCCTTGGTAGCCAGATCTGCGGTCACAAGCCCCCTCAGGGTCATATCCTCCAGCTTCACTACCTTGGTTAACTTCTCCAGGTCCAGATTGCCTTTCATATTAAAATCCCAGAAATAATCTTCCAGGTCTTTGAAATACAGATAGGCCGAAACCTCCTCACCATCCAACTTCATGTGAAACTTGTCCATCACAAAACTGGTCTCTCTCAAATCAGCGGAGGGGTAATCGAACTTGGCGCTCACCTGGATATCCTCCATAGGGATGGGATACTCCGCATAAGACACTTTACCATCGACAATGGCAAAGTTGGCGGTGACCTTGGGCATCGACTCCTCATTGTACACCCCTGAAACCGATCCGTCAAAATTCACCGAGCCTCCGGCAGACACTCCATCCAGATACTCCTGATATACTCCGGGAATCAGTGACAACACGCTCAGCAGGTTGATGTCCTTTCCTCCATAAGTGATCGCCATCTCAATATCATCTCCCGGCATACTCACGTAGCCATCAAAACCAAACCCAAAGTCATTCAGACTGGCCCTGTTTTCTTTGAAGGTAAACTTCATATTGGCCAAATCCATGGCCATTACAATATCTGCCACCAACTGCTTGTTGCTGATGTACTCTACCCCATCGTAACTAAGTGAAAATGCTTCTACCGTAGTGGTGGTAGACATATCAAAGACATCTTGTGAAAAATCACCTGAGCCGCTGTGATTCATCCCGCCAATACTGGTCACCATTGGTAAGGTGGCATCGTCATAAATCAAGCTGGCATTGGTAATCTCCCAGCCCTGTATCTGAATACTAATAGGCTCGGATGCCGTCTCGGCCTCCGCAGTGGTTTCTTCAGAAGGCTTCGCTATGTCATAGTTGGCTGTACCGTCCTCGAGTACCAATACCTTGATATTTGGGTTGATCAGCGATACATTCACTATTTTGATCTGATCCCCACTGATCACAGACATGATGTCCAGCGTAAGACCAAACTCTCCCACCGACACCAATGTGTCCTGATCAAAGGGAGCCTGGCCTACTATACCAAAATTCCCAACCGTAACGGAAAGGTCAGGGAAACTCTTAAAAAGGGAGAGACTGAAGGCCTCGGTATCGTAATAAATTTTAGCATTGAGACTGTTATCGAGTTCCTTGTCGATAGCGGCCCGAATGTCCTCCTTAAAAATGATAGGAACCGCGACAGCCGCGATCAAAACCAGGCCAATAAGCACGGCAAGAATGATGAGAACTTTTTTCATAATCCGAAAATTTAAATATCACTACCAAATTACGGATTAAACCAATAGATGCCATAGCTGTTCAGAGAATTAACTAATCCTTTACCTGAAGCTATGAAAAGCTATTCTAAAAGCTTACTTCTCCAGGGTAAGAAAAATGTCCTCCATCAATTGCAGGCGTATAAGATCCGTGGTTTTCTCCTTAATCTGATAGACCATACCGGGGGTATCTTCATCATTGATCAGAATAAGGGAATCATTACTCACTTTCCACCTCAAAGAATGATCCAGGGTGTCTTTGCTAAAAACACAGCCCTCAAAACCATAGGCTTTGATATTAACCATCTCGGGTCCAAAAATGACCATGCCAGGCATGGTGTAATCCGAAATACCATCTATACCTTCGAAAGACGCAGGGTCTGTTTCCCAGGTAGCTGTCCATTCGCCCTCCCATCCCGATGGTTTTTCCTCTCCACCGGAACAAGCGGCCAAAAATGCTAAAAGTGTAATTGCCAAAACTCTTTTCATAACGCGCTAAAATAATGCTAAAAATACTTAAGCATCAATTCTATCAGTTTCTTTTTGATGGAACTATAGGGTGGGTACACGGTGCGTGCCACTGTAAAGCCGACCCTTTGCTTCAATACGGCCTTTCCATGACTAAAAACCAAAAAGCCCGCCTTGCCATGTGATTTCCCAAGGCCACTGTTACCCACCCCTCCCATAGGAAGATGCGGGTGCCCAAATTGCAATACACCGTCATTGATCACCACCGACCCTGAACTGGTACACTTCAACACCTTCTCCTTATTGGCCCGGCTCTTACTGTAAAGGTAAAGGGCAAGCGGCTTGGGCCGATCGTTGATATACCGGATCACTTCCTCCAGGTCATCAAAAACCATCAACGGCAGCAGTGGCCCAAAAATCTCCTCCTGCATCAGGAGCATCTCATCTGATACCTCCGTAAGTACCGTCGGCTGAATGAAATGGCTAGCAGTGTCCATACTTCCACCGAATTCAACCTGTGCACCCCTCTCCTGAGCATCTTTCAGAAGACTCGAAAGGCGCCCGTGGTGCCGCTCATTAATAATGGAAGCGTAGTTACGCCTCTCGTGATAACGCTTTTCAACCTCCGACCGTAACCCGTCCAGTAGTGCCTGCAATCGGGACCTGTGTATAAAAACATAATCCGGTGCCACGCAGGTCTGGCCGGCATTGGTCCATTTCCCCCAGGTAATTTTTCGGGCAGCATCCGCTATGTTGGCGGTTTCATCCACTATGGTGGGGGATTTGCCTCCTAGCTCCAGTGTTACAGAGGTAAGGTTTTTGGCTGCGGCATTCATCACCACCTTGCCTACAGCCGGACTTCCTGTGAAAAATATATGGTCATAAGGCAAGCTCAGTAACTCAGTAGCCATTGCTGCATCGCCCTCCAGAACCGCCACCTGATCAGCAGGAAAGAGCGACTCGATCATCTTCCGGATCACCCCGTTGGTGGCCGGGGTAAATTCTGAGGGTTTCAAAACGATGGTATTGCCCGCCGCAATAGAAGAAATCATGGGACCTACAGCCAGCAGAACCGGGTAGTTCCAGGGTGAAATAATCAGAGAGGTGCCCTTGGGCTCATACTGAACGTACGCTGATGTCCCCAGAAACGAAAGACTCCCGTCTATGGGCTCCGGAGCTGTCCATCTCTTCAGGTTGCTGATGGCATGACGGCACTCCGTCAATACAGGATATACCTCCGTAATGTCCACCTCAGATGCAGGTTTCCCAAGGTCCTCAAACTCTGCCCTGTGTATTTCATCACGATGCTCCAATACCCATTTTTTCAACTGGTGGAGCCTCCCTCGCCGATCCTTCCAATCGCTTGTTCTGTTCAGTAAAGCTGTCCTTTTCTGGCGCTCAAAGAGTGTGGCGACGTGTGAATTTTTTGTTGTGGGGTTCATTGGGCTGACGTGGTTTATTAATGATTTGTTAACATATTAACATTTTGTTAACTTTAGCGTAATATTAAAGCAAACAAACCCTAACACTACCAACCAAAAGTGCGACATCAAAAGCTTACGAATGAAAGGTTTTATCGGCATATTGTTAATTTCATTTCTGGCAGCGGGCATAGCCCATGGTCAGGATACGCCGTTATTTCATTCCGCCTTTGAAGAAAGTGCATTCACCTCAGGCGACCCCATTCAGATTCTGCTCGCCTCAGACCACCAGGTAGATCACAATAAATATAGTGCTTATAGGGATGAAATAGAGCAGCTGGTTCTCAAGCTAAAGAATAAACAGCGAGGCAAAAAAAACATCGCCCTGATTGAAAAGGCCTTCTACTACACACACCGAAAAAACCTGGACTGGTATGAAAACTATGTGACCTTGAGTGATCTACTCCAAAAAGGGAAATACGACTGCCTCACGGGTACAGCACTTTACGCCATTATTTTGACAGAGTTGGATGTGGAGTACTCAATCTATGAATTTGACTTTCACGTTTTTCTGGTGGCAAAAGTCAATGAGGACAGTGTGTTGTTGGAATCTACCGATCCTTATTATGGCTTTGTGAAACGATCAGACGAAATATCAGAACATATCGCCCAATACCTTACCGGAGACCAGTCTCCGGAAAACTCAAAGGCTCCTGTGGGTAGCAATGCCAGCCAATATTCCAGCCATATCAATAATAGGATTACCCTGAACGAGCTCGCAGGTTTGCAATACTTCAACCTCGCCATCAATGCTTTCAATCAGGGCCAGGTTGAGTTGGCCACCAGCCTCCTGAATAAAGCAAATCTCCTTTACCCAAGTCATAGGATAAAGGAGATTCAAAAGGTCTTCGCAGATCGTTAAAGCTATTCTGCAATCTTAAATTCTACCCTTCTGTTCTTTTGCCTGCCCGCACTTGTGTCATTGGTATCTATGGGTTTGGTCTCGCCATATCCCATCGTCACGATCCGATCGGCTGTGATCCCGTTTTGTCTCAGGTAGTCGGTCACTGCCTGAGCCCTTCGTTGTGACAGTTTCTGGTTATAGTCTGCCTCTCCTCTGGAATCAGTATGTCCGGAGACTTCCACTTTCTGGATTTCTCCACTCTGCATGTATTCCAAAAGCCTGCTGAGTTCAGGGTAAGACGAGGTTTTAAGCACAGCCTGGTCGAAATCAAAGAAAATATTCTTGAGTACGATGCTCGCTCCCTTCTTAATCTGTGACAGATAGATATCCACCACGATTGAGTCATTGGAGGCCAGTTTGTTCAGGTCAAAGTTTTCGTTGGTGGAAATATAGCCCGGGTGCTTTGCCAGCAACCCGTATCGGGCGCCTCCGCGCACCGTCATTTCAAAAATTCCATTTTCATCGGACCTTACCTGGCCAATGTCAACACCATCGGGTAAACGCTCCAGCACCATGTGCACTCCCGGCATCAGCATGTTGGTTCCCTGCTCCATCACACGACCCTTGATGGTCGCAAAATAGGCATCCGGCTGATCTGTGGTGAGGTGTCCCACGCTTTCCATGAGGGCACTGCCCTTATCCAAAAAGATGTCATCAGCCTTGAACCTGAAGATATCGGTATCATCATCGATCGTACCCCTTGAAAAATAGATGTGCTTTCCTGAAGAGGGGATACTAAAATACTGATCGTCCCCTTTTGAGTTTACACTGGACCCCAGGTTTTCCGGTTCAGACCAGCGCTCCCAGGTTTTATCCAAACGAATGGTCACGTAGATATCAGACCCGCCATATCCACTCAGGCCTGAAGTAGAATAATAGAGGGTTTTCTCATCAATTCCCAAAAAAGGAGAGAAATCATCCGCCGCGGTATTGATCTCATTTCCAAGGTTCTTGGGCTCGGACCAGGTACCTCCCTGATCAAAAGAAACGTATAAATCTCGCCCGCCATAGGAATCATCTCTTTCCGCAGCTATCACCATGGCTTTGCCTGAGGCAGCCAGAAAATAATCCACCTTTGGTGAATAGTTATAGTCATTAGTGACTTCCACGGCCGCAGGATCCTCAAACCCATTGCCCTTGCGCTTTGACACAGATACTCCCGTGTACATTCTGCCCTTCTTACCATACCGGTTACCCAATACCAGCACTTCCTCTCCACCCACCATGGTAATGGAAGAAATAAAGTTTGGCCCTTCTGTATTGAGTGGCGGGCCCACATTTTTAGCTGGCAACCATTCGCCAGTCTTAGGGTCCAGATCAGAAACCCAGATATCTTCTACATCATCCACCCCGCCCACATTGTCCGGATGGTACCTTCGACTAAAATAGAGGTGCTTCCCGTCAGGTGAAATAATGGGGCTGTGCTCGATGTATTGACTGTTTACATTGGTAGAGAGTTTGTCTGCCTCCTTATTCTGTGCCATCCCCGGAACCAGGTTGATCAGCACTGAAATAGGCAAATTGGAAGCTGAGATTCCTATGGCATCGATGGCATTGTAGCCTGGCACCGCCTCTCCGTCAATAAATACCTTAATGGCGTAAATTTCATACGGGGTATCATCGAAGAAAAGATTCAGCAAGCGACTGTCAATAGGAATAGACCGTGGGCTAAGCTCAAACAGGGTGTATTCGTTGTATTCATTATCATAGGCATAGACCCTGGTTACTGCACCAGGATTTTCTGATTCTGCAATGGCCACCTGCTTGGCCCTTATCGGTTTGTCGAAAGAAACCATGATGAACTCCTCCCCATTCTCAGACTTTGGTCTCCAGGCATTAGGGTTATCCCCACCGGAAGGCATCACATTAGGCTTGTGCAGGGCCTGAATGGCGGAGTATTCCAATGGCGAATACTCACTGGAGACATCCACCACTTGTGATCCCCACACCACTGTTTCCTGAGCGAAGGTAGAAAGTGTAACAAAACATGCAAAAAGGTAAACGGCGATTGATTTTTTCATAAGGCTAGGCATTATCTACTGATGACACGAACTTCAACCCGGCGATTCTTGGTCTTCGCTTCATCTGTCCTTTCAGTATAAAGTGGCTGGCTACCACCAAAGGCTTTAGTTAAAACCCTGTTCTTTTTTACTCCCTTGCTCACAAGGTATTCTTTTACAGCCACTACTCTGGCTTCTGATAGTGACATGTTGGCTTCCGGATTTCCCGCAAAATCCGTATGCCCTTCCAGCTGTATAATCAGAGAGGGCCTGCTCTCCAGGTAATTCACCAGGTTATCCAGTTCCTCAAAAGAACTCTCGGTGATCACGTCACTACCTCTGGCAAAGATCAGGTTATTCAATGCGATAAGGTCGGGCTCCTCTTCCGGCTCCAGATAAAAATCCAGATTCATAGAGCCATCACCATTCGCATTGGTGATCGCTAATTCACGGGTGAGCTCTAAATACCCACTGAGGGTAATCCGAAAATTGTATTTATCCCCATTGATCAAATAGAATTCATAGTTGCCTTGTGGTCCACTCTTGGCGGTACCCATGTCATCGTAGTACGGGAGTTTTTCATAGTAAATGGATGCTGAGATGCCTGAGGAATCCTTTTGGCTAAGCACTTTCCCATTAAACCTTACATATTTATCGATGGCCTGACCCTGCGATGTGAATACTGCGGTGATCAAAATCAGACTCAGTAAAGCTTTGTACATGATTTTAGGTTTGGTTTTTAACCAAATTAACGGAAATAAATCTAAATATTAAAATCTAGTCGCCGCAATGGTTACTTCTGAGAAAGGGGAATCTGAGCAAGCATTGGCTTTGCCGAGTCCTCTTTGATCTTCATCAGTTTGTTGATCATCACATTTTTTACGTGCAGGAAGTCTTTTAATTTCTTGGGATCAATAGGCTCTGAGGGTGGTAAATCCACCTTTAAGGCATCTACCTGAATGCCGTTTTTCCAGAATCTGAAACACAAATGAGGCCCGTTGGCCAGTCCGGTACTGCCTACATATCCGATGGTTTGACCCTGCTTCACTGTCACTCCAGGTCGTATGCCTTTGGCTATTTTGGACATGTGCAAATACTGTGTAGTATAGTTACTGTTATGCTTCACCTTGACATAGTTTCCATTGTACTGACCATACTTTGCCTCCAGGATAACGCCATCACCCACACTGCGTATTTCTGTCCCTACTGGTGCAGCGTAATCCGTTCCCAGATGCGCCTTGTAGCGCTTTTGCACAGGGTGGTATCTGCGGGGGCTGTACCGTGAGCTGATTCTGGAGTAATTGAGCGGGGCTCTCAGGAATGTCTTTCTCAGACTGTTGCCATCTTCATCAAAATAGTCCTCCTGACCATCCTGATTATAGTAGACTGCAAAGTACTCTTTGTCAAAATGCTTAAAGTAGGCACCTAATATCCTGTCAACGCTTATCACCTCCCCGTCTACACTTTTCTGGTCATAAATGACCCTGAACTCATCTCCCTTTTGGATTCGGAAAAAGTCGACCTGCCAGGCAAAAATATCCACCAGCTTATTGACCAAAAGTGGAGAAGCGCCTTCAGCAAGAACAGCCTCATACACACTTGACTCGATTTTTGCGGTGAGCACACGCTCATCGTGAGTCACAGGTTTGGCCACACTCTGCACAAAAATGGAGTCCGAAAGATTAAAAATAACATACTGGGTCGGGTCCGGTTCAAAGATGAACTGACGGGCTGTCTTCAACTCGTCCCGCTCATGTATAATGGTAAATGGATACCCGGCCTTAAGCTTCCGTACGTCAAATACACCTTTTGAAGCATTCGCCAGGGCGTAGATGTCTTCCCGGGAGATGTTGAAGTTGGAAAGAATTTCTGAAATGTTCTGACTCCATTTTACTTTCCCTTCAAACACATCAAAAGAGTCAATAGCAATGCCGTATAAGAGGGTTGGCTCAGGCAGGATTTCCTGAAATAAAGAATCCGGCTCCTCTAGTGAAATAGTTTCCACATCAATGGCAGATGTGCTACTCCCATAGAAGTATACCAACATCACGGCCAACACCACACCAATTCCAAATACAATTTTCTTCAACATATCAGCTCAAACGCTCAGTATCACATTGCAGTCTTTCCCTGCTCCAAAAACTCCACAAAGTTATCAACATTTAGATCATATGCCTTCGGTTCGGTAAGAATCGTACCATCCGGAGAAAGAATGAGATAGTAAGGCTGGGCATTGTTGCCATACCTGGTTATCTGAAAATCCGCGTTTTGCTTACCAATGGTTTTCTTAATCTTGCCATCATACTCAGACTTATACCACTGGTTTTCCGGTAGCTCCGTCTTGTCGTCTACATAAAGGGCCAGCAATACAAAATCATCTCTTAGTCGATTCAACACGGCCGGTTCTGACCAGACTCGGGCCTCCATTTCACGGCAGTTTACACACCCATGCCCGGTGAAGTCCACAAACACGGGTTTATTCACCTTTTGGGCACAGGCCAACGCCTGATCGTAATCGAAATAGCCCCGAAGGCCATGTGGCCAGTGAAGAAAATCATCATAAAGGGGATCTTCGCAGCCCTTCGGGGTATCCAGGGCCAAACCAGAATCCCGTATTTCGCTTACCAGATCAAAATCGTGTGTAGAAACCGGGGGCAGGTAGCCTGCCAGTGCTTTCAGCGGCGCGCCAAACATACCTGGGATGAGGTACGCCACAAACGTAAAAGTGGCCATGCTCAGCATGAGCCTGGACACCGATACCGTCTTTAGCTCAGTGTCTCCGGGAAGCTTAATTTTTCCCAAAAGGTAAAAAGCCAACATGGTGAAGATAACAATCCAGATGGCCAGGTAAATCTCTCTATCCAAAATCCCCCAATGGTAGGCCTGGTCGGCAATGCTGAGAAACTTAAAAGCCAATGCAAGCTCCAGAAACCCTAACACCACCTTGACCGAATTCAGCCAGCCACCCGACTTGGGGAGCGACTTGAGCCAATTGGGAAAAAGCGCAAATAGTGAAAATGGAATAGCAAACGCGGCGGAGAAGGCAAACATGCCCAGTACGGGTTTGAGGGAAAGACCTCCGGCGGATTCCACCAAAATGCTCCCCACGATAGGACCCGTACAGGAAAAAGAAACCAACACGAGGGTAAGGGCCATAAAGAATATGCCAATCAATCCACCCTTGTCTCCCAGCTGATCCACATTGTTCACCCACCTGTGTGGCAGGGTGATCTCAAACAATCCAAAAAAGGAAAGTGCAAAAACCACAAAAACGACAAAAAACAATACATTAGGAAGCCAGCCTGTCGCCAGGTCGTTGGCAGTCTCAGGCCCCATAAAGGGAGACAAAACTGCCCCAATGAGGGAGTAAATCAGTATAATGCAGAACCCATAAAAGAAACTGTTAATAAGACGCCCCTTTTTGTGGTTGTCCTTACCCGTGAAGTAGGTCACCGTCATAGGAATCATGGGAAAGACGCATGGTGTGAGCAATGCCGCCAATCCGGCCAAAAAAGCCACCAGCATAAACGAAAGCAGTGAATAAGGGTCTGTAGAGTCACGCTTCTGCAGCAACCCGGCAGATTCTTTTTCCCCTTTGGTCACTTCTTTCCTTCCCCGGAATTCAAACTCACCATCGCCGGGAATACATTTTCCAGTAGCATCGGTACACACCTGATATTCGTAACTACCTCTGATCACATAACCGGGATCCAGGATTTTGAGCTTTTGCGTAAACCTCGCTTTTTCATAAAAGATGCTTACTTCTCCCTCCCAAAGAGAGTCATATTTACGCTTCGGGTTGATGGGGAGTGTTTCTCCCACCAGCTCATATCCTGCATGAGGCTCAAAAATAAACTCTGCCAACATCGGCCCAAGATCCGGGTCAAAATCATTGGAATAGAGGTACCATTTCTCATCAATTTTCACATCAAAAGAAATGATCACCTCTTCTCCGGCTTGGGGAGCTGATGGTGACATTGAGACTTGCCAGGTAGCTGGGTGAAGGACCTGCGCCTGAGAAAAACTCCCCCAGAGCACAGCGGTCAAAAACAATATTTTCCTCATTGAGTGTTCATTTTACAAAATCGGTGGGTCTGTCCTATTTTTCTAATTCACTGAAAAACCGATAAAAATGCGAAATCGTTTCTATGCCTTTGTAAAAATTGAACAGCCCGTAGCTTTCATTGGGTGAATGAATGGCATCTGAGTCCAGTCCGAAGCCCATAAGAATCGGATCAAGCTCCAGTTCTTTTTGAAATAAAGCCACAATGGGAATACTCCCACCCTCCCTTGTAGGGATTGGCTTTTTTCCCCAGGCCTCCTCAAAAGCCCTGCTGGCTGCCTGGTAGGCCGGAGACGTGGTAGAAATGACCGCTGGCTCTCCGCCATGGTGGGGCGTCACTTTCACCCTCACAGATTTTGGAGCTATTGATTCAAAGTATTTGGTGAAAATCTCCGTAATTTCATCACTGTCCTGATGTGGCACCAACCTCATAGAAATCTTGGCATTGGCCCTGGACGGCAATACGGTCTTGGCGCCCTCGCCAATGTATCCGCCCCAGATGCCATTTACATCCAGCGTAGGTCTGATCCCTGTGCGCTCAATGGTAGAAAACCCTTTTTCTCCTTTCACATCAGCGATTTTCAAATCTTTCTTGTAGGCCTCCAGGTCAAAGGGGGCCTTGGCCATTTCGGCTCTCTGCGCCGCACTTAGTTCCTCTACTTTATCGTAAAAACCAGGAATGGTGATGTGGCCATCTGCGTCCTGCATACTGGCAATCATATCACAGAGTATATTGATCGGGTTGGCCACCGCTCCACCATACACCCCAGAGTGCAAATCCCTGTTTGGGCCGGTCACCTCCACTTCCAGGTAGCTGAGCCCTCGCAGGCCAACTGTAATAGAGGGTGTGTCGTTGCTGATAATTGACGTGTCGGAGATCAAAATCACATCCGCAGCCAGTTTCTTTTTATTCTCTTTGACGAAAGTCTCCAGATGAGACGAGCCCACTTCCTCCTCACCTTCTATCATAAACTTGGCATTGCACGGCAATGACCCGGACTTCACCAAAGATTCAAAGGCCTTCACATGCATATACATCTGGCCTTTATCATCACAGGCACCACGTGCATATATGCGATCATTTTTAATCACCGGCTCGAAAGGAGGAGAATCCCATAGCTCATAAGGATCCGCAGGCTGCACGTCGTAGTGGCCATAAACCAGTACAGTAGGTAGTTTTGGATCCAGTATTTTTTCGGCATATACGATGGGGTGGCCCGGGGTTTCTACCAGCTCCACCGTATCTGCGCCGGCTTCTTCAAATTTGGTTTTGATAAACTCTGCGGCCTTTCGCACATCGCCCTTAAACTTAGAGTCTGCACTCACAGAGGGGATTCTGAGCAGGTCGAGCAATTCTTCCAGGTATCTTTCTTTATTGGATTGAAAATGTTGGATTGCGTCCATTAGGGTTTTCTGTTTTGTTGATTATTTGAGCTGCAAATATAGGCCTTGTCTCAAAAGCCAAAGCCATCGTCATCAGACTCTTCTATGGTATCGAAGGTTTCGTCATCCAGATTTACCTCGTCCGGAGATACCAGGTCGTAAGGATCAGTGATACCAAAGTATTTCTCGCGGAAATCATTGATGAATGAAAGGGTCTCATTCTCATCTCCCAGTACCAACACCAGCTCTCCGGGTTTTGATTTTCCAAAATTTGACTTGGCGGTCACCTCATCATTAAACTTACTGTTGGATGAGTACATCAACAGGTTGTTGGAAGCATAACTTATAAAATACCAGGTGCCGGGTGCCGCCTGAATGAAAATGTTCATCGCATCATTATTGGAATCATCTTTTTTGATTTCAATGAACCCGTCGAGCTTGGCATTTACATCATTGTCGTAAATATTGGAGATGGCCAGCTTGGTCGTATTGTAAAAAGACTTGTGTGCCTGTGACCATTTCATTTTCACTCCGGAAATGACCAAGGATTTCTGAAGGTTGTCTGCGGAAGTATACAGAGGTTTATAATCCTTCAAACTCGCTTTCTCATAAGCCTTAGCCACTTTATCTGAGGTAAAGTTGGCCAGCTTGTAAAGCAGCTCCAGTGAAATATCATTCGCCAGAGGAGGGCCCAGCCTTTCAATGATGTCCAGCAGATCTTCTGACATCAGATCCATGAAAGTCTGAGAATTTTCGAGTGAAATGGCCAAAAAGGCGTCTATGTTATACTCATTGGTTTCCGAGTTTCCGTTTCCTAAAACACTGGCATCTATTGTCACTTTTCGGCCAAATGGACTAAAAAAACTTACAGGGCCTTCAAAAATGATGTTTTTTGTTTGATCATTATAAATCAGAGTATGCCCATCATAGCTTTCTCCAAACGTCTTGGAAGGTTTCTCAATCCGGTAACTCAATGATGCCGTATCATAAGTAAGCACTCCTTTGGCCTTGAAAAAGTCTTCATCCGAATCATTTCTCTTATCTGCCAAGAAAGTCGAATATAAACTTCCCCTGAGGTCATACTGGAGACCTGCCACGACCGGATCTTCATTGTCGTACAGCGCGGTTTCTATATCTACAGCTACCTCCGGATTGTTATCCTTGCGCTCATACAGGATCCAATAATCATAACCCGGGTCAGAAAGTATCAGTTTCACAGCACCATTGAGTTCAAGGGCCTTTTTGTTGGCATACATTTTTGCAGCGCCCTTATAATAAAAACCCGGCGCAATGATGAGGTTCTCCTTGGCCAGGACCTCTCCACCGGATGTGGTCATGAGTTTTGGCTTGCCATCCACGAATACCTCTTCGAGCACAAACCGATCAAACTTAATAGCGAATGTGTCTGATCCAGACACCAACCGGTACATGGCCGTACCAACAAATTCATTTCTCGAAAGGATTTTTATCTCCCCGCTATAGAGATAATGGTACTCATTGAGCGTGTCAATAATCAACTCCGCATTGTTGAAAGATTGCAGCTCAAAATTTTCGAGTATCGTAGTTTCGTTGTTTTCAGGAATGATTTTGGCATCCGCCACAATGATGTAGGGGATTCCCTTCACGTTCAGCTCCCTGCTGTTGAAATCATAGGTGGCCTGCTCGGCATTGAATGCCAGAGAATCCAGCTCTTTCCTGGTGGTATAGAAGTAAGAGCTTGCTATAGGCACATTCTTGGGCTTGGTCATCGTCACAGTAGAGTCATCCAAATTCCAAATGGCATTGGTAATAGAGGTTCTCATCTGGGCATACGGAAAAGAGAGGGCCGCCACCCCGGCTTTCTCCGGTTGAATGAGGGCTGTGCGGTTTTTGAGATCAAAGTTGAGGCGGATGTCATCTCCGGCCATGGCAGGCTTATCCGGGTTATTGGTGAGCACGGCAAACTTGGCATGCCTGGCGCTGTATGAAAATTCTTTGAAGGTAAGCTCCTGCGACACGGCTCTGGATCCACGGGTAAGCATAGTGCCCACTCCGAACACTCCCCTTGAAGTGATGTTTACCGCCCCATCCAGTTCTGCGGTAGCGTTGTAAAACTTGAAAGGTTTACGAATATTTCTCAGAAACATGCTGTCAATTCGAGGTTCCCAGTGCATACGGTAAGGGCCCAGTACAGCTTCCGGGTAACTGGAGCCGTTGGCCTCACCGGGGCGAATCACCCCTCCTGTGCCGTAAGCTGCCACAGAATCTGGATAATAAACAAAGTCCTTGGAATAAATGGTGGAGGTAATAAAATCGATCTTCCCCTGCCCTCGCATCCCCTGATTACTCAATCGGATGTTTTCATAAGTACGGGCCGCAGTGCCGTAGAGGGTGTACCCTTCCGGGGGGATCTGATGGATAAAGCCCAGTGATTGATCTGGCTGTAATTTCAGTGTCTCTTCAAAATTGGGGAAAATCCCACCTGAATTGAATGTCCCATCGAATTTGATTGCTTCCTGGCTGCTCAGACTGTCTGAATCAAAGGGTGGGATAATAAACTTCACAGACCTGTCGTACGCTCCATTGAGTACCTCGGGGCCATCAAAGTACACGATGGCATCAGACTCAGACACAAAATCAGGAAAGGCAGGTGAAGATTTCAATCCCGACTTATTTCTCGGATCATCCAGATAGAGGGTGCCGGAGGTCTCATTGAGGTGATTTTGTAAAGAAACTTTTTCCTGGCCCGCCTGCTTCAGCGAATCTGGTAATTCCACCTGAATCCGGATGGAATCCACCTCCTGGAGATTGATCAAAAACTGATCATAGTCAAAGAGGTAATTTTTCCCTTTGTATTGAAAATCCCCCGCATTCACCATACCATCCATTTCAATATTTCGGCCCCTCAGCAGGGTCATTACCTGATCCTTTGGTTCGGCATATACCTTGAAATCCGAGGTGTAATAAAAACGACCGACTCCAGTCACCTTCATATCTCCGGAGTCCAACCTCCAGGTGGCATTGGCCTGATTCGGAGACAGGGATGGGATCAGCAGGTTATCATAATCCACTTTCTGGCCAGAGGCATCGTGGTAGTGAAATGCTTTATCGTTCAACTGTACCAGACCAGTCTCCGGATTGTACTTTGCAAAACCATATTGCTTTAAAACTTTCATGGCGCCCTTTACCTGCTTAATGGGGACATTAAAGTGGTTGGCGATTTCCTCATCCGCAAATTCCCGGGTGTTGAATTTATTGGCGTAAAACACACTGGTAATCACCGGGTGGAACTGGAAACCAGCGCTGAGCCTGCTGAAGCGCTCCTGGTTAAAAAAGTCCCTGGACTCTATAGTGACAGGAATCAGATCTTTCCCATTGAGAATGGAAAAGTTGACAGAGTCGGTTTTCATGTCCCAATTGATGATCTGGGCATTTACATTCACTTGAAAATAACTACTCACAAATGGGGTGACGTTGTATTCCTTGGTTCGGAGCACTGCCAGCTCTCTTGTTTTGGTATTGTAGAAAACCTCTACTGATGGGTGAATAAGGGAGTCACTTCCATGCTTGATGGTGAGTCGGGCATTGGCTGAAGTGATGACACTATCTTCTCTAAATTCAAACCGCTCACTCCGGAGTATGGCCTGATTACCCTTGCCATCCAATAGTGTCAGTTTTCCTGGCTTTCTGGAAACAGAAGCTCCGGACAATCTATTTCCGCTGATTTCGATCCCTCCTCTGTACCTGACATTGGTCATTGGGAGGATCAGGTCAATATTGGATTCGTTGGAGGTGAACTTCGGGAAGTTACTAAGCTGGTTGGGCTTGCGGGTCTGGCTTTTGAACTCATAAGCTCCACTTACCGTTCCCTGAAATAGTTTCGGGAATGTCAGGGTGGCATTTGGTGACCAAAAATCTGCCCGATCAGCACGGATATAAAATTTTCCAAGGTTTACCACGGCTCCTTTGAAGTTTCTGTTGTCTGCCGGCCAGTTGATCACTGCATTCTCTCCGGCGTATACACGGTTCTTCAGTAAAAATGTACCGTCTGTCTCTTTGATCCTTACGGAATCATAAGGAGTGACGATGAGCATGCTGTTATTCTCCAGTTGAATAGCCGGCCCTTCCAAAACCGGATGTCGGTACTTCGCCTGCAGCCCCGCGACGTAATCCTGTGCAATGGTTTCCACAAATTGCCTGTCTGCCTTCTCTTCAAATACTTCTCCCGAGTCGTCATAGCCCCAGACATTTTCACTATCCACCCAGTTGTCATCATAGGAAGACTTCCCGTCGTCTGCCCAGGGGTCAGAATCATCCGCCCAGGGGTCATCCTTCTGGTCTCCCCACGGATCTGCATCCTCTGCCCAGGGGTCATTTTGTCCTGAATTCCAGTCATCATTCTGTGGCCCGCTCCATAGACTTCCTTTGTTATCAGGAGGGTTTATGGGTTCCTTTTCCTCTATCGGTTCTTCTATTTGCTCCACTGGTACGATGTATTCGTCCAACAGTTTAAACTGGAAAGTGCCATTCTCTGTGAGGGCAAGCACGTTTTTGGATTTGCCAATGATCCGTCTTGCCATGAACATATTCAACCCCAGAAGAAAATTGCGATACTCCTCCCTGTTCATGGTCTTCACCATCTGGTCATTAATTTTGAGAACCTGAGCAATGTCGCTGGAGGGCAGTTTTGCCTGAGCATCCGCAAAGGCCAGGTAACTAAAGTAGTACCAGAAAAACGGATCGAACCCATAACCCTTCTTGTCCATTTGAAGGGCAATGGAATGAATCATGTCCTGATTGGCTGAGGTAAAAGCGCCAGTCCAGGCGTTGTTAAAATCGAACGCGACTTTTCGGGCAGGCTCGGTATCCAAAGCCCTCAACCGGGTCATGGCCTGGTTGAAGAATGTAGCTTTGTCATCCGAGAACGATCGCTGTGCCTGAACCTGCAAAAAGAGGATCATTCCAATAAAAACAAACAGGCACAAGCGCTTCATGATGATAAATTTAGAGAAATGCTCAGAGAATTATTCTTTTTTCAATGCCAACATGGCCCAGCGGTTCCGCTCTGTCTGCTCCTGATCCTCCAACCCAAATTTCCTGGCCTCGGCCATCAGGTCTGCAATGTCTTCTGAATAAAAACCACTCAACACCAAAATGCCCTTGCTTTTCAATCGCTGACTATAGGCCCCAATCTGATCCAGCAGTACATTTTTGTTAATATTTGCCAGAATAATGTCATAAGGATCTTCCTCCTGCACCGTTTCTATTCCCCCGAGAGAGAGCTTCACATGAGCACATCCATTTAACGAGAAATTCTCCTCACTATTTTCAATGCACCACTCATCTATGTCCACCGCGGTAATATCCGTTGCGCCACGCTTATGAGCCATGATGGCCAGTGCTCCTGTGCCACAGCCTACATCCAATACCTTTTTGCCCTTGTGATCCAGGTTCAGCTGGTGTTTCAACACCTGATAGGTGGTGGCATGGTGACCAGTACCGAATGACATTTTGGGGGTAATGATGATTTCGTACGGGAAGTCCGGCCTGGGCTCATGAAATGTCGCCCGAACGATACACTGGTCTTCCACGATGACAGGATCATAATTTTTCTCCCACTCTTCATTCCAGTTCACTTTCTCCACTTTCTCCACCCTGCATTCCACCTCATACCTGGTCAGCACTGCCCAAACCGGCTCCTCGTCCCAATCGGTCTCCTCGCAGGATACCAGCAATCCGGTCTCCGTTTCTTCGAAAGCATCAAAAGGAAAAAGAGAGAGCTCTGCAATCAGAAGCTCTCTCTTTTCTTCACTACATGTGATATTGAGGGTAATAAAACTCATTAAAATGATTTGATAATGTCAGTAAAATCTCTTGACTTCAAGCTGGCCCCGCCGACAAGACCCCCATCCACATCCGCCTGAGAGAATAGTTCTTTGGCATTGTCTGGCTTCACGCTTCCTCCATAAAGGATCGAAATACTGTCCGCCGTTTCCTGGTCATACTTTTCAGCTATGAGCCCACGGATAAACTGATGCATCTCTTGCGCCTGTGCTGAAGAAGCAGTAACACCGGTGCCAATGGCCCATACAGGCTCATAGGCTATGACCACTTTCTTAATGTCTTCTTTTGAGAGGTCAAACAAGCCCTCTTCTATTTGCACTTTGTTCAGTTCAAAATGCTGATTGGCTTCTCTGGTTTCAAGTTTCTCACCACAGCAGTAAATCGGCTTAAGGCCCTGAGCTAAAACCGCTTTGGTCTTGGCTGCCAGTAAGGCATTGTCCTCTCCAAAAATCTCTCTTCGCTCACTGTGACCTACGACTACATATTCTACCCCCACAGAATGCAACATTTCGGTAGATATCTCCCCCGTAAAAGCCCCTCCTTTTTGATCGCTACAGTTCTGCGCTCCCAGATGCACGTTGGTCGATGACCCGATCAGTTGCTTGACCACCGTAAGGTGGGTAAATGGCGGGATCAAAATCACCTCCGCATCATTTCGAACCTCATCATTAACCATGTTGATGACTTCTGAGGCCAGTTTCTTACCACTGGCAATGTCTAAATTCATTTTCCAGTTTCCCGCTGCAATGTTCTTTCTCATTTCAGTTTAATCTTTTGTTTTTAAATGCTTACAAGTCATCTCTGGGTTGGGGTGCATTTAAGATGGTAGTTTCTCTTTCAGATACCTCGCGGTATGATTTTCGGCTAATTTAACCATATCCTCCGGCAAACCAGCAAAACAGACATTTCCTCCGTTTTCGCCACCTTCCGGTCCCAGGTCTATGATCCAGTCAGCGTTTTTCACAATTTCCATATTGTGCTCTATGATCAGTACGGAGTTCCCGTCGTTCACCAGGGCATTAAGGGCATCCAGCAACTTTTTGATGTCATGGAAATGCAACCCTGTTGTGGGTTCATCAAAGATGAACATCACATGGTCTTTTTTGATGTTCCCGCCTTTGCCCAAAAAGGAGGCCAGCTTTACACGCTGCGCTTCGCCGCCACTGAGGGAGCTGGAAGACTGACCAAGCTTCACATAGCCCAGTCCCACATCAAAAAGGGGTTTGATTTTATTCACGATGCCCGCTTTGTCATCAAAAAACTCAATGGCCTCCTCCACTGTCAGGTCAAGTATTTCGGAGATGTCTTTCTCCTTATATTTGACCTCCAGTATTTCTTTCTTGAACCGCTTTCCTTTACAGTTTTCACATTCCAGGTTCAGGTCGGCCATGAACTGCATCTCTATTTTCACAGTGCCTTCTCCCTCACATACCTCACATCGCCCGCCATCCACATTGAATGAAAAGTGCGCCGGCTTGAATCCATTGTTTTTGGACTGCGGCAGCTCACTGAACAACTGACGGATGGCATCATAGGCTTTCACATAAGTGACCGGGTTAGACCGGGAGCTCTTGCCGATCGGGTTTTGATCTACAAATTCTATCTGATCAATTCGCTTGTAGTCACCGGAGATTTTATCATGCTTACCAGTAGCTTCGCCGGTTATTCCCAGCATTTTACCAATGGCAGGGTATAAGATTTTCTTCACCAAAGTAGACTTTCCTGAACCGCTCACTCCCGTAATCACCGTCATCACCCCAAGTGGAATTTCCACACTGATATTTCGGAGGTTATTTTCGCGAGCCTTCTCTATGGTAAAGGACTGATTCCATTTTCTTCTTCTGGTCGGCAGCTCTATTTTCTCCTCTCCGCGCAGGTATTTAGCGGTATATGAATTCGTTTGCCCATTCATCTGGTCTATTCTTCCCTGATAGACCAGCTCTCCTCCATGTACCCCAGCAGCGGGGCCAATGTCAATAATCTGATCGGCGGCTTCCATTACCTTTTCCTCATGCTCTACCACTATGACAGAGTTGCCCAGTTTTTTGAGCGAGCGCAACACTTCAATGAGCCTGTCGGTGTCTCTTGGGTGGAGGCCTATGCTCGGCTCATCCAAAATATACATGGATCCCACAAGCGCGCTCCCTAATGAGGTGGCCAGTTTGATTCGCTGAAATTCACCACCCGATAAGGTATTGGTAAGCCTGTTGAGCGAGAGGTAACCCAAACCTACTTTCTCCAGGTAGGAAAGCCTGTTGGTGATCTCACTCAGTATTCGTTTGGCTACTGCTTGCTGGTGATCCGTCAACTCAAGGGTTTCAAAAAAACCGGACAGTTGGTCTACTGGCTTTAAGACCAGGTCCGTCAGAGAGGAACCATTGATTTTCACATAGCCGGCATCTTTTCGCAGGCGAGTGCCCCGACAGTCTGGGCAGACCGTCCTCCCCCGATACCTGGAAAGCATGACCCGGTATTGAATTTTGTGGGTTTTGGACTCCAGGTGCCTAAAAAACTCATTGAGTCCCTCGAAGTATTCATTGCCTGTCCACAACAGCTCATATTCGGCGTCTGTGAGCTCATTCACCGCCCGGTGAATGGGAAAATCGAACCGAATGCCATTCTTCACCAGGGGTTCGTTCCATTTTTGCATGGTCTCTCCACGCCAGGGAGCTATGGCCCCTTCATATATTGAAAGGTTCGGGTCGGGGATGACCATCTCCGGGTCAATGCCCAAAATCTTACCAAACCCCTCACAGCGTCTGCAAGCCCCATACGGGTTGTTGAAAGAAAAAAGATTGATGGTTGGCTCTTCAAATCGAATGCCGTCCAGCTCAAAAATGTCAGAAAATTCCCTGGTTTCCTTGCCTACGATATTCACTTTGCAGCGGCCCTCTCCCTCAAAAAACGCAGTTTGCACAGAATCTGCCAGGCGAAACTGGTTCTCCTCATCATTCTTCACCACTGCCCGATCTATCAATATCTCAAATGCATGCTTCTTATTGAGCCTGGTTTGCAGAAGGTCTTCTATATAAGCTGTTTCATCATCCAGCAAAATTCTTGTATACCCTTTGCTGAGTAAGATTTTCAACTCCTCTTCTACGGTACGGTCTTTTTTAATATTTAAGGGAGCGGAGATGATCAGTTTTTCACCCTCTTCATGACTCAGCATGAAATCCACCACATCCGTGACACTGTCTTTCTTTACCGCCGTTCCGCTTACAGGGGAGTAGGTGATCCCAATACGGGCAAATAGCAGCTTCATGTAATCATAAATCTCCGTGGTGGTGCCCACCGTAGACCTGGGGTTCCGGCTGGATACCTTCTGCTCAATGGCGATGGCCGGCGCCACTCCTTTGATATAATCCACCTCCGGTTTCTCCATGCGGCCCAGAAACTGGCGGGCATAGGAGCTGAGGCTTTCCACATACTTTCGCTGGCCCTCCGCAAAAAGCGTATCAAAAGCCAGGGACGATTTGCCTGATCCGGACAGGCCCGTGATGACCACCAGCTGATCCCGAGGGATGGCCACATCCAGATTTTTAAGGTTATTCACCCGGGCTCCTTTGATAATGATGAATTTCTTGGGATCGTACTGATCGATAGATTTGGCCATGCTGAATGCTTCGTGTTCGCAGGTACAACTAATGTCTTTGCGCTTTGATTATAAAAGAATGCAAAATTAGAAATTCGAATGGAGATTTGTTTGTAAAATAATATTCATATAGTTTTGATTGTACACGAGTAAAAAATTTAACCTACACATCAAACCCTGACAATATGTAATAGACCTCTACGTTAACTAAACAGGTGACTTTAATGCACAAGACTAAATTGACCGACGGCCAATTGCTGTCTCAGTACAAAACCGGTAACGAAGAGGCGTTTGCAGTTTTACTCGAGCGACACAAGGACAGGGTGTTTACCACTATTTATTTGATTGTAAAAGATCGCTATCAGGCAGAAGACCTGATGCAGGATGCTTTTATCAAAGCGATCAAGACAATTAAAGCTGGGAAGTACAACGAGGAGGGGAAGTTTCTTCCATGGATGTTGCGCATTGCTCACAATCTGGCGATTGATCATTTCAGAAAAGCCAAGCGCAATCCTGAAATCGTGATGGAAGATGGTAGCAATGTGTTTAACACACTGGATTTTTCTGAGGCATCAATTGAGGATGAACATATAAAACGAGATACTTACAATCTGCTAAAGCAGTATATACAGGAGCTCCCTGACGCTCAGAAGGAGGTATTAGTGATGAGGCATTATATGCAAATGAGTTTTCAGGAAATCGCGGACACCACCGGGGTGAGCATCAATACCGCTTTAGGCAGAATGAGGTATGCTTTAATCAATTTGAGGAAAAAGCTACAACATACAAATATTGCCTATGATCAAAACTTTTACAGAAAATGACCTGGTAAGGTTTCTTTATGACGAACTAAATGAAAACGAACGAGAGGTGCTCGAAAAAGCACTTTTAACTGACAGCTACTTACGGTCCGAACTGGACAAGTTGCAGGCAGTGAAGAAAGATCTTGGTAAGGTGTCTTTCTCTCCTTCGAAAAGCTCCATTGATAAAATCCTTAATTTCTCTAAGGGATATCACAAACAGTCTGTATAGTTTTAGGTTCGGTTTTTGACTTGCCCGAACTTTAAAATCAAACATGACCAAAAAGGAGCGCTTCGAAGCGTTTGTATCATACTTCAAGGAAGCATTTCCCGAGCCTCAGACCGAGCTCAACTACAACAGCCCTTTCGAATTGGTGGTGGCAGTGGTATTGAGTGCGCAGTGCACGGATGTGCGAATCAATAAAGTAACTCCCGCCTTATTCAAAGCATTTCCCACACCGGAGCATATGGCCACCGGCACTTTTGATGAAATCTTTGAACTCATCAGGAGTGTGTCCTACCCAAACAACAAAAGCAAACACCTGATGGGTCTGAGTAAGATGATCATGGAGGACTTTGGCGGAGAAGTCCCTCACAGGCACGAAGATCTTCAAAAACTCCCGGGTGTTGGAAGAAAAACAGCCAATGTAGTAGTATCAGTCCTTTATAACCAGCCTGCCATGGCGGTAGATACCCATGTGTTCCGTGTATCGAAGCGGCTGGGACTGGTTACTCAAACCGCAAAAACTCCACTTGAAGTGGAGAAGCAACTGGTCAGACACATTCCCAGTGAATATGTACACAAGGCGCACCATTGGCTGATTCTTCACGGACGATATGTCTGTCTGGCACGTAAGCCTAAATGCGAGGAGTGCAAGATCACCCACTTTTGTAAATATTGGGAAAAGGAAATCCGTCGAAACATAGTTTGATCACAACGGATCGTATAATAGAGAAAATTGCTGCTTAAGGCATCATTTGCTCTGACTCGTCGAAGAATTGGGCCGTTTCTCCGAATAATACTATTGTATAACAAATGCTTTATATACTGTTGTCTAACCAAATAGCTAAAGTCTATGACAGCATTAGACACATTGATACAGGAAGCGAAACATTTACCCCTAGACCAAAAGAGCTCGCTCATCAAATATCTCTCACACGCGCTGATCGAAGAGCAGATCCTGGATTTGCAGAAAAGACGCGGAATGGAACAAATCCGAACAGCGCTCAGACGAGGATATTCCTTCTAATTTCAAGATTTCTTATAAGTGGTTCATTAAGTATTCCCGGCAGATTCTCGTCGGGATTACTTTTTTAGAGCCTTTCTAAAATAAGCCTTCCACGGAATCACCTCAACCGCACAAAACCTGAAGGCTCGCGTTTATAGCTGATCCCTTCTATTCTTATTATTTCTTTTTGCAGGTCCAAGATATCTGTCTGGAGCGTATGGAGGCTAAATCCATATTTTCTGGCCAGGTCCAGGTACTGAGTATTTAGGCCCTTTTCTGTGTGACACAAAATGATTTTGAGTTTTCCTGAATACCTCGCCAGCAATTGTTCATCCCTGGGATACGAGTAATTATCAGCAATCATCACCACCTCTCCAGTGGGTTTGGCTACTTTTTCCCCGTATAGTAATGCTTCAAAATTATTCTCCGGCAAGTCACCCCCTCCTCCGGCACGCATGGCCTCAAACATTTTCTCTTTTGCCACACCAAGATCATTCGTCTTGATATGATAAAGCCCTCCCGTTTTCCCCATCACTTTCTGGTTGGTCGGCAAATCATTTCCATCATTGAAAAAAACAAAGTCTGTTTCCTTTTGCAGCGAGGAGAGTTTGATCCACTTCAGTAAATCTGCAGTGAAAGGGTACATACTCCCTGTCACATCCACAATCACCAGGTCAGGACTCCACCGATTTCTGAAAAGGACCTTTGAAACGACTTTCTGGTTGACTTTGGGAAGAATATCGACATAGCTGGTATCGGTTTCATAAGCCACACACTGGGAATACTGCTGTAGCATTTTATACTGCTCCACCAGGTTCTTTGAGATCTCAAAACTGGTAATGTTCACACTTTCCTTTTTTATGGGAAAACTCACATAGCCTTTAGCCAGCACATTATATTGTCTTCGCCCGATCACCAGTCCCCGCTTCCATTTCAGGATATACTTCAGTGCAAATGCCAACCTCTCCTTGCAGGGAAACAGGTTCCCATTGACGGTCACTTCCTGAGGTCGTCCGTTATAGTCCAACTCCACCTCAAAAAACACCCTTCCCTTGTAACTCTCCGCACAATCATAAATTTTCTCCAACTGTTCCCCCAGATATTCCGCAGAATACACTGACTCTGGATATTCACAGTCAATGCGCCGATAGTCTACTTTAAGTAATTTTTGGAGCTCCCCAATGCGCTGATCCAGAGCTGAGAGATCTGACCGAACACTATCAATCTCTGCCAGAGCGGTTTTTTTGGTAAAATATTCCTCATAGTAAATTACAAAACCATGAAAAAACTCCAGACAGGCTGGAGATGAAGCACATCCGGTCTGACCAATGATGTTCCAGTCAAAGAATTTGTTAACGACAATCTGAGGGTTGATCGCTATGAGCTTATCCAGTCGGGCCAGATCCAGCTGCTTTTGATCAAACTCTTTCGACTCACGAAAGGTCGTATATACAAGGTCTATTTTGAGGATTCGCCGATCTGTAAACGGAAGCCTGCGAATGTCATCTTTGGAAAAGCTGGATGGCAAAACCAAATACTCATAGCGGCTATCGAAAGTGTACTGAGGCAGCGTGGTGTGCCGTGCCGTTTCATAGACATTGAGCGCCTCCGGGCTCTGTGCCCGGAGCCCATTAACCAGTACTATCAAAATTAATGTGATGAGATACCTCAAAGTATGGATAATTCTATAGATACGTCGAAAATCATTAACGAAATTATAAAACCTAAAATTCTATTTTCATCTTTATATAAGAAATGAAGATTTTATACATCCATCAGTATTTCAAAACACCCGCAGAAGGTGGATGTGTTCGCTCCTACCATTTAGCCCGAGGCCTGATCAGCCAGGGCCATGAGGTCACTATGATCACTGCGCACAATGAATGGTCAGGTCTTCACGAGATAGACGGCCTCCATGTACACTACCTACCTATTCCCTACGCGAATCACTTTGGGTTTATGCGGCGTGTCTGGTCGTTCCTGAAGTATGTGTCCATGACTAAAAGGAAGGTAGCTTCCCTACACGCCAGATTTGATCTTGCGTATGTGATGACCACTCCGCTCACCACAGGGCTGATTGCACTTCATCTCAAAGAAAAATATAATCTCCCCTTCTATTTTGAGGTGGGAGACCTTTGGCCGGAGGCCCCCATCAAAATGGGTGCCGTTAAAAACGGGCTGATCAAAAACCTGCTTTATCGCTTTGAGAAAAAATGCTATTTCGAGGCGCAAAAAGTGATTGCCCTCTCTCCAGCCATCAGGAATTACATTGAATCCAACTCACCAGAAACCAAGGTGCATGTGGTTCCGAATTTTTCGGATGTCACCTTTTTTGAAGCTCATTACAAAATCCAGCGATTTTCCTCTGAGAACCCTCTCAAGGTCGGATACATTGGCACCTTTGGGGCTGCCAATCACCTGGACTATCTGTTGGATGCCGCCAGGCTGTGTGAAGAGCGGAAGCTTCCGGTAGTATTTAACCTCATGGGAGATGGGGCTCACTTCAACCGGATAAAAAAGATAAGCCGACAAATGAAAAACCTGACGGTACATCCATTTGGCACTACCCACGCCGTGAAAAGTCTGCTGGAAAGTCAGGATGCTGTATACGTGTCATTCAAAAACCTGGAGATACTCAATACAGGCAGCCCCAATAAGTTTTTCGATGGTTTGGCTGCCGGGAAACTCATTATTATCAATTTCGGGGGTTGGATCAGACACATCATTGAAGAGAAAAAATGTGGGTTTTACCACGATCCGCTTGACCCTGGCGAACTGACCAGAAAACTTTCCGTTTTTCTGAAAGAACCTGAAATGCTCTATCAGTATCAAAGAAATGCCCGCGCCCTGGCGGAAAAATATTACAGCAAGGACCTACAGGTGCAAAAACTGGGCAAAATTCTGACCAATCAAAAACATCTGAGCGTCAGCGACTCTGAGGTTTATATCCTGACAGCCTGAATATTTTTTCATTGTCCGTGTCCGCCAGCAATGCCTCAATACTCACCTCATTATTCTTCATATAGCTTTCCACTATTCTCCAGCCCACCCATGCGCCTATCCTGCCGGGACACTCCTGGCTGATTTCGTATACATTGGGTCGCTCTCCCAGGAAGCGTCTTTTGGTGATGTGATTGGTCTCATAGAGTACCTCATTCTCCAGCAGATTTGCCCAGATCACCGCCTCATTTTCATCAATTACCTCCATGTCCCGGGAGGTATACCCCAACCAAACAGAGTCCTGAGTACACGGAACGAGTCTGCTCGCCAGATAATAAGTCTTACCAAAATCCACCATTTCTGAAAGAAGACTTGAGCTCTTGCCCTTATAGACCTGATTGCCAGCAAGGAACTTCACAATGATACTCGCCAGATGTTCCTTATTATACCTTTTGAGGACATAACCGGGTATTTCCAGCGGCTTGTAAGTCGCCTTGTTGCCAATAAAAAAATCCAGCCCAATCAGGATAAGAGAGTCGGAAATAAAGAGGTCCTTATAAAGTCCGGAGACGGTTGTCTGCACTTTGGGTACCCGGGTTTCAGGGAAAAGTGTTTTCATTTTTCCTATGGCCATTTCGAGATCCTCCCGAATCGGGTCAAAGTCTGAATATTCAGCTTTGGCCTCATTGTACAAGGTATCAATGGACGGATTTTGGATCAACCGGAAAATCTTTGCTGCCAGAATAGAATCTGTAGGATACTGATCCGAATCGAGAAACAGACGAGCGAATTCCCGGTGTTCATTCAGCAGGTTCTCAATGCCTTCCGGTGAGCTTTGACCAAAAAATGCTGGCTCCAACCGCTCGACCTCTATACTGACAGGAGTGGATACAATGACATTTTCGTTTTTACATTCGGGCCCGCAGGCAAAAAATAAAAGAAAAGGAATCGTTATGATAACTGTGCGCATACACCTTAATTTTAAGCTGATAAATTTAGACATTTAAGTACTCCGCATGAGAAAGATTAAACTATTAGTTATACTTCTTACCATCTCTTCCATGAGCGCTTTCGCTCAGTCAAAACTGGGACTGAAGTTTTCTCCTTCAGTATCTTCTAATAGAATTTCTTTGATAGACAGTCTTTATGATGTGGAACCAGACGGTTCTGTGTTTAAGTTTTCGATGGGATTGATTTATGATCATGAGCTTACCGAGACTTACTACTTCAGTACAGGGCTGATTTTCGTGCCGAAGCAAGTGGCTTTTACGGTGAGTCCAGAGGATGACCAGCCCACAGCCAACTACACCAAAAAATCGCCGTATGAATCTTACCGGCTGAACTACCTGCAAATACCAGTGAGTCTCAAGCTTTTTACCAACGAGGTTCAACCTGATACACGGGTTTTCTTTCAGGTAGGCATGGCTCCTGAAATTAAAGTGTTCAGTGAGCCTACCGAAGAAGATTATGATTTGATTGAGGAATTCAAAGGGTTTGATGCGACGATACTTTTTGGTGGGGGAGTGGAATACCGTGCCGGTATAAACACAACCCTCTTTGCCAGTGTGACCTACCAAAGAGGGTTGAATAATGTGATCAAAACAGAAACCTGGGGATTTCAGGAAGAGCTATACATCCGCAATACCCTGGTCTCTTTTGATTTAGGAATTAAATTTTAAGTCTCTATGGCTTCACCCCTATTATTCAGCACGCTGAATTCGGTGAGGGCCAATGAAGAATCTTCGATCAGGTGTACCCATTTTAGGTATTTCAGGAACCATTTCACTCTTCGGGAGAAAATCCCTCTGGTGAAGTAGGCATGAATGTATGGGTGCAAACTTACGGTGATCTTCTTCTCGTTCTGAGCCGTAAGGATGTGATCCAGAGTCTTCTCGATCTGATCCGCAATAGAGATTGCCGCAGTGATCTGACCGGTACCATTACATGTAGGGCAAACTTCCCTGGTAGCAATGTTCAGTTCAGGTCTGACCCGTTGTCTGGTGATCTGCAATAAGCCAAACTTGGACAGTGGAAGTACCGTGTGTTTAGAGCGGTCGTCCTTCATCACTTCCTTGATCCGATCATAGACTTTCTTTCTATTCTCAGATTTCCGCATATCGATGAAATCCACCACAATGATACCGCCCATGTCCCTCAGCCTCAACTGACGAGCCACTTCTGAGGCCGCTTCCAGATTAACCTTCAGAGCTGTTGTCTCCTGATTATCTTCCTGATTGGATTTATTCCCACTGTTCACGTCAATGACGTGCAACGCCTCTGTGTGCTCAATGATCAGATAGCCACCGTTGGCAATACTGACTGATTTGCCGAAAGAAGTTTTGAGTTGCTTCTCAATATTGAAAGACTCGAAAACCTTGACCCGGTTTTGATAAAGCTTTAAGATTTTCTCTTTGTCAGGAGCAATCTTATTGACATAGCTCCTTACTTCTTCGTAAAGCTCTTTGTCATCTACCACGATGCTATCAAAGGATTCGTTGAGCACGTCCCGCAAAATTGAATTTGCGCGGTTCATCTCACCGATCACTTTATCTCTAGTGTTGGCTGTTTTGAGATTTTTTACTCCGTCGATCCAGATTTGTAGAAGGTTTTTAAGGTCTTTGTCAAGCTCCTTTACGTCTTTTCCCTCTGCTACTGTCCTGATGATAACGCCAAAATTTTCTGGTTTTATTGAGCTTATTAGCCTGCTCAATCTTTTCCTTTCGTTGGCGTCTGCTATACGTTTAGATACATTTACCGCATTTGAAAACGGTACCAATACCAGGTATCTCCCGGCTAATGACAACTCGCAAGAAAGTCGAGGCCCTTTTGTGGATATAGGTTCTTTTACGACCTGAACCAATATTTTCTGGTTCTTGGTCAAAACCTGGCTGATTTTACCAAGCTTATTGATGTCCGGTTCATGCTTGAACCCACTCAATTTGGCACTCATCCCATTTTTAGAGAGTGCGAGTTTGGTAAATTTATTGAGAGACTGAACCTGCGGGCCCAAATCAAGGTAATGTAAAAAAGCATCCTTTTCGTACCCAATGTCGATAAATGCGGCATTGAGTCCCTGAACGACCTTTTTTACAGTACCCAGATATATATCTCCAACGTTGAACCTGTTTCCATCAGACTCCTGATGGAATTCAACCAGTTGTTTGTTCTTAAGAAGGGCAATTCGACATCCATTTTGAGTTGAGTTGATGATTAGTTCATTACTCACTATATACTCAATTTAGATGTGTACTAATTACTTCTTCTTATGTCTGTTTTTTCTAAGTCTCTTCTTCCTTTTGTGAGTAGCGATCTTATGTCTTTTTCTTTTCTTACCGCAAGGCATAATCTTTAATTTTTTAGTTACTTAAATATTCTAAAGTTCTTCTATATAAGAAGATGCGGTGGCTTTCAACGCCGGATCTGCATCTGCTTTATTCATTAGTTTTCCGAAAACGGCCTTCGCTGCTTCCGTGTCTCCTGACTCAGACAGAACCACGCCGTAATAAAACAACGATTCATCATCTGTCGAATCCATTTCCAGGAGCTTTTCAAAACGCTCCTTTGCCCGATCAAACTGACCTGACCTGATCGCGAGCAAACCGAGATTAAGAATGGTTTCCCTGTTATCCGGTTCGTCTTCCAGCACTTCTCTGAGTAGTTGCACTCCCGCCATGGGCGTTTCTGTGACCATCAGGGTCATTGCCAACTTATTCTTCAAAGTACTGTTTTGCGGGTCTTCTACCAGCAAATCCTGAAACAACTCCTGAGCCTTCTGAGCGTGCACCATTGCCTTTTCCGGTTCGGTGCTCATCTGAAAAGCCTGATAATAAATCATCGCAGCCTTCAGTCTGGAGCTTTTCCCTGTATCCAAAGTAAGAATTAGTGCTGCATAACTGTCAGCACTGTCTACCATCTGATACTTCAGGTACAGCTTAGCCAAAGAGTCCGCAAAGTTAACACTTTTTTTTATTTCTGAAACAGCGTTAAGTTGCTGTCTGAGAGACATAAGCAGGCTTTGATCTTCAGTGGAGATCGAAAAGTCGTGAGGCTTCACCTCCACCCCTGTCTCATTCTCCACCACCACCCTTGGCAGTTGATAAATCAGCACAACAGCCAACACCCCCGCCGCAATCAAAAATATCTGCTGTCGGTTCATTTAGCGCTATTTCAACTTTTTGCTGCTCTTGATTTTCTCGGTGAAAATCTTAGAAGGCTTGAAGCTGGGTACGTGATGCTCATCTATGACGATGGCGGTGTTTTTGGAAATATTTCTGGCAATCTTTTTTGCCCTTTTCTTATTCACAAAGCTCCCAAAGCCTCTTACGTATATATTTTCCCCTTCTGCCATAGAGTTTTTCACCACGGTGAAAAATGCTTCTACTGTCACCTGAACATCAGCTTTATCAATTCCTGTTTTGTCAGATATTTCGTTTATAACATCGGCTTTAGTCACTATAATTGTCGTTTAATTGATGTTTCGATCATTTTTGAGCGGTCAAATTTAATTTTGGTCCCCGTAAATAAAAAACTAAAATCCATATTTAAACCAAATACTTTATCAACACTCCTCACAGTTTTACCAAATCGCTAATTAGTTGGTACTCAATAGTTAAGCGAGACCTCCCCTGGAGGAGGAGCAATGATCCGTATAAAATTTGGCTATCCGAAATTATCCTTCAACAAACTCGCATTGACCAGGGTCTTCCATACTACAATCGTTTCGTTTCTTTGTTTCCCACAGTGCGAGACCTGGCGGAAGCCCCGAGTCAAACCGTTATGAAAACCTGGGAGGGTCTTGGCTACTACTCCCGCGCCCGAAATCTTCATGAAACCGCTCAACGCATCAATGCTGATCTCGCGGGGAACTTTCCCTCCACCTATTCTGAACTGCTAAAGCTCAAGGGAGTGGGTCCATACACCGCCGCGGCCATTGCCTCCATGGCGTTTGGTGAGGCTACTCCGGTCGTTGATGGAAACGTCTTCCGGTTTGTTTCGCGATACTTTGGGGTGGAAAAAGATATTGCCGACCAAAAAAACCGCAGGTTTTTTATGGAAATCCTTGAAGACCTGATTTCCGTGGAGGATCCGGGTACCTTCAATCAGGCAATGATGGAGTATGGCGCTACAGTGTGCAAACCCAGCCCTGACTGTGAAAGCTGTCTTTTCAGGCTTTCATGCTATGCCTACAAGCACCAAAAACAGCAAGTGCTGCCCGTCAAAACCAAAAAAGTGAAATCCAGGGAGGTGTTTTTTTCCTACCTCATCTTTCAGCACGAGGGGGCCACACTCATGCGACAAAGAACTGAAAGTATCTGGACCGGCCTTTTTGAGTTTCATAACATCACCCATGAGCAGGATCAGGGAGAGGAAAAAATCACACGTTTTTTATCTAAGTACCCCCACGTAAGGGTTCAACAAAAGTTTGAGCCCGTTCAGCATATTCTCACCCACAGAAAGCTGTGGGTCACTTTTTACCACATTGAGGTAACGATGAATGAGACATTCCGTATGCTCAGTAAAGATTTAGGTTTAAATCTGTATAGCTGGGAAGAAGTGTTAACTTTGCCCCGACCAAAAGTGATCGTCAACCACTTGCAACAAGCGGGTTTTTAAGTTATTTTTATTTTATGGCTGGAGTAAACAAAGTAATTCTTGTAGGAAATTTGGGCAAAGACCCTGAGGTGAGACATCTGGAAAGTGGTGCTGTGGTAGCGAGCTTTTCCATTGCCACTTCCGAGACCTACAAGGATCGAACTACAGGAGAAAGACGCGAACAAACCGAATGGCATAACATTGTGCTTTGGAGAGGTTTGGCTGAAGTAGCGGAAAAGTACCTGAAAAAAGGTGATCAGGTCTATGTAGAAGGCAAACTAAGAACCCGATCATGGGAAAAAGACGGAGTAACCCGTTACACCACAGAAGTGGTGGGTGACAATATGACCATGCTGGGTAGCAGGTCTGGTGGATCTACCGGTGGATCGGGGAACACTTCGCAGCAATATGAGGAGCAGCCATCAGCGTCTACCCAAAGCACTGGCGGCAGCCCCATGGAAGAGGGTGTTACAGATGACCTCCCCTTCTAATGTTTAACTTAAAGACATCTCCTTGGAGACTGCATTAGACGACCCTTATCCCTCGGCACTTTTTCTGGCAATCACACAGCTCCCTCTTTCGTTCTTTTTGATCAACGGAATTGGGATATTGTTGCTCCTTCTTCTTTCGGGGTTGATCTCCGGATCTGAAGTGGCCTTTTTTTCACTCAGCCACGATCAAATCCAGGATGCCAAGACATCCGGCAACAAGAACGATAAGTACATTTCCAATCTGGTACTGGATCCCAAGCGCCTACTCGCCACTATTCTTATCCTGAATAACCTGGCAAATATTTTCATCGTCACCATTTCCACTTTTGCCACCTGGAAGATTGTGGGCAGTAAAGATGCCGGCGGTATCATCATCGTGGTACTCACTGTGAGCATTACTGTGATGATCATCTTTTTTGGGGAGATCGTGCCCAAAGTATATGCCAACCACAACAACCTGAGTTTTGCGAGAATGACGGCCCCCTTGCTGACATTCGCAGACAAAATCCTGCGTCCGATTTCCTGGTTTTTGATGGCCCTTAGCAACATCATTGAAAGCCGGATTCAAAAGAAAGGTTACAACCTGTCCGTAGACCAAATCAACCAGGCCCTGGAAATCACGGCAGACAAAGAAGTGAGTGATGAGGAAAAAGGCATACTTAAGGGTATTGTAAACTTCAGTACTCTTTCGGTGCGGCAGATCATGAAATCCAGGATTGACATCACCGCGCTGGATGTCGACACCGACTTCCATGACCTTATGGATAAGGTGAATAAAACGGGCTATTCGCGGATTCCCGTCTATGCCGAAACGGTCGATAAGATTGAAGGAATTCTCTATATCAAAGACCTGCTCCCTCATTTGGATAAAAAAGAAGAGTTCAAATGGCAAACACTCCTCAGGCCGGGGTTTTTTGTACCTGAGAGCAAAAAAATAGATGACCTGTTCCGGGATTTTCAGGAGAAGCAAGTGCATATGGCCATCATCGTAGATGAGTATGGTGGCACCTCCGGGCTCATCACCCTGGAAGATGTAATCGAAGAAATAGTGGGCGAGATCAATGATGAGTTTGATGAGGAAAATGAAATAGCCTACAATAAACTTGACGCCAATACGTACATTTTTGAAGGTAAAACATCGCTCAACGACTTTTGTAAGATTGCCGGTGTGGATTCCGACGTATTTGAGAAAGTGAAGCGAGAAAGTGAGTCACTCGGTGGCCTTCTCCTCGAACTCAATACCAAGTTGCCTCCGGCCGGTGAAAAAATTACGTTTCAGCAGTTTCTGTTTACCGTAGTGGCGGTGGATCAGAAGCGAATAAAGCGAGTGCGGGTGTACATCAACCCCGAACATTCCGATCAGATCAAAGATTTTGAGGACTGAGCATGATAATTAGAATTCCTATTTTACTTCTTGTTCCCATTTTGATATGGTCCTGCGGACAGAACCCCTATCTGCCTAAACCAAAGGGATATAACCGCATCGATCTGCCAGCTCATGAGTACACGGCACTTGCCGATAGTTTTCCCTATCAGTTTGAGTACTCGAAACACGCCAAAATCCTGAAGGACAGTTCATGGATTACTGAGCGCTATTGGATTGATATATTCTATCCGGCCATGGATGCCAATATCCAGCTCACCTACAAGCCGATCAAAAATAAAGCAGAACTGATGCAGGAGTATCTGAGCGATTCGTACAAGCTCACTTCTCAGCACAATGTAAAGGCCTACGCCATAGATGAAAAAGTGCTCGAATTACCCAATGGAGACTTTGCTTCCTTTACGGAGCTGGAAGGCGAAGTACCTACCCAGTTGCAGTTTCACGTTTCTGACAGCACCGCGCACTTCCTGCGGGGAGCACTCTACTTCAAGACGGCCACCAAGAACGATTCCCTGGCTCCGGTTATCCGTTATTTGAAGGAAGATGCTCTGCACCTGCTGGAGACGCTGGAGTGGAATGATTAATCCATACCGATTCTTAACCCTTCTTTTATAAATTAGCGGAAACCTCTGCCAATGACCTCTTTTTTTGAGCGAAGTATTGAATTTCTGAAAGGCGTGGGCCCCCAAAAGGCCGAGCTACTCAAAAAAGAACTGGAAATTTTCACCTTTGCCGACCTCCTCCAGTATTACCCGTTTCGGTATGAAGACCGGACACAGTTTTACAAAATCAATCAGGTACGTGAAGACCAGGCATACATTCAGATCATCGGCAAGTTTGTTTCTTTCCAAACAGTGGGTGTAGGCAGTAAACAACGTCTGGTGGGTCAGTTTGCCGACGAAACCGGCATCATCGAGCTGGTTTGGTTTCAGGGAGTCAAATGGGTCAAAAGCCGGGTAGGGGTAGGGATCCCCTACATTGTATTCGGAAAGCCCACTCGCTTTGGAAGTAAGTACAATATCGCCCACCCCGAAGTGGAGCCCCTGACTGAAAAAAGCAAACAGGGCAGTTACCTCCATCCGGTGTACACCACCACAGAAAAACTTAAACGCCGGTTCATAGACAGCAAGGCCATCAGCAAAATGATGAAAATGCTGCTTATAGAGGCGGTGAATCACATCAACGAAACGCTGCCTCCGAGTATCATCCAACAGTATCGGCTGATGGATAAAAAATCAGCGCTGGTGCAAATACACTTTCCCAGAAACACCCAGGAACTTCAGAAAGCGCAATATCGGCTGAAGTTTGAGGAGCTCTTTTACATCCAGCTACGCCTCCTCAAGCTCAAGATCACCCGAATTGAAAGTTTTCCGGGCATTCGGTTTGACAATAGCGAATTGCTTAATGAGTATTACAAAAATCATTTGCCCTTTGAGCTCACGGGAGCCCAGAAGAAAGTGGTGAAAGAAATTTATCAGGACTTCCGCTCCGGTAAGCAAATGAACAGGCTGGTGCAGGGAGATGTGGGCAGCGGAAAAACCATGGTGGCCTTTCTAAGCATCTTGATTGCGATCAGCAATGGTACGCAGACCGCATTCATGGCACCCACGGAAATTCTGGCGGAGCAGCACTACAACGGACTGAAGGAATATGCTGACCTTTTGGGTATTCACATTGGGCGACTGACCGGCTCCAGTAAAAAATCTGAACGAAGGGTAATCGATGAAATGCTTCAATCCGGAGATTTGCCCATTATCGTGGGGACTCACGCTTTGCTGGAAGACAAAGTGAAATTCAAAAACCTCGGGCTGGCAGTGATCGATGAGCAGCATCGCTTTGGGGTGGCTCAGCGTGCTCAGCTCTGGAAAAAGGGTCAAAAAGCTTATCCACACGTGCTGGTGATGACTGCCACACCTATCCCACGCACCTTGGCCATGACCCTGTATGGTGATCTGGACATTTCGGTGATTGATGAGTTACCCGCTGGCAGAAAGCCTATCCAAACACACCACATGCGGGACAGCCACCGGCTGAAGATGTTCAGCTTTATGGAAAAAGAGATCCAGAAAGGTCGCCAGGTCTATGTGGTATATCCCCTAATAGAAGAATCGGCTACTCTGGATTATAAAGACCTGATGGACGGCTATGAAAGCGTAAGTCGGCGGTTTCCGGACTATCCCATTTCTATCGTACATGGCAAAATGAAGGCTGACGACAAGGAGTGGGAAATGCAACGCTTCGTAAAGGGAGAAACCAAAATTATGGTGGCCACCACTGTGATCGAAGTAGGTGTGAATGTGCCCAATGCCTCTGTGATGGTAATCGAAAATGCCGAGCGTTTCGGGCTCTCCCAGCTTCATCAGCTCAGGGGACGGGTGGGTCGGGGAGCTGACCAGTCGTATTGTATCCTAATGACCGGCAACAAGCTCACCTCAGAGGCCAAGTTGAGGGTACAAACCATGGTGGACACGACGGACGGTTTTAAAATAGCCGAAGTGGATTTAAAAATTCGTGGGCCGGGTGACCTGATGGGCACACAACAAAGCGGGCTCATGGACCTGATGATTGCTGATTTGGGGAAGGATACGGAGATCCTGAAACTGGCCAGGTCCGTGGCAACAGAGGTACTCAATGCCGATCCGGATCTGAAAGATCCCAAAAACGCGCTGATCAGAAAACAGGTGGCAGCTCAGAGAAAAAGCACCGTTAACTGGAGTAGAATTAGCTAAAGCGGCATGAGGTGAGTGGATTACTAAGGAAATCAGTAACTTCCATATCAGCCATGAAAACAAAATACATTCAATTACTTAAAAGTCAGGTTGAAAAACTGGACGTTTCCGATTTTGATTTGGAAGCATGGAAAAGTTCGGCAATCTCTGCCCTGGAGCGGGTGTTTGGAAAATCCGACTCCAGAATAGCCCATATTGAGGGCCTGAAAATTGACTATAGCAGCTGGGCACTGCGTGACTCCAATTCCCAGTATAAGCCGGTAGAGTCCTGTAAGCGCAAAGGCAAAGAAATCTTTAACTCTGCTATTGAGGAGCTTGAAATATTCGGAATGCCCACCGGCAAGGAATCTATCCTGGAAGTTTACTTTGGACCCGAGGACCTGAAAATCCTCCTCTCTGAATCGGACAAGAAAAAGGAGGTCATCAAAAAACTCAAAAAGGAGGAGCTATTACTGCTGACACTCAGACTCATTGAAGGCTCCCCCTGAAGCTACCTAACCATTAAATGCGGCCAGCTTCTATTTTTTAAAAATCTCAATGTCCCGCTCGTAACCGCTGGCTGTTTCATCCAGAGGCAAGTGGATAAAGAGCTCTCCTGCCGCATACTCAGCCATGATCCTATCAAAATCTACCTGATTTGTGAGCTTTATCGCTGAGAGCAAATAGGGTAACTCTATATCGGCCGTTGTCTCCTCAGAAATGATATGAAACAAAAACATCTCATAATCGCGCACCTCAATTTTTAAGTGCTCGGCACTCACACCAGGCACCTTTACCTTCACGGTCCATTCGGTTTCTTTCTTATCAATTTTGATTCTAGGCTCTGTCATCCCACCATTGATGGTATTGATGATCTCTGCTGTATGCGCCAGGTTTTTAATTAACATTCTATCTTCTACTCGCATAATCTGTCTCCGTTTGCCCTGGTTTTAGCAATAGCCATACCAGGCGTGTTTCATTCTAATAACTATGTCAGTTTGACTATGTTGTGTTCTAAACAGTCATTTTGTCATTCCTAGGTCAGGGGATCAACGTGAATTTCATTCCCTTTCACTATTTTTCTACTTAAAAAAACCCCTCTTTTGTCTAAACAATGGCAAAAATGAATTCGCAAAAACGTCCTCTTTTCGGGTTGCTCCTGGTGCTGATCGGGCTGGTTTTACTTCTGAACAACCTTGGTGTGATCAGCGGGCTACCGGGTTACGTTTTTTCCTGGATCAACATTTTCCTGCTTCTGGCCATTGCCAACTTATTCTCTGGGAATTTTCGTGGCGCATTATTATTTGGCGTGCTTTGGAGCTTCTTTATGCTCCAGCAGTATACCGATATACGCCTGAGAGATTACTGGCCATTGATTTTGGTGGTTATTGGCCTCTCCATGCTGCTGCGTAAACGACTCCAACCACAGGTCACTGCCACATCCGATGATTCCTTTGATGAAATCAACATTTTTGGCGGAAGCACAAAAAAGTATACCAGCTCGTCCCTCAAAGGAGGGAAAATCACCAACATCTTTGGCGGATCAGAAATCGACCTGCGCGATTGCCAACCCGAAAGTGTGGTGGTTATTGAAGTTTTAACTCTTTTTGGCGGATGCGACCTGATTGTGCCCAAAGAATGGAACATTTCCGTAGATACTACGGCCATTTTTGGTGGGTTCGACGACAAACGAGAGGCTTCATCACACAAAGACCCCGCTATGGTCTATATCAAAGGGATCACGATCTTTGGTGGGGGTACTCTCAAAAGCTCCAAGTAGTTTACTCCTTTACTTCCACTCCTTTCCAGAAAGCCACATAGCCTTTAATGTGCTTTGCCAGTTCGCTCGTTTCCGGATAATACCAGGCCGCATCCGTATTTGTCTTTCCATCTACCTCCAGTGTGTAATAGCTGGCAGTACCTTTCCATGGACATACTGTGTGGGTATTGCTTGGCTTGAAAAACGTCTGTTTAATGGCCGATGAAGGAAAGTAGTGATTATTCTCTACCACCACTGTTTCGTTGCTCTCAGCAATGAGCTGCCCGTTCCAAAATGCTTTCATCTTTTAGTCCTTTTCATGAGTTAACCCCGGACGCTCAAACAAGGTTTGCACAAGCAGTCACAGATGTCGCGTCATTGACCATTGGGCATTTCGAACAAATCATCATTGGCGCCCATTCCTACATAGATCTCGTCAAATACCAGCTCCCTTTCGAAATCCTCTCCCTTAAAATAAACTGCTGTGGGGACAAGGAGCCCATTGTACAGTTTATACTTCTCGATGGTTTTTAATATACTCACGGGTGTGCCATCAAATTTCGATTCTATTTTTTCATAATAGAGCCTATAGTTCTTCTGGTCGATATAAAATGTCCGCCGATAAGAGGCCTCGTCCATGAGAAATGTAAAATAGAGCACCCCTTCTATATCCGAAAGACCCAAAAAGCTGAGGTGATCTCTGAGTGGATCGAGGGGGCTGCCCCTGGAAAAACTGTTTTTAATAACGATCTCCTCTGACGTGCCCATCTGCTGCACTTCGTAGCGTGACTTCCATGGTGCAACGATCCAGGAGAGCTCGCCATTGGTAGCCTCTGCGTAGCGTTTGTTTTCGTAAGTTCCCTCCAGGCGGATTTTACCTGGATATTTATAGGTGAGCTTCATCGGATACGAGTGATAATCCTCATCTACCCACTTGCCATCCACAATCACACTATTCATTTCCTTCCACAGGTCCTGACCATGAGCCTTGAAGTGCTTTCGTAAAATTTCCCTGGCCTCCTGGGCCATTGAAGCCTGAGAAACAAGTAGCAGAATAAAGATGAAAAACTGTCTGATCATTTTATGATTCCTGATGAAACAAAGGGCCGTCAATGATGACCACCCCTATGAACGAAATGTTTTGGCAATTATTTACAGTGTCAGTGGGTCCGGGTTGTCAAAAGCTCCTTTGGGTACTGTCTTTAACACTTTGATCTCCGTAAGGTCCCTGTCTCCGCGCTCGCCTGATAGCAACAGTCCGTCATAGTCTTTATAGTCAGTCCACGGCAGCACAAAATTAGGTTCTTCCTGTGTGGCCTCTTTGTAATATGCCCACTGCTGAATCAGGCGGGTATCAAAGTCGACCCACACGTCATAGGCATTGTCTGGCGTAACGCCCACATTTTTGAAAGTGAGTCTCAGTACATCTGCCCGAGCTCCCTGCCGGGTGGTGTCTTCACCCACATAGGTGAGTGTCACGCCGGAATCCTTTAATTTGAAAGGCATCACCAACCAATATGAATCATTGATCCACATTTTGCGGCCCTGCTCCAGGTACTTACTGATGGAATCCGGTTGCATGTACTTGACTTTATCCTTCCATACACTCCCAGTCATGTCATTCAAATCCAGTGCAATCACCATTTTACTGGAGGGGATATCTATACGAACCTTGTTATTGGCCTTGTCCCAAAGCAAAGTTCTTACTCCCAGAAAATTCCAGGATATCACATTGGTCTGATCCCATTTCTCCCGACCACCCATGGCATTCATGATCTGATCGGCCATGACAATGGCATGAGGAGTAGAACCCTCAATATCGAAACCGTCCGCAGGAGGATTATTGTAGACCACAATCTCCGTGGGCTCCCCGCTGGCATCATCACCAAAACCTGCTTTATCAGCAGGTTTGCATGATACCAATATAGCCAGGGAGATAATAAAGGCATAGAAAAGCCTGCTTGCCTGTCTTTTCTTCGAAATTTTTAACTCGTGACCGTACGCTGATTCGAGGGAAGGAATTGTTATTGATCTCCACATCTGCTGTTTCATTAAATGGGTTATACTTCAAGCTAACAACTTTTTTTCTTTAGTAAAGCGCTTTGTCTCATCTGTTTCGCTCAGGCTCCAAATTTTGGCAGGAATTTCTCAACTATAAATAATTCGATTCTATAATAAGCACCAGAGAGATGCCGGCCACTGCTGCACTAATGACCATCTTCCAATCTCTCCTGCTCACCCCGGCCATGCTCACCAGCACAAAGCCAACTACCAATAGCGATGCTACAATAATTAATTGCCCAACCTCTAAACCAATGTTGAATGCAAAAAGTTGGGTGATGATGCTTTCATCCTTTCCCAACAGGGTTTTGAGGTAGTTAGAAAATCCCAGACCGTGAATCAGTCCGAAAAAACCCGCGAAAAAATAATTCCGGATGCTCACGTGTGTGTTTTCTGAGCGGGTAAACAAGTTGAAAACTGCCGTAATGAAAATGGTGATCGGGATCAGAAATTCGATCAGGTCGGGATCTACCTCCACAATGGAAAAAGTGGCCAGTGCCAGTGTAATGGAGTGACCAAGCGTAAAGGATGTGACGAGCGTAAGGACACTCTTCCAATCGTCGGCCTGGTAAAGCGCACAAAGGGCAATCACAAAAATGATGTGATCGTATCCATTTTTATCCAAAATGTGATGCAGCCCTAAGTCGTAATAAATCTGAAACTCTGACATATGAAATGCGAAAGTATTGAACATGGCAGATTTCATCAGGTCTGGCCTTCGAAAATTTGATGAATGGTTACTGTCAAATGCATTTTCATTTACTTTGATGAAAGAAACCCTGCTTTTTTAAAACTGACCAATTCCAAAAATGTACCTGATCCTTTGGCTCCTGCTCCACCCTTATCATGTCAGCGTTTGTGAAATAGTGGTAGATCCAGAGGCTACCACCATTCAAATCACACACCGCCTGTTTGCTGAGGACCTGGAGTTGGCCTTGAGAGCACATACAGCAAACCCGTCACTCAATGTATTTGAGGACTCATTGCCGGTGATGAGTGGGTTGAAATCCTATTTTCTCAAAAACCTCTCTCTCCGTGTGAATGGAGAGAATATGAACTGTACATTCCTTCGCTTCGAGGTAGAAGACGATCTGATCTGGTGCTATCTGGAGGTTACCTATCTAAAGGGCCCCGGGCTGCTGGACGTGCATAACTCTGTCCTTCTTGATCAATTTGACGATCAAAAAAACCTGGTTCATATCAAATCAGGTGACCTGAAAAAAAGCTTCCTGCTCGACGCTGACACCCGATCAGCAAGTTTCAACTTAGAATAACCCGTCAGCCAGAGGCAAGTCAATCCTCTTTTTTTTATACCTCTTCCTCACCTTGCACAGCTCCACTGCGCTTATAGATAAACTTGGAAACAATGGTTTCCACTGGAAACAAAATAAGACCCAATATGGTGTGCATCAGTACCTGAAAAATGGGTGCCCCACCAGCATAATGCTCCAGATATGGCTCCAGCTGAGTGTGAATATATTCAAAGGTGATAAAGAGGCTTACGTAGATCATAAACTTGATCAAAAATCGATTGCTGGTATTTTTACTAAAGACGAATGTCATCGCAACGAGCAGCACCAGAAAGGCGATTTCTCCAGAGGAAAACCACCAGGTTTCCCAGTATGGCAGGTTCACTATAAATGAGGCTGAATATATATTGTCTTCACTCCAGAATTCCCGGTGATTAGAATGTCTTACCTCAAATGTATATTCTCCCGGATCGAGGTTGGTATAGGTCATATTGGTCTGTGACGTGGGTGGTGACCACTCTGAATCATAACCAATCAGTCTATATTCATACAGGTTTTCAGCAGGCTCTCGCAGGTTGATCGCGATGTAGTCAAATGTCAGTTCATTTTGATCATAATTGAACTCCAGCCCGTCTGGAATAGTTGTGCTATTAATTGGTTCTGAGGTGAATGACGCCATGTCTATTTCCTCATAGAACAGCCGGATGTTGGTAATCTCAGTCTTCAGCTGCCTGTAAGTGAACTTCTTATGAGGGAGCGATAGAAAAGTGACGCCATTCAGGTTCCCAATCCACAAGTTATGGTCCCAATCAGCAAAAGCGCTGCCCATCAGGAAATCAACCTCCTGAAGCCCTTGCTTCTTAGTGATCTGAGAGATCGAAAGGTCAGACTCGTCCACTCGGCTCATCCCTTTTCGATGACCTACCCAGATATGATCATCCTGATCTGCGATAACTGAGCTACAATAATCAGACATCAGGCCGTTGTCCTGGTTAAATCTCACAAAATTTTCTCCATCATACTCAAACAACCCGTTTCCATAGGTAGCAATCCAGATATTTCCGGAGCGATCCATGGTGATGTCATTGATCTCCCGCGATGGGAAAATCTTTTCCTTAGTTAGGAGATCAACAGACCCATTGACCTTGATCACAGCGAGTCCGGAAGAATGTGCACCAGTCCAGACATTTCCTTCTCTATCCGCCAGAAGTGCATAGACTTCATTGTGGTAGAAACCGGTGGTCGTTGCATACTGGATCTGAAAAATCCCCTTTTTATCAAACTTGAATATTCCATTTCCTGAAATGGACACCCATATATTCCCAAACAAGTCCACCTCTATGGCCCTTATGGGTGAGCTAGCATAGTTCACGTCGATTGGTAAGGGACGGATATTTTTCATTTCTTCGTCGGCCAGAAAAACACCCTTGTTTTTTGTGCCAATAATGAAGGAGCTGTCCTGCGCATACGACAGAGAAGTAATAGGAGTATTGGCCATCTCTCCACCCAGCATTTGGAATCTCAGGCTATCGGACTGTCCACCGTAGTAGCCTTTGACCATCCCCTGATCTGTTCCAAAAAACATTTCATGCTTTCTGTTTTGGATCGTCGCATTCACACTGGTTACACCAAGTTGCTTGAAAGAAAAATAATGTAGTGACTTTTCCACCAACTGAGCCATGCCATCACCCAGGGTTCCGGCCCAGGCTGTTTCTTCATTGTCCACCAGTATCGCTCCTATCTGATTTCCGGGAAATCGTGTCTTGGTATTGAAATGGCTATATAGTGCCGGCAGGGAGTTCTCGTAGTTGAAGTTAATTTTGTAGAGTCCCCGATAAGATGTGCCAAGCCACAAATCACGCTCCTCTGTTTCCCCAATGGCCACTATGCTCTCGGTCTGCAGAATCTGGGTTCTGATACAAATATCCTTATGCTTTCCACTTCTGTCTCCTGAGGCATTGAGCAAATACAGGCCATTTCCTTCGGTCCCTACCCAGAATCCCTTTGAAAACCTTCTGGGCTGTATTGAGCGTACAGTGACATAGTCCAACTCCTCAACAGATCCAATGGCCTGCGGGGTTCCGCTGGCAATGTCGAATTTAAAAAGCCCATCAGAGGTTCCGATGTATAGAATATCATTGAAAATGGTCATTGAGTATGCAATGAGGCCGGCTAATTCAGGATTAGTGTGAACGGTGACTTCATCCCCATTAGACTTCTTACTGATCAACCCATTGTTTTGAGTGAGAAACCACATGGTCAGATCAGATGCTTCGCAAATCGCCTTGATTCCGCTAGCAGTATTACTCGCGGGTGCCACCTCTATAAAAGATCTGCCATCCCATTTGATTATAGCCCCCTTACTTTGTCCGAAATAGAGATAACCATCGTTTGGACTGACATAAGAAGCCGTATACGCATCTGGCAGAGAATCCTTTTCCAGATACCCTTTGAATTCCTGACCGTCGTACCGATAAATACCGTTCTCTGTGCCGATCCACAAAAATCCATCACGATCCTGAGTCAAAGAATAAATATAAGCGCCAGATAAGCCGTCCTCGGCTGAAAAAACGCGGGTGTCGAAAAAATTGGCAATAGCATTGGTACTCACAAGAAGTGAGAATAGCAGTAAAAAAACTTGTCTCATAGTAGCTAGTCTTTGATGTAGGAAAGGTTGACTTTGTATCTGTATTTTGGAGCTCCTCCAATTGGTATGGTAAAGAAAGGAATGGCCTTGTCGTACTGATTTCTGAGATAAAAAACCATGTCATTGTTCACCCGGCCATGCTTAAGGATCTGGATATCGATGGTGGTGTTTTGTTCCTCCTTAGAAATATCGTGGGTGCTGTGGGCCCACCCCAGGTTGGGTGATCTCGCCATTTTGTGCCTGTTTTTGGCCACCGAATACAATACGATCTCACCATCATAGTCAAAATCAAAATTGTGCTGGGTAATTGAAATAACATCCTCGTCCACAAAAGGATAAATATGAGCAATGATTCGCTCCTCCTGTGGGAGCCTGAAAGAATACTCATAAGTAAAGGCATTCGCACCTTCCACCGGGATATTCTCCGTGGGACTCAGACTAAAAAAGTAGCGGTAAAGGTTTCCGTCATCTCCTTTGGCTCCTTCACAGATCACTTTAAATACGCGCCCGTTCATAGCAGGATCATTCTCTCCCTGGGTAGGATTGAATGGCCCGAAAGTATACCAGTCTGCATCATATCGTACCTCATTCCTAAAAGACTTGGTAGCCAGCAGGGTGCCACTTTTGAAGTTTCCAATGGGGTCGATTTCCTGAGCATCCGGTTCGGTATGCGCCCGCTCACCCCCATAAATTGAAAATTTAGTGATGGAGTTAAAAGCCCCTTTGGGCTCATCGAATTTACCTCCCACATCCGGGTCAAACACCCTCAGGTAAACAGGCTCCGTAAAAGTATAAGGCACCACAAAGAAAAATGTCTGTGTGTAGTCGTCGTCTCCCCAGGACAGGGGCGATTCTTTGCTAAACGTAACCAAAAAGTCGACCTTCTCTACTTCATTGGGCACGCGCTGCGCCTGAAGATCAAAGCATGAAGTGATCCCCAGTAAAAACAATACATATACATAGCCGCTCTTCATTCTCCTTCCACGTTTAAACCCATAATTTTAAAATCTGTCCTTCTGTTGAGTGATTCATCTTCATAGTCGCATCCCTTGGTCACGCAGGTGTTGATCAGCGCGCGTTGGTCTGATGGGTCTGCCGGAATGAGTCTGGAAGCCTCGATGCCTGCTTCTACCATATAATCTCTAACCTCCCCGGTTCTATTATTAGAGAGAGTGATGTTGCGCGAATAGCTTCCGCCGGTATGGGTGTATGACCCTATGAGCACCTGAAGGAATGAATACTTCTGTAGAAGGAGGACATTAGCGTTGATAGATTTTTTTACCTTTTTGGAGAATTCCGTGGCGTTGAGTTCAAAAATAACCGGCTTGAACATCGTAGGCTTTTTGCTTAAAATGGTTTGGGCGGCTGCCTTCAGGGCTTCGTACTTCTGCAAGTTGGTATCACTGCTTCCTACCCTGAACGGGTCCGACTCTATCAGGAAGTTTCCCTTGAAGACCAGCAGGCTGTAAACAGGACCCACTTTCATTGAATCCATCGCATTTACCTGATTGTAGACCCCATTGAGGTTCTCCAGTATTTGATATTTCGAACTGCCCTGCAGAAACCTTGAACTCACTTTTAACTGATCAAAGTAGGCTTCCAGATCGCCTCCCGTGGGGTCGGGAAGTTTCACATCCAGAAGCTTCTGAGCGCACATGTATACAGTATCTGTTTTGTCCACCAATTCAACATTTAAAATCAGGGGAAATCTGTTCGCCGAATAATAGACAACTTCTGGCTGCGTTCCACATTCAAAACGCCCGTCTCCGAGCGACCAGAAATAATTTGTCGGTGTAAAGTTGTCTGGAAAACTCAAGGTATAATCCGGTACAAATGCCGCTCCAGCCTTTGGTTCCATCTCATTGAAGCCCAATGAGAACTCTCCCCGAATGAAAACATCCACCTGCAATTCATCCTCCATCACCACCTTTGTCACCAAATCAGTCACTGTGAGAGAAGCCTCGTATTTCCCAGGCTTTTGGTAGCAATGCTTAATTTCCAGTCCCTCCTGGGTTTGCCCGTCGCCCATTTTCCACATGAACTCCATCTCCAACCCATCAAAGTCATATGATTGCGTAATGTCCAGGTTAATGCATTTGAGAGGCTCGATATAATCCGTGCACGCCTTTCCACCTGAAATATAAAACCGCTCTGCTCCACAGTCCTGTGCTGAGGTATTCATCACCATGATCATCATGGTTAAAAATATTACACTTAGTATCCTGAGTCGTTTCATACTTATCACCTTATAATCACGTTAAACTCTGCTCTCCTATTGACGGCATGCTCTACCTCAGAGCATTTGGTATTGTTGTCGCAGCCATTTAAAATTCCCTGCTCGCCGTAGCCATTGATAAAAAATCTGGAGCCCTGTACCCCTTTGGACATGAAATAGCGAGCCACCATCTGAGCCCTCTTAAAAGTAAGTTCGTTATTTTCTGCGATTGTGCCACGACTATCCGAAAAGGCATTAATTTCTAGTTTGATTCTGGGAGAGGCTTTCAAAATAGCGACGGCCTGATCCAACTGCGGTTTGTACTTTTCCATAAAACTCTCGTCATCCCTATCAAAGTAAATATTGCTCAGCTCAAAAGTCTCACCCACCTGCATGCCCGAGGCGGTAACCACTTCAATGGCCCGCTCCTTCATTGACATCTCAGCATCCATCGCTATTTTATCAAGCATGATTTTCTCCTCTCCGGCCACAAGGTATTTATAATCACCTAGCTCACGGTATTCATAAACCTGATCTCCCACGGTCAGCACGAGCCTTTCTTTGTTATAGTATTTGGAGTAACGTTTGAAATCTGTGGTGTCTTCTTCTGCCTCCTTGAGCACAGACCTGTCCCTTTTCAAAACTACATCGACCTCCTTGAGCGTGCCTGCATCCTGAAGCACCGTGCCAAGGCGATATTTATGAGATTCATAACCCTTCTTGATCACCTCAAATTCATACTTCTCTCCCGGCATAGCCACAAAATCCATTATTCCGTTCTCATTGGTCGCTCTGGTATCGGTGAGCCTGCCTTCCTTAAACACCTTTATCTCTGCCTCCTTTATTAAGCTTCCTGTTTCATCATCGACCACCACGAACTCAATCGCCACCCAGATCACCCTAAATTTGTAGATATCATCGTCTTCTCCACCTCTCTTTCTATTGGAAGTCAAAAACCCCTCACTCCCCAGCTCATTACTGGTATAACCAAAATCATCCTTGGAAGAATTGAAAGGGAAGCCGAGGTTCTCAAGCACAAGGTTTTCCTGAGACAGGTCCACCCTGAAAAGGTCCCGTCCACCAAGTCCTCCATGGCCATCAGATGAGAATACCAACTCATCCTCATTCATCACGTATGGAAAGGACTCGTTCCCCTCCGAGTTAATCACTGGTCCCAGGTTGATCGGTTTACCCCAACCTTTGCTGGTCCACTCCGATTTATAGAGGTCACTATTTCCATAGCCTCCCTTAAGGTTTGAGGCAAAGTATAACACCTGACCATCCGGAGAGATCGCCGGATGTGCATAGGAGGTAGTTCCCTTACAAAAGGATAATTTTCTCAGGTTTTCAAATTCGTTGGTTTCAGGGTCGAGTTTGGCGCTATACAGCACCAGGTGTCCGCCATCTCCCTTATGTCCATCAGATTCATTCTGGGTGAAGATAATATTATGATCCCCGTAAAAAACCATTGGCCCCTCATGAAACTTTGAGTTCAAATCCGGGTGAAATTTCTCGGGCTCAGTCATTGTACCGTCTTCGTTTTCATGGGTAATGTACATATCAGTATAGCTCTCCACTTTCCAGTTAAGCACATTCTTGAACTTATCACTATTGCCCCGCCCCGAAAGAAACACCAGCTTATTGCCATATCGCGCAGGTGCCCAATCTGCGTGATCTGAGTTTATGTTGACTGGTGTTAGTACCACAGCCTGAGAGTCCTTAAAATGAAAGTGTAGCTGATCCAGGGTCGCTATTTTCTTTTGGGCTCGGGTATCATGAGCCTTCATTTCAGAATACTTGTGAAACCAGATTTTTGCTTCATCATAATGCTCATTATTGGTGAGCGCCTGTGCATAGTGCAGTAGATAAATCGGGTCCACATCTTCATTCTGGCCTATTCCGGTATTGTACCACACTTCAGCATCCAGATAATCATTGATCATTCGGTAACACTCAGCCGTCTTAAGTGCTATCTCCTTGCGCGTCGTATCCCTGCGATAGACCTCACTGAAAAGTTCCGAGGCTTCGCGGTACTTGTATTGTGCAAAGTAATTCTCGGCTCGCTGCTCCTTGTCAGAGAAATTATCTAATAGTTTGACCTTCTGACCAGTAGCTACTACTGAGCAGAATATCATCAATACCAATATTTTGCTTTTCATTGAATTGCTAAAAATGTCGCGGGTTTAAGAGTCTCTTTGCTCCTTTATTGAATCTATAATTTAACACCAGTTCGTGGCTTCCTGAGTTAGTCGACCGCAGGTTGGTAGTGCCCATATCGTAGGAGTATCCCAAACGCAGGTGATGGGAAACCTGCAGTTCAAAAATCAGGTCTATAGACTCCAGGGCTCTGTAGGAGACGCCCAGCCAGATAATGTCGTTGAATAGAAAGCTCGAATTGATATCGACACTAGGCTTACTCCGATCAGCTAACCTCAGCATCATGTTGGGTTTCCACTTGATGGAGTGATTGAGTGTGATCACGCCTCCAGCAGTGAAGAAGTAATGCCTGATCTGACGAGCTCCGTCAGCGTACTCCTGCGAACTGTATGGATTGGTGATGAGCTCAGGAATACTGGCTCCCACGTACAAAGCAGGAAGATAAAAATACGCTCCTACTCCCACATTGGGTAAAAACGACGTAACGTCATTGGCGAGAAAACGCTGATCATTGCTGTTGGTGAGTCTCAACTCCGAAAGGTTAGTGTCATAAACTGAAAAACCACCCTGAATTCCGAAAGACAGGTGATAATCACGGTGATCAATTTTATAGGCATAGGAGCCATAAACGGTATGGTTAGTGGTCACACCTATTTTATCTCTGACAATCAGTCCTCCTATCGCAATGTGTTCTTTGTGAATGGGGGAATGTATTGCCAGTGTCTGAGTATTAGGCGCACCTTCCATGCCCACCCATTGGTGTCTTGTAAACATCGTGAGGCTCAATGCCTCATGGCTTCCTGCATACGCAGGGTTAATAGCCAATCCATTGAACATGTATTGCGTGAACATGAATTGCTGCTGTGCAAGTGCGAATGTGGACCAAATCATCAGCCCAGATATCATTAAAAATTTTCTCATCTGCTGATTACTATAAAGCCCTGAATTCTATTTTCACTTCCTATTGGTCCGGAATGATGTCCGAAACTCACGATATAGAAGTATGTGCCATCTGGAACTCCTTTTTTGGAGTGGTTGTCACCCTTCCAGGCGTTGTCCCCGTTGTTATATCCGGTAGATTCCCAAACAATCATTCCCCACCTGTTAAAGATTTGAACTACGTTGTCCGGGTATTCGTCAATGCCCTCTATGATCCACTCATCGTTGATCCCATCCCCATTGGGAGAAAAGCCCTGAGCTGCCAAAATCCGCTCACAAAGCTCATCCGCATCGATATAGTTGGCAATTCCGTCATTGTCACAATCATCAAACCCTTCTATATGATCAGGTCTGGTGTCATCGTCAGAATCCAGGTCACGATAGTCCGGTAATCCATCTCCATCGGTGTCCACTGGTTCAGTCGGATCATCACCTGCTTCTAGCTGATCCGATAAACCGTCATTGTCAGAGTCTGTATCCTGATAATCAGGAGTGCCATCTTCATCGGTATCCCCAGCTCCAATTTCTACATCATCCGGGATGCCATCACCATCGAAATCCTCCCCAACTACAGTGATAATGATCATGCCCTCAGCACACATAGAAGGTGCCCCTTTGTCACATACGGTATAAAACTGAACATACTCCCCTATGACATCATTGGATCTGAAAATAAAGTTGCCATCCTCTGAGAGTTCAAACTCCGAATGGGTGGTGTTATTCTGGTTAAGTTGAGTGGTAAGCTCATCAGACTCTATGTCAGCGTCGTTCTCTAAAACATTGGCTGTCAAAGTCTCGCCAAGGGCCACTTCAAAAGTATCAGCCATCGTTATTGGTGCGTCATTGACCGGGGTAACCTGAATCATGAATTGAAAAACTTCACTTAATTCTTCTCCGTCATTGACGACTATATTCACAGCTAAGAGGCCGTTGAAGTTCTCGTGAGGTGTGATTGTGAGTCCATCAAACTGATATAAATTTCCCTGCTGAATTTCAATGCTCAACTCATCCTCACTTGAATCCTCATCCTCAATGATCAAATCAGCTTTGGTAAGTGCATAGAAGGAATCTTCCACAATGGTCACAGCCTCTTGCGACCGAATGCTAGGTGGAACATTATCGAGTACCTCTGTATTGACTGTGTATGGATAAGGCTCACTTTCAAGCTCACCATCCGAAACTTTCACCATGACATCCAATGCTCCGGTATATCCTGCATCGATGATGACGGATTTTCCAGTAAAGGAATAGTGGTCACCTTCCAAAACAAAAAGTTTAAATTCTTCCGGGAAGTTGTTGTCAGGGTCTGCCACTACCAGGCTGGTCAATTCTATATCGAAAACCACTCCCGAAAAAACCTCTGGTGCAGTATGTTTGATAATGGTTGGCTGATCATTGATAGGTAGTATTTCCAGGTTAAACACCTGTGGCTCGCTCGTATCAACACCTCCATTGAGTGTGCCTCCGTCATCCTTCAGGATCACGGTTATTTCGGCTGTTCCAAAGGCATTCCATTTGCTCTCAAATGTAAGGTCACCTGACTCATTCATAGATGGCCCTGATTCAAACAAGCCATCGTTAGTAGTAGAAAAAACAAAGCTCAATGTCTGGTTAGACTCATTATTGGCTCCCCAGCTCAACGAGTTTGCCCATCCATCGAGACTTTGTTTTCCTGTATCTTCATCTATGCTAATATCATTTCCTTTTACAAAACTTGGAGCATCGTTTACATCGCTCACGGTTATTTCCAGATCAAATACCTCAGAATCTAACCCTCCATCATTAACAGCTACAGGTACAGTCAGAATACCATTATAGTTTGCCGCAGGGGTGATGGTATTGCCACTGATCGAATAATTACTTCCATTAAAGATGATCAGTTCAAAATCTGTAGGGTATTCATTGTCCACATCACTCACCATCAGGTCCGACAGATCGATGGAGATCGGTGTGTCTTCTGTAGTTTCCAAAAGTACCTGACCAGTGATCTCTGGCTGATTGTTGATGGACACTACGGTAAGATCCACTGTTTGATCCGGCGCATCCAGGTAGAGCGCATCATCAGAAGTGCTTACTGAAATGGTCGATGTTTCTTTTAAATCCTCTAATACACCTGTTTCGGATGCGTTTACTATGATCTCCTGAGCAAGATTCCAGTTGGCCGTGGTAAAGGTGATCTGAACAGGATTGATTTCGAGTGTGGCATCATTAGATAGTGTGATGCTCAAAACAACATCTGAAAGCGGTTCGTGGCTCAGCCTAACGTCGAATATTTCTGACGAGTTTTCATCAACGGATAGACTTTGAGGACTCACAACCAATCCAGCTGTGTCATCATCAGCGATAGAAACACTTACGTCCTGCGCAGACAATCCCACAAATTCCGGGTCGGATGTTGCAGCAACACTCGCCGTTATGATCAGTGCTTCTGACCGAAGATCCATATCCTCTATGCCTGTAACGGTAATCACTCTTGGGCTCTCCCAATTGCCCGCGTCAAAACTGATTCGGCTATAATCGGTTATGCCTGCCGCTGGGTCACTGCTCTCAAAATCTATAAATACCGGAGATGTTGGTTCAATGTTGAGTACCACGTTGAATGTGGCACTACTTCCCTCTGTGGTTGAAATATCTTTCGGTGTAACCGTAAATGCCGCTTCATCAGGATCAGAAACGTTCACCTCCACGTCTTTTGCTGTCAGCGCTGTAAATGACGCATCGGCTGAAGCAGAAACACTTACGGTGATTGTGGCCGTTTCAGATACCATGTTATCGTCTTCAAGAGCAGTAACTATGACCGATTGAGGGGTGTCCCAATTACCAGCAGTAAAGGTTAGTTCAAGCTGATCAAGTGAAATGATTGATTCGTGGCTATTGGCCATGGAGATCGTTACTTCCGCTGATGGTGCTGAGCTAAGTACAACACTCAATGATCCTGCTTCACCTTCTTCCAGGTTGATCAAATCTGGAGTCACTATAAAACCTGCTTCATCATTGTCCGTCAGTGTGATATTGACCTCCTCGTTCGCCAAGGTGTCAAAAGCATCGTCGCTTGAAGCATCCACACTTAAGGTGATAACTGGCGTCTCTGATACCAAATTCGCATCTTCCACCCCAGACACGGTTACCGTTTTGGAAATGTTCCAGTTAGTCGCATCAAAACTCATTCGACTATAATCGGTAATGGCCGCCGTGTGATCGCTGCTGGTGAAATCTATGAATACTTCGTCTGCTGGCTCGGCATCCAGCACCACGGTGAAAGTATTGGTGCTGCCCTCATTCACTGACAGGCTTAATGGCGTGACAGTAAATCCGGCCAAATCATTATCAGCCAGCGTGACATTCACGACCTGATTGTTCAGGGTATCAAAGGCATCGTCACTTGATGCATCCACACTTAAGGTGATAGTTGGTGTCTCTGATACCAAATTCGCATCTTCCACCCCAGACACGGTTACCGTTTTGGAAATGTTCCAGTTAGTCGCATCAAAACTCATTCGACTATAATCGGTAATGGCTGCAGAGTGATCGCTGCTGGTGAAATCTATGAATACTTCGTCTGCTGGCTCGGCATCCAGTACTACCGTGAAGGTGTTAGTTCCGCCTTCATTCACTGAAAGGCTCAGTGGCGTAAGAGTAAATCCAGCCTCATCATTGTCTGCCAAAGTCACATTCACGACCTGATTGTTCAGGGTGTCAAAAGCATCATCGCTGCTTGCGTCTACAATGCTGGCGGTGATGGTCGGGGTTTCTGAGATAACATTGGCATCTTCCACCCCCGTGATGGTCACGGTCCGGGCTACACTCCAGTCGGTATTGTCAAATACTACACTTGAAAGGTCTACGGTCGCAGCGGCAGTATTGCTGCTGGTTAATGATATCGTGACATCACTCGATGGCTCGGCATCCAGTACTACTGTAAAAGTATTTGTGCTGCCTTCACTTACTGAAAGGGTTAATGGTGTGACCGTAAATCCAGCCAAATCATTGTCTGCCAAAGTCACATTCACGACCTGATTGTTCAGGGTGTCAAAAGCATCGTCACTGCTCGCATCTACTACACTGGCGGTAATGGTCGGGGTTTCGGAAATAACATTGGCATCTTCTACTCCGGTTACTGTCACGGTCTGGGCTACACTCCAGTCGGTATTGTCAAACACTACACTTGATAAGTCTACGGTCGCAGCGGCGGTGTTGCTACTGGTCAATGATATCATCACATCACTCGATGGCTCTGCATCAAGCACCACGGTGAAAGTGTTTGTGCTGCCTTCATTCACTGACAGGCTTAATGGCGTGACGGTAAATCCGGCCAAATCATTATCAGCCAGCGTGACATTCACGACCTGATTGTTCAGGGTATCAAAAGCATCGTCACTTGATGCGTCTACACTTATCGTAATAGAAGGTGATTCGGAAATCAGGTTGGCGTCCTCTTCTCCGGTTACTGTTACTGTTTGAGCCACACTCCAGTTGGAGTTGTCAAACGAAAGGTTCGTGAAATCTATGCTTGCTTGCGCGCTGTTGCTGCTCGACAATGTCAGGTTAACTGTTCCTTGTGGTTCATCCCCCAATACAACATCAAAAGTTCCCGTAGTACCTTCATTCATTGAGAGGCTCGTAGGGGTGACAATAAACCTGGCCGTATCATCGTCCTGAATGGTTGCGGCCACATCATCAGGGTTCATCCCGCTATATTTTGAATCTGTTGAAGTAGCAGTAGCCACAAGAATAGTCACCGACGAATTACCATCAACCTGAGTATCGTCCTGGCCGGTCACTGCCACCTGCTTAGGCGTATTCCAAGTTCCAGGAGTAAAAGTCACAGACGAGACATTCACCGTCGCTTCACCCGTATTGCTGCTGGACACACTTATTGATACATTTTGCGTTGGCTGGCTATTGAGCACAATAGAGAAGTTTTCCGGAGCCCCGGATTCCGACATGGTAAGTGAAGTCGGTGAAACCAAAATGCCTGCCACGTCATCATTTTGATTGGTCACACTTACCAATTGATTAGGAACGGCATCATAAACATCGTCAGATGCGGCATCATCAACAGCCAGCACCAGGTTGTACGTGACATCTCCGTCATCCACATTATCATTAACCCCTGTTACGATGATCAGCTGAGCCACATTCCAGTCTGTATCTGTAAACGTGAGCTGAGCGGGGCTCACAGTGCCCTCACTCAAATTCGCAGAAGTCACATCGATGACTACATCGGAGGATGGTTCTGTGTTTAATTGAACCCAGACGGTATCCGTTGTTCCTGTTTCAGAAGTGACTGTTGACCCTCCGGATAGCGTAACCTGGATACCCGAAACATCATTGTCTGCTGTGGTCACAGTAACATCTGCCGGATCCATGTTGTCATAAGTTGGATCACCTGAAACTGCAGGATCCAAGACGATCAGGTAATTAATGTCTCCATCCTCAACAAGGTCATCAGCTCCCGTCACTGTGAAGCTGTTGGCAGCATTCCAGTTCAAATTGGTAAAGCTGAAAGTCTTGGGGTTGACATCCCCTTCCGTCAGGTCATTACTCCACAAGGTAACATCCACAGCGGCGGATGGGCTACTTTGAAGACTAATGGTAAAGTTGGCTGTGGTGCCTGATTCATTCACTGTAATTCCAGAAAGGGGTGTAATCGTAAAACCCGGATCATCGTTGTCTACGTTGAGCGCTGCAATCACCTGATCAGTCATCAGATCAAAGTCGTCATCGGAAGCTCCTGTATTGACAGAAAAGGTAATGGTATATGGATCGTCACCATCCACAGGAGTGGCATCGTCCTGGCCTGTAATGGTAATAACTTGAGGAGTATCCCAGTTGGTGTTGTCAAAAGTCACTGACGCGACATTGACACTCGCCACAGAGGTCGGTGAAATGACGAGATCCAACTGCACATCGGTGGTAGGTTGAACATCCAGCACAATCGAAATAAAATCAGTTCCGCCAGCTTCTGAAGTCACGGTAGTTCCGCCGGATTCAGTGACACTAAAGCCCACCACTTTGATATTGACAGGGATATCCGTGACCGAGTTTGATCCTTCGGAATCCAGCGCCACTATGTCAAATGCAGAAGTAAAGCCCGTAGAAGATGGAGTCCAGTAAGCATTAATAGAAGCATTGATCGTATCATTCGATCCCGCAGCATACGGAGTGGCCACTCCTGAAGAGGTCCCCAGTGAAAGGGTTCCGCCATTTAAGTTGGTTACCAAATACCCCGCAATAGGACCTTCTACGTCAGACGCGTCAGACGCTGCTTCCAGTTCCGCGAAAGTAATTTCGAATTCATCGGTTAGAATTCCCGCTTCCAACGGGGAAGTCAAACTCGTGAAAGTAGGTGTTTCGTTTGGTGTCATAGTCACACTGACCGATTCGAAAGTTTGTCTTCCATTGCTGTCAGTGATGGTGACGGTAATGATACAAGTGGTGACGGTAACCACCGACGGTGAAGTATAAGTAGGTGTGGAAGAGGTGGGATCGTCAAAAGATCCACCACAACCCGAAGACCAGTAATAACTGGGTGTAGAACCATCGCGGGTGGTGGCAGAAATTGACAGGTCGTAATCCTGTGCCTTATCCATGTATGCCGGTACACTGATCGAATCAACAATTGGCACTTTACCCACTGGTGCTAATATGGAGAAATTGAAGAATGCACGCTGAGCCGCAATATTGGCTATGTTTCCACCATCCAGGTCATGACCGCCCTGATACAATACTTTACCATTTCTCGGATCGCCAAATGAGTGACCAAATGCCAATACCGCGGCTTCTCCATCGGTAATAATTCCATTCACCACATCACTCTGATCGGGATCCCATACTGCAATTTTTGTGCTTGATAACCATGAGCTACCCTGGGCCTTGCTGGGAAGATAAACCTGCTCAGAGCCATTGACAGAAGCTGCATCTAGGTCTTGCATAAACTGCATGAATGGATGGGCTGGATAATCATAAGAATAAGGTACACTCCCATCGTCATGAGCCAGATAACTCACCAGTGAATTAGTGGTCAAAAAATTCATCTGTTCAGTAACGTCTGCAGGGTTCACCAGGCTTTCAAGCACACTCACGGCGTGACATCCCGCCCAGATCCATCCACCTTCTCCACCTTCATCTACCGACTTGTTCCAGTTGTAGAGGTTGCCATGATTGGCCCACGACGGATCAGCATGTGGCAAAATGAAAATATCATCCGTACCATCGAGTGCAGATGGGGGCTTGACGGTATAGGATGTCAATGGTATCCCGGCATTGTCAAAGTAATTGGCCGCAATGGCTTCATTGTCCTGATCGACCGTCCAGGTAGTATAGGCAGTAAACGTGACATAAATGGGTACATTCAATGCCTCCGTGGTAGTGGTATATCCTTCTACCCCCTGCAGCTCCCATTCATCCAGCACTGCATTGACAGAATCGGTACGGTATTCGGCAGAAATAATGAACGGTGCTCCACGATAATCTCTACCCTCGTGGCTAAAGTCAATTTCATCCTTTTCCTTGTCCATACGGATGGCAATTTTGACCGGCACCTGGTAATTGCTGGTCAGATCAAAGATTAAGCCATAAGGTTTCAGGGAGTTGCCAATGGTGGGAGACAGAGAGCCCATATCCACGATGTAGGAGCCCGCAGGAATGGTCTCGAGTTTGGACTGGGGCTCATCAAAAACATTGATCTTGAAAGTTTTGGTCGTTTCATCCAAGCCGCCATTGACCGTGCCACCATCATCGGTTACAGTTACGGTAATGTTGGCTACGACGGATACCTTATTGGCCAGTGTAAATGTTAATTCACCCGTACCAAAGTCAATACTCGGAAGAACCGAAAAAATAGACGGATCATCCGTAGAAATTTGGTAAGTCAGATTCTGCGTTAATTCCGGATCACCATCACCCGCACCACTGAAAAAATTGAGATAAGAATAAGAGGCCTGGTTGTCATCTACATTGAGGTCTCCGGTAAGGGTAAATACCGGGCTATCATTGACCGCAACAATGTCAAAAGTAATAGTCGCTGAAGCATCCGAATAAACCTCTCCATCGTTCACATAAAAATCAAATGACGCGTACGAGTTTCCCACTTCCTGACTATCGGGAATATAATTGAACTCATTGTTATCAATTTCTGCCTTTGTAATTGTATCATTCACGCTGAGCTCCTCGCCAACATCATAAGCATTGTTTTGAGGTGCATTATCTTGAAACAGGATCCCCTTCACTGGCAAAGTGCTCACTTGCAGCTTGTCAATATCATCTCCATCATCATCAGCAAAGCCCAAATCAGCAACAGTGATGACGGCCACCGAATCTTCTTTGGACGTAATCGTGCTACCATCCGCTGTAGGGGCAAAAATATTGTAGGTATTTGTACCGTTTAATCCATTGTCTCTATTCAGAACCACAACATCAGGAACTATCATTCCATTGTACTGTAAATCACCTGAAACAGCATTGGATGTAATCAATTCATAAACCCTGGTTCTCTCAGCTACATTGTCATCGGTACCCGTAATGGTAATGACCTGAGGTGTATCCCAATTAAGGGAAGTAAAAGTTATACTTATGGGAGATACCGTACCTTCCGCCACATCGCTGGAGAAAAGGGTAATGGTGACAGGAAGGGTCGGTGAAGCGCCTAGTACGACAGACACATAATCTGAAGGGCCGTTTTCGGCCGTGATGGTATTTCCGTTGGTTTCGGAAACTATAATTCTTTTGGATTGCGTCGGGGGTATATCTGAATAGGTAGGTCCAGAGCCCAGGAAATCTCCCTTTAACCCCTGAAAATCAATTGTATAGAGTGTATTACCACTTTCGTCCAGTTGGATGTTTGAATTATTTCCTTTGTTATCAAATTTACCCAGGTCCTGGGTAACAGAGCTGAAGTCATTCATGATAAACATGGCCGATCCGCCATCTAGGGCTATATCGCCGGCTGGTGAAAGGTGAAGTTGCGCCCCTGTCATTTGGAACACACCAGGATCATTGATGGTCACTTTTCCTTCTGAGGTCACCGACCCAAACATTTCTATGGTTCCCTCATCGGCTATTATGTCATTGGACATACCAGCAATGTCTCCGTAAATAAACAGTTGGCCTCCTGTGTGAACATGGATCTTTCCATCGATGTAGTCTATATTTCCATAGATGTAGAGGGTGGCATTGTTCTCAACAATGATGCTTCCATCTATGAATCCGATATTGACATCTATGATGGCACACTCACCTGATGGTACGTCAAATCCGTCTTCGATAATGATATTGGGATTGAACACTACACCGGAGCAGTCAGTGAGGTCGGTGGCGAGGAGCTGAGACGAGAATGTAGCAGCCCACAAAACCACAGATAAAAGATATGTGCTTATAATTCTTAGCATTAGGGGAGCGTAATGCTTCGAGCCAGTGATGACCCGAATCATCACATTTCTTTTTTCCTGGACTACGAAATTGCTCATTTTCGTCCCCTGGTCGCTCGTAATTTCGTTTCGAGGATTGTTAAACTCGGTGAGTGGGTATAAATTCTCGTTGAGTGATTTGGCCTTTTAAAGAAAAGTTTGCGTTTTCTGTCCGTTATGTTTGAATTGCTGGTGCCAAATGTGACCATGCTGATCCTTGGGGGTGAACAGAATTCTGATCAGTCTCATGCTAACAATCCGCCTGGTCTTTGATCCTAAAAAGCAATCTCCCCCAGTACCGCCCAGTCTTTGCCAGTATGTTTCAGCAAACAAACAGAGGCACATTCCCAGCTTGCATGATAGGCTCTTTGTTCATACTCAGGCCACACCTCCTGAAATATTGGTTTTTTCAGGTCTCTGAAGGCAATGGTCATGTGCGGATGAAACGGCAGGTTTTTATAATCTGCGTTTTGAAGTTTTAGATCCAATCGCATTTGTTTGACCACCTTTTTTTTGAGCTCGTCCAGAGGCGAAGTTTTTTCAACATTTATATAAATCACACGGGGGTCAAAGCATCCAAACCCATTAAGGTTAATTTCTATCGGTGTGGTATTCCTAACGGCTGCCGTCAGACAGGTGATGATTTGATCTTCACGATCTACCCTGAAGGTGAAAGGCATATGAAGTGTAATGTGGGCCGGTGACTTCAATGCCGCCTTAGGTCCATATTTTGTCTTTACTTCTTCCTTCATTTGCCACACCTCAGATTTGACGGGCTCTGGAGGGATTAGTGCCACAAAGTAAAGTCGCTGGATTTTGCTCATAGGTTCTCCCATTCATTCAAAGGTTGGCAAACTGTTTAAATAAAAGTGTTCTATCTTCATCAATTGATAAAACTTTGTTCCTATTGATCAACAAATTCATCATTTCAGGCTTGTATGGCGTCCTTCTCCTTTCGTTGGTGGAGCCTGTCAGTGCTCAGGAAGAACAATGGCAACTGGCCAATCTGACTAATTATACATCATATCCCGAACCAGGAAGTCCCGAATGTCTCGAATACAATGGATGCCAATGGGCCGGGTATTTCGCTTTTGTAGACGGTCAGCAACCCGAAGAATGGGTCAAAAGTCACAATATCATTGCCATACACTCCAAAGACGGAGCCCGCTATCGATTGAAGACTTTTCTACTTAAGCAGGGAAAGCTGCAAATTGAGGCCACCGTGTATGACGTCTGCGCCGATTCTGACTGCAATGGCTGCTGTACGCAAAACAGCAGCGAAACCGGTTTCCTGATTGATATCGAAAAGTACACCATGGAACGATTTGGGTCTGGAGCAGGGGTCGTGCAGTGGCGGTGTCTCGATTGTGAATAAGTCCATGCTTTATGGTTCCACCACTCAACGAGTCATATATCCGAAAATATAATTCTTACTCAAGCTGGTCAATATTAAGCCGGTAGATCTCCTTGAATCTCCCGAATGACTGCTAACTTATCCTGGCCGCAAGGTCATCTTCATGATGTCCTGATTGTTAGTCGACCTCAAAACACAATAACTTATGAAATACCTGACCCTCGCCCTGATTACTGTTGCCGCTTTCGCTTGCTCTCCTAAATCCACTCCCTCCAGCAGCACGGATACATATGAAAGTACAGTATCCAAGCACAAGAAATACGAAGGCTTCTTTGATTTTTATTGGGATGCTGAGAAAGGAAAGGTCTTTTTGGAAGTAGAAAACCTGGGTGAGGAGTTTCTCTACGTCAACTACCTGGCCGCAGGCATAGGATCTAATGACATTGGGCTGGACAGAGGACAGGTGGGAGATAACCGAATCGTGAAGTTTGAGCGAAGCGGACCAAAGGTGTTACTCATCCAACCCAACTATGGATACCGGGCGGTCAGTGAAAATAAAGAAGAAGTACGATCCGTCAACGAAGCTTTTGCACAGAGTGTTCTGTGGGGATTCAAGGTGGAAAAAGAACAAAACGGTAAGGTATTGATTGACATGACGGATTTCCTCCTGGCCGATGCTCACGGCGTGAGCGAAACCCTTAAAAAATCCAAGGAGGGCAGTTACACGCTGGATGCCAGCAGATCTGCCATTTATCTGGAGATGACCAAAAATTTCAAGGACAATTCAGAGTTTGAATCCACCATCACATTCAAGGGTACGCCTACCGGAAGTAACATCAGGTCAGTGGCCCCAACTGCCGAATCCATTACCGTGAGAATGCACCACTCCTTCGTTCGCTTACCTGACAATCAGTATAACCCGCGAAAATTCGACCCACGAAGTGGTTTCTATGCGTCCTCCTATCAGGATTACGCCACGCCCATCGAAGAACCGCTGGTGAAGCAGCTCATTTTTCGCCATCGACTGGAAAAGAAAAATCCAGAAGCCGAATTGAGTGAAGCCGTCGAGCCAATCATTTATTACGTGGATAAAGGTGCCCCTGAACCCGTAAAATCCGCACTGATAGAAGGTGCCAGCTGGTGGAATCAGGCTTTTGAAAAAGCCGGGTTCATTAATGCTTTTCAGGTATATGTATTGCCGGATAGTATTGATCCATTAGACATCAATTACAATGTCATCCAGTGGGTGCACAGATCTACCCGCGGCTGGTCTTATGGCTCGTGGATAGCCGACCCACGAACAGGAGAAATACTCAAAGGTCATGTTTCGCTGGGTTCATTGCGGATCCGTCAGGATTTTCTGATTGCTACTGGTCTGCTACAGCCCTATGAAGAAGGTAAAGAACCCAGTGGAGAAATGCTTGAGATGGCTCTCGCCCGACTCAGACAGCTTGCTGCTCATGAAGTGGGGCATACGCTTGGCCTTTATCACAACTTCGCGGCCAGTGCAGACAATCGGGCGTCAGTCATGGACTATCCGCATCCTTATATTCAAATCAATGAAAATGGTGAAATAGATCTTTCTGATGCCTATGATGTGGGTATTGGGGCATGGGATGAATTTGCGATTCGTTATGGCTACTCTGTTTCAAATGAAAATGATGATTCCCATTTACAAAGCATCATTGATGAGTGGATTTCCGGTGGCTATCACTTTATCATGGATTCGGATGCCCGGCCCAAAGGCGGTGCTCACGCCACGGCACACCTCTGGGACAACGGTGAAAATGCAGTGGACGAACTGGTTCGCCTGGCAGCCATTAGGACAAAGGTACTTTCTACTTTTTCTGAAAAAGCCATCAAAACGGGGCAGCCCATCTCCGCACTGGAAGAGGTATTGGTGCCTATGTACTTCCTCCACAGGTATCAGATAGAAGCCGCCGCCAAACTAGTGGGTGGCCAGCACTATGCCTATAAAACCAAAGGCGACAAATTGCCACTGCCAGAAATGGTGGACCCAGCAACTCAACTAGCCGCCATAGACGCGCTGGTCGGCACTCTTTCTACCGGCTTCCTAAGCGTTCCGCCACATTTACTCCAGCTTTTAAGCCCCAAAGTCCCCGGACATGCCAGAACCCGGGAGAGTTTTAAGTCAAATACCGGGGTCACCTTCGACCCGGTAGCCGCAGCGGAGATGTCAGCAGAAATGACGCTGGAGATGCTCTTTCAGCCTGAGCGAATCGAACGACTCACTCAACAGAACCTTCAAAAAAGCTCATTTCCCGGATGGAAGGAGCTCATTCGTAAAATCAATGATCAGACATGGAGTGCTCCTTATCCGGATGGCTTGGCCAAAGAAATTAAAATGGTGGTGGAAAAACGAGTTCTATACCATCTGATGAACCTATCCACAAGCTCAGGGACAGAGATGACGAAAGCCTTGGCCAACTTTGAGCTGGAGCAATTGATGAAAATGGTCTCCATCAAAAAGAAGACTGCAGTTGATCCCCTGGTAAGTGCGCACTATGCCCATTGCATCCGCCTATATCAGCAGTTTCTGGAGGAACCCGAAGATTTCAAAATCCCCGCAACATTGTCCCCACCGGATGGAAGTCCCATAGGCATGGATTGCATGACGGAATAACTTGATGATGTGTCATCGAGTTTGAATAAACACCTACTGAGATAATGATGGGTAGGTTTTATCCGCCCTGATGCTGCGGCTTCAACAGGTCATTGACAGATTTCACGGGATTGAATGTGATGGCTGGCACTTCCACGAAGACCGTATTCCAATCTGCCATGGAGCCATTCCATAAGCCCGGGAGTTCCTGTGCTTTCAGGTCCTTGCCATCTTTGGATTTTTCGGTAATAAACCCCGTATCCATATCCCGATAGTCCAGGAGGTTATATTTTTTACCTGCTTTGTTTTTCACTCCGCAGACCACATCCACCGGGTTAAAGTGGGTGGATTTGTTGAATATTTCCTTCTGTTTTTCATTGGAGAGGTCGATCTGTGCGGTCTCTACCACCTGTAGTGACACTGATCCATCCTTGGCGGCCACCCAAAAAGGGCCACCGCCAGTGTCACCATCACTTTTCACCATCCCGCAGATTCGAAGTGGTCGGTCAAGTTTCTGAGCCAGAAAGTCTCTTTTTTGAGCATCCGGCAGACCACCAAAGTCCTTTCCAGGCCTGTAGCCAAGGTGATTCTCCAAAAGATTCAGTGCTTCCTCTATGCCTTCACCTTTGTCGAGATCCGTCAGGGCAAGCCTGATTCGTTGCTGATAGTCCAATAATATTCCGGCAATGACCTTTTTGTACCGAATGGTTTCGGTTTTGATTTTATCCGGAACCACATTGTCAATGTTTTTCAGAAAGATCACATCTGCATCTATGTCATTAAGGTTCTCGAGTAAAGCACCATGTCCAGCGGGCCTGAAAAGCAAAGAACCATCGTCTTCACGAAAAGGCTCATTGGCCATGTCTACTGCTATGGTATCTGTAGAAGGTTTCTGTATGCTGTAGCTCACCTCGATCTTCACCCCAAAAAGTGATTCATATCCTGATTGTATTTCAGAAACATGTGCCATGAACTTCTCCATATGGTCGGGGGAAACCGTAAAATGGATTTTTACATTGCCATTCCCATCCTGAGCATATTGGGCGCCTTCCACCATGTGCTCTTCTACCGGTGTTCTTGGTCCTTCCGGGTACTGGTGAAATTTCAGGAGCCCCTTGGGAAGCCCTCCATAGTTCATGCCCGGCTCATTGAGCAATACATCCAGGATTTGAGTGTATTCCCGCTTCAATTGTGCCTCTTCCAGACTGGTCCCGGTAGCCTTTTGATAGGCAGCTTTCAGGTCTTCATAAAAAGCAAACTGATCCAGCTTCTTGAAAAATGTGAAAATGGAACCAGAACCCTGGTCGGAAGTCATCTTTTCATATTCAGCTTCGGTCCCTTTGTAGTCCATCAGGAAAGCAAACAGCGACTTGAACATTCGTGAAGCTGCTCCGGAAGCGGGGACAAATTTGACAATTTCCAGGCCCTCAAGGTGATTCTCATAGAATGTGATCATCTTTTCTGCTTCTTCAGCCGTGAGCTGTTTCAGTCCTTTTCCCATCTGAATGTTCTCTGATAAATCTGAGGGAGGAAAACCAGATTTGAATTTTTCTATCTGAGCAGTGATGCCCTCTTGGGTCAGCTGATGATCTGAAATTTGCTTGAGGTCTGATGCGCTAAACATGAATCTTGCGTTTTGTAGTGATTGGTATGGCTCCCCTGTAAAAATCTCAAAGGATACCAATTATAAAGTTGTACTTTTCTCTTTCAATATTAGTGATTAATTTGAAGTGTAAAAACAATTCTATGAATTCAGATTTAACCAATATCTCTCCCACATTTTACGGGATCAGCATGGTGCCTAAAAACAAATGGCGGGAATACGGCTTTGCTTTATTGACAATTGCGGGTTCCGATGGAATTGTTTCTGACCCTGAACTAGAATGGCTCACCCTGGATATGGCCAAGGAAGTAGGGGTAGATGAGGAAATCGTAGCGGATTGGGAAGAGTTTGATTTTGAAGCTGCCGAACTAGACGACATCTTTTCTTCTTTCAATTCTTCAGCATTGGCAGGATTCAGCAAACTTCTGATTTATGATGCCATACGGATGAGCTCGGCGGACGGAGACTATGCCCTGGAAGAGAAAGAACAGGTATATGATGCAGCCAGAATTCTGAGGGTTCCTCAGGAAGTGGTGATCGCGATTGAGGCGCTGGTAGATTTGGAACAAGCTGCCAACAAACTACGCCTTACTATTCTTTAACCGTATATCTCATTTAAAACACCTGCAAGTCTAATTCCAGCCTGCAAAAGTCTCTTATTCAATAATTCCAGGTTTTCATAATCATACCGATAGCTGATCTTTTTGCTCTCCGGCAGGTTATAGATTTGTGGCCTGAAACTGACAGATTCTGCTGCCCAGTCCCGAATCCCTGCAGTCTGCCATTCACTGATTTCCTTGTCCGTGGCATGGTCCAGCAATTCCACGTATTCGGTATAGCTGTAAACCTGGCCATCGATGATGCCGCTATCCCAAACCCTGTGCAAGTTGGAAGACGACCAGAAATACTCCAGTTTTACGTCATTGCCTCCCTTGTCTTCACCATTACCTACATGCAGTGGCTGGTGGATATCTCCTATCAGATGAACCAGACACTTCAGTGCAAAAGCTTCATCTTCATCTGTGAACTGCTTGGTCTTTAACTCCGAAATGAGGCGATTGAGTGTTTGGATGATGTCTCCTTCTTCCGGTGTGCCGGCCTGCTCATAAGTCATACCGTCCGGAATGGTAGCATAGTGCCAGGGTGACATATGATCGTAAGCATCATTGGATTTGATGAAATCCATATAGTTACTCACCTCCGCCAATGTCTCCGTCTTCAGAATTTTTTCAATATTCTTCCTGGCCTTTTTGGAGAGGTGCTTTTCTGCAATGAGACCCACTATTCTGTGCCCCGTTAAGCCCCAAGGTAGTGCTCGAAATGAAAATGAAATCAGCAAGAGAAGGAGTACAGTCTTTTTCATAGCTCGAATATAATTGATCTCAGGGTTTTGCGTGACGGCTGTAGATTAAGGAATTACAAAAAAAAGGCGCCGTGCATTTCTACACCAGCGCCTTTTACCAACCTAACCTAAAAAAGGATTACTCTTTAAACGAGTAAATCCGCAATTATTGTACGCAACTAAGAATATGTATACTCCTTTGAAAACAAAAATGTTTCAATTTTTTCTCAAAATAATATAATTAATTGCCTGGATTGTGTGTCCTATCTATTCTCGTGGAAGCGAAAAAACACTCCCGCCCCCTTTTTGGTTTCTCCCCCTTGGAGATGGTTGGAGATTATTCAGCTATTTTTGCGGTCTAATTAAGCATTGTGGAAGCAAAGGAAATTTTAAGTTTTTATATCAAGAGCGAACTGATCAAAAGCATATCTGAAGCGGTCAGTACCCAAAAAACGATACGCCTAAAGGGAATGGCAGGGAGTTATGATGCCCTGCTTGGTGCAGCCACCTCATCTATCCACCAGAAAACCAACATTTATATCCTCCATGATAAAGAGGAAGCTGCTTATTTCATCAATGACCTGAGAAATTTCCTCCCGGAAGATCAGCTGCTTCTGTTTCCCAGCTCCTACAAAAAGCCCTATCAATTTGAAGAAACGGAGAATGCGAACATTCTTCAAAGGGCGGAAGTATTGAATAGAATTAATTCCAACAAGCATAAAGGACTCCAGGTAATCACCTACCCGGATGCACTTTATGAAAAGGTGATCAATAAAAGATCCCTTTTGGAAAACACTTTCAAAGCGTCTGTTGGTGAAAAAGTGGATGTAGAATTTCTGACTGAGCTTCTTTCAAGCTATGATTTTGAGCGAAGTGATTTTGTGTATGAACCTGGTCAGTTTTCTGTGCGCGGAGGAATTATAGATGTCTTTTCATTTGCCCACGACTACCCATACCGTCTGGAGCTGTTTGGAGATGAGATAGAAAGTATCAGGGAGTTTGACCCGGAGAACCAGCTTTCGACCCATAGCCTGGATGAAGTCACACTGATCCCCAACGTACAAACCAAATTGCTCAAGGAAGAGCGACAGCCCTTTTTCGATTTCATTCCCAAAGATTCCATTATCTGGATGAAAGACTACCGGGAAACCCTTGACCTGGTGGAAAAGGGGTTCAACAAAGCCGTTGAATCTTTTCAGGGAATCATGAAGTCCGGTGGGTATACTCAAGTGGTCTTCAGCCCGGAGGATCTTTTCGACTCTGAAAAGTCTTTTGACAAACTCCTGGATAACTTTAATCGGGTAGAGTTTGGTAATCGTTTCTACCTGAAGCCAGACAAGGAATTTGACCTGGGCATCAAGCCACAACCGCATTTTCATAAAAACTTTAATCTGCTCGCCGAAGACCTTTTTTCCTTCCAGCTTAAAAATTATCAAAAAGTCATCACTGCAGAATCGCCCAAGCAGTTGGAGCGGCTGGAAACGATTTTTCATGAAATAAACAGTGACCTGACATTCAGTGGTGTGGGAGCCTCGCTGAAAGAGGGATTCATTGATGATTACCATGAGTTTGTTTGTTATACCGATCATCAGATCTTCGACCGGTTTCATCAGTATCGGGCCAAGGAAAAATTTTCCAAAAGTAAGTCCCTTACCCTCAGAGAGTTGAAAACCCTCCAGGCGGGTGACTATGTTGTCCACATTGATTATGGAGTTGGGCGATTTGCTGGCCTGGACACTGTGGATGTGGGTGGAAATAAGCAGGAAGCGCTGAGGTTGGTTTATAGGGATGACGATCTGCTTTATGTGAGCATTCACTCGCTTCACAAAATCTCCAAGTACTCGAGTAAAGACAGTGCGCCTCCTTCCATTAACAAACTGGGTACTCAGGACTGGGAAAACAAGAAAAAGAAAGTCAAAAAGAAGGTCAAGGACATTGCCAAGGACCTCATTGAGCTTTATGCCAAAAGAAAAGCCGCTCCCGGATTTGCTTATCCCGACGATGATTACCTACAGGCAGAGCTGGAATCTTCATTTTTATATCAGGATACACCGGATCAGGCGCTATCTACAGCAGATGTAAAAAAAGACATGGAGCAAAATCACCCCATGGATCGACTGGTTTGTGGGGATGTCGGCTTTGGGAAAACAGAGATTGCCATACGGGCAGCATTCAAAGCTGTCAATTCCGGAAAACAGGTGGCTGTGCTGGTGCCAACCACAATACTCGCCATGCAGCACTATCATACATTTTCCGGTCGACTGGAGGACTTCCCCGTGACGGTAGATTATATCAACCGCTTCAAAAGCACCAAAGAAATCAATGATATCAAGAAAAAACTGAAAGCAGGTCAAATTGATATTCTGATAGGAACTCATCGCATTGTGAACAAGGACATGGACTTCAAGGATCTGGGGCTCATGATTATTGACGAAGAGCAGAAATTTGGGGTGAAAGTAAAAGAGCGCCTGAAAGAAATGCGCGTCAATGTAGATGCACTAACGCTGACCGCTACTCCTATTCCCAGAACGCTCCATTTTTCATTGATGGGCGCACGCGACCTGTCGATTATCTCCACACCTCCACCTAACCGACGACCTGTTACTACTGAAATCCATGAATTTGATGAAGAAATTATACGGGACGCAGTAAGTCACGAGCTGCGCAGAGGCGGGCAGGTATTTCTGGTGCACAACCGGGTAAGTGACATTGAGCATATTGGCAACATTGTATATCGGCTGGTGCCCGAAGCCCGGATTGGGATCGCCCATGGTCAAATGGAAGGAAAACACCTCGAAAAAGTCATGCTCAAGTTCATCAATGCTGAATATGACGTACTCGTATCCACCAATATCATCGAATCAGGCTTAGATATACCAAACGCCAATACCATTATCATTAATCGCGCCCATATGTTCGGCTTGTCAGACCTTCATCAGATGCGGGGGAGAGTAGGCCGATCCAATACGAAAGCCTATTGTTTTCTACTGACGCCCCCTACCTCCACCTTGTCTTCAGATGCACGAAAACGCCTGACCACACTTGAGGAATTCTCCGAATTAGGGGATGGTTTCAAAGTAGCCATGCGCGACCTGGACATCAGAGGAGCAGGAAACCTACTTGGTAGTGAACAAAGTGGGTTTATTAATGATATGGGGTTTGAAGTGTATCACAAAATACTCGATGAAGCCGTGGCTGAATTGAAGGAAACAGACTTCAAAAGCCTCTTTGAAAATGAGCCCGATAGAAAGAAACTACAAGCCATTAAGGAGGACTGCACCATTGAAACGGATTTGGAAATTCTGATTCCCGATCAGTATGTTTCCAATATCTCCGAAAGGCTCAATCTGTATTCCAGAGTGGACAGCATTCGCAGTGAAGACGAACTCACTGAATTTGTGAACACCTTAAACGACAGATTCGGCCCACTGCCAGAACAGGTTACTAACCTCATCACCTCTATTGAGGTACGCTGGAATGCCATTGGGCTCGGTTTTGAGAAAGTGACTGTAAAGAATGAAATCATGAAGTGTGTGGTTTCGGAAAACAAAGATGAATCCTACTTCCAATCAGACCTCTTTGGGCATGTTCTGAGTTTCATCCAGTCCCAACCACGCAGGTGTAGTATGAAGGATCACAAGAAAAAACTGATCATCAGCATCAGGAATGTGGTAGACATAAACGAGGCCCTTAAGGTGCTGAATCACATGAAATCTCCCGTGATCGCCTAAATAATGCTGTGTTTTATACAATAAATCCTTAATTTTCCTATTAATTGACTACTATAGGTGTGAAAGATTGTCAATAAAGGGTATTTTTGAAATATTTGTATTTATTACTATTTTGAAGCGTTTCAATTAAAGTAAACAGGTTATGAAAAAGTTTGTGAGTGTTGTTGCTGGCTCAGCTTCTGTGTTAGCAATGGCTATAGTCCTGAGTTCCTGTGGTTCAGGAACCCCCACGAGTACCAATCCCGGGGCTATTAGTAAGACTACAGGGTTGGAGTTTAACGAAGAAGGGGGATTTCAGGTCAATGATTTCAACGGACAGCCTGAAGGACCAAACCTTATTTTTATAGAAGGTGGTAGAACTGTCCTCGGAACATTCGAGGAAGATGTTCTCAATACCAACGATCATGTGGAAAGAGCCGTTACGGTTGCTTCTTTCTACATGGATGAAACTGAAGTGGCCAACATCAACTGGCTGGAGTACGAGTTTTACATCAAGCAGGACTCTGACGAGTATTATTGGAAAAATAACCTTCCTGATACAACTGTTTGGGCGAAGGATCTTGCCTACAATGACCCTTATGTGGATCATTACTACAGATATCCTGGTTTCAGGTATTTCCCTGTAGTGGGAGTGAACTGGAGACAGGCTGTAAACTATTGCAAATGGAGAACAACCGTGGTAAACGTATCACTGGCAGAAAAGGCGGGACTATACGATGACCTGGGTGGTGGCGGAGATGCTGCGTTTGCCGGAGCTGAAGGTGAGCCTGCAGCAGCTGGAGCTTTCCCAAGAATCCCTCTTGAATCAGGCGTAGTACTTCCAAACTATCGTCTCCCAACTGAGGCAGAGTGGGAATATGCTGCACAAGCTCTCATCGGTACTCAGTGGTTAGATGAAAATCAGACTCACAGAAGACTATACCCTTGGGATGGCCATGCGCTTAGAAATCCGTACGGAAAAAGCATGGGTTACTTCCTTGCCAACTTTAAAAGAGGAAAAGGTGATTATGCGGGTATAGCAGGAAAGCTTAATGACGGAGCCATGATTCCTACCTATGTATATGATTATCCTCCGAATGATTTTGGTCTTTACAACATGGCTGGAAACGTGAACGAATGGGTACAGGATGTATACAGACCGCTTTCTTATCAGGACATGGAAGATATGAACCCTGTGAGAAGAGATGGTACATTGGATTCAGAAACTGGCTATGATGGTGCTTACAATTTCATAGGAAGTGAAACTTCTTATACTGAAGAAGAATGGATAAGCAAAACCGGTTTACAGAAATCTTACAACTCTGATAATCCTCCGATGAAGCGATTGAGGGTGTACAAAGGTGGTTCCTGGGCAGATGTGGCCTATTGGATGTCACCAGGAACACGTCGTTTCTTGTTTGAAGACTCAGCCACTTCTACCATTGGGTTTAGATGTGCCATGATCCGAGCAGGAACCAATTACTAAGAGATAACCTGTTTCTAAAAATACAAAGCCGGCCAAATTGGTCGGCTTTTTTATTTCCCCGCAGCGATGGTCGCTATATAAATGGCTGCAGCGCCACTTTCCGACAAAACCTCCATCAATTCTCCCAGGGTCGCTCCGGTGGTCAGCACATCATCCACCACCAGCAGATTCTTATTCTGTAATTCTGCTGAATTGGTCACCCGGTATATCTCATTCACATTTTCCCATCGCTCTACTTTTGATTTGCGGGTCTGGCTTACTGTACTTTTCTTTCGCTCCACCAAATCAGTCCTTACGGGGATGTTCATACTGCTGGATAAGCCTTCTGCGAAGCAATCAGCCTGATTGTAACCTCGTTTTCTCAGCTTTGACTTATGAATTGGCACAGGAATAATCAGGTCAATCGCCCAACCCGACTTGATCAGATCAGAACCATACCACTCACCCAACATAATACCTACCTCCTGCTGTCCTCTGTACTTTAGTTCATGCACAAGTTTCTGCGCAACACCGCCTTTATTGAAATGTAAATAGGCCACCACATTCATTACCCTGGGCTCGTAAACAAACTTTGGTTTCAGGGGGTTAGCATTTAGCAAGTGATAATTCGTTTTTGGAAGAGAAAGTCTGCATTTGATACAAATGTGTTCTTCCTGATAAACTAATATTGTATTACAGTTAATACATATTCTTGGAAAAATAAGACTCACAAAGTCCTGGAGGTATTCCTTTATAATGCCAACAACATTCATATCACAATATAAGATTTTCGAACAATGGTTTATCAAAAAGATTTGGAGGTTGAAAAAAAATGGAATGCACTGCTCAATTCTCTGGAGAAGGGTATGGGTAAGCGACCAAAGGACCTCAATGCGGTTTTATTTTTGATTGGCGTACAGGAGCTTGGTCTGGGCGCCCGAACCTTTGAAAAAGAGGAGAAGCAGGACTTAATGCACATCGCCATTTGTAAACTTCTTTCGTTTTCCGGGTTTTACGAATTAGAAGGTATAGATGCCCAGGGCTGGCCTCATTGGAATTTACTGAAGCCTTTGCCTCATTTCGACCTGCTGGAACAAGAAAAATTACTTAAAATGCATGCATTAGAGTATTTTAATGAAGAGCTTGGCCTTAGCCTATGATCGTCGCGGTAGAAATTTCGTACTATTGATATGTCTGTAGACCTTCTTAAGAATAATTTAGACAGATTTAAGAGAAAGTATTTTGTGAACAAGCTACTCAAGGGTTCACTTGTTACCGGTGTGCTTTTTGGGTCTATCCTATTGATTATCAGTTTATTAGAGGATTATTTTTGGTTTAGTGAAACCATCCGGCTAGTTCTATTCTCCCTTTTTATCCTCTTGATAGGCTACGGTCTGGTTTTTTGGATCCTATCTCCTTTACTTTCTCTCGTAAGGCTGCGAAAGGGAATAAGCGATAAGCAAGCTGCGGAGGAAATCGGACGGTACTTTCCGGAAATACAAGATAAACTTATCAACTACCTCCAACTTTCAGAGCTTTCTGCTTCAGACTCTTCACTACTGGCTGCAGCGCTTCATCAAAAAACCAGTGAATTAACCATTTTCTCCTTCAAAGAGGCCATTAACTTCAGGGTAAACCTCAAATACGCGTATTACCTCTCAGCCGTAGCGGTTTTTATGTTGCTCGTCTCGTTTATCAACCCCAACCTTTTCATTGACAGCACCACGCGCATCATACACTTCAACCAACCCTTCGAAAAACCAGCACCATTCTCATTTCATGTGCTGAGTGATTTGGTTGGTTACCAAAATGACAGTTACGAACTGAAAGTAGCCATCAAGGGCAATAGTCTTCCGGAAGATGTCTATCTGGTTGAAAACGGGCGTCGGTTCAGGCTGTCTGGAAACGGAGAAGAACTGACGTTCAACTTTCCTGCGCTTTCACAGGACAAACAGTTTAGGCTGGAAGCAGCCGGATATTTTTCCTCTCCTTATGAGATAAAAGTATACCCCCGTCCCGAAATACGGGATTTGAACATTCAGATAAAGTATCCCAAATACACAGGACTCAATGATCAAAAAACTTCCAATGTCGGCAGTCTGATTGTACCTGAGGGGAGTGAATTACTTTTTACCCTGAAATCCTCCGATGCTGATAAGGTGTTTTTCATTACCGGGGGCGATTCCACTAAAATGACATCCAGGGACAATCAAGTATACTCCCTCTCACGTACGGCTCTCAATTCCTTTAACTATGAGCTTGCCCTCAAGAATACCCACGCACGAAACAAGTCAAAAATTGCCTATGAAATAGCGGTTACCAAAGATCAAGCCCCCGAAATTGAAGCCAGCTTCTTTCCCGACACGGTCACCTACCAATCCCTCCTTATTACGGGTAGCATCATGGATGATTATGGTTTCAGTCATCTTAATCTGCACTATCAACGGGGAAATTCAGGGTCTAAAGGCAGAGTAGCCATACCCTATGACCGATCATTGAATAGTCAGCAGTTTATTTATCAGTGGAATTTTGATTCCCTACGACTCACAGATAAAGAATCTTTAGTGGTCTATGTCAGTGTTGGAGACAATGATGCCATCAATGGAACAAAATCTGCACATTCGGCACGTTTCACATTGAGAATGCCGAGTCATGAGGAAATCAAGACCCTTATTGAAAGCAAAAGCGAGAATTCGCAAAACGAGCTGGAGAAATCACTCCAGAATTCCGAAGCCCTGAATGAACAACTCAAGGAACTGGAATCAAGACTGAAAAACAAAAAGGAAATAGGCTGGCAGGATCAAAAAATGCTTGAGGAACTCATCAAGGACAAAAAGAAGTTAGAAAAAAATATTGAAGACCTAAAGCTGAAACATCAGCAACTTCTTGAAAGTCAAAAGGAATTTGGCAAACAAAGCAAAAAGCTTCAGGAAAAGTCTGAGCAACTTCAAAACCTTATCAACGAAGTGCTGGATGAAGAAACCAAAAAGTTATATGACGAACTTCAGAAGCTCCTGAAGGAAGAAAGCAATTCGGAGGAAGTTCTTAAGCAATTGTCCAAAATTCAAAACAAAGAACAAAACCTTGAAAAAGAGCTGGAAAGAGCGCTGGAGTTGTTTAAGCGTATGAAACTTGAAACGCAATTGGAGCAAGCTGCTCAGGAACTTAAGGATTTGGGCGAGAAACAGGAAAAGCTGGGCGAACAAACTCAAAATAAAAAATCAGACGAAAACTCCCAAAGCCTCCAAGAACAGGAAGAAATCAACAAAACATTTGAAGAAATACAAAAAGAACTGGAAGAGGCAGAGCAACTGAATGAAGAGCTCAAAAGTCCGGAACCCCTGGATGACCTGAACAAGGACAGGGAGGAGATTTCCGAGAAACTGGACGAAATCACAGATCAACTATCTCCCGAGGAGCCATCAGACTCCGAAGAAGAGAACAATGAAACAGAAAGTCCAAAAAATGAGCAGGAAAGCAAGGAAAAGATGAACAGCACTGGTCAAAAAATGAAGAATACCGGGCAAAAGATGAAAGCCGCTGCTCAAAAGCTGGAGGACATGCAGGCAGGGGCCGAAATGGTGATGATGCAAGAAAACCTCGATAATCTGCGGGACATTTTGGACAACCTTATCAAACTTTCCTTCGAACAGGAGCGCATTCTCAAAGACATTCAGGAGGTAGATCAGGTGGATCCTCGTTTCATAGAACTCTCTCAGGAGCAGTTAAAGCTCATCGCCAATATAGAAGTCATCGAAGACAGTCTGCTCTCTTTAGCCAGCCGGGTGGCGCAGATCAGCAATTTTGTGACCCGGGAAGTAAGCGAAATCAACAGAAATCTAGAAACAGCCATGTTCGAGCTCCGTGAGCGTAATAAAGGCAAAGCGGCCAGTAATCAGCAATATGCCATGACCTCCATGAACAACCTCGCCCTGCTATTGGATGATGTGCTCAGTCAGATGCAGATGTCAATGGCAGAAGCCATGGGTAAGCCACAAAGTAAAGGGCAGCAAAAGCAGTCTATGCCCAGCATGTCGGAAATGCAGAAACAGCTCAGTGAACAAATCCAGCAATTAAAACAAAGCGGAAAGTCCGGCCGGCAGCTCTCCGAAGAACTGGCCAGACTCGCTGCTGAACAGGCACAACTCCGTCAAGCTCTGGAAGAGATGCAGCAGAACCTGGCCGGACAACCAGGTCAGGAGGGTGAAGAGGGCAAAGATGGCACCGGCAACAAATTGAAAGAGGCCATTCAAAAGATGGAAGAAAACGAAACAGATCTGGTGAACAAAAGAATCACCCAACAGCTTATTAATCGACAGCAGGAAATTATCACCCGAATGCTTGAAGCGGAGGAGTCCATGCGAGAGCAACAAAAATCCCCTGAAAGAGAAGGTGAAACCGCATCTGATATTACACGTAATATCCCTCCTGCCGTAGAAGAGTATTTGAAAGCACGCCGACAGGAAATAGATTTGTTAAAAACAATTCCTTTAGATTTAAATCCTTTTTATAAAAAGGAAGTAAACGATTACTTTAGACGTTTAAGTGGACAACAGCACGAATGAACAGCATACAGATACAAATTCCTTCCTTATCTGAGAACATAAGGATCGTGGAAAGCTTTATTGACAATGCCAAAGAGAAGTTCTCTTTGAATGACGACATCTACGGCAATATTATGATTGCCGTAACGGAATCTGTGAATAATGCCATTGTCCATGGCAACAGGAAGGACTCCAGCAAGAACGTCACATTGCAACTTAAAGTAGACGACAACATTCTGAATTTCACCATCACCGATGAAGGTGAAGGCTTCAACTTCAACCAATTGCCAGATCCCACTTCGCCGGAGAACCTGGACAAACCTGGAGGCAGGGGCATTTTCCTCATGAAACACCTTTGCGATGAGGTGAGCTTCCAGGACGAGGGAAGAGCCGTCATTCTCACCTTCTACCTGAATTAATTCAATGTCCTGCATCAACTACTTCACTGAGGATGTGGACTTCACACTTCAACATGAAGGAACAATAAGCCGCTGGTTGGAGGACATTGCCCTATCCCATGAATATAGCATAGAAACTATCAACTATATTTTTTGCTCCGACGACTACCTTCTTGACATTAACAAGACTTATCTGGAGCATGATTACTACACGGATATCATCACCTTTGACAACTCCACGGAGCCTCTTCGTATCGAGTCGGACATCTTCATTAGTATTGACAGGGTAAAAGACAATGCCCATGAGATGAGTCTCCCATTTGAAGAAGAACTGCACCGGGTGCTTGTACATGGTTTGCTCCACCTTATTGGTTTTGAGGACAAGGGTGACGATCATAAAATGTTAATGAGGCAAAAAGAAGATGCCTGCTTATCTTTGCTCAAAATATAGTTCCACGTGGAACACTCACAACTCCTTGTGTGTTGATGATTGACTGTTCCACGTGAAACACTTACCGATATTATGTTTCCAGAATACGATGTAATTGTTGTTGGTGCGGGCCATGCTGGCTGTGAGGCCGCTGCTGCTGCTGCCAACTTAGGTTCCAAGGTGCTTTTGGCCACCATGAACATGAACACCATTGCCCAAATGTCCTGCAACCCTGCGATGGGTGGTGTGGCTAAAGGCCAGATTGTTCGTGAAATAGACGCGCTGGGTGGGTACTCCGGTGTTATCACCGACAAGTCCATGATCCAGTTCCGCATGCTCAATAAGAGCAAAGGCCCTGCTATGTGGAGTCCACGGGCGCAATCAGACCGGATGCGGTTCGCCGAAGAATGGAGAATGGCATTAGAGAATACACCGAACGTTGACTTCTGGCAAGAAATGATCTCAGGAATCCTCGTGAAGGACAATAGGGCTATAGGTGTCAGAACCAGTCTCGGCATAGAAATCCGATCAAAAGCGGTTGTCCTCACGAACGGTACATTTCTCAATGGATTGATCCATATAGGGGAAAAACAATTTGGCGGTGGGCGCGCCGGTGAACGAAAAGCCACCGGCATTACGGAGCAACTTGTGTCTTTGGGTTTTGAATCCGGACGTATGAAAACCGGAACGCCCCCACGAGTGGATGGCAGAAGCCTGGACTATAGCCGCATGGATGAACAGGAAGGCGATGAAGCGCCTGAGAAATTCTCCTACCTCGACACCACCCAACCCCTTCAAAAGCAACGAAGCTGCTACATCACCTATACCAACCCCGAGGTTCATGCCTCATTGCAGACAGGCTTTGATAAGTCCCCCATGTTCAATGGTCGCATTCAGGGACTCGGCCCAAGGTATTGTCCTTCAATAGAAGATAAAATTAACCGATTCGCAGAGCGTGATCGCCACCAGATATTTGTTGAGCCAGAAGGTTGGGATACCGTTGAGGTTTACGTGAACGGCTTCTCCACCTCACTACCAGAAGATGTACAATACAAGGCCCTCAGGCTCATTCCTGGTTTCGAGCAAGCCAAAATGTTCCGGCCAGGCTATGCCATAGAATATGACTTCTTCCCTCCTACTCAGCTCTCTCAAACCCTGGAGACCAAACTCATCGGCAATCTCTTCTTTGCTGGTCAGATCAACGGCACCACAGGATACGAAGAAGCTGCCTGTCAGGGATTAATGGCCGGAATCAATGCCCATCAAAAAGTACAGGAAAAGGATCCATTTATACTCAGCAGATCCCAGGCCTATATAGGCGTACTCATTGACGACCTCATTAATAAAGGCACCAATGAACCCTATCGCATGTTTACCTCCAGAGCAGAATATCGCCTGCTCCTTAGGCAGGATAATGCTGATCTAAGGCTTACACCCTTATCACACAAATTAGGACTTGCCACCGAGCATAGAAATCAACTCACTTCAGACAAATTGCAAGCCACCAAACAGCTCATCAATAATCTGAAGCAAAAGAAATTTAAACCACTGGAAATCAACCCGACACTGGCAGAACTCAACATGGCACCCATCAAGGACACTTCCTCTCTTTATCAACTCCTCAAAAGACCAGATATAGAGATCAGTACCTTTGCTTCATTCAATGAGTCCACAAGAACGTTCGTTGCTTCTCTTGACAAAGACATTGCTGAACAAGCCTCCATACAAATCAAGTATGAAACCTATATCGTACGTGAACAGGAGAATGCTGAAAAGATGTCCTCATTAGACGAGAAAAAGATTAATCCCGATTTCGACTACCTCAAGATCAGTTCACTCTCCTCAGAAGCCAGAGAGAAACTGCTCAAAATTAAACCAACCACTCTCGGTCAAGCATCACGTATCAGTGGTGTTTCTCCTTCAGATGTATCAGTATTAATGGTTTACCTCACTAAATAATTATGTATCAGAAATTGGACGAATGTCCTGCCTGCAAACACACTTTGCTAACCAACTACCTCATTTGCGAAGATCACGCTGCTTCCGGGGAAAGCTTTGCCCTTGTACAGTGCAAAAAATGTAGTCTTGTCATTACCAATCCCCGTCCGGATCAGGATCACATTGGCGCCTACTACCAGCACAACGACTACATTTCTCATACCAATCAAGCCAATAATCCTGTCAACTGGCTCTATAAACAAGTCAGAACCATAACACTCGCCCAAAAGACTACACTCATCAAATCACACAGTGATCAAAAAAGAATACTGGATTTTGGTTGCGGTACAGGCTTGTTCATTCAGCATTTAAAGAAAAACGGCTTTCTTCCAACCGGTTTTGAGCCGTCTCCCAATGCACGCACAATGGCAGAAAACATCACTGGCCTGCCCATTTTGAATGACCTCAAACAACTGGAACAACAAAAACCATTTGACATCATCACCGCCTGGCACGTCCTAGAGCACGTTCATGATTTAAGACCTACCCTCAAGGCGCTGCGCAAATCACTCACCGAAGACGGGCTCATGTTCATTGCATTACCTAACCACCTATCATATGATGCCAAACACTATGGTAGCCATTGGGCAGCCTATGATGTACCCAGACACCTCTCACATTTCAATCAACAATCACTTGAAAAACTAGCCAAAGAATGCAAACTGAACCTCATCAAAACCTATCCGATGAAGTTTGATGCCTATTACGTTAGCCTTCTCAGTGAGAAATACAAAACTGGTAAAACCAATTACTTAAAGGCGCTTCGAGTTGGACTCAAGTCTAACCAACAGGCACGCCAGACATCAGAATATTCCAGCCTCATTTACGTTCTAACCAAATGAAACAGCTTTTCTTCACCCTTATCCTCATCATCCTTCTGGATCTGTTTCTACACAGCTGTGCCAATCCCATCACCCCAACAGGTGGACCCAAAGACACCATCCCGCCAACATTGATATCGTCAACACCTGTTGATCAATCATTACGCTTCCAGGACCTGTCTATAGAAATGACATTCGATGAATTCATCAATGCTGATAAATTGAAACAAAATCTGGTCATCACACCCATTACAGAAATCAAGTACAAAACCCTCGTCAAGAAAGAAAGTATATCCATCAGATTTGAACAGCCCTTTGAAGACAGCACTACCTACACCCTCAACTTCTTTGATGGCATCACCGACATCACCGAAAAAAATCCTGTAGAAAATCTTGTTCTCGCATTTAGCACAGGAGATTACATCGACTCTCTGGCCATCTTTGGAGCCGTCTCTAATCTCTTCACAGGTGCCATCCCAAAGAAAATAACCATCGGACTTTATAAGCCATCCGATACACTGGATTTCAAATCCATCAAACCTACCTACTTCACTACCTCCACCGACGAAGGAAGCTTCCAAATACAAAATATAAAAGCCAATCCTTACAGGCTCATGGCCTTTGAAGACAAGAACAAAAATCTGCTCTTTGATCCTGCTTCAGAACAATACGCTTTCCTAAAGGACACACTTTATCTCAAAGAAACGATTCTGGACAGTCTTAGGCTACCCATGGTCAACATCAATGCAGCAACGCTCAAACTGATTTCTGCAAGACCCTCCGGCAGGTACTTCGAAATCAGATATACCAAACCAATCAACCAATATTCATTGCTCACGATAGATTCTACCTACCTTCCCAGTACCATAGTGGGAGACAAGGAAACCGTAAGAATTTATCCAACTCCTACAGTAGCCGACAGCCTTCAAACAATCATTACTGCCATTGACAGTCTCAAGAATATGCGAAAAGATACGCTATATGTAAAATTCAGAGAGTCCTCGCGGAAAGCAGATGAATACAAGGTATCATTAAGCCCTAAGCCCAACACCTCTGTGTTTCCCGATCAGAGATACACCATCGAATTTAACAAGCCCAGCAAGCTTCTATCGGACAATTTCATTTCAATACCCGTAGACACTATCATGAATCTTGATTTCCGGCCCAAAGGCGTCCAGTTCAATCACAATTCTACCAAACTCTCATTCAGTCTTGACATCACAGCTGCGCACTATAGGGACAGTCTAAACTCCTATCTAAGCAACCACCCACTCGACAGTACAGCCATGGACTCAGCACAGGCATCCCTCAATCAGAGAATTACCAACCTCAGCAAAGATTCATACACCTTATCAATCAATCCACAATGCTTTATATCATGCGAGAACGACACATCCCAGGTCCTCTCACAGACCTATAAATTTGCCAAAAGTGAAAACTTCGGCATCATCAGAGTTCTCATGACCGCATCAGCACCTTCCTACTTCGTTCAGCTTATCAACAAAGAAACCCCGGTTAAATCACTCAAGTCCTGCACAACCTGTGTTTTCACAGAAATCCCTCCAGGAAATTATTGGGTCAGGATACTGATAGACTCCAACAACGACGGGGAATGGTCACCAGGAAACATACTTACTAACACCGAACCGGAATCAGTTATTTACTTCAAAGAAGAGACTACCCTTCGTGCCAACTGGGACATTGAACTCAATTATTCCTTCTGAATAACCCACAAACCATGTGGACAATTCTGTGTTTAACATTTAAACATTAACATCTATTCACAACCACTTTATCCTTCATCCAGAACCCCAACAATTACTCAGACAAACCCCAGGTTATCAACTTCTATTCCCACAGCTCACTCTCCCAATCTTGTCAACACCCGCGGATCCCAACTTATCTACATATCAAACCTAATCTCCTATAATCCAATCATTTACCCTCACCACCAGCTGTGGAAAGACTCGCCAATTTCTCCAACTTATAAACAAAATGCACCCTCCTAAATAAATCCACTTTTTTTCCCCACATTTCCACAGCCCTAATAATAGAAATAGTCTTTTATTTAAAACTTATATAATACTTATTAAGTACATAACTTAACGTGGATAACCGGTACGTCATCAAATGAAGAAACATACCCTCAAGAATTTTTTAATCATCATACTCTTCTTCCTGCAGGCTACGGGGCATGCTCAAAGCAGCGACGCGAAATTGGCCAATGAGTACTTTCAGGAAGGAGAATACGACAAGGCCAAATTGATGTATGAAGGCCTGGAGAAATCAAAACAGGCCATTCCACTTATTCACGCCAATTATATGCAGCTGCTGTTGGATGCCAATGAATTAAAAGATGCCGAAAGGTATTTGCAGCGTGTGCTAAAATTTTTCCCGTCGAACCTGCAGTATCAGGTCGATTTCGTTTTCTATTATCACTATGCAGGCGAGCTGGACAAAAAAGATAAATTTCTGAACGAGCTAATCAAATCCTACGCAGACAACCAGTATCAACTTAGCACGATCGCTCAAAATCTGGCCACCAGGCAACTTTATGCAGATGCCATCCAGTTCTACGAAAAAGCAAGGGCAGCAAATGGTCGACCGTCCTCTTTTGCGCTGGATATGGCGGCCATCCACCGCCTTACTAACAATAAGCCGGACATGACCAGCGAATACATTAACTATGCGGAGGGTAATCCGGCCAATTTGACGTATGTCAAAAATCTATTTCAAAATATCCTCACAGAGGAAGAGGATCAGAATTTTCTGGAACAAACGCTCATTCAAAAGACACAACGAAATCCCAATGAGACACTCTATTCCGATTTGCTTATTTGGCTCCTACTTCAACGGAAGGATTTCTATTCCGCGTTCATTCAGGGCCGCGCTTTAGACAAGCGAAACCAACAACCCGGAAATGAGTGCATGCGGATAGCGCAAATTGCTTACGACAATAAATCCTGGCAGGATGCTATAGACATTTACCAGTATGTGATTAATACCTATCCCAACTCATATAACTATCCACCGGCTCGTCGCCTTTTGATCAGGTCTAAGGAAAACAAAGTCAAAAATGAATATCCGGTGGATCGACTAGCCATTAGAAATCTGGCCGACGAATACGCCAGACTATACGATGAAATGGGCCCTAACCCAACCACCCTGGAAGCTTTAAGAAACAAGGCCTTGCTACATGCTTTTTATCTCAATGAATTACCACAGGCCATCACCCTTCTGAACACCATCATTCACAATAATCGTAGTCCGGCCTCACTGATCTCCGAGTCAAAACTGGATCTTGGGGACATCTATCTTCTTACCGATCAGCCATGGGAATCCACACTGCTTTATTCTCAGGTGGAAAAGGCCAATAAGGAATCACCATTAGGCTATGAGGCGAAATTGAGAAATGCACGACTTAATTATTTCACAGGAAACTTTGCTTTGGCCAAGAGCCATCTGGACATTCTTAAACTTGCTACCACCCGTACCATTGCCAATGATGCCATTGCTTTGAGTCTACTCATTTCCGATAACACGGTTTTTGACACTACAGATCAGGTCATGAAAGATTTTGCCTCCGTGGAGTTGATGATTTTCATGAATAAGTCAGAAGAAGCCAAAAGAAGACTGAATCAAATTTTGGAGCAGCATCCGGGCCACAGTATTACGGATGAAATCTACTGGCTCCAGGCCAGACTGGAACTCGAGGCTGGTGATTACATGGCGGCCATTCAACAACTCGATAAAATCATTAGTCAGTACAACTATGATATTCTAAGCGACGATGCGTTTTTTAGGAAAGCAATAATCCTGCAGGACCACCTCCACAAGGACCAGGAGGCCATGTCCATCTACCAGGAATTTTTAAAGAAATATCCCGGAAGCAGACACGCAGCTGAAGCCAGAACGCGAATACGAAAACTTAGGGGTGATTTAACCAATTAGATGAGGACCAGTCGCGGATTAGGCTCCATCAGACCTGGGTCGGGAGCAAAGTGCTTATTGAAAAATCCGTCGAGCTCATCTCTTGTTTCCGGAGAAAGCAATTCCGAAATTTCATCAAGCACCTGACCGGAAATCATGTAGGGTGGCATTTGTAAATTGACTTTACTCCCACGACAATACGCGAATATCTGGAACTCTTCACATTCGCTCACTGCACGATTACTCACCAGGCAATGATCCGTATACGACTCTAGAGAAGCTGATTCCCTGGTTCTCATTTTTTGCTGCAGGTGTTCCTGCATGAATTCCTGAATCTTAGTCATCGACTCAGTCGAAAGCCCCTTTTGTACCTCCATGGCACAATCCATGCAGATGGCATAATCAAAAATGACGTCACTCGCTTTGAACCCAGGATAATTGCGAACGGCTTTCTCTATCACATAGTCGCAAGACTCATCCAGAAGAAATCGGTCACACTCTACGCAATGCTGAAAAGGGCCTTCTTCTTTGAATGAATAAAATGAGCTGGGAATATTGACCAGGTGCTTGTTCTCTTGATCCATGTAATCAAATCTAAATATTGCTGCATCACAATCCTAAAAATAGTATGCATGCATAACATATTTTACCTATCTTTGGTTATTACCCTAACGAGAATGAAAAGAGAAGATACCGTAGATTATAATATAAAAGTAGCCTGGCACGCCATTTCCAGGATGTACAATCAATACGGAGCACCTTTTGATGTTACCGCATCCACCGGGTTTGTATTGCTCAATATAGATGCGGAACTGGGAACACCGGCTACCAAAATCGCTCCACTTATGGGACTCGAAGCGCGATCGCTCACGAGAATGCTCAAAACCATGGAGGAGAAAAAGTGGATCTATCGCGAACAGGATCCGAACGATGGCCGCTCTGTCCGAATTTTTCTTACCGCCCTGGGCAAGGAGAAGCGAGAATTTTCCAGGAGAGCCGTAAAAGAATTTAACTCAAAATTAAGAGAACTGGTACCTGAGCAGGACATCCGAACGTTCATAGAAGTGACCCGCTCGGTCACCCAGCTCATAGACGACAAAAACCTATTTGATAAACTAGCAGAAGCCTTCATTTATGAAACGAACCATTAAGAAAGCAGTAGTACTAGGCTCGGGAATTATGGGATCCCGAATTGCCTGCCATTTTGCTAACATCGGTCTGGAAGTCTTGCTTTTGGATATTGCCCCAAAAGAACTTTCGGATGCCGAAAAGGCAAAAGGACTCACGCTTGATTCACCCCACGTAAAGAACCGAATCGTAAATTCATCTTTACAAACAGCAATTGGCTCAAAGCCCTCACCCCTTTATCATCAGGAAAAGGCAAGCCTCATCACTACAGGAAACTTTGATGACGATTTGTCGAAGATCAAGGATTACGACTGGGTACTTGAAGCCGTGGTGGAAAACCTGGAAATCAAGAAATCACTTTTCGAAAAAGTAGAACAATACAGAAAACCAGGGACACTCATTTCCTCCAATACGTCAGGTATTCCGATCGGCTTCATGCTGGAGGGGCGAAGTGAAGATTTTCAGAAGCATTTCTGTGGAACACACTTTTTTAATCCGCCGAGGTATTTGAAACTCCTCGAAATTATTCCTACCAGGAAAACAGACCCTGAAATCGTAGACTTCTTTTTACATTATGGAGATCTGTTCCTGGGCAAGGAAACGGTGTTGTGTAAGGACACGCCTGCATTTATAGCCAACAGAATCGGCATTTACGCGATTATGTCGGGTATGCATACCATTCAGAAAATGGGCCTTACTGTCAATGAGGTAGATAAACTAAGTGGTCCGGTCATCGGTCGGGCCAAGTCGGCTACCTTCCGAACCATGGACGTGGTAGGCCTGGATACTGCCGTGAAAGTGGCAGCAGGTTTGTATGAGGGCCTACCCCATGACGAATCCAGGGAAATGTTTAAACTGCCCAGGATTGTACAGGAACTTTACGATCGCAAATGGTGGGGAGATAAAACCAAACAAGGCTATTATAAAAAAGTAGTCCAAAATGGAAATAAAGAAATCCTGGAACTGAACCTTGAAACGTTTGAATACGAGCAGAAGGCCAAGGTGAAACTGGATGTGCTGGATAAAACCAAGAACGAGGAAGATCTCAAGAAAAGACTCAAAATCGTCATTAATGAAGAAGGTCGGGAAGGAGACTTCTACAGAGCTACATTTTTCGATCTTTTCAGATACTGCACGGTGCGTATACCGGAGGTTGCGGATGAACTCTATCGAATTGATCAGGCCGTAGCGGCAGGCTTTGGCTGGGAGCTCGGCCCATTCGAATCATGGGATGCTATGGGGCTGCAGGCGTGTGTTGATCAAATGAAAAAAATGAATCTGGCACCGGCTCCCTGGGTGGATGAAATGCTGGCTGCAGGTCATCAGTCTTTTTATAAATACCAAAATGGTAAAAAGCACTACTACGACATTCCTTCGAAATCCTACAAAGTGGTTCCCGGTACGGAAGGATTTATTTATTTGGATGCTTTCAAAGAAAACAATGTGGTCTGGTCGAATGACGGTGCCACCATTTATGACATTGGGGACGGCGTCCTGAACGTGGAGTTTCATACAAAAATGAACTCGATAGGTGCGGAGGTTATTGAAGGCATCAACACGGCCATTTCCATGGCTGAAAAAGATTACCGGGGAGTGGTAGTAGGCAACGAAGGCCAGAATTTTTCTGCCGGGGCCAACCTCGCCATGTTGTTCATGTTTGCGGTGGATCAGGAGTTTGATGAGATTGACATGATGATTCGCCAGTTTCAGACTACCATGACCCGAGCCAGGTTCTCGTCAGTTCCTGTGGTGTCAGCCACTTCGGGTCTTGCGCTTGGTGGTGGTTGCGAGCTATCCCTTCATTGTGATGCCATTCAGGCGCACGCCGAAACCTATATTGGTTTGGTGGAAGTGGGAGTTGGTTTAATACCCGGTGGAGGAGGTACCAAAGAGCTCACCCTTCGGGCATCGGACAAGTATATGCCCAACGATCCTGAGTTAAATATTTTGCAGGAGTACTTTATGAACATCGCTACGGCTAAGGTGGCTACTTCGGCACATGAAGCCAGAGGCATGGACATATTGACTGCTTCAGATCGCATTACCCTGAACAGAGCCCGGTTGCTGGCCGACGCAAAAGAGCGGGTACTGGAGTTGGCTGATGCCGGCTATACTCAGCCTAAAGAAAGAACAGATATCAAAGTACATGGGCGTACCAGTATGGCGATGTTTGATGCGGGCATCACGGGTATGAAGTACGGAGCCTATATTTCGGAGCACGATGCCAAGATTGCTAAAAAGCTTGCCTGGGTGATGAGTGGCGGGGACCTTTCGGCACCCACGCTTGTTTCAGAGAAGTATCTCCTTGATCTGGAGCGCGAAGCTTTTCTGAGTTTGTGTGGAGAGCAAAAGACTTTGGAGCGGATTCAGAGCATCTTGTTCAAGGGGAAACCACTTCGTAATTAAAAAAAGACAACATTATTCAAGACCAAAAACAGAAATAAAATGGATGCATATATAGTAGCAGGATATAGATCAGCCGTAGGACGAGCCAAAAAAGGAGGCTTCAGGTTTTACAGACCCGATGACCTGGCCGCTGATGTGATCAAACACCTGGTCAACTCCATTGAGGGCTTTGATGCCAAAAGGGTGGATGACCTGATTGTGGGAAATGCGATTCCGGAGGCAGAGCAAGGCATGCAAATGGGACGGATGATTTCATTGTTATCCCTTCCCATTGAAGTACCAGGTATGATTATCAACAGATATTGTGGTTCCGGACTGGAGGCCATTCACCTCGCTTGTGCGAGGGTGCACTCCGGTACGGCCGATTGTATCATTGCCGGAGGTACCGAATCCATGTCTCTGGTACCTATGCTGGGGTATAAAACCGCCCTTAACTGGAAAATCGCAGAAAACAACCCGGAGTATTATCTGAGCATGGGCCTCACCGCAGAGGAAGTAGCCATTGACTATAACATTTCAAGGGATGATGCCAATGAGTTTGCGATGAAATCACATCAGAAAGCAGCAAAGGCTATCGCAGATGGAAAGTTTAAGGATGAAATCGTTCCGGTAAATGTGGAAGAGATTTACCTCGAGGGGGATAAACGCAAAAAGAGATCTTATGTGGTGGACACAGATGAGTGTGTCCGTGCGGATACCAACATGGATTCATTGAACGGCCTTCGACCGGCATTTAAACAAGGGGGTCAGGTGACTGCAGGCAACTCTTCGCCTACCTCGGACGGTGCTGCTTTTGTAATGGTCATGTCAGAGAAGATGGTGAAGGAATACAACCTTCAGCCGATAGCAAGGATGGTAAGCTATGCTGCTGCGGGAGTTAACCCACGGATTATGGGCATAGGTCCTGTAGCCGCTGTGCCGAAAGCGCTGAAGCAGGCAGGTCTGAAACAAAATGACATTGACCTGATAGAACTCAACGAAGCATTTGCAGCACAATCATTGGCAGTTATTCGTGGGTTGGATCTGAATACCGAAATTCTGAATGTGAATGGGGGTGCCATCGCATTGGGTCATCCCCTCGGGTGCACCGGAGCCAAGCTATCCATTACCTTATTCAACGAGATGAAGCGGAGACAAGGAAAATATGGAATGGTAACTGCCTGCGTTGGTGGAGGCCAGGGTGTGGCTGGTATCTACGAATACCTGAATTAAAATGACACAAGAAAGGGTAGCACGAAGGCTACCCTTTCTTGTGATACTTTCTTTTGATTTTTTGTATTTCAGATTTGAGTTTCACGTTCGCATGAACCTGACTGTACAAGTCCATTACGGCTTCCATTGGGTAGCCTAGTTTCTTGGCCATGTTCATACAGTAACCGATCTCCTCGTCGAAAATTTTTCCATCAACTTTCATCAGATGGACCAAATTGTAAAGCGTATCGAAAGATTCGTCCTCGCTGAGTGTACTGAAGTCAATTTTTTCAGGCGGGTTGTCAAAATATTCCTTCAGCTCCTCTTCAGACAAACCATGCGCCATGCCAATCCTGGAAATCAACCCTTTTTCTGTGTCATCAATGGCTCCATCCATGGAAGCCAGATGGATCAATATTGAGATTTGACTCTTATCCAATTTTTTACTCATTGACCTAAAATAAGAAAGTCTCTCATTATGTGAACCACAAACAAGAGACTTTTCAGTAATCCTCTTCAGATTACGTTTTGACCTGCAACAAGGAAAAGACTTTGGTAAGGCTTCCTTATGACTATGCTTAAGTACCAGTGAAAGACGAAATGGTTGGAATGCGGAGAAAAAATTTTTGAAATAAAAGAAAGAGAGAAAGCTAAAGACCTGAAGAGGTTTGGCATACCAACAGATTAAGCGAAATATCTAGAGCCTCTCTCTTTCTTTCAACCATCAACCTATTGCAGACGAAACTGCGACACTAAAGTATTTCATTTAACAATAACAAAATCGGGTAAAAGGCAGGCATCAATTCATAATCGCGCTTTCAAGGAAATTTGGAGGCTTTTTGCGGGAGACAACCTATAGAAAAGGTGTAAAAAAATACCCAAAATGTGGTAGATGTTAAAAGCTGACAATTTGCTGCTGGATCGCAAATTTTACCAACCCAACGGCATTCTTGGCTTCTGTTTTTCGCATGAGGTTTTTGCGATGCGTATGTATAGTTTGTTCGCTAATGAATAGTCGATCGCCAATTTCCTTCATGGTGAGTTCCTGGCAAATGAGCTCGAGAATTTCAACTTCACGTTTGGTTAGCTGGCTCCTTTCATTGAACAAGGGCTTGTTGATGGCTCCTTTTTGCACTTTCTGATGCAGTGCCCGGGCTACGAGTTGGTTGTAATAAAAATCATTATTCATGACCGAGCTGATGGCTTTCTGCACTTCTTCGGGCTCTGCACTTTTGAGGAGATAGCTATGCACACCTATTTCTATCAAATCGGAAATCAATTTGAGGGAATCATGCATGGAAATCATGATGATGTGAGTATCCGGAAATTTGGTTACCACTTTTTTGGCTGTTTCCCACCCATCAAGCACAGGCATTTCCAGGTCCAAAAGAAGAATGTCGAACTTCTCGGTAGCGAGTAAATCGAGTGCCTTTTGACCATTTTCTACATCCTTTACAGATGTGATGCCAGGGAAAGTTTTGACCATCATGGACATACCTTTTCTAAATAAGGTATGGTCATCCGCCATTAAAATGCTGATTGATTGTTGCTCCATTCTATTCACCGATCTTCCAAATTTAGTTAATAACTAATGGAAACAGAAAATCAGCACTAAATGGATTAAAAAGTGGCCTGCCAGGCCCTTGGTAGCATTATTGGATGGCCTCAGAACGCAATAAACTGCAAGAACAGGCCATCCTAAAGACGAAAATAGGACCGAAGTGAATGAAAATGGTCAAAATTTAAGAGGACATGCACCAACAAGAGATATGACGTATCTGGGAAGGAGCCAAAAAAGATGAGCTCAACACCACAAAGACCACTCCCTCTTTAGTCAGGCCGGCTTCCTGCCGTTTTGGACAAAACAGGTTTTCAGTACACCAGGGAAACGAGCCATAAACCCCTGAATAGTTTGTGCAAACGCATCTTCATCTAGGGTGATTAATTTATATTTTGGTTTAGTTTTGCGTATCTTTTCAAGTCATATTCAATACCGACACTCCAAATGAGTAAATTCCCGCTTAAAACCAGGTTAAACTATAAGTTTGACAACTATTTATCTAAAGGCACGGCGGCCATGATCTATGGCTTGGGGATATTGTCAATGATCATCATTATCGTTTTTGGCTTACTTCTCCTGGTATTCGGGCTGCACCCCGATCACGACAGGGATTTTACCATTTTCGAATCTTTGTGGGTGAACCTCACACACGTACTGGACCCAGGAGTTTTGGGCAATCACGAGGACAATTGGCCATTCAGGATTTTCATGCTGTTCACTACTTTTCTTGGTCTGGTGATCATTTCCACGCTGATAGGTTTGGTTTCCAATGGTATCCTTACCAAGATGGATGAGCTGAGGAAGGGCCGCTCTTTTGTGATAGAAAAAGACCATGTGCTGATTCTGGGTTGGTCATCAAAAATTTTCACGATCATTTCAGAGATAGTGATCGCCAATGAAAACCAACGCCGTGGGGTCATTGTGATTCTGGCAGATATGGATAAGGTGCTCATGGAAGATGAGATCCGGGATAAAGTGGGCAGTACGGCCAATACCGTGGTGATCTGTAGAACAGGAAACCCAATTGATGTCCATGATTTGTACATCGCTAACCCTTTTGACACCAAGTCCATTATTATTCTGGATAAGGATAACGAGAATTCGGATTCCCAAATCATCAAAACCATCGTGGCGATCGTCACCAACCCTGAACGAAGAGAGGCGCCGTACCACATCACTGCGGAGATGGAGGATAAGAAGAACTTTGAAGTAGCCAAGATGGTGGGCAAGGATGAAGTTGAGCTTATTCTTTCAGATGAAATTATTTCCCGGATCATGGTGCAGACTTCTCGTCAGTCCGGATTGAGTGTTGTCTACATTGAGCTGATGGATTTTGGAGGGGATGAAATTTACTTCATGGAAGAAGAGTCCCTGATCGGTAAAACCTTTCGGGAGATATTGTTTGCATATGAAGACTCTGCGATCATGGGCATTCAGTATGCTGACGGATCTGTGGAGATTAACCCTACAATGGATACCATATTCAGAGAGGGCGACAGTGTGATTGGTATTACGGAAGATGATGACACGCTGGTTCCGAACTCCCCGGATGTTATCGAATTACTTGAAGACAAGATTGTCTACACTGAGCCGGAAGTAAAAGACGAAGAAAAAATATTGATTTTGGGCTGGAACAACAGGGCCAGACACATCATCCGCGAACTGGACTATTATGTGCCTCCGGGCTCCCATGTCAAGGTGATGTCTAAATTTGATGATGCAGCCAAGGCAATCAATAAGCTTTCCAACCTGGTGGAGAACATTCACCTGAGTTTTGAAGTGACCGATACCACAGACAGAGAGACCCTACAGAATATGGATTTGGGTCAGTATGATTACATCATGCTACTCTGTTACCAAAATTATTTCCCGATTCAGGAAGCGGATGCTCAGACCCTGATTACCCTGCTTCACCTGAGAAACTTCACCGAGAAGAACGGGCAGAAATACAAGATCGTATCGGAGATGCTGGATATCCGAAACCGACAATTGGCGGACATCACCAGTGCGGATGACTTCATCGTGAGCGATAAATTGATCAGCTTACTGATGAGCCAGGTTTCAGAAAACAAGTTTTTGATGCGTGTATTTGAAGACCTCTTTGATGCGGATGGATCAGAAATCTATATCAAGCCGGCAAAAGAATATGTAAAAGTGGGTGAGCCCATGAACTTCTATACCATCCTCGAATCTGCTGCCAGAAAGAATGAAGTGGCAATCGGCTATCGCGTGATCAAAGAAGCCAAAGAAGCCAACAAAGGATACGGTGTATATGTGAATCCCCGTAAGTCAGATATGTTTACGCTCTCCGATAAGGATATGGTGATTGTACTATCGGAAGATTAATTGAAACCAAATTACTTCTGTCCGCTGAGTGCCTCCCTAATTTGTTTCATGGCCTTTCTTCGGTACATTCTTGTACTATGACTCATTTTTGGAATTTTTTCCAGGTAGTTGAGCATAGCATTTTTTTGATTTCCGTTGAGTCCCTTCATTTTTGAAATGATCTCCGTTTCAAGCTCTGTGTGGTACATGATTTTGGTGGTTTGTTTATCTCCCTAATATAACGTGGAGATGTTATCGAGTGTTTAGATCAGAATCATGATATCATTATGATCTGGTCGCTTCCGTTACCTAAGTTTGACGGAATGGGTCTATGTTTTTCTCCAAAAAAAATTCTATCTTGAATCATCAATTTACCCAAAATACACCCGCAATAATATGGCCAATCGTTCGCAAAAAGTTGATGAGTTCATCCAAAGAGTAAGTCAGCGCAATCCACATGAAAAGGAATTTATTCAGGCAGTAAAGGAGGTTTCTGAAACGATTATCCCATTCATAGAGGATAATCCTAAATATAAACAAACCAATGTATTGGATACCATGTGTGAACCTGAGCGTGTGGTGATGTTCAGAGTTCCCTGGGTGAATGATCAAAATCAGGTTCAAATCAACCGGGGATATCGTGTACAGATGAACTCGGCCATAGGTCCATACAAAGGGGGGCTGAGGTTTCACCCTTCGGTGAACTTATCCATTTTGAAGTTTTTGGCATTTGAGCAAGTCTTTAAAAACAGCCTTACCACCCTCCCACTCGGAGGAGGAAAGGGAGGAAGCGACTTTGATCCAAAAGGAAAATCCAATGGTGAAGTCATGAGGTTTTGTCAGAGCTTTATGACAGAGCTATCCAAACACATAGGAGGTTTTACAGACATCCCTGCAGGGGATATTGGAGTGGGTGGTCGCGAGATTGGCTATTTGTTTGGTCAGTACAAGCGACTCAGAAATGAATTTACAGGAGTGCTCACAGGAAAAGGCCTACAGTATGGAGGGAGCCTGATTCGTACCGAAGCAACGGGATATGGGGTGGTCTATTTTAGTAAAGAGGTGTTGGAAACGCATGGAAATAGTCTGGAGGGCAAGGTTTGTGCCGTTTCTGGAAGCGGAAATGTTGCCCAATACACGATTGAGAAATTATTGGAACTTGGAGCCAAACCGGTTACCGTTTCGGATTCGGGAGGGTGTATATATGATAAAGAGGGCTTCAATGAAGATAAGCTCGCATTCATCAAAGAACTTAAGAATGAGAAAAGAGGTCGTATCAGTGAATATGCGGATCATTTCAAAGGGTCCGAATTTCATGCGGATGTCACACCCTGGAACTTTAAGGTAGATCTGGCGTATCCCTGCGCCACCCAAAATGAGCTTCCGCTGGAAGATGCTCAGCTGTTGGTGAAGAATGGGTGTATCGGCGTTTTTGAAGGGGCCAATATGCCCACAACGGATGAGGCACTCACTTTCATTAGGGAGAAGAAGATTTTCTTCAGCCCGGGCAAGGCATCCAATGCGGGCGGGGTAGCCACCTCTGGTCTGGAAATGTCACAAAATTCACAGCGTCTGTATTGGACACGGGATGAAGTAGATTATCGCCTCAAAATGATCATGAAGAGCATCCACAATAATTGTGAAGAGTATGGTCGTGAGAGCAAAGACTATGTTGATTATGTGAAGGGGGCCAACATTGCCGGCTTTGTGAAGGTCGCCGATGCGATGATTGCTCAGGGAGTGGTTTAAAGTTTGGGGGAATGTTGTGATAAACCTGTCAGTCCGGTTATCTTTACACAAAAAAATAGCGCGCTATGGCCATGTTAGTTTTCATTCTTGTGTTGTTTGTATTGGCGATTATCTGCCCAACTATTTTGCCTAATAGAAAGGTGAGCAACCACGCAAAGGATGACGTATAAATTTCCCCGATTAACGCTTTGAAAAAATATGGGCGTGAGCTTACTGAGAATGTTTCTCAGTGAACTGACGTTCTGCTCATCTCAAAATGAGTATAGGCTTGCCATAGGTAGGTTGTTCTCAGAAACCGGGCGGTTTCTTTCCTGGGAGTACGGCCACAAAAATTAGTCTTTCTTCTGACTTTCCTTTCTCATATCTACCAGAGAAAGAGCTGCCCCAAAAGCGACAAGAAAAATAACGATATTCACGAATAGATTTACACCGTCGGTTACTGCAGGGTTAGTAATGTCCATGATTGTAATTTTTATTATGCGAATATAGAAAACGGTGAAGCCAAAATGAAAGAGGAGGTCATATTATTCCAATCCATTTCCGCTCTCGATGCAGTGTTGAAGGAGCGCAAAATTATCCAGATAAGTTACAACGATCAAAAGTATGCGTTGACCAGGTTCGGGTCAAGGGTTTTTGTGTTTGAAACGAAGTGTCCACACTTTGATTATCCTTTGGTGCAGGCAAACGTCAATAGTGACTGCAGGGTAGTTTGCCCATGGCATGGCTACCAGTTTGACCTGACATCAGGACAAGAATTAATAGACCGGTGCCGCCCGCTCTCTGTTCAGGAGGCCAGATGGAACGCTGAGGGGCAGCTCGTGGCCCTCCTCTAAGAAAAACTAAAATGTCTGACAATAGAAACCAGCCAATCTGCGATGGACTGGGCATATTCGCTACCGGCACCCCTGCCTACCACATAAAGGACGAACAGGAAATATAAAGCCAGCAGCAGGCTGGCCTTAAAGCGACCAATGTATCCACCCACTACGAAAATAATAAGCACAACAGCCGTCAGTAACCAGAGTAGAAACCGTAGTTCGCCGCTGAGATCCACCATTTCCTGAGACATGGCAATAGGGCCGTGTATCAAGGTGAAAACAAACAACGGGAAACCTAGGGCAAAACAGATATCAAAAATATTGCTACCCAGGGCATTAGAGATGGCGTCATCATATTGTCCCCTTTGGGCATCTTTAATGGAGATGATCGTGTCCGGGAAACTGGAGGCGGCCGAGGCCAAAATCAAGGCGACAAACATTACCGGAATCCCGAGCCCTTCAAATTCCCCCAAAAATGGAACCGTGTAGGTATCATCACCAATCCACTCACAGGCGAGCACCAAAAGGTAACAGACCGCAGCAATACACACGGTGGCCGAAACAAGTAATGACCAGGCATTAAGGTTGTTGATTTTTTTCCTGCCAATAAACACTCTGTGGAGATCCAGTGTAAACAATGCGACCAGAAAAGGTTTTTGTTTCGATTCATCCACTTCAAAATCCTCTTCACTGATGTGGCTTTCTTCGAGCATAACTTCCCGCTCTTTTTTGTCCATAGACCAAAACATATAGACGATATAGGCCACATATACGAGCATCAGTAATAAACCATGGTACCAGTCCAAAGAAGAACCACTAATAAGTACTATGAATAGCAACTCCGCGATGAGCAAACTCAGACCATCTCGTAGCATCACTTTTTTAGAAGCCCTTACTTTGTTGGTAAGCCCCATACCGATGACCGCCAGTACTGCCACCGCAGGGATCACCATACTGTTGAAAATGGCGGAACCCGCCGTGGTACCGATCCCTCCAGAAAACCCTTCTGCATCCTGCATGATAAACAGGAAAAAGAATGATGTGAAGACTTCAGGCATGGAGCTGGCGATGGCGTTGATGGTTGCTCCCCTTACCCCGTCAGACAGGTTTCTGCCAATGTACTCTGATGCAGTCATGAAGCCATCACCTGCCCGCCATATAACAGCGCAACAAATGGCTATGAGAATTAAAGGTATGATGATGCCCATTTTTGACGGTTAACTTGATGGAAAATTGTAATATACAGCTGGAGGAGTGACTAATATAGTAATTTTATTTCTCCCGAAAGTACCGCGCGGGGATTAATGACAAAGATATTGAATATGGATTCAAACACTCTTTTTGATCTGGCAAGTGCCATTGCGGCGAGTGCATGGGCGCTTATGATCTTTACGCCGAAATGGAAGTATACCCAGAGGGCCATTCAAACCATGGCGGTTCCTGCTGTATTATCCATTTTCTATTTAGGCATTGTTATCACTCATTTTTCCGGTGGCCTTCCGGATTTCTCATCCCTGGAGGAGATCAGGGCTCTTTTTTCCAATGACTACATGCTTTTGGCAGGTTGGATTCACTACCTGAGCTTTGATCTGCTACTTGGCTCATGGATACTGGCCCGGTCTCAGGCTCAAAACTTTTCACACTGGTTGGTCGCCCCTGTTTTGCTGCTTACCTTCATGATGGGTCCCGTTGGGCTGTTGGCTTTTTTCACGCTCCATTATCTAAAAGTGAGGAAATGGCCTTTGTTAACAAAATGAGCAATGAAGTCTTTATTTGCCAATGTTTGACTAATTTTCGTTCGAGTAATTTTTAGGGATCAGATATGTACATCAACCTTTCAGGTCTAAATATATTGGTGACCGGCGCTAGTCGGGGTATAGGAAAGGCCGTGGCTACCAAGCTGGCGGAAGCGGGCGCTACCATTGCTATTCATTATAATAAAAATGTACGCGAAGCGGAGAATCTCGCTCATATTTTAGGCAATGAGTCAAAGGCTTTTCAGGCGGACCTTTCTCTGCCTGATGAGGCATCCAAGCTTTTCGACCGGATTGCGCTGGAGATGGGAAGTATAGAAATTGTCATCAATAACGCAGGAGTTGCCATTTCAGCACCTCTCAATGCATCAGAGGACGATTGGCAAAAGGCGTGGAATGACACCATGATGGTGAACCTCACTTCTCCGGCAGTCATCTGCAGAAAGGCGATCGATCATTTTCTGAAGCGAAAAGCCGCGGGGCGGATTATCAACATTAGTTCGCGGGCCGCTTTTCGAGGAGATCAGGCAGAATACATGGCCTACGCGGCATCCAAAGCCGGGCTTGTTTCCTTAACTAAGTCTATTGCCCGGGCATATGGCAAAGATGGGATTAAAGCATTTGTGATTGCACCGGGCTTTGTACGAACGGATATGGCTAAAGAATTTATGGATATGTACGGCGAAGAGCACACCAAAGGAGATGTGGCGCTGGAGCGACTGACAGAACCGAAAGACCTGGCACCACTGATCACATTTATTGCCAGTGGTATGGCTGATCATTCTACCGGATCCACTTTTGATATCAATGCGGGGAGCTATATGCATTGAGGTGGCCTTGAGTTACGAGTTTTAATTTTTATATTTAAAACATAACGAGCCAACTTACTTAGCCATGGATAATTTTAAAAGCCACCTGCAATCCCTCATTCAGCTAGCGGTATCTGATCAAAACTTCAATGAGGCCGAAAAACAGCTGATTTACAGCATAGGAAAAGCAAATAAAGTGGAAGAAGCAGAGATAGATGCTTTGATCCATGAAAACATCTCCAGGAAGGGAGAGGTTGATATTTCTTTCTCAGCGCTATCCTTTGATGAGAAATTCCAGTTTTTGTATAACATCATACAGCTGATGAAGATTGATAGCAAAGTTTTCCTCAGCGAGATCAAATACTGTGAGGATCTCGCCCAAAGGCTGGGCTTTGATAAAAAAGTGGTCAAAAAACTATCCTCACAGATATATTCTAACCCTTCTATCACTGGAAACAGGGAGAAACTGATTAAAGAAGCACGTAAATTTGAATTATAGGAATACTTGTTTCTAATCGTGCGTAAATCTATCTTTAAAGTTAATTGATAACTGACCTTACTTAATTATGAGTATACAATCCCAACTAAGTACACTTATTCAGCTTGCTAAGATAGATGGAGAGTTTGCAGGAGAGGAAAGAAGCTTGATAATGATGCTGGGTAAAGCAAATGGTGTTTCGGAGGCAGAAATACTGAATCTCGTGGAAAACCCCCAGCCCCTTCCCCCTTTGTCGACGATGACAGATGAGGATAGGTTCGAGTATCTGTACAACATTGTTCAGTTGATGAAAATCGACAGCCAGGTATATTTGAGTGAGATCAAATATTGCGAGGAGCTGGCTGAAAAGCTCGGCTTCAAGAAAGGAGTGATCTCCAAGCTGAGTTCCAAAGTGTTTACAGACCCTAGCATTACCTCTAACAGAGATGCGTTGAAAAGGGAAGTAATGAAGTATTTGAACTAAATAACAAAAGGCCTTTAAAGGCCTTTTTTGATTTCCGGCCACTATCCACCATGCAAACATTCGAATGGCGACCACTTCAAAAGATGGATCCAGATCATCTTCGTACGGCCAGAGAACAGCTACATCAGGCGATCCAAAATGTGGCCGCTGTTGGCAGAAAATTTTCGCCGAAATCCAGATATGACGAGCATGCGGTGCTCACATGGGTGCCTGGCCTTTCACGACTGGCTGGCCAGTGGGTATCAGGGTCTGTCACATTCAGAAGCTCACTCAGTCTGGAATCGTTTACCATCTATCTTGTAGATCAAAAAGTAAACGTACTGGACTCATATCAGGTGGAGGGTCAGACACAGGTGCAAATGATGATTTGGTTGGAGGAACAAATCGGGAAGCTTGGCCTGAATGCTGCCAACCTGACCATGAACCTACCCTACGAATTGCCGGAATACCCCACTCAGTCGGGAGAACCATTCCACATGGAATATCCGGCAGCTGCCCAGGAGCTGGCCAGGTACTTTCACAACTCATATGTTTCCTTGCGAGAAGTAAAACAGAGGATGGGCATCGAAAACAACATTCAGGTATGGCCCCACCACTTTGATCAGGCGTTGGAAGTGGTACTGAAAAACTCCGGTGACCCGGAAACGGATACCCACATTCTGCTTGGGATGTCACCCGGAGATCAGCTTTTTAGCAGTCCATACTTCTATGTAAGTACCTGGCCATTTACCGATACCTCAAAGTGTGGCCGTCTGAGTAACAATGCCATTTGGGTGAGCGAAGAATGGACCGGGGCGGTGTTGCTGTCAAAACATCTTTTTGAAGGAGATCAAAAGGCAATTCTTGATCTTTTCTATGAGGAAGCCTCAGCCCAACTAATTAAACTTTTGACGGAGTAGCGCCCTCACATTGAGCTTAAAAACCTCTTGAAGCTGTGCCAAAAACTCGTCTTCATTTAGTATTTCGCGTTCCTTCTGCTCTCCGTAAAGAGACCGTTTTATTTTTCGATCGGTAAGTGTGATTCGCCCCTCACTAAAGAGCTGGGTGATCAGTTTTTGTTTGGTAAAGTGTGACTGATCAGATTCCTGGTGAAAATTACATCGTGGGAGGAACTCAATCATCTGTCGTGGTTTCAGCGTGAATACGTAAATGGATTCGTATTGACTGTTGTCATTTGATTTTCTAAGTAGCCACTCTCCATCGACGTTATGCTCAAATTTGAAATAGCGCGTATAGTCTAGCTGGACTTCACCAGTGACCAGCCGCTTTGGTTCGGTGAATAGCTCACCAAAGCCAACATCGCAGAGAAAATCACCCTCTTCCAGAGAAACAAAAACCATCATGTGGTCAAACTCGGGAGAAATGGATACTGCCTGAAAAACCCTGGCCGATCCCAAAAAGACCCGGAACCCAAGACGTGCCAGCAGGTGATAGAGTAGCCCATTCAACTCATAACAAAAACCCCCTCTGCGGTGGCGGATGATTTTGTCATAGATGGAATTGATGTCCAGAACGATTTTTCGATGGTAATGAATATCCAGGTTTTCAAATGGGATCTGGAGGAGATGGGCTCTGTGGATTTTTTTAAGGAAAGCCAGTGAGGGCTGGTCTTTTTGCACCCCAATTCTTTTGAGATACAGATCGGCATCTATTGGAGGCACTTTGGGCCGGGTCTGAAAATAATTGAGGTCTGCCATTACCTAAAGGCCTGATTCAGGTTATAAATGAAGTTTTGAAGGCCCAGCTCCCAGCTCACATCAGCATCCCACACCTTGCCCGGATGGATATCCTTTACGATGGTTTGTTTGATATAGTACTTGGTGACATTAGCGCTGATTGGAATCCGCTTGAGCGCGGGCCGGTTTTGAACGTCAAAAGTACTGGTCATGTAATGCGTTTCGGTGGCTGTGGTTGGGTAGTTGAGTACTTTTTTCACAGAGAGTCCAGTTCTGGACAATGGCATCAGGGCATATTGATAACCAGCTTTGTAGAGTGCGTCCTCGTCGGTTTCGGTGACAATGTCGTATTTGAAAGGATACGCCGCCATGATGGCATCGAGCTGATTGTTTTTCTCTTCTATTTGCTGGTTGTATTCTGCAATTTTTGAGGCTAAGTCGGGATCTTCAACATTGTCACTTGGTACTTTCTGAAATGCCACCACCGCCAGCTTCAGACTTTTCAGGCGACTGGGATAATTTTCAAGCCTTGTTCCCTCAAAGATCACCAGGTGCTGAAGGTATTCTGGCTGTTCAGGTATGAGCAGATTGCTGCGCTCAATTTTCTGTCTGAGAACCTGTCTTCCCAGTCTTACCATCACCTGGTTCAGTTCCTGATCACTTTCTTTCCAGCCGGTCTGGCCATTTTTGATATAATTTTCGGCACCAAACCCGGTGATCACTACCGTATAAGCCTCTTCCGGGAATTCGCCCACTTGATTGATGATAATCAGGTTTTTCACCTTCCGCTTCTGAAAAAGCGATAAATAAGCATTATTCACCTCCGGGCCAGCGTTGAGGTCGTCCAGATAGACGTAGGCGATAGGATCTACTCCTATTTTTCTAAAGGTCTTGTGGGCATTGGCAGCCAGTTTTTTCCAGTCACCTCTTGCTTCAAAACCATCCTTCAATTGGGTAGGAATATCCAGAATCACAACAGATCGCTCAGAAGTGAGGTCTTCCGGGAGTTGCTTGGTAATATTAATAATGGCAGCCCCGCCCACGTTTACCAACTCCGCCTGGGCGTGGGCCTGTTTGATAAGAAAGAAAGAAATGAAAAGAATTATTCCCCGTTTGATTACCATATGCTACTTATGAAATCTAAATTTATATATTAACCAACAAAGCGCAAGCGTATTATCTATGGACAAGAAAAGATGCGAGTGGGCAGAGGGCACTTTTGACCAATACATTCAATACCATGATCAGGAATGGGGAGTGCCGAACCATGACGACCAGGTTCATTTTGAGTTTTTGGTGCTGGAAAGTGCGCAGGCCGGTTTGAGCTGGAGTACTATTCTGAAAAGGCGAGAAGGTTACCATAAGGCGTTTGCCAATTTTGAAGCAGAGCGGGTTGCTGCATTTGATGCCCGGAAGATTAATGAGCTGGTGGAAAATACGGACATCATTAGAAACAGAGCCAAAATAGAGGCTGCGGTAAATAATGCTAAAAGGTTTCTGGAGGTTCAGCGGGAGTTTGGTTCGTTTGATGAATACCTCTGGGGCTTTGTGGGCCACCAGGTCAAAACAGGTTACTGGGAGCAAAAAGGAGCTGTTCCGGCTACTACGGTTGAGTCAGATCTTTTAGCTAAGGATTTAAAAAAGCGCGGCTTCAAGTTTTTGGGGTCGACGACCATTTATGCGCATATGCAGGCCGTAGGGTTGGTCAATGACCATACGGTGGATTGTTTTCGATTCAAAGAACTAACATGAAAGCAGTTTTCTTTTTTCTGGCCCTGGTGGCTGGTTGTGCCAAAACCCCCAACGTGTGCATTGATGAAGACAAAATCAATGAGCAGGCCATTTGTACTATGGAATACAATCCTGTGTGTGGTTGTGACGGACAGACTTACAGTAATGCCTGCCATGCTGAAGCCCGTGGTGTGACCAGTTATGATCAGGGTGCTTGCGAGTAGCTACATCTTGCTTACCACGGCTTTTTTAGGAAGGAGAATTCGCCACATCCCCCTGAAATCCCCTACTTCATAATTGATGGCCTGGTCATCAGGATACTGACTTTTGATCAGGCTGTAATTTTCAGGTGTGATATCGGAGCCTGCTCGTCCATGGCAGTTGAGACACAGGGTGGACCCAATCGTTATGGGCTTGGTGTAAATGAGGTTTTCCGTGTCATACTCCTGAATCTGCCCGTCCAGATTTTCCGGTACATACTCATAGGCTTCCCATATGGCTTTGTCTGATGCTGAAAGCGTATTTACAGGGTTTCTGGGCTTGTCAGTCACGCGGCTGATCGTCACTCCCAGACTATCTTGCAGGTCAGATGCAATCCCTGATGCACTCAGCTGGCAGAAACCAATAGCGCCACTGATCCCATTTTCGACGATCGCTCTTTTGAGTGTATTCAGGTAGGCGCTTGCTGTGGCAGATAAAATTTCTTCACCCAGCTGCTCACCTTTTTGCATCAGATCGGCAGGGGCAATCCGTTTCAATTCGCGTGCAGCTTTTTCCTGGCGAAAGCCCTCTCTGTCTACCGGTTTTTTGGGTGTGCAGGAGTAAATGCAGAGGAAACCAAACACAAGAAGCAAGGTGTTTTTAGTAGGTCGCATAAAAGTCTTTTTGCTTTATATAATTTTGCAGACTAAAGTTAAAGGAGATGATTGATAAACTTGAGGCAATCAAGAAAAGGTTTGAGGAGGTGAGTCAGCTGATTGTGCAGCCGGATGCAATGGCTGATATGGGTAATTACGCCAAGTTGAATAAAGAATATAGTGACCTGGGGAAGGTGGTGAAAAAATACGACGAGTACACACTTCTGGTAGGTAACCTCAAAAGCGCCAAAGAGGTACTGGAGACGGAAAAGGATGAGGAGTTTCGGGAAATGGCCAAAATGGAGCTGGATGAACTGGCACCTAAAAAGGAAGAACTCGAGGAGGAATTGAAGATGATGCTCATTCCTAAGGATCCGAATGACAGCAAAAATGTGATTTTGGAAATACGTGCCGGTACTGGCGGTGACGAAGCGGCCATCTTTGCCGGTGACCTATTTAAGATGTACGAGCAGTTTGCGGCGGATCAGGGGTGGAAGTTTTCCGTCATGAGTCTTACAGAGGGCACAGCCGGGGGCTTCAAGGAAATTGTAACCAGTGTAGAGGGAGAAGATGTCTATGCTAAGCTGAAATTTGAGTCCGGCGCTCATCGGGTGCAGCGGGTACCCCAGACAGAATCCCAGGGGCGGGTGCACACATCGGCTGCTACTGTGGCAGTGCTCCCGGAAGCCGAAGAGGTGGATGTGGAATTGAACATGGGCGATATCAGAAAAGATACTTTTAGGGCTTCAGGAGCCGGAGGTCAGCACATTAACAAAACAGAGTCTGCCGTTCGGCTGACCCACGCACCGTCTGGTCTCGTGGTGGAGTGTCAGGATGGTCGTTCTCAGCACGCCAACTATGATAAGGCCTTGAAAGTACTACGATCAAGACTCTATGAAATAGAACTTAAAAAGCACAATGACGCCATCAGTTCCCAGCGCAAGACCATGGTGGGTTCGGGAGATCGATCGGATAAAATCAGAACCTATAACTATCCGCAAGGGCGTGTCACAGATCATCGCATCAACCATACCGTTTACAACCTACCCACCATTATGAGTGGCGAAATAGGAGAGTTTATAGAGAAGCTGAGAATAGCAGAAAACTCAGAGTTACTAAAGGCCGAAGGTCAGGAATAAAGCCAGCGGTTTTCCGTTGATCTACCAATGAAGAATTTTTTACCCGTTTTATTTATCCTTTTAATAGGTGTACTTGCCTGCGAGCCGGAGGAAGAGAAAATCACGACTTCCCTTGACGTAAAGCTGACGTTTAGTACCGATACCGTACTATTCGACACACTCCTGACCGAGCGCCTGAGTGTGACCAAACGCCTGAGGATTTACAACCCCAATGATAAGGCGGTGAAAATTCATGACATCAGGCTGGGCAAAGGCCGGACGTCTGATTACTCCATGATTGTGAATGGGCAGTCGGGAACCACTATCAAAGATCAGGTGCTGTTCGGAGGCGATAGCCTGCTGATTTTGGTAAGTGTGGAAATAGACCAGCAGAATAAGGACCTGCCTTATCTGGTCAAAGACTCCATCACGGTTTCGTGGGGTAAGTACCTTGCCCATGTAAAGCTGGTGGCCTATGGTCAGGACGCTAATTTTGTGAATAGCCGCCTGATCTGTGATGAGGTGTGGACTGCAGACAGACCCTATGTCATTTACAATTTCGCCCTGCTGGATAGCTTGTGTACACTCACGGTGCAGCCGGGCACTAAAATATACCTCGATAACGGGGCCTCATTTTTCATTCAGGGAAGTCTCAAAGTGCTGGGAGATTCCGGTCAGCATGTTACCATCAGGAATACCCGGTTCGACGCGGATTATCTGGAAGCTCCCGGGCAGTGGGGAGGAATCTACTTTTTGGAGGGCAGCAAAGACAATGAAATCCGGTATGCTGATATAGAGAATGGTGAGATTGGTCTGAGGGTCGGCACTCCTGACGATGACGATAAGTTTGACCTGGAGATTTCTCATACCACCATTCGTCATATGTCGGTGGCCGGTATTCTGGCGTTTTCGTCGGACGTTTATGCATACAATACCCTCATCCACAATGCGGGAGGTTTTCTGGTAGGCAACCTCGCTGGCGGTAACTATAAATATGAGCATTGTACATTTACCAATGTGCCGAGTTTTTTCATCTCAGATGATCCAATGGTCCAGTTTTCGGACAATGTGATTCTGGCTGATGATGAGGTGCTGGTCGGTGACTTGTCTGTGGAGATTACCAACTCTATCATTTGGGGAGAAGGGGTCAATCAGCTCTTTGTGGGAGATGGAGGTGGGGCCACAGTGGTCACCAATATCCAGTCAAATATTATCAAATCAAAAGAAGATTGGCCGGACAACTACGTATCGCAGGAGCGAAACTACCCCGGCTTCAAAGATCCGTTCACGTTCAGTTATGAATTGGATTCACTGGCCTTTGCCAGGGACAAAGGGGTTGATATCGGTATACCGGATGACATCACGGGTCACCCTCGCGATGGAAAACCAGACATTGGAGCATTTGAACGAATCGATCCGAAATGAAGACTTTCCAACAAACGCTTCATCTGACCCCATTCAGTCGTGGTTTTCATTTGATTACGCGCGAAGTACTAAATGCGATACCAGAAATCCGAGAACTGAAAACCGGGATGCTGCAGGTTTTCATACAGCATACATCGGCCTCCCTCACGATCAATGAAAATGCGGACCCAACCGTAAGGATGGACTTTGAGAGCCACTTCAACAAAATGGTTCCGGAAAATGCGCCCTATTATAAGCACAACTATGAAGGCCCGGATGATATGCCAGCCCATATCAAAGCCAGTCTTTTGGGCCCTTCGGTGTTAATTCCTGTAACAAACGGAAGACTCAATCTGGGTACCTGGCAGGGAATTTACCTTTGTGAGCACAGAGATTATGGAGGCTCTCGTCATTTAGTACTCACCGCCTGGGGAACATGACTTAGTCGTATTGGTAGGTATTTAGCTTTGCTTTGAAGTATTTTCCATGGCGCGTGAGTTCCTGAAACTCCCAGTCTCTGAACAGGCTCGGTGCCCATCGGGCATCAAAAACCCACACCACATAAGAGATGTCTTTTTCGTCACAGTATTTGGTGATCGCTTCTCCATAACTTTCATCACTGATTACCGGTACGTGAGCACCTCGTTCTTCTGCCCCTGAGAACCCGATCTCTGTCAAAATCACTGGGTACTTTTCCTTCATCCGACCCCAGTCCTGGGTCCACTGACCTTCCCATGGCTGATTTCGCTTTTGAGGGTAGGGATGACTCACATAGCCGATCCCTACCGCCTCAATAGGACGCTCAAAAGCAGCGGATAAGTCGTATGCCCAGTTGAAGCCGGCAACCAGGGGGATGCCTTTGCCCCCGCAAGCCCGAATAATGGTAATCATTTCTTCATTGATGGATTTCCACTCTTCCCAGAAGCACACCCCTAGCTGTCCGTTGTTAGTGGTGGGCTCATTGAAGAGTTCGTAAAAAGCTACGGTTGGGTTATCGCCATATTTTCTGGCCATGGTTTGCCAAAAGGAAAAGGTTTCTTTCAGGGTGGTTTCATACCCAGGCCTGAAAAAGAGTTCGGATTTGAGGTTGCCTATGCTGTGCCAATCGAGGATTACATACATGCCTTGTTCTGCGGCCCAGTGAATACCACTATCCAGTAACTCAAGGTATGCAGATTCACCTCTTTCACGCCATGCCCTTGGGTGTATGGGGAAGCGCACTACGTTTGAGCCCCAGGCTTTCATTTCCTGAAAGTAGGCTTGTCCCCACTGTCCTTGTTTTTCGAGGTTGTCCGGGTCGCTGGAGTTGTACCCTCTTAGAACCACTTTTTTGCCGGATTCACTAACAAACTGATTTCCACTGACCGTAATTCTTTCCAGGGAATGTTGTGCCACGGCAGTGTTCACTATCAAAAGCAAGGAGCAAACCAAAAGTTTCATATCGTAGCAGGAGTTTATGAAACCAAATGTAAACCGGGCTAAGTTGTGGCCGGGTACTCAAATGTTCAGCAGATAGGGCCAAAAAAGATATACCGGCCTGATGCTGGTTATTTCAACTTCTTGAGTGGAAGTTTTTTGATCATCCCGCCACGTATGTCCTTCACCTTTGACATCACCAAAAAGGCTCCCGGGTCAATTTTTTCAATCTCCCCCTCCAGCTTGGAGACTTCCAAACGGGTAATAACCGTGTAAAGAATGTTGGTTTTGGCTTCTTCTTTTTGCTGTAGGCTGAATCCCTTGCTTCCGTGATAAATGGTAGCCCCCCGCCTGAGTTTAGTGAGGATCATTTCACGGATCTCGGCATGTTGGTCGGAGATGATCGTCACACCAATGTACTCATCAAAGCCCTCCAGCACAAAATCGACTGTGCGGGATGCTGCGAAATAAGTGATAATGGAGTAGAGGGCAGTGTCTATGGACAAGAGGTAAGCAGCCACTGAAAAAATCAAAATGTTAAAGATCAGAATGAGCTCCCCTACAGAGAAGCCTGTTTTTTTGCCCAGGTAGATGGCCAAAACCTCCGTACCATCTATGATAGCACCCCCTCTGATGGAGAAGCCAATGCCCAGCCCTAAAAAGAAACCACCGAATATCGCAATAAGCAAAGGGTCGTCCGTAATGACCGGGAAATCGAAAAAGTAAAGAATCAACGCAAGAAGAGAAATACTTGCAAAACTTTTGATGGCAAACCCGCGACCTATCTGCAACCACCCGAGCGCCAAAAAGGGAATGTTGATCAGGAAAATGAAGACGGAAGGCCGACCGTCTGTTATAATGGCCAGTAAAAGTGAGATACCCGTGACGCCACCGTCGAGGACATCGTTGGGGAGCAGAAAACTTTCCAGTCCGAAGACGGCACACATGACGCCTATAAACATTAGGAAGGCTTGTCTCAGGTAGTGACGCACGGTTATTTTCAGCGAGGAATGGCTTTCTGGCATAGCTTCCAAAAATACTCCCAAACCCTGACATAATCAGGGGAATCAATTTTCCATTTTACCAAAACGGCTATTTTTTCGTGAGGGTTTTTACATCAGAAAACAGACCATTTTAATAAGAAGGCATCAATGGAGGTTATTTTATACATTTGCGAAATGGGGACTAGACAAATCTGTCTGAAAAGTAAAATACTTACGATGATCCTGGTGGTTCTCATTTTTCACGAGGGGCATCACTTTACCGAACTATCCTATAAAGGGGTTGATTTCTCGAGTCACCCGGTGGAGTCATTGGCTGGCATGGTCTGGTCATTTATTACCGGGGATTATGACCAACACTCCCCAGCAGAGCCATTATCGGATACTAGTCACGAACAAAATGAAGAATCTCAGGAAGAATCACCTGAGCAGGACGAGACGAAGAAATTATTTGAATCCAGTGGAGACGGTTTGCTGGATGGTCTTCTGACTGTGAAAAACAAAGATTATTACCATGTTTTGGAGCTAATTAACCATCCAAGGCAGATTCCAACGCCCCCTCCCGAGGGCTAAAATCCTCTTTTCCACCCCTGTTGATTGTCACCAGGGAATTATTCCATTTTCGAGATCCGTGTTTATAGCCTATCAGGAGAGGTGTGCTTTGTAAGTATGCTATGTCCGGGCTATGGGAGGGTTCATTTTTTTTTGCCAACATACATGAATATTAAACAAGATCTATTTAAAGACATAGAAAGAGACATGCTGTCCGGCGTGGTGGTTTTTCTCGTTGCATTACCCCTTTGCCTGGGGATTGCCCTTGCTTCAGGAGCACCGCTGTTTGCCGGAATTATATCAGGTGTCGTAGGGGGGTTGGTGGTAAGCCTTCTCAGCAAATCCCAACTGAGTGTGACTGGCCCTGCTGCAGGGCTGGTGGTGATTGTACTTGGGGCCATAGAAACATTAGGAAGTTATGAGGCATTTCTGACAGCCATCGTGCTGGCAGGTATTCTGCAGTTCTTTCTCGGTCAGATGAAGGCCGGTATTGTAGGAATGTATTTTCCTTCGTCCATTATCAAAGGAATGCTTGCTGCCATTGGGCTCATATTGATCCTGAAGCAGATTCCGCATTTAGTGGGTTTTGATTCTGATGCCTTCGGGGAGATGGAATTTATCCAAAAAGATGGCAGCAACACGATCAGCTCGCTCTTTGCTTCCTTTGAGCATTTAGTACCAGGAAGTGTAACTGTCGGCCTTTTTTCTTTGCTCCTGCTTATACTCTGGGAGCGTCCTTTTATCAAACAGAACAAACTTTTGAAGCATGTGCCCAGTGGTTTACTGGTAGTAGTCTGTGGTATTGCGATCAATCAATTCTTTAAATTTTCGGGCTCTGACCTGGTGATCAATAGCAGCCATATGGTCAATATACCGGTCATCGAGGGGCTGGACTCTTTGAGTACAGTATTCAGGGGACCAGATCTTGGAGTGCTCAGTAATGTGAACGTTTACATCACAGCAGCCACATTGGCCATTGTGGCCAGCCTGGAAACCCTACTGAGCATTGAAGCAATAGATAAGCTAGACCCTCAGAAGCGACGGACGCCGCATAATGCAGAGCTGAAGGCTCAGGGAATAGGGAACGTAATATGTGGTTTGATTGGAGGACTGCCAGTTACCGCAGTTATAGTGCGAGGTTCTGCTAACATAGATGCGGGAGCCAGGACTAAAAAATCAGCGTTTATCCATGGGATGCTTCTGCTGATTTTTGTGGCATTTCTGCCTCAGGTGATCAACGAAATACCTCTGGCGTCATTGGCAGCCATTTTGGTAATGGTTGGATTCAAACTGACCAAGCCGGCACTTTACCGACAGCAATTCGGGCTGGGGCGCGAGCAATTCATTCCATTTATTGTCACCATCATTGCCATCCTCTTCACAGACTTGCTAATTGGCATTCTGATCGGAATGGGAGTGGGCGTGTTTTACATCCTGAGGGCCAACTACCGCGTGGCCTATCATTATGAGGAAAAGGAACAAGACGGTCAACCCCAAATACACCTGCGGTTGAGTGAGCACGTCTCTTTTCTAAACAAGGTGGGGCTACAACTGTCGTTGGATTACCTACCGGAAAACAGTCAGGTGATCATAGATGGGTCACAGTCGCGCCAAATAGATCATGATGCGCTGGAGCTCATTCATAACTTCAAAAAAACAGCGCTGGAGCGCAATATCAATTTTACACTAAAAAATGTCCCGGAGTTATTTCCCGGGGTGATACTTAAATAACAAATCATGGAACGATACTATAGTACTTTATTAGAAAACAACAAGAAATGGGTAGCAAGTAAACTCCAGGAAGATGCGGAGTTTTTTAACAAACTGGCCAAAGGCCAGAAGCCACCAGTATTATGGATAGGATGTGCAGACAGTCGGGTGCCAGCCAATGAAATCACCGGCACAGCGCCGGGGGAAGTGTTTGTACACAGAAACATTGCCAACATGGTAGTGCACACGGACATGAATATGCTGAGCGTACTGGATTACGCAGTGAATGTCCTGGAAGTAAAGCATGTAATTGTTTGCGGTCACTACGGCTGTGGAGGTGTGATGGCAGCCATGGGTACAGAAGAGTATGGAATTATTGACAACTGGATTCGTCATATTAAGGATGTATACAGACTGCATAAAACAGAGCTGGACCAGATCACGGATAACAAAGCCCGAACCAACAGGTTTGTGGAGTTGAATGTACTCGAACAGGTGAAAGACCTGCATGAAACATCTATTGTAAGAAATGCCATCAAATCAGGTAAGGACCTGCAGGTGCATGGCTGGGTTTATGACATAGCCAATGGGCTGGTCAAAGACCTGGAGTATGATTCAGCAGAAAATCAGGCACTGTTGTTTCAATAGTTAAACAGAAGGGATCTAAAAATCCGGAGCGGAAAGGGCTCATCCCTGTGATGAACTTTTCGCTTCTGGTTTTCTTTGTATGGATATGACCAAACATAGATTCCTATGAGCACTATCTTTTCAGAAATTGAGCATTGGGGCGACGCCCATCGGGCCAACTGGCTCGTTGTTTTGCGAGTAGCATTGGGCGGTTTTATTGTTTTTAAAGGGGCATATTTTGCGCTGCACATTGACCAGCTGCAGGAGATGTCTTTGAGCGTGGCTTACCTTTCAGTGGGGTTGGCACATTATGTACTTTTTGCCCACCTCATCGGTGGGCCATTGATTCTTCTGGGGTACTACACCCGCACGGCCAGTATCCTTCAGCTGCCGGTTTTGTTGGGGGCGGTGATATTTGTAAATGCACCCAAGGGACTGGCTTCATTGGGAGGCAACTCTGAGCTGTGGGTATCCGTCATCACCCTATTGCTATTGATTGCTTTCAGCATCTTTGGAGCGGGCAAATACTCGCTGGATGAGATGCGGAGAAAAGAGGAAATGAGGCACTGAAAGTTTCCAGACACAGTGAAACAGAAACCCGGCTTATGGTCGGGTTTTTTTGATTCCGGGAACACTTTTTTGGGATCAAAGAGGGCTGTCTAACCAAAGCCACTCCCCTTTTTTATTTTTCAGTGTAACCTTCCTTCTCTTTTCAGGTAACTTATCCGAATCAACAAAACCTAAACCGATCGATCTTGAGTCAGGAAAGTGATGAGCAGCTAATGTTGGCGGTGCAGACCGGGGCGCTGGAGAAGCTCAATGAGCTTTGTGAGCGCTATCAAAAGCGGATATATAACTACTGCCTCAAGTCGGTATTGGATGCAGATGATAGTGCTGATCTCACGCAGAATATTTTCATCCGGGTATTGAAGTACCGGAAGTCGTACAAGGCAGGAAGCAACTTTGAATTCTGGCTTTTTCAGATCGCCCGCAATCAGGTGAAAGATCATTTTAGAAAAATGAAAATTCACCGGGATCAGTTTCAGGCGGCAGATGTGCTGCCAGACCATGTGGATGATTTGGATGAGGAGCAGCGGGAGAGAGAACAGAGGCTGATGCAGGCCCTGAGCATGCTGCCCGAAGAGAAACGGGAAATACTGGTGCTGAGCAAATTTGAAGGGATGAAATACGAACAAATCGCTGCGCTGAAATCTATCTCTGTATCTGCGGTGAAAGTACAGGTGCATCGCACCATCAAGCAATTGAAGGAATTATACTTTGAGATTAAAAACTGAAGATATGGCACATTTGACGGACGAAGACCTGGTGACCTATTTGGAAGGGGAGCGATCAGCAGAAAGTGAAGAACACCTCCGCTTATGCGATTCATGTCAAAGTCGCTTAAAGGAAATGGAGGAGGTACTCTCGTTAATGGAGAATACACGGCAAGTAGACCCGCCTGCGTCTATTGCCTGGAATGTGGCGGCGGCCGTGAGGCAAGAGAGAACGAAGCAGGCTCCCGCAAGGACCATTGCTTTTTGGCAAATAGCAGCTGCCGTGGCATTGCTGGTTGTGGGTTTTGCGGTGGGCCAGTGGTCAGTGACTGATCACAGAGAGGAAGTAATCGCCCTGCGCTCGCAGGTGGACCTACTCAAGGAGATGTCCATGATCAATGCGCTACAGACCTCTACGGCAAGTCAGCGGCTACAGGTGGTCAACCGGATAGAGGAGGAAAAGTCCGGAGCGAGTGACCAGTTAGTGGCTACTCTGATGAAAACATTAAATACCGACGAGAGCCCCAATGTGCGCTATGCTGCGGCACAGGCCCTGGCCCGATTTACCGACCAGGAGCAGGTGCGCCTGGAGCTGTCTAAATCACTGGAGTACCAGTCTGATCCGCTGATACAAATCGCACTCATCAGCATTCTCATGGAAGCACAGGAAAGAAATGCCGTGCGGCCGCTCAGGAAACTCCTGGATGCCGAGGGGACATCCCCGGAAGTGAAGCAGCAAGCCAAAGTGGCATTGGAAATATTAAGTTGAGCACCGTAGGTGCATATAGAAAGCATTCAAAATGGCCAATTGAATATAGATTAATCATAAAACAAATTGGAAACTAAACATTGAAAAAGAAATGAAACGAGTTTATACACTAACCCTGCTGATGAGCCTGATGGCCCTGGCGTCACACGCCCAGCAGTACAAGTACACACCCAAGGGAAATATTGCTGAGACCATTGTGGTGATACAGAATCTTTATGCAGACATTTCCATAGAGGGAGTATCCAGCAATGAAATCACCATAGAGACCGATGAGTACGAAGGAATACCTGAAAAAGCCAAAGGCCTCAAGCCACTTTCTGCTACAGGCCCCGAAAATACGGGCATTGGCCTTAGCGTAGTCCAGGAGGGAAACAAGATCACCATCAGTGGAGCCAGTAGAAAAGCGGATGGAGAGTACAGAATCAAGTTGCCCAAAAACATCATGCTGAAGGCAGACCTGAATACCTGGCAGGCAGGAGATTTTTTTGCCAAAGGGTTAACGAACGAAGTAGAAGTAAAAAGTCAAAATGGAGACTTGATTTTCGAGGACATCACAGGTCCACTGGTTGCCTATTCTCTGAGCTCCGATATTTCAGTGCGCTTTTCGTCTCTGAATCAGGCCACTCCTACTTCTATCTCTTCCACCAGTGGTGATTTGGACATCACTTTGCCGGCTAGTTCCAAGGGCAACTTCAAACTGTCCTCAGTGTCGGGAGAAATATACACCGATGTGGACTTCCAGTTTGGGGAAGAAAAGGACCTCAAAAGATGGGGAGGCGGGATGTCTGCCAATGCTACCCTGAATGGTGGCGGTGTGGAAATCTCTCTTAAAAGCATCAGTGGGGATGTCTACATCCGCAAAGCCAAGTAAGGCGACTCAGACTTAAACCAAACCGACATGAAAACATTAATGACTGTGCTGCTCTGGGCAGCTTCCTGGGCGGGCTATGCCCAGACCCAGGTGACCGAATCAGCGAATGTGGGAAAACAACAGCTTCTGCAACTCAATTTTGATTTTGCAGATGAGATCACCATCCAGACATGGGATAAAAATGAGGTATATGTAGAAGTGAGGGTTTCCATCAATGATGGTGAATATGATCACATCTTCACCCTGGAGAAGGCTGTGACGGAGGGAACCATTACCATCTCCATGGATAAAGACATGTGGAAGAAAGTGGAGCGAACAGGTAATAACTGTAGTTTTCAGTCCGAAATTGTCTATCAGGTTTTTCTGCCTGGTCAGCTCCGGGTCAAAGCCAATACGATCAACGGAAATTTTATCACCACCCCCATGGCACAGGAGGTGGAATTGAAAACCATTTCAGGGGACATTGACATCACTGTTGCTCCGGAAAAAGGGCTGGACTTCAAAGCAAAAACCATCTCCGGAGAAATTTACTCCGACCTGAAGATCGATTTCCCAGAGGGAAAGGAGGGCCTGCGCCAGGTGGTAGGGATGAACGTAAGAGGTAAGATAAACAGCGGCGGCTCCCCCATGGAGTTGGAAACCATCAGTGGCAATATCTACCTGAGGGGAGGATTAAATTGACGGCTATTAGGAGGAGAATGATAATTAGGGAATGAATACTTAAAACCCCAACCTGCAAAGGGCGGGGTTTTTTTGAAATCATCGCTTCCAGACTACCAGTTCATTATCCATCACATTGCCAATGAAAATCAGGTTCGTAAAGGGAACAGCCACAGTGGACGCAGAGATGATGGCCCCATCATCCAAAAAGACGGAGCTAACCTGATAATCCCCGATACCACGGTAAGTCACTTGAATGACTTCTGAGGGGGCCTTTTCCGATTTCCCTGCGGCGTAGCTGGCAAACTTCATCAGATTTGGATGAGCTCCTATCCACAGGTTTCCGGAATCGTCAAATTCAATGTTATCCACTCCCGTGCCTGCCTGAATATCTTCTATGAATGTGAGGTCCCCCTGCGAATTCACCGAGTAGACCTTGATTAAAAAATCTCTTGGGGATGCCACAAAGAGCAGATTTCGCGTCGGATCGTAGTTGATGCCATTGGCATATGCTATGCCATGATCCACTTCACGGTAAGAGCTGCCGCTGGCGTATACCACATTGGACTGGCGGAGGCCCAGATAATCCTCCATCAAGCGCCAGGTGCCGGAGGTATGCCTGTGATCATTGGTAAAATAAAAAGCATTTTCGGAGATGGCCACCACATCATTGGGGCTGATCATTGATTCGTCAGCCAGGGTTTTTTCGTACACCAGACTATCACCATAGAGGAGAAATACTTCAATAGTATGCCCGCCATTTGCGTGATTAATCGCCAGGATCTGATGCACGGCGGAATCCAGGCGCAGGAGGGAAATCCCGTGAGGGTAGAAAGGGCTGTCGAAAGCTCCCGTGAGGAGTTTCGGTGTGAAAGATTCCGCTGAAAGGTCAATCATGAAAAGGCCTCCTTGCCTGGGCTTACCTTTGCCCCATCGGCTGGCTCGGTCATCTGATGACACAATCAAAAAACGATCTTCTCTACTGATGGCAATGTCTTCAGCACCGGGGAGGTTGATTTTTTGAATGATATTCCCCTCAAAGCCGGGGACAACTTTTCTGAAGAAACCACCCGAGTGAAGGATTTGTAAGACAAATGCTGCCAATAAAATAAGCAGAATCAGGAGTATGCGCAGGAATCTTTTCATGGTAGGTGAATATAAGAGAAAGATAATTCTTTCCGCGCAAAGGTCTCTTTATTCACTTCTTGACAGATCATCAATGATTCATCATAAATTGCATAGAGAATGATCACATTTTATGAAAATTGAAGACGAAATTAAAGGAGAGGACTTTGTGTCTGTTCAGCATAAGCTCAGGGTTAATCTGAATTTCACCTATCTCTGGACCCAGGACCAATTGCAGCATTTTTTTGCCGGGTACGGCCTTACGGCTCAGCAATACAATGTACTCAGAATATTACGTGGTGCTTTTCCACATTCCTACACCACCTCTCAGATTCTGGATCGTATGTTGGAAAAGAATGCCGGCGTTTCCCGAATGGTGGATCGGCTTCTGAAGAAGGAATTGGTGATCAAGGAGGTGTCAGCTAAAGACAAAAGGTTGGTGGATGTCACCATCTCATACAAGGGCCACGCACTGTGTGAGCGCATGGATGAAGAGATGAAGCAGGTGGACAGTATTTACAACAACCTGGACCTTGAGGAGATGGATCAGCTCAATCATTTATTGGATAAACTAAGGGGATAATATGAAAGCAGCCATAACGACCAGGCCCGGTCCGCCATCAGTCATTGAAATAAAGGAAGTGCCGGCTCCTAAGGTGAAAAATGGATGGGTCAAGATCAAAGTGAAGGCTTTCGGCCTGAACAGGTCAGAGATGTTTACCAGAAAAGGAGACTCACCCGGAGTGGAGTTCCCGCGAATACAGGGGATCGAGTGTGTGGGCGTGGTGGAGGAAGACCCTTCCGGAAAAATGACTAATGGCCAACAGGTAGCGGCCCTCATGGGAGGGATGGGCCGTTTCTTCGACGGTGGCTATGCGGAATATGCACTGGTGCCCGAATCAATCGTTTTCCCATTTCAGAGCACCTTACCATGGGAGGTGATTGGGGCGCTTCCTGAAATGTTTCAGACGGTATGGGGCTCACTTCATCTGGCACTGGAAATAGAAAGAAATGAAACTTTGTTGATTCGAGGCGGGACATCCTCCATTGGTATGACTGCTTGTCAAATGGCACGCCATCAAGGACTCACTGTTATAGCCACTACGCGAAATCCGGCTAAGGAGGCCTCGCTGAAAGATAATGGTGCGGATCACGTGATCATAGACGATGGCACGGTGGCAGGGAAACTTCGTGACCTTTTCCCTTACGGTGTGGATAAGGTGCTTGAACTTGTTGGAACCGCGACCCTAAAAGACTCACTGAAGTGTATCCGCCCAAAGGGCGTGGTATGTATGACCGGAATACTTGGCAACGAGTGGACAATGGCAGATTTTACACCCATGGGAGACATTCCTTCGCTTGGCCGGCTCACCGTGTATATGGGTGAAGCCGCCAATCTGCCGGCCAGTGCATTTCAGCAATACCTTGACCTGGTGGAGGTTGGAGAGGTAAAACCCAACATTGATCGGGTGTTTAGGCTCTCAGAGGTAGAGGAGGCTCACTCCTACATGGAGAGCAATCAGGCCACAGGTAAGCTGGTGGTATTGTTGGATTAAAAAAAAACCCAACCGGAGATCGAAGTACAGGCGATTTTGCCAGACCATCCGGTTGGGTTTTTTGGGCAGGTAAAGTATGGTTTATTTGGCCAGAAGGCTCACGGCAAACCCACCAGCTGCTACCATGTTCACAGGGATTTCATCTCCTTTTTTCACCTCCAGCTCCACAATGTCGATGGCCGTAGGGTTAGTGACATAGTCTGTATCTTCAGCGTCTCTGTATACCCTGGCGGTATAAGCTTTTCCTGCTTCAAGAAAATCCAGCTTCAACGTATAAGGTTTTGGATTCTCATCTGTAAGACCGCCTACAAACCAATCATCTGTACCCTTGGCTTGTCTGGCAGTCACCACAAAATCCCCGATCTCTCCATCCAGTACTTTGCTTTGCTCCCAGTCCACCGCCACATCGCGTATAAACTGAAAAGCCGGGTTGCCCTGATAGTACTCTATGAGATCGGCTGCCATCTGAATAGGGCTGTAAATGACCACATACAGTGAGAGCTGCTGTGCTAGTGTCGATTTGATTGGGTGGTCTTCTTTGTAAGGCTTCAGGGTAAGGTTGAAAATACCCGGGGTATAGTCAATGGGCCCGGCCAGCATTCGGGTAAAGGCCACGATAGGCAAGTGCTCGGGAGGACTTGCTCCTTCCCCTGCCCAGGCATTGTATTCCTGCCCTCTGAGCCCCTCACGAGCGATTTCGTTGGGGAAAGTTCTTCGCTTTCCGGTTGCTTTGATCGGCTCGTGCATGTTGATAGCCACCTGGTATTTGGCTCCGGTTTCTACTGTTTTTTGGTAATGGTTGACCATCCATTGTCCATGGTGATATTCTCCATCAGGAATGATCGTACCAACATATCCTGTCTTGACCGAATGGATTCCGAGTCTATTCATGAGTTGATAGGCCGGCTCCATGCGCTCCTCATACCTGGCCACGGCTCCACTGGTTTCGTGGTGCATGATGATTTGCACTCCTTTTTCCTTTCCATATCGGGCCAGCTCCTCCAGGTCATAGTCGGGATATGGCGTGGTAAAGTCGAAAATAGTATCCCGCATGTTCGGATCAGTCCATGTTTCCCATCCGGTATTCCAGCCTTCCACCAGCACCCCACCGATTCCATTCTCTGCAGCAAAATCCATGAGTTCCTTAGTGTACTCAGTAGTTGCTCCGTGGTTGCCGCTGGCGTAATCCCAGGTCTTTCTGCCCAGGTGCATGTCCCACCAGATGCCCACATATTTCATAGGCGTGAACCACGACACATCCCCTACCTGATTGGGATCATTGAGGTTTACAATCATTTTGGATTCAATCAAGTCCCCGGCACGGTCTGCAATCTGCACTGTTCTCCACGGAGTGATAAATGGCGCTGTTACTTTGGCCTTGATCCCACTTTTGTTACCTACCAGTTCACTCACCATGCTGAGGTTGGTGGTGTCTACTTTCAGGGTCATTCCCGGGTAGTTGGTCAAATCTGCCTCGTGAAAGCTGAGGTACACGCCCGCATCACTTTTCATGGTGACTGGGGTGTTAACAGCGTTACTGTGCAGGTAAACCTGACCCAGGTGATCACCCGGGATGAATACGGAGTACGCATTGATTTCGGAAAATCTGGTGGTATTGTAGAGGTACTCATAGATATCCCAGTCGCCGGGAATCCACCATACCTGATGGTCGCCAGTGAGGTTAAACTCTGAGCGTTCTTCCAAAATAATGGTTTCTCCCTCCATAGCAGGTTGTTTGGGAAACTCATACCTAAATCCCACACCATCGTTGAACGCCCTGAAAACCACATCGAATTTACGATGGGGCGCGGAGGTTTCCTCCAGGGATAGTTTCAGTTCATTGTAGCGGTTTTCTACCTGCCGCTGCTCTCCCCAGGGCATTTCCCAGGATTCATTAAAACTACTGGTGACGCCTGAAGTGACTTTCAGGTTTTCTTTTAGGGCTGGCTGATCCTGAAAAACAAAACCAAGGAATGAAGTGTCAATCTGGTTTTGCCCTTTATAAGACACCGCGTAGGCTGGTTGTCCGGCCAGGGTAAAAAAATTCACTTCTATTTGTTTGTCTGGTGAGCTTACCGTCCAGGCCTTTTCTGCTTTACCTCCACAGCCGATCATTATCAGACCGATCAGCGAGAGGCCAAAAAACTTTTTCATACTTACTTCTTTATACTTAAAAATGATTTTACGTGCCGCTAAGCTAATAAAACCAATATGAATTCAGACTTGATGGAGCCGCATGAAAATCACCTGTTTATCCCGGAAGGAAATAGAATGTTCCTTTTGCTGCGAGAGCCTGAACCGGGAGAAAGTTGAGTTTATGTGAGTATAGGAAAACTGACCACCGGTACTTTTACGTGATTGACCACCGTTTCAGTGAGGCTACCAAGAAACGCCCTTGACAATCCTTTGCGATGGTGAGTGGCAATGGCCAACAGCCCTGTTTGGTTTATTTCACAATACTTTTCGACCCCCTCACCAAAGGTATGGCTGTCGACTATTTCTACTTTTTCCAGATTATCGGAGGCCAGCGCAATGAATCCCTCCATGCGTTCTTTTATGACCCAGGAGCGCTGAAACTCCGATGGAGTATTCACAAAGAGCAAATGAATTTTGGCACCGAGTAATTCTGCGAAATCTACGACATCTTCGAATGGGCGCATCATTTCAGCTTCGAAATCAGAGACAAACAGTATGGTGGGGAATGTTGCTCTTTTGAATTTGTGTTTGACAACTAATACGGGTACTTCCGCATGTCGAACTACAGTTTGCGCATTGGATCCGATAAAGAATTCTTTAACACCCCGGGCACCATGTGACCCCATTACGATCATAGAGATGTCGTTGGATCGGGCATACCTGGTGACCGCATCGGTGCTATTGTCAAAGTCCATATAGCCAATGCTTTTTAAGCCATCTGCTTCTGCATCTTTTACAGCGGCATCCAGCAGCTTCTTTACCCGATTAACTTCCTGTGTCACATCCGGATAAATGGTGTGCTGGGCAAAATCAAGGTGTACCCAATCCACGGGGACGGATACAAAGTGATAAAAATGCAGTTCACCATGATAGCGCCTGGCGATTTCCTTGGCCAGGGCAGTTGCATTTTTGGCGCATTCCGAAAAATCAGTAGGGACGAGAATCTTTTTCATTGGGGTAGTATTTTAAGGGTGAAACCATAAAGTATAAAACGCAATACCAGTCCCGACAGCCCAAAAGCACCATATGATTTTGGTCACTTCAGTTACTTGAGACCACTAGGAAATCGGGATACTCACTACCGGGATACCTATGTGATTGACCACCTGCTCTGTGATGCTTCCCATAAACATTCGTGGCAGGCCTTTTCGGTGGTGAGTAGCCATTGCCAGGAGTTCGATTTCGTGTTCCTCGCAATAGTTTTGTAGGCCCTCTTCCAAAAACAGACAATCAACTATTTCCGCCTGGGCCAGGCGATCAGATGCAATGTCGATGAACTGATCCATTCGGTCCCGGATCACCCAGGAGCGCTTGAAATCTGCCGGAGTATTGAGGTACACCAGGTGTATTTTCGAACCCAGTTTTTGGGCATATTTCGCCACCAGCCTGAATGGGACAAGAGCCTCCGAGTGAAAATCTGAGGCAAAGAGTATGACCGGAGCGTCCCGAAATACGGGCTTTTCCTTGATGATGAGCACTGGGATCTTGGCATGTTTTACCACATTCTGAGCATTGGAGCCTATGAAGAATTCTTTGATGCCTTTGGCACCATGAGACCCCATCACTATGAGTGAAATATCGTGTGCAGATGCATACCTGGTAATGGACTCAGAGCTGGTGTCAAAGTCCAGGTGAGAGACACATTTTATCCCCTGGCTAAAGGCTTCACTTTCGAGAATTTTGAGCTGTTCTATAACACCCTTTTCCTCTTCAGAGATGTCGGGCAGGGAGCTACCTTGACCAAAGTCTACAACCACCCAGTCCACGGGGACGAAAAGGTGGTGGTAAAAATGCAACTCGGCGCCAGCGCGTTTGGCTATTTGCATGGCCGTGTCGGTGGCATATCTGGCACATTCCGAAAAATCAGTGGGGACAAGTATTTTTTTCATGACCTTGAAGCTTTATCTGGTAGAAAGCTACTACAAGTCAGGAGTAGAAATATTGACCCTACTCAACCAGCATTATGATTTTGGTCAGGCTGGAGCCTAGGAGACTTTCTTCTTCCAGTACCTGATAAGTCCGGCTACACTCATCCAGCTGGGATTGGCGGCCTCATATTGCCTGACACCATGCGGAGATACGCCTAAAGCGCGGAGCTGGTCTCCGGTATAGTTGGAAAATAGTGGGGTCATTTCATCTGCACCCATCCCGGATTCCCATTGGATTTTTATCCAGTTGGCCCAATCTGTGAGCATCCCCCTGAGCTCCTGAATATGTGATTCGATCTCAGTGATCTGCCCGTAGTGGGTCAGGTACAAGGTTTTGGCTTTTCGCTCCAGGAGGATATCTAACGATCTGTTCCAATCTTCGAGATTGATATCGGGAGGCGGGCAAGGCGGCACCACGGGACCAGCACCTATTTTGACACCTGCCACATCTCCGGTGAAAATGACCTCATCAAGCTCCCAGGCAATGTGATGTTGGGCATGGCCCGGTGTGTGCAGGGCTGTGAAGGTATGGTCACCGATGGTGAGTGCTTCGCAATGCCCGAGCGTGATCAGTTGATCACCGGGAATTTTTTCCATAGCCCCCCAAAGTGGGTCCATCTGATCGCCGTAGATTCTGGCAGCAGATTCGTACAGTCTCGTCGGGTCCTCCATGTGCGTGGCACCAAATGGGTGTAAGTAGATTTTTGCCCCTGTTTTGGCGAATGCCCAGGCCGCTCCGGCATGATCAAAATGGATGTGCGTGAGCAGGACATGCTGAATGTCTGATGGCTGGTATCCATGCCGACCTAGTGCTTTTTGCATGGCCGAAAAGGTGGAATATGGACCCGACTCTATGAGCACCGGTCCGGCGCTGGTCTCTATTAGGAATGAGGCAATGGCGTGATCTATGCCCTGAAATTCAAGATCTAAAACGTGAATCATAAGGAGTACTTTTTGAATATAAAAAGGAGGTGGTCAGTAAATCTAAAGTGATATTTTAATGGTTAAATTTAACGCATCGAAAACGAGCAGACATCTTGAAATCCAGATAAATGAGAAAAGACTATTTTCAACAGCATATGCCGGAAAACGTTTGCTTCGGTTGTGGAGTGAGCAATGAGGATGGCTTGCATGTACAGAGCTATTGGGAAGGGGAAGAAGCGGTGTGTACATGGCATTCTCAGGAAAAGTATCATGGGTGGGCCAATTTGCTGAACGGAGGTATTCTTGCTACCATCATTGATTGCCACTGTATGGGTACTGCTATGGCGGATGCTTATAGAAGAGAGGATCGGCCATTAGATTCGGCGCCCACCTACCGATATGCTACGGGTACCATTACCGTGAAATATCTCAAGCCCACACCCAACGAACACCCGATAGAGCTGCGAGCTCAGGTGACCGAGGTGAAAGGAAAGAAGACAGTAATGACCTGTACGGCTCGGGTGAATGGTGAAGTGACTGCCTCGGCGGATGTCATAGCCATTCGTGTGTTTGACAGCAGTACGCATGACGGTGCCAACCCATTTAAATAACAGAATAACTTAGCTACTTTATCTGACGACCCATATGTACCCAGAACTAGTTACCATTGGCGATTTTACCATTCATACTTACGGCTTCATGATTATGCTGGGAGCTATTGCCGGCTACTTTTATGTGTCCACGGTGGCGAAGCGTGAGCTTGGCATTGCTCCCGAAAAGATCCAAACTCTGGCTATCCTCGTTATTGTAGCTGCATTTGTAGGGGGTAAGTTTTTCTTTTATCTGGAGAAACCGGATTATTATTTCCACCCGATTTCCAATATGTTCAAAGGACTCAGGACAGGTTTTGTGTTTTACGGATCCCTGTTGTTTGTCATTCCCGTTACCGTTTGGTATTTCAGAAAGCAAAAGTGGCCGGTTTGGTCTTTGATGGATCGGATGGCCATCGCAGGCTGTATTATTCACTTATTTGGTCGGATGGGATGTTTTTTTGCGGGGTGCTGTCACGGATTGCCAACAGAGAGTGTTTTTGGAATCACTTTTACAGACCCCGAGAGCCAGGCAGAGCCCTTAAATACGGCCCTGCACCCCACTCAACTTTATGAAGTAGCCTGGATCAGTACTACGCTTGTTATCCTGTGGATGTTCAAGCGATATAAGCGTTTTGAGGGGCGGCTATTTCTGGTTTATATTGTGCTATATGCGATCGGGCGGTCTGTTATAGAAATTTTTCGGGGCGATATCAGACGAGGCTTCATCATTGAGGGCGTGCTCTCACACTCTCAATTCATTTCACTGTTGATCATTGCGGGTGCAGTAGGCACCTATTACTACCTTCGGAAAACTAAAAAAGCATAGCCCCGTACTATCTGAGCATTCGGAGTCTCAAGGCATTGGGGAGCACACCAAACTCGAAGGGTGGATGACCAAAATATTCGCCATCGATGTGGGCTTCCAAAAGAGGGTTTTCCTCTATGCTGAGGTGTTTGCAGCGGGATAGTTTGACTTCAGGTAGTCGATTGTGGGTACCTTCTTTGAGTCTGTGGATATTTAGAAACCTGCGGAGTCCACTGATTTTCCCGATTTCACATACATCCAGGATGGTGTCGTTGATTTCCGCATCCGGGGTGAGTTTAAAACTTCCACCAAAGGTGGTGCCGTTGGCTACACAGAGTAGGATCAGATCTTTTTCCCAGGCAGATTTATCCTGAACAAACTTAAAGCTTCGTGCCTTGTAGGTAGCCAGAATTCTCAGCACATAATAGTAATATTTGGTAGGCCCCTTGAGGAAACTTTTTTTGCGGAGCATGTCGGCCACAATCTGACCATCAAAGCCTACGCCCACGCCATTGACAAACTTTCGTCCATTGCACAGGCCAAGATCTATGGTGTGAATGACTCCTGTCTCCAGTACTTTCAAATAATCATCTATCGAATGGCCGACTGGATAATTTTTCACAAAATCATTACCCGTTCCATTGGGGATAATACTTACAGGCACGTCGTATTGGAGTCCGTTCACTGCCTCATTGATGGTGCCGTCCCCCCCAATAATCAGCAGATCAGTAAATGATGGATCGAAATTCTTCTCCACGATCTTCCAGGCATTGTGCTTTTTGGAGGTTAGGAATACCTCGTATTTGTACTTTCTATCATTCAGAAAATCGATGACATCATTGAGAATATCCTCGAGCCTGGTGCTCCCGGAAGCCGGGTTGGCCACCACGAAAAATTGTCGCTTCACATCCTAAGGTTAGTAGTAATTAAATATAGACTTAGAAAGGCAGATTCCCTAAGTCTACGTTTCCTCCGGTGAGGATTATGCCTACGTTTTTTCCGGCAAACGTATCTTTTCTTTTTAGGAGGGCCGCAAAAGGTACCGCGCAGGAAGGCTCCACGATGATTTTCATTCGTTCCCAGATGATCCGCATGGCAGTGATAATTTCTGCTTCGGAGACTGTAATTACCTCTTTCACTTCTTTTTGAATGATTTCAAAGTTGCGCTTGCCCACAGTAACCTTGAGCCCGTCGGCAATGGTGTTGGGGTTTTTCACAGGCATAATTTTCCCGGCCTTCATGGATTGGTACGTGTCGTCAGCTTTCTCGGGCTCTCCCAGGATCACCTCAATGTTAGGGTCCAGGTATTTGGCAGCGAGGGCGGTGCCAGCAGCCAGTCCACCACCACCCACGGGGGTCATAATGACCTCCAGGGACTCTTCCGCTTCGATGAATTCCTTGGCTACAGTGGCTTGCCCGGCAATTACCCGGTAGTCATCGAAGGGGGGCACAAAAATGGCCCCGGTTTTGGCGATGATCTCATTGCAGGTTTTGATCCGCGATTTTTCGTTGGCTTCACAAAGAATGACCTCAGCTCCATATTCTTTGGTGGCTTTTATTTTCACCTCGGCGCTGTTTTCGGGCATTACCACATAGGCTTTCGTCCCGGACAACTTCGCTGCCAGAGCCACAGCCTGTGCATGATTACCCGAGGAGTGTGTGGCAAACCCATTGACACGCTCCTCCGGCCGAAAGCCCAGGATCATATTGGCAGCACCGCGCATTTTGAATGCTCCGACTTTCTGAAAATTTTCACATTTGAAGAAAACCGTACAACCAGTCATCTCATCAATAGAGTTGGAGGTCATCACGGGGGTTTCCAGTATGATTTTGGAGATGCGCTGATGGGCTCTCTTAATATCGCTTAAGCTTGGTATGCTTTCCATTTATTCGTTGGGATTTTAAAATTAGTGCGCCTCCAGCCAGTTATTGCCTCGGCCAAGCCCTATTTCCATAGGTACCTCCAGCTGGATGGCAGTTTTCATAAACTCATCTACTTTGGTGGTGAGCAGGTCAATTTCACTTTTGTGGGCGTCAAATACGAGTTCATCATGCACCTGCATGATCATTTTGGATTTGAGTTTTTCTTGCTTCATCCAGTTGTGCACATTGATCATGGCCACTTTGATCATGTCTGCAGCACTGCCCTGAATGGGTGCATTGATGGCGTTGCGTTCTGCAAAGCCCCGCATGGTGAAATTTTTAGTGTTGATGTTTCTCAAATATCTCCTTCTGCCCAGAATGGTTTCTACATACTCTTGTTTACGGGCCTTTTCGATAACGTCGTCCATGTAGCCCTTTACTTTGGGAAATTCTGTGAAGTAGGCTTCAATGATTTCACCGGCTTCAGAGCGTGAGATGTTGAGGTTTTGGGAGAGGCCGAAAGCGGAAATTCCGTAGATAATTCCAAAATTCACTTCCTTGGCTTTTCGGCGCATGGCAGACTCCACCTGATCTAAGGGTACTTTGAATACTTTGCTGGCGGTATTGGCATGGATGTCCACACCCTCTTTGAAGGCCTGGGTCATACTTTCATCACCGGAGAAGGAGGCCATAATGCGCAGCTCTATCTGCGAGTAATCCGCTGAGAGTATTTCATATTCTTCACTCCGCGGGATAAATGCTTTTCTGATCTCCCTTCCCTTTTCGGTTCTGATTGGAATATTCTGCAGGTTGGGGTTGTTGGAACTGAGCCGCCCCGTAGCCGCGATGGTCTGACGGTAGTCTGTGTGTACCCGGCCATCGATTTTACTCACCATTTTAGGCAGGGCATCCACATAGGTGGATTTCAACTTTTGGTACTCCCGGAATTCCAGAATTTTGGAGGCAATTTCGTGTTCGTTGGCCAGCCGTGAGAGTATGTCTTCGCCGGTAGCATACTGCCCGGTCTTTGTTTTTTTCGGGTCTTCAATGAGCTTAAGTTTGTCAAAGAGAATCTCGCCGAGTTGTTTAGGAGACCCGATGTTAAACTCCTGACCGGCGATTTCAAAGATTTCCGTCTGAGCTCTGAGGCTCTCCTGCTCCAGTTCTTTGGACATAACAGACAGTGCCTGCTCATCAATTTTCACCCCTTCGTATTCCATGTCTGCCAGCACATAAGACAGTGGTTCTTCCACCTCATGCAGGAGCTTGCCCAGGTTAAACTCCTTGATTTCAGGTTCCAGCTTTTCCATCAGCTGAAAGGTGATGTCTGCATCCTCGCAGGCGTAGTCTTTCACCAGGTTGAGGTCTATGTCGCGAATGTTTTTTTCTTTCTTGCCTTTGCCCACCAGTTCGGAAAATGAAATGGGGGTATAGTTGAGGTAATTCTCAGCCAACACGTCCATGTTGTGTGCAGTTTCCGGGTCTATCAGATAGTGAGCGAGCATGGTATCAAAAATGGCTCCTTTCAGCATGACGCCATAGTTGCGAAGAATCTGCATGTCATACTTCAGGTTCTGCCCGATTTTGGTGGTTTTCTCATTTTCAAAAAGCACCTTGAACTCCTCTACAATGGTCCGAGCCTCTTTCTGATCTTCGGGAATCGTCACATAGAAGGCCTCACCCTTTTTGAAGCAAAACGAAATGCCCACGAGCTCTGCTTCGATAGACTCCAGACTGGTGGTTTCCGTATCAAAGCAAAAGGCATCAAGTTTAGTCAGCTGAGACAAAAGAGATTTTCTGCCATCAGGGCTGTCTACCAGCTGATAGGATACTTTTTTCTCTTCAAAGTTGTCTTTGCTGGAGGCAGGCGGTGCACTGATGGCACCTCCAAAAAGGCCCAGCTGGCCCGACTCTTTCTCAGCAGTAGTGTCACCGAATACCCGCTTGGCAATGGTTCGAAATTCCAGCTCTTCGAAAAGTGGTTTTAAAGCCTCTGGGTTGGGGTCGGAGAGCAGCAGGCCTTCTTCATCAAATTCAATCGGTGAATCCACATTAATGGTGGCCAGCTTCTTGGAAAAAATCCCCTGATCTCCGTGCGTTTCTATTTTGGTTTTCAGCGCACCTTTGAGTTGGTCTACATTGGCAACTATATTCTCAACGGTCCCAAATTCTTTCAAAAGTTTGGAGGCCGTCTTGTCCCCGATGCCAGGGACACCCGGAATGTTGTCTACAGAATCTCCCTTCAGGCCCAATACATCACGTACCTGATCCACATTGTCAATGTCAAATTTTTGCAGTACTTCGGGGATACCGAGTACATCCACGGCATTGCCCATGTAGGCTGGTTTGTAGAGGAAGATGTGGTCTTCTACGAGCTGTGCAAAGTCCTTATCGGGGGTCATCATGTACACCTCGAAGTTTTCACGGGCCGCTTTTTTGGCCAATGTGCCTATGAGGTCATCTGCTTCGAAACCATCCAGTTCGAGAATGGGAATATTGAAGCCGGCAATTATTTTTTTGCAATACGGGATGGCCACACCAATTTCTTCAGGCTGAGACTGGCGTGTGGCCTTATATTCTGCAAACTCTACGTGACGAAAGGTGGGTGCGTGGGTATCAAACGCAACAGCAATGTGGCTTGGTTTTTCCTTGGTGATGATCTCCAAAAGGGAATTGGTAAAGCCCAAAATAGCCCCGGTATCAACGCCTTTGGAGTTGACAATGGGGTTTTTACTAAGGGCAAAGTGAGCGCGATAAATGAGCGCCATGGCATCCAACAGAAACAGTTTTTTCTTTTCACTCATGCGAGTAAAGGTAGTCCAACCGTCACTGAAATGAAATGTGTTTTCTACCGGCGGGCAGTGATAAAATCATACAAATGTTTATAGGCATCCGTTGCTGCCGCCTCGTTGTACACCGGGTTGCTGGGATTGGCAAAACCATGACCAGCATCGTATGACTTGAGGATGAGCTCGTTATCCGTCTTACTCATGTTTTCTTTGAAAGTCGCTGCTACCTCCGGGGTGATCCACTGGTCTTGTTTGGCGAAGATTCCCAGCACATCGCAACTTAACCCCCTAAGGCGTTCTATGTCCGTTTCGGGCATGCCATAAAACATTATGGCCGCTTTGGCCTGAGGGCCTATCTCGATGGCCGCCTGCAAGGACCAGCCCCCGCCAAAGCACCAGCCCACCGTGTAGATTTTAGCATCCTTACCCGTGTAGGTTGTAGCGGCATTGATGATGGCCTGTGCCCGTTCTGTTTGTACAGACTGCATATAGGTTCTCGCATCTTCACTGTTGTCAGCCACTTTACCGTCATAAAGATCGAGGGCGATGACATTCATGTTCTCGAATTTTGAAGCAAACTTATCTGATTCGGTTTTTACGTAGCTATTCAGCCCGTACCACTCGTGAATCACCAGCAGGTATTCTTTTGAGGGCTTTTTGGAGGCAACAAAATAGGCGTTTGCGTCTTCACCGCCAGGTACCTGATAAGTAATCATTTTTCCGGTGAAATCCTGATCAGTATTGGGTAACGGATCCAAGTGAATGTTGAGAAATCCTACATCATTGGCCAGCGAAGCAAAACGCTGCGTGGTAGTGTGGCATGCTGTCATATCAGCATCCAGGCGTGCTGTCGTCGGATGATCACTTATGCTCAGATTCCAAAACATAAGGATCACCGCCAGTACGGGGAGTGTAGTTACTTTGATTTTCATGGTTTTTAAACGTTTAGGACAAGGATGGCACTGAATAAGATAAGTTTAAAAGGAAAAAGAGAAGAATTTTGTTCAGGGTTCCTGAAAAGAAGGGAAATAAACTTTGAAGCATGTACCAGGATCGAGCGGGGTATGTTCGATTTTCCCACCATGCTTTTTGATAATGCCATGGGAAATATACAAACCCAGTCCTGTGCCTTTACCCTCTTCTTTGGTGGTGAAGAAGGGTTCGAATATTTTGGAGAGGTTGGCTGGTGGAATGCCGGTGCCATTGTCTTTTATTTTCACAATACTCTGATCGTTTTCCCAGTAGACCTCCACAATGATTTTCCCTTTTTTACGAGGCTGAACGGCATCAATGGCATTTTTGAGGAGGTTGAGGAGGACCTGATTGATTTCTGTGGTGTTGCCAAGGATGACCAGTTTTTCATTGCGGGCAATCCAGAAGTGGATCTCTGGGTGGGCATTTTGTAACAATATGCACGTGCGACCAACGAGCTCGTTCAGGGAAATCTTAGTCACCTGATTTTCAATGGCCTTGGGAGAGATCTTGAGCAGGTTATCGATCACATCCGATGCACGTTGTGATCCTTCGATGATGTTGAACAGCAAGTTGTGAATCTCCGTGAAAGTTTGCTGTGTCTGCGCCAGTTGTCTATATGTCATGGCCTGTTTGATGTCTTCAAGGTCCTGGATGATGGGCTGCACATTCCCTCCGATATAATTCAGGGGGTTGTTTAACTCATGGGCCAGGCCGGCAGTGAGCCGTCCAATAGAAGCCATTTTTTCGGACTCTATCAGCTGGTCTCTGGTTTGACCCAGCTCATTGATGTACTGCTCTTTCTGGGTGATGGTTTCTAACAGTTTTTCATTCAGGGCCTGGAGCCTGATGTTTTGCTTCACTGCTTTGCGTCGCTCTTTGTCAAACTCAGACTTGACCATATAAGTAATGATCAAAATGGCCATTGAGAAGATGATATAGTTAACCGGGAACACAGAAGTGTCTACGGTACTGTCAATCCAGCTGGTTTGCAGCTGTATGATGACCAGGGTAATGATAAAGGCAGCTGAGAAAAGGAAGAAAAAGATTTTCTTACGGGAAGGAGAAATAACTATGGCCACCAGCCCAACGGAAATACCTGCTGTGGCCGTAGTGCCATAAAAGCCCCCGAGCCGATACCAAAAAAAGACCGATGCAGCAAAGAGGAACCCAATTAGCGGGATTCGGAGGAGGTTGAAATACCCTTTGTATTTGGAGAGCAGGTAAAAGACGATTCCGATCAATGCAACAACGAGATCCATCAATGCCAACGGAGTCCATCCGAAATTCAGCAATGCCCTGCTCATCAGGTAGGTCATAATGACAAACTGAATCAGACAGATATACTCGAAAAGGCGCTTTTCGAGGGCATTTGATTGAGGAAGATGGTCTAGCAAGGTTGAACGGAGTTTCCCGATCAGAAAGAAAAACAAAAAAACCGGACTAAGCCGGTTTTTTGTGAAAAATTAAATTCCTACCATCACGAAGGCTCCCCAGTAATAAGGAGATTTCCATTTGGCCTTAAGTCTTTTCTGAGCGATGATGAATGCGTCCTGTTTGGTTTTACCTCCCAGCCATTCTTCATAAAAGATGGTCATGAGCTCCTGTGTGGCGTCATCATCCACTGTCCACATGGACATGATAATGGCATCTGCACCTGCTACCTGAAAGGCCCGCTGAAGCCCGTACACGCCTTCACCATTTTTGATTTCACCAAGACCTGTTTCGCAGGCAGAAAGTACTACCAACTCTGTTTGATCCAGGTTGAGGTTCATGGCCTCAAAGGCTGTCAGGATTCCGTCTTCATGGTGATACACCTCGTCTGAAATTTTCCCTTCACTGATATAGCTGTTGGCTCCAGCCAAAATGAGTCCGGATCGCAGCAGTGGGTTTTGTACATATTTGTCCTGACCTTCCATTTCTTCTTCTTCACTTTCCAGGAAGAAGCCGTGGGTAGCAATGTGTAATGTACGTGGGCTCTTCATGTTTTTAATGCTGTCTTCCAGTGCGTCATTGCTGAGGTAGGTGGTTACACTGGCATTTTTCAGCTGATAAAGGCTATCAATCAGGTTAACTTCCTTTTTAGTACCAGGCAGCAAGGCCAGCATTTGGTTAGATCGCATGTACCGGAGCATGTTACCTCTGATACCCCTTGGTAAAGACCCGCCCCTGCTCAGCGAAGCAATGTCGGTATCATCCCCTCCGCGGCTTCCTCTTACGCCCCGGCTCATTCCACGTCCTTCACTGGCAGCATCTACAATACCTTTGGCAGTAGATCCACCTTCTTCCTTTTTACTGTCAAGTACACCCATGTTGTAGTTGGGATAACCAAACAGATAGGACTTGTTATCGGTATTAGGATCAGCATTCAGAGCGACCAGATCCTTGGTGTTGGTCACCAGTTGAATTTCTAGCTCATCCAGTGTGAAATTGCCGGTAGCGGGGTTTCTCAGGGTGTAAATACTGATTTGATTGAATACTCCGTCCGGAGAGAAATACACTTTTTTGATCCCTTCTAACTTATTGGCTATGGGTCTCCAAAAGAGTTTGTAAGAAAAGTCCTCATCGATCTTGTACTTAATGGCGTTGCGGTAGTTGGAAAGGTATTTCGTCTCCATGAGTTTACCATTTCTCATCAGTACCATTTCCGGATAGTCCTTGGTTTGATCTGTAATGATCAGTGCAGCATAATAAACCTCATCGGTAAATACACCGGCAGAATCTGGCGTGAAATCCCTAAAACGGATGACTTCCACTGCTGCTTCTCCCGGCTTCAGTTTGGTTTGGATGTCTTTCCAGGTGAGGTTGCGGCTGGCCACGGTCTGTGCGAAAACGGAAGATGCTTTGCTCAGCTCCTTTTCCAATGCATTGGAAGAAGCATTCAGGGAGTCAATTTTCTGATTTCGGATGTTGGCCGGGATCTCAGAGGCACTAAAAAGTTTTGCCAATTGCTCTTTTTGCTCAATCCAGGTCTCGTATTTGCTGATGAGTGCCGGGTCATTACTATTGACGATGGCATCTTTTACCTTGTTGGTAGCATAGAGAATCAAGCCTTTGGTCGCGAGCTGGTAATTATACATTTCGCTGATCAGCTCTTTTTCTTCCCGACTGGTTTCTACGATGAATGAATTATACTGCTCGAAGGCAGGCTTTAGGTTGTTGTAATAAAACTTTGATTTTTCATCTTCACTCAGGATGGGGAAGATCATATTGATCTGGTCGAAGTAGTTTTTGAAGGTTTCTTTGTAAAACCCAAGAGCCGCATCCAATTTGTTTTTGTTCCAGTTCAGGATGGCCATTTTGTTCGTGCTCTTGGCATAGTCTGAGTGACCCGTGCCCACACCTTTTTTTCTCAACTCAAGGGCCTGAGCATGGTATTTTTCAGCCAATGTCACATCACCATCTGTGAAGTAAGCATCACCGAGGTTATAGTATGCAAATGAAACCTGATACAAATTGTCTCCTGCTGCTTTTTCCACCAGTTCAATGGCTTTGAGGCCATTTTCTTTGGCTTTGTCCAGTTGGCGTGTTTGGGTATAGAGGTAAGTGAGGTTTTGCAGTACCCGGGCATAGTAGAGATTTTCCTGGCCCATATCAGCTTTGAATACACCTGCGGCGATCATGAAGTACTTTTCTGCCTTGGCGTATTTTTGTGCATACATGTAGTTGGAGGCAAGGTTGTAGGCTTCCATGCCATAGACAAAGGATTCGGTTCCATAAAACTCCTCATCAGCGGCAAGGTTCTCCAGGTATATTTCTTCAGCTTCGTCATAGTTGCCAAGGAGTTGCAGGATAAGGGCGAGGTTGCCCTTGAGTGCCAGCTGATAATCAGAATAATCTCCCTGAAGTCTGTCCATGATAGAAAGTGCTTCCTGGTACACCTCCTCGGCCACCGGGATTTTGCCGATGATGGTATAGAGACCCCCCATACTGTTGAGGACAGAAACATACTCTACCGAGGCATAAAGTCCATTTTCCTTTAGGATATCCAATGATTCCAGCAATGCTTTTTCGCTCTTGCGATTTGACCCGGACATCTGATAGAAATCACCTGTAAACTTCAAAAGCATGGCTTCTTCGAAGCTTTTGCGATCCACATTCTTTTTGAGGTCTTTGATGAGCTCCAGGCCTTTGTTGAACTCTTCTGTGAATACATAATGATCCAAAAGTGAGGTGGCAGAGATGAAATAGTCTTCACTTTTCACGCCGGAGGCAGCTTCTTCCAGACGTAGGAGCTCCAGGTACAGGCTTTCGGTCTTGCCGTAGAAGCCAAGCTCATCCTGAATGTAACCCAAATTAAAAATCAGGTTTTTGATGTCGCCGCCTTCCGTACCGAGTGCAGATCGCAACTCATATTCTTTCTGGTAAAACCCCAAACTCTTGTTGAGGTCATTTTCCCAGTAGAGATAAGCCTCTCCCAGAAAGCCGTGCATCAAGGCCCCGAGGGTGTCTTGCTTATTCAGAAAGAGGTCTGTGATCTGGCCCTCACTTTTTAGAATTCCCTCATAATCACCTTCAGCGTAATACTGCTCAAGCTTTTCGTAGAGCTTTTCGGCCTTCTTATTTTCAAACTGATACTGTGCTAGGGCAGACCCGAAACAGGTCAACACCAATAAAGCGAAAATGTATAATCGAGTCATGGCGGAATTAAATTTTTTTTATAAGAAATATAAAATAACTAATATTTTTTGAAGCAAACAAATATTGACAGGTTGGTAAAAATAAATAAATACAATGGTTTAAATCAGGAAATCATTCTATCCCACCCAAGACCATGTTGATCGAAAGTTATTAGCAATTCAGCAGAGATGAGGTATCCTTTGGTAGTTATTTGATATTGTAGACCGTGATTGACGGGGAAGGTTTCCAAGGAAAGGGTTATTTTTCCGTTTTTCACTCAACGCCACGCCATGATGACCAAACGCCTAGTCGCCTCTAGATCGGAATCCAGAACTATCTTTCCGCTGCCATTTCTATTGAATTTTTTTACCGTCTCCGGACTCAATGCATTTCTGCGATCCTTGGTCAATAAAAGACCAAATTCTACTATTGGTAAAGCGGTTGGTTTAGTTTTTTTTATTTTAGTTTCATTTCAACTTTTAAGTCAGTCTTCGTCTCAAGACGGAACAACTAATAAAGCTTATGCGATACCCACAAATTCCAATCTTGAAATAAGTGGAGACATAACTTTGGAAGCTTGGTTAAGACCCAATGCTCCACAAACCAACATTGGGAATGTGCTAATGAAGGGGTCTTATGGATATGCTTTCGGCATAATGAATGATGGCACCATTGCCTTCTGGCAAAGTGGAAGTCAAAACTCAGGTCCTGAATCTACAGCAAGTATTGTTCAAGATGGTGTAACGTGGACGCACGTGGCAATTGTTAACCAGGGTGGAGTAGGTACTACATTTTATATTAATGGAGTGGCAGTTGGATCTAATGCCACAGGAGGATCTTTTCAAACACAAGCAGGTGATCTTTATATTGGCCGTCAAGGAGCAGGCTGCAATTGTAATTTTTTCAATGGGTTAATTGATGAGCTTAGAGTTTGGAATGATGTAAGAACCGCTGGAGAAATATCGGCAAATTATGATCAGGTGGTGTCTGAAACTGAACAAGGGTTGGCCGCTTATTATAGATTCAATGAAGGCTCGGGAACAACGATATATGACGAAGTAACCGAAACAGCATATACACCATCGGTAAACGCAATCAGCTGGAATGCTGAAAACGCGCTATCAGGTGCCTCTTATTTTGTTGATGAAACTGCTTCTGGATCAGATGATGGCACTTCATGGGTTGATGCTTTTCCTTACTTACAATCAGCATTGGACATAGCCATTTCGGGAGATAAAATCTTTGTAGCTGACGGAGATTACAAACCATCAACCCAAGTAGCATTAAATGGCACAGGAAATGAGCAAACGTTTTTGATACCGAGCGGAGTTCAACTCTATGGAGGATTTGCCGGAGGTGAGGACATTACTTTACAGTCTAGTTTTGATAATAGAGATTTCCTAGTCAATGAGACCATATTAAATGGAGACATTAACGGTGATGACACTGCGCCGGTTGTGAATACATCCGTTCAACCGCTCACTCTTGATTATGGCACCAACAGATCAGACAATGCACTTCATGTTGTAGCAGTTCAAGACGCAACGACTCAAGTAATTATCGACGGTTTTACTATTCAAAATGGTCACAATGATGGTACTCCGACACAATATGGTGGCGGACTTTATGTAGATGCCAGTGCTGGGGTTAGTTCTGAGGTGAGAGTGGAAAATTGTGTATTTAGATGGAACAGGGCAGATAGAGGAGCAGCCATTGGCGCTTATGAACCTGATGCCGGAGCGATCATTAACTTGACGGTATTGAACTCAGAAGTATATCAAAATAGTGGATATAACTACGGGGCAGTTCATTTTCAGACCAGTGGAACAGCGGTTTCAAATAATTATTTTGTTAATACGATCTTTCGCGAAAACAGAACGGATTATGATGGGGCTGCCATTATGATGATAACACCCGGAGGAGATTTAGATATAATCAACTCACTTTTTTATGAAAATGATGCAAATAGGTTTTACGGCGGTATTTCTGCCGCGAATGTGAAAGACCTAAGAGTAATAAATTCGACCTTTGCTAATAATTACTCTCATACGAATACTTCAGGGGGATTGCACCTGGGAACACATACTAGTAATCTGGTTAGAAACTCGATCTTCTGGGGTAATACAATTAATATTGCAACGGACTATCAAATTACAGTTTCAAGTGGTTCTTTGAATATCGGCTATTCACTTGTTGAAGGGGGAGCTACAAATATTAATGGTACCAACACCTTTAACAGTGGATCTAACTTAACTTCAGATCCGCTTTTTGCAGATGCAGCAAATGGAGATTTTACTCTACAGGTAAGTTCGCCAGCATCGGAAATGGGAGATGCAGCTTCTCTACCTACGGATATCTACGATCTTGATGGTGATGCAGATACTGGGGAGGTATTATCCCTTGATTTAGCAGGAGGCGTGAGAGTGCAAGGTACGGTAGACATGGGTGCGTTTGAAACATTGGGAACGACACCAAACTACGCGCTTGATTTTGATGGAGTCAATGATTATGTAAACACGGATCTGGCCTTTTCAGGGCAGGTTTTTACAGCAGAATTCTGGGTCAACCCTGGGTCAACTCAGGTGAATTACGCTTCAATCCTAGACAACAATCACAATGGTTCTCAAGGATGGACATTTATTCAGAACAATTCAAATCTCAACGAGTATTGGTTTTTTACTCCAAGCAGTGTGAACGCTTATGTAACACTACCTGCTGATACTTGGTCGCATGTTGCACTCGTTCACAACAATGTTTCGCTGGAAAAGAAAATTTACCTCAATGGCGTTTTGGTGGCGAATGTGGCTGTAACAGGGGACATTAATTACGTAACGCCTGACCTCTACATTGGAGATTGGGTTTCAAACACCGGAACAAGACCTTTCAATGGTCAAATTGATGAAGTCCGTATTTGGAACACAGCAAGATCAACTTCTGAAATAGTCGAATATAAGGATGTTAAATTAAGCGGTACAGAACCAAATTTGGTTGCGTATTATGATTTTTCAGATGGTCCTTCTTCTAGTACTTTGACAGATCAATCACTTAATAGCAACAATGGCACATTAAATAACATGGATCCTGCTAATGATTGGATAGATGCAGGTTTTAGTCTTGGAGATCCATACCCTTTTACCATTTATAATTTGGTTGTAACTCCGGACAATAATGATGCACTGGTAGATATTACTACAAGTACTAACGTAGATCTTTATTATGTAATTACAACAACCAATGATGTGCCTTCGCCTGCTCAAATTCAAGCAGGTCTTAATCAGGCTGGTGCCCAAGCGTTCAACTACAGTAATTACGGAGGTGTAACTGGTGCGGCTAACTTTGGTGTAGGAGATACAAATCACACAAGTGGTAATGATTTAATTTCAGGTAACACCTATTTCATCCATTGGGTAGGAGAGAACGCTGGGCAATATTCGAATATTTTATCTGCAGAGTTCACTACAACAACACCTCCACCTCCTTCAGATATCACCATTACCACCATCTCAGTTTCAGGTGGAAATCTTCCTCAAGGAAGTACTGACAATTTGGTATACAGCTTCCAAATGGATGTAGCCACTTCCAATGCAGCGGCTCAAGGATTCCAGTTTAATCTAGCAGGGACAAGTGTAGATGCCGATTTTGAGGTGAATGGTGTTACGCTGGAGGTGAGTACAGTTTCAGATTTCAGTAGTGGAGTAACTTCCCTTCCGGGAACCTATGATCCAACAACCAATTTTGGTGGAGCAGACATTCAAGCATTGGATGCTACAGAATATGTTGCAGGCACTACCTATTACTTCAGGTTGAGTCTGGACATAGCTCCTGGAGCTACTGCCGGAAACACGTTCAATGTGATTGCTCCAGTAGAAGGAAATTTCTTTTTCAGTAATGGAATTGGAACTTTCAATGACGGAGCCATAACCGCTGGAAACACCTTCACAATAGGCACTCCAAACTACACATTGAATTTTGATGGAGTAAGCCACGCCGTTACTACTATTGGTAATGCTCCTATTAGTGGAGCAAGCCCAAGAACACTGGAGTTCCTGTATAAACCACTTAGTAATTCTGGGCTTCAATTCCCCATTTCTTATGGAACAAAGGCAGGAGGAACATACTTTGGCGTTCAGAACAATTCTGGGCAACTGGTCTTTAACGGCTATGCTGCAGACCTTGCTACCGGATTTACATTTACTACTGGCACGTGGTACCATATTGCCATCACTTTTGATGGTACTACTGTAAAGACGTTTGTAGATGGAAACCCAACTCCTACCCCAAGCGCGAATCTCACGTTGAATACTACCGCCACTGCCATAGTCTTTGGAGGGACCACAGATGGTGAGCGAATTACCGGACAACTCGATGAAGTGAGGCTTTGGGATTATGCCAAGTCACAGGCTCAGGTTGCGGCTTTCATGGCTCAGGAATTGGATACAGCAAGCCCGCCACCTGGATTGCTTTCTTATTACGATTTTTCTGATGGACCAAACTCCTCCATTTTGACTGATCAGGTTAGCGGCAACAATGCCAACCTGAATGGTATGGATGCAGCCAATGATTGGGTCATTGCTGATCATGGCATTAGCGGATCAGGAACTACTGATAGCACTAACCCTTCAGTATTAATTACCAGTTCAGAATCCGGCACTACGACTTTAGCCACTATCCCCATCACAATAACTTTCAGTGAGAAAGTAGTCAATTTCGATTTAGCTGATATAACAGTGGGAAATGGGTTGGCATCCAATTTTGCAACAAGTGACACTATTGTTTTCACAGTAGATGTGGCTCCGTCAGTTGGAGGTATTGTTACTGTTGATATTCTTTCATCAGTAACCACCGATCTTACTGGAAACGGCAATGATGCATCAGCACAGTTCAGCATTGATTACATCGCTCCGGAAAATGCATTGGACTTTGATGGTGTTGATGATAACATATTGGGATCAGGAATTAATCTGGCAAATTCTGATTTTACCATAGAAGTTTGGTTTAATACATCATCACCCACAAGTAGCCAAACAATCATTAGTGTAGGAGACAGTGAAACGGCCAATGAGACGCTACATATTAGACTTGAAAATTCAGATGTTAGAATAGGATTGGCGTTTGATGATGTGGTAGTGCCCTGGACGGTAACCACAGGTTGGCATCATCTGGCTGTGATTCATAACACATCCACACTATTTTCAGAACTTTACATTGATGGAGTATCAATTGGTTCAGGAACCCATAGTAATCCTTTTATAGGAAATACGAATTTCAAAATGGGAAGCAATGGGTGGTCAGTATCTGCGCTATTTGAGGGTGAAATGGACGACATCAGAATTTGGAATGTAGCCAGGACTCCAACTCAAATCCTTGGAAATTTAACGACACAGCTCTCTTCAGCATCAGGCTTAGTGGCTTCTTATGGTTTTAATCACCCTTCAGGTTCTTTACTTGCAGATCTTTCAGGAAATGGAAATGACGGAACACTGACCAATTTCGATTTCCTCGGAACTTCTTCAGACTGGGTCGCTTCTACCGTCCCTTCTTGTGCGCCAAGCGGGAAATTCATCGGCAGTGCAAATAGTGATTGGAGTAACCCCGCCAACTGGTGCGGAGGTGTAGTACCTGCGGCCAACAATGTGGTAGAGAATATTGTGGTCTCCATTAATTCTGACATTACCGAAACTCAGGATTTGGTACTGAATGCCAATGATTTTCAGGTGGCTTCAGGAGCAAGCCTTGTGCTTAATTTGAACAGCAACTCAGTACAACTGACCAATAATGCCACATTCACCAACAATGGAACCGTCAATGTTTCTAATGGCACGGGTGTTAACGCTACTGCAGGTTCATTTATAAATAATGGGGTGTTTTTCTTTGACGCAGGTACACAATTGGCTTCTCCTGAAGGCACATTTATCAATTATGGTATATTGAAAGGGTTTTTCACGGTTAACAATAATTTCACCAATCCATCGGCAGGTACCGTGGCCCCGGGAGCTTCTCCCGGATGTGCGAATTTTGTATCCGATTTCACCAACTCCGGAACATTGGAAGTGGAGATAGACGGAACGATCCCCTGCTCACAATACGATCAGATCTCCGTGGGTGGCACCGCCAATTTGGGCGGGACACTCAATGTGACACTTGGTTTCACTCCAGTCAGTGGGAATGAGTTTGTCATCATAGACGCCACAGCTATTTCGGGAACCTTCACCACAGTCAATTTGCCGGATGCCAACTGGTCGATTGCCTATGATTTTCCGGCTACGGGGCAGGTGAGCCTTTCTTATGTCGACCCCACTGAAATGATTGGATCTACCGGACCTGGAGGTGTGGGTGCTACAGACGGTACTTCACCTCTGCAACTTTGGGTAAAGGCGGATGCGGGAACAGGTACAACTACCGATGACGTGACCGTTTCTTCATGGACAGATCAATCCGGATTTGGTAGAAATATGACCGGAGTGAATTCTCCATCATTTAAAAACAATATTATCAATGGCATGCCTGTTCTTCAGTTTGCCGCTGCCCAATCTGATTACTTCCAATCAATTGGATTTACGGATAACTTTGACGCGGCTGGGTTTACGATATTCACTGTAGCCCAAATGACAGGAACTGGTGATCAGGGTTTTATTGGCTTTAAGAGTCAGACGGGTAGTTTTAATGGAAATGTCACCTTCTTTTTGGATGATGTAAATGGAACAGCCACCGACTTGAGAGTGAGCTCTCCATCTACTGGTACATTAGGAAGCACTCAATGGGCTAGTGATAATCGGTCACCAAGGCTACTATCATTTACAAGATCTACATCGCTCTTGAATGCATATGACGGAGGTACTAATGTAGTGAGCAACCTCGCAGAAGGTGCCATATTTAATGGTACTGATCCTTGGATGATTGGTAGATACAATAATGATAACTTAAAACATTTTACAGGAGATGTTGCAGAATTTGTTCTCTTCGAAGGTGTACTGAATACCGCTTCCAGAACCATTGTCGAAAACCACCTTTCTGCCAAGTATGACATTGCGCATTCAGTGGACTTATATGCCGGAGATACCGCCCCAAACGGGGATTTTGATTTTGACGTGATCGGGATTGGTATGGAAGCCGACGGATCCGATCCGGGAGGAGCAGCTGGTGGTATTATTCTGACGAATGCAGGATTCCTTCAGGATGACGGAGATTACCTGTTTGCAGGGCATGATGGGTCCGCGCATGGTTTTGTGCAAACTGACTTACCGGGGAGCTACACTAACAGATGGGCAAGAAGCTGGTATGTGGATGTGACAGATTCAACCACCTTGGGTACGGGAGGTCTGGTTACTGTTACTTTTGATTTTGATGAAGCTGGGTTGGGGTTACCCAATGCCAATCTTGCACTGATTACCAGACCAGGAACTACTGGTAATTACGCGGTGGCATCTACGGACTTTTTGATTGCTGGAAACAAAGTGTCTTTCACGCTCGATGCCTCGGCGATCATAGATGGACATACTTATACCATCGCAGATGATTTTGTGCCGAATAATGCCCTGCTATTTGATGGTGTCGCTGGAAATTTTGTTCAGGGCCCTGACCTGACTGGCCAAATCACGAATGATTTTACGTTTGAAACATGGTTTAGAACTACTGCCAGCGATCATCGCATGATGATAGCCCTTGGCGATCACCTGGGTGGTGCCGGAGCACAGGCACAGTTAAAAGTGAATTCGAATTCGGTAATGTTCGGAGTAAATGCTCTGTCAAGCGTAGTTTCACCCTCAGCAACTTATACTGATGGCAGTTGGCATCATGCTGCTGGAGTGTATTCTGGCACATTACTAACGCTTTACCTGGATGGTGAGTTAATTGATACAACAAGCGCGCCCCTCAGCATGGATTTATCCGCTTTCAAAATCGGTGATCACTCAGGAGGAAACCTGGTTTGGGATGGGGAACTTGATAATATGCGGATTTGGAATGTCGCAAGAACACAATCTGAGATTGTTGCAAATGCTTACAACACCCTGTCGTCCGATTCAACCCTGGTTGTTTCCTATGATTTTAATTCCAGCACCGGAACGACTTTGTTCGACCAGTCAGCGAATAGCCTGAACGGGACATTGGTAGGTACACCGCCTGCCTGGGTAAGTTCTACGGCATGGGATATTGATATATTCGCTCCGACATTCGAAGCGGGCTATCCGACAATTACCAACATCAACCAAAACGATTTTGACCTGACAGTTCAGCTCAATGAAGAGGGAGCGGTTTACTACGTGGTGCTGCCAGACAGTGCTACTGTGCCATCAATTGACGATATAAAAGCAGGTACGGATGGACTCGGAGGGGCTGCTGTGGTGGCATCCAATTTCCCTGTCAACCTCATAGGTTCTGAGGTGATCGCCAATATAACTGGCTTAACAGATGGAACAAGTTATGATGTATACGTAGTGGCCGAGGACAATGAGGGAGCACCAAATACGCAAAAAGTGGCTGTAACATTTGACATCACCACCTTAGCTTTTCCAGAAAACGCACTTTCATTTGATGGAACAGATGACTATGTCGATATAGTTCATAATGCCAGCCAGAACCTTTCCACATTCACACTTGAAGCATGGGTGAAAACCGAGCAGGCTGCTGGTGCTCACATTCGAATTATCATGAAGCCAGTTGCAGGCAACCAAAATTATTCTCTGGCAATCAATAACGGGTATGCACATGTTCGCTTTGATGGTAGTGGAGGTGTGCAGGCTGAGGGGACTACCTTAATCAATGATGGTAAATGGCATCATTTAGCTGGTGTGTTTGACAATGCAAATGATCTGATTTCCATTTATGTAGATGGTGTACTTGAACAACAAAACGCCACTGCGCAAAATCCAGTGACGGGTTCGAGTCCGCTGTATTTAGGATGGTCAGGTGTCGGTCAACATTACGAAGGTGAGATGGACCAAGTGCGCATTTGGAATACAGTCAGAACCCAGGCAGAGTTGATCAATCACATGAACCAGAGTCTCAACGCTGAAGCGGGACTGGTCGCTTCATATGATTTTAACACGGGGATTCCAGGGGGAGACAATACAGGGCTCAATACTCTGGCCGACATTTCCGGAAACGGACATGATGGCACATTAAATGCCTTTGATCTGGTGGGAGACACTTCCAACTGGGTGGCTTCCGGGGCCTTTGCTCCTATTATTTATCAGGTGTCAGCCGCTAACCTTAATAACCTCAGTGTAAACTGGCAACCGACCAACAGAGGACAAGTCTATGTAGACATTAATGACGCCTCCAATTTTGCCGGAGTCCCTCACGCAACAGGGCATCAAATTGGCAATGGGTCCAATTCAACCAGCATAGTTACTGGATTGTCTCTGGCCCCAAACACCCGTTATTTTGCACGCATCTATTATCAGGATGGCGGGTTCACGAGTCCTTACTCTGATACGGTAGAGTTTATGATCAATGCAGGGAGTGCGCTGGATTTTGATGGGACGGATGATTTTATCTCCATACCGGACCACCCAGATCTTAATTTTGGAACTGGGGACTTCACCGTAGAATTTTGGATCAACACTACCACAACAAATAAAGCCATTGTTTCAAAGCGTGTAAGTGATCCAGACTGGTGGAGGGTAGCATTATCTGGAGGCAATGTTTATTTTGAGCTAGGCGTAGGAAATACACCACTTACTTCCACCTCCGTAGTGAACAATGGTTTGTGGCATCATGTAGCGGCCAGAAGAGCAGGAGGAACAGGATACATTTACATTGATGGGGTCTTGGAGGCGACCGGAGCATTTAGCGAAAGTGCCTCTAATTCACACCCGGTTGAAATAGGTTCTTGGCAAAATGGAGCTCAAGCCCTATACCTTGGCCAATTGGATGAAGTTCGAATTTGGAATGTTGATCGAAGTTTGGCCGAAATCCAGTCCAGCATCAACAACACACTCGCAGGAAATGAAAATGGCTTAGTCGCTTACTACCGATTTGATGAGGGAGATACGGCTGCAGTAAACACCGGCATCAGTTCACCGGAGGTTATGGATCTTTCTGGAAATGGAAATGCTGGAACCATGTCTGGGTTTGCCAAAACGGGAGCCACTTCTAACTGGGTGGCATCAGGAGCATTTACTCTGGATAATAATACAGCACCTTTGGCTCCTACAGATGTGATTGCCTTTTCAAATTCGTCCAATAATATTATCCTCCAATGGAAAGACAATGCCTACAATGAGACCGGATACCTCATTGAAAATGCAGATGACTATGATTTCACACTGAATGTAGACACCGTCGTAGCAGACCTGGGGGTGAATGCTACTTCTTTTGTGCATTCAGCGGGAGCAGATCAGGGCTATTTTTATCGGGTTACTCCAGTCAATGGATTTGAAACAGGAGCCAGTACTTCGGAGGTGGAGTTTGCTACTACCAAATCATTCCCGGGATATGCACTGAATTTTGACGGGATAGCGGATTCGGTGGATATGGGATCTACCGGAGACCTTCAGATTTCAGGAGCGTTGACTTATGAGGTTTGGATTAAAACTACGCAGACCCAAGGGTTCATTTTGGGAAAGAGAAACAGCAGTGATTTAGCGGATCTGGCCTCTAACATTGAACTGGATGGAACAGGGAAAATACAAGGACTGGTTTATGATGGAATTGCCGGTTTTCCTGATGTAATTCAGAGTAATGTTGCCGTGAATGACGGAGAATGGCACCATGTGGCTTTTGTGTTTGAGCCGTCAGTAGCCCTCAGGCTTTACATTGATGGCGTGTTAGACAAAACTTTTGGTATCAGTTCTACCAATATCAATGGAGCTTCTTACCCTTTTAGGGTTGGAAAGTATCCTACTTCTAGCTCTGCCTTTTTTGATGGGGAAATGGATGAAATTAGGGTGTGGAATGACGTGCGATCAGACGCTGAGATTTTTGACAATTTATATCATGACCTGAAAGGAGACGAATCGAACCTGGTGGCTTATTATCCTATGGATGAAAACTCAGGCACTAAGTTGGTAGACAGGAGTGTGAATACGAATGATGGAGATATTGGTGGTGCTGGATTTATTGTTTCAGACGTTCCGCTAGGTCCTCCGATGTATCTTTTATCCAGCACACCATTGGTCAACGAGACCAACATTGCAAGAAGCGCCAACATTCAAATGACTTTTGATGCCAATGTAGATGCGGCAACTTTGAATGACAACATTGTAGTGATGGGCAGTCACTCAGGCATCATTACGGGAGTATTTTTTGGAGGAGGCACTTCTGTTATCACGTTTGATCCTGATAATGACTTCCTCGCAGGAGAGTATGTATCTGCTATTATATCAGAAAAGGTAAGGGGACTTAATGGGGAAGTAGCTGTTTCGTACAACCTGCAATTTGCCATTGCAACCGGGCCATTCCAGGGAGCTTTTGTTGAACAAACTACCGGGCTGGAAGGCGTAGTGGATGGTGCGGCCGCCTGGGCAGATTATGACGGTGATGGGGACCTGGATGTAGCTGTCAGCGGTTGGGACTTTGACTACACTTTTGTGATTGCCAAGATTTTCAACAATTCAGGAGGCACGTTCACAGACATTGGCGCATCCCTCACGGGTGTTTACGAGGGTAGTTTAGACTGGGGAGATTATGATGGAGACGGAGATCTTGATTTGTTCGCAACAGGGTTTAATGATGGAGGTAGTCGTACGGCCAGTTTATATCAAAATAACGCCGGAACATTTAGTGATGTTGGTGGATCTTTTCAAGGGGTATCTTACTCCGAGGCAGATTGGGGAGACTTTGACAATGATGGGGATTTAGATCTTGCTGTTCAGGGTGATTACACCGCGTCATTATCTTCCACGTCGATATATGTCAATGAGGGAGGAACTTTTACCACCCTCAATGCAGGACTAGTCGGAGCAAACACAGGAGACTTGTCATGGGGGGACTACGATAATGATGGTGATCTGGACTTAGTAAGTATGGGTTATACCAGCAGCAGCGCCTCTATTATCACCACAATCTATCGAAATGATAATGGCGTATTCACGGATATCGCAGCAGGACTAGAAGGGAAATTTTATGGCAGTGTCAACTGGGGTGATTATGACAATGACAATGATCTCGATTTGCTGGTCTCGGGTTCTAATACAGACAATGCGCCAATTATTTATAGAAATGATGCTGGGACTTTTGTTGACATCAGTGCTGGTTTGTTAGAAAATGCAGAGGGGGAATCAGCATGGGGTGATTTCGATGGTGATGGTGATCTGGATGTTGTGATCAATGGATCGGGAGAAACGAATGATCCTACCACAACCATCTATATCAACAATGCGGGAAGTTTTGTGAATTCAGCGATTCGGGTAGATAACTATCTTTATTCTACCGTTGATTGGGGAGACTATGACAATGATGGTGACTTAGACTTGTTAATGACCGGAACGGATGATTTGAATGGAGGAAGAATTTCATTGTATTCAAATGACTTAGCTCCACCAAAGGTTCTTAACGCAACAAGCGTATCCACCGCAGGGTTTACGCCTAATTTAATTGCCCCTTCCGGAGCTGTCGATTTGATAGTCGATGTATCTACCGATCCTCAATTTGGATCATTTATTTCGCAAGATGTGAGCGTAGGCATATCCGGTGGTGTTGATATCAATACAACATTGACAGCAGGCACTCAATATTTCTATCGGGCAAAAACAGATTTTGGTGGTGGAGAGGAGAGCTCATACTATATATCCAATTCATTCATGATTCAACCAGGTAATGCTTTGCCATTTACTGGAGATGATTATGTAGAGGTATTTGACAATCCTGTTCTGGAGCCGACTGATGATTTCACGATTGAGTTTTGGTTTAATACTAACGTCACTGGAAATAGAGTTTTCGTAGAGAAGGGAACAGGAAATACGGAATACTCAGTGCAACAGTATTCAGGAGATGTCCTGGGGCTCAATGTAAATGGGGCTATGCAAACCAATGGTTCTTATAACGATAGTACGTGGCATCATGCCGCATTTATCTATAGAGGCCCTGGTGATGGTACTATTTATGTAGATGGAGTGGAGGATGTAAATGCCGGTTCGGTAGCAGCACTTGGAGCGCCCACATATTCATTAGGAAGATTGACCATCGGAGATCGAAGATTTGGAGGTAGTTTCAATATTGAAGGAATTATTGACGAAGTAAGGATATGGGACGATGAACGAACACTTACTGAAATCGATGACCACAGATACAAAACCTTAATTGGAGACGAGCAGGGCCTGATTGCGTACTATCAATTTGATGAATTATCAGGTTTAGGGTTGAAAAACCTCTCTGATAACTTGTCCTTGGATGGGTCATTAGAAAATATGGTTGGCAATGAGTGGACAGCCTCCGGAGCATTGGGTGCTTTTGGTACGGTGGTGAGCATTACTGCAGATGAGGCGAACCCGGCAGGGAGTGCGATTGCCTCAGAGTTAGACTGGAATATTCAATTTACCTCACCAGTCACAGGACTTACTCCCGGTAATTTTACGCTGAATAGCTCAGGAATAGGTGGAGGATCATCCGTATCATCCGTAACGGATGTTGATGGATTCAACTGGACGATCACAGCTACTGTAGATGCCGGAGATGGAACGATAGGTGTGGATTTCACGAATGACGCAGGCCTTAATGCAACCATCACTAATGCCCCATTTGTGGGCGAAGTATATACGGTAGATAGAACGGTACCTGCAGCGACGCTTACAAGTTCAGAGCCCGACCCAACGAATTCAGGGAGTTTCACAGTAGACATCATCTTTAGTGAAGGTGTGACCGGTTTGGGGCTCGGCTCAATCATAGTTGGAAATGGGACAGCTAGCAATTTGGTGGACTTAGATGGCATTAGCTATACGGTGGACATTACGCCAGGTACCGATGGTTTGGTATCAGTGGACTTGGGCGCGGGCGCTGCGCAGGATATTGCCGGCAATGACAATTCTGCGGCAAGCACTTTCTCTATCAACTATGATACTACCGGCCCTACTCCTGCAATCTCCAGTTTGGAGTCAGATCCTACCAACAGCTCACCTTTCATAGTCAATATTGATTTTACCGAGCCTGTTACGGGTTTTGACCTTACAGATGTGACAGTGACCAATGGGTCAAAGGCCAACCTGACAGAAGCACAGAATTATGCTTATGACTCTCAATTTGGATCGGCGGGATCAGCCGATGGTCAGTTCAATGATCCCTACGCGGTAGCGGAAGATGGTTCTGGTGATATCTGGGTGGCAGATCGCTTGAACAACCGACTCCAGGAGTTTGATCCTGCCGGAAATTTCATGCAGTCAGTAAGTTTTAGTGCCCCTATTGGATTGGCTGTAGACGGATCAGACAACCTCTATGTAACGAGAACGAATAACCTTGTCTATAAAATAGACCAATCCGGAAGTGCCTTGTTGACAATAGGAACCTCGGGTTCAGGCGCCGGACAATTTGCCAATCCTTCGGACGTGGCCATAGACCACTCTACCGGAGATATTTATGTAACAGATTACAACAATGCGAAATTTCTGAAATACAATGCTGCGGGAGACTTCCAGTGGGAAGCAGGAGGCAATGGCTCCGGAGATGGTCTGTTTAACTACCCTACCGGAATCGTAGTTTTCGGTTCGACCGTTTATGTCACAGATGACAATAACAACAGGGTGCAGGCTTTTGATACCAGCGGTAATTTCCTCTTCATTCTGGGAGGCCCTGGTACGGGCGATGGTCAGTTGCAGGGAGTAGACAAAATAGACGTGGATGGAAACGGGAATGTTTATGTCCTTGATCGAAACAACCATCGGTTTCAGGTTTTCAGCTCCGGAGGTAACTATCTGGGTAAATTTGGAAGTGGGGTTGGTTCATCAGATGGTGAGTTTAATTTCCCAAGAGGGATTGCTGTTTCCGCCAGCGGGGATGTGTTGATTTCTGATGGAGGAAATAATAGAATTCAAAGAATTAAGGGCGGTCCTTCCGGCAATTTTAACTTCGAACTTACCCCAGCCGCTGATGGGCTGATTACCGTGAATGTAGGCGGAAGTGTGGCCACTGATTTGGCAGGAAACCTCAATAACTCTGCTGTTCAGTTTAGCATCACGGCAGATTCTCAGGGGCCGGATGTGACGATCAACCAATCAGGGTCACAGCTTGATCCTACCAATGGAACGATCGTTTACGATGTGATTTTTTCTGAGCCGGTTTCAGGGTTTACGGATGATACCAATGTGGACTTTGCATCAAGCACCGTGGGGGGTGCATTATCTGGCACTGTGACCGAGGAGGCTCCTCTTGATGGCACCACCTATACACTCACCGTATCCGGAATGTCTGGAACTGGGGATGTCATTGTTAACATTCAGGGTGGTGCTGCTTCCGATTTGGCCGGTAATGTTAACTCGGTCAGTACAAGCACTGATAACACGGTGACATATGATGATGTGCCACCGAATTTGACCATTACCACACCCATCGCCACAGACAATTATATAAACAATGCCGAAGCGTCTTCAGTAATCATCAGTGGAGCCAGTGATGCGGAAGATGGGCAGACGGTTACCTTGACCATTTTTGATGGTTCTTCCACATTGAATCCGAGTGCAGTGTTGAGTGGAGGTTCGTGGAGTGTTGCGGTTGACTTTTCGTCACTGGCCGATGGAAATGTAACCATCACGGCCGATGTGACTGATTTGGTAGGCAATGCTGCTACTTCGGTGAATACCAATGTTACGCTGGATCAGACTGCTCCGGTTGTATCATTGAGCACAACAGAACCTGACCCAACGAATTCAGGAGTTATTCCTATCAGTATTACTTTTAGTGAAGGAATGTCCGGATTTGATGTGACGGATTTGACCGTAGGTAATGGCGCTGCAAGCAATTTTGTGGACATAGACGGCACCAACTATTCAGCGGATATCTACCCATCTTCTGATGGTTTGGTAACGGTAGATATCAGTGCAGGAGTAGCATTCGATGCTGCTTCTAATGGTAATGAAGCTGCACCGACACTCTCTATTACTTATGACGCTACCGTACCAACTTTGGATTTTGTGGGAATTTACTCTTCCAATTCCAATTCCATCTGGGCGATGGTAGGTGATGATGTGTTTGTTGATTTTACCTCATCTGAGGGCATTGAGAATGTAATTGTATACATAGCAGGAAATGTGGCCACGATCGATGACCTGGCCGATGCGAATGATCAAACCTGGAGTGCTTCATACACCATGCAGGTTGGTGATACTGAAGGGTCCATTGCATTCAGCATTGATTTTGATGATTTGGCCGGAAATACTGGAGTCCAAGTGACCACTACCACTGATGCCAGTGATGTATCCTTCGACAAGACAGACCCCAATATTACGGGGAATAGTGCCCACAACATTATAGAGAATACCACTGCGATTGGAACCTATTCATCAGGAGAAATTGTGATTTGGAGCCTTTCCGGAGATGATGCAAGTAGCTTGACGATAGATGGGGCAGGTAGTCTGAGTTTTGTTAGCAATCCTGACTTTGAATCGCCAGGGGATTTCAATGGGGATAATATTTTTGATGTCGTAGTGGAGGCTACTGATGAGGCCGGAAACGTGGCCACCCTGGCTGTTTCGATAACGGTGACAGATGAGGATGAAATCAACCCTGTGATCAGTGGAAATATTACACCGTCTGTTCAGGAGAATACGACCTCCGTGGGAACATACACAGCGGATGAGTCTGTGACGTGGAGCTTAAGTGGCACTGATGCTTCAGAGTTCAGTATTTCTTCAGGCGTGTTGAGTTTCCTAAGTCCTCCGGATTTTGAAAGTCCGACAGATGGTGGAGCCAATAATGTCTATGATCTTGTTGTAACCGGTACAGATGCTGCCGGCAATATCGGTACCCTTGCCGTCTCTGTGACGGTGACAGATGTGGACGAAATCAACCCTGTGATCAGTGGAAATACTACACCATCTGTTCAGGAGAATACGACCTCCGTAGGAACATACACTGCGGATGAGTCAGTGACCTGGAGTCTGAGTGGTACTGATGCTTCGGCATTCAGCATTAGCTCGGGCGTGTTGAGTTTCCTAAGTCCTCCGGATTTTGAGAGTCCGACAGATGGTGGAGCCAATAATGTCTATGATCTTATTGTGACCGGAACAGATGGAGCGGGCAATATTGGCACCCTTGCCGTCTCTGTGACGGTGACAGATGTGGACGAAATCAACCCTGTGATCAGCGGAAGTACAACACCATCTGTTCAGGAGAATATGACCTCCGTAGGAACGTATACTGCGGATGAGTCTGTGACCTGGAGTTTGAGTGGTACCGATGCTTCGGCATTCAGCATTAGCTCGGGCGTGTTGAGTTTCTTAAGTCCTCCCGATTTCGAGAGTCCTACAGATGGCGGAGCCAATAATGTCTATGATCTTATTGTAACCGGTACAGATGCTGCCGGCAATATCGGTACCCTTGCCGTCTCTGTGACGGTGACAGATGTGGACGAAATCAACCCTGTGATCAGCGGAAGTACAACGCCATCTGTTCAGGAGAATACGACCTCCGTAGGAACATATACTGCGGATGAGTCTGTGACGTGGAGTCTGAGTGGTACTGATGCTTCAGCTTTCAGTATAAGTTCGGGAGTATTGAATTTCTTAAGTCCTCCCGATTTCGAGAGTCCTACAGATGGCGGAGCCAATAATGTCTATGATCTTATTGTAACCGGAACAGACGGAGCCGGCAATATCGGCACCCTTGCCGTTTCTGTGACGGTGACGGATTTGGATGAAATTGACCCAGTGGTTAGTGGGGACGATTTGCCTGAATTGGTCGAAGGGGAAACCCTGGTTGGGAATTATACTGCGGATGAGACTGTAACGTGGAGTTTGGCGGGTGTTGATGCTTCTTTCTTTACGTTGAGTACTGGAGGAGAATTGAGCTTTGCCAGTGCCCCCGATTATGATACGCCACTGGATGCCGGAAGTGATAATATTTATGAGGTGACGTTGCAGGCTACTGATGGCGCTGGCAATGTGGGTAGTCTGGCAGTAAGCGTTAAAGTGCTTCAGTCTGATGTAGTGCCTCCAGTGATTACAGGGAATGACATTCCTGAACTTCCGGAAAACACCACACTGGTTGGAGCATATACCGCAGATGAGTCGGTGACATGGAGCTTGAGCGGCGAAGATGCCAGCTTGTTTTCGGTGAGTGCATCCGGTGAACTGAGTCTCCTTACTGAGGCAGATTTTGAAGTGCCGTCAGACGCCGATGGCAACAATACATACCTGCTGACAATTACGGCAACGGATGGGCAGGGTAACTTCTCGGACCTGAGCTTGGTGGTCACGGTGACGGATACCAATGACAATACACCTGAAATTGTTGATCCGGGAAGTGTGAGTGTAGATGAGAACAGTGAGGCAGGCACTTTAGTGGTAGGCCTTATGGCTACAGATGCCGATACAGGGACTACTTTCTCGTGGAGTCTGGGTACCGGAAATGAGGACCTGGATGGAGATGGTTCAGCTCCTTTTATCATCGATGAGGCCACTGGTGACCTTATGGTAAATGATCCCGATGACCTGGATTACGAAAGTGGCACCATTTCTTTCAGCCTTCAGGTGATTGTGGAGGATGGAGCAAACGCGCAGGGCATCACCGTATTTATCGAGGTGAATGATTTGGATGAGACCATTGCTGTCAGCTTTGATGAAGTGGTTACTAATGATCCATCGCCTGCACTTACCGGAATGGTGGATGACCTGGAAGCGGGAATCGAGGTGAGCGTGGATGGAAATAGTTACCAGGCGGTGAATAACGGTGACGGAACATGGCAATTAGCTGGTGCTGTCATTGCGGACCTGTCAGATGGTACTTATGAGGTGACTGTTATGGCTACAGGATTGTCTGGTGGACAGTTTGGTTCTGTCACAGGCACGCTTATCATAGATCTTTTGGCTCCGTCCATAAGTATTGATGCTTTGGTGACTAACATCACCAGCCCCGAACTTACCGGTACTGTAGATGATCAGGATGCTGTTATTCAGGTAACGGTTAATGGCATAGACTATGAGGCCAATAATCTTGGAGATGGATCCTGGATCCTGGCTGCCGGAGTAATAGAATCACTATCAGAAGGAATTTATGAAGTGACCGTGATGGCAACGGATGCCGCAACCAATGAGGGAACTGCTGCGGGAACATTGGAAATAGACACTTCTGTACCTGTAGTAACTGTTGACGCCTTGGAGACCTTGAAGGACAGTCCGTCCATAAGTGGTTCTGTAGATGATTCGGAAGCGTCAGTGGAGATCACGGTTAATGGGAACACTTATGAGGCTGTAGTGACTGGCACGATTTGGATGGTGGAAGAGGGCACAATAGCCTCACTGGCGGTCGGCACCTATGATGTACTGGCAACAGCGAGTGATGCGGCAGGTAATTCAGCTGAAGATGCCAGCACAGATGAACTGGTCATTAAGCCGGGAGCACCTACTGCTTTAGCCGCCACAAATGTTGACTACTTCAGCTTCACTGCTAATTGGAAAGAACGAAGTGGTGTGGCAAGCTATCGTCTGGATGTATCCTCCGATGCTGCCTTTGTGAATTTGCTTTCCGGATTTGATAACCTCAGCACCACGGCCACTTCTGTGGCGGTAACCGGATTGAACTACGGTAGCGTTTATCACTACAGAGTTCGTGCAGTCTATGCTTCAGGGGATGTCTCCGGAAACTCTAACGTGATAAGTGTTACCACACCAACGGATGCAGGAACCGTGGCAGATTCATTGGCTCTGCTAAGTATTTATGAGGCAGCAGGTGGTGCCAGCTGGACGAGGACAAACAATTGGAAAACGACTCTGCCGCTGAGACAGTGGAGTGATATTACCATGACAGGCACCCGAGTTACCACGGTGGACCTTTCGTCAAACAATCTGACGGGATCCTTCCCGGAGATTTCGGAAGGTCTGGAGTTTCTTACGACGTTGGATCTGAGTGGTAATTTATTAACCTCCTTGCCTTCGCTCACCTCTTTGTCCGGTCTTACAAGCCTGGATGTTATTGATAACAAACTTGGGTTTGCTTCATTGGAACCCAATGCCGGAATTTCGGGCATTGTTTATAGTCCTCAAAAAGCAGCGGGTGAGCGCATTGAAACACTGGAGCAGCAGGGTACGAATTTCACAATAGACCGTACTGTGTCCGGGTCAGCCAATAGCTATAAATGGTTCAAAGAAAACCTCAAGACCAATGCGGTGACTGAGTTGACCAATACAGGTTCTTCTCTGACGATTGCCATTGAGAGCTTTAATGATGAAGGCGGATACTTTGTGGAGGTAACTAACGGTTTGGTCTCTGGCTTAACGATCACTTCTGAGCCGGTAATTTTGAAAGTAAGTTCATTGGAACGGGATTTTGCAGCATTGCAAAACATCTATGATGCCATGGGTGGCGAATCCTGGTCGGGAGAAGCGAGTAACTGGCCCAATGAAACGGATTTCGCTGATTGGGAAGGTGTGGAGATTCAGAGCGAACGCGTGGTGGGTCTTAAATTGGATTCAATAGACATGACGGGAGAGTTACCCAAGGACATCCTCGATATTGCTGGCCTGAAGGATGTAGACCTGTCCGGCAACCGGATTTCCAAGATTCCAAATATGACCAGCCTGAGCCTGACCAGTCTGAATGTATCAGGAAACAACCTGGAGTTTGACGATCTGGAGCCAAATGTTCAGATTTCAGGAATCAGTTATGCCAATCAGCGCTTAATTGGGGCAGCGAAGAATGACACCATTGTTCATGGCAGTGATTTCACGATACTCCTGGAAGTGGGTGGTAGTGCCAATGCTTATCAGTGGAACCGAACAAACGACCTGGGCACAGGGCCTGTTTCCGGAGCCACCTCCAACAGCTATACCATTGAGGGAATTAGCTATGAAACGATGGGTGTACATACCCTGACGGTGACAAATTCTAAAGTGCCGGGTCTTACACTCACCAGTCGTAAGCAGCGGGTGTTGGCAACAGCTAATCTCACGTTTACCGCACTCGATCTGAATAATGAGCTGTTTACGGAAGGAGATGGTATGGCACTGAGAGTGACGGCTCCTGGCAATCCGTATGATACCATTCAGGTGGTGCGTGGCTCCACCGAAGGTTTTGTTTTTGAGGACCTGATACTGGGCGACTATCTGATTGCCGTTCGTGCGGATGATCTCGTTGAGTTTCTACCTACCTATTATCCAAGCACTGATCTTTGGAAGGAAGCTGAGGAATATATTCTGAGAGAGGATGGGGAGGAAACCTTGCGAATGGCCCAGATACCACCTCCCTTGCCTCCTTTGCCGGATGGAGGAGTGGTTGGTGGAACCATCGAGTCTGATTTTGCAGATGAAGAAGAAGAGGATGAAGGTGGACGAATTGAGTCCCGACGAAAAGTCAAGCGTGCAGGATGTAGTATGCGTAGGTTTGTCAGAAGCGGACGTATTGATCAGGATGGAGAGTTCATCCTTTACGCCTATGTGGAGTCGGACGATGAGGGGCGATTCAACTTTAAGGACATTGAGCCGGGGCTTTATCGCTTCAACATAGAATATCCGGGTATCCCGATGGATCCTGAATCGTTCGTGGAGTTCGAGATTGGAGCCGATGGCAAAGAGCGCAACAGCTTCACATTGGAGGCCACAGTTACAGAAGAGGGCATTGTGGTAGAGAAGATCAATGAGCTGGGATTCTATAGGAAGTACTTCAAGGACCTGAACGTATACCCTAACCCATCAGATGAGGTGATGCATGTGAGCTATGCCAAGATGCTGGCTCAGGGTGTAGTGATGCGTCTGGTCGATCTCAAAGGAAATGTGGTGTTAGAACAGGCAGTAGAGCGCGGCTATGACATGGCATTGGAGCTGGATGTTCGTGAAATACCAGCGGGAGTTTACCTGTTAAACTTTGTAGACACGCTGGATCGCAAACGCTCGGTAGTAACCTACAGGGTGGTGATCAGACATTAGGAGACCCACCTCAAAGCACAAAGCAAAAGGCCACCCGTGGGGTGGCCTTTTTGCTTTTTATATATTTGAGAGTACTCCGGGACTATGTGGACCAACTTATTGTTCGGAACGGTAGCTATTTTGATCATTGAAATCCTGATGATCAGGTCATTTTTCATGGCTGTTAAGCGGACAATTCCCCTGAGTTATGTGGTTGCTTCTTTTGTCTTCTTTAGCGTAGAAGTGTTTTGCCGCCAGTTTGTAAAAAAGCTTGATTATCTGAGCACGATAGGGCAGCTGGATAACTTAGAACTGGAAATTACTGTTAGGATACGAAGGATTTTTGGTGACAGACGGATGCACGAAATGGACGTTATCACCCTTTACGGCTTTTTCATCCTTTCAGCCCTCATTTTTGCGCTAATATTCTATAAGAACAGACCCCTCCATTTTGACTTCCTTAACGCCGCTGGATTGAGTTTTTTACTCGGTCCATTGCTCTATTTATTCAGGTTGTTCTGGTGGGGATGAAATTTAGTCCTAAAAACAAAGCCGATTCTTTTTTGAGAATCGGCTTCAGGTAAATACCCTATGACTTAATTATTTCCACGTGTCGGTTTCTGCCTGTGGGATTGGCAGGATGAACTTACTGTCCAGGGGATCGCTGCCAGCCATGTCCATGTCATCCAGATAAGTGGCACGCCTTTTCAAATCATGAAAAAGGATGCCCTCGTACATGAACTCCCTGTTTTTCTCCAGCACCAGGCTGTCATAAAATGCAAAGGCGTCTCCGCCAAAGTCAGACTCCTGAAGTGCAGGCAGTCCGGCACGCGTTCTGATGGCATTCAGATCCTCCAGTGCGGTGGCATCTATTTCCAGTGTTTGCTCGAAGATGGCCTCTGCCCTGGCGAGATGTACTTCTGCTAATCGTATAACCGGAATCACTTTGTCTGCGGTCATAAACTTAGACGATGAAATGGTACTTGTATTGAGCACGTTGGTATAGAATGCAGTGTTGATCTCCGTGGCACGGGTTGTCTCGTCCACATCGTAGTCCACCATGCCGCGAATATCTTCGTCACTGTACAGTGGACTACCTGAAATGAAGCCGGAATTGAGTGAAAACTCAAGAATTCTCATGGTTCCCAGACCGCTTTCGGTGAGAGAAGAGAAATGATTGGCCAGGCCTGTACCTGTGGATTTATCTCCGGTGGTGTTGGCTGTAGTTTGCTGCACAGCGAGAATATCCTCACTGCTGTTGGTGTTGTTGTTGAAGGCCAGTAAAGGTGAGCCAACCAGCGAGAAAGCGCCGGACTCAATGATGTTATCAGCGTAAACTTCAGCAGACTCAAAGTCACTTTTCTGTAAGGCTACACGCATGAGGTAAGCCTGACAGGCGTAATACGAAATAGCAGTTCCATTTTTCCCGGAGGACTCCAGTAAGGAAGATGCTGTGGTCAAATCGGTTTCTACCTGTGTATAAACCTGCTGCACCGTGGCCAGTTCAGGGGTTTCAATTTCACCTATTTCCGTAATGGGTTCGGTGAGCAATGGAAGAGTGGCTACTGAAAGTGAGCTTCCTCCTTCCTCGTATTGAGGCCCCCAAAGACGCACCATTTCAAAGTAGAGTATTCCCCTGATGGCCTGACATTCTCCCTGAATGCGCCCTTTTGCAGAGGCATTCTCTACATTATCAATGTTGGCCAGAATGCTATTGACCGTATTGATGACTTCATAGGCCCGTCTCCAGTTGGACTCAACCCTTAGGTTGGTTCGAAGAATGTCTTTATCGATAAAATCCGAATACGGAGGCGCGTTTACGTCATCCCATGAGATTTCATTGGAGTTTCTTCTACTAAGGAGCTCCGGGAAGAGTTTGAAATCGCCCCCCAGCAGCTCGCCGCCACCAGTACCGTCATAGATACCCATGAGGTTATAGTAAGCACCGTTAAGGGCCTCCTCAATGGCGGCCTGGTCAGTGAGTACTTCCCCACTAATGGTATTTTCGGCATCTATGTCCAGTAGCCCTTCACAAGAGATGAACGAAAGGGTGAAGAGAAGTATGAAAATTCTGAAAGCTTTCATTGCGGTGTTTTTTAAGGTCAAATTTTTCATGATTACAGCCCGAGTTTAATTCCACCCATAAATATTTTTGGTTGCGGGGCAGTGAAGTTGTCAATGCCGCGACTAATGTTTTGTCCCACCACTCCGTCCAGGGGATCAAAATAGCTGACATCAGGATCATAGCCCGTGTAGTCCGTAAAGGTGAGCAGGTTGGTTCCACCCACATAGATACTCATATATTGCATTCCCCATCCGCTGACCATGTCGCTAGGTAGGTTGTAGGTCAGGGTCAGGGTTTTCATTCTCACATAGCTCCCATCCTGTAGCCATCTGGTCGAGGGAAAAGTGTTTTCCTGAAAAGGATCAAGCACAGGATAATCCGCATCGTCGCCCGGAGCATACCATCTGTCTGCCTGCGTGGCCAGCTGTCCGAGGTTCAGGATTCCACTATTTGCCAGAAACTCGCCGGTTTCGTAATACAAATCGGCCCCACCTACAAACTGAAAGAGCGCGGAAAGTTCGAAGTTTTTGAAACGGAATGAGTTGGTAAACCCACCATAGTAATCAGGGTTAGGATTTCCTACGATCTGTCTTGGAGCACTGGCCCAGTCAGAAGTGGTACCGCCCAGCCCATTGTCATAGAGGGCTTCACCGGTCACGTTGTCCACGCCCACATATTTGCGCATGTAAAACACCCCTGCTGATTCGCCCTCCAGAAAGGCATTGACTCCCACGATCAGGTTGGAACCCTGCAGGTTTGTGACTTTATTTTGATTAAAAGAAATGTTGAAATCCGTCGTCCAGCTAAAATCCCCTGTTTCCACATTCACCGTACTCAGGTTAAACTCATATCCCTTGTTTTCCATGGAGCCCACATTTTTCAGTACAGAGGCAAAACCACTTGTTTGAGATACAGGCACCGGAAACAGCAAGTCTGTAGTGGTTTTCTTATAGTAGTCCACAGAGCCGGAAATGCGATCGTTTAAGAAGGCAAAGTCAAGCCCAATGTCCATTTGTGCTGTGGTTTCCCACTTTAAATTAGGGTTGGCGAGGTTCGAGAGCCTGATACCGTCCCTGCTTCCATAGCGGATGTTATAGTAGTTGCTTCTGTACAGAAAATCATCCTGAGGAGTGTTACCCACCAAACCATATGAAGCTTTCAACTTCAGGAAGCTTACCGGAGATACTCCTTCCATGAATGACTCATTGCTGATATTCCATCCGGTGGAGACTGCAGGGAAGAACCCATATCGGTTATCCGGGCCGAACTTGGAAGAGCCATCCATCCTGCCACTTACCTGCAGTATGTACTTATCCAAAAGGGTATAGTTAAACCGGCCAAAGGTGGAGGCAAATCTGCTCGCCTGGCCGGGTATGTCCACGGTGGTGAGGGACGGATTGTTTTCGGCCAGACCTTCCAGCTGACTCACACTGTTGATGTTGGCTACTCTGTAGCTGGAGGTGGTATTGGATTCCTGATAGGAAGCTCCCAGCATCACAGAAACCTTATGGTCATCGCTGAGCTCCGGCGTGTAGGTAAACCATCCGTTAAAAATATAGTTTTTGAGGTTTTGCTCTCCCAGCTGCGAACGACCAGTGATGGCACCATCGCGTGTTTCCGGGCCTTGTCTGATTTCCTGGCGGGCGTCGTTAAAGTCCATTCCCCCGTTGACATCAAAGCTGAGCTGATCAGAAAAGTCATATTTCAACCCAAGGCTACCTACCAGGCTATTATTGAAACCCAGATTGTCAGAGAAATTGACTTCTGTGAGCGGGTTATACTCCAGGCTCCTTACAATAAGCTGATAATTATTATCGATATTATATCCGTCTGAGGGTGGAAGTACGATCGCTTGAAGTGGCGCTCCCAAATCCTGATCTTCTTTCAATCGGAAATCCTTGGAATAGAAATAGTTCAGATTGAGGTTGGCCGAAAGCTTTGAGGAGATTTTGCTATCCAGCGATAATGAGCCATTCAGTCGGTCGTACTTGTTGCCGATGAGGATTCCCTCCTGAGTGGTGTAAGACATGGAGGCGAAGTAGCCTAATTTTTCAGTTCCTCCTTGCAGACTAAGGTTGGCACGGTGAGAGTAGGCCTTTCGGAAAATCTCATCCTGCCAGTCCGTGTTATAGTTCAGGGAATCGTAAAAGCTTGGAAGGGTAACTGCAGAACCGTTGGGTAAATTGATGGTGCGATCACCGGAAGCTTCCCACTGCTCCAGTCTTTCTTTCGTGACAAACTGATCAAGCGAGAGCGAACGAAGTGTATACTCAATGACCTGCTGATTGTATTCTTCAGGGGTATAGAGGTCTAGTTTTTTGGGTGTTTGGCTGATGCCAAACTGATAATCGGCATCTATCTTCATTTTCCCGGAGCCTCCGGACTTGGTCGTGATCAGGATCACACCATTGGCCGCCCGGGCACCATACATAGCTCCCGCTGAGGCGTCTTTCAGGATTTCTATTTTGGCAATATTGGCCGGGTTGATGTTAGATTGATTGCCAGAGGTCAGCGGCACACCGTCAATCACATAAAGAGGTTGGTTGGAGGCAGAAAGGGACGAGCCCCCTCGAATCCTCACCGTGGTCCCCTCACCCAGCTTTCCACTGCTGTTTTGTACGAACATCCCGGTGGTCTTACCCTGGTTAGCCTGTTCCAGATTGATCAGCGGCGATGGACTCACATCATTAGTTTCAATAGAGGAGATGCTGCTGGTCATCTCTGTTTTAGACTGGGAGCCAAACCCCACAGAGGTGGATTCTTCAGCTTTTCCTGCTTTTAGGGTGACATTTAGCGTGGTTTTACCACCCAAAAATATTTTTTGACTTTGATAACCCTCCAGTGTCACCACCACATTTTCGTAGGCATCGGAGATGGGTAGTTCAAATTCGCCACTGGCATTGGTGATTACAGTTTCATCAGACCCGGAAAGCCTGATGCTTACTCCGCTGAGTGGTTGATTCGTTTTGCTGTCAGTGATTTTTCCCTTCAGGGTCGATTCCTGAGCCCAGCAAAGGTGTGCCAGTAGCAGTAGGGTGAGGCAGGTGAAATAGGATTTCATAAATTATAAGTTTGTCGGCTTCATAAAAATAGGCAGAATGACTATTCGAAAATAGTAATACCCACCCTTTTCATAGTAAACTATAAAAAGCAGTCAGCAAAATACGTGAAAATGGGCACTTCGATGAAAAATCCTTAGTGATACTGATTCAATATACCCTTACCATGGTATTAAATCCCCCTCCGCTGCTCTCTAGCTTTAAACTTGGAAAAAATCAATTCACCGATGAAAGCATTACACAAACTAAAGCACCTTTTAATAACCGGAATTCTCGCCATATTGACTGTGACAGTTCAGGCACAGGATTTTACGGAGGACTTTGATTCCGGACTTCCTCCATCCACAGGAAGTACTGATTTATCACTAAAATCCGGGGACTGGGGAAGAACGGGCGTTCAGAGTGAGGAGACGGGAACAAAAACCCGAAACGCCTCTACGGATGCTGCTTATATTTTCTCCGGATCAGGGAATTTTCTGATCACTCCTAAGCTTTTCAATGCATCTGATATTTCTTTTTGGTATCGGGTGGATGCTCCGGGAGCTGATGGTTTTGTTTTTGATGTGTTGGCTTCTTCAGATGGCGGTACTACGTATGACATTGTAATCGCGGATAATCAAACATCATTAAGTACCACCTACGTTGAGTTTACCCATACTTTCGGAGAGAGCTATACAGGCCCTATTAAAATTGCCACTCAGATAGAAGGTGACTCCCATGGGCTGATCGAGGATTTTTCCGCCAACTTTACAACTGATTTTTCTGAGAATTTCGACACAGGGCTCCCTCCTTCTACCGGGACCACCGACCTCACCCTGACTTCCGGCATTTGGAAGCGTCAGGGGGTACAGTCCGATGAGGCGGGGTCGAGTACTAGAAATGGCTCGACAGATGCGGCCTTTATGTTTTCTGGTGGGGGTAATTACCTTCAGTCACCCACACTGACGGATGTAGCGTTTGTGCAATTCTGGTACAGGGTGAACACCAATAATGCAGACGGCTTTGTGTTTGATGTGCTGGGCTCCTCTGATGGAGGTACCACTTTTGACATCACGCTGGGGTCTGCTGTGACTACTTTTGACCAAACCTATATGCGGTTTGTTTATGAATTTGGGTCGGCATATACGGGCCCGGTGAAAATACAATTCAATGGGATTGGTGATAGTAATGGCTTCATCGATGACTTTATTGCAGGGGCGGGTGTTGCCGAAGCTCCAGATATTTCCTTTATCACGCCTGCTGGCACTGAGGAGGTGAAGTTTGGAGCGGTGATGACCATCCATTGGGACAATGCGTCCCTGGTAGGCACAGATAATTACACCCTCTATTACCGAAAAGTAGGCGCTGCTTCCTGGACTGCCATAGCCAGTCGAACTGGCACGCAGTTAGCTACAGGCACGGGCAATGAAATGTCATATGACTGGACCGTGCCTGATTTTGGATCGGATCTGGACTTTCAGGCGGAATTAAGGGTGGTCAATACCACACAGTCCTGGGATGAGGTAAGTCCTGAATTCAGAGTTTATTTTGAATCAGGTGTGGGGATCAGCAGCCCTGCAGATACGGATCAGAGGAAATTTGGAGAGACGATGGACATCACGTGGACCAATGGAGACATAGGTACTGGTGATTACTATCAACTGTACTACTCCAACGATGGAGGCACGTTTATCAATTTTTACAACGGGTACATTTATAACCTTACCAACTCAGGGTCTGAATCCACTTACACCTGGACGATTCCAGATTTTGGGAGCGATTCGGCCAGTCAGGTGCGTGTCCGGGTGGTGAATGCCACGCGCGCAGTATCAGACACCAGCGAAGCTTTTAGGGTTTACTATGAGCCCAGTGTAACCATCAGCAGTCCTACGGATACGGATCAGTGGAAATTTGGAGAGACGATGGACATCACGTGGATCAATGGAGACATAGGCACAGGTGATTACTATCAACTGTACTACTCCAACGATGGGGGGTCGTTTATCAATTTTTACAATGGGTACATTTATAACCTGACCAACTCAGGATCTGAATCCACTTACACCTGGACGATTCCAGATTTTGGGAGCGATTCGGCTAGTCAGGTGCGTGTACGAGTGGTGAATGCTACACGTGCAGTGTCAGACACCAGCGAAGCTTTTAGGGTTTACTATGAGCCGAGTGTAACCATCAGCAGTCCGACGGATACGGATCAGCGGAAATTTGGTGAGACGATGGACATCACGTGGATCAATGGAGACATAGGCACAGGTGATTACTATCAACTGTACTACTCCAACGATGGAGGGTCGTTTATCAATTTTTACAACGGGTACATCTATAACCTGACGAACTCAGGATCTGAATCCACTTACACCTGGACGATTCCAGATTTTGGGAGCGATTCTGCCAGTCAGGTGCGTGTACGGGTGGTGAATGCCACGCGCGCAGTGTCAGACACCAGCGAAGCTTTTAGGGTTTACTATGAGCCGAGTGTAGAGATTACCTCCCCTATTGCCGGAGAGTATGTTTTGCAGGGAAGTTCTAAGAAGGTTACCTGGACCAACGGTGATATAGGTACGGGAGATTATTTTCAGCTTTACTACTCTAATGGGGGGTCGTTTATCAATTTTTACAACGGGTATATCTATAACCTGACCAACGACGGCAAGAAAAGCACCTATAACTGGACGGTTCCTGCCATTGAAGGGACCAATGTTAAAATTAGGGTAGTCAACGCGACCAGAGCAGTTTCAGATACCACTAAGTCCTTTACCATCTGCAGCAGCTGTCCCGCGCTGGCGGTTTTTTACCCGAACGGCGGGGAAGTGCTTGGTGTAGGCAATAGCGCGGAAATTGGCTGGTCGGTGGGTACTGCCTGGGAGGCCACCGATGAAGTGTTGATTGAACTTTCCCAGGACGGAGGTACTACCTATGAAGCCTCACCCGTGTTCAGCGGCACTTACGCTGAGCTTTCAGGCAATGCGTACGAATGGACCATTCCAGACCTTGTCACTACAGAAGGACTCATCAGGGTTTCAAATGTAACCAAGGAAACAAGTGATGAAAGTGATGCCGAATTTACAATCACCAGGCCACCGGCAGCTCCTACAGACTTCACAGCTACAGAAGACAGCAATGGGGCAGTTATCCTCTCTTGGACAGATAATGCGGATAACGAAACCAGCTACAGAGTTCAATACTCTTCGGATAATGTGTCCTGGGCCAATTACAGTGGCTTTTTGGGGGCGGATACCGAAACATACACTGCAGGGGTCTCAGTCAATTCTGCTTACTGGTGGCGCGTGCAAGTGGCAAGCAGCTCGTTTTCGGAGACTTCAGCGTCTCGGTTTGCAGGAAATATTCTACCCCCGGGTAAAGCATTGTCTTTTGATGGCGGAGATGATTACGTGCAGTTGGCCAATCCCACCAACTTTGATTTTGGTACCGGGGACTTTACCATAGAAGGCTGGGTAAAATCCAGCAATGTGACTTCCACTCAGGTGATTGCCAGTAATTACTCAGGAGGGGATTCGTTTTTCGTATTCTACATGGGTGCCGGCCAGCTCAAAGCATCGCTCTCAAATACCACAGCGGATCTTTCTACCAGCGCCGTATTAGAAAACAATACCTGGCATCATGTAGCCATGGTGCGTTCCGGAGATGCACTCACACTTTACGTGGATGGGGTTTCTTCCGCTAATGTGAGTGGCATGTCGTCCAAAAGCGTTGCATCCGCATCCAATGTGGAGTTAGGCAGACAAGCTTCGGGAAGTCCCTATTACCTCAATGGTGAGTTGGACGAATTCAGGTTTTGGAATGTGGCCAGAACCCAGGGTGAGCTAACCTCCGCTTCTGTCAGTACACTTACGGGAGAAGAACCCGGGCTTGTGGCCTACTATAGGTTTGATCACTCGGCAGGTTCGTCCCTGGCGGATTATGCTTCGGGAAACAACCAGGGTGCATGGACAGGTACCGGTGGTGCCAATACTACCGCTAAATGGGTAACGTCCGGAGCTACCATTAGCAATGACCCGGTCATTACCCTATCTACCCCAAATGGTGGGGAGGAGCTGACTGTCGGTCAGGAGTATGAGATTACATGGACTACAACTAATACCCTCAGTACAGATATGATAGAAATCCGCTTCTCCAGCGATGGAGGGGAAAACTATGAAATGATTGCCGAGGGCACCTCTGAGAGCCTTGGTAGTAGCTATTTATGGACAGTCCCGGATATGGTGACCACCTCTGCCAGAATAGAAGTGGCCAACACCTCCGAAGGTGTGTCAGATGCCAGCGATGCTGATTTCTCCATTGGGGTTAGCCAGCTGAGGGTGACCTTACTGACACCAAATGGGGGTGAATTTTGGGAAATAGGCACCATGCAGGAGATCAGCTGGGAACCTGTAGCGTTTGCCGACACAGACCTATTGGAAATTCGGTTGAGCCTGGACGGAGGAGAAACATTCAATGTGTTGAGTGAGGGAAACAGTAGCAGTTTTCAGAACAATCAACTGACGATTGAAGTCCCTGAGGGAACCTCTGAAATGGCCATCGTGGAGGTGGCCAATATCACTCAGGAAGTAGCCGATGCCAGCGATGAGCCTTTCACCATTGGCACGGTGGATCGCAGCATCACGGTTACCGCACCCAATGGCGGAGAAACCTGGGAAGGAGCCTCTGCTCAGACCATATCGTGGGAGGTGATGAACAAAGAGGACGCGGATCTCATTGAAATTCGATTGAGTACTGATGGCGGAGAAACTTTTTCTATCCTCAATGATGGGACTTTTGGGACTTATCCGGACAATACATTCCAATGGACAGTGGCCGATAGCCCGACAGAATCTGCGCTGATTGCAGTGGTCAATATTTCCAGAAATATTGGCGACACGACCGACGCAGTGTTCACGATTACTCCCGCTCCAGACATCACTGCTCCCAACTTTACCAACTCCTCTGCGGGCAGCGTGGTTGGAGACGATTACAGCATTGATGTGACACTGGATGAAGAAGCTACGGTTTATTTACTCATCTTATCGGATCAAAGTAGTGTTCCGAACGCTACTCAGATCAAGGAGGCTGCCACCGGAGTGAACTCGTTTCAGGGTCAGGTGGCTGTTGGGCAGCTGGATTATACTACTCCTGCTGAATCTGCCGCCCTTGCAGGCACCAGCACTTTTGTGAGAAATTCCCTTTATGATTTTTACCTCACGGCGGAAGATGCTTCGGGTAATCTGAATGCCGGATTGGGCAGACCTAATGTCAGGGCACAGCTTACGCCATTGGAGTCTGATTCGGTGATTGTTTCCACCATTTATGACGTAATGGGGGGTGCCGACTGGTCAGATATTGCAGATGGATGGATAGACCTGCCATTGGCACAACGGGCTGAAATCACCATAGAAGAAGAACGAATCACCGGACTTAACCTGTCAGGGAAATCTGTGACAGGAGTGCTTCCGGACGTGGTGACCGGTCTGGACGCCCTGAAAACCCTCGACCTGAGCAACAATCACATTACCGGACTGGCCAATATGGGTGAGATGTCTAACCTCACCAGCCTGTTGGTGGCTGACAATGCGCTATTATTCGGTGCACTTGAGCCCAACAGTACCTTGTTTTCTGAGCCTGCCGATTATGCACCACAGGCGGTTCTAGGCGAAAAGGATAGCGTGGCCATTCCAAAAGGATCTACTTATGCAATGTCTCACGATGTAGGCGGAAGCAATACGTCCTATCAGTGGTCTGTGGACAAATTCAACACTTACGCTGTGGATTTCAGTGAAGCCACTGGAGGAACCTCCAGTACCTATACCATAGAGGCTATCGATTTCAACAATATGGGGACTTATAAGGTAGAGGCCGTAAACACACTGCTTCCCGGACTCACCCTGGTGTCTGAGCCTGTGCAGGTTTGGGCCACAGCTACCCTGGATATCACCGTAATAGGCGAAAACGATGCCCTGCTGGCAAGTGGAAAGGCATATGCTTTGAGAGACCGGGGACCAGGAGTGCCATATGACAGTATCCCGAAAAGAGCTGATGGCACAGGAGACCCTAATGGTCTGGCGATAATTGATGGCCATGCCTTATTTGAAGACTTGCTACTTGGTAATTATTTAGTGGGCATTCGTGCCGACCCGTCCAAATTCCTGCCGACTTACTATACGAATACTTATTTGTGGGAGGAGGCCGATGTTTTGGATTTCAAAGGAGATCTGGAAGCTACCATGCAAATGACGGTGTTGCCTCCTGAGCTTGGCCCTGGCGATGGTGACGGATCTATTTTCGGAGGCATTGAATCAGATTTTGGCGAAGATGAGGGAGGTAGGGTGAACGCCCGAAGGAAGGTGAAGCGTGCGGGCTGTTCCATGAGGAGGTTTGTGAGAAGCGGAAGACAACTGCAGGATGGTAGCTGGGAGCTTATTGCCTATGTGGAGTCAGATGATGAGGGTCGTTTTAAGTTTGACTTTATGCCTGCGGGCACCTACCGGTTCAACATTGAATATCCCGGTATTCCTATGGATCCGAACTCATTCGTAGAATTTGAAGTAGGTGAAGACGGAGGGAATAACTCCATCGAACTTCAGGCGGTGATTACTGAGGATGGGATTTTTGTGGAGCGCATCAATACCCTTGGATTTACCAAAGGGCAACTAGATCAGCTGAATGTGTATCCAAACCCTGCCAGCGATCAGCTCAATATTGGTTACACCACCTTGCATCGTGGGTTTGTAGTCAGGATGCTTGATCTGTCAGGCACGCTGATCTATGAGCGACAAATAACAGATCAGGGAGCGCGACTGGAGCTGGATACTTATGCGCTGAAAAATGGAATGTACTTTATTGATGTCACCGATCCAGGGAAGCCGGGAGACCGGATTACTTACAAAGTGATCATCAAACACTAATTGGTCAATAGGTGTGGTTAGACCCTGTGCTGATTCGGCACAGGGTTTATTTTTTTAATCACCAGCTGCCACCGGAAGGCCCATCTCCAGGAAAGTTGATAGTTCGTAATGCCTGCTTGTTCCAGTATGGAAATAAGCTCAGACTTTTTAAAACCACGGGCCACGGAAATCGCGGCATCATTGCGTACCATGTAGGATTTTGAGAATAGCCTGGTGAGGAGCCTGATAGAATGATAGGCCAAATAATGACGATGGAGGTCATTGACGATGATGGCGACACGTGCCTGTTCCCTGAAATTTTTGAAAATTGAAACGAGTTGTTTTTCAGTGAAATGATGAAGGAAAAGACAGCAGTGGATGATGTCAAACTGCTGCTGCCTGAATGCGTCGGATAGAATGTTTTCCTGTATGACAGAGATATTTGCCCATTTCCTGGTATGTTGGTTGGCATACTCTACGATGTGCTGGTTGGCGTCTATACCAGTGAATTCAACCTCATGTTTTTTCTGTTTGGCAATCCTGGCCATGGCCATCAGGATATCAGCACCCCCACAGCCCAAATCTGCCACAGATCGGATTTTGTGAGATTTCAGAAGTTTCCTAAACGCACTTAAACTGATTTGATTACCTCCAAGCCGGCGGTTGATGATGTCCAGTTCGCGCAGGGTCTGACCTATGACCTCACCCGAGATGTTAAGGTCATCCATGATTTCTGCTTCTTCAGACCGGTGCTTCAGGGTCATATGGTTTTTATTTTGAGGAGCATACTCTCGAGCGTGAGCCCGGGGCCAAAGGCAAAACTGAGAATGTTTTTATCCTCATCCTGATTGGAAATATTCTTCATCAGCCTCTGGAGTACGAAAAGGACAGTTGGAGAAGACATGTTTCCGTAATTTCTCATGACCTCATAGGCATGACCGTTTTGGTCCCTGGAAACCCCCAGTTCTTCTTCTATCACTTCCAGAATTCGTTTCCCCCCCGGATGAATGGCGAAGTAATCAATGTCCGAGAGGTTTAAGGATAACTTGCTCAGAAGTTTTTGTGTAAGACTGGCAATTCCTGACCGGATGACCTCTGGTACTTGCACAGAAAGCTTCATTTCAAAGCCAAAATCACCAATGTGCCAGGCCATATCTGTCTTTCCGGAGGGCGCCAGGTCGGCATGGAAGGCTGCCATGGCCAACTGCGTTTTGTTTGGATTTTCACCCTCTACGAGCACCGCGGCAGCACCATCCCCAAAAAGGGTATTGGAGAGCAGACTGTCTTCCGCATCACTTTTCAAAACATGGATGCTGCATAGTTCTACGGCCACAATAAGTACTTTATGCTCCGAATTGTTCTTCACAATCTGATCTGCGATTTTCAGCGCATTGAAGGCGGCATAGCAGCCCATAAAGTTGATGGAAGTGCGCTGTGTGGTAGTAGGTAGCTGTAGTTGTTCTATCAGCTCAATGTCGAGGCCCGGAGCATACATGCCCGTGCAGCTTACGGTGATCAGGTGAGTAATGCCCTCGGGCTGACTGGTGCCCACACAATCCTGCACGGCATTCATAGATAACTTAATGGCTTCCTGCTCATACTTTTTCATTCGCTCCCCTAACTTTGGGAAGGGCTCCAGGTGATGAGACTTTGGAAAAAAATTAAAATCTTCGGGATCCTTACCGAAATCTTCAATTACCGAATGGCGGTACTGAATCCCACTGGCCCTGTAAAGCAATGTGAGGAGTTTTTCTTTCTCCGGTTTTAGCCCCAGGTGTTTTGTCATGAAACGCCCAATGTCGGACTGACTGATGCGATTGTCGGGGACTGCGGTACCTATGGAGGAGATGTATGAAGACATAATGCTGTATGAGTAATAATAACTAACTTTTGTGAGGTTCTTACTATCCGATGAAAAAGTCCACTTTACTACATCTCCGAATACCCTTTTCGTTTTTTTTGTCGCCGGTTTTCTTTTTTGCCACGGCGATTGTCTCTGGGTACAACGCTGAAAATTTCTGGCTTGTTTTCTTCATTTTGCATTTTCTCCTTTATCCGGCCAGCAATGGCTATAATAGTTACTTCGATAAAGATGAAGGCAGCATTGGTGGGCTGAAGCATCCGCCTAAGGTCACAAGAGAGTTATTTTATGCTTCATGGATCATGGATGTTGTAGCTATTGCACTTGGTTGGTGGATCTCCTGGCAGTTTGCACTGATGTTGCTGGTATATGGACTGGTGTCCAAAGCATATAGTCATCCAGCTATCAGGTTGAAGAAAATGCCCATAATCGGGTGGCTGGCAGCAGGTGTTTTTCAAGGGTATTTTACTTTTCTCATGGTATGCCTGGCTTTTAGCGGACCTGAAGCACTCGCTGATTTGAAAATTCAGTTTGCCGGAATTTTAAGTACCCTGCTTCTTTTCGGGTCCTACCCCATGACGCAAGTATATCAGCATGAGGAGGATGCCCGCAGAGGTGACCGAACCATCAGCCTCATATTGGGGGTTTTGGGGACCTTCCATTTTACAGCCTTGTTTTTTTCAGTTTCGGTATTGCTGTTTGCTTTCTTCTTTCAGCTTTACTACGATACCTGGGTGGTGTTTTTATTTATCCTGGCCCTTTCACCAATCCTGCTATTTTTTCTGGTCTGGTACATACAGGTGAGAAGAAACCCGGACAATGCGGACTATCAGCGGACGATGTGGTTAAACTTTATTTCGGGGGTCTGTCTGAATGTTTTTTTCATCTGGTTGATCGCTAGCTAAAGGGCTCTCCGTGCGTTTGGCGAATCAGGGCGCGGGCCATGGGCTTCATATATTTTCCGGTGAATACCGCCAGCTCGGAGGCCTGCCCCTTCCCAAAAAGACCCTGAATCTGGCGTCCTGCCCATAGGCGTGTGGCAAACTGATGGTTCCATGTGCGGGTGTAGCTGGCTTCAATGGCTGGCAAGTCAAAGTCATGGCCGGTCTGATTGGTGACGATAATCTCCGAAAGCAGACTGGCTGCATGAATGGCCATGGCCATGCCGTTACCACAAAGGGGGGTGATCATGCCTGCGGCATCCCCGGACATGAGGAGGTGCTCATAGACGGGTTCTTTTTTGACAAAAGTGATTTCATTGATGACCTCCGGATTCTTGAAAAGAAAGTCACTATTTTGGAAAAGAGACTTAAGCCGCGGGTTTCTGAAAAGCACCCCATTTTCCAGTCCTTTTACGTTTTTGTGTTTTCGCATCTGATTACGGTGTACCATGTAGCAGATGTTAAACTTGTCATCTTCAATTTTGCTTACTCCGCAGTAGCCGCCCACAAAATTATGCAGGGCGATGAGGTCGTCAGGAAAGTCTGTCTTCACGTGGTATTTTATGCCCACATAAGGTGAGTGTTCTTTGATAAAGGGGCGACTGAGCGTCTGATCCAGTTTGGCACGTTTGCCATGGGCGGAGATGACCAGTCTGGATTCATAATGTTTGTCCTGATCTGTTTCTACTACGAAATGACCCCCATTGAAAGTGGCATTTATTACGCGAGTTCCTTGTAGTATCTGCGTTCCTGACTCCTGTGACTTTTGGGCCAGCCACTGATCAAAGGTATACCGGCTGATCCCGAAACCTCCCAAATCCAGAGGAGCCGTGAAGGATCGGCCTTTGGTGGATGAGATTTGCAGCCGATGGATGGATGGGGGCTGGCAATGAGCGGGGAAGAGATCATGCGCTTCCAGAAAGGGGATCACCTCATTGGAAACGTACTCTCCGCATACCCGGTGAAAGGGGAAGGTGTTTTTCTCCAGAAGGAGTACATCCAGTCCCGCCCTTGAAAGCAAAATACTGTTGATCAGGCCAGAGAGGCCCCCACCTATAATGATGATGTCATGCATTCGTCGCAGCTATGAGTAAAAGTTAACAACCATACTCATATCATTCGTTTCAGTCGAAATGTTTTTTTCATTTTTCGTCCATCACGCCAAATGCGGATTCGTATTTTCAATCCATCTTTTTTTCTGAGAAGGGCGTTGATTTCTGATACCGAAGAATTCTGTAGGTTGAGACCATTGATCCTGAGAATGATATCTCCCCGCCGAATGTCTACCTCGGTGGCAGGGGTGTCCTCATTCACATCTGACACCACCAAACTGTCAAGTTTTTTGCCTTCTGCGGCAATGATCATCCCACTCATATTGGCCTCAAAGGGCTCATTAAAGGTGCGGCCCTTGCGGAGATAGAGGGTTTCGTGTGGGTAATCGAAGGTAACATCAAATCTCGAAAGCAGGTCACCGCCCAGGGTACCGTGCCTTGATCCTCTTTTGATGGCCTTGATGTAGGCCCCGCTGATGGGGATGGATACCAGGACTTCCTCAAAAGAAAAGTCCCCAATGAGACAGGTATTCATCCGCCCGAGATGCCCGGGAATTTCACCCCCCAGACCGTGCCCCAGCCTGGTGAGAATCACTTTTTCAGGGCGTTTGAGGTCATCGGTATTGTCTACATCCAATAATAAGGCGTGGCTGGCACCAGAGTCTACCATGAGCTTCACCGTATCTTTTTTATTATCCTGGGTAATTTGCATGTGGATAAAGGGCTTGGTATTATACACTGTCATGGGGATGGCGGTGTCCCACTTTCTGGCTTTGAAGGCCTCCGGGCGGTAGATCCGCAGAATGCGTTCATCATAGTCTATGTTGATCACAAACCGATTGAATACCTCATAACCGATAATCCCGTAGATTTCCTCCCCAAGGTTTTTGTTGAGTTCCAGATAATCTTCCTTCAGCACCAGCATATTGAGTCCTTTGCCCTGTATTCCGCCGGGCATACTCATGCGGATACCTGTCGCCACAAACGCCTGAAGAGAGTCTATCAAACCGGGACCCTGTACCTGGATGTCGCGCACGTAGGTGAGCCCCAGAATATCTCCAAAGACTTTTTCGGTGAGTATGGCAGACTCTGCTCCAGTATCCAGAATAAATTTAAGGGTGAGGAAATTATTGATGGTGATGGGTATGACTATCAGGTTGCTGTACTGTTCAAACTTGATCTCCACCATATTGACCCCATCTGGCATGAAAAAGCCAATGCGCTCTTGTGATGACACGCGCAAGCTGACCATGCACATGAGGAGGAGCACCAGTAACAAACGCCTTGAGAATGGGATGAAACGTAGCCAGGTTAGGAGCATATATTCTTCAAACAACAAATAACCACCAATCCCTAGGGATTGGTGCTTCAAATGGGTCTGATAGTAAATTACTCAAAAAACCACGAATCAAAAAGATGTGATTTTGGGCTTGTTGTCAGGCTTTTTAGTCAAAAAGATTGGTGATGTCCTCCTTGCTCAGGCTCTTCACAAAACTTTCCTCTATGGTAATGAGGTTTTGGGCAAGCTTCAGTTTGGACTGCTGCAGTTTGAGGATCTTTTCTTCCACGGTATCCCTGGCGATAAATTTGTAAGTGAAGACCTTATTGGTTTGACCTATCCGGTGGGCCCTATCTACCGCCTGAGCTTCTATGGCAGGATTCCACCACGGATCCAACAGGAATACATAGTCTGCTTCCGTAAGGTTGAGGCCGAGTCCTCCCGCTTTCAGGGAGATCAGGAAAATACGGATGTTCTCATTGTTCTGGAACTTTTCCACCTCTGCCTTTCGGTCTTTCACAGACCCATCCAGGTAGGCATAAGGGATGTTCTCAGCCTGCAGGTACTGTTCCACAATTTTCAGGTGTTTCACAAATTGGCTGAAGATCAAAATTTTGTGGTCCTTGCCTAGCGCATTGGAAACCATGTGTGTGATGTCTTCAAACTTGCCAGAATCACCCTCATAGCCTTCGTCTACCATACTGGGATGGTTGGCGATCTGCCGCAAGCGAGTGAGCCCCTGCAGGAGAATCATCTGAGATTTTTGAAGGCCATCCTGAGCAATGAGATCTAGTATTTTGTTTCGGTAGGCATTTTTTTCCCGATCATAATATTCTCGCTGCTGTACAGAGAGGTCACAGTAGTGGACATTCTCTACTTTTTCCGGCAGGTCTTTGGCCACCTGTGTTTTTTCTCGCCTGAGAATAAACGGCTTGATCAGGGCATTGAGGCGACGCATTTTAGCTTCATCCTTGCGTTTTTCTATCGGAATCTGATACTCCGTTTTGAAGAACTTTTCGGTACCCAGCAGCCCCGGATTCACAAAGGACATCTGCGACCAAAGGTCCAGCGTGCTGTTTTCTATGGGTGTACCAGACAGAATGAGTTTTCTTCTGGACTTGAGCTCTCGTACCGATTTGGAGATGATGGAGTCAGGGTTTTTGATGGCCTGAGACTCATCCAGGATGATGTAGTTGAAATAGAACTGCTTTAGCAGGTCGGTATCTATCCGAGTGATACCATAGCTGGTGATGACCAGGTCATATCGTGCAAAACGTTCGTGATTTTTGTTTCGGTTAGTTCCGGTATAGTTGAGGATTTTCAGTCCGGGAGCAAACTTCCCTGCTTCCATCTCCCAGTTGTAAATGAGGGAAGTGGGCATCACCAGCAGGCTGGTGGAGCCGTTGTCTTTTTCTTTTTCACCCTGTAGCAGGGCCAAGGTCTGTACGGTTTTTCCAAGACCCATATCATCGGCCAGACAGCCACCAAAACCATACTGATTGAGGAAGGACAGCCAGTTGTAGCCAGCCTGCTGGTACGGGCGAAGGGTTCCTTTAAACTTAGCGGGAACCGGCGTATCTTCTATTTCATCAAAATCCAGCAGCTTTTCCAGCTTTCTGGTCATGGCTACTTTGGCGTGGTTGCCATCTTTGAGGTCTTTGACCAGCGACACGTGGATCTTGTTCAGTGTGATGTTTTCTGCTCCGTTGCTGGTGAACGCAAACAGGTCGCTGTACTCTGTCACCCAGTTATCGGGGATAATGGCGTACTCTCCATTGGGTAGTTTAAACTCACTTTGCTTGTTGAGCACGTACTGGCGAATGGTGGTAAATGGGATTTCGAACTCCCCAAAACGGATAATCGCCTTGATATCAAACCAATCGATGTTTTCGGTAATCTCCAGATTGAAATCGGTGGAGCCCACAAAATATTTTTTAACAGAAGCGTCCCGCTGGTCTATGATGAAGCCCTGCTCGCGGAGTGTAGCCAGGTTGTCGTTGAGCCAGGACATCGCATTCGTTTTGCTCAGGGTGGATCTGGAGCTTTTGAGTGGGAGTCCCGAGTTGGTCAGCGTATCGATGAAACTTTTCTCCTGAGTGGAGTCCCGCCTGATCCGGTGAAAAATGTAATCATCTTCCTGCTTTTCTACAGAGACACTCACTTTTTTGAGTTTGTCCGCCTTGTAGGAATAGGTGCCGTAGCGAAAGCTTAGTTCAAATAAGATTTTGGAAACATCGGCACTAACACCGTTGGCCGTGGGGGTGTCAAATAAGGAGCCCGTGCTTTGTGAGGCAGAAGCCAACTCTGAGAATGACAGCACCGGGGTGGGCAGAAGCTTTTCAGACTTGATCTCAAATCCCTGTGCATACACATCGAATGACGCTATGAGCGGAGCCACAAATTTCCGATAGTAGGTTTCCTCTACGTTTTTCGGAATGAGAATAAATTTTTTGTTAAAAAAAGGCTTCAGCTTGTTTCCATTCACCTCTTGCTCGAAGGTGAAGAGGGTATCGTTCACTACCATCCAGGCAGGTTCTTTGCACAGGAGGTAGCTTTCATTTTGAAAGAAATGAACCTTCTCTTCCTTAAGCTTGATGGTAGGAAAATAATGCGTGTTTTCTTCGTTTCTTCGGAAGTGAAAAAGCACCGTAGCTTTTTCATCAGAAATCGTAATCTTTTTCCACGTGGGCTCTCCGTCTTTGCCCATTTCGAAAAGTTGCTTGCCATGAATAAGTGACAGCACTTTGGACCGACGGATTTCCAGGTACCGGTCTATTTCGTCCTGCAGGATCTTATCACCCGCTTTTTTATCATAGACCTTTAGAAAAAACTCATCGAGTTTCATTTTCTTTTTCTGGAAATGATTGAATACAGCCTTTTGCTGCATCTGATCCATGGTCTTGATCAGCTCATAGTCAGCCGCATCCAGCCCCTCGTCAAATTCTTCGGCATTTTGGGCAGAGATGTTCTGGTGAGAATAAGTGAGGTTTCCTTTGTCGTTGACCTGTACGACGAACGACTCAAACAAGAAACCGAGGTACTCATGCTCAAACAGAGAATAGACAATTTGAAAAGGCTGATCAGGGGCTACTTTCATATGATTTGCGACTGGGCAAATTTCGAAACTAATAAAAAAGGAATTAAAAATCACTACCTGCCCAAAGAAGAGATTCTTAAGTTTTATCAGCGGTTAAAAGAAGACTTTCCTTCAGAGAAGGGAAGATGAACTCAAAATCATTGCAGATCCGTCATGGTGATACTTTTGGAGGCACTAAGTGCAGGCTGAATGGAGGTGACAATGGTAATTACAATAATGGACAAAACGGTGAGGAAAACGTCCAGCCACTGCACTTTCACAGGGTAGGCATCTATGATAGCTGTCTGCATGCCCATGGTGACCAGACCAAACTCCTGCTGCACAAAGCTGACCAACAGACCCAGGAGGAGACCGGTAAACGCACCAGTAAAAGCCACAATACAGCCTTCCAGTAAAAATATTTTGGTGATCAGTCCACGGGAGGCACCCTGAGCCGCCAGAATGGCCACATCTTTTTTCTTGTCGAGCACCAGCATATTGAGTGAGAAGAAGATATTGATGGATGCAATGGCTATGATGATGGAAAACGTGAGGAAGACGAAGAACTTTTCATAAGACAACACCCTGTAGAGGTCGCCATGAATCTCGTCATTGGATTGTACCAAAAAGGAAGGTCCAAGTAAATCCTGCAGCTTTTTCTTCACCTCATTGGGCTTGGCTGAAGGAACAAGCTGGAGTTCCAGATGATTTCGCTTCCCCTTTTTGTTAAAGAGGTCTTCAGCAAACCGGATAGGTACATAGACCAGGTTTTCATCATAAGATTTCTCTACTGCAAAGACACCACCAGGCAGGATGTTTTTGAGCCGATACATTTTCTCAGGGTTCAGCATTCCTGGACGTACTTCATCGGGGAAGTACATCTGTATGGTATAAAAATCATTTTTTGGGTTGATGGACAGGTCGTACTGGACACCTCGGCCCACGATGGCGTAGGAGATGTCGTTGGAGGTAAGCTTGAGGTCCCCGAACACCAGATAGTCCTCCAGACGGCCCTGCTCAATGAAGCTTTCACTCACTCCTTTCACCCTGGCCACGCGCTGCGCATTGTTGTACTTGATGAGCACGTTATCTTCCAGTACCTCGGTGATGCTCAGTATTTCTTCGAGGGAGTTTACTTTTTTGCTAATATCTGGCCCATATACAAAGGATTTACCCACATTGGCGGATACCACCAGGTTAGGGTCCACCGTGCCATAGAGGTTTCGAAGCAGGCCTTCCAATCCATTGAAAACTGACAGAACGATGATCAATGCCATGGTACCAATGGCCACCACCAACATGGAAATGATGGAGATCACATTGATGAAGCTTTTCTTCTTTTTAGAGAGAAAATATCTTTTGGCAATGAAATAGGCAAGATTCACTCCTCTTCTTCGGTTTCGTCTGCTGGGGGAATGTTTAAACCATCGATGAGCTGATCCATTCGGGAAGCCCGCTCTTCTGTATCGTCATGAAAGAACGCCAGCTCCGGAATCACCCGGACCTGCTTACCTATTTTATTGCCCAGGTGCTTTCGGATTTCACTTTTCTTTTCGTTCAGGTTAAAGAAAACGTCCTCTGTGTTTTGGATAGGAAATACGCTGAGAAAGATCTTGGCAAAGCCCAGATCGGGAGACATCTCCACTCCGGTGACTGTCACCAGGCTGTGCCCGAAATAGTGACGGGTGTCGCGCTGAAAGATCTCACTAAGGTCCTTCTGGATTTGCCTGCCGTACTTATGTTGTCTTTTGTTCTGTGTCATTGATGCAAATATCCATAATATAGTGTAAGGAGTACACGCCTGTGATTGTTTTGTGGGGCATAGGTGCCTCAATTATTGGAGAGGAAGCAAGGAAAGCGTCTCCTCCATCAATTTATTTGTTAATTTCGAAACGCATAACAGCCAGACTTCATTTCAAATTGCTGCAATTTTTTAGAATTAACGATCCGTACAGGATGATTTTTGTTTTCCTGATCCTGGTAGCGATCAGGGTGACATGGATTGTCGCTGGGCTGCCGCTCTCGCTCCCTGAGCTGAAGTGGTTGCTGGTGGGCGAGCGCCTGAGTGATGGGTTTACCATGTACAAGGACCTGTATGACCATACCGGGCCACTGGCCGCGCTGGTCTATAAGTGGCTGGACTTTATCTTTGGCAGGAGCAGATGGGTTCATCTGGTAGTCAGTACTTTTTTGGTGACTGTTCAGGCAGGTATTTTCAATCGGATTTTGTTAAAAAATAAGGCCTACGATGAAAACAGCTACGTTCCTGCTTTTCTGTACATCGTTCTGATGTCTTCAGTCATGGACTTTTTTGCGCTATCACCACAGCTGATGGCGATCACTTTTATCCTCATGTCACTTAATCATATTTTTAGGCGAATCGATAATGTAGTGACTGATGAGCTTTTCCTTCTTTCTGGCGTTTATCTGGGAGTGGCCACGTGCTTTTATCTGCCAGCCGCAGTATTCTTTGTGATGTTTTTGCTCAGCTTTATACTTTTTTCGTCGGCTGTGCCTCGCAGGTTGCTATTGCTGGTCTACGGAGTGGGAGTGGTGGTTGTGGTAATCTGGGCGTATTTTTTTTGTTTTGGAGCCGGTAGAGATTTCCTTGGAGACTTTTTTCTGGAGGGTGTGACCAAAGCCAGAATTTTTTATGTGAGCTTCACGGAGCTCCTGGGCATTGGTGGGTTTTTGATGGGTGTGACCTTACTTTCTTTAACGGTCCTTTTTTCACTCAGGGTGACGAATTATCAGCAGAAGATGCAGCAGGTAATGGTTTCATTTATGCTGGCGGCATTACTGGCGGTCTTTTTTTCAAGGGACCTCATGAGTGCGGATTTGATCTTTTTTGTGCCGACCGCTACTTTTTTTCTCGTTCATTATTTTTTGGGGCTGAAGCGCAAAGTCTGGAAGGTGCTGATGCCATACCTGGTGGTGATAGGGCTGCTGATATACCCCAATATGTGGCTTAGAAATAATCCGCCCACCGGGTTGCTGGTGAGTGCTTCTGAGGTGAACGTGCCCGGAACCCGACTGATGGGCCTGGGGCTGAATATTTCAGATTATCAGGAGTATAAGTTGGCTGGCCCATTTCTGGACCCGGAGGTAAGTAAGAAAAAACTGGAAGACCTGAATTACTACGATGAGGCGTCAGGAGTTTTTGAGACACTGGAGCGCTCCTCTCCCGATGCTATTATTGATCAGTGGGGCGACATGGAGCGCATATTTGAGAGATTTCCGGTATTCAGAGCACATTATGACGAGACTTCACCCGGGGTTTATCTTCGGGTCAAGCCTTGAAAGACTAATCTAGCAACTGATTTTATCCACCCTTCTTTGGTGTCTTCCTCCTTCAAACTCGGTGTTCAGGAAGGTTTTTACAATGGACTCAGCCAGTTCATAGGCGGTCCATCGGGCGGCCATGCAGACCACATTGGAGTTATTATGTTGCCGGGTGACGGCCGCCAGGTCGGTATCCCAGCACAGAGCGGCTCTTATTTTCTGGTGTTTGTTGGCCGTGATGGTCACCCCCTGACCGGAGCCACAGATGAGCACTCCAAAGTCGCAATCGCCCTTTTCTATGGCGTCACAGGCTGGGTGTACAAAATCAGGATAATCTGCTGAATCGGCGTTGAATGGGCCGAAATCAGTGACTTCATACCCTTCCGATTGAAGCCATTTAACCAATTTTTCCTTGTGATAATATCCGGCGTGATCTCCGCCGATGGCTATTTTTTTACTCATCGTGTTTCTGAATTTCGGTGGTTTCGAGGAGCTCTCTTCTGGTCACCCTCCGGGAGATAAAGATACTTACTTCATACAATCCCAATAAAGGAATGGCGATCAATATCTGGCTGAAAGGATCGGGCGGGGTGAGCATAGCCCCCAAAATCAAAATAACTATAATGGCATGACGTCTGTAGGTTCTTAAAAGTTCCGGCGTGACCAGGCCCGCTTTGGTCAGGAAAAACACCACAATAGGCAACTGGAACAATATGCCGCATGCCAGGATGAGGGTAATAACCGTTGACACATAGGATATGATGTCAAACTCATTCATAATGCTCGGGTCCAGCCGATAGTTAGACAGAAAGTTGATAGAGATAGGTGTGACAATGAAGTAGCCAAAAAACACGCCCATCAAAAAGAGGAGACTTACGTAAAAAGTGGCCCCTCTGGCGGCTTTGCGCTCTTTTGGGTAGAGTCCTGGTTTTACAAAACGCCAGATCTCCCAGAATGCATAAGGAAATGCGCAAATAATACCAATCACAAACGATGACGTGACGTGCATAGAAAACTGACCAGTCATTTGCCGGCTTTGGATGATGAACGGGAGCTCATCAATGCAAAGAGCCGGAGATTTGAGCATCTCAGACAGCCGGCAAAGGGCTTCGTAAGTCCAGAAGTCGATCCGACTTGGGCCTAAAATGATGGTGTGGAAAACCAAAGTTTTGGCAGCAAAAGCCGCTATGGCAAACACCATAATGGCAATGAGCGACCTGATCAGATGCCACCGGAGTTCCTCCAGGTGGTCTAAAAAGGTCATTTCTTGTTCTTCGTCCTCAACTTGGTCCAGAGGCATATGGCTTATGCGTAAAGCGGGAAGTCATTCATCCAGGTATTCACACTGGATTTTACATGTGCAAGGGCCTCATCATCCGTATGGTTGGTGATCACCTTGTCGATCAGATCCACAATTTTTTCCATATCGCCCTCCATCATGCCACGGGTGGTAATGGCTGCTGTACCTACGCGCATTCCAGAGGTGATAAAGGGTGATTTATCATCAAAAGGCACCATGTTTTTGTTCACGGTAATGTCTGCTTTGATGAGTGCGTTTTCAGCGTCTTTTCCCGTTAGTTCCTTAGACCTCAGGTCTATCAGCATGAGGTGATTGTCTGTGCCACCGGAAATGAGGTCATAACCCTTCTTCATAAAAGCATCAGCCATCACCTTGGCGTTTTTCTGCACCTGCATGATATAGGTCATGTATTCGTCAGATAGGGCCTCCCCAAAAGCCACTGCCTTGGCAGCAATGATGTGCTCCAATGGCCCACCTTGGGTGCCGGGGAATACTCCCGAGTCCAGGATAGAGCTCATTTTGCGAATGGTCCCTTTGGCAGTGGTGAGGCCAAATGGATTGTCAATGTCTTCACGCACCATGATGAGTCCACCACGTGGGCCTCTCAATGTCTTGTGGGTGGTGGTGGTTACAATGTGGCAGTGGTCAAGCGGGTCGTTGAGTAACCCACGGGCGATGAGTCCTGCCGGATGTGAAATATCCGCCAGCAATACCGCGCCCACTTCATCAGCGATTTCGCGGAAGCGCTCATAGTCCCAATCTCTGGAATAGGCAGAAGCTCCGCAGATAATCATCTTTGGTTTAACCTGCCTGGCTTTTTCCTCCACTCTATCCATGTCTATCAGGCCAGTGTCCTGCTCCACGCCATAGAAGTTGGCCTGGTAGTATTTTCCCGAAAGGTTGACGGGTGAGCCATGTGACAAGTGGCCGCCGTGAGACAGATCAAATCCTAAGATTTTATCTCCGGGATTGAGACAAGCCAAAAATACCGCGGCATTGGCCTGAGCACCTGAGTGAGGCTGTACATTGGCCCAATTGGCACCGAAAAGTTCTTTGATTCGCTCTATGGCCAGGGTCTCCACTTCATCCACTACTTCGCATCCGCCGTAGTAGCGTTTCCCAGGTAGCCCTTCGGCGTATTTGTTGGTGAGCACGCTACCGGCAGCTTCCATTACCTGCAGAGAAGTAAAATTCTCAGAGGCGATAAGCTCGATGCCTTCATTTTGTCTTCTTTTTTCCTGGTCTATTAGGGCAAATAGTTTGTCGTCTCTTTTCATGGTTAGCTTTAGGTTTTACCTGGTGGGAAAGTCTTTTTTAATTCCTCCTTAGAACGAAGCGCCAAAATTAGTCGATGACCCCCACTTTACCAATGTCATTTTTACTCGTATTTGTGACAGTGTTGGGTTATTTTAGCTTTTTACTTTGTGTTTTGTGAGATGCTAGAAGAGTTTAGAAAAGAAATAGACCAATTGGATGATGAGCTGATCAAGCTGCTCAACAAGCGGATGGACATCGTGCAGGAGGTGGGCAAGTTGAAGCGATCAGACAAGTCTGCGATCTATAGGCCGGAGCGCGAAAAGGCGATTATAGACCGCCTCACGGCCAATAGTCAGGGGATACTGAACAGAGCAGCCATTGAGGCTATTTTCTTCGAGATTTTTGCGGTGAGCAGAAATTACGAACTCCCGGAGCGCATCGCTTATCTGGGACCTGAGGGGAGTTTCACCCATCAGGCGGCAGAGAGCAGGTATGGTGCCATGAGCGACTATATTCCACTGGACTCCATCACCTCAGTCTTTGAGTCTGTGAAAACTTCTCGAGCCAGATTTGGTGTGGTGCCTATAGAAAACAATCAGGAAGGCACTGTGCAGGAAACCATTGATCTTTTGGCGATGCACAAGCTCAGCATTGCGGCAGAAATCGTGCTTCCCATCCATTTTGCCTTTGCTTCTAAGGAGGAAAACCTGGAAAATATTAAAACGGTCTATTCGCGGGACATTGCCTTCCGACAGTGTAAAAACTTTCTGAACGACTACTTCAAACACCCTGTGAAACTGGTGCCCGTGAGCTCCACGAGTCGTGCGTGTCAGATAGCCGGGGAGGAAGATGGAGCGGCTGCTATCTGCGCTCCTATTGCTGCCAGACAATATACATTGCCGATTCTTTATAGCAACATTCAGGATTCGGCCGATAACCAAACCCGGTTTTTGATCATCAGCCAGAATTTTGTTAACCAGGTCAGTGGACAGGATAAAACTTCGGTAATAGCCAATCTGCCCGATGAGCCCGGGTCACTGGTGAGATTCTTGCAAAACTTCCAGAATGCGGGAATCAACCTTTGCAAGGTAGAAAGCAGACCAGCCAAAGAAGGAACCACCTTCAAGTATGTGTTTTTTGTGGAGTTTGAGGGACATTTTAATGAACCCAAGGTTCAAAACACCATTCAGCCATACAAGAACAACATCACCTGGCTGGGGAGCTATGTGCAGTTGTGCTAGAAGGGGTTAGTTGGCTATCTTAAACAGAAGAGATAGCTGGATGTACTGATTGAACAGATTCTTCCGATCGATGATGGCATCCTGATTGGAGACCTGTGTAAGGGCCGTGCTGTACCGCATCCCCAAATCCATGAAATAAGAAACTGACAGGCTGGCTCCGGCTGTAACGGAGGCTTCCCATCGCTTATCGTAAGTTGAAAGGAGGTTCTGACGGGTAGAGTCATTCGCGTGATTTTTGGCACTCAGAAGTCTTGCAATTTCCACTCCCAAACTCAGTTTTAGTCGTTTTACCGGGTACACATCCAACAACAGGGGCATATTCAGGTAATGAAACTTATAGTCGAGTGTGTCATGATCTATTTGGGTACCCTTCAGGATATAGCCCGGCTCCATGGAAAAACCAATGGGCAAGGATTTCAACTGAGTGGAAAGGACAAATGAACTGCCAAAAGTGTTTCTGGGGCTGAGGCTTAGACTGCCCGAGTTTTCACCCTTCAATGTGGTCATGTTGTACCCTACTTTCCACCCAAAGTAGGACTCCTGGGCAACAATCTGGAGAGATAGGAGCAGGACGAGAGCAAAACCAACAAGTCTGGAGTGCATATACAACGGATCGAAATAAATGAATCAAAATTATTTATCGCTGGTGAAGATAAAAATATTTCCTTTGTGTGAATAACATCCTAAACTTTTGGCCAAAACTAAAACTACTTTTTACTGTCAGAACTGCGGAGCCAACTCGGCCAAGTGGGTGGGCAAATGCCCGGCCTGCGGGGAGTGGAATACCTATGTAGAGGAGATCGTGACCAAAGGGACCTCTACAGAAAAAGAAGTGTGGGAAGATGCCAGCGCTCCCCGCAATCAGCCCCGCAAGATTCAGGATGTGGTTTATGATGAGCACCAAAGAATCAAGACACCCACAGGTGAACTCAATCGGACGCTGGGTGGTGGCATCGTGCCCGGCTCGTTGGTACTGATTGGGGGAGAGCCGGGGATTGGTAAATCCACCCTACTGCTCCAGATGGCCATCAGGATGAAAACCACCAAAGTGCTTTATGCCTCTGGCGAGGAAAGTCTGGATCAGATCAGAATGCGTGCGGAGCGCATCGGTATCCAGGCAGAAAACTGTTTTCTTCTGGCCGAGACATCCCTGGCCAATATCTTAAACCATGCGGCGCAGCTCAAGCCGGAGATTCTGATCATTGATTCTATCCAGACCCTGCATACGGAAACCATTGAAGCTTCTGTGGGCTCCATTTCTCAGGTACGGGAGTGTGCAGGCAAGTTGATGAAATACGCCAAACAGACCAATGTCCCTGTTTTCCTCATAGGGCATGTGAATAAAGACGGAGCGATTGCCGGACCGAAAGTGCTGGAGCACATGGTGGACACTGTACTACAATTTGAGGGTGACAGGCATCTTTCTTACCGAATCTTGCGAACCTCCAAAAACCGCTTCGGCTCTACTTCCGAGATTGGCATCTATGAAATGCGTGAGACCGGGCTGCGGGAGGTGACCAACCCCTCAGAAGTGTTGATCTCACCCAGAGATGGTTTCCTGAGCGGTGTGGGCATTGGCGCCACTTTGGAAGGGAACCGACCACTGCTCATAGAAGTGCAGGCGTTGGTGAGCCCTGCCACCTATGGCACTCCTCAGCGGAGTACTACGGGCTTTGATGGTAAAAGGCTGAACATGTTGCTGGCGGTGTTGGAAAAAAGACTTGGGATAAGACTAAGTGCACAGGATATATTTTTGAATCTTGCTGGCGGGATCAAAGTGAACGACCCGGCGCTGGATCTGACCATATGTGCGGCGGTCTTTTCGTCGTTTGATGACATTGCGATCCCTAGTTCCATCTGTTTTGCGGCGGAGGTAGGGCTGGGTGGAGAAATCCGAGCAGTCAATCGCATTGAGTCAAGGATTACGGAGGCGGCAAAGCTCGGTTTTAAAGAGATTTACCTTTCCAAATACAATGTAAAGGGGATCGATACTTCCAAGTTTGACATAGAAGTAAAGGCGTTTACTCGTCTTTCTGAGGCTTTTGAAATCCTTTTTGCCCGCTAGTACCGCTCTTTGGGTGAGCGCTGTTTGAAGCGATTCTTTTCTTTGGGGATGGGATCACCCTCAAACTCGTAATCACGCTTCTTCCTTCTTTCCTGCTTATTGATGATGGTGTAGATACCCTCCTGACCCTTTACTTCCACCTTTTGGCCAAGAAAGCTTTGCGAAGCAGCTTTGGTTCTTTTGACTTTAGGTTTATTTTGTTCGACCAAACTCTCCTGTTCTCTATGGCCAAAGATGAAGTTGATGCCAAACCGCACATCAATGGCTTGAAATTTAGTGAGGTCGTAGTTGACTACCTGATCCACGGCCAGATACATCTGAGCGGGTCCTCCCTTCAGAGCCAGGGCCGCGCCCATATTGAAAAATTGCTGTGGAAGTTTGGTGACATTCACGGTACCCACAAAATACTTCCCAAAAGAGTGTCGATATCCGGCACCTAAAAGAAACTTCATTTGTCCCTGAATGTATCTCGCACCTCCAGTGGCAATCACATCGCCCCCATTGTGTGCATGATAGGTCCAGCTCAAATAAGCCTTCGGGCTGATGAGGGTGGTATAGGGGTCATCGGTTTCACTTTTCCGATTTTTAAACTTATTGATGAGAGAGTCCTCTATGGTCTGCACCAAATCCCCCGGATCTTTAAGGTCGATGCCTGAGTAAGTCATGGTGGTGTCTGCCAGGGTATAATTCTTGATGTCATCTTTCCAAGAGATGAACCCAAGGTCGGTAATTGACCCTGAGATGGAATAATCAGGCCCCATGTTCCAGTTAAATCCAAGGTCAATGGCGGCACCACGATTGTTATTGGAGATGAGGTGTGTCCCCAGGTTGCCGGTATTTCCCTGAAAAATGTCCATTCCACTGGTGCGGAATGTGGCATTTTGTAAATCCAGACTGATGGAATAGTCTTCTTTGTCCGTAGTGAGATCGGCGGTGAAGCCTCCGGGTGTACTTCCATTGAGAAAACCCTGTAGGTATTTCGCCCGGACACCTACAGAAATGTCGCTCGAAATATTGGTGGAATAACCCAATCCAAACTCCCTGAAATAGGTTGTTGACATTTGTGTTTTACCAATTTTGATGGTTTCACCTTTGGAACCTGCGTTGCCTTTGATCACAAATTCCATGAGGGATTTTGGGTACAAAAAGTCCATCTCTATTCGCTCGTTGGCATACAGAGCCAGGGTGGACCCGCCACGCGTAGTGATCCCAAGATGAAAGAGATTAAAAGCAGTCGTCATGCTCACCATATTGTTTTTCTGCAAGCTCTTAAGGTATAGGTTCAAATCTATTTCCTTTTGCGCTTCTCCCTGCACGATGACATCCTTGTAATTGAATTTATTGTTGAAATTCAAATGAATACCCGAAAGCACAGGAAGTCCGATAAACACTTTTCCTTCCGGAATAAGTGCCGGGTTATAGTAGCTGTTTTGAAAGGTAGCATTGCCAAGGTGGTAGAAAGACAGACTGTTCTGGGCCCTGGAGGCCAGCGCACAGACTACAACAAAGGAGAGTGTTATATAAAATCGCCTCATCATAGTTCAGTTTTTAGTTTTCCGACTACAGCCACTTTAATGTCTATTTTATAATCAGCCAGGATCTTCACGTAAACATCCCTGGTGCCCGAAGTGGCGGGCGTATTCAAAATGACCCGCAAGACTACTTTCGATCCCGAGCGGAGCGCATCCACACCTTCGGTAGTGAGGTGAATATCTTCTACGTGGCTTCGTGCCTGCGTTACCAATCCCGATTTGTCTATAAATGGGGTTTCCAGAACCAGGGCTTGTGGCACGGTATGTAACGTGGAGTCCGCATTGTCCCTGATCTCTACTTCCAGTCGTGCAGAAAAAGGAAGGCCGTTCGACGAGATGATGCGCATGGTCAGGCTTTCGGCTTCATCAAAGTCCAGGCCATCACCAAGGCTAAAATCAATTTCACGGGTGACATCCTTCAGGGATAGCTCCATAGGGAGCGAAATCTCAATGGCGGTGGAAATGTAGCTGTCGTCCATTACAAAATTTTGCTGTGTGGGATCATCAGGGTTGGCAATTCCCGTGAGATTGAACCCTATGGATCTTGGGGATGCAGCCAGCAGGTCCCTCAAAGAAGAGTTTTGACTATTGAGTGAGACGGTTGACTGAACAAACTGTCCGGGTCGCTCGGCACCCTCTACCACTTGTGGGTTTACGGTGGCACTACCACTCAGGAAGGTGGTATCCATCCCGCTGGCAGAACTGTCTGCTCCATAAAGGCCTCTAAAAACAATGCCAAGGGGGACACCAAAGGTGCTTTCAAAATGGAAGTTGATTTCAGGGTCACCGAACTTGAAGCCGGATTCTCCCAGGTCTTCAAAGAAGGCAATATTGAGAACTTCGTTACCCACAGCCAAGGTATCCTGCCCAAATTTGCCATAAAGAATGGAAAAGCTCTGGTCAAGATAGCTGAGCGTCATATTCAGGTAATCGGAGGCAGAAGTACTTTCTCCAGGCCCCAGAAAAACCGTGATTTGGGCATTTACCTGAAAGGTGTTGCTGTCTCCTTCTGTGGTAAGGAGGGTTTTATAACCGTCCAGTTCTCGCGACTCTTCGTAGTTGCCAAAACCTCCGAGACTTCCTGCAAATGATACAGGTTCGTTTCCGGTGATTGACCGGGTATTGGTGATATCAAAGGTGAAGTTGATATCACTGCCCATATTGGAGTTTAGGGTTAAGACCAGGTTCCCACCATTATAAAATACTGAGTCAAGGGATTCCTTCTTTTCGGCCGGGTAACCAAAGACCAAAACGGTATCAATAACCGCTTGCTGACTTTCCGGAGCTGGTCCGAGGGCCGGCAGACTGATTCTGGCCTGGTTGCTGATATCGTCAATATTGATCACATCCTCACCCTTGTTGAACTCAGCACTGTCAAAATAAGTGAGCTTGAGCAAGGAAGTACTGTCTTCTTCCAGTTGGAGTGCTTTGTCCCCTATTTCGTTCAGCAGGTCACGCATAGTATAGGAGATTTCGCCAAGCGGCAAGGCTACCTCACTGGTCAAAGTAGGGCCTTTTAGGTTGTCAAAATCAAGTTCATTGACATTACAACTCAGGCAAAAAAGGATCAATAGGGCGGATAGTGATTTTTTCACGTTACTAAAATTGGTAAAATAAGTCTAAAGCAAAATGTTTTTCTCCTGTTTTTCGATGAATCCCGCGATTCCCTGTATCCCACCGGTGTGGATCAGGACTATTTTGGAGTTGGGAGGGAAATAATTGGTCTCTATAAGCTTTGTGACCGCAAAATACATTTTAGCTGTATAAATAGGATCGAACAACACATTGATCTTCTTTTTGGTGTCATTGATGAAAGCCACCAGGTCATCTGAGACCTTCCCGTAGCCTCCAAAATGCCATTGGTCCAGGAGTTCATAATTCTCAAAGGGAATGTCGTGATGTTGAAGCATTTTCTTAAATTCTGAATGTATGAAGTTTCCCTTCAGTGCGGAGATGCCTATCAATTTACTTTTTCCACTCATTTCTTTTAACAACCCGGCCATGGTTCCCCCTGTACCCACCGAGGTGACCACATAGTCAAACGGCTGATCTATTTCTTTCCATATTTCCTGACAGCCCCGGATAGCCAGCTGATTGGTGCCTCCTTCCGGCAGGATCAGATAGTCGGGGTAGGTCATCTGGAGTTGATCCTGGTTTTCTTTGAGGTGTCGGTAATCGCTTCTGGAAACAAACCGGAGTTTCATGCCCTGGTCAGAGGCAAACCGAAGGGTAGGGTTGCTCCCAGGAGAGAGCTCATCTCCGCGGATGATTCCGACAGACTCCAGCTGGTTAGCTGCGCAGGCTGCTGCCGTTGCGGCGATGTGATTGGAGTAGGCTCCGCCAAAGGTCACGATACCGGTTCGATGTGTTTCCCGGGCATGGAGAATATTGTATTTCAGCTTCCGCCATTTGTTGCCCATGATGTGGGGATGAATAAGGTCATCACGCTTGATCCAGACCTTCAGGCCCTTTTCTTCAAAGAGAGGTTCATGAATTTGCTCAATCGGAGAAGGGATGCGATCCATACAGCGAAGTTAGGTAAATTTGCCCCATGATTGACCCACAGGAAGAGCACCAGAACGAGGACTTGTTTGAGCATCACCATATTATTGCTGACCCCAAACAGGCCATACTGCGTGTAGACAAGTTTTTAATGGACAGATTGCCCAATGTCACACGTACCAAGATTCAGTCTGGGATCAAAGATGGTTTTGTTAAGGTGAATGGGGAGTTGGTAAAGCCCAATTACAAGGTGCATCCCGGGGATTCTATCCACATCTATTTATCGGAGCCTCCAAGAGATGAGGATGTAGTGCCTGAGGATATCCCGTTGAATATCGTCTATGAGGACAAATACCTGTTGATCGTGAACAAACCTGCCGGGATGGTGGTGCATCCGGCCTACCAAAACTGGAGTGGTACTCTGGTGAATGCCCTGGCCTTTCACTTTCAGAACCTCCCCGAAATGGAGGGAAATGAAGGCAGGCCCGGCCTGGTGCACCGGATAGACAAGGATACTTCCGGACTATTGGTGATTGCCAAGACAGAAGCTGCAATGACCGGCCTGGCACGTCAGTTTTTTGATCACAGCATCGAACGCACCTATTATGCCCTGGTGTGGGGAGAGCCGGAACCTTCCAAAGGGACCATTGATGTGTTTGTGGGCCGCAGCCTGAAGGACCGGCGGGTTACCACTGCTTTTCCCGAAGGGGACTTTGGAAAAAATGCCGTGACACACTACGAGACTATTAAACAGCTGAGGTATGTGACCCTGCTCAAGTGCAACCTGGAGACGGGACGTACTCACCAGATACGAGCGCACATGAAGTACATCGGACATCCTCTGTTCAATGATGCCACCTACGGTGGAGATACCATCCTAAAGGGCACGGTGTTTACCAAATACAAACAGTTTGTCCATAATTGCTTTAAAATGATCCCGAGACAGGCGCTGCATGCCAAGACCCTTGGCTTTATTCACCCCATCAGCAAGGAACCCATGCGCTTCGACTCAGAACTTCCCGAGGACTTCACCCAGGTACTTGAAAAGTGGGAAAACTATGTCAATCACTACGACGAGGAGCAATAGACGACCATAAAATGATTTTTAGTATTTGGTGAGTTTGTGGATAGCACTTTGTTGGATTTCTGAGAAATTTTAAACGAATGGGCAGAATCTTTCAGGTTTCTTCAAAAGGGAGATACTTCCGAAATGAAAGCGTTGTTCAGAATAATAGCAAATACTACATTTGATATTGTGATTTTTGCATGAAATTGAGTAATTTATTACCATCTAATCAGCAAACAGATGGTAATTCGTGAAAAAATACAATCCATGGGGATGTTCATTTCGGTTGTAGTTTTTCTTCCCTTATTGACCCAGGCCCAAAGTGAAGTAAAAATCTATCAGGACGCAGACGCCTACATGCGTCAGGAAGAGTATGACCTGGCAGTGGACGCTTTTCAGTATATTTCGGACCTCCCGGATGTCAAATACAAATCCACCATCAGCGCTTTACTGAGCAAGAAGTACCGCTATCGCTCCATTGATGCCTATTTGGAATTTGAGGCCGAGAAAGACAAGGATCCACTCTACTACTATTGGCTGGGCAAGATCTACCTGAGAAGAAATATCCTTTCCATAGCCTCCGAAAACCTGAACCAGTTTCTGAAAATGTCAGAAGGGATGAACAAGCTGGATTCATACAGACAGGAAGCACAGTTTAAACTGCAATTTGTCAATGCCGCAGAGACCGCCTATGCCGTGACGCCTATAGAAAGCCCGATCAACTCCAATTTTGCTGAAATGTCCGGAGTATTGTTTGAAGATGAAACCAAGCTCCTCTTTGCCTCTGATCGGCTGGTGGAAGGAAAATTTGACATTTACCTCACTGAAAAGGGTCCCTATGGATGGAATGCGCCAAAGGTGATTTCTCAGTCACCGGTAGACGCTGACCACCTCAACCTGCTCTACGTTCGGGGGACATTTATGTATTACGATCAGCAAACCAACCAGCTCCACGAGATGGAAATTGGTGCCAATGACTGGAAAGCACTTTCGAAAGTGGAGACCCTGGATTTGGCTCAGGTACAGCATATCTACATGAATAAGTATAAGACCCGATTGATTTTTTCAAAGCTGACAGTGGACAACGGGATGGAGATTTTTGAGTCGTTGAAACTACGATCTACCGGTGATTGGATGGCTCCGGTCCTTATTTCGCCTCAAATATCGAGTAGGTACAACGAAGACTACCCATACCTGACAGACGACAATAAGCGGTTGTATTTTACCTCTGACCGCCCCGGAGGACTGGGCAAAAGAGATATCTATTACTCCGACTTTGATGAAGTGAAGAATGTATGGGGACCACCCATCAATGCGGGGATACCCATCAATACCGTAGATGATGATTTCGACTTCCGGCTGAGTTCTAACGACGAGGCGGTTTTCTCATCTGACCGAATAGAATCCACCGGAGACTATGACCTTTTTGTATTAAAGCTCAAAGAATAAGGAATCATCGGGTAACGACCATTTCCAGCAGATCATCCAGGTATTCCCGGTTATTGGCGAGTCGAGGCACTTTATTTTGCCCACCAAGTTTGCCCCGTTTCTTCATCCAATGGTAAAAAGTGCCTTTCGCTACCTGATGCACCAGCGGGGCCACCAGGGCTATGTCTTTGTGGCGCTTGGCATCATAGTCAGAGTTGATTTCACGCAGCTTGGTATCCAGTATTCGCTTGAATTGATCCAGGTCCTCAGGTTGTTTGTTGAACTCAATGATCCACTCATGACTACCTCTGGTGCCAGCCTCCAGATAGCGTGGTCCGGCTGTGAAGTTTTCCATTTCCGCGTCGGTTTGCTCACAAGCCTCCGCAATGGCTTCTTCAGCATTTTCAATGATCAGCTCTTCGCCAAAGGCGTTGATAAAATGCTTGGTTCGTCCACTGATTTTGATCCTAAAAGGGTCGAGTGAAGTAAACCTGATGGTGTCGCCAATCTTGTATCTCCAAAGGCCGGAGTTTGTCGTAATAATGATGGCATAGTTTTTTCCCAGTTCCACTTCGTCAAGACTGATGGTTTTGGGCTGTTCTTTGTCCCATTCTTCCTTTGGGATAAACTCATAGTAAATCCCATAGTCCAGCATGAGGAGCATTTCTTTGGAGTCTGTCCTATCCTGAATGCCGAAAAACCCTTCAGACGCATTGTAGGTCTCCATGTAACGCATATTACCGGAAGGAATCAGGCTATTGAAAAGCTTTTCGTAGGGAGTAAAGGCCACAGCTCCATGGATGAAGGTTTCCAGGTTTGGCCATACTTCCAGGATAGAGCTGGCACCTTTGATTTCCAGTATTCGCTCCAGCAGCACGATGGTCCAGGTGGGCACCCCGGAGATAGAAGTCACATTCTCGTCCAGGGTGTAATGCGCCATTTTTTCTATTTTCTCTTCCCACTCCTCCATCAGCGCTATGTCAAGAGAGGGTGTTCGGACCATCTGCGCCCAGAAGGGCAGGTTTTTGATCAGCACTGCCGACACGTCTCCGTAATAGGATTTAGCGTTTTTATCAAACTGATTTACCTGCTGGCTACCACCGATCACCAGGTTTTTCCCGGTAAACATCTTGGTGTCGGGATAATTATTGACATAAATAGAAAGCAGGTCCTTGCCCCCCTTATAATGACAATCCTCCAGGGCCTCGTTGGATACAGGAATGAACTTGCTACGGGCGTTGGTAGTGCCTGAGGACTTAGCAAACCACCGGATCTCTGATGGCCAGAGGAGGTTTTGCTCTCCCCGCATTAGTTTTTCTATGTATGGAAAAAGGTCTTCGTAGGTGACTATTGGTACCCGTTGGCGAAACTGTTCCCTGGTGGCGATGCTGTCAAAGCCATACTTTTTTCCATATTCAGTTTTGCCACCTCTGGCTATGAGCGACATTAGCAGCTCTTCCTGCACCTCGTGCGGGTATTTCATGAAAAGCTCAATGTCGTGAATCCGCTTCTTCATTACCCAGGTCAATATGGAATTAAGAATCTCCATTATTTCTTTCGCCTGAGTTCAAAGTTTTTACCCAAATAGACCCTGCGGACCTGCTCATCTGCCGCCAACTCCTCGGGAGTGCCGGCTTTCAGCAGATTTCCTTCAAACATGAGGTAGGCCCGGTCGGTGATGGAGAGAGTTTCATCTACGTTGTGGTCAGTGATGAGGATTCCAATGTTCTTATTCTTGAGCTGGGATACAATCGTCTGGATCTCCTCTACGGCAATGGGGTCTACGCCCGCAAAAGGTTCATCCAGCAGTACAAAACTTGGATCTACGGCCAGTGCTCTGGCAATTTCGGTTCGCCTCCTCTCGCCCCCGGAGAGCACCATCCCCAGGTTTTTTCTGACATGGGTCAGGCTGAACTCCTCCAGCAAAGACTCCATTTTTTCTTTCTGCTCCACCTTGGAGAGCTTGGTCATTTCCAGCACTGCCAGGATGTTGTCTTCCACAGAGAGTTTTCTGAACACCGAGGCCTCCTGCGCCAGGTATCCGATTCCTTTTTTGGCCCGTCTGTACATGGCCAGGCCCGTGATATTCTCCTCATCAAGAAATATACTCCCTTCGTTCGGCTTGATGAGCCCCACGATCATGTAGAAGGTGGTGGTTTTCCCTGCTCCATTTGGCCCCAGCAACCCTACTATTTCTCCCTGATTCACTGACACGGAGATGTCGTTAACCACCCGGCGCTTTTTATACTTCTTGATTAAATGCTCTGCTCGTAATTCCATATCTATAGACCTTGCAAGATATCAATCAAATTTAATATCCTTAATGTTTAGCTGTAGGCTTTTGTTTCCCCTGTAAGTGTTTTCCTCTATCTGGTAAGCCACCTGAAAGACCTCATGGTTCAATAGGTCCTCAGACTTTTCCGACAGACCAAAGCCAATGGCTTCATAAACGAGAGGGTTTCCATCCTGGTATAATGAGGCCTTGAGGTGCTCCTCTTTTATTATTTTGGGGGGAAATTTCAGCTTCACATCTTTGGTCACAAAGAGAGGTTTGAGGTTTTGTGGACCAAATGGCGACATCTGCTTGATGATCATATAGTTTTTGTAATTCACAAAACTGAGGTCCACTTCCAGGTCTATTTCCAGTTTGGGCTGCAAGATCTCCAGATTAATGGTTTCAGAAACAATCTTTTCAAATTTTTGCCGGAAGGCTACCACGTTTTCCAAGGGCAGAGTGAGGCCCGCTGCATGTGTGTGTCCCCCAAACTGCTCGAGCAGGTCACTGCAGGAGGAGATGGCCTCATGGATATCAAATCCCTCAATGGAGCGGGCACTACCGGTTGCTTTATTTTTAGATTCTGTGAGGATAATGGTAGGACGGTAGTATTTTTCGATGCATCGGGAAGCCACAATACCGATCACTCCTTTGTGCCAGTCATTCTTGAAAAGGACGGTGCTTTTGGCCAGCTTCAGACTTTCGTCTTCCTCCACCATGCTCAGCGCCTCTTCGGTAATGGTCTTGTCAAAATCCTTTCTTTGGGAGTTTTTAGCATTGAGCACACTTGCAAAGGCCTGGGTTTCGCTATCATTTTCGGCAGTGAGCAGTCGCACCGAGTCATGGGCATGGGTAAGTCGCCCGGTGGCGTTGATCCTGGGCCCCAGGTAAAAAACAATGCTTGAAATGTCAATTTCATTTTTCAGACCGCTCACTTCCATCAGTGCTTTGAGTCCCGGGCACGGCGAATGGTTGAGCTTTTTCAGCCCGTAAAATGCCAAAACCCTGTTTTCTCCTACGATGGGCACAATGTCTGAGGCAATGCTCACTGCCACCAGGTCCAGGTGTTGATAGAGCTGCTCCATTGGGATGGAGTTTTGCATGCAAAAACCCTGGAGTAACTTGAAGCCCACTCCGCACCCCGACAGTTCCTTAAACGGATAGGGACAATCTGCCTGTTTTGGGTCGAGGATGGCGTGGGCTTTTGGTAGCTGCTCCCCGGGGATGTGGTGATCACAAATGATCAGGTCAATGTCATAGGTATTGGCAAGATCGGCTTTATCTACCGCCCTGATCCCACAGTCCAGGCTGATGATGAGCTGGAAGCCATTGTCATGGGCATATTCTATTCCTTTGGTGGAAATGCCGTACCCTTCAGTGTATCGGTCGGGTATGTAATATTCGAGGTGGTCGGAGAAGGATTTTAGAAAGCCATACATGAGGGATACCGAGGTGGTGCCGTCCACGTCATAATCGCCATAGATGAGAATTTTAGCATTGGAGAAAAGGGCTTCACAAAGCCGGTTGACGGCCTTGTCCATATCCTTCATCAGAAAAGGATCATGCAGATGACTGAGTGAAGGTCTAAAAAAGATTTTGGACTGCTCAAACTCCGAAATACCCCGCTGAAGGAGGAGTGCCGTGAGGTCTTTGTTGATATTGAGCTCCTTCGAAAGAGACTCGAGGTAGTCTGTATTTGGAATGTCCCGCAGCTCCCATCTTTTTTCCATTCGGGGAAATTAGAAAATATGGGCCAAAAAGCGAGGGGTGGGTTAAATGATATTGTCCAAATCTTTTTCTCCTACATAGTAGTTTTGGTACCAGTATTCATAATCTTCATACTTCACACAATCATAATCATTGCGCTCTCCGAGTATGATGAAATGAACGGGCTGTAACCATCCGGAAAAGAGAGTAGACTGGGCGAAGGGGAGGTCAGAAAGCCTGACGATTTTGGTGCCTTCGAAGAATATTGGCGATGCTTTACGGGTCATATCAGGGCAAAAGTGTTATGCAAGCATACTAATTTTTTCTAAAAAGGTTGCGCTGTTAGGTGTTATCAATCTATTACCCAGATGAAGTTACTGTTTATCATTGTGGTAATAGTTGGGTTATATTTAGCGCATTTGGATATATTGGCGGTAATTCTCTATGAAGATAACACTGAGTGAGATATGGAATTTTTCTGAGCTGATAAGCTCCGAAGAGCAGGGCTGGTCCTATAAACTGGTGGCTGGCAGTGTGGTGGTGGCGGATATTTCTCAGCAAGTGCTTTTGAGCCTGAAGGGAGATGCAGAGTATGACACGGAGTTATTACCTTCCATTTTCACCTTCAGAGAGATTCTGTGGCAGCCTGATGTGTTCACCGAATCTGTCAAAAGCCTGCCTGGCCTCAGGATATTGAAGGCACATTGTGAGGACATCATTGCCACCTATGAGGAGGGTGGGCTGGAGACTCAGCTACTGTATTCTGCTCTTTTGAGGGGGCTGGCAGCCTGTAGTGAAGAGGCGATCGCCTCATTGGAGAGTGAAAGTGTCTCTGTAAAGAAGGCTTTGGGGGAGTTTAGAACAGCGGCATTCCCTATCGTGAAGTTCTTCATTTTTCATCCCCAGAATAGAATTGATTACTACAAGGATGCAGTGAACAGACTAAACTACGCCGTGAAAATCATGCTCACACAGTTTCATGGAAAATATACCGAATTATCGGATCCATATTGGGAAGTGATCTATAGCCAGCCAGACAAAGAACCAAAGTCTCCCAGGAAAGCTGTCGGAGAAAAGGAAAAATCTTAGTTTTGCGGTTTAAAATTTAACAAATTCACAGAGAATCCGTTTTCTCGTGGGTACCCAAAGAACACTAAATCTGTCCCAAAGATTTATGCAGCCAGATCAGCAAAGGGAGGCCATGGAGCGCACCCGCTTTTTCTTAAAGAACTTATTCAGGGGGATACTCTGGCTGGCGGTGATCGTTGGGGGTTATTTTTATCTGAAAGCAAATTACAATTTTTCGCTAGAGGGAGTTCTGGGCCCACTCTATGACAAGCCCTTGGTTATTTTTGGTATTTTTTTTACCTCAGAGACCATTTTTGGGATCATTCCCCCGGAACTGTTTATGATCTGGTCGCTTCGAAATGAGGTGCTCCAACAATATATCCTAAATGTGGTGGGTCTCTCGGTACTGTCTTATCTGGCGGGCATTATCGGTTATTACATCGGTTCTCACTTTAGCACCACACAGCTTTATCGCACATTACAAAAAAACTATCTGGCCAAATTTGAAAAGCATGTTAACAAATTCGGGGGATTTCTGGTTATAGTGGCGGCCCTGACACCACTGCCATTTGCCGGGATTTGTATGCTGATGGGTGCTGTAAAATACCGATATCGTAGGTTTCTTGTGATTTCTATGACCCGGTTTTTGCGCTTCATGGTCTATGCGATAATCATTTGGGAGGCTAATATTTTTCAGTAGCCAAAACAAAAACAATTTAAATGAAAACAGGAGTTTTGCTGGTCAATCTGGGAACACCGGATTCCACGAAAGTGGGTGATGTAAGAAAATATCTGAGAGAGTTTTTGACTGATAAGCGGGTAATTGATATCCCTGCAGTCTCACGCTGGATGCTGGTGAATCTGATCATCGCACCTTTCAGGGCACCTAAGTCGGCGGCAGAATACAAGCGACTGTTTACTGAGCGGGGTTCTCCGCTGAAATATTATACTGAAGATCTCCTGGAACCCCTTAGGGGAATGTTGGGTGCAGACTATGCCGTGGAGTATGCCATGCGCTATCAAAGTCCTTCCATTCAGTTGGGTCTGGACAAACTGCGAGCACAGAATGTGGGCAAGATTCACGTCATTCCGCTGTTTCCTCAGTATGCTTCCGCATCCACAGGCTCTGTAATCGATAAGGTGATGGAAATCGCTAAAAACTGGCAGATAATCCCCGATATTAAATTCACCTCACAGTTTCTAGAGGAGGATAAGTTTCTGCAGGTGATCGTGAAAAATGGGAAGAAATGGATGGCACAAACGGACTACGACCATTTTGTTTTTAGCTATCATGGTCTACCGGAGCGCCAGATTCTGAAAGGGTCAGTAGGCAACCAGTGTCAGTTGGGCGCTTGCTGCAGTCAGTTTCATGATCGAAACAGGTATTGCTACCGGGCCCAGTGCTACCAGACCACCCGATTGCTGGTGGATCGACTGGGGATTCCCGAAGAAAAATATACCGTCTGTTTTCAGTCCCGCCTGGGCAGAGATCCATGGATCAAACCCTATACCGATCATGTGCTGGAAGAACTGGCTACAAACGGCAAAAAGAAAGTATTGGCTTTCTCTCCTGCATTTGTCTCCGATTGCCTGGAGACTACCGTAGAGGTGGGCGAAACCTACAAAGAGGACTTCATCAAGGCAGGTGGCGAGCAGTGGGACCTGGTAGAAAGTCTGAATGATGACCCATTGTGGGTAGAGTGCCTGGCAGATATAGTCAGAAAGGTCTAGCCTATTGGACCAGAAGCATTTGGGAAGTCCATCGCCCATCCGCCTGAATTCTTACCACGTACACTCCAGCACTTAAATAAGGCAGAGGAATGCCGTTTTCAACTTCGTCGGATGAGTAGTGTGTCCTGCCCTGAAGCCCCAGGATTTCCACGGCGATTACCGCGCCGCTCGTGGACACGTTCAGAGTGGTCAGAGGTTTGGCAGGGTTGGGGAAAATCCGTGGCTCGTCCAGTACCCTGATAGCATTTGGGAAGCTCAGGGTGTCATCACTTTCACCTTTATGTCCTATGAGCGTAATGTCAAAAATTCCCCCATAGTTGTAATGCACTTCACCCCCATCGGGCCATTCCGCAGTTGGGGGATTGCCTCCATCAAAAATCCAGGAGTACCGGTCATAGCCATGACTTGTGTTGGTAACCAGCAGAGATTCACCTGCCTCCAGCGTAAGATCGGAAACCTCAAAATCCAGAGCGACCTCACAGCTGGTGAGTAAATCGTCTACACCAGTTCGTAGCGTTGACAGCCGATCATATACATTTCCTCCCGGGCAAAGCGTGCTGCACCCATCACGGTGACCTGCGATGTGGTCTATCTGACCTAATGGATGCCCAGTTGATCCAAAAGCATCAAGGTTTTCTTTTTGAAGTTTGAAAGCGGCTAGCTCCTGAAGTGTTGACCAGGTGGCACCAGTAGGGGAGGCTGTTTCATAATTTCCTAAAAGACAAACACCCATAGTGCGGCTATTGCTGCCACAGAAGTGGGCACCAAGCACATTGTCTTGCGCTCCGCCAGCGGGATCACGACCGGCATAAAGGGCGCCGTTTTGGGCGATCAGATAGTTGTATCCTATATCCGACCAACCATTCACCTCGGTATGATAGATGTAAATGTCACGTACCACTTGCGTGTAGTTGGTATTGGTATTGGAGCCCGCCGCATGATGCACGATCACGTGCTCTACGTCTGTGAAAGAGCGGCTATAGCTCGGAGGATTCAGTCCGTTGCGCCATTCTACCTGCAGGATAGGGGTTACCGAAAAATCACACTCCTCCTGATTGGACCTCAATTTCCCATCGGATGTCACCGGAGCTTTTCCACTGTTGATCAGAAAAATAGTGAAATCAGGGTGGGCAATAACACTGGTCACCTGAATGGGATCGGGCAAGGAAAGAAAGTAGGTGTACTCAGGCGCATCTGGATCCAGCGGCATTGTTCGGGTCAAACCATTCACCTCCACCTGAACGGAAGAGCCCTGGAAATATGTGCTTTTCAACACGAGCGCCGTGGTATGCTGACCAGCTAATACTTTTCCATTTTCATGGGTATACCTGAACGCACCAAGCTCCTGAGAAGATGGGTTCTTCTGGGCAGGGAGTGAGAAATATTGCAGGAAAAAGAGTAAGAGTATCGCGAGTTTTCTATGCACTGACAGTAAGGATTTCGTTCAGTTTACCTATAACGTAATCTACGTCTGCTTTGGTATTGAATCTACTGAATGAAAACCGTATGGCTCCTCTTTGCGGATCTGACCCTATGGCCGTGAGTACATGAGAGCCTATGTTGGACCCGCTACTGCAGGCACTTCCTCCGGAGGCAGAAATACCGTTGATGTCCAGGTTGAACAGCAGCATATCATTGTCTTCACTTGGCGGAAGGCTCACACTTAGCACCGTATACAGACTATTCTCCAGATCGTCAGAGGTGCCGTTGAAGGATACCCGTTCTATGTGCTGCTTGAGTTGCTCTATCATATAAGACTTCACCGACTCTATCTGCTTTTTATGGTCGTCCATATTTGCATAAGCCAGGTCCAGCGCCTTGGCCAGGCCAATGATTCCATAGACGTTTTCCGTGCCACCGCGCATGTTGCGCTCCTGTGCTCCACCATGGATAAAGGGTTGTATTCTTTTTTCATGATTGACATAAAGGAATCCCACTCCCTTGGGGCCGTGAAACTTATGGGCAGAGCCAACCACAAAATTGGCTTTCAACTCCTGCAGGTCATGACGGAAGTGTGCCATGGACTGCACCGTGTCCGTGTGAAACACGGCGCCATATTCTTTGCTCAGCTCAGCGATGGCATGAATGTCATTCATGGTACCAATTTCGTTGTTGGCGTGCATCAGAGTGATGAGCGTGTTCGGGTCTTTTTTCAGGAGCTGTTCGATCTGATCCAGACTGATCCGACCTTTTTCGTCTACATCCAGGAGGTCCAGGTTCACTTTGCCTTTTTTGGCGAGCATTTCCACGGTGTGAAGTACGGCGTGATGCTCCAGAGGTGTGGTAATGATGTTTTTTACCCCATAATCTTCTATTGTGCAGCGAATAGCCGTATTGTCGGCTTCAGTGCCACCCGAAGTGAAAAAGATTTCGGACGGAGACGTGTTGAGGAGATCGGCAATTTTCTTGCGTGCTTTTTCTATGGCAGATCGCACCTGTCTTCCATGCCAGTGGATGGACGAAGGGTTGCCATAATACTCCAGCATATATGGCTTCATTTCTTCAAATACAGCCTCGTCGAGAGGGGTGGTAGCCGCATTATCAAAATATACTTTTTTCATTTCGAGGACGTATGTTAACTATGCAAAGCACAAAATTAAGCATATTATACCTTAGACCGACAACATCTATGGACATGAATAAGCAGGTACTGGAATATTTGAAAAGGGTGCAGTCATTGGCCAAAACAGGACTGACTTATGCAGAAGATCCATATGATCGCGAGCGCTACGAGGAATTGAAGGAGAGCACCAACAATTTGCTGAGTGAGCTTGTGGGCGTAGAGGTCGGCCGTATAGTTTCTCAGTTTGAAAACCTGGACGACTATCCCACCCCGAAGGTGGATGTGCGCGGTGTGATTATTAAGGCGGGAAAAATACTGTTGATCCGTGAAAAGACCGATGGCAAGTGGGCCATGCCTGGAGGTTGGGCAGACAATGGATATTCACCTTCAGAGAATATCGTGAAAGAAGTATGGGAAGAGTCCGGCCTTAGGGTACGACCCGAGCGGTTGTTGGCAGTATGGGACAAGCGCAAGCATGACCATCCTGCCGATGTAAACAGCGTTTATAAGCTCAATTTCCTTTGTGTAGTGGAAGGCGGGGCGCTCAATCCGGGCCATGAAACCATGGGAGTCCAGTATTTCGGGATTGACGAATTACCGGAATTGTCGCTCATGAGAAATACCGCGGCACAAATCCAACAGCTTTATGAGTTGACGATTTCTGGGAGAGTTGATTTCGACTAAGCCGAAATCAACTCTTTGATGTCCATCATAAGTTTTTGTGCCAGGTGATCGGCCGTAGAAAGGCTGTCAGACTCGGCATAGATCCTGATAATGGGTTCAGTATTGGACTTTCTGAGGTGTACCCATTCATTGTCAAATTCGATTTTCAGACCGTCTATGGTTGAAAACTTGTTTTTGGCATATTTCAGTTGGAGGTTTTCCAATACACTGTCCAAATCCAAATCGGCATCCAGCTCGATCTTATTTTTGGAGATGTGATAGCTCGGATAAGTGGCACGGAGCATGGAGGTGCTTTTGCCAAACTCAGCAAGGTGTGAGAGGAATAAGGCAATACCTACCAGCGCATCCCGTCCATAGTGGAGTTCCGGCAAAATCACCCCACCATTACCTTCACCCCCTATTACGGCGTTTGTTTCTTTCATGGCCGTGACCACATTTACCTCTCCTACTGCAGCGGCCTTGTATGTGTTCCCGTGTTTCTCAGTCACATCCTGTAGCGCGCGGGTAGAAGAAAGGTTGGAAACCGTATTTCCGCTTTTTTTACCCAGTACATAGTCAGCAATGGCTACGAGCGTATATTCTTCACCAAAAGGAACTCCATCCTCACAGACCATCACCAGTCTGTCCACATCCGGATCTACCACAAATCCCAGGTCAAAATCTCCACTGGTGATTTCGTTGCAGATTTGTGTGATGTTTTCCGGAAGTGGCTCGGGGTTGTGTGGAAAAATGCCATTGGGCTCACAGAAGAGTTCTGTCACCTCTACACCAAGCTTGCGGAGCAGTTTGGGCACGGCAATACCTCCGGTGCTGTTGACGCCATCTACTACCACTTTGAAGCCTTTTTCGCGAATGGCCTCTACATTGACCAGGTCTAGCTTCAAAATCTGCTCGATGTGCCAGTCGATGTAGTCATCGTTGGTTTCCACGGTGCCAAATTTCTTTGGATCCATAAAAAGCAGATCAGGGGAATCGGCCCAGGTGAGGACCTTCTCGCCATCAGCGGCAGTGATAAATTCTCCGTTTTCATTGAGCAACTTCAGGGCATTCCACCCGGATGGATTGTGACTGGCCGTGAGAATAATGCCCCCCTGTGCTTTTTCATTGACTACCGCCATCTCCACAGTGGGAGTAGTGGAAAGTCCCAGATCTACCACGTCTATGCCTTGAGCACGAAGGGTATTCTCTACGATGGCCGTGAAGATCACTCCTGAAGGCCTCGCATCTCTTCCGATCACCACTTTGGGCTGCTCGTGTGTTTCTTTGATCCACATGCCAAAGCCGGCTGTGAATTTAGCAACATCTATTGGGGTGAGTGTTTCACCCACTTTTCCGCCTACCGTGCCTCGCAGCCCGGCAATTGATTTAATTAGTGACAATATGATTCTTTTGGTGACAGCACAAAATCAGAAAAGCAGACTTTGCCGTCGGTTAGACATGTGATTAAATAAAAATAGTCAAATGGTAATTCGGTGCAGTTAGTTGAATTTAGCCATGAGTTTGTTGACTTCAGAGTCCGGGTTTCCACAGTTTTCATCCCCGCTCATTGTTTTGCCGCAATAGCCGCAGGTGGCACCTTCTTTATTCAAATAAGGGCTTTGTGAGGCACAGGTTCCTTTGAACTCTCCGTTTTTCTTGAAGATCAGTCTTACTGACATCAAGATGAAGAATATTGCGATAAATCCAATTCCTAGTAATACGGTAGCCATGAGGTTACAATTTGATGCAAAATTAAAGAATATTTGTAATCTTGTTCGTCTACAACACGCTTAGTTCCTTAAAGATTTCCACATGTCCAGACAATTGTCCAAGCCAGATCCCAAACGGGCCGAAAAACTTGTAGCCTTTGACCGGTTGCTTACCATCATGGATGAGCTTCGTGAAAATTGCCCATGGGATAAGAAACAAACCATGGAGACGCTGCGTCATCTGACCATTGAGGAAACCTATGAACTGGGAGATGCCATTTTGGAGAATGATCTGGATGAGGTAAAAAAGGAACTGGGAGACCTGATGCTGCATATGGTGTTTTATGCCAGAATAGGGGCAGAAAAGAAGGCGTTTGACGTCACAGATGTACTCAATGGCATCTGTGACAAATTGATTCATCGGCACCCACACATCTATGGAGATGTGGAAGCAAAGGATGAGCAGGCGGTAAAGGAGAACTGGGAAAAGATCAAACTCAAAGAGAAAGGAAATAAGTCTGTTTTGGGAGGAGTGCCCCCCTCATTGCCCGCTATGGTGAAGGCCATGAGGATTCAGGAGAAGGCCCGGGGCGCTGGTTTTGACTGGGATAAGAAGGAACAGGTGTGGGAAAAAGTGGAAGAGGAAATGCAGGAGTTCAAGGAGGAATTCAACATTGCAGATGAGCGAAAAATCAATAAGGAAAGAGCCCAAAATGAGTTCGGCGACCTGCTGTTTTCTCTGATCAATTACTCGAGGTTCATTGACATCAACCCCGAGGAGGCCCTGGAGCGAACCAACAAGAAGTTTATCAAAAGGTTCAACTACCTCGAATCTGAATCCTCAAAGGACGGCAAAGCACTGAGTGAAATGACGCTGGATGAAATGGATGCGTATTGGAATAGGGCCAAAAAGCTATAGTTTGAGAAGAGCACTTTGGGTGCTCTCCTGATTTTTGATTATTTTCAGTGCTCATTAACCTAAATTTTTTCAACTATGTATGAACTTAAAATCAATCACCTTGCAGTACTCGTTTCCGTCATCTGGATGTTTGTACTTGGTTTTCTGTGGTACGGCCCCCTATTTGGTGAGTCCTGGATGAGCTTGGTAGGACTTACCATGGAGGATGCTCAGGCCAATCCTCCCGGTGCTGGCGTGTGGGTGACCAACGTGATCTCCAGTGTGGTTCCGGTTTACTTAATGGCCTGGTTTTTTGTGAAGATGAATGTGCAATCTTTGGTGACGGGTGCTATTCACGGATTCCTTATAGGCTTTGCTTTCAATTTGCTTCCGGCAATGTCTGGAGGCATGTTTTCAGGTGATCCGTACGCATTGGCCTGGCTTCAGGGAGGATTTCAGGTGGCCGGATGGGCCGTGGCTGGTATGATTCTGGGTGCCTGGACCAAGTCCAAATAATTTTTTAAACTTAATGACTTGCGCAGGGTTTTGAGCCTATGCGCATTGTCATCAGGACTTCAGTATCTGCCGACCTGAAAGAGGTAAAGCAAGGCTTTACGGAGCAACTCTTCCTGTCATTGAACCCACCATTTCCTCCGGTAAAGCTATTGAGGTTTGATGGCTGTGAGAAAGGTGATCAGGTGGCGCTGGAGCTAAATTTTCTGCTTTTCAAACAGCAGTGGATCAGTGAAATCACTGAGTCTGCTGATCGAACCGGCAGTTGGAGTTTTGTAGATGTGGGCAGAAAGTTGCCGTTCTTTCTAAGAACCTGGGAGCATCGGCATGTGGTCATTCAGGTAGGAAAGGGAGCTGAGATCGTGGATGATATTCGATTTTCTACTGGCGCACTCCTGTCCGACGTACTCCTTTATCCGGTCCTATGGGCTCAATTTCTGTATAGAAAACCCATTTATAAGAAGTGGTTTAATAAAAAGCCCTCCTGAAGACTTTCAGGAGGGCTTTTTGCTGATGTGTTTACCTATATTTTTAAGCGTCTTTCCATTTAATGGTGCAACCGATCGCACGCTGTGTGGTGATAGCGGGTTTCTGACCTACTAAAAGGGCATCTATTGCTGATTCAACATATTTTTGTTTGACGTCTGATGCTTCCCTTGGGCTGTCATCTATCGCTCCTATGTATTCTACTCGTAGTTTGCCGTCAGATTCTTTGTTCAGTACATAGACATGAGGAGTTTTGGAAGCTCCAAATGCTGCGGTTACAGACTGGCTGTCATCCCTCAAATAGGGGAAAGAGTACTCCTTTTCTTTCGATCTCGCAATCATCTCTTCCATGGAGTCCCCTGGCTGCTTGCTGACGTCATTGGGGTTGATAGCGATGACCGGAAAGCCTTTAGCGGCGTACTTTTGATCCAGTTGCAGTATTCTCTGCTCGTAAAGCTTTGCATACGGGCAGGTATTACAGGTGAAAACCACAATGAACCCTTTCGCGGATTTGTAGTCTGCCAGTGAAACCATAGCCCCATCTACATTCTTGAGTTTAAAGTCTGAGGCATAGTCACCAACTTCATAACCCTCTTCAGGCGTATCAGTGGCACTCACGAATAAAACCGCCACAGTAACCAGCAAGCCAGTTACCAATAAGAATGTCCTTTTCATATTTTCAGTCATTTTGAAGTTAATTTTTCCACTACATTGTCCAGCTCTTGTTTTTCGAAGCTGCTTTCGTAAAAATATCTATTTCCTTTCTTATCTATAAACAAAGTAGCTGGAATGGCACCACTCCAGCTATTATCTATGGATGTAATGTATTTGTCGTAATCCTTTTCGTCCAGCAGGTAAGTAGAGAGGGCTACTTCTTTTTTCTCTAAAATTTTACGGGCCTTTTCAATGTCCTCAGGGAAGTCGAGGCTTACGAGTATGACTTCTGTGTTGTTGTTGGAAGCCAGAGCATTGAAGTAACCGAGCTCTTTCACACATGGACCACACCATGAAGCCCAAAAGTTGAATACCTTCAGTCCGGCGGTATTCGCACTCATAAGCTGCTGAAGTTCGGGGAGCTTAATGGGGCGTATTTCTTGCGCGGACGCTACGCCGATAAACAGCGTCAAAATGACGATCAGGGTTTTTTTCATTCTATGGTACGCATACGTGAAAACGTACGATTTTGTTTAATATAAAGGGCCTCAATTGCACTATTCCAATAGTTGATTCCATTCAGATTAGCGTTTTTCGGAGCTCGTTTTTTGCATGATCAGGATGGTGTGAGACACGGGGGTGGGGGTATATCAGAAGGGAGATGAGCCGGCATAAATAGTGAGATGAGGTCGGAAGATGGATTAGGCAAGGGCTTTAACAAAAAGAGATCAGTTAGCGAAATTTGATATTTGATATTTATGCACATTTTATTCACTTTATCCACAGCCCCTTAAAAAATGGCCATAATCATCTGTAATACAGATGTTTACACTGATGTACCTCAATGAAATATTTGTGGATAAGTCTGAATTTTTTCTGAAGCACAACATCCAATAGGAATTCTTAAGGTATTGATGTTCAGTCGGTTGAAAATTTGATCACTCTTTCGTCTGACGAATAAGCTTCTTGCGATAGGCATTGAATATCCTGGATTTGGAGATAAATCCCAGGTACTTTCCATTGTCTATAACGGGTAGGTTCCACGCCTGTGTAAGCTCGAACTTATTCATTACTGATTGCATTTTTTCCTGAGGGTTGAGATAGGCCGGAGGCTTCTGCATGATGGTTTTTACCACCACATTGGCCTGTTTTTCCGGGTCAAACATGATTTCTCTGATGTGATCCAGGGTGACAATCCCTTCCAGCTCGTTCCGGTCATTGACCACCGGAAAGATGTTTCGCTTGCTTTTTTTGACCAGGCCTACCAGTTCCTGAAGTTTGGCATCCGGGTGAATGGTCAACAAATCTTTTTCTACAATCTTTTTGAGATCAATCAGGCTAAGTACGATCAAATCACTATCGTATTGGATCAGGTCCCCTTTCTCAATGAGGTTTTTGGTATAAATGCTGTGTTTTTCGAAGTAAGAAATGGTGGTGAAGCTGATGGCTGAGACCAGCATCAGTGGGACAAACAGCATATAACCACTGGTGATCTCCGCGATGAGGAATATGGCGGTAAGTGGTGCATGTAGTACGCCACTCATCACACCACACATGCCTACGAGGGTGAAGTTACTCGCACTGATGTCGCTACTTGGCAGGATGAACTGTACCACTCTGGAAAACAGGAACCCGGTGACACCACCCATAAACAATGAAGGAGCGAACACTCCCCCACTACCGCCGGAGCCCAACGTGAGAGCGGTGGCAAAGGGTTTGGCCAGGATCACGAGCAGCAGAATGCCAATAACAATAAGCTCTTGATCAGCCAGTCCATAAAAAAAACTACCACTGAGAAATTTGACTTCATTTCCTTGTAGCAGACTTTTGATGGACTCGTAGCCTTCACCGTAGATAGGCGGAAAGACAAAGATGATCAGGGCGAGGGCGAGGCCTCCAAAAATTGCCCGGCCGTACTGGTTTCGGATGTTCTCTACCGCCCCTTCCACCAGGTAAGTAATCCGGATGAAGTATAGAGACGCCATTCCCGAGGCTATTCCGAGCAAAACATACCAGGGGGTATCCCGGGCCGAAAAGGTATCAACAAGCTTAAATGAGAACAAGATGTCTTCACCAAGTAAAACGATAGAGACCAGCTGTCCGCTGACCGAGGCAATGAGAATCGGGATGAATTTGCTGATTTTAACTTCCGTCAAAATGACCTCAATCGCAAAAATCACGCCTGCGATGGGAGAATTAAAGATGGCGGAGATCGCACCGGCAGCACCACAACCGATGAGCAGAGTTCTTTTCTTGTAATCGAGGTGGACAAACTGCCCGAAGTTGGAGCCGATGGCAGAGCCCGTAACCACGATGGGAGCCTCCAGTCCAACGGATCCACCGAAACCCACAGTAATCGCACTCTTGAGCATGTTGGACATCATGTATCGCTTGCGAATGCGGCTGGAGCTTTTGGAGATAGCCCGGAGAATGCGGGTGATGCCATGACCCGGAGTATCTCTAACCACAAATTTTCTTACCAACACGGTCAACAGAATGCCGATGATCGGGTATACAATGTAGAGATAGTTGATGCGGGTTACATCGAGATTTTGCTGCAGCAGAAGCTGCACATAATGCACCGTGCTTTTCAGGGTGACAGCCGCCAGACCCGCGGTAAGACCAATCACGCTGGCAACAATCAGAATAAAATTGTTGTCACTGATGTGTTTCAGTCGCCAGACCAAAAACGTCATCATCAAGCCAGAGAACTTTATTTTTTTGTTTGGCACGCTGCCACAAAGGTATAGTTTTCAGATTCAGGATAACTTTAATACAAAGTAAAAAAGACCATGGATTTTACACAAATAAAGGAGACTTGTCTCTACGTTCAGAATTTGGATCGAACCAGGGAGTTTTATGAGGGAGTTTTAGGCTTGAAAGTCATTTCCCACCAGAATCAGCGACATATTTTTTTCAGGCTGGGTACGTCAGTATTGTTATGTTTTATCTCTGAGGCCACCAGAAACGAAACCGTACTGCCGCCACATTATGCCGAAGGCAAACAGCACATAGCTTTTGAGGTGGCCCCCGGTGATTATGAAAGTGTGAAGAGAACCATGATAGAAAGAGGTGTAACCATTACCCATGAGCAGGAATGGAGACCTTTGGTCAATTCTTTTTACTTCGAAGACCCTGATGGTCACGTGTTGGAGATCGTGCCTGCGGGAATGTGGGATTAACGGGATTAGATGAGTAGGCCGTTGACTTTCTCGAGGGCTTCTTCCACATACTTGAAAGTGGAGAGAATTTCAGGCTTTCCGTCCACGACAGCTACATTGTGTTCAAAATGTGCAGATGGCATCTTGTCTGCCGTCACGATGGTCCAGCCGTCAGAAAGCTGAATAACCCGTCGGGTACCCATATTGATCATGGGTTCAATAGCGATTACCAGGCCCTCTTTTATCTTAGAACCATGTCCTCTTTTGCCATAGTTGGGCACCTCAGGAGACTCGTGCATTTTTTTCCCCAGTCCATGACCGACCAGCTCGCGTACTACTCCATATCCAAAACTCTCCGTGTAGTTCTGTATGGCAAAGCCAATGTCGCCCATTCTGTTGCCTGCTACGGTTTGGGCGATACCCAGGTAAAGGCTCTCTTTGGTGACTTTCAGGAGCTGTTTGATGTCGTCAGACACCTCACCTACAGCAAATGTATAGGCATGATCTCCATAATATCCGTTTTTGAAAGCGCCAATGTCCATGCCCACAATGTCTCCTTCCCGGAGAGGCCGGTTGGTAGGGATGCCATGTACCACTTGTTCATTGACAGAGGTAATGATGGTATTGGGGTAATCATAAAGTCCTAAAAAACCAGGAACGGCTCCTGAGTCCCTGATGTATTCTTCTGCGATTTTATCCAGTTCCAAAGGGGTGATACCGGGCCTGATGTGCTCAGCCATGACCGCCAGTGTTTTGGACACTATCAGCGCACTCTGCCGAATGAGTTCTATCTCTTCTTTGGACTTATAATGGATCATATACCGTGAAAAAAATGGGAGCACAAAAGTAATAAAAAAACCCTCCCGATAAAGGCGAGGGTTTTTTGATTTGCTATATGAAAGTTATTTTATAATAAGATTAAGATTTTGTCACACCTTCCAGTACTTCTTTGATGTCAACTCGTTTGCCATCTTTGAAAGACACGATGAAAGCGTCTTTAACACCCATTTCTCTCAGGTATTTCTTGAAAGTATCTGCTTCCCAATAGTCTCTGAATGCTCCGATGGTGAATTTGTTCAGATTGCCATCTTTCTCCTGAGAGAAGTTCTTGGCCTGATCAAATTTGGCCAGATCCTTTTTGGCATATGCCCCGATCTGTACTTTGAAAACCACACCGACGTTTTCGTTGATTCCGCCCTGGTCTGCATTGGCCGGTACAGCAGGTCTTGTGTTGGCCTCCGCCAGCTCATCTCTGAGTTTGGACACCTGAGCCTGATAAGATGAAATTTGCTCATCCTTGTCAGCTAGTTTGTCATCTACACCAGCCAATTCATTCTTCAGACTGGCTGTCTGACTTTTAAGGGATTTATTTTCTTCTATAAGCACTTTATACTGTTCTGGCTCCAGTGCCTTGATTCTCTTTTTCCACTCTTTTTGTTCGCTTTTCGACATTTGAGCTGTGGCATTGAAACCTACAGTTACGAAAAATACCAGGAGTAATAATGTGACGATCCTTTTCATGTTTTAATCTATTGATTCATAATTAATTACATAACTAGTACTAAAGTACTAAAATAACTAAAAAAAACGCAAATTTTTACGACTTCAAGCTACCAATCATATCTTCGGGTTTCACCCACTCATCAAACTGCTCACTGGTGAGCAGGTCAAGCTGAATCGCTGCTTCGCGCAGGGTTGATCCCTCCTTATGTGCTTTTTTGGCGATTTTAGCTGCATTTTCATACCCTATGTGAGTATTCAATGCTGTGACTAACATAAGGGAATTTTCCAGCTTTTCCTTAATCACCGGATAATTTGGTTCTATGCCAATGGCACAATGGTCATTGAAAGATTCGCAGGCATCTCCCAAAAGTCGTGCAGATGTGAGGAGGTTGTACACCATCATCGGCTTGAAGACATTCAACTCAAACTGGCCGTAGATGCCACCCGCAGATACTGCCACATCATTTCCGAGCACCTGTGCACAGACCATCGTGAGCGCTTCACACTGCGTAGGGTTCACCTTGCCGGGCATGATGGATGAGCCGGGCTCATTTTCCGGGATGATGATCTCACCAATACCACTTCTTGGACCGGAGCAAAGCATTCGAATGTCATTGCCGATTTTCATCAGGCTTACAGCCAGTTGCTTTAGTGCGCCGTGGGTTTCTACCATGGCATCATGAGCGGCCAGCGCTTCGAATTTATTTTCGGCAGTGATAAATGGAAGGCCGGCATTCTGAGCTATTTTTTTGGCCACGAGCACATCGTAACCTGCCGGTGTGTTGAGACCAGTACCCACGGCCGTACCACCTAGCGCCAGCTCACTCAGGTGGGCCAGCGTGTTGTTGAGTGCTTTCAGGCTGTGGTCAAGTTGTGACACGTAGCCAGAGAATTCCTGACCCAGGCTCAGTGGAGTGGCATCCATAAAATGGGTGCGCCCGATCTTCACCACATGCTGAAACGCATCAGATTTGGCTTTAAGGGTATCTCTCAGTTTTTTCACACCTGGGATAGTGTGCTCCACTACTATTTTGTAAGAAGCGATGTGCATCGCTGTAGGGAAGGTGTCATTGGACGACTGACTTTTGTTCACATCATCATTCGGGTGAATGAATTTCTTTTCGTCGCTCAACTTGCCTCCCTTGAGTACATGGGCACGGTTGGCAATCACCTCGTTGCAGTTCATGTTGGACTGTGTGCCAGACCCCGTCTGCCAAATGACCAAAGGAAACTGATCGTCCAGCTGACCTGCGAGGATCTCGTCGCAGACTTTACCGATTAAATCAGATTTCTCTTTGGGCAATACGCCCAGTTCCTGATTGGCCTGGGCAGCGGACTTTTTCAGAATGGCAAAAGCCTGAATGATTTCCAGAGGCATAAGCATGTTGGCGCCTCCTATTTTGAAATTGTCCCTGGATCGTTGTGTCTGAGCCCCCCAGTACTTGTCAGCGGGGACCTGTACCTCCCCCATTGTGTCGTGTTCTATGCGAATCTCCATGTTTCGAGAATGTGTTTTCAATGAAATGTCTTAGACAAAATTAACACAAACTTGCTGACGATTACTTCGAAATAGAACTGAATTGTCTCTTTGCCGTTTTAGTAGTAGGTTTGCGTAGTTTAGAATTATTCTAAATAGATGAAAAGTACAAAAGTTCTCATTTCTGACTTTCAGTTTCTAACAAGAGCAGGACTCATTCACCTCATCGGTGAGAAGGAGGAGTTTGAGCTATTGGGTACGGTAGAGGAACCCGAAAACTTGTTGAGTTCAGTCTTACAGCACCATCCCGATGTACTCCTGATGGACTATAAAAGTCAGGATCCGGTGCTCCTTTCCTTGCTGAAGCAAGTAGTCAATTCTCAGGCCACCAATGTGCTCATTATTACCAACGAGGACAACAGGCAAGCCATCAAAGATCTGCTGGAGTTGGGGATCAAGGGGATCGTAACAAAGAACTGCAGCCGTCAGGAGATTTTAAATGCCATTGAATCTGTGGCGCTCAACAGTCGGTTTTACTGCAACAGGATTTTGGATTTGCTGGTGGAGGAAGATAAGCGAACCCGTGAGAATAACTGTGAGCCAACGGACCTGTCACCCAGGGAATACGAAGTGCTCAACCTGATTACGAAAGGATACCGGACTGCTGATATAGCGGAAACGCTCCACCTCAGTGTTCACACCATCAATTCACACAGAAAAAACATTCTGAAGAAACTCAACCTTAAATCACCTACCGAACTTATTGTATATGCCATGGAAAGTGGATTGGTCAAGGCATGATATAAGTCATGGCTTTTCACTATAAATCGCTATTGCTAAAGCCGTAATACCTGAGTTATTTTGCAACCAAATATATGCTGACACTAGATACCTTAAAAACCAACCAAAGTGTGACCATCAAAGCCCTTACTCAAAATGGGCTTACCTCTAAGCTGATGGACATGGGGATGTATCCGGGTAAATCTGTGCAGATAGTTTTTAGGGCTCCGTTTGGAGGACCTATCGCGGTAGATCTGGATGGCTACACGCTCTCGCTAAGAATAGACGAGGCATCACTTGTAGAGGTGGAATAAGATGAAAATTGCATTGGTTGGGAATCCCAACTCAGGTAAAACTTCTGTTTTTAATCAACTCACCGGTCTGAATCAGAAGATCGGTAATTTCCCAGGGGTGACGGTAGATAAGAAATCGGGCACCCTCAAGCGCGCACAAACTCCTCATGAAATCATAGATCTGCCGGGCATCTACAGCCTCTATCCCAAGACACAGGACGAGCAGGTGGTGTATGACATCCTGGGCAATCTGCAGCACGCAGACTATCCCGACAGGATTGTGGTGGTGGTGGATGCATCTAATCTGGAACGAAACCTCCTGCTCTTTACTCAGGTGCTGGATATGGGTGTGCCGGTCACTATGGCACTCAACATGACCGATATTGCCGATAAAAAAGGGCTGGTGATAGATACTGAAAAACTTAGTGAACTACTGGGTGGGGTGAAGATTGTCCCCATTGTAGCCAGAACGGGAACAGGAATCAATGAGTTGGTAGACGAAATCATCAGCCATAAACCTAACCAGGCTTCCCAGCCATTTTTAGGTGGGGAATTTGATAAAGGTCAGTTTCTGATCAGTGACAATATTGAGCAAAAAACAAGGGTAGAGAAACGCTACAGAAAGATTACCCAGATCCTGAAGTTTGTGGTCAAACAAAAGCCCGTCAGAAAATCAATCATTAACCGTCACAGAGCGGTAGATCGCGTGCTTACCCACCCTGTGTTTGGCTATTTGATTTTCCTGGGTATCCTCTTGATGATTTTTCAGGCGATTTATGCCTGGGCCGAGTGGCCAATGGACCTCATCGATACGCTCTTTTTGTCCATGAGTAAATGGGTCAAAAACACCCTGCCTGCTGGACTCCTTACTAACCTGATTGCTGAGGGCATAGTCCCCGGTCTGGGTGGGGTAGTGATTTTCATTCCCCAGATTACTTTACTTTTTGGGTTCATTTTCATTCTGGAGGAGACAGGCTATATGAGCCGTGTGGTTTTCATTCTGGATCGATTCATGCGTCCATTCGGACTGAATGGGCGAAGCGTGGTGCCCCTCATATCGGGTGTGGCGTGTGCCATCCCGGCCATCATGGCTACCCGCACCATCGACAATTGGAAGGAGCGCCTGATTACCATCATGGTCACCCCACTGATGAGTTGCTCCGCGAGGCTTCCTGTCTACACGCTTTTGATTGCTTTGGTGGTGCCGGATACTTTCATAGGTCCTTTTAATCTCAAAGGATTAGTACTCCTGGGCTTATACCTCATAGGTTTGGTGGCTGCATTGCTCATCGCATTGATCTTTAAGTTTTTCATCAAGACCAAAGAGAAAAGCTTTTTGGTGATGGAGCTTCCACTTTACAAAATGCCCAGGTGGAATAATCTGGTGATTACCTTATGGGAAAAAGTAAGGCTTTTTGTGTTTGATGCCGGTAAAGTCATTTTCAGTATTTCAATCATCCTATGGGTGCTGGCTTCTTTTGGGCCGGGCGACCGGATGGAGCAAGCTGTTGCAGCCATCCCTGAACCTACCGCGGAGGTGAGCCAGGAAGCGCAGGAAGAATTTGAACAGAAAGTAGCTTCTGTGAGCCTTGCCAACTCCTACATTGGTATTTTAGGTCATGCCATTGAGCCGGCCATCAGACCATTGGGATACAACTGGCAGATTGGCATAGCGTTGATCACTTCTTTTGCCGCCCGCGAAGTATTTGTAGGCTCCATGGCTACCATTTATAGCGTAGGCGAAAACTTTGATACGGAACGAACGCTGCTTGAACGAATGCGGTCTGAGAAAAATAGCCTGACCGGCCAACCGGTTTATACTTTGGCATCGGGTTTATCATTGATGATCTTTTATGCCTTTGCCATGCAGTGCATGAGCACACTGGCTATCGTGCTTCGTGAAACTAAAAACTGGAAATATCCATTGATACAGTTGGTGTACATGACCGGATTGGCTTATGTCGCCGCATTGATCACTTATCAGTTGTTGAAATGATACAGACCGTTATTGTTATTACCCTTTTTCTGGCTGCCGCCTCCTGGCTGGGCAGGAAGCTCTACCTCAACGTGTCTGGAAAGAAGAGCCCGGGATGTGAAAAGTGTGCAGCCAATGAGCTGGCCAAGCGCTAAAATCCCTCACTACTTCTAGTGATTCATTTGACTATCCATAGCTATTGATTGCTGTGCTTTTTACCTCCAATTTTGCTATTAAGAATTATTCTAAATAATGATTCAAGAAACTACAGAGCAGCAGATCAACTTTTTCAATCCTTTCGAAGGCAAAAGCCTGATGGAGGGAGAAGAGTGTGTGTTCAAAAAATGCTGCAAGAAGTACAAGAAAAAGGGTCGCCACTGTAAAAAGTGTCCTAAACTATGAGTGAGGTCTTAGCGGGTAGAGAGGAGTTGATTTTTCAGACAGAAAATGGGTCGCTAAGTCAAAGTGACACAACTGAGCGGTTTCAGCTGGCGTTTCACCAGGAGGAGCTTTCGTTTCGGGTTTGTGAGTTGATTACTTTCAAACGAAAACTTCAGGCGATAGACCTCCCTGCGATGCTGATGAGTGAAAACCAGGATGTGGAAGTGCTTCACATGCCTCATTGTGACAGACTTTTCGTGCTGACCATTCAAAACATTCTCGAGCTCAAGGAGCTTCTGGCAGGGGCTTTTACCATGCTGGAGCTGAATAGTGTCATCCACAGGCAGCTGGTGCGAAGGCCACTTTAGACTCATTTTAAATTAGCCTTCTTTATGGTAATTGGGGGCTTTTGTAGTTCTTTTACACCCTAAATTAAATTTTTGCGACCATGAAAGACATCCTGAGAAGACACTCGGTATTGAAAGAGGAGATTGTCAATGCCATCAATAAGCAAATAAAAATGGAAGCCCAGTCATCCGCAGCCTACCTGGCCATGGCTGCCTGGTGCGATACCCGTGGGTATGACAATTGTGCCGCTCATTTTTTCAAGCAGTCTGATGAGGAGCGGAAGCACCAAATGAAATTTTTTCGGTACCTGACCGATATGGAATGTGATGCGATTTCTCCTTCCATAGGAGAGTCTCAGCATGAGTTTGCCTCTCTCAGGTCAGTGTTTGAGACCGCTTTAGAAGCGGAAATCGCTGTGACAGACTCTATTCACGACATGGTGAGAGTGTGTAGAAAGGAAGGGGACATTGCTACTGAGGAGTTTCTAAGATGGTTTGTGCAGGAGCAAATCGAAGAGGAATTTGTAGCCCGCAGAACGTTGGAGCTTTTTGACGTGCTGGGTGAGGATAAAATTGCTCTGGGAATGATCGAAGAGCGAGTGCTATCGATTGAGTACAGTGCCGAAGGATAATACAGAGATTAAATAGATAAGTGAAAGGAGAATCGGGTAACGGTTCTCCTTTTTTATTTCACTACTTCTGGGAGCCTTATCGCTAGGACTGGCATCACTATAGTTATACTCCTTAGCTAGATTTAATGAGCATAAAAACCCTCACCTCTAGCGATTGACAGAGAGTGGTGATCTGGTCACATTTGCGTTGTTGTTTAGAATGATTCTAAATAAAGCAAATGAAAAGACTCCTACTTTATTCAGTACAGCTTTTAATCACCAGTACCCTTCTGGCACAGTCTTATCTGGTTCAGGGGATCGTCACCGATGAGGCGGATCAGGGGATTCCCGGAATCACCGTGACCATCAAGGCTACCACATCGGGTGTCTCTACCGACGTTTCCGGATTTTTCTCGCTTCCGCTTGAAGGGAAAGCTACGCTTGTGTTTTCGGGGATCGGATTCGAACCCACAGAGCAGAAGGTGGACGGAGCGGTAAACTTGAAGCTGAAGCTCAAAGCGAGTACCACAGAGCTCAGTGCAGTGCAGATTGTTGGCAAATCAGAGCACACCGAAGTACGGGAGCAACCTTTTGCCGTGTCGGTGGTGGATGTGAAACCATTGAAAGTCCAAAATCTGGATGTTAATCAGATTTTGGGTACGGTATCCGGCGTGAGGATTCGTGAGCAGGGTGGATTGGGTTCCGGTTTTGATTTTTCACTGAACGGCTTTACCGGAAACCAGGTGAAGTTCTTCTTGGATGGCATACCCATGGACAATTTTGGGTCATCCCTGTCGCTGAATAACATTCCTGTCAATATGATCACTGGCATAGAGGTCTACAAAGGTGTGGTGCCCGTGCACCTTGGTTCAGATGCTTTGGGTGGTGCCGTGAATGTTACCACCGATCAGAATGTTAGAAATTATCTCAATGCCTCGTATGCCATCGGGTCATTCAACACCCACCGGGCCTCCGTATTGGCCCGGTATACGGAACCCCACACCGGCCTTTCCTTCAACGCGAACCTTTTTTTGAACTACTCCGACAACAACTATCCGATGCGGGACGTGGAGGTGCCTAGATCGGACGGTTCAGGAAAGCTGGACACGGTGGATGTCAGGCGTTTTCATGATGCCTACCAGTCGCAAACGGCCCAGTTGGAATTGGGGCTGGTCAATAAACCATTTGCTGATCGGCTGTTTGTCGGATTGATCGCAAGCGGCAACGAAAAGGAAGTGCAGACTGGCCTGAACATGCAGGACGTGTTTGGGGAGGTGATGACCACTGATCAGGTGCTGATTCCCACCTTTAAGTATAAAAAGACCAACCTTTTCATTGCCGGGCTGGACCTCCGGGCGTATGCCATGTATACCCGGAGAAAAGCAGTTCGGGCAGATACCAGTTCGCGTACCTACAACTGGTATGGGGATTACAGCACCCGTATCAATAATGCCGGTGAATTTTCCTACAACAAATCTCTCTTTAGCTATGATGATGAGTCCTATCTGGCGACAGCCAATCTGAGTTACCAGTTGGGCAAGAATCATTCAGTTTCGGTCAACAACACCTTCAGTCAATTTTCCAGAGTAGGTAAAGACCCGATGCGAGACCTTAGTGAGGTGCCATTTACCACACCCAATACCATCACTAAAAATAGCTCAGCCCTTTCATACAGCCTGAGCCTGATGGATGATCAATGGAAGACCTCCGTTTTCAACAAAACTTTCATGATGCACTCCAGCACACAGGTGGAGAATGAACAGACAGACAAGTTTGAAGAATATAATATTCGTTTTTTACTTAACGGTTATGGCATTGCTTCTACCTACTTTGTTGCCCCCTGGATGCAGGTGAAACTTTCCTATGAAAATACCTACCGACTGCCTGAAGGTGAGGAGATGTTTGGAAATGGCCTCACTGTATTGCCAAATACTGCTCTGGAACCAGAGCAAAGTAATAACTACAACGCAGGTATCCTGGTGAACAAAATCCTGAAAGATCACTCGTTCAGGTTTGAAGGAAATTACCTCTACCGGCAAGCCTCGGACTTTATACGGCTGGATGCTTCCCAGCCCCGAAACTCCAACTATGTGAATCAGTCCAGGGTGAACCTCACCAGCATGGAAGGCGGAATCCAATATACTTACAAGCGGCTACTCAATCTGGGGATGAATGTCACCAGGCAAAAGAACGTGAATGCAGATAAGAGCGACCGACTGTATCAGGACGACTTACCTAACCAGCCATTCCTATTTGGAAATTTCACAGCCGGGGTTCAATTCCACAACGTGGGACCGGAAGATAGCCGGCTTGCCATCAATTGGCTCTCCTTGTTTGTAGATCAGTTTTATTGGAAATGGCCAAGTCAGGGGAACAAAAAATACAAGTACGACATCCCGCAGCAGCTCTCGCACAACCTGTCGGTATCCTACGCATTTGCAGAAAGGAAATACAGTGCCTCCCTGGCCTGCAACAACATTACCAACACGATAGTGTATGACAATTTCGCCATGCAAAAACCCGGGCGATCATTCAGCCTGAAGCTGAGCTATTTTCTTTCCAACTGATCTTTTAAAAATTTAAACAAATAGAAAAATGAAGAAATTCAAATTGAGTTTATGGGCCCTTTTGAGCTCATTTTTAATCCTTTCGACCATCTCTTGTGAGACCAATGACGAGCCAGATCCCGGTAGAGGAGATGAGGACTGGTCGGGATATGTGGTAGGCCTGCGGGCCACAGAAGGAGATGCGTCTGCAGACTATATTGTAGCTGTGGATGACCTGATGTCCGGAGTGATCACGTCAGAAGGTCAGGGCATCGAGCAGTCTGGTTGGTCGTACTACACTGCGGTGGGGGATAATTATCTTTCCATTGGCTACACCCTCAACGAGTGCATCGGGTATCAGGTGGATGCCGGGGAGTTGTATTTGAACTCCAAGTTTGTTTTTGAAAGAATAGACTGTGTGGGACCTTTGGATGGTGATTCGTTCCTGGCCATTGGCGCTCCCTGGGGCGGAGGGTCATATGACTGTCAGTTGCAAGTGGTGGATGCAGGCGATGTGGCTATCACGAAGACTGTGACCCACCCGATTTATGAATCCTACTTTTATGTGGATTCTTTAGATGAAGAGGTGCGGCTCAATGCCTGGCCTACCAGTACTTATCTGTCAGGAGACAAGTTGTATGTGTCTTTCTATCCACTTCATGGCACCTCATGGGAGACCCCTCTGGTGGATAAGGCATACGTGACGGTGTATTCCTATCCGGAAATGCAGTACATCAAGACTTTTGAGGATGACCGGACGAGCCCGATCGGCTATTATGGTGGCCAGCCGTCCCTTGTGTCCACTGAGAACGGTGACATTTACACCATTTCCTCTTCTTCCTATTTTGCAGGATTTACCCATGTAAGCCAACCGTCTGGGATTCTCATGATCAAGGCTGGGGCCACAGAATTTGATCAGGACTATTTTTTCAATGTGGAGGAAGACTATGGGCACAAAATACACAATGCGGTGTATGCTGGTAGAGGTAAGGCCATCGCCAGGATTTCTGATCCAGAGAATGATACCTCCCGGGATGTACAGTGGGCGGGGTTTGGCAATTATGATGTGATGGAAGTAGCAGTGATCGATCTGGAAGCCCGCACATTGACCAGAGTGACGGATATTCCCGTACATGCGGGCCAGTACCAGACCCCTTACCTGGTGGAAGACGGAAAGGTATACATGTCTATCAGACAAAATGAAACTGGTAAGGCCTATGTGTACCGAATAGACCCGGAGACTGCCACCGCAGAACGAGGAGCTGAAATAGACGGTATAGAGCTACAGGGGATTTTCAAACACAATTAATTATTTCATCACGGAGCTCCGGGTATTGGCCAGTGGCATTTCCCGGAGCGCTCTTCTTTACTTCAATTGACAATGCATAAATCAAAAACAATACTTACACTGGCACTTGTGCTGATGGCCTGTGCCCAATCTTTCGCTCACTACATGTGGCTGGAAACCTCTGAGTCCGGAGCGTTGGGCAAGGCCCACATTGTAAAAGTTTACTTTGGGGAGTACACTTATGGCGTAGTGGAGGATCCAGCAGGGGAGAATTTCGCAGCGGTAAAAAACTTCAGGTTGTGGGTGGTGATGCCTTCAGGACGGAAGGAACGCATCGAAACACAGGCTAAAGGAGACGCTTTTCAAGGAGTTTTTACTCCTGCAGAAAAGGGTACCTACACGGTTGTCCTGAATAATGACGAGATCGACGTAATTGATTATACGCAATATGATTTTGGCATTTTCAAGACGCATTATCACTCCACCGCCAGAGTGCTCGTGGGAGATGAGAACCAGGAAACCAACGCCACAAATGATAAGGGTTTGGTGGTAGTGAACAACTCTGAGAAGAAGGCAGAGAAGGGTGCCGATGTGAACCTCAAGGTCGTATTTAAGGGAAGGCCTTTAGCGGATCAGGAGGTGGTTATTTACGTGGCAGACCTTTGGAGTAAAAAGCTAACAACAGATGAAAATGGGTTGGTGACCTTTACGCTACCCTGGGCCGCCAGGTACACTGTGGAGACTACTAAAAAGGAGGAAGTCCCGGGTACTTATCATGATGAGGAGTATGAGTTTATCTGGCACTGTGCCACTTATGCTATAGCCCTTTGACCGGATGATTACACTTAGTTGCCTGTTCACATTTCTTGGTTTTTGGGTGTGCTACCGAGCCTCCCGAAGAGTTGCCTTTGCCGCTGCCAATAAAGGACCGAAACCCGAAGAATCGGGAGGGCCGAGAGGTGCTTCATTAGGTGTGATGGGCTTGCTCGCCGGCTTTGCGCTCAGCGCACTCCGTTATGGCATTGGTTCAGGCTCGTTTTTCTTTTTGATAATGCTGACTATAGTATCCAGCCTGGTGATCTTACTGGCACCCCTTGGCTTTATGAAGAGAAGAACTATTGGGATGCTTACCATTTTGTCAATGCTCATAGAAATAACCATCTGATGCCAGCCAATAAGAAACATCTGACGAAATCATTTCACCAACGTTTTGCCAAAATCACTGCCGGGTTTTTTGGGGGCTATCTGGTGACTGTTAGTTTGTTCATGGCACTTTCACTGTGGTGTGATCGGGCCGGTACGATGGTGACCTTGATTTTCGGAGGGTTTATCCTCTGGGCTGGTTTGATGGTGAGTGCTTTTTTGTTTAAAAATGGCTGGCTTGCCTGGCTCCTGTACCTTGCTTTGACCGTTGCTTTTTCTGCTGTTTTTTATTTCAATCAATATACCGCCACAGTATGAGCAATCGCATCTATAATGTCCTGTTTCATACCCACACGGTGAGCGGGCTCGTCATCAGTGTGGCCCTTTATGTGATCTTTTTTGCAGGGTCTATCAGTTTCTTTAGGGATGATATCATCGCATGGGAGCGCAATCGGCCGATAGTAGCCCATAGTCAGATGAATGCGGATTTCGATCAGATTCTGGACACGTTAGCCATGAGGTACGGTGAGCTCAGGGGTCGTACCATTAATATCCGGCAGTCGCATCAGGAGCGCAACGTGATCATAAATATTTCGTCCACACAGGATACATCAGCCTCCGAAAACGCCAGACGGAGCGTCTATACCTACCTGGATACCAGGACATATGAGGAGAGTAGCTACTACTCCGGTTATACACTAGGTGAGTTTATTTATCGATTGCACTTTTTTGCACAGATTCCCTATCCGTATGGTTATCTGTTCTCAGGTTTTGTGGCCTTCTTCTTTTTGTTTGCCATCGTCACCGGGTTGATTGTTCACTGGAAAAAAATGGTCAGCAATTTCTACCTGTTCAGACCCTGGGCCAGGCTCAAGACGGTCTGGACCGATGCACACACCGCTTTGGGATTGATTGGGCTGCCTTTTCAGTTCATATTTTCAGTGACAGGTGCTGTACTGATTATCGGCACCACCATCATGCTCGGACCGGCCAGTTCCCTGATCTATGATAAAGATCGGGACCTGATGTACCGTGAGCTGCTGGATCAGCCGCCAGCTCCAGCCTTTGCCAATCATCCGGTTGATTTTGACCTGAGTCTGAATGAGTTGGTAAATGAATCTCAAGCTGCCTGGGGCGATGTGGTTTTGAGCAGGCTTTGCATTCAGAATTTTGGTGATGAAAACATGAACATCCTGGTGGAAGTGAGACCTCAAACCAAAAGCGCACTTCTGGGCCTGGGCAGGGCTACGTTCGATTGGTCAGGCTCACTCACCGCTCAGACAAGTGATGAATCCGTTAATTATATAGTTGGGGCGGATCAATTGATGCGGAGGCTCCATTTTGGGGATTTTGGCGGGTATGGCCTTAAGATTATCTACTTTGTTTTCGGGATCATTACTTGTTTTGTAATTCTCTCCGGTGTGTTGCTCTGGGTAGAGGCGCGCGACAAGAGAAGCACCGCGCCCTGGAAGAGAACTGCCAATCAGTGGGTTGCCAGCATTTTTATGGCGATTTCATTGAGTATGTATCCTGCCATGGCATTGTTATTTAGCATAGTTCGTTTGGCGCATGATCCCGGTAGCCCCACACCTCATGTATTTATATACAAAGTGTTTTTCACCTCCTGGCTGATATTGAGCGTTTGCTTTGCTGCATGGAGAAATAATTACCTGACGAACAAATACTGTTTGTTTTTGGGTTCTATTTTCGGCATGGCCATTCCCATTGTGAATGGGCTAGTTACAGGAAACTGGATGTGGGACACCTATAATGAGGAGCAGCTACAGATTTTTGTCGTGGATGCATTTTGGTTGATTACATCGCTCATTGCGTTGTTGGTTTTTTTTAGGTTGAAAAAAGTACAGCCATCTAACGGCCAGGAAAGCGAGACACGTATCGAAGGACGCAAGTTGGCCGGTGCCAGGATGTTCTGATCATGGGTACCATAGAAGACTTTGACCGGCTACTCCTCACTCTCCAGGAGAAGATTCAAAATAACCCTGCGGATCGGGAGCGCATTTTGCTGTCTTTTCTCAAAGACACCCCTTGCCCATACCTGCAAAGTCGTTTGAAAGCAAGTGCGCTCACTAGTTCTAGGGATTCGTAACTAGGGATAGTGAAATTGCATTTTGCCTATCACTAGCGATTGAAACCTGGCGCCGTTTGGCACATCTTTGCACTTATTTAGAATTAGTCCAAATAAAGAACAATCAACAAAATGAATAAGCTAAACTCACTTTTATTAATAATAGGGGCAGTATTGATGGGCAGTCTGAGCTCATGTAACGATGGAGAGGATGATGAAGTGTCACTGGAGACTCCTTCCACCTATCACTTTACCAGGGATGGTGCTTCCTCTGTAGATTATTCTGGTCAGACTGCAAGACTCGACATGCTGGCTGAGTTAAAGGCCTATATAGGTACTGCCAATGATGGTGAGGTGTTATCTGAGGAGGTTCTCCTCAATATGTTTGCCAATGAAAACAACCCTTTTTCCAGTGCTGGTCTCAACGAGAGTGGTAAGCAGCTTAAGGATAAGACCTTCGCGGCAGATGTGACATTTTTCAGCGGCATTCTGGCTTCAGCGGCATCAGCCAGTGCTTCGGAAACGGGCGCATCGCAAGGAAAGGCGGGGCTTATCTCCCGGGGAGCAGACCGGCAGATTTTGGTAGATGAAAAAGGCTGGGAGTATACTCAATTAGTGGAAAAGGGACTCATGGGAGCGACGTTCCTCAACCAGATATACAACAGCTATTTGACTGATGCCAAAATCGGAAATACTGTGGAAAATACAGAGCTGGAAGCCGACAAAAACTACACGGCCATGGAGCACCATTGGGATGAGGCCTTCGGCTACTGGGGTGTCAATCCGGATTTTGACGTGGATGGTGAAAATCGATTTCTAGGTAACTATACCTATGGACGAGAAAGCTATCTCGGAAGCGCCACGAAGCTGAAGGAGGCCTTCCTGAAAGGAAGAACCGCGATCGTGAATAAGACTTATGAGATCAGAGATGAGCAAAGGGATATTATCTATACTGAGTTCGAGTTGATAGCGGCGGCTACTGCCATTCATTATATCAATGAGTCTATTGCTGACTTAAGTGGGGATGATCAGGGGGCTTTGTTTCATCATGCATCAGAGGGCTACGGCTTTGCCATGGCCCTGAAGTACAGCCCCTATAAGCAGATAACTACAGAGGAACTGGATGAAGTACTGAATGCCGGCTTTGGTACTGATGGTGACTTCTGGACGATTTCAGTTAACAGTCTGAATAATGCCAAGGACATTTTGGCTACAGCTTACCCGTCTTTGAGCGATATTGCGGATGAGTTATAAATGAAGCCATTACCTGGCGCCACATTATAAAGACAAAGTGAAATAATAGATGAGATTATTGACAGTACTGTTTCTGGCATTAGCCATGTTGTCTTCCTGCGTTTCGGATAAGGATCCGTTTGGCAAAATGAATGACTTTGATCAGGGGCCGATGCTGGAAAACCTTGCCAATAATCTCATTTTACCCGCCTATCTCAATTTGAGGGACAAAACAAAGAGCCTGAGAGAAGCAGTCTCGGATTACCGACTTGCTCCGACGATCGAGTCTCTTATGGCTTCACGGGAGGCACTTAAATCCGCAAGACTGGCCTGGCAGGAATGTAGCCCGTATCAGTTTGGCCCCTCGGAATCCAATGGGCTGGCTGGTATTCTTAATATTTATCCGGTAGACACGCTCAAAATCAATCGCAATATTGAGAGCGGAGAATACAATCTGACCACCCTTGCCAATGCCGATGCCCGTGGGTTTCAGACGTTGGGATACCTCCTATATCGTCCTGGTCTGAGCGATCAGGAATTGATTTCTTCTGCCCTGCAGTCAGACCGACTTTATGCGGATGAGGTGGCCCTACTCATGGAGGAGGTTTCGTCAGCGGTGTATGATCAATGGTCTTCACAGGGCGGGAATTATTTAGGAACATTTACCAGCGAAGATTCATATGGTGTGAATGTGGGAAGTTCTGTAGGTAAACTGATCAACGCCATGAACCTTGACTTTGAGCGAAATACCCGTGATGGTAAAATTGGTATTCCTGTCGGAATCCGGTCTTTGGGAGAGCCGATACCCCATGCATGTGAGGCCTATTATGCCGGGTACTCAGCAGAACTGTTCAGCGCCAGCATTGCCACCTATTATACGCTTTACAAGGGCGCGGATGATGTGGGACTGGACGATTACCTTCAGGCCATTGAGGCCACCACCACACAAAACGAGGATTTGTCTGTCAGGATTGACACCCAGTTCAAGGCACTGATAAATGCCGGCAACATGCTGGAAGACCCGCTTCCAGAGCAAATTCTCAACGATCAGGTGACCGTACAAACGGTGTTTGCGGAAATGCAGCGGCTTGCCGTTCTTTTCAAAACAGACATGGCGTCCTCCCTTGGCGTAGTGATCACTTATCAGGACAATGATGGTGATTGATGCTAAGGTCTAAGTCCATGCTCGCAGAGCGGCTGGTCACCGCAAAGGTCTCCATTGCTCCATTAGTGACCTTTAGGCTTTTGTTTGGCCTGCTCATGCTGGCATCTGTTATTCGCTTTTGCGCTTACGGCTGGATTCATCAACAGTACATCGCCCCCAGAGTTTACTTTCCCTTTTTACCGGGCGTTGAGCCATTGCCCGGGGTGGGCATGTATGCAGTTTTCTTCGTGATGGCTTTGGCATCGGCAGGCATTGCATTGGGTTGGTTCTATCGCATTTCCACGGCTACTTTTTTTGTGCTCTTTACCTACGTAGAGTTGATCGATAAGACCAATTATCTGAACCACTACTACTTTTTGAGCCTGATAGCCTTTTTGCTGATATGGATGCCTGCCCATGGCGATTTTTCCATGGATGTACGGCGCGGAGCCCGTAGAGCAACGGATCACGTGCCAGTGGGTTTCATGAATGTCCTGCGGTTTCAGCTGATGGTGGTTTATTTTTTTGCCGGTCTGGCTAAAATAAATTCTGATTGGTTGCTGAGTGCTCAGCCGATGAAAATGTGGTTGTCTGCAAATACCCATCGCCCGGTACTGGGCCCAATCTTGCGTTATAAGCTCACTGCCTATGTGTTTAGCTGGTTTGGGATGGTCTATGACCTCTCGATCGCTTTTTTCCTGTCTCTGAACGTGACACGTCGGTTTGCTTTTTTGTGTGTGGTTGTATTTCACCTGATGACCTGGTGGCTTTTTCCCATAGGGATGTTTCCATTCATCATGATTGGACTCACCACTGTTTTCTTCAGTCCGGAAGAGCACCTAAAAGTCCTTCGTCAGCTCAAATCTCTATTCAGGTGGCAGGATAGTCCCGATGTTCAAAATATCAGAATCTCCAATCCTTTGGTGAAACTGTTTGCTGTGTTCATGGCCCTTCAGGTATTGATTCCTTTAAGGTTTCTCTCTTATCCCGGCGACGTGTTTTGGACTGAAGCAGGCTACAGATTTTCATGGCGGGTGATGCTCATGGAAAAAGCAGGTAGTGCTACCTTCTATGTGCGCGATAGCGATACTGGTCGGCAATCTATGGTGGCCAACTACGAGCACCTCACTCCTCAGCAGGAGAAAATGATGGCCACTCAGCCCGATATGCTCGTGCAATATGCTCATTACCTACACGATTACTACCTTCAGCAGGGAATGACTGACCCGATCGTGACAGCCGATGTGTTCGTTACCCTAAATGGGCGCCCAAGCACACGATTCATCGATCCGGAGGTGGATTTGAGCAAACGTTCAGTCATAGGTAGCCATTCGCTGGTGTTACCTCACACTCACTAGTTCTAGTGATGGCTCCCTAGCTTTAGTGAGTTCCCTTTTGCCTATGACTAGCGATTGAATCACGTCCTTATTACCCCGACCTTTGCGCTTATTTAGAATTAGTCCAAATAGATAAGCGAGGGAAGCAATCATTGACGTATGTCAGTGTGAAAAAAATAAGAATGGTAATACTGAGAGACATATGGAAATGGGGCATCGTACTGGCTTTTTGGCTGGTGTCTTTTTCTGGCATGTCTCAGCGAATCTCTGGAGTGGTCACCAATGAGGCTGATGAACCTATGGAAGGAGTAATGATCTTTCTGGAAGGCTCTTCCATAAAAACCATAACTGACAAGCAAGGGTATTTCCAGCTGAGTGATTTGAATGCGGGAGATCATCGAATTGTCGCATTCTTTCCTGAATATCAGACCGATTTCCGGGATGTATCTGTTCGCGCGGAATCTTCAGAGATCAGGTTTAGCTTAAAGCCAATGAGCCAGGAACTGGAGTCTGTGGTGGTAGAGAATACCCGATCAGAAACCATGGGCATTAGCTGGTTGCAGTCAGTGAGTGGTTCGGCCATCTATGAAGCCAAGAAAACGGAGCTTATCAATGTTGGCGGATTAATAGGCAACAAAGCAGCCAATGTGGGGCGCCAGGTTTATGCGCAGGTTCCAGGGCTGAACATTTGGGAAAGCGACGGTGCCGGTATTAATCTGGGCATTGGCGGGCGGGGTCTGAACCCCAACCGAACGTCCAACTTCAATGTGCGTCAAAACGGTTATGATATTTCGGCGGATGCACTCGGCTATCCGGAAAGCTACTATACACCTCCGGTCTTGGCCCTGGACAAAATAGAGGTGGTGCGTGGAGCTGCCGGCCTCCAGTATGGAACGCAGTTTGGAGGCATGCTCAATTTTGATTTCAAAGAGGGTCCCAGGGATAAGAAGATAGAAGTGACCTCTGCCCAGACATTGGGTTCATTTGGCTTGTTTAATACGTTTAACAGCCTGGGAGGCACCGTGGGCAAGGTGAACTATTATACTTTTTACCAATACAAGCACAGTGAAGGCTGGCGCCCTAATTCTCAGCAGGACCAGCACAACCTTTTTGCATCGGTTACTTACGATTTCACGCCCTTTCTGAGTGCCAAGTTGGAGCACACACACATGACTTACCTGGCCCAGCAGCCGGGGGGACTGACAGATATAGAGTTTTACCAAAACCCGAATCAGTCCAAGCGAGCCCGTAACTGGTTTGATGTGGGTTGGGATCTTACCGCCATGGAGTGGGATTATAGATATTCTTCAAGCCTGAAGTTTAATAACAAAACTTTTATGCTAGGCGCCAACCGGTATGCCGTGGGTAATCTGGAGCGCATAGACAGGCCGGATGATCCGACAGAGAACCGCAACCTGCTGAAGGATCAGTATCAGAATTGGGGCAACGAATTCCGAACGATATATCACTATAATCTGCTGGGTCAAAAATCTGTCTTACTGGTGGGTAACCGACTCTATTTTGGAAAAACACTAAGAGAGCAAGGTGAAGGAGACAATGGCTCAGATGCCAATTTTGAGTTTGAAAACAAGGAGGAGCCCGGGGAATCTGACTTTACCTTTCCCAGTAGGAACGTGGCATTTTTCGCTGAAAACATTTTTAACCTCACACCCCGCCTGAGTATTACCCCGGGGATCAGGTATGAGTACATCCGCACGGATGCAAAAGGATATTACTACGACCGCCGGGAGGATCTGGCGGGCAATGTGATTTATGAGGAAAAGGTGGAGGAGGATAAAAGTAAGCCCAGATCATTTGCCCTGATGGGCATTGGAGTTAGTTACAAATACAGTGAGACGGTAGAGGTTTATGGTAATTTCTCACAAAATTTCAGGGCAATCAACTTCAATGATATTCGGGTGGACAACCCATCACTGAAGGTGGATGAAAATATTGATGATGAAAGTGGTTACAATCTTGACCTGGGCATAAGAGGTGCCGAATCTGGTAAGTTTAGGTACGATGTTTCATTGTTTTATTTATCCTATCAGGGGCGTATTGGCAATGTACTGCGCACCGAGCCGGATCCCCGGTTCAATAACCTGGTGGATCGTACTTTTCGGTATCGCACTAATGTTGCAGATGCGGGCATCCTTGGTCTGGAGAGCTACATAGAAGCGGATTTGTTAAAGCTTTTTTCTTTTCCGGCAGAGAAGAGCACCCTGACGGGCTTTTTAAATTTTGCTATGATTTCATCCCGCTATTTGAACAATGATGAAGCTGGCATAGAGGGAAATAAAGTAGAGCTGGTCCCGCCTGTCAATATCAAATCCGGAGTGACATATAAGCGAGGGAACTTTGGAGTATCCTATCTGTACACCTATGTGATGGAGCAATATTCGGATGCATCCAATGCTGACAGTACCCCACCTGTGCCCACGGCAGTCGAAGGACTCATCCCCTCCTATTTTGTGATGGACCTTTCTGTGAGCTATGGATACAAATTCTGGACATTTGAAGGTGGCGTGAACAATTTTACTGATGAGTCTTACTTTACCAGACGTGCTGCTGGTTATCCCGGCCCGGGCATTATTCCTGCTAACAGTCGCAATTTTTATGTGGGGTTGGGAGTGAAGTTTTAGATACTTCCTATGAGTTTTTGGATGCTTTTTTTCAGGGAAGGAAGGTGATTAATCAAAATTGCCCAAACATTTTCATCTGAGATGTTATCGTAAGCATGAATAACCTGGTTTCGCATACCAATTATATTTCTGGAGTCGTTGATGAGTTTCTCAAAAGCGGCATCTCTCTTGATGATTCTGTTAACTGCCTCTCCGATGATTTCCAGATTCCTCTCTACAGCTCTTTTGAGCATTAGGTTATTTTTGTATTCCAGGAAATCTTTAGGCCTGCCCTCAAAAAAACTGTCAATTTCTGAGATGGCTAAATCAATGTCGTAGAGCCACTTTAAAATACGCTCATCCATAGATTAGTTTTTTGGAACGCTCGATGGACTTGATTAAAATCGGATTTCGAAGGTTTTGGGTCTCTAAAAGGTCTATCCTTCTATTGAGGACGGTTTCGAGAGAAGATTTTAGGGAGATAAAATTTTTGAAATACTGGGCTCTTTCGAAGGGTTCAAATGTGACGAGGAAATCCACATCGCTCGCATCATTGAATGAATGATCCACGGCAGAACCAATAAGATACATTTTATCTACATGATGTTGCTTACATGCTTTCTTAACCTTGTCTATATGCTGACTTAGCTCCAACATGTAACAAAAATAATGAATCCCCACTGTATTTCTGTGATCATTAGATTGCAGATGAGCCAGTTACAAGAGAGGCTGAGATTTCGCCACGAAATCCCAAATGACAATACCCAGGCTGACCGAAATGTTCAAAGAGTGCTTGGTGCCGTATTGTGGGATTTCTAACACCAGATCAGAGTTTTTAACCACTTCATCGTTTACCCCAAAAACCTCATTGCCAAAGACGAAGGCATACTTCTGGTCCGAACCTGGTGCAAAGTCCATGAGCGAGGTGCTTTTATCTGCCTGCTCTACAGACACAATTTGATATCCGTCAACTTTCAATTGCGAAATAAGCGCAGAAATTTTTTCATGATATTCCCAACTCACTGTGTCTGTTGCCCCCAGGGCGGTTTTATTGATATCGCGATGTGGGGGCCGGGCGGTGATTCCGCACAGATAGATTTTCTCCACGCGAAAGGCATCAGAGGTTCGGAATGCACTCCCAATGTTATTCATGCTGCGGATGTCATCCAAAACGATGCAGGCGTGGAGCTTTTCGGATTGCTGAAACTCTTCCTGCTCCATCCTGCCCAGCTCCTCGTTTTTAAGTTTTCTCATGCGCTTGTCTTTCCTTAATATTGCTATCTAATTTTCGATTCAAAACTACCACCAATCCACAGGATGGCGAAATCCGCGAAACCCACTGAGACTCCATTGATGAAACAGTACAATGCCATCAAGGCACGGTACCCCGGAGCATTGTTGCTTTTTAGGGTAGGGGATTTTTACGAGACTTTCGGGGAGGATGCCATCAAAGCCAGCAAGATCCTGGAGATTGTGCTCACTAAAAGGGCCAACGGATCGGCCTCTCACATCGAATTGGCCGGTTTCCCACACCATTCACTGGATGTATACCTGCCCCGGCTTGTGCGCGCAGGCAACAGGGTGGCTATTTGTGATCAGCTGGAAGACCCGAAGAGCGTGAAGGGGATTGTGAAAAGAGGGGTCACCGAGCTAGTGACTCCCGGTCTGTCACTGAATGACAATGTGCTGGAGCAAAAGCGCAACAATTTCCTGGCGGCCATTCATTATGATGATAATACCTGTGGCGTTTCTTTTCTGGACCTGTCCACCGGCGAGTTTTTAGTGGCTCAGGGCAATCCTGACTATGTGGAAAAACTGATTCAGGGTTTTCAACCCTCCGAAATTCTATTTTCAAAATCTGAACGGGATCGGTTCGAAAGAGCATTTGGCAATAACTATATCAATTTCCACCTGGAAGACTGGATATTTAGCGAGGAGTATGGTTATGAAAAATTAACCCGGCACTTCAACACCGCCAATCTGAAAGGCTATGGGGTGGAGGAAATGAGGTCGGGGATCATTGCGGCCGGAGCCATTCTGTTTTATCTGGAGGAGACCGAGCACAAAGAGGTCAAGCACATCGGACAGCTCTCACGTATAGACGAGCAGCAATATGTGTGGCTGGATAAATTCACCATTCGCAACCTGGAGCTGATACAGCCCAGTCAGGGAGATGGTACTGCACTGATAGATATACTGGACAACACCCAAACCCCTATGGGTAGTCGCCTGTTGCGAAAGTGGATGGTGCTTCCACTTAAAAATAAGGAGCAGATAGAGCGTAGGCATCTCACTGTGGAGGCTTTTATGGGCGAGGAAGAGACCCTCAATGAGGTAAGTGCGCACCTTAAGCAAATCGGAGACCTGGAGCGACTGATCTCGAAAGTAGCCACGGGGCGGATTAATCCCCGTGAAATGGTTCAGCTCAAAAGGAGTCTTTCTCAAATCAGGCCGATAAAGGATCAACTTAAGTCCTCAGAAAATGGCATTTTCAAGCAATACCTGGATCAGCTCAACGACTGTGAAGCGCTGCTGGAGCATATTGAGGATAGTATCAAGGATGACGCACCGATCAATCCCAATCAGGGGAACATTCTGAAAGAAGGCGTGAATGAAGAGCTGGATGAGCTGCGAAAAATGGCTTTTTCTGGCAAGGATTACCTCAAGGGGATACAGGAAAGAGAAACCGAACGCACAGGGATCAGTTCGCTGAAAATAGCCTACAACAAGGTGTTTGGCTACTATCTGGAGGTGACCAACTCCCACAAGGACAAAGTACCCGAAGAATGGATCAGGAAGCAAACGCTGGTAAACGCCGAGCGGTACATCACAGAGGAGCTGAAGGTATACGAGGAAAAAATACTGAATGCCGAGAGCCAGATTTTTGTCATAGAGCTGCGACTCTATCAGGAGCTGGTGTCCTTTGCCATGGAATACATAGAGCTGATCCAACAAAATGCAAGGGTAATTGCGGCACTGGATTGTCTCACGGCGTTTGCTTTTTTGGCCAGGCGAAATAACTATGTGCGACCTACCATGAGCGAGGAGTTTTCGCTCGACATCAAGGCCGGTCGTCACCCGGTGATAGAGCAAAATATGCCACCTGAGGAGGATTACATTCCCAATGATGTATTTCTGGATGATGAATCTCAGCAGATCATGATCATCACAGGGCCCAACATGGCTGGAAAATCAGCACTGCTGCGGCAGACAGCGCTCATTGTACTCATGGCTCAGATGGGAAGCTTTGTACCTGCGGGATATGCCCGCATTGGTTTGGTGGATAAAGTGTTCACCAGGGTGGGTGCATCGGATAATCTTTCTCGGGGCGAATCAACATTTATGGTGGAGATGACTGAAACCGCCAGTATTTTGAACAACCTGAGTAATAGGTCTCTGGTGCTGATGGATGAAATAGGCCGCGGTACGAGTACTTACGATGGCATATCTATCGCCTGGTCCATCGTGGAGTTTTTGCACAACCATCCACAATATAAGGCCAAGACCCTATTTGCCACACACTACCACGAACTGAATGAGTTGACCAATGATTTACCCAGGGTAAAGAACTTTAACGTTGCAGTGAAGGAGCTGGAGAACAAGATTATCTTTATCAGAAAACTACAAGCGGGAGGTAGCGAGCACAGTTTTGGAATCCATGTGGCCCAGCTGGCAGGAATGCCCAATCAGGTGGTGATTCGTGCTAATACGATACTGAAGCATCTGGAGGCAGATAAACTCTCAGAAAACGAAAAGGAAAAACTGGCGGAAGTACCTAGCAGTCAGTTTCAGCTCAACTTGTTTGAGTCTGACCCCAGATTTGAAAAAGTAATGAAAATGCTGCGCGAGATAGACATCAATACCATCTCCCCTGTAGAGGCACTACTCAAAGTGAATGAAATGAAGGAGCAGCTGAAAGGATCAAAATCTTAATACGAAAGCTCACTGAGCCAATTTGTATTTGGTCAGTGCCTCTTCATATTGGTAGATAATCTGATTAAGCACGTCCAAATTATTCATGTACCGAACTTTTGAATCTATTCGTACATGTCGTTCAAGATGACGCTTTACTCTCATGGAGCACTCCAGGCCCGCTCTCAGTTCTTCGACTGAGAAGGTAGAAATCACGTACTCGTGATCCAGGGCAATTTTATCCGGTTGGTACATGGTTGGTTGTACTATTTAGGTTGATTGGAATCAAAACAATTTAATAACATTTGGTTAAATAAAAAGTGTTTTATTGAATAATTTGGATAAAAGGTAAAATATTAGTTATCTGTTTTGCTAAAAATGCAGTTAAATATTCTGTTGTTGAAGATTCAATAATGTATGAACGTAACCCGGTGGATTGGGAAATTGACCGAAAATTGAACTATTTGAACATCAGGTTTGATTATTAATGTCCACATGAGTCTTGTCAAGGAGTTCGTGAGGAGTCCCTGGGGGTATAAATGGTATGGAAATCACCCTTTGTGAAAGTGAGATTCGCGGCTTAGTAGGAGGTGTTTTAAATTCTGGCAAAATATTTTAATTCATGAACTTGCAATTAATTCATCATCTGTTAAATTTGCAGTCCCTTAGAACGAAAGGGATAAGCGAGAGTAGCTCAGCTGGTAGAGCACGACCTTGCCAAGGTCGGGGTCGCGGGTTCGAATCCCGTCTCCCGCTCAGGTCCTGACCCGATACTTTCGGGCCGGGACTTTGTGTTTTAGGGCTACCGTGGGTAGTCAGTGTCGCCCGGATGGTGGAATTGGTAGACACGCAGGACTTAAAATCCTGTGACCCTTAAAGGTCGTGCGGGTTCAAGTCCCGCTCCGGGTACAAATGAGCGATTCGAATTATGGATCGCTTTTTTTGTTTAAGAAGAATATAGGAGCATGACCTTTAAGGTCGTGTGGGTTCAAGCGGGGCGCGTAGCCTCCCGCTCCGGGTACAAATGAGCG
>NZ_JAVKCA010000002.1:0-126746 GCF_040222955.1 Marinoscillum sp. | reverse complement strand
GACGACCAGACCTTCACGGTAGTTCAGCCGGATATATGTGTGGTTTGTGATTCAGCTAAGCTGGATGATGCCGGGTGCAAAGGCGCACCGGATCTGGTGGTGGAGATTCTTTCACCAGCTACAGCTTCCAAAGATCTCAATGAAAAATACCACCTCTATGAAGAGCATGGTGTAAAGGAGTACTGGGTAGTGTATCCAGGTGAAAATGTGCTTGAAATCTACGATCTCTTAGAAGGGCGATATGCCTCTCGTGGTAAGTTTGTGCGGGAGGATACGGTGAGTTCGAGCGTGCTGGAGGGGTTTGTGATCAAGCTGGAGGAGGTATTTGAAGAGGTGAGGTGAAACGATTATTCAAGGTGCTCCCTTACTTTTTGTTGGACCTACAGTTTCACAGTGTAGCACCTGAATGAAGATATTGGTTTGTTGATAATTGCACTGGCGAGATAGAGGCGATGCTTGGAGAGGTGTTTGGTATTGAGTAGTGTGTCGGTGATTTTTTGGTCACCAAAATACTTGCGACATTTTCTGATATCAGGTGTGTCACCTCTTTCGAATACCCTCACAATTACAAATTCAGTCTTGGTGTCCACATCGAGTTGATCATAATCTACATCCCAAAAAATCCGAGGGTTGAAAGCAGGCTTGTTGGACTGAATCATTAATTCCGAAAGTACAATAATTGAACGAATTAGTAAATACTAATAAAAATAGTTATTACTAAAATTATTAGATTTACATGTGCTTAATGTCCATTCATACTTCAGTTTCAAATACGGTTTGCTGTCCATCGACAGGCTGATGGAGTGGGCCGTGCGTAATCATGTGCGTACATTGGCACTTACTGATATCAATAGCACGGCCGGTAGTCTGGAGTTTGTTCGCCAGGCACAGAAGCAGGGTATCCGGCCGCTCCTGGGGGTGGATTTCAGAAATGGCGCTGAACAGCAGTTTGTGGCGGTAGCCAGAAACAATGATGGATTTCAGTCGATCAATGCCTTTTTGTCTAAGCACTTGCATACAGGTGTGCCCATTCCTGCTTTCACCGATGAGCTTCAGGAGTGTTTTGTGATCTATCCTCAGGCGAATATCCCCACTCGTGCTTTGAAGCCTTATGAATACCTGGCGGTGAAGCCTCGTGAAGTGACCAGGATCAGGTTTTTGAGTAAGCTGCCCAGAGAGAAATTGATAGCCTGCCCGGTGTATACTTTGCCGGAGGAGGTGGACTTTGAGCTGCACTGTGTGCTGCGTGCCATCGACCTCAATACACTGGTGAGCAAGCTGGGTGACGCTGATACAGCGCATCGGGAGGATGTTTTTTTAACCAAAAAGCAACTCACGGACTATTATCAGGAGCTACCCGAGGCATTTGAAAACCTGAAGATGGTTATCCAATCTAGCCAGATTAACTTCATCCTGGGGCCTGAAGCTACTTCTCAGAACCTGAAAACATGGACGGGTAGCCAGGAGTCTGATTATCAAAAGGTGCGGCAGCTTTGTCTGGCGGGTTTGACTTACCGATATGGTGAGCGCCCGGCATTTACCATCAGAAGGCGAGTCATTACAGAGCTGAGTGTGATTCGTCAGATGGGATATTTATCCTATTTCCTCATCAGTTGGGACATTGTGAAGTACGCCCGCGACCAGGGTTATTTCTATGTAGGGCGTGGGAGTGGGGCCAATAGTGTGGTGGCTTACCTACTACGCATTACCGATGTGGATCCCATTGAGCTGGACCTGTACTTTGAGCGATTTATCAATCTTTTCAGAAAAAGTCCGCCCGACTTTGATATGGATTTTTCTTCGTGGGACAGGGAGGATGTGACCCGCTATATTTTTGATCGGTATGAAAACGTGGTATTGCTGGCCACGCACAGCACCTTTCAGTGGCGTGCGGTAATCAGGGAGGTGGGGAAGGTTTTTGGGGTACCTCCTTATGAAATAGAGCGGCTTCAAAAGACACCCGAACAGGAGCTGGATCATCACGCACGGCTTATCCTTACTTATGGCGATCGACTGTCGGGTTTTCCCAGTCACCTGAGCGTACATGCTGGCGGCATTATTATCTCAGAGCGACCGATTCACTATTATACAGCCACATCGCTACCGCCCAAGGGCTTTCCGCTCACCCACTTTGATATGCACATTGCTGAAGACGTTGGACTGTATAAGTTTGATGTATTGGGGCAGCGGGGACTGGGTAAAATCAAGGATGCGCTGGAGATCATTCGTGAAAACCAGCCGGACAGGTTGCCTATAGACATCCACGACATCAAACTTTTCAAGGAGGATGAGCTGGTGAAAATCAACCTACGGGAGGCAAAGGCGATCGGGTGTTTTTATGTGGAGTCTCCGGCCATGCGCATGTTGCTGACGAAACTGCGTGCAGAGGACTATCTCACCCTGGTGGCCGCCAGCTCTATCATCCGGCCGGGTGTGGCCAAATCAGGGATGATGCGGGAGTATATTCTGCGTTTCAGGATTCCCGACAAGCGAAAAGAGGCTCATCCGGTGCTCTGGAAGATCATGCCTGATACCTATGGAATCATGGTGTATCAGGAGGATGTGATCAAAGTGGCACACTATTTTGCCGGGCTCACGCTGGCGGAAGCGGATGTGCTCCGCAGGGGGATGTCGGGTAAGTACCGATCGCGGGAGGAGTTTCAGCAGGTGAGGGATAAGTTTTTTGCCAACTGTGAGGCCAAAGGGTACGAGCCGACGGTGAGTGCGGATGTGTGGCGGCAGATCGAAAGCTTTGCGGGCTATGCTTTTGCTAAAGGGCACTCGGCTTCTTACGCCATAGAGAGCTACCAGAGTATGTTTCTGAAGTCACATTATCCGCTGGAGTTTATGGTGGCCGTGATCAATAATGGTGGCGGATTTTATAGTCGGGAATTATACATCCATGAGGCCCGCATGCATGGTGCGGATATCCAGTTGCCGTGTGTCAATACAAGTGAAAACGAGACGATTATCAGAGGTAAAACGATCTATTTAGGCCTGAACTTCATCAAGGAACTGGAGCACAATACCGTGCAGGAGGTGTTGGTGGATCGGCAAAAAAACGGAGCGTTTTTGTCAGTGGATGATTTCGTGAAGCGGGTGAGTGTTTCATTGGATCAGCTGAGTTTGTTGGTTAGGATAGGAGCATTTCGGTTTACCGGAAAGGATAAAAAAGCCTTGCTGTGGCATGCGTACTTCCTGCTGGGCAATACAGGTAAGAGCCAGAACAAACTTTCACTTTTCGATCCCCCGGTGAAGAAATATAAACTTCCTGAGATCGAGCACGAGGCTATCGAGGATGTTTATGATGAGGTGGAGCTGCTGGGGTTTCCGCTGGAGAGTCCGTTTAATCTGCTGAGTGAAAAGCGCAACGATTGTGTGCCTGCCAACAAGCTCCCGTTACACATCAATCAGGTGGTGCTGGTGATGGGGTACCTGGTAGCTACCAAGCACACCAGTACCTCCAAGGGAGACCGGATGTATTTTGGAACTTTTCTGGACGAGGCAGGTGATTTTATTGATACGGTGCATTTTCCACCTGTGGCTAAGAAGTTTCCTTTCACCGGCAAGGGGATCTACCTGATGCGGGGAAAGGTGATGGAGGAGTTTGATGCGATCAGTGTGGAGGTGAATGCCATGAAGCGGCTAAAGTATATGACGATGGAGATGTAGCGTCAATCATTCACAAAGGGGTTTTTAATCGTCAGGGTGTTGATTTTTTGGCCGTGAGTGAGGTCTTCAGACAGCAGGATAGTACAGTTGGCCTGATGAGCTGCACTTATGATCAGGGAGTCCCAAAAGCTTAGTTGATTGTTGGTTTGTATATCTATGGCAGTATTTATTGTAGTCATGTTATTGACTACAAGTTCAAAATTGCCGAAATAGCTGAAATAATTTTTAATTTTTTGCGGCGGTACACCAAGCTTTCTGTTCAGCGCATTGTAAAATTCCTGAGCTGAGTGCTCCATGCCAATACGTTTTCTTTTTCTAGTGAACTCAGTAATTTGTTGCAGTGAATTCTTTTTTCTGGTTCATCGGAGCTGAACAAATAGATGAGAACGCTGGTGTCTATGAATACTTTACCTTTCATAGAGCTCATCTCGATTGAACGAATAAACCCTCGTCTTTATACCAAGCGTAGAGATAGAGTTTTCAATTTCAGAGAATCCACTTTTTGCTTCAATCGTGTTTTTGAGCAATATTCTAACCATGTTGTTGACGGTAGTGCCATTTTTCTTAGCGTACTCACGGCTTTTTTGGAGTAGCTCATCGGGTATGGAGAGTGTTATGTTTTTCATGATCACACTTATTATGTGTAATAACATCCTATCAAAATGAATGGTTTCCAGTCAATAATTTTGAATAGTCAGAGTGGTCTCTTAAAAAAAGAACCCCGCGCCGATCACAGATCGGCGCGGGGTTTAAAATCGTTTCCTTAAAGGTGATTTATATCGCTTTGCTGGCAATGTAACGGTTCACAAGATCTTCCAGTACGTTGAGTGGCACGGCACCGCTCGTTAGCACCACATCATGAAATTCACGCAGGTCAAAGGCATCGCCCATTTCGGTTTGTGCTTTTTCCCTAAGCTCAAGGATTTTCAGCATCCCTATTTTATAGGCTGTAGCCTGAGATGGCATCACGATGTGGCGCTCCACCATGCGCACACATTCGCGCTCGCTCCCGGAGGTATTGGTCTGGTAGTAGGCGATTCCTTCATCACGGGTCCACTTTTTGGAGTGGATGCCGGTGTCTACCACCAGTCGACAGGCTCTCCAAAGTTCCATGGCCAAGCGGCCATAGTCGGAGTAAGGGTTGGCATACATGCCCATTTCTTTGGGTATATACTCACAGTACAGTCCCCAGCCCTCTACATAGGCCGTGTAACCACCGTATTTTCTAAACTTAGGGATACCTGTCAACTCCTGAGAAATGCTCCGGTCCATGTGATGGCCTGGGATGCCTTCGTGGTAAGCCAGGGCTTCCATCTCATACTTGGGCATATTTTTAGTACTGGAAAGGTTCGCATAATAGGTGCCCGGGCGGGAGCCGTCCGGTGCTGGCGCCTGGTAGAAGGCCTTACCGGCTGATTCTTCACGGAAAGCTTCCACACGTTTCACCGTAATGTCGGCCTTGGGTTTGGTAAGAAAGAGGTTGTCCAGTTGCTGACGCATGTTGTCAATGATGGTGGTAGCACTGTCGATGTAGGCCACTTTGCCTTCGTCTGTATCCGGGTAGTAAAACTGATCGTCTGTTTTCAGAAACTCGAAGAAGTCCTGTAGCTCGCCTTCAAAGTTCACCTGATTCATGATCTCACGCATCTCGCCGTGGATACGTGCCACTTCTTTCAGACCTATTTCATGAATCTCTTCGGAGGTTAGGTTGGTGGTGGTGGTTCGTTGGAGGGCATTGTTATAAAATGCTTCACCATTTGGAAACTTCCAGGCACCATCATCAGAGGTTGCACGGGTTTCCTGATCCTTGAGGAAGTCAATGAGTTTTTCGTAGGCTGGTTTCACGGTGTTGATGAGTGCATCCTCAGCACCGGCAAGGAAAGCTGCTTTAGTAGCTGCATCCAGTTCCAGGGCCTCCACCTTGCCGGAAAAGTCTGCGTAGATGGCATTCTGCTCGGCGCTTTTGTCGATGGGCGTACCGCTGATGATATTGGCGCAAGCCTCTAACACCCTGGGGTAGACAAATTTCGGAGGTACGATACCAAGTGCTTCACGTGATTGCAGGTTAACAATGAGCTGATCAAAAAGCTGATCTACGCCATTGAGTCGGGACACGTAGGCTGCAGCATCACTGGAGTCTGCTATACTGTGTATGTTGATAAGCATAGAGGCTACCATGGTGTGTGTGCCACGCATCTGATGCACGGGATAGCTATACTGGCGGTATTTGAAATCGGCAATTGAGTTTTCAGCGTCCGTTTTGAAAAGGTCATAACTGAGTTTGGATTGGTAGTCCAGGGCATCGTAGTTGATGCTATCAACGAGGTATTGGAGATTAGCTTTTGTGAACTCCAATTCCTTTTGGTCCATCTCGTCAGAGATGTCATCCCATTTTCCATAGTCCTTTTTGATGCCCAGGTAAGATTGATACACAGGGTAGCGGTCTACCATTTCATCAAACGCTTTGTCAAAGAAAGCAAGGGCTTTTTCTGATTCGGCGGCCATCTCTTCGGGGGTGAAGGTTTTTTCAGTAGGTGGGGTACACGCCAGCATTACTACAGCAAGTAGCAGTGTGGGTGTATATCGCAAAGTCTTTTTCATAAGGTTTTTTTGGTTTAATCAGCTGTAAAGTAATGATTATTGGCTGTTTTGGCGGCTTTAAAGGGATGAGTTGGTACTGCTTTTTGATAAGTGGTAGGTATTAATTTACTCTGATTACTATATAAATAGTTGTATTACTATAAATATAGTTATATGTTTGTTTCATGAAAGCGTTGACCAAAGCAGAAGAGCAAGTAATGAAATACCTGTGGAAGCTGGGTAGGGGGTATCTGAAGGATATTGTGGCTCAGTATAGCCACCCTGCTCCTGCTTACACCACGGTGTCCACGGTGGTGAATGTATTGGTGAAAAAGGAGTTTATCGGGTTTGAAACCCACGGCAAGTCCAAGGAGTATTATCCCATGGTCTCAAAGGCGGATTATGCCAAAGAATCGATGCAGGGGATGATGCACACCTTTTTCAATGACAGTCCGAAGCAGTTTGCTTCGTTCTTTACACAGGAGAGTGAGTTGAGCATTGAGGAGTTGAAGGAGCTACAGGATATGATAGCTGCTGAGATTAAAAAACAGGAAGATAATGACTGATTGGCTGATTTACATATTGAAAGTAAGCGCTTTTCAGGGAGTGCTGGTGTTATTCTATCTGCTGTTTCTTCGGCGGTTAACCTTTTATCAGTTCAATAGAGTATTCTTATTGGGAACTCTGGTGGTCGGTTTCGTGCTGCCATTTGTGCAGGTAGAGAGTGCCCCTGTAGTGCAGGCCAATCAGGAGTTGGTCACCATGATCGGTACCCGAATCAGTCAGTCTTCAGAAACCATGACCGAAGGGGTGATCGTTCCCGGCTTTCAGGTCAGTTGGATGTGGCTGTTTGCTTCACTCTATGCCATCGGCGTATTTCTGCTTTTTCAGCGCTATTTCTCAAACTTTTATAAGATCAGAAAATTCAAATATGGATATCAATTAATCACTAAAATCGGGGCAATTGAGGTGTTCAGAACGCCTTATGCTCAGCCATTTTCCTTTTTCAAGTCGGTGTTTATCCCCGAAAAGGTGGAGCATACCCAGGAGCTTGATCTGGTGATGGCGCATGAATTGCAGCATGTGAATTTTGGTCATTCTTATGACCGCATGCTCGTGGATTTCATTGTTGTTCTTTTTTGGTTCAACCCTTTCATTTATTTATTGAGAAAGTCTCTGATAGAGGTGCACGAGTATCAGGTGGATGCTGCCGTGACGGCAGGTAGTGGAGTGAAAATTCCCTACCAGATGTCGCTGGTGAGTCTGGCTGGTGGCGGCTTCTCAGGTCCGGTGAGTTTCTTCAATTTTTCAACCATTAAAAAAAGAATACAAATGATGAATCGAAATAAATCAAACAAGATTTCTCTGATTAGTCTGGCACTGCTTGGGCCGGTAATTTGGAGGAATGATTATGCTGTTTTCATTTGAAATGAAAACACCGGAAATGATCTTCGTGCAGGATGAACCCGGCCCGACACTGGAAGAAGAGGTTGGGATGGTAGGAGTCTCTTTGATCGAAAAGCCCTCAATATTTCCATTGAGGGTGAAGAATGAGAAGGTGAAAGTTACCTCTAACTTTGGTTATCGGACGGATCCATTCGATAAGGCCAAAAAGTTTCACCAGGGAATGGATATCTCCGCAGCGGAAGGAACGCCAGTCATTGCTACTGCCGATGGAAAGGTAACTCTGGTGAGTAATCTACCCGGCGGCTATGGCCAACATATTGTCATTGAGCACGACGAGGACTATAGGACGAAATATGCCCAGCTTTCTTCTATTGAGGTGAGTGAGGGGGAAATGGTGAGCAGGGGACAGCTCATTGGCAAGGTGGGTAGCTCTGGTAGGTCCACGGCCCCTCATCTGCATTATGAGGTATATAAAGATGGGAAAGCTGTAGATCCGGTAAACTATATTTCTGACTACAAATTTGCGATGCAGGCACAAGAGCAGGCTGAGGAGGAACGGCGTGTTGCTGAGAGCGCCCGGGAAAAAGCGCAGGCGGCACAAAGTGCCGCAGTGGCAGAGCAACGTGTGGCTGCGGAAGCCCAGAGGGTAGCTATGCAGGAGCAGAAGCAAGCTGAAGCACGGCAGGTTCAGGCCAAGGCAAAACAGCGGGCAGATGAAAAAGCTGAGGCTGTGGCGAAGATAAAGGCAAAGGAAAAGCCGAAAGTGAAGGAGAAAAGTAAGGCCAAAACCAAAGTGAAAGAAAAGGATAAGGATAAATGAAACTCTGGAGCCGGGCACAGCCCGGCCCTTATTGTTTTAGGATAGATTGGAAGATATGGTGAAATAAAAGGTACTGCCGATTCCAGACTCTGATTCTACCCAAAGCTTTCCTCCGTGCATCTCTGCAATTTTCTTACAATTGGCCAGACCTATGCCCTGTCCTTCGAATTTTGAATCGCTCGTTCCGCGTTGAAATATTCTGAATATGTTTTCAAATTGCTTTTCTTCAATACCAATCCCATTGTCCTTTACCAGGAATTGCCAGAAACCTTCCTTTAGTTGAGCTTTTACACTAATAACTGGCGCAATATCATCTTTTCGGAATTTTATCGCATTGGTAATTAGATTTTGGAACAGCTGGCGCATCTCCAGGGGATATATATGGAGATTTGGCAACTCATCCACAGATATTTTTGCATTATGAGACTGGATTAGAGAATTGAGGTCCTCTTGTACCTCTATGAGGGTCTGGTTAAGATTAGTGGGTTCCAATGTTGGGCTTTTACCCAAAAGCGAGTAATCTAGCAGGCCGTATATCAGTGCCTCCATTCTCACAGAGGCCTTTTCAATCGAGTTAATGTACCGGAGCAATGCGCCGTTTAGTTCGGACCCGTGATCTTCCTTGATGATGGAAATGTAATTGGATATGGTACGGACCGGAACTTTGAGGTCATGGGAGACAATGGATGTGAATTCCTCCAGTTCTTTGTTTTTAGCCTCCAGAACTTTTGCATGTTCCGTTCTTTTGGCTTCTGTGAGATCTTGAGTCACCCTGCCAAAACCAATAAGCTTATCCTCAAAATCGTGAATAGCCGTAATGGTCGTTTTAGACCAAAATCCAGAATGATCCTTGCGAACACTCCACTCCTCGTTAGAGGCGGTACCCTTTTCTATGGCCTCTTGAAGCAGGTTTTTAGCTTGTTGGGAGGCTTGATCTTCGCTATTGTAAAAGACCTCAACATGTTGTCCGATCATTTCGGAAGCTGTATATCCGTGTATGCGCTGTGCCCCAATGTTCCAGTTTTGGATATTACCCTTTTTGTCAAGAAAAATGATCGCATAATCACTAATCTGATTGATCATTTTGAGCATATTGTCATGCATGGATTTGTTGGTGTCAGCCTCCACGAGTTTAGGGCGCAAGACCAGAAAAATTTCCAACGCGATGAATACCAGGGTAATAATCAATAAAATGAGTTGGATCCTTGAAATTTTTTCAACTTTGGCATTGGCCAGCTCATGAAGTTTGAAAGTAATCTGGTCCATATAATCCAGGAAGCTGGGTTCATTTTCACTTATGATTCCGAGATTCCGAGCGATGGCTGAGGAATCCTGATGCATCAGAAGCTGACCAACCGCCAGATCAATTTCAGTAAACGGCTCTTCTACATTATCGAAAAGGGCTTTCAGGTCAGGGTAATCAGGGTTTCGATAACGGACTTCCAGCTCGTCATGTGACTGTTTCCAGGTTTTCCATGCATCTTCTAGCTCCACCGCGTAGATTCCAGAGCGAAGGCTATCATTGGTGATGCTAATGGCCAGACTCAATCGGGTGATTTTTTGACTGAGCATTCTTTGTCTTCCCGAGATGTTGATCATTCGGGCTGACTTGCTTTCCTGAATGATTTGCTGAAGGTAGACCTGACTCCCCAGAAGAATAATGATGAGGAGCCCCAGGAGGACATAATACTTAGAATGGTATAATTTGATAGTCGTTTTGGTTTAGATTTAATTTCAGGGAAATTACGATCTTTCCTGGTTGGGTTTCAAAGAATCACTTCTTCCCAAGACAGCAATATAACATTCAACGGCCACTCTGGAGGATGTTTTTCGACCAAAGTGTTTAGGGTTTTTATTCAAACGGGCTTGAGTAATGTCTTTTTTTAGTTAACCGATTCGATTTGTTTCCATAGTGCAAAATTGAATAGGTTTCAGTACCACTTTTGTTACATTTTATTTCTAAAAGGGTTCAAAATTTTTAATGAAAACTGGGCTATTGAATGTACACCTTCAGGGTTTTGGAGAAGGTGGGGCCATATATTTTCAGGATGTAGAGCCCTGACGTGAGGGCTTGAATGTCCATGTTAAAAACCTGGTTAGCACTGACTTCCGAAAGAGTCCTTTCCATCTGCACTCGACCCTGTTGGTCGTAGAGCACCAGTGAGATTTCATTGGAGTAACCCGTACTGGAGACCAGGTGAATAAATTCTGAAGCAGGGTTAGGGTATACTGTCATGTCCCAATCCGGATCGATCACCTGAACGGAGATCACTTTGCTCAATGAAAAAGCTCCGTCATAGTCAACCTGGCGCAGCTGGTAGTAGCTCACACCGGGGGTTGGCGACTGATCTACATGGGAGTAGTGCTGCAGGGTGGAGGCATGGCCCGCACCCTGCACCCTGGCAATGGGATAAAAGGTAATGCCATCGCTTGATTTATTGACCTCAAAATAGTCATTGTCCCTTTCAGTGGCTGTTTCCCACTCAAGGTGCGCATTTGAACCCAGTTGTTGTCCTTTAAAACTGATTAACTCAACGGGTAGGGGGACACTATTCCCCGAGATAGCCCACGGTGAAAATTCCGTCACACCAGGCACCGTCACAGAAGTAGCGCCCGCGGTTTGACCGGCTTTGGGTGCTTCCCAGTTGCCATTCCACCGCTGTGCCAGTAGATCAGAGATGGTTCCCACTTCCCCTGCCGAAGCATTGAAGGTAATGTCGGCATTCGGGCTGGTTTCACCTGCAAGATTGATCAGGTAGAAGCGATCTACCGTGTTTGCACTATTGTCAGTGCCCCCGTCAGTATTTACATGATCTACCCCGGGAGGCAATGGGAGATTGTCAGGAGAGGTAGGATAGGTAGCCAGGGAGACCACACCGGCATCCCCACTATTGAGGTCAAAGACAAAAGGGATGTAGTCACCGGCTGCATTTCCAAAAGGGAAACTGTATGCTGCCACATTGTTACTGATTGTCCAGGCAATGACACTATTGAAAGAAGTGTTTTCGCTCAGTACATAGCCGTTGGTACGAGATACTGCAGTAGATTCTGTGTTGGTGATAGACAATGTGTTGCCATTTAGATCCAATGGGCCATTGGTAAGAATGAGGTCTCCTGTTATCTCTGCGTTCACTGTCATTTGCACTTCATTAGTGGATTTGTCTATTTCCAATCCATCAAAAATAGTAGTGGCCGTACCACCGAGTATGGATGCTCCCGAACCTTCAAATTTTACGAGCTGGTCGATTAGGCTGACTAAAGTGCCGTTGTTGGTAAAATCCGCTGTAATGTTAACATCAGCGAGCACATCCATGGTGGTTCCAGTGGCAAAGATTAGGTTGTTGAAATTGTTGGCGCCTGATCCATTGATAGCATCTGTTCCACCGGAGCTATCAAATGTGACTGTAGAGGTTTCTCCGTTGAAGGTACCATTATTTGTCCAGGAGCCAGATACAGCATGGCTGAGTGTTCCGCCATTGAGCTGCGCACCCGACTTAATGAGCAAATCCTGATTGATGGTCCAGTTGGTGAGGGGAGAAAGGCCCGCTGCATTGCTATTGCTTACTGTCACTGATTCGAACACCGGGTTACTGTCTGTGAGGGTGATGAGCCCCGCACCACCAAACTCTACCTCCTTTGTTGTGGTAAAATTGGTGCCAAGGTTTATGTTTACCGCACTTGCAGGGCTGAAAGTGAGTTTTCCGTCGCTTGTTACAGTTCCATTGTTAGTAAAATAGCCATAAAAGGTGTGGTCCAATGGGCCTGCATCCCAGGTAGCCCCTGAGGCTACATTCAAATGTACAAATACGGTCCAGGGTTGTGACGCCACGATAGTTGCCGTGTTATTGATGTTGACTGTGGCAAACTGAGGGGAAGAAGTGGAGTTTAATGTGGGAGAAACCGTACCATTAAAATTTACTACTCCAGTAGAAGCAGAAGTAATGGCATTGAGCAAACGTATATTTTGGGTTTGTGTGCCCGCAAAAGTCACTGTACCGTCCGACACCACCGTACCTGAGTTGGTGAAGTCTCCATAGGAAACAATGGGGATAGTGCCAGCGTCAAAGTCTCCAGTGGCGGATACCTCCAGGTTGCCATTGATGATTGCGCTGCCGCTCGTTAGGTCATAGCCGCCATTTACTACTATGTCTTCATAGGTAATGTCTCCGTCTATCGTATTATTGGGACCGTCTAGAATCAACGTACCCCCTGAAGCATTGAAGGTTCCGTTCATTACAAAGTTGCCTCCCAGTGTGAGTGTGGTTGAGGGGGCAGTAAGTGTACTTCCACTGCTGACGGTCAGTGTACCGGCTACTGTTGTGGGGCCTGCCATAATTTTGGCATTAGCTCCACCTCCAGTTATCGTAAGATTTCCGTAAGTCACAGGGGGAAGAAGACGTGAAGAGGTGGTGTAAAACTCTATGGTGCTCGTGGGGTCAGTTATCAGGTTTGAAAAATTATTAATTTGGAGACTGTTTCCTCCAAACCGGGCAGTCGCCCCTGCTCCCAGAGACACCATACCGCCTTCAGTACTTCTACTCACATCGTAGGTAGATACTTCCACCGTACCGCTTTGGATGCTCACGTCTCCATTTATTGTCAGGTCGTCAAGCAATGTGAGCGTTCCACTGGCCTTATTTACACTTAAGTCATTGAAAGTAGTGCCGACCACAGACTGAGCTCCGGTACCATTGAAATTTACTGTACCAGATCCAGGGACAAAGGTGCCAGATAAAACCCAGTTTCCTCCCAGGTTGATGGTGCTGGAAGAAGGTACGTTGAGGATGGTGCCAATCCCAATATTGACATGACCTGCTACGGTCAGTGTGTTCTCCACGTCCACGTGGCTTACATCTGCAAGTGTGAGGTCATTGTTAACTGTAACGGCTGCACTTATGGTAGCGGTCCCGGATGATTTGTCAATGATAAGATCATGGTAGGTCACTCCGCCTACCTCCTGAAACCCTGATCCTGTAAAGGTGACTGTGGAGGTGGCAGGGGTGAATGTACCACTGACGTAATGGAAATCTCCGTCAATATTGATGTTCCCGGCATCTGTAAATGTGATATTGGCCTCAGATTGAGTCAGGGAGCCACTGATGTTAATAGTGCCGGTACCAATGTTCAGGTCTATTTTTCGATTCACCACCCCATTGCTGAGAACGACATCACTCAGGGTAGTAAGCGTTTGTGCACCTACATTGATAATGTGATTCGCGTCAGCACCCCAAATGCCATCTACATTTCCCTGTACGATCAATGTGGCTCCGGGAGCCATGGTGAGGGTGCCGGGAGTGGTAGAATTGAAGTAAATTTTTTTAATGTTTTCTGACGTGCTGATGGTGGGTTGGTTGGTGAAAGCTAAGTCTCCGATATGTACCACGTCCTGAATGCCCGGGATGCCTGATGGTGTCCAGTTGTCCGCAGTAGACCAAGAGGTATCTACCGAGCCATCCCAGCTATAAATGACCAACCCTTCGGAAATGGTCCATTTGTTAAGCAGGTCTGTAAGGCCCGACTTGGCCACCCAATTGTCAGTATTGTCAAAGGTGGTATTTAGATTGGTGGCATCCACCCAGGTGGCTGTACCTCCATCATTCCAAAATGTCATAGCTCCTTCCACGTTTCCGTTCAGTTCAGCCTGCTCGTAGTGCAGGCTCAACGTGGCGTCGTATGTGGTGCTTCCGGTTACGCTGATATCATAGGTTCTGTTGATACTGGCAGCCGAGGCAAAAGTACTATTGGAACCAATGGTGGAGGTCATGGTGATGGAGGTAATAGAACCCGTGATGGAACTAAAATTGATAAAGCTATGGGGCCCTTCAAAAGCATAATCGACGGCCGTGGTATAGGTGAGGTTTCGGGTGATTGTCCCGGTGATCAGGCCGGCCCCCGTTCGATTGCCCGTTAGCGTTACTGAATTGGCTCCTGTGATGATATCACCGGAAGTCATGGTGAGGTTGACTGCACTGATACTATTATTCAAAGTGATTTCGCTATTGTTCGTTTTGTTGACCGAAAGATCATTAAAAGTGGTGGCTCCTGTAAGCTGTGAGTCATTGCTTCCATTGAGTGTTATGGTGGAGGTGTTGGCTGTAAAAGTACCGCTGTTGGTCCAGTCCCCACCGATGGTATGTGAATATGCTCCTGCTTCAAATGTGGTACTTCCACCAAGCGTAAAATCACCATTGATGGTAAGTGCGCTTGAAGGGGTTTTGGTGTTTCCTCCGGAAAGTGTCAGGTTGTGAAAGGTGGGAAAAACAGTGGATTGAGCAATGGAACCATTGTAGTGGATGGTGTTGGGCACATTGGTTGTGGCGTCAAAAGTTCCTCCGGCGTTCAGGGTGGTGGTTCCTGCAATTCCCAGGACTGCGTTACTTCCCATCTGTAGACTTCCTGTAGTAGTGATTAGCAGGTCGTAAATGTTGGCAGTTCCTGAGAAGGTTGATGTACCATTGAAGGTCACCTGGCCAGCTGTGGCCGTAAATGTACCTGGCACACTCAAGTTGGATGAAATGAGTAGATCTCTTGCGGTAGACAAGGAGCCTGTTATTTCTACTCCGGCAAGCTGGATGGTAGAACTACCTGAGATGGTTTTTCCAGATCCGGAAAATGTGATGTTGCCTGCAGATGCGGATAGTGGACCATTGACCGTGAGGTCCCCAGCTATGGTCAGAGTACTTGAGGTAGATATGCTGCCGGTACTGATGATAAGATTATTGAGGGTGATATTTGCCCCTGAGATGGTTTTGGAAGTGCCCGTAGTGGTGATATTGCCGGTGCCACCAGCTGTATGTACAAAGCTTCCGCCGTTGGCGGTAGAGAAGTTCCCACAAAGGGATAAAGATGAGTTTTGATGAAGTACTGTTCCACTTCCATTGATAACAACATTTCCAAAATTATTGGTGCCGCTACCGCTTATTGTTGCTGCTGCTCCATTGAAATTTAACGTCCCATTGCATCCGTTGAAAGTTCCGTTATTGACCCAGTTGCCATTTAGGGAATGGGTGTATGTGGATCCATCAAAGGTACAGGATGTGCTGAGGCTTACGTTTCCGGCAATGGAAATGGTGTTCAAAGCGGTAAAGCTCAAGGTGCCGGATGAGACTGATCCAGTGAAGTTCCCTGCGATGGCTAGTGATGTTGCAGGCAGCGTTTTTGTAACCGATCCACTGGAACTGCTTAACGTCAGATTGCCATAGCTTTCACTGGCTACCGTTTGGTTGGCACCATAGTACTCTACGGTGCTGGTGGTAGCCAGCGTATGTGAGCTGTAGTTAGCAGGAAAGGTATTTGTTCCACCTATTCTCAGAGAGGCACCCCCGGCGATTACCAGGCTTCCTCCTGCGGAGTTTCTGTCAGCGCTGAAGCTGGATATGTCCAGTGTACCACCGTTTATCAGGAGATCATTCTCAATAACGGTGTTTCCGGGCAGGGTTTTGGTCAGACCCCCACTAATCTGCAAAATCCGGTAACTAATGCTGTTGTCAATGGTCTGATTAACCGATGAAGAGGCGTAATCGATTACTGATGTGCTTTTGGTGGGGTTGGTACCCCCGCTGTTGGCATAGTTGGTCCCAAATGTGCTGGCCATTACTTTTAGGGTAGCACCTGCTCTAATGCTGATTGATCCGGTTCCACTCACTGTATAGTTTAAGGTGGGATCTAAGGTTCCGCTTAGGTCAATAAATGAGGAATTGATGATGTTTTGAGCCAGTGTAACTGAACTGCCAGCGTTGATATACAGTTTTTCAAAATTAGTCACAGTAGAACCACCGATGGTCTGGGTGGTGCCGGCAAAATAGATTCTTCTATTGGATCCGGTGGCGGTGTAACTCCCGGAGTTGGTCCAGTTGCCTACAATGCTTAGTCGGCCTCCATCGTCCTCGATGGTACCATTCGTACCGATAGTGAGGTCCCCACTAATATCAAAACCGTCTTTGATAGTGAGTGTACAGGTCTTTGTCCCATTTCCAACTGTGAGTGATTTACATGCTCCGGTGCCTTTTCCCCTGGCCACGGTCGGTTGAAATGAACCCGTAAAATTGGAGTCTCCGATAATGGCGTCTGTGGATTCGTCGGGGACACCGCTGGTCCAATTACTTGAAGTTCTCCACTTGGTATCTGTAAGCCCGGTCCAGGAAGTTGACTGAGTCAGACCCTTCAGTGGGCTCAGGCACAGGATGACCAATATAAAAGATGGAACAAGGTAATGAAATGAAAATTTCATATAGAGTCTGTTTAGCTTCTTTATCCGAATGAGGCAGGTTAAAATGCACTCAGCATAGATTTGGGCATGATGACTCTATATACTGATCAGATAGAGAAGATCACTGCACAAGATACATTTCTCATGATTGGCAGTTAGTTATTTATAGTGTTAACTACTATAAAAAAAGAAAACCTTAAATCCTTTTTCAGGTGACCTTTTTCTTATAACAGACTGAATGAACCTGGTTGGAAGGTCAAAACTAGCTAAAGGATAAATTGAATGGTACGGTATAAAACCCAGAAATGTACTTTACGCGAATCACCTAGATCCATCGAACAATCTACTCCAGTATGAGGTGATTGACTTTGATCATGCAGTGCTCTGAATGGTGCTGATCTATCAGCCGCTCCACGGTGACTACTTCATCGTCGGGGAGCAGGTACATAGGTTCATGGTAGAATTTTATGAGGTCTATGATTTGATAGTAGGTGGCTTGAGAGAGTTCGTATCTCGAATGATCAAATCGATCTATGGCTTTGTACTGGTGCGCAGGGGTGGTTTTATCAGAGGTCATGCCTTTGTTGTTTTGCAGGCATAAGATCCGAAAGGACGAAATGAATTCCTATGAGGAGAATCAGTATGGGCTATGATATAGGAGGCATGAGCCAATACAGGCGCGACCGGTACACCGGTCGCGCCTGTATCAATTACCATTCGGTATGAAAAATTCCTTCACGATCCGTGCGCTCATAGGTATGCGAACCAAAGTGGTCGCGCTGTGCCTGGATGAGGTTCAACGGCAGATTACCTGATCGGAAAGCATCAAAATAACTCACTGCAGAAGCCAATCCCGCCACTGGAATTCCGCTGGCCACTGCAAATTGCACCACGATTCTGGCATCACCTTCAATCGTCTTGAGGGTTCTTACAAAATTATCATCCAACATCAGGTTAGCCAGGTTGGGGTTTTTATCAAATGCCTTCCGGATATTTTCAAGGAGAGTAGCTCTGATGATGCAGCCACCTCTCCAGATCTTGGCGATGGTCTCCAGGTTGAGGCCATAGTTGTACTCTTTGGAGGCCGCCGCCAGCTGTGACATACCCTGAGCATAAGTCACGATGTAGGCAAATTGCAGCGCATGTTCCAGCGTTTGGGCATCAGGCTTGTCGTTGCCAAGCGATGGAGTGTGATATACGGTATCTGCATCCACACGCTGATCCTTCAGCGCGGAGATGGCACGCATGGTTACCGCTGCATCCACCGTGGGGATAGGGATTCCCAGGTCCATGGCATTTTGAGAAGTCCACTTTCCGGTACCTTTCTGTTTGGCTTTGTCCAGAATCATGTCCACCAGATCTTTGCCGGTGAGGTCGTCTTTTTTCTTGAAAATTTCGGCGGTGATCTCTACCAGGAAGGACTGCAGTTCACCACGGTTCCATTCATCAAAAAGGTAAGCCAGCTTTTCATTGGAGTAACCGATCCCTTTTTTGGCTACATCGTATATTTCCGAGATCAGCTGCATCAGCCCGTACTCAATACCATTGTGGACCATCTTCACATAGTTGCCAGCAGATCCACGCCCCATATACTCCACACAAGGTTCGTCGTTCACCTTGGCAGAGGCCGCCTCAAAAATTGTGCGTACATGCTCGTAAGCTTCTTTATTGCCACCCGGCATAATACTAGGGCCACGGCGGGCTCCCTTGGCCCCACCCGATACTCCGGCGCCAAAAAAGTGAATACCCTTCTCTTCCAGGTAAGTGATTCTCCGTTCGGTATCCTCAAAGTACGAGTTTCCTCCATCGATGATGATGTCACCCTTTTCCAGGTTGGGGAGAAGCGTCTCGATCACCGAATCCACAGGCTTTCCGGCAGGCACCAGCAGCATGATTTTCCGGGGAGTCTTAAGTGCTTTCAAAAACGTAACAGAATCCGTGGAACCATTGACTTTGACCTGCGCCCCTTCTGCCTTTAGCGCCTCTACTTTTTCATCGTCAGTATCCAATCCCATGGAAGAAAACCCATGATCGGCCACATTCAGAATAAAATTTCTCCCCATTACGCCTAAGCCTACTAGTCCAAAGTCATATTGATCTGTCATTGTATTATTATTTTTTATTTTCTGAAAATTTCAAAATCGAACCTATCTGCATGCGAAAATACGATTGATTTGGTGGTGTTTTTAAATTTTTTGAGTCAAAAACGTAAAAACTTTGATCATTTTTAATTTTTCATGTCAAAAATGATAGAAGTTTGTGTTGAAGGTGTGTCCGATGAGCATGTGTCATTTGACAACCTGAAATTAATTACTTCCCTATAGATATTCGAAAGAAATGGTAAATAATGACAATCAGATTCTGGTAATTTTTGGGGCATCCGGTGACCTCACCGCCAGAAAATTGATCCCGGCAATTTATAACCTCTATAAAAAGAAATATTTACCGGAAAAGTATGCCATAGTGGGAGTGGGACGTTCGGCTTATGACAATGACACTTTTCGAAAAAAAGCCGTTTTTGAAAATGAACATCTGAAAAAGAAGGGCGACGAGTCACTGGATGAGTTTGCTCAGTTGGTACACTATCATTCCATGGACACCTCCGACGCTGAGGACTATAAAAAACTTGCGGATCGCCTTTATTCCATCGATGGGTATCATGGCACCAATTGCAATGCTATTTTTTATCTGTCGGTACCTCCAAGTTTGTATTCTGTGATTCCAAAGCACTTGGCCAGTGTAGGGCTCAATAAAGAAACGAATGGATGGACTCGGGTAATCATCGAAAAGCCTTTTGGTTATGACCTGAAGTCTGCTCAGGAATTGAATAAAAGTTTACTGGAGGACTATCATGAAAATCAGATCTACAGGATTGACCATTACCTGGGCAAAGAAACCGTTCAAAACCTTCTGGTAACCCGCTTTTCAAACAGTATTTTTGAGCCTCTGTGGAACAGAAACTATATCCACAGGGTGGAAATCACCTCTGCAGAGTCAGTGGGAGTGGAGAAGAGAGGCGGCTATTATGACGGATCCGGAGCTATGAGGGACATGGTGCAGAATCACCTGCTTCAGCTCATCGGTTTGGTGGCCATGGAGCCACCCGTAAAATCTGATGCACACAGTATCCGAAACGAAAAACTCAAGGTCTTTCAGTCACTTCGTCCCATGACCAAAGACGACATCCGCAATGACGTGGTGCGCGGCCAGTACCTGGCCAGTACCATAAAGGGTGAAAGCGTGAAAGGCTATAGGGAAGAGGAGGGAGTGAATCCTGAATCGAGAACAGAGACCTTTGTGGCCCTGAAGTTTTTTATTGACAACTGGCGTTGGGCCGGAGTGCCTTTTTATATTCGTTCAGGTAAAAAATTGCCCACCCGGGTTTCTGAAGTAGTCATCCATTTCAAACCGAATCATCACCACCTCTTCATGAATCAGACCGAGGTGAATGCTCAAAACATGCTGGTGATCAGGATACAGCCAGATGAGGGGATCCTTATCAAATTTGGGATGAAAGTTCCAGGGGCTGGTTTTCAGGTTAAAAATGTCAATATGGACTTTCAATATGCTGACCTGACGGATGCCTATGTGCCAGATGCCTACGAGCGTCTGCTGCTGGACTGTATGCAGGGAGATGCCACGCTGTACGCCCGTGGGGACAGTGTCGAAGCGGCCTGGGAGTTTATAGATCCTATACTGAAAGCATGGCAGGAAGATCCTGCTATACCGATCTACGGGTATCCGGCAGGTACCTGGGGTCCGGAAAATGTAGATGACTTGATTGAAGGAAAAAATATGGCCTGGAGATACCCTTGTAAGAACCTGGCAGATGATGGAATATTTTGTGAGCTATGATGAAAGAACGTAAGGAAGTTTTTGCTACAGCCAAAGAAACAGCCGAGGCTTTTGGTGATTATTTGATGAAAGAGGCGGGCGAGAAGTCGGTGTTTCATTGCGCCCTTTCGGGTGGTTCTACACCCAAAATGTTGTTTGACTACCTGGCAGTGAAATATAAGGATTCACCTCTCTGGAGGGGAATTCACTTCTACTGGGGTGATGAGCGATGCGTGTCGCCTGAGGATGCTGAGAGTAATTTCAAAATGACCAAGGAGCGACTGCTCGATCATATACCCATTCCACAGGAGAATATTCACCGGGTGTTGGGAGAAAAAGAGCCGGAGAAGGAAGCAGAGCGATATGGTCAGGAGCTGCTGGAGCATTTGCCTACACACAAAGGGCTTCCTGTCTTTGACCTCATCATTTTAGGGATGGGTGAAGACGGTCACACAGCCTCCATATTCCCCCACCAAATGGAGCTAATGAGCTCAGAGGAAGTGTGTCGGGTGGCCGTTCATCCTGATTCAGGTCAGAGAAGAGTAACCCTGACAGGACCCGTGATCAACGCTGCACATGAGGTGGTCTTTCTGGTGACCGGGGCAGGTAAGAAAGATAAAGTATCCGAAATTTTCAATAAGACAGGAGGATGGGAATCCTATCCTGCTGCACACATCAGTCCTGAGCAAGGTAATCTGGTATGGTTTCTGGATGAAGCCGCTGTAGGGAAATAAAATTGACCGGCGAATTTTAACATATCGCGCGTTTGTTTGTGGACGGACTCAATAATGTCATCAAGTATTCACAGGTTGCAACGCATCGCTAGCATTCAGCGCGAGATCAGTTTTAACTCCCCGGAGAATAAGGTGTGGAGGAGACAGTCAATGCCCTTTTACGGCTAGTACCACTAGTGAGGGGTTTCTGACCATTCACCAGTGGTGCAGCGTGGTTGATCAAATCAAATGATCCTGGTGGGTGGAAACTTCGTTGATGGAGTTGAATCTGATGAATGATCTATGAAAAATGTCATCATATTGTTGTTTAGCCTGTTCCTCGTCTCCTGCACATCAGCACAGGACAAACAAGTGGGTGGCCGGTGTGAGGGCTGTGAGGCTCTTTACGAATATGGCAGTAGGTCACTCAATAGCGTAGATACCATACCGGGTTTTGATCAATCATCTGTGAAGATGAAAGTCACGGGAGTCATTTACCACAATGATGGAGTAACACCCGCCAAAAATGTGATACTTTATATCTATCATACAGATGAGCAGGGAATTTACCGGGCGGTGGCAGGTGCTCAGGGTTGGGCCAGAAGGCATGGCCAGCACAGAGGTTGGATCAAAACGGGAAATGACGGAAAGTACACCTTTTTCACCTTCAGGCCAGCCTCTTATCCCAATACCACCATTCCACAGCATATTCATGCCACAGTGAAGCCTCCGGGATATTCAGATTATTATATTGATGATTTCTATTTTGATGATGACCCTAACCTAACACCCGCACTGAGGGAGCAAGGGAAAAAAAGGGCCGGATCCGGTATTATTCACCTGGAAACGGAGAACGGGATGCTCATCGCCCAGAGGGATATTACTTTGGGATTAAATATTGAGGGCTATTAGGTTTGTGGCCTGTGTAACAAAAGTCACCTTTGGGCAGACTCAATCCCCATACTTTTGTTGCTCAAATCAAAACACAACAGAGCAATGGGAATATTGAGCAGCCTTTTTGGTGGAGGGTCAAAAAAACTTCAGATCTTAAAAGATAATGGTGCGGTGGTGATCGATGTACGCACACCCGGGGAATTCAAAAGCGGACATGTAAAAGGAGCCAAAAACTACCCACTTCAGAATATAAACACCAAAACAGAGGAAATCAGAAGATTGAACAAACCCGTAATCCTGTGCTGTGCATCGGGTATGCGCAGTGGGCAGGCCACAGGTATACTGAAATCGGCGGGGATCGAGTGCGCCAATGGCGGGAGCTGGACGAAGGTGGAGAGGCTCTATTCCAATTAATGGAGCTGCTTGATGTCTGTGTTTTCTAAAACGGTAGTTCCACTTCCATTTTCGGCGAACCCAAGATTGAAAATGGCCGTTGCAAGTTCTTCCGAAGTGATGGCTCCATTTGGATAGATGAGTTTGAGTAGTGGGTATAGCTTGCGCATCAGCCGGTAGCTAAAGTTAGGTTCCGGACGAGGCTCTACCGGATAGATATAGCTGGGCCGTAAAATGTACAATTGTCCAAAGGACTTGCCGATGAGATAATTTTCGGCCATGCCTTTATACCTGGCAAAAGACATTTTGCTTGCTTCTTTCGGATCTGCCCCGGCACCACTGAGGAAGCAGAATGTCATTTTCGGGTTGTTTTGGTAGACCAGGTCGGCAAATACCCGGGTATAATCCACTGTGATTTTTTTGAACTCATCATCCGGCACCTGCCCGGTGTATACCCCCAGACAATAGTAAGCTACGTCCTGATTTCGAAAATATTGGGATACCGAGGAGAGGTCCATAAAATCCTGATGCACGATTTCAGTAAGCTTTGGGTGGCTGAAGCCTGAGGATTGCCGCACCAGTGAGGTGACTGATTTCACCTCTTTAGAATTGAGACTTTCCCTTAGTACAATCCCCCCGATCATACCTGTAGCCCCCGTGATGATGATTCTTTTCATAGACCAATGATAGAGAATTTCGATGTTTGATTTAGTTTTTCTGATGAGATTGATGTTTTTGGTAGGGTTATTGGTACTCACCCCGTTTGAGTAGTAAAATATAAATCTTCAGTTATGAGAACGAACAGTCGAAACACCCGGAATGCCTTAGTACAGTGTGATCATCCGATACAGGGACTCCAGCTTATCAGAAAAATGAGAAGAGCAGGACAACCTATCCCCAAAACACTTATCCTGAATGGTCCTCAGTGCCAACTCACACTGGACAGAATGCTTTTTAGATTGAAAGCTCTTTTGGGAGAGGGTAGTCCTGAATTGGTAGTGGTACATCAGAATTAGTAGGCCAGAAACATAAAGGTGTACCAGATAACACCAGCTAAACAGGGTGATTCTTGGGGTTCCAGGTGAGTTTCAAAGCTATTCAACTTGATTTTTGGGGTACTCACCTAAAATCCTCTCTATTAATGACTTGAATGGAGAATATTTGATTTAGAAAAAATCAGATCCTCATGAAAAGCTTATACGCCCTACTCCTTGCTCTCATCCTGACTTATGGTTTTCAGGATGCCGGAGCGCAAAAGCTCAAGCGAATCAAAAAGGCCGTTGACGCGGGCTCATATTCCAAAGCACTTAGTTTGATAGATGCTATCGGCACACCCAAGGAAGGTGAGCAGGCAGCGCTTCATTATTACAAAGGCATTGGACTCCTGAATAGCTATCGTCAGGAGGAAGCGTTAGTGGCACTCAAAAAATCCACGTTCTCTGTGGATGAGAAGTATCCTTACTACCTCACACTAGCCTATCTTGAAAATGACTCACTCGAAGCTGCTCAGCGTACCTGGAGACACATGGATACGGCGCTTTTGACTCAGGAGGAGTTGGACCTGCTCACCAACCATTTGAGCTCGTATGAATCCATCTATTTAAACAGAAGGGATGTAGTGGTACAAAATCTGGGCCCAACGATTAACTCTGAGGGGCATGAATATAACGCTGTGATTACCAAAGATCAAAAGTCGGTGGTATACACAGTGAGGAGAGTGGGTCTGGACAATGTGGCCACCGATGGTCTTGCATACGAGCAAATTCTCAAAGCCACGTTAGATGGGTCTGGTTTGTGGAAGGATCCTCAGCCATTCGACAGACAGTCTACTAAAAAGCATCATGATGCTACCGTACAGCTTTTTGGTGGAGACACCAAACTGGTGACATACCACGATGAAGACCTTTTGCTTTCAGAGCTGAGAGAGGGACAATGGTCGCAGCCCGAGTACCTCGATATGCTCAATCAGCCGGGCAGTGCCGAGACCCATTGCTCCATTAATGAAACTCTTGATACCATCTATTATGCCACCAATTACTACTCCGAAAACGGCAACCTCGATCTGTATCAACTGACCAAACGTGCAGATGGCACATGGAATGAGCCCACCCCGCTCAAAGAACTTAATACGATCTACAATGATGACTCTCCGTACATGGCCTCAAATGGTGAGCTGTATTTCAGTTCCAGGGGGCATAACTCTACAGGAGGATATGATATTTTCAGAAGCAGGTATAATAAAGCGAATGGAAAGTGGAGCAAACCCGAAAACCTTGGGCATCCAATCAATTCGCCATCGGATGATACTTATTTCAATGTATTCGGGAAAATAGCCTACCTGTCATCCGGGCGCACCGGTGGCTATGGCAATATGGACATCTACCGGGTGTTTCTTTTCGATAAGGTAAGGATCACCGGTCAGGTGGTGGATGACGGATCCAACGAAGCACTGCCGGGAGCAGAAGTAAGGGTGGAGGGACCGGACAGTAGCTACATCGCCACTACGGATGAGATGGGCAGATATGCCATGTTGGTTCCTATTGAGACCGTTTTCAAGCTAAGTGTTACCTATCAAAGTCAGCTGGTCTATGCACAGCGTCAGGTCATAAAAGTGTTGTTACAAGATCATAACGATAATGTGGTGCAACTGCGGGTGAATAAAAAAGGAGTTAAGGGAGATGAAGTACAGGAGCAACAGATAGCCATTGAGATGCGAAATGATTTTGATACTGACCCGGAGCATCTGGAGCCTGGGGACATGGCCGGGCCAATACTCGCTACGGTGCGAATCCATCGGCCGGAGGTAAGAGAGGAAGTGCCGGAAGCGCCCGTACTTGAAATTCCGATGGTTCATTTTGAATTTGACAGATCAGAAATCACAGGAGAGTATGCAAATACCTTACGACAGTTTGCTGAGGAAATAAAGGATCGTGCTGGTATGAAGCTCACCCTGGAGGGGTATACTGATAAGGTAGGAGCCAATGCTTATAATAAATTGCTGGCCTTCAAACGGGCACAGGCGGTGATGGATTTCCTGGTTTCGCAGGGGGTGTCATCGGCCCAGCTGCAGATTAATGCTCTGGGAGAAGAGAACCCATTGGAAGATACCGAAGGGGAGAGTATGCTCAACCGCCGAGTGGAGATCAAACTGACCGGCTCCTCCGGTGCAGGGTTGGCGGCTAATTGAAAAAAAAGTAAAAAATACTTTCGGGTGACTTCAGGAAGTTTTTTGAGACCGTTTGATGAATGAATGATGTAGTGAGTAGCGGGGCGTGATGTATTAATGTTGAGGTACCGGATGGATGATTTCATCCAATATTTTTTCATCATTGCTTAGGCCCATCTGTGTTTTCATTTTTGAATATGGGTTTGTCTGATAACCCGTAAAACCCAATCCATGAAATCACCACTCCTGAATATTCTTGTTTTCTTGATATCGGTCGGCTGCCACCAAAATGACAATGACACCCTTCTGTCCGGTCAGTTGATTGACGCCTATACAAATGAACCGATTGCCAATGCCAGGGTAATGGTATTGGAAAACGGCCCGGAAACCACTACGGGATCAAACGGATCTTTTCAGTTTTCCAATGACGATGTGAAGCTCCTGAAAGATGTAAGTGACGGCTCGGGTGACTATGCCATAGCGGTGAGTCATGCTGATTACCGACCAAGGGAGCTGAATGTAAGCCGGGGGAAAAAGACCCAGGTAGAGATGGCGCCTCTTGCTGTACCTACCTATTTCTATTACCCTCCTGTACAGCTGAACGATGGCATTGCCACGGGCACACTCAAGGATGCTAACATGGATCGGCAGTTGATTCAAAACCTCATGGAGAAGGTACAGGGCAATGGCTACAAAGAAATTCATAGCGTACTGGTCTACCACAATGACATGCTCGTGCTGGAAGAATACCTTTTCGGGAACAATGACACCATTCAGTTTGAAAACGACATAGCCGTTGATCACAGTCCGGCACCCATCCAATGGTCCAGGAAAGACAAGCACTACGTGGCCTCGGTCAATAAAACGCTGACCTCCACCATCGTAGGTATGGCCCTTGACCAATACGGACATTCCGTGGAAGACAAGATTTCGACATTTCTGCCCCAGTATGCGTCCTATTTCGAAGACCCGAATAAAGCAGCCATCGATTTCGATGATTGCCTGACAATGACCGCCGGATTTCAGTGGGATGAGTGGGGCGACACTGACCTGGCCAGGTTGTGGAAGTCTGATGAGTTTGGTGAGTTTGTGCTCAGTAGGTCAAATGCAGGCCCGGGTTCAGAGTGGAGGTACAATAGTGCACTGCCCAACCTGATGCTGAAAGCTGTGGATGAGATGGTGGATGGAGGTGTACGTGAGTGGGCAGACGCCAACTTCTATCAGAAACTGGGCATCCGGGATTATAAGTGGCAGTCGCAGCCAGACGGGTATCCGGAAGGTGCCGCCCGAATGTTTATCCGGCCCCGGGACATGCTCAAGATCGGGATTACCTATCTGAATAATGGTCAGTGGAACAACGAACAGGTGATTCCCGCCAGTTGGGTGAATGAGTGCTTTCAGGTAAAGGAGCAAACCACCTCCGGGGATTATAGCTACCACTTCTGGATTAGAAACCTGGCGAACACCGGGTACCTTTCGGCAGATGGTGATGGCGGGAATTACATCAATGTGTTTCCAAGTCTCAATATGGTCATCGTCATCACGCAAGGGTTGTACCTCAAGTGGCCTTTGTATGTCACCCAGTCTGATGACATGATGAAAAACTTCATTATTCCGGCGGTGAACTGATCGGCCCTCTATCGAAGCGCCGAGTTGAGAAGGACAATGGAACGGTTCACCTTGAATTATCAACGGTTCACCGGGAAGTAACTAACACAGATTGGTCAGGTACGTGTTCATTCATAACCAAATTCCAACAACGTTATGAAAAACTATCCACGTATTTTACTAGGGTTTATTGCAGTATTGACCTTTACTTTTTCTTTTGCTCAGGACATACCGAAAACAGGTGCTGTCATTAGAGTAGACGCTGATCAGGTTCATTTGCTACCAGGTGAGACGTTTGAAACCACATTCACCATAGTGCGATCCAGAGCCGATCGAAGAACAAAATTTGAAACACCTGTCGTCCAGGAATTGGAAGGCCTCCATGCGAGTGTCTCTACTACCGACCAGCCGGATGTCTATCTGCTGAAGCTGACACCTACCACGCTCGAGGAGGGCTCCCACCTTTTGATCATCAAAGGTTCTGGCCCGAACAGAAGATACCTCACCTCCAAGGCGCTCTCTGTGAAGATGACGGGTGGCGAATCAGTTGCATCTGTGGATCAGTAATTTTGTTGTAAATTCAATCCATGAACTGGGCTAAACGGTATGGTTTTAGGGTTTCGGCCGGATTACTAATCTTCTTTTTCTTACGGCTGGGGCATTCTGAGATGCTCAGTGAGTTCCTTGTTTTTGAGCTGATCGATAAGGTGCTGCTGGTCTATACGGTAGGCGTGGTACTGTTGCTTTGGGAGGTTTTAGATAGGGTGTTCCTCTATTTTGAAAGGAAAAAGTATGATTACTCACGCTCGGGGGATTTATTAAAGGCCATCCTTTTTCTGACGTTACTCACCTTTCCACTAGTGGTTTCGGCCAGCGGAATTTCTGAATTTTACATCAAACCATCTCTTAACTGCCCGGTGTATGAGGAGGCGCTCTACAGGGAAATAGGTCAGGGCCAGATATTTGCGTGGCTGATTATTGCTGCCCGCATTATTCAGCTCAATGCGGTGCAAAGTCGCCAGCTGGAACAAGACAAGGCACTGGTGCAGAAGGAGCTACTCCAAAGCCAATATCAGAATCTGAAAAATCAGATCAAACCACACTTCCTGTTCAATTCCTTTAGCGTATTGCAGTCGCTCATCCATGTGAATCCTGCCCAGGCTGAGGAGTTTTTGTCCCGACTGTCCAAGATGTACCGATACATTCTGGAAAACAGGGAAGAATCCATGAGTACCCTGGAGAAGGAGCTGGAGATACTTGATCATTACTTGTTTTTATTGCGGATGCGTCACGAGGAGCGCATTGAGGTGGTTGTGGAAGTGGATCATTCGAAGTATAACTTTTTTGTGCCCACACTGTCCCTGCAGATGCTGGTGGAGAACGCCGAGAAGCACAACCGGTTTTCTAAAAGTGAGCCATTACGTGTTCATATCTTTATAGAAGGTGACTATTTGGTGGTGCAAAATCAGGTAAGCAAGAAAGGTGCTGAGGTGGTATCGACCAAAGTAGGTTTGGAAAATATCAGAAGTCAGTATGACCTGCAATCCGAGCAGTCAGTGATCGTGATCGAAAATGATCAGACCTTCACAGTGAAAATGCCCATCCTTTCCAGATTCAGACTTACATGATTCACATAGCCATAGTAGAGGATGAGCGCCTTTCGGCAGAACGGCTCAAAGGATTGGTGGAGGAGCTTTCACCTGAGTACTCGGTGGTGGCTATTCTGGATTCTGTGGAGACCACCACCCAGTGGCTTAAGGATAATTCTTCTCCCGATCTGATCCTTTTGGACATACAGTTGAATGATGGGGTGGGTTTTGATTTGTTGGCGGATGATATGATCAGTTGTCCGGTGATTTTCACCACAGCGTATGATGAATATGCGGTCAAAGCATTTAAATACAATAGCGTGGACTACCTCCTGAAGCCGATAGATAGAATTGAGCTGGGGCATGCTTTGGAGAAATTCAGAAGGCAGACTGATCGTACCACCGGAGCATTGCCCAAAGCACAACTGGAGCAGGTGGGCAGGATCCTTACGGGAAACTACAAAAAGCGTTTTTTGGTGAAGCTTGGGGACCGGTTTCAGCCTGTGACGGTAGAAAACATCGCCTATTTTTTTTCACAGAACGACCTGACCTGCCTGATGACGCGCGAAGGGGATAAATGGCCCCTGGATCAAAGCCTGGATCAGTTACAGGAGGTTATCAGCCCACTGGATTTTTTCAGAATCAATAGGAAATTGATCATTTCATTACCAGCGATTAAGGAAATCCATAGCTATTTCAATAGCAGATTGCTTCTGAGGTTAAACCCTCCTGTAGACGAGGAGGTAATCGTGAGCAGAGAGCGCGTGGCTAACTTTAAACGTTGGATGGATCTGTGAATCAGCTAACCAGTTCTATGCGGATACCCACTCCGAGCATTTTTTCTCCGTTGACCCACAGTGCCCTGGCGTAGACAGTCGTTTGATTGATCAAAGCCGATCGCACCTGCTCTGCCAGTTCGGTTTTCAGGTACCCAATCTGATTCTTCTCTCTGGATAACACTTTTACGGCATTCGGGTCAAATTCATTGTCGGGTTCCAGCTCCAAAAACAGAGGGTCTTCTTCTGCTACTTCGCGCCTGATGATCTCCTGTCTGGAGGTGCCATCCGCATTTGAATGTGAGACACCCACTACCTTGGATTCATAAACAAACGCCGATGGGATTTTGATGATTTTGGCCATGGTGCAGATCAAAGATTCAAAGATAGAAAATCATTTTTGACCTGGACAGCCTGCCCCTGGAATCCAAAAATAAAACCTGCGTGCGCGCTTGTTTAGAATCTCATCTCCGCATTATATTTATTGTAATATGCGGGTGTAGCTCAGTTGGTAGAGCGTCAGCTTCCCAAGCTGAAGGTCGCCGGTTCGAGACCGGTTACCCGCTCAGTTTCGATCTCAGGCAGCTTTTGAAGGGCGAGTGGTCTCACTCACAATCACCGACTTGATCGATTCCTTCCACTTTTCTCCCAACAGGGCATGAAAGCCCGCTTCTGTGGTGTCATCATACTGGGTGTCGTAAATGCAGATGGTCTCTGTGTACACGCCCAGTGCATCCTGAATGCCAATCAAAATCTGAACTTTGTCCTTTTTCTTCTCCAGTTTACAAAAGGTGGCATTTGCAAGTGCAATCACTTTATTGGCCTCTGCGCCGGCTTGCCTGCTTTGGTAGATGAAGACCTTATGAATGCTGTCCAATGCCAGTGCTTTGTCTCCCCAAACCTCCTGCATGGCAAACTGAAATTGATGGTCGCGAGCCAGGTTCTTGAGGATGGTTTTCATTTTTTTGGTCCGGCTTTGACCAGCCCATACCAGATACGCTATAGGGCCAAACATGGCGAGTGAAAAGACAATGCCCATTATCAAACTAAAAGAGTCCATCGGTTTATCAGGTTAAAACTTGAAGAGGGATTTGGTTTGTTTTTAGGATCCCTCAAATCTTTTATTTAGACGGGGAGGTGGTTTTCCGGTCACATGTTCGGGGTACTTTTATTTCTGAGTTCAAGGCCTCAATAGTAGAGCACTACCTTCGGCTGGGCGGGCAGTGCCCGGTAGAGGGCGCGGATGTCGTTGGCAGGCAGTTTCAACCTTATGGTCGGCGTATACTCCTGCCCCCTGAAGCTGATCATCCGCCGTACCCTACTGCCCACAGTAGGGCGGCTTTCTTGCCTGAACCTAAAACGTGTCCATTGCTCGGCAAAAGAAGGGTTGGAATGCTGCTCCAATACCAGGTCGATCCCATGTACCAGTCTGAGCCTGATGTAAGCAGGGTTTTGGATAAGTGTGTCTGGTTCATAGGCGTTCAGAGCCGCTTCCACCGGGTCTTTGGGGGCTTGTCGCTCTACAATAGGTTCCTTCACGATGGTGGATTGGATACTGGTAATAGCCACCGGATCGGAAAAAAGGCCCAGATACAGTTTGTTAGGTATGCTTTTCAGCAAAGCATCATTTTCGATAGCGGGCAATTTAGAGGTATGGATAGTCACCCCATGAATGGCCAGGTGAATGGCGCTATCCCTCAGGTTGACGATGAGGTGAATAGAATCATCCTCAGCCAATTCCAGTTGGGCTTCTACAAAAGCCTTTTTTCTTGCCAGGGCTTCTACCTCCGGTATCTCATAGCCGGGATCGTAGTTTTGCATGTAGAGGCTATCATTTGCCTCCAGTTTTTCCCGCCACTGACGGGCCACTCCTGCAGGAGCGATACCCAGCTGGATCAGGAAGACGAGCAAAAGGAAAGCGATGATCAAAAGTGTTATTTTCATCTTAGTAGATATAAACTTTGGAGCCGTTTTTCAATGACTCATAGGCCAGCTTCAGATTGGCGTCATTGAGGCGGATGCATCCATGTGTGACGGGCAGACCTAAAAATCGCTGATAAAGTGTACCATGGATGAGGTAGCCATCACCAAGTCCCAGCGCATAATCGCCCAACACACCATATTCAAATCTGGAGGAGTGGTTCATTGACGGGATGGGTAACCCCTCTTCCACAAAGGCCCAGTCGGGCTTTTTCCAGACAGGAGCTACGGTTCTCGATTTGATTCTGAACTCTCCTTTTGGCGTCTTAAACATCCACTCCTGATTGTCTCCGTTTTTGAGTAAAACATAACTACCCGTGCTGCATTTGTCAGCATGAATGAGCTCAGACCCTCTGTAGAGTGCAAAGGTATTGGCAGCAGTGTTTACGATCATGTATGCGCCTTTTGGGGTCTTGGCGGTCAGTTTCTTTTCCAAAATGCCCAACTCATTTTGTAACTGACTGGTGAGGTTGGCGATTTGTGCTTCCTCCACTTTCTCAGTGGACTGTGCCCCTATGATTGCCAACGTACTTTTCTCAATGATCCAGGGGAGCGTAAGCAGGCCAATGGCAGTCAGCAGGCCATAAGCAGTCCAGGTAAGCACCCGTCTGTGGCGATTGACGATTACTGGTGATTCGGGAGCAATTTCTTCTATCATTTGGAGGAGATTAAAGTTTGAAAGGGGACGAGAGACCCAACGATGACTATGCTGGTGCCAACCGGACACTGATCATAAACGGCATCCATATCGTCGTTATGAAGGGCGATACATCCATCTGTCCAGTCGGTGCCTTTCCCGCCATGGCCGTGCACCTCTATCAGGCCGCCTATGGCCGCATTGGGCTGTATCAAACCATTTTTTTTATTTTGAGCAAAGCGTATTTTATCTGCTTCATTGGGGTAATCCAGCAGGAGTGCCTTATAGTATCGCGTGTCGGTGCCAGCTTTCTTCCTGACTACCCGGTAAATTCCTTCCGGTGTGGATTTGTCCCCCTGGTGGTGTTTGTCACCGATCCAGTTGGAGCTGAGCTCCGACGTATAGGTTTTCTGTAACCTTCCATTTTTATATACCTGACAGGTTCGGGCGTATTTGTCCACAACCAGGCAGGTTTTTTTCTGTTTTCGGGATTCTTCGATTGTGGTATTGACCCATTGGTTCCATTCAGGGAAAGCTTTCATGTAGTTTTCTATGGTATGCTCGGCATAGGTGGTCACCGTATAGATCAGCAGACTGGCACTGTCCAGTTTGCGTTTAGATTCGGGATAATTTTCCTTTTGGAAGGCACTCCTGGCCTGATCAAACAATATTTTACCCAGGGCCAGGTCTGAAACCTGCTTCGCCTTCAGGGGGATGTGGGGATAGCGCTGCTGGTAAGCTGTCAGGTGATCCTGCATTCGGCTGATCTGCAAGGATACCTCAGATTTGAGTTTGGCCTGAGCGGCGTTTATTTCCTTCACAGAGGCTTCGGCCAGTAGGCCCGCGCGTTCTGCGTATGACCGGGTGAGGTCGTAGTTTCTAAATAGAAAAATGCGTTCATTTTCCAGTTGCCACAGCGTCATGGCCGAGTCATATAGCCTGGTGGCTTCATCCAGCGATGATTGAGCATATTGACCGGAGTTGGCCTTCAGCGCAGTAGTAATGTTTTGCCTGGCCAGTCCAAGCTGTTCTTCCGGCGAAGGAGATTTGATGAGGTACAGAATAATAACAGTGGCTGTAAGAAGCATCACTAGTATCGTGATGGACCACTTGAGTGGAGGGTTTGACATCAGGTGCTGAAAAATGAGTTTCCCCAACAGCATCCAGCGCTGTTGGGAAAATCTCAAATTTTACTTTTTAACCTCTTTTAGCTTTGGTGTTTGCTTTGTATTTGGCAATCACATCCTGCAACTCCGTGTTGATGGCAGCAGCCTTTTCTTTGGCAGCTTTGGTCAGGTCCAGACTTGCGAAATACTCACCTTTTTCAAACAAACTGCCAGATTCTGAAACAGTGCTTTCAATGGTAGAGAGCTCACCCTGAATGGCCACCAGGGCCGTAGTGCCTTCTTTACCTTTTGGAGCTTCTGTGATCAGCTGCTTGTTAGCCTCTATCAGAGATTTCACCTCGGCGATTTCCGCCTGAATCTGATTCTTAAGTTCTTCTTTGGTGGTTTCTGTTTCCTGTTTCACCATTGTTGCCAATTGTGCTACAGAAGCCAGACCTGCCTTAGAAGCCGTGAAGTTTTTGAAGAGTTTGGTCTTCTGAGCTTCTACAGTTTCTATGACAGATTTCATAGAATCCTCAAGAGCCAGGTAGCTCTCAGCGGCATACACCTCTGCGCCAGCTGTCTTGGCATCATTAATAGCCAGGGTAGCCTGGTCTATTTCCGCTTGCGGTACATCACCACAACTTGTGAATAACACAGCGGCCAAACCGAATGCAGCGAACGCTTTCAAATATTGATTCTTTTTCATTTTTTTTCTAATTGTTTCTTGTGAAAGATTAAATGTTATATTTCATTTTAGATTGAGACGCACTACCTGCATAAGGTAACTGAGAAATGAAATTTATTTTTTGAAAACTTTTTAAAGTGGCAATGAGTACCGATTTGGAGACATGGTCTGACGCTGAGCTCATAGACAAACTCAAAGAGGGGAATACCTCGAGGCTTTTTCAGGAGCTGTATGAACGGTATTATAAAAAGGTACTGGACAAATGCTACAGCTTTGTGAAAAACAGGGAAATGGCCCGCGAGCTGGCAGAGGATGTGTTTTCCAAAACATTCGAAAAAATCGGATCATTTAAGCAGAAGTCTTCATTTTCCTCCTGGTTATACTCTATTACTTATAACCACTGTATAGACTATCTGCGGGAGAAGAAGAAACTGCACTATCCCGATTGGAACAAGGAAAATGAAATTCCTGAAATCATAGATGAGTCTGATGAGGCGCTCTCTGAAATCACCTACGAAAAATTACTCCTGATACTGGAAGAGATTCACCCCGAAGAGAAGGCATTGTTGCTGATGAAATACCAGCACGACTTATCCATCAAGGAGATCAGTACTTCGCTGCGAATCAGTGAGAATGCTGCCAAAATGAGGTTGAAAAGAGCACGCACCAGGGTGGTGTTTCTGTATAGTCAAAAATATTTAAAGCACAGATGATCGGTTACTTTCCCGGTTATTTACGTCATTATAAGAAATGTAAGGGCAATGGATGATTTTTTGAAAAAGGTAATTGATGGGAATGAGGTGACTCCACCAGCGTCATGCTTACTCACTTTTGATAAGAATTTCCCCAAAGCGATCAGCATCGACTGGTCGGAGCGGGAGGCGAAATTTGAGGCCATATTTTATCAGGAAGATATCGAATACATCGCGGTGTTTCACCCGCAGGGTCTCCTGGAGAAGTATACCATGTACCTGACCCCTGAGCTACTGCCGGTATCTATCAAAACCCACATGGATCAGCTGGGGGAAATTATGAATGCGGTGTTGATCAACGAAGGAAATCAGCTTCTCTATGAGGTGATCATTAGAGATGCTGACCTCAAGCGCTACATGCTGATAGTGGATCAGCTCGGTAAGATTTTGGAAGAGCGAAAGCTCTGATGGGGGCTGTTGGTGGCTCCGGTTACGGGTTGTATTTAGTTAGTAAAAAAAAGACGGAAAAAAATCCACGAAAGGGTGTGACTTAATCGTTATTCTCCGTCCTAACTTTTACAAATAGAAACTGACGTAATGAAAAGAATTTTTACATACCTCATCCTGCTTCTTTCTGGCATAGGTGTATTGTTGTTTGTACTCAACCACAACAAAACCAAGACTCAGGACCCCGAAGACGAAGAGGTATAATTGGTCTCCTTGGGCCTGTTCGGTCCATTTTTATTTTCACTTTTGATACTCAGCGAAACAGTTGGGCTGAGGTGTTTGTTGGTCATGTAGTCAGTTGGCTTACTTAGTGGTTTTGCTATGTCATCACTGGTGAGCCGTTTTAAGTAGGTATGAACTGTCAAAATACTACGCACCTCCTGTCTTAAAGGAAGTCCGTAGTTGACTTTAGTTACCTTTATCCCCACAGACCAGACACTGTTTTCAATGAATTGTACAAAAGGCTTTATTTTCCTGATATTTTTTGGTGCCCTGATAGGCGACACAATTGCTCAAAGTAACAAGACCGTTACCGATGCTGCCATCAGCAAAATGATCAGCACCTATAAGACGGACTCTAAAGGACCCTACAAGGACATCCGCTGGTTTTGCAAAGACGGCTCCACAGTGGCACCACAGGAGCGATGCCCTGAGCCCGGAGTGCAGCGGGCCCGGTATAGAGATGAGGTGGTGGCTTTGGGAGTGAGCAACCATATTTTTCTGGGTCAGATCCTTTCTGCCACGGTTTATGAAGATTTTTGGGACTCCGAATACCAGGGGTCTCGTATGAAACAATACAGTCTGGAGCAGTACCTACGGGCCAATGATGGTGGGTGGATCAACAGAAGGGCGCAGTTTTATCGCGGTGCTTTTCAGGCGGAGGATGAGGAAGCCTGGGGCCTCGCTTACCTGCAGTGGCTGCTCGAAGATAAGAGTCGTCTGGTCGGTCAATTCTTTTTGATTCGCCAAAGTGCAAAGGACATTCCTCACACCGGCGACAACAACACTGCCCAGAGTGTCAGGGCTATTTCCAAGGAAATTTCGGACGTCTATAATCCATTTATGGACCTACGGGTAAAGCTGCATGGTCAGCCCGAAGAGTCAGACATTCAAAAAGTAAAGGACTTTCAGACCACCCATACCGCTAAGCTGAAGCCTGAGCTTCAGGAGAAGTTCACAAGCCTGCTGACACAGCTGGAAATTTTCTATCAGCCGGTGGCCATCAGTGATTTCAAAGGCCTTGCTAAAAAGGTACCTAATAGCTTACCGGCCAATGGCACTCTGGTAGATTTCATGGAGCAGTACAGTCGGGCAAAGACCAGCCGGGTCCGTTGTGAGCTGATCGCCACCACGGCACTGGCCTTGCGCCGGCAGGTTGTGAACCCGATGAAATCCAGTGCGCGTCTGGCGGTGATTGATGCTTCCATCAAAATGGAAGCGATGCTTATCAGAGAGTCAGCCCTTTGGAAGCCTGAGACACTTGCCGAACTCCTCTTCAAATCCAAAACCCTGGCTCAGGCAGCTACGGGCTTTGGCTACCTTGAAATCTGGGAATGGGAGACAGTAGCCTCCAAATTAACCCTGGATCAGGAGGATGAGGTGACCCTGAAGGTCCTGGGAGATTACCTGGATCACCTGCGCAGGTCAGTGGAATGGAGTGCCGGAATGTTCAGAGCTAACTATCAGGACGTGGTGAAGCGCTATGGAGCTTTTGAGCCACTGGCCAACGGCTTTATTGATGACCGGGTGCGGGCCTCGTGTTTGCTTCAGCTTGGCAGTAGTGTATCTCTTTTGGGTGATTTCTTTGCGGATCAGGCAGGGTTTTCAAATCAGCTGCTGGGGATCAAAAATCAAAGTGCAGCCCGCGGACTCAACCCGGGATATGCCATGGGTGAGTTGGTGGTGACCACTCAGAGCCCGGAGGAAATAGAGGTGTCTGGTGATAAAATCTACGTGTTCAACAGGCCTCCTGCCGACCTGAAACCGGTGGCAGGCATTGCTACCGTCACGGAAGGGAACATGGTCTCGCACGTCCAGCTGCTCGCCCGCAACCTGGGGATTCCGAATGCCGTGCTGTCCATGGAAAACTTAACAGCCCTGCTTCCCTACAATGGAGAAAAGGTATTTTATGCCGTTTCGAACAAAGGTACCGTGCTGATGAAGCTGGCCGCTGAGATGACTCCCGTGGAGAAGGCACTGTTTACCAAAAAGGTAAGAAACGAAGAGAAAATAAGTGTGCCTGTGGAAATGATGGAGTTGGATGATGCCAGGATATTGAACCTGCGTGATGTCAATGCTTCCAATTCGGGCATTATCTGCGGCCCCAAAGCGGCCAATCTCGGCCAACTCAAGCAGCTATTTCCGGATCATGTGGTCAATGGCATCGTGATCCCTTTTGCCATCTTCAAGCAGCACTTTGACCAGGCGATGCCCGGTCAGGGGGTGAGCTATTGGGAATACCTGAAAGCCACCTTTGAAGTGGCGGAGCAAATGAGTATCGCCGGGTCTACGGACGGAGAAGTTGAAAAGTATGTGATGGGCAGGTTGGAGGCACTGCAAGCGGCGATCAGGCAAATCAAATTGATGCCTGAATTTGAGGCTGCGCTGAACGCAAAGTTTAAAGAAGCCTTTGGGGTAGCGCTGGGTAAAGTGCCGGTTTTCATTCGCAGTGATACCAACATGGAAGACCTCAAGGATTTCACCGGAGCGGGTCTCAATCTCACACTTTTCAATGTGCTGGATGCGCAAAAAATCCTGCAGGGAATCAAAGATGTCTGGGCATCTCCGTATACAGAGCGCAGCTACAAGTGGCGTCAAAAATATTTGCTCAACCCCGAAAACGTGTTTCCTTCTATCCTCATCATCCCCAGTGTAGATGCAGACTGCTCCGGTGTCCTGATCACCAAAGGTGTGACCACCGGGAAGCCTGATGACAACACCGTGGCATTCAATAGAGGTGTGGGTGGCGCTGTGGAAGGACAGGCAAGCGAAACCTGGCTGCTGGAAGCGGACAGAACCATTCTCCTGTCTCCCTCTCGTGAGCCGGACTATACCTCCATTCCAACCTCAGGAGGTACGCTGAAGAAGCATACTACATTTGAAGAACCAGTACTGTCAGAGGCCAATTTGCGCAGCCTTCAGGAAATGTCTGGAGCTCTGAAGGAAAAGCTGGGGGAGATAGGGATGAGGAGTCCGTATGATGTGGAGTTGGGATTCAAAAAAGATAAGGTATGGCTTTTTCAGGTCCGGCCGTTTGTGGAAAATAAGCGGGCCGCAGCGTCTGAGTTCCTCAGATCCATTACCCCTGTTTTGGCAGAAGACCAATTGATACCTTTAGATACCGCTTTATGAAACTGACTTTGAAGATTGTGCTTTCGGGATTTTTGGGATGTCTGGTACTTACCTCTGCAGACAACCTCTATCCAATTGATGGTTATGAACTTACCGGAATTCGGAGGCTGAAACGTCTGGAACTGATCATGGCTGGGGAGCTCAAGGAAAGTAAGCCCATTTCAGGTGCTCAGAAGTCCATCGGTGCGATCAAACTGAACCTTTTGGACGCCAAAGGAGATAGCCTGGAAGCCTTACCTCCTGTAGATGCAAAATTTCAGAAATCTGTAAACGCCCTCTTTCCGAACCTGGACGAAAGCTACTCTTTGGCACTACTGGATATTACTCCCGGTAAGCCCATACGCTATGCTTCCAGAAAGGAAAAGGGACAGTATCAACCGGGCAGCGTCGGGAAGATCGCTGTAGCCACCGGCTTCTTCGCCGAATTGTCCAAAATCTACCCAGACTCATTTGACCAGCGAAGGGCACTACTTAGGGATCGTTCCGTACGGGCAGGGAAGTGGGCCATGCATGACGAACATACCGTACCGATTTTTAACCTGGAAACGAGGAAGTTGGTGAAACGAACGGTGGTGGAGACTGACGTATTTTCACTGTACGAATGGTTAGATCATATGCTTTCTGTGAGTAACAATGGTGCTGCCAGTGTGGTCTGGAGGGAGGCTGTGCTGATGCGTGTATTCGGCAAGGATTACCCCACACTTACCCAGGAGCAAGCCGATGAATATTTCAGCACAACACCCAAAGCTCAATTAAGTGAGATTGCCAATTCGGTAGTCAATGACCCACTGCGGGAGTTGGGCATTACTACAGACGAGTGGCGCCTGGGGGCGTTCTTTACCAAGGGTGCGGGATCATTTATTCCCGGCAAGGGTGGCAGTATTGGTACACCCTCCGGGCTGATGAAATATCTGGTGGCCATGGAACGTGGGCAGGTAGTAGACTCAGCGTCCAGTCTGGAGATCAAGCGAATGCTCTACATGACCGATCGCAGGATCAGGTATGCAGCAGCACCTCAGCTGACCACTGCGGCCGTTTACTTTAAGTCTGGCAGTCTGTACAGTTGCAGGGAAGAGGAGGGATACCAGTGTGGTAAGTACATTGGCAATGTGAATAATTATATGAACTCCGTGGCCATTGTGGAGCATGCTGATGGTACCACCTACCTGGTAGTGCTCATGAGCAATGTGCTGAAGAAAAACTCTGCCAGCGACCATGCGGCGCTGGCTTCCAGCATCGACCGGATCTGCAAGCTGAGATAGAATGATTCAGTGAGCTTGCTGTCCGAGGATTTTTACAGCTTGTTCTCTGATCTTCTCATGATGACTGTTCAGGAAGGGCCGCACCATCTCTTTGTATTCCATAGACCCCACGGCTTCTATGAGCTTAAAAACTGCCAGTTTCAGCCTGGCATCGCGTCCATCCAGGAGCATAAACAGACATTTCTTTTCATCAGGTACTGTGACCTTCAGGTTGTCAATGACGTCCTTACTGAGTACATCCAGCATGGCACTCTCCGCGATGGGGAGCAGCGCTTTTTTGAGTGTGGGCTCCAGTAGGTTGTCCAGGTATTCTACTGAGTTGAGTCGTACGTGCTCATTGACATTCCTGATGCCCTCATAGGCCGAGATGATGTCATCCGGCGGGTATCTGAGGCCTATGAGCCTGAAGATCCGTTCAAGTGTGCCGTCCAGTCGCCTTTCGAGCAGGCTGGTGAGTTGGGTACGAGCCTCTTTTATCTGTGGCGATTCATTCACCGGCAGTAACTGGCGCTGCTTGTAAAACACCCCGAGGATGTTTTTATACACATTGCATTCATCTATGACATGGCCTAGAATGTCTTTTTTATTAATCCGGAGATGTGGGAAGTCTCGCTGGAGTGCGTTGAGGGATCGGAGTGCCTCCAGGCGCAGCATGACGTCATTGGTATTGAGAAAGGAGAGGAGCACTTTCACCGAAGCATAGGCATCTATCCGCTCCAGTACCCCGGGAATCATGTGGGAGACTTCCGCACGGGTCGTTTCTTTTCGAACCACCCGATCCAGCTCCGGCAAAATGCCCACCCCATAGTTGAGCAGGGCAAGTTGTGCATTTTTTCGGGTGTCTTTCGGGACGAGAAATTCTGTAAGCCGTTCTATGAAGGTCACGTTCATCGTGAACCCAGCCGCCAGTATGGCCTCATTGACCACACGGACTTCCTTGTCGTCCATAAAGCTGCGGATGGTAGGGTAGAAGGCAGGAATATTGGCGTGGCCAGCAGCCCGAAGGATCATTACTTTATAGAGGTATTTTTCTTCCGAATTTTCTGCCAGGTCGATGTAATCAATCTTCTCATGAATACGCTGCTCTACCTTCAGCAGTCGTTTCATCTCCTCATTGTTTCGTGCTTCCTCAGCCAGCCCCACCAGGGCCGCACCACTGATGGTAGGATCACTGTGGGTCAGATAGTTGTGAATCAGGTTGATTCTTTGCTCTTTGGTTTGACGCAGGAGCTGGGCAAAAGCCTTGTACCGAACCTCCTGATCAGGATCTGAGAGCAGCCCTTCCAGTACTTGCGGTTCCACTGTTTTTTCCAGGTAATAAATGGACTGCAGTGCGCGGGCCCGTACGACAGGTGATGGGTGCATTAAAAACTGACTGACATTGTCAAAAAGCCGCTTGTCCGGAATCTCCCGTACTTTGTCAAGAACATACAGGATCTGTGGCTCTGTGCCGGTTTCCAACGCACGTTTGAGTCCGTTATACACGGATATATTGCTATAATCCGGCTGAACATTCTTTTTGTCAATTTGAGTGAGCTTTGATTTGAAAGAATTGAGGTACTCCCGTCTCACTTTCAGAGCCACCCATATCCAGACGATGAGTATGAAGATGGTCAGGATGCTGACCGCTCTGACGGACAGGTCAAGGCCATTGATCAGGAAAATAAGCATCAAACCCGCCAGTCCGGTGGCCGCCAGGTCTACAAATACATCGATGAAGCTTTTCGTCTGACTTTTAATGCCTGAGGGAATTGGTAATGCCAGCAGCTCAGTAGCTGATTTATTGACAGACTGCTTCACGGATACCTCCCATAACCTTGTGAAAATTCCCGCCCAGAGGACAGGTGCAAAGAGCAAAAGGGACGACCCCAATAGAATACCACCGGGCAGGGCAAAGAGGGAGGAGCCTACGCCGTAAGTGCCCACGATTCGTCGGGTGAGAAAGAGCTGTATGAGCAGCGAGACCGCATTGAAGGTGGAAAGCCAGAATCCAAAGAAGGAAGTGAGCTCATCCGGATCATCAAAGGATTGGACGGCCACACTGCTAAATTGAAACTCGATGAGTTTGGAGACAATCACCCCTATGCTGATGATCAGCGCCAGGTAGGTCAGGTGCTTCGACTGTCGGATGAGCCAGATGGGGTGATCGCCAAAATCCTTCATCCGCTTTTTTCGCTGGAAGGTGGTGAGTTTGGGTATATGTCTGCTCCAGATTACATTGTTGAGGTAAATACAAATACACAGCAGGGCAGCACCAAAAAAGATCAGGTTGGTGCCCTCTATGTAATTGGCAAGTATGGAGGTCATGTATCCGCCAGCCACACCGCCGGCAATGGGGCCTGCGCCTATAAAACTAAACAGTCGCTTGGCTTCACGCGCATCAAAAGCCAGGTTGGCCATGATCCAGAACTGAGAGGTGCTCAGTACCGCGAAGATTGCCACGATGATATAGAGCACATAAAGCACCAGTGCTGGTGAGATATCGAGCTTCAGCAAGATGCCAAAGAAGGTCAGCAGGACTACTGAGATCAGCAGGGTGGAGTTGGAAATGCGCCGCAGCGACCGGCTACCCAACGCTCTGGAATAGACCATCGACACACCCATGGCGCTGATGGCCACCAGTAGAAACATTACCGGCAATTGGTCAACGCCCATCATGGACAAGAACTGGGCATTGACTACAGGTTTTATGACCAGGAGTGTGAATATCAGCAGAAAGATATTGAGCTGCATGAGCAGCACCCGCTGATATTCCCCTTCACGTACATCAAAAGTCCTGAGTAAAAATGCTTTAATGAGATCTTTTGACTGTTCTAACAATTCTTAGATTTTCGGTTTTAATTTCTTATCCACTTCCATGATGAGCTCACGCATGATCTTCTCACCGTCTTCATCTTCTACCAGTGCCACCAATATATACCTTCTCCAGGTAGGACCCCACACCAATGCTGAGTCGGAATGATAGTTTCTCCATGATCCAGACTTGCGAAAAACCTGTGCCCGTGGTGCTACCTGATCCAGGGTATTGACAAATTTATGATGAAGCATGGGGTCTCCTAAATAGCTGAGCATTTGCTTGGAGCGCTCATAGTTCACCAGCTGCCCAAAGGCCAAAAGGTAATAGTACCGGCATACCTGTGTGGCTGTGGCGCCATGGCTGATGTTTTTCAGTGGGTCACCATTTCTGGGCCCGGTGCTGGCGTAGCGTTTGCCCACCCAGAGGCCGCCGCCTTTTTCTTCATCGTAGAAGTCGTATTTGGGGTCCTGCATTACTTCTGCGATCTTGTCCAGACCTACCCGGTCTATCATCCTGGTGGTGGCGGCATTGTCGCTTTTGGCGATCATCATCCGCATATCGGACTTCACCTCGTCGGTCTCTTCCAGCAGCCCCTGGTCGATCGACTCAGTGGCTGTGAGCAGTACGGCAATTTTGGGGAGGCTGGCTGCATACATCATGTCGTTGCCATTCACCCTGGCAAACCGCACATTGTAAGAGTCTCTCAGGTCCACTAGTCCGATGCACATCTTCTTTTGGCTGGCCAGTGCAGCCCACTTTTTATTGGAAGCGATGATGCCATCCAGGTCTTTTTGCAAGGAGCTGTTCAGGAGGGTGGTGAGTGGACGGATCAGTGAGTCATTCATCACTATTGGCAGTCCGGCAGGCTGCATCTCCACTTTGTTTTTTGTCAGCAACGAACGATTGTGAGGAAAGTTGATGAATCGCATGAATACGCCGATGGTGACAATCACCCCTAAAACAATTAGAAGCCTCTTTTGGATCGATAGCTTCTTTCCTTCAAATGAGATTGAGTTTTTTGTGGTTTCCATCACCTGGGCAATTGTATTTCTAAAGGTAATAAACAGATAGGTAAATGATTTCCAAAATCACTCGACCTGATGTTCGATGTTTTCAAATGGGAGCTGTTTCTAAAATAGACGTTCATAGAGAATCTTCCCTGGGGTGGATTGACTTCCTTTCAGATCGGGTTTGTGCTGTTTTTTATGGCATTTTTCCCTATGTCATTGCCCAAATTGATGTCCTCAACGTAGGGACGATCCGGAATGTTGTGCTTTTAACCCGTCGGGAAAAAATAAATATTAACACCTTGAAAATGAGTGACTTAGAACTCTACTTTAGTCTCTTTAAATTCAGATCCTGGAAATCAAAACTAAAATCAATTTGAGGTGAAATGCCTTTTATATTTAGTGACTGTGCTTTTTCTTTTTGCCCGGCATTGAACGTGACTAAAGCATCGCCATTCAGGTCCTGATATTCCCACCTGATGGCAAAAGTGTCGTGAGTATAATGCTGTAGTTCTCCATTGAGTAGCGGAGAGCGAAGGCTGCGGAACCACAGCTTATCATCGTTCGTGGAGACTTCCACCTTACCAAACCAGGGATCTTCGTATGTTCCGACATACTTGCTGATTTCCACTATGGGCGTGTTGCTTGCTACCTTTTTCCAGACCGCAATGACCACACTATCCGCACCCTGGTCGCTTTGCTGTACTGAGCGATATACCTTACCCATCCAATCAAAATCATCAAGCCCCAGGTAGCTATCCAGAATGGTAAATGCAAGAGCATCGGTGGGGCTAAAGCCTGATTTATCGGCTGAGTTGATCAATACGATAATGCCAAGGTTGATGTCAGGGATAAGGATGGTCTGTGAGGCCATTCCCGGCAACAGGCCGCCATGATAGGCCGCCATATTCCCTTTGATGTCTCTTAGCTCCCAGCCAAGACCGTATCCTGAGAAGTGAAAGTTGTACCTGGCATTGGGGTAGGTGATGAAGGGATTATGGATTTTCCACATTTCTCTTTGCGCTGCTTCTGAAAACAACTCCTTCTCGAGATTTTCTCCATATCGGCCTTTGTTTAAGTGGAGTAGCATCCACTGACAAAGGTCGTCCACATTGGACCGGATGCCACCGGCAGCGTCATTTCCCATCTGTTGGAAGTGATTGATTTCTCGCAGCTTCCCATCGATACTCAAATGGGGGATGGCCTGGTTGGATGTGATCCTGGTGTCGCTTAAAGAACAAAACGAGCGATCCATCGCCAGCGGCTGAAAGATGTTGGCTTCTATGAATTCATCATAGTTCACTCCACTTACCCGGGCGATGAGTTCTCCTGCTACCAGGTACAACAGGTTGTCATAGTCATAAGAGGAGCGAAAGTCAGACTGAGGTTTGAAATATTGAAAGCTGGTCATCACATCCTGAATGGTGAAATCGCCGCCCGGAGGGATAAACATGAGGTCTCCCGCTCCCAATCCTAAGCCGCTGCGGTGCGTGAGGAGGTCCTGAATATTGAAGTTTTTGGTAACGTAGGGATCATACATCCTGAATTCGGGAAGATAATCCACGACCTTATCCCGCCAGTTGATCTTACCCTGCTCCACTAGTATGGCTAAGGCAGCAGAGGTGAAGGCTTTAGTGTTGGAGGCAATGGCAAAGGAGGTGTGTTCATCCACAACTTCATTGCTTTGAATGGATTTCACACCATAGCCCTTTGTATGAATGATATGGCCATCCTTTACAATCCCAATGGCCACCCCGGCTATGTTGAATTTTGTAAGGGCAGATGTTGCCAGTTCATCAATTTCATTGGAGGTTAATTGAGCCAGCGTGGGATGCCATCCGTGCATCAAAAAGAATAAAGCCAGGATAATTTTTAAGGGGTGTTTGGTTTTGGATGAAGACATTTTATCAGACTTAGGGATTGGGCAATTATTTTGAATCACTAAATCTACCTGATTCGCACTTTACTGTCAAATGGCTTTCCCCGATCGGATTGGCTTATTTCGGGTAGGTAGGAGTCCCAAAAATCTATTATACCTCAATCCCCCAGCCACTTCCTGAAGTCACCAGCCTTTTCGGCACTCACCACCACATCTTCCATTTTGGGGTTCAACTCCACCAGTAGCTTTCCCTTGTGATAGCGGTGTACTGCCAATATGGATCTGAATTGTACGATAAACTGCCTGTTGGCACGGAAGAATTTGTTGGGGTCCAGCTGAGCCATCAGCTCATCCAGGGCCTGATCGAGCAGGTAAGTCCTGCCCTGAGTAGTGGCCATGTGTACCACGCCATGGCGGGTTTGAAAATAGGCCACATCCTCGGTTTCCACAGAGACCAGTTTGTCTCCCACTTTCGCTAGAAAACGGGCTTTGTAGTTTTGTCCGTCCAGCTTCACGTTTTTCAGGAGTTCACCCATATCCACCCCGCCACCAAAAACGGCTTTCATCTGCTGGTATTTGAGGAGGCTTTTTTCCAAATCCTCCTTTTTGATGGGTTTCAGCAGATAGTCAATGCTATTGACTCGGAACGCTTTGAGCATGTATTCATCAAACGCCGTGGTGAAAATGACGGGCTTGGTGATGGGAATCCGATCAAAAATATCGAACGAAATGCCATCACTCAGCTGGATGTCACTGAAGATCAGGTCGGGAATGTGGTGGTTGTTGAACCACTTCACGCTCTCCTCCACGCTGTCCAGTACTTCCACGATTTCCACGTCGGGATTGATTTCTTCCAGCAGCTTCTGCAGCCGGCGAAAGGCGGGGGCTTCATCTTCTATAATCAGGACCTTCATACCGCGATGTTTCTGTTTTCTATCAGGTCAATCAGAGGGATGGCCACCATATAGTTTTTGGGTGTGGTAATGATCTCGATTTGCCTGTTGCCCAGGTACTCATAGCGCTTTCTGATGTTGGCCAGTCCGGTTTTCATAGACTTCTCTATCACGGGCCGCTTTTGCAGGTTGTTCTTCACCACGATTGATGTTCCGTTCTCCACATACACATCAATGTGCAGCGGATCGGCTTTGGATACCACATTGTGTTTGATGGCATTTTCTACCAGCATCTGTATGGTCAATGGCGCGATGCTGAGGTTTTCATATTTCTTGTCCACATTGAAAGTGGCCGTGAGGTTATCGGGAAAGCGCATTTTCAACAGGTACAAATAGGACCTGGCAAAGTCCAGTTCCTCATGGAGGTGCACCAGATCCCGTTCTTTGTTTTGCAGGATGTAGCGATATACTTCAGAAAGCTTCTGAGTGAAATCAATGGCCACCTGCTGGTTTTCGGCGATGAGTGTGGTCAGCGTGTTCAGGCTGTTGAATAGAAAATGGGGGCTCATCTGGTTTTGCAGCACCTCGAATTGCGTGCGGATCTGCTGATTTTTCAGTTCCTCATTTTGTTGGATCGATTCCTTCCATTTTTCAAAGAAAAAGACCGTTTCGTAGATCGTGCCGATGATAATCGCCAGGATGATGTTGAGCAGGAAATATTCTGAGCAGGCCAGTAACACCCCACTCCAGGTATATTCCACCAGACCCAGTACCATTTTGAAAGGGATTCCGCCGACGCTCATCCAGAAAAACAGCGCCATGTAGGTGAGGATTATTCTTTTGTAGGTCTGGCTGATTTCCGGAAAGACTTTGCGAAACCTCATGAAGATCAGGTAAGCACCGTTCCAGTAAATGGCGGTAAATCCCACCGAAATGAAGTAATGTGTCCAAAAGGGGAGGGCGGCGGCTTGCGTGCCTTCCTGCTCTGTGAACATCACCAGAAATCCGACGAGGAAGATCCCCACCCAGCGCACGTGTATTTCCCTGATTTTGAAGTTTTTCATGAGGCTAACTAAAAACTGATATAAAGCTAACCAGAAATACAAAGGCTGGTTAACGAATTATCCATGAAGCCGCAATTGGTCGCTCCGAAACCGGAAAATCACCCGCCGAATCCGGATGATCCGCCCTAGCAGCATGCAAACCCATTTCAGAGGGCTATATACACGGTTCACCTGAGAGCTTTCGGGACTCACGCTGAATTGCCTACCAATCACTTTCCCACCCCCGTAGATTCGAACAACTCAACCAAAACACACGCTTATGAATACGCTTACCATTAGTAATGAGACATTAAAAATTTTAATAGGCATAGTCCTGGCTATTTTTCTGGTCTTCAATTCCTTTGGGCAAACCCATGTGATCAAAGGAAAAATCATCGATGCGCAGGCAGAATACGAACTCATCGGAGCGACGATCCTTGTGCTGGGTACTGAGCCTATGCTGGGCACTGTCACGGATGTAGATGGCACCTTCCGGTTGGAAAATGTGCCTGTAGGGCGACAAACACTGGCCGTGCAGTATGTGGGCTATAAAAACCAAACCATCCCCAATGTGCTGGTGACCGCCGGCAAAGAGGTGATCCTGCAAATCAAGCTGGAGGAATCGGTAGAAAACCTGGAGGCCGTGGTGGTGACCGCCAATGCCAATAAAGACCTGCCTATCAATGAAATGGCCAAGGTGAGTGCCCGTACCTTCAGTCTGGAGGAAACCACCCGCTTCTCCGGTGGGCGAAACGATGTGGCCCGGCTGGCCACTTCCTTTGCGGGGGTGAGTGCACCCAACGATTCACGAAACGATATTGTGGTGCGGGGAAATTCACCCACCGGGCTGCAATGGCGGATTGAGGGTATTCCGGTACCTACCACCAATCACTTCGCCACTTTGGGCGTAACCGGTGGGCCTGTGAATGCCCTTAATACCAACATTCTCCGGACTTCAGATTTCCTCACAGGGGCATTCCCCGCAGAATATGGCAATGCCAATGCCGCTGTTTTTGATGTGAATTTCAGAAATGGAAATGCTGATAAGTTCGAATTTACCGGACAAATGAGCGCCTACTCAGGCATGGAGATGATGGCTGAGGGGCCAATCAATCGTGAAAGGAATTCTTCGTTCGTAGCTACCTACCGCTATGGCATAGCCAGTCTGGCCGCTACGGGGACGAGTGCCGTGCCGTATTATCAGGATTTTTCCTTCAAGGTGAACCTGGGGGAAACCAAAGTCGGAAAATTCGAGGTGCTCGGACTAGGCGGGCTGAGCAGCATCGATTTCAAAGGGGACGAAGTGGAAGAAGGGGACCTTTTCGCCGATCCGGCCGTGGATGCCTACATCGACAATGTCCTCGGGGTAGTTGGGATGTCGCACCTGATGCGGCCCAGTAAAACCACTTACATCAAAACCACTGTCGGTGCATCCATCACTGAAAACAACTACTATCAGGATAACCTCCTGAAAGATGATACCGGGAGGACCATTGGCAAGTTTAGAGCAACGAACGTGGAGACCGCAGACAGTCGCTACACCCTCTCCTCGGTGATCAACAAAAAGTTCAATGCCCGGTGGAACCTGCGGGCTGGTTATCTGGGTGAGCTGTATCATGCCGATTTCCTTTTCAACGACCGGGACAACCGGGCTGAGATACCTGATGAAAACAACGATGACATTCCCGACTATTTCATCCCGGTGCGCAACGTCAACGAATACTATCTGTTGTCGCGGGTTTTTGGTCAGGCGGAGTATAAACTGACCGACAACCTGAGTACCACCTTTGGCGTGAGCACCCAATACCTCGACTTGTCCGACCGGCTTTCCATAGAACCACGGGCGGCGATCAGCTATCAGTTTACCCCCATTCAGCGCATCAGTTTTGCTTATGGTCTGCATACGCAAATGGCCCCTTCGCCCATTCTCTTCCTACAGGAGGAAACCAGCCCCGGGGTATTTGAGCGCACCAACAAAAACCTTGATTTCATCAAAAGTCATCATTTTGTGGCGGGGTATGACCGAAACCTGGGCCAGGACTGGCGCCTGAAAGGGGAGGTTTATTACCAGTACTTGTACAACATCCCCGTGCAAAGTACCCCGAGTAGCTACGCCATCATCAACGAAGGCGCCGACTTTATCTTTGATGAAAGGGGGTCACTGGTCAACGAAGGCACCGGAAGAAACTATGGACTGGAGCTGACGCTGGAAAAGTTCTTTTCGAAAGACTATTACCTGCTGATGACCACCTCTTTGTATGACTCCAAATACAGCGGGAGTGACGGGATAGAGCGCAGCACCAGCTTTAATAATCAGTTTGTGTACAATGTGCTGTTCGGTAAGGAATGGAAATTTGGCCCTGCCCAGCGAAATGCCTGGACGTTCGACACCAAGTTTACCACCTCAGGTGGCAAGCCCTACACCCCTGTGGATCTGGAAGCCACCCGCGCCAATGCCGGACGTGAGGTGCGCATGGATGACATTGCCTACAGCGAGCGATACGCCAACTACATGCGCTGGGATGTGAAATTTGGGGTGCGGATGAACAGCCCCAGGCGAAACATTTCCCACCAGTTTTTTGTGGACCTGCAGAACGTGACCAATAGGAAAAATGAATTTGTGAAACGCTACAACGAAGTGACCGATGAGGTCAACTCTATCAAACAAATCGGCTTTTTTCCTGATGTCATGTACAGAATTCAGTTCTAGGTCGAAAATAGTTTTTGTTTGCTGGCTAACCCTTCTATTTTAAAGCCAGGGTCCTTTACTAGCAAGGAAAGATAGATGAGGTTTGTTTTAAAGGGAGTGAAAACTACCGGCGGAGCAACCTCATTTTTTTTGCAGACGTTTCTCAGGTGCTATCTTTACGGATCCAAAATACCTCTGAAGCTGCCCAAATTAACCAGAAGATTCCGGTATTCTTCGTGCCTCAGAAACCGGAATGACCTTTTTTCCGTTCCGTCATTCCGTTTTTGGACTTCTTAACAGACCTGAACCTGAAACCTCTTGTCTTGTCCTGAAATGGGTTTACACAAACCTACATATCAAAAATGGACAATTCAAAGAGAAACTTTATTCGAACAGCAAGCTCATTTACTATCGAAGAGCGACATGCTATCATCAAAGAATATCTTGAAGGCAAGCTCGCTAAATCTGAGATCTGGTATAAGTACTCTGGCAAAACAGAGGAACATGGAGTAATACTTCGGTGGATGCGGATGTATGGTTATATTGAAAATAAGAAACCTCAAAAACCACGGTTTAACCAGTCATTCAATTATCCAATCATGAAACGAAAATATGATGACTTGGACAAGGCTCAGCTTCAGGAAAAACTCCAGGAACTGGAACGACTGCTGGAAGACTCAAAACTTCGAGAAGAAGGTTATCGGATCATGATTGAGAATGCGGAGAAAGCCTATAGAATTCCGATCAGAAAAAAGCCAGATACCAAGTAATAAGTACCTTAAAGGAACGACATAAACGTATCAACCTGGGACGAATATGTCGATTATTTGGTGTCACCAGGCAATCCTATTATCAACACTTCTGGAATGAAGCAACGGTAAGCTTTGAGCAAGAGCTTATCGTAAAGCAAGTCATTAAGATCCGCCAAAAACATAGACGAATAGGGGGCAGAAAACTCTATGAACTTTTGGAGCCCTTTATGCTCGAACATCAGATAAAAATGGGAAGAGATGCATTATTTGATGTATTAGCTTCCAATGGTCTGCTAGTCAAAAGACGCAAGCGAAGAGTATTCACCACTCAATCGTTTCACTGGTTACGGAAGTATTCTAATCTGATTAGAGATTATAATCCAGAAGAACCTAACAGAATATGGGTCAGTGATATCACATATTGGAAGATTGGTTCTGGGTTCATTTATATCAGTTTCATTACCGATGCTTACTCACATAAGATAGTAGGTTATCATGTAGCTGATACTCTCGAGGCCATAGAAACACTTAAAGCCTTAAGAATGGCCTTGAGTACATTAAGAAGAACACCAATAGGACTCATTCATCATTCTGACAGGGGTATTCAGTATTGCTCATCAAATTATGTCAATCTGTTGCTCCAACATAAGATCAGAATAAGCATGACTGAATCAAGTGATCCTTTGGAGAACCCAATTGCTGAAAGAGTAAACGGGATTATTAAGAATGAATACCTGGACTGTTATCAGGTAGAGTCCCTTCCGGAAGCAAGAGAACTTTTGGATCAGGTGATCATTTTGTACAATGATGAAAGACCACATATGAGTATTGGTAATCTGACTCCAGTTAAGGTTCATAACGGTTCACACATACCAGAAAACTTATGGAAAAAAGCTAAAATGTAAACCAATGACAGGACCAATGAAAATTGTAAATTACCAATAGGACTATATGTTAAATCTGTAAACTTATTTTAGGACGATACATCTGCGCAAAGGCGGGACGGCCCGACAGAATTCCGGGCGTGCGATGGCCCCGATAATGATCGGATAGGGTGGGAAGTGATCATTCTGTCATGATTTTTGGTTACTTTTCATCAAGGAAAAGTAACAGCCTACCCGGCTTGAGGGTATCTCTATAGCCAACAGTGGTTTGTTCAGGAGTTAAAAACTGCTAGATTTGGTAGAAGCCTTTAGCAGCCGAGGAGGTTGTTATATGCCAAAGCCCAATGAGCAAACTAAAATACTTCCTTCCTCTTTTATTGATATTTGGTTTCATGATCTATGCGAGAGATCAAACTCAACTTGAAATTTATGCCAACCTCCTAATAGCCGCAGGTTACAACTACTTCCTTTGGACTGGAACAACAAACAGAAGAGTAATTGTACCAATTGGTATCGCAACTGGTTTATTTCCAATAGTAGAAATTCTAATCATAAAAACTTCTACCCTTCCAACAGATTACTTCTATATAGTAATGGGAATTCCAACCGCCCTAACCTCGGTTCTGGCATACATAAGATATTCAAACAATGGATTTGAATTTTACAACTTCATCAAGTTTCTGGGCCTTGTGCAACTAAGTTTGACCTACTTGATCAGCTTCCCGGGCTCTGGAAACGCTAACATCATTTTGGCAGTGGTTTATCTAACAACGAGACTAACAGATTCATCAAAGCCCCCGAGCAACAAGATGAAAGGTCTCTATGTATTCATTATTGTTGTGCTATCGTTTTTGAACATCATGGCTGGATTTCTTTACGATGGCTGATCGAAGAATCGGCATATAACAATTCTGATACTTTATCGCTCGTCTCATCTTCTGTACTTCTGTACTTAAACTTACCGAACGCAGTGCTTCGTACTTACTGTTGTGGGGGTTGGGGAGTTTCGCTACTTTTATCGTGATCTAGCTATCTCGGGACACACGGCGGATAGCTGGTTAGCTGCAAGCGGAACAAAAAAATGAGTACAGAAGAAAAAATAACATTTAAAGAATTTGAGGCGCCTGATTTTCCTTCCCTTTTGGAAATGAGCTTAAAGCTTTGGACCGATTTCGACAAAAGCAGACTAGAAGAACTATTGAAGCAAAGTTCCGAATCGAAAAAGACCAAAATCATTATTGCAAAAAACCTTGCAAAAAAGGATGTCGGGTTTTCAATCTTCTCTATTAGAACGGACTATGTTGAAGGCGCTGACAAATCACCAACTGGATATCTTGAAGGTATATTTGTAAAGCCTGAAAATCGAAAAAAGGGGATAGCCAAAGAATTCATAGAACTTGGCGAAAAATGGTGTAAAGAAAATGGATGTACACAAATCGGTTCTGACACTTGGTTAACAGACAAAGAATCGAGAGTGTTTCATAAAAAAGTTGGATTTTGGGAAGAGGAAGAGGTGGTTCATTTTTTAAAGAATATAAAATAGAAGCCAGCAGCTAACAATGGCTATAAGTAATTGCTTGTTCTCGCCTACTCTGGAAACTTTTGCCTTTGATGGTCTTTCACCCTGGCGGACAAGTGTGACCAACAAGCAGGATACGGGTAGCACGATCCCTTTACCCTTGCTGAAGTTGTCTCCAGCAAGCAAGACAAAAGGCTGGTGAGTTACCCACCTTCCTTGTAGAGGCTTTCTTTCGACCCGAACTTCTTCACAGGCCTGAACCTGAAACCTCTGCACAAAAAGGAGGGATGGAACGACGAACAAAAATTACACCCCGCCCTTGCTGAAGTTGTCTCCAACAGGCGAGACAAGGCTAGCAGGTCGGCCACCTTCCGGTAGGCTTACACCCTATAGCCGACAATGGTTTGATTAGGAGGTAAAAACTGCTAGATTTGGTACGGGCTGAGAGCAGCCAGGGGATTGTTAGCCCGGTTGTTAGGCTCAATTTACTGCATGTACAAGGAATCTCAATATATGCGAATAACCTATTTGTTGGGCATTTACCTAACTTTTAGTTACATATTCGGATTTGCAGGACTCACACCAACTGTCGAACTAGTTCATGACGTGTTAACTCTAACTGTTTGCATTACAGCTTACATGTGGCTCAAGAAGAATATCATTCTTTTCGGCCTTGGTTTCTTTTTTCTTTCCTTCAACTTTGAACTGTTGTACAGCCCATTAATTCCTAACAGCGCAACGTGGAACATTGAAACAGCAAAATTCTTTCTTGGTCTAGAAACGGTTGCTACCTTGTTAGTTGTTGCTGGACTCGCTGACAGTTACTTTGACGACAAGTACCTCGACTATAAATCCAACTTCAAACTAACATCTCTAGTAACATTTGTGGCTACAGGAACTGTTGTTCTCCAAATAATTATCCGAACTTTTGGATAAGAAAAGAGCCTAACAGATATTGCGCATGGCCTTACTTAGTCATCTGAAAGTATCTGCAAAACATCCCCTTTACCCTTGCTGAAGTTGTCTCCAACAAGCGAGACAAGGCTGGTGAGTTACGCGCCTTCCTTGTAGAGGCTTTCTTTCAACCCGAACTTCTTGACAGGCATGAACCTGGGACCTCTGCGTAAAGGCGGGATGGCCCGACAGAATTCCGGGCGTGCGATGGCCCCGATACTGATCGGATAGGGTTGGAAGAGATCATTCTGTCATGATTTTTGGTTACTTTTCATCAAGGAAAAGTAAGAGCCTACCCGGCTTGAGGGTATTTAATCAACAGGAACGCCGAACAAAATTACAGCTTGAGCTGTCTCCAGCGAGCGAGCTAGGGCTGCTGGGATTCCCACCCTGCAATTAATACCAGCACCACCTACAAGAGGGTTTCACCCCTTTTTTGTCGCGTTTAGCCCTGCATATTACCCTTTAGACTTGGTAAATTAGCTAAGACAAAAGCGTAATTTCCGACCAATTCAAATTCAAAAAGCATGAAAAAAATACAGTTCAAGAGGGATATGAAGGCATCTGCTCAGAAGGTTTACAGCACCATGCTCGGTTTAGACAATATTGAAACATACAATCAGTGGACATCCGAATTTAATCCCACCTCAACTTATGAAGGGAGCTGGGAAAAGGGGTCAAAAATCTACTTTATCGGAACGGATGAAAATGGTAAAAAGGGCGGGATGATCGCTGAAATTGCCGACAACATTCCATCCCAATTTATTTCCATTCGCCACTACGGAATTTTAGACGGTGAAAAAGAAATTACCGAAGGTGCTGACGTAGAAAAATGGGCCGGCGGACTGGAAAATTATTCCTTCCATGAGTCTGACGGTACCACAACCGTCACCGTAGAAGTGGATGTAACCGAGGACTACCTGGATGATTTTAGCGCTATGTGGCCGAAGGCATTGAATAAGCTCAAGGAACTAGCGGAAAAATAGAACACAGGCAAGCGAGGTACCGCTGGCGGGTTAGCCATTTTCACCCAAAGGAGGAATGGCCCGACAGAATTCCGGGCAATTCCAGCCCAACATCAAGGAGGAACAGGTGATGATTCCCTCAAGATTCCGGTATTGTTTCGTGCCTCACAAACCGGAATGACCTTTCTTTCCCTGTTCCGTCATTCCGGTTTTGGACGGAGCACAGCGATGGACAAATACCGGAATCTTTAGAAATAGTGATTTGATTTATCAATAAGGAACTTCTTATCTTTCAAGTATGCTACAAAAGATTGAAACCGGCGCTATCAATCTAAATATGACAACGTTATTCCTGATGAACAACTGGACAAGGAATTACCAGAGCATGATAGTTGAGCGCCTGGATAACAGCTGGTGATTCCTGTAGTTTACCCACCCACTAGGAGGGTGAAGTTATCCACTAGGATGACACAGAAATAACCGCACTCCCGAGCCGGATGTGATTCCCTCAAGATTCCGGTATTGTTTCGTGCCTCACAAACCAGTACGATGCCCTTTTATTCGTGTCATCACTCCGGTTTTTGAACGTATTTATCTCCCGTCAGATTCAGTTTGATTCCATGCTCCAGGTAGGCCTTCATGCCATCCAGTAATGAGGTGAAGCCTCCGGTGCTGTCCTTCAGCGCGGCAATGAGTGCATCGCCGGTTTCATGAAAGCCAAAGTGCCGGATGACCACATAGGTCTGCTCGGGGGTGTAGGCCTCCAGCTCAAAGACCACCGTGGTGGAGGGATCGCCCCACTCCATGGCGATGCGCCGGTTTTGGATGATCTCTCCCACGCGCACCTCTGCAGAGGCGTTGTACATTTCCCACTCCCAGGTCACCGTCTTCCCCGTTTCCAGTCGGCCACTGGATTTGGTAAACCAGAAGTTTGTGGTGATTCGAGGATCGATGATCGCTTCAAAGACAACCTTGGCAGGTTTTCGGATGAGCATTTGACATGTTACTGTGTGTGCATTGTTTTCAGTGGTCATAGTGTTCCTGATCATTAAGTAAGGAGTGTTCAAATTTCGTAAAATTTCCATGAATGAATTTGATCAATCCATAGGATGACGCATTTTTCCGTATCGCCACTCGGTGCAGTAGCCATCATTTAGCACTTTCGTTTCTGCTGTGCTGAAGGATCGGGGGTGCAGTTAGTGAGTGTATGGGATTGTTCTCAGGAATCCCTGAGCGATATTGTCCACTACGTGATAGTAGGCACTCCATTGGTTATACACCTCGATTGCCCATTTTTTGATCATTTCTTTGCATTCGGTTTCACTGTTTGCATTTTTAAGTACATCAGTTGTGGTGATATTTCCCCTTTCCCGCACTTTGGGAGGTACCAGGTATTCGTCCTGTTTGCCAACCTTATAGGAATTCAGATAAGCACTAAGTTTTGGAGATAATTCATAAGCCCACTTCATCTCATATTTTAAAACCAAATGCAGTCTTGTGAGGTGGAAGTGATTATTCCATCTTCCGTGAATTTCAGAATGTTGTAGGGTATGGGCATCAACAATCAGGAACTTATAGCGATGATTTTCAACGTTGGAAAAGTCAATTTCATGAAACCCGAGATTAAAAATCTCCAGGCATTCGTGAACTCCTCTTTTCGTATTCGCTCCACAGAATTGACAATCTCCCTTATACAAAAGGGTAACTCCATTCTTTGTCGCCAGGTCGAAATAATCTTGCATGGTGTATTCCTTATTGCTGATCAGATGGTTGACTCTTTGAACCCTTCGATGGGTTGCAAAATAATTGGTTTTGCGCATTATTTTCAAGTAACTGAGCAGTGTGCGGATCCGCAAAACTGGTGAATAGAGCTTACTTTCCGGGTGTCAGTTCATTGCCGGTATTAGCAACATCTCTGAACAACATCATGTCCATAACCCTGGCAGATGCACCATCGTAAAACCCGCTTTCTCCTTCGAATGATTTTGGGTTACTGAATGTTCCGAAAATGAGATCGTAAATGGGCAGGTCCGAATAATTCTGCATATGCACGCCTCGTTTATGGTGGATAGCATGTTGTTCGGGCCGCTGAATCAAATAGCCTAACCATTGTGGGGTCCGGATATTGGCGTGTTGAAAGATGCTCAGGAAATTCAGTACCAGGATAATCACCGTGATCGCTTGAGGGGAAACACCCATTAGCAGTGCGAAAACAATACTTCCCAAAAAAGTAAACCCTATCATATCCAGTGGACTGAAATAAAAGGTGCTTGGAATGTCCAGACGCTCGGAGCTATGATGCATTTGGTGAAACCCTTTCCATAACAGATTGGACTCATGCATAGATCTGTGCCAGCCATACAACAGGAACTGATAAGTAAATAGGCCAATCAGCACCTGGGTGTGCAACGGTAGCCCTGAAAGATCAATGAGCTGGTATTGAGCCAAAAAACCATCTGTTACTATGGGTAGGTAAGAGCTTAAAAAGAAGAAAACAGCAAAGGCAAATAAGCCTCTGGCTGTGGCATACTTAACAGTGGGTAAATTTTTATTCCTGGGAAATAGCTTTTCCCAGGCATACAGTGCAAAAAACATGGCCAGGACGGTCAATGAGACAGGATCGAGTAGTAATTGTAATGGAGTTGGAAAGTTCATGGCTTTATTATTTAAACAAACTAGTTGGTACAAACTTATGGAAATCTTTTATTTAAACAAACTAGTTGGTATAATTAAATTTATCTTTGTGAAATGAGACGTGACGGAAAAGCAACAAGAGATAGGATACTGGCAGAATCCAAGGCCCTGATTTATGAAAATGGATTTGCAGGTACATCTATAGATTTAATCCTTCAGAAAACGGGTATTACCAAAGGAGCTTTCTTTTATCATTTCAAGACAAAAGCTGAGTTGGCGCTTGTCCTAATGAATGAGTTTGCTTCGGCGGATCTTGAGGAGCTGGCCAATGTTATGAGCGCTACGGAAGCTTATGAAGATCAACCTAAACGGAGGTTGTTAGAGTTTATTCAATGCTTCATCGATATGTTTTCTGATCTGAAAGAGCCGCCCAATTGTTTGTATGCGTCTGTAAGCAACGAGCAAAACCAATATGATGAGGAAATCAAGGAAGTGGTTAAAGAAACCATGATCAAATGGCGAATAGCTTTTGAAGACATGATAGATAAAGTATTGGAGTGCTGTACACCGAAAGTAGAGGTTGATAAAGTGGTGCTGGCTGATCACTTTAATGTTGTGGTGGAGGGGGCGTACATTGTTTCCAAAGCGATCAATGACCCATCGCTGACCGCTAAGCATCTGATGCTTTACAAGAATTATTTGGATATGGTTTTTGATGAGGGGAATTGAGACCTTACAGACACCTTTGGGGTTCATAAGACTGTTGAGGTAAAAGCTTTGACGATGCGCTTACCGACAGCTTCGCTCGGACTCAACTCAGTTGTATGGCCGACTGATACCATCCATTACCACCAGGGAGCACCCCTGTATTCATTGGTTCTGGATCCGTATTCTCTGTTTTTGATGACCAGATGATGGGAACCCAGCTCCTTGCTGCGGTATCCAAACAGATGAAAGATCTGCCTGGCAATGAATCGTGCGATACGCAGGTCTACAATCATGGCTTCCCGTTCTCCGGAAGACCAGCGCACTCCTGGGAGCAAAGTGAATATTCGGTCGACCTGGGTCCGTCGAAGAACGGCGGATAGCCAGAGGAAAAAAACGGGAATCTTTCGGATGAGAAAGTAGCCGTCATTGCCCTGAGACTGGTAGAGTGGCATGAACAGCATGGCCGATTCAGCTGAGGTGATGGATCGGCCGTTTCTAGACGCCAGTTGGGTTCCTTTTTTGATCTTTTGAAAATTGGAGAATCCTGGCCTCATCACAAACTTCTCATCGGGCTGGATTTCATAGCGATCGTAGATTTCGTAAAATGAACGTTTCCCGGCACTGTTGCCGTGTAGCTGCATCAGGTATTCATCAAAAGGAATGCGGCTTTTATCCACCACACCTGCAAACACCAGAGACAGGTAGATGAACATCTTGTGGTTCTCCAGTGCCGACGGATCTTCATGCTGCCCTCCTTCGAACCCAAAGGAGACATACCCCAGTTCATTGATATAGCTCAGCAGGGCGCCTTCCACGTATTCTTCTATCCCTAAAATTAACGGGACCGGATACTGCCTGGTAAACCGTCTGTTTAGCAGACTGTCGTTGACGGTAATGAAAGGTACCGAATCAGCAGAGGTAGTATGCAGATCGAAAAAATAGAAAGGGCCCGTCTCCTCATTGAGGAGGCTCTGGAGCAACTCATAGATTTCCTGCTGCTGTTGTTGGTCTTCCTGCAATATTGCGGGTGTCTTCGTGAGGTCTTCTATTTGTTCCCTGGTCCAGAGCCGGTTCAGGTCTTTGGTGTGAAAACGCTCAGATCGCTGCAAGGCCCAGAGGTTGCCGGCAATGCCGATGATACTGCCACTGGCTACCATCTTGTGCTGGCTCAGTTCATCGAGTACCTGCCTGAAGGCAAAAACACCCGATGGTTCATTGCCATGTATGCCCGCAAAGAAAATCAAACATGGACCAGGCTCCGATCCGTCTATCCTTCCGATGATGCGCTCTAAAGCTATCTCCTCATTTGCGACCATGTGATCCGTTTCAGCCATTTTTTAATTCTGTTAAATCGGTGTTGGTGATAATGCCTATCAGGTGTCCTTCCTGAACCACCGGCAGGCATCCGATGGATTTTTCTTTCATCATCAGCTCAGCCTCATCTATAGGGGTCACATGGCTGACGGTGATGACGTCCTTGATCATGATATCGGAGGCTGAAACCACATGGCCATTGATATGCACGGATTCCCAGTGCTTTTTGAGGTGACTCCAGGTAATCAGCCCTACCAGCCGCTCCTTTTTGTCCACTACCGGGAGGTGGTGGATGTTGTTCCACTTCATATATTGCAGCGTTAGCAAGGCTGAATCTTTGCTGTCAGCTGTAACCAGCGTGGTGCTCATAATGTGTCTGACGCTTGAGACCCGTGACCCAAATGAGTCCAGGTCCGTGATGTGTGGCCATTCATTCACAGATTTGTATTTCTGTTCGCTCAGATACAGACCTTCCGTCAGGGCGATCAGGGCATCGTCGGTCTTTAACCTTTTGCGGAGGTAGCGGTAGTTTTTGCTGATCCACTCAGCCCCGGTTTGCGTAGCAATGCGAGCTTCTATGATGCCCAGATATCTGTTGATATCCACCGGATCTATGTTCATCCGCTCTAGCCCCATCCTGGCGATGGGAATCAGATGCTCCAGAACCAGCAATGGCAGTGGTATTTTCTTTCCCATCCAGTTCATGATGGTTTCAGAGCCGTTTCTGGCGGCTTTGAGGAAATTGCTTTTGACGTCTGCAAAGTCCATTTTCTCCTGCATGGCGTCATACTCAGGTGGTCGACCCTTCATGAGACCGGCCCAAAAAGCAAAATTGGCGATTTCATCTGCCACGGTTGGTCCGGCGGGAATGTACCGGTTTTCTATCCGAACATGGGGTTTCCCGTTTCCCACGCCATAGCATGGGCGATTCCATCTGTATATAGTCCCATTGTGCAAGTTGAGAGCGTCCAGTCTGGGGATCCTCCCGGCTTTCAATTCTTCCAGGGAGTTTCTTTCTATCTTCTTGGTCAGCAGTATCCGGTATTTAGAGATTTCTTTCTTGTAGAAATCCGCAATGCTTCCGCTTACCCAGTTGCTCCCAAACGCTACGCGGGGTTGCTGTTTATTCTGGTATCGAGAGATTTTGCGGGTGTCTATGCTTTGCTGGAAGAGTGCTATCCGGGTTTCACTCCAGAGCTCATTGCCCAGCAATAGGGGCGAATTGGTACACACTCCCAGTACAGGTCCGGCGATTGTCTGGGCCCAGTTGTAGTCCGCTTCAAAATGGTGCGGGTTGATTTGAAGGTGCATTTGAAAGCTTGTGTTGCATGCCTCAAACATCATGGAATTGTGGGCAATGGAGAGCTCATCCACTCCGGTGAAGTGCATCCTGAAATCACTGCCTAATACTCCGGTGAGCAGCTCATTGAGTGCATAATAGCGCGGAGAAGGCGTCATATACTCGAGGGCCAGTTCGTGCCTGGAAATGGTGGGTAAGATACCTGTGAGTACGATCCTGCTATGGTGCTTGCGGGCAGCCCTTCTTGCCTTTGAAATGAAGGCTGCGAGTTGTTGCTCCTGTTGCCTGAAGGCATCACCCGAAAACTCTTCGGGATCCAGATTGATCTCCAGATTGTAAAGGGCCAGCTCAGAGGTGAAATGAGGATCATTGATGGATTCAATGATCTCTACAGCATTTTTGGCCGGACGCCAATGTTCGTTGACCAGACACAGCTCCTGCTCAGCACCGATACGAATTATATCGTCTTCGATCATTCGATGATCCAGCATGTATTGCAGGCTCTTGAGGTCGTCAAGTAAATGACTGATAAAGCTCAATCTGGCTTTGTCGCTTGCCGCTACATCTATGAGGTGATCTCCCATTTTTGGTATATTAGGTCACTGGTGAATTTGTACCCCGTGACTACTCGTTAGTTTACACTGACAATCCTACCAAAACTGATCAAATGAATGATTGCCAATACTCAGCTACCAGCATGAAGTTTGTCAGGAACTTACTGGCTATCTGGTCTCTGAGTGGTGTATATTGAGACGTTGGCGATGATAGTTGTGTGGATTATGTTGGTATTGATTTAAATTGAGTAGATGGAGAAATGTTACATCCTGTGTTCTATCAGATTTTTTTAAAAGCCAATTATGAAAGCTAATCTCAGACAATACAGAGTTTATGTTTATTTATCATTTATCCCGCTCTTAATGACCAACTGTCGAGATACTACCCAAACAAGCACGTCTTCTTATTGTAATGTTTCTGATTCTTCATGGTGTTTAGATAACTCGGTGTTTTTCTGTTGTAGAGAATTCAGGTATTCTACGAAAATATGGGACAAGGATTATTTGCTGCTGTCTGAGGCTGAGGTGTTAGTGATGGCTACAGGTGGGGTATTTAATGGTAATCAGGAAGAGCTTAAGATAATTTTTGAAGACGATCCCGATGAGCAGGTCAAGTATGAGACCTACAAAATTAATAAGTCTCTGGAGAGGGAGTGGTTGGAGAGCTATGAGGAAGGATTCTGGGAGACTGAGAAATCAATTTGGATACATCCTGTTAGGGTTAATCAGTATGATTTTACCCAAATCGCTCCATACCCTGATATTGTTTATGATTTGCTAAAACCTGGATCAGAGTGGCCGGGATCAATAAATATTCATTCAGGATGGGGAGACTGGAGTGATTCACACCTGGATCACAGGTACTACGTACGTGGCATTGAAGGCGTACATGTTCCAATGGGTAAAATTGATAGTTGCTGGGTAATTGAATCTATTGCAACAGGCACTATTGGTACATCCACCTTGACCTATTGGTTCAAGAAGGAGTACGGTTACGTCAAAATGATCTACAATAATTATGAGGGTCAAATTTTACTATTTGAATTAGTTGATATAATTAACCATCGTTAAAAACCCTCTGATGGTTCAACAGCCTCACCATGACATTTTCAATGGGACAGGCGCTCGGCATTGTTGTGATCAGCACCTGGCTTTTTTTTATCCACCTACATTCTCACGCTGATTCCGAATTGCAAGCTAAGGCCGGCATTGTCATGCTGAGCTCCGTCGAACCGTAAGACAATGCCTTCCAAATCGACTCATCTTTCTGAAAACCTCTCCTGGATGAGATTCCCGCCTGCGCGGGAATGACGGTTTTCATTGGTAATATCAGGGGGAAATTTCCCCACTTCCAATTGTTCTGAGTAAAAGAAATACCCATTTTATATATTGAAAATATACCAATCAAACGTACTATTTTATACCTATTTGTGAATTTTGAAGCATAAAATAGATGTCAAATTGCGATCAACACAATATCGCAATTATGGTCCTTGACAAAAGAATTTACTCGCTCATCATTTTTTGCCTTGCACTCACCCAATGTAGTCCGGTGCAGGAAACTTCCCTTTTTCAAGCCAACCTGGACATTCCGGCACTCAAAAGTTTTACCCAATCAGTGACTCAAACCTATCCGCTGCCAGGTATGGCCGTGGTGGTGGTCACACGCGATACGGCCTATTACCTCACCACCGGATATAGCGACGTGATCCGAAAGAGGCCATTCACAGATTCCACAGTATTTTTTGCGGGTGGCTTCTCGGAGCTGCTGGTGGCGAGTACCGCACTTCGCTTGCAGGAGACCAACAGACTCAGCTTGCAGGATCCGGTGGTTAAGGAGCTGCCTTACTTTCAGATGCAGGGAGACTACCAGCGCATTACCTTGCACCACCTCCTCACGCATACATCGGGAGTTCCTCATTTCAACCCGGCCTGGGACATGCCAGCCTACGATGAAGGTGCGCTGGAGGCCACCACGCGCAGTATTATTTTTCAGGATGTCCTGTTTGCACCTGGCAGCCAATGCAAAAGGTCTCCCTATAACTATGATATCCTGGCCGACCTGATGGCCAAGTCTGAGAAAAAGTCTTTCGAAGAGGTAATACATACCGAAATGTTGGAACCACTGGGCATGACCCATTCCACGTTTTTTCCGGATACTACTTCAGTTACGATGGCCAGACCACACGAGGTGCTCAACTGGCTGAGCTATGACCTGAGAGCATCGGAGATTTATCCTTATACCCGGGAAAATGCAGGAAGCTTTGGACTGCACACTACCGTGGGTGACATGGCCAAATGGATGCAGATGGCCCTCCGTACGCCCGGTGCCCCACAGGGGCTCTCATCAGCTTCCATTGATCAGTTACTGACCACTCATTACAAAACCGCCGAGCATCTCTACAAGGGCTACGGGTGGGAAATCGTAGATGCAGAAGGCGCCCGGATATACAACAACAGTTGGCATGCCGGTGGCTTCAGCGGAGACATGATCCTCATTCCGTCCAAAGAGATTGGAGTAATGGTTCTTTCCAATACTTCGGATGATTTCAATCCCGGCGTGATCAGCGGGCACCTCATCGATCACCTCCAGGGTGGATCGCTGAGTGCGGTAAAGTATCCCATTCACCTGGCGATGAGCCGCAAACTCACCGAAGGGCGTTGTCTGGAGGAAGTACTGGCCTGGCACGATAGCCTGGTGGTAGCTGGCAGTGAGGACTTCTTGATGGGGCCGTCTCTTCTGGGGCAGCTGGGGGTCAACCTGATGCACAGACTGTCCCGAATGGAAGATGCCACTGTGGTATTCCTGCACTGTGTTCAGCTTTATCCGGATGCACCTGAGGCGCACCTGAACCTCGCGGAGGCCCTCCTTGCTTCGGGTCTCATTGAGGAGGCCAAAACACACTTTGATGAGGCCATGGCACTGAGACCGGCAATGAACTCTCCTTACGTGGGTTTCCTGAGGGAACAGCTCGCCGTAGCTCAGGAGAATCAGGCATCATCCTAAACGAAATTTTCCAACCTTGATTCCTCAACAGGATCACCTTAATTATTTCTTAACCAATTAATTACTATGACCATGATCAACAATCAACACCAATTGAAGTCCCTCGGACTGTGTGCCATTCTGGGCTTTGGCCTGCTCTTTACGGGCTGCCAGGAGGACATCACCGAGCCTTCGGCCATCATCGATGCAGATGCCGCCACAGAGGCCCGCGCCATTTACTCAAGCCGTGAGGTTTACTTTACCCGCTCAAACGGGCAGGTTTCATCCTCTACTGCAGGTTCCGATTTCGGGAATGTTTCCGGCTGGGACGCAGGGGCTACTTACATTTCGTCCAATACCCTCCGGATCACCCTGGCAGCGAATGTCGTGGGCACCTCCGGGGGTATGGAGTCCAGAATAGACGTTTCAGACGGTACGGAGTACTGGCTGGAGTATAAAGTGAGGTTTCACAGCCAGTTTGACTGGAGCCGTGGTGGCAAAGTGGGCTGGGGCTTTCAGGTAGGTGATGGAGTGACGGGCTGCAGGGCCAGTGACGCCCAGGCCGGAAACGGAGGTAGTATGCGTGCCATGTGGTATTCGCCAAACTCCAGCGACAGCCGTGTGTATTTCCAGCCCTATCTGTATCATCAGGGCATGACGAGTAACTGCGGTGAGTCCTTTGGTGCTACTTACCCGAGCTCCGGTGCATTGTCCAAAGGTACCTGGTACACCATTGGTTTTTACATGAAGTCCAATACAGGCAGCTCCTACAACGGCACTGCTGAAATGAAGGTGAACGGCAGCACTGTTTTGAGAAGGGATAACATCAAATGGGCTTCGTCTGACTCCAAGCGAAAAGTAAAGGGACTTTATTACTCGGTGTTCAGAGGAGGAAGTCAGAGCTACTGGGGATCTGGGAGCACAGGTTACATCTATTTTGATGACTTGAAATGGTCAAGAATGAGTAGCTAAAACCGGGAGGACTGTCTCAGGCGAGCAGGAAGATTTATGAGCTTGTCAGCCCCCTGCGCACTCTGGGACAGTCTTTTACTTTATGAAAGAGAAAGTGATCATATTTTTAATCGGGTCATTGGCAGGTCTGGCTACATCCGGACAGGGTCAATTGACCACCGGACTGAGCTACACCCGACAAAACCTCTCATGGTCCATCGCGGGCGACCTCAATGGCACAGCACCGAATATTTTTTCTGAACTCATATGGCAGGAGGTGACCGGGGTAGGGGCTATGATGTCCTATCAGCAGCCTATCACCAGTAGAATAGCTGCATTCATGAAATACCGGCACCATGTACTTGTGCAAGGGAGCGTCACGGATAGTGACTATGAAGGGGATGACCGCACGGGACGAGTATTTTATGCCAAGGAAGATGCCGGAAAAGGTTATGCCCTTGCCAGTCAGGGTGGTTTATTGGTTCAGGCGATCAAAAACAAAAGCATAACCCTTGCCCTTGGCGGTGGCTACGCATTCATGAGTCAGCGCTTTTTTCTCCTCAATGAAAAGATGGACCTGCGGAGCTCCTACACCAACCAGTGGTATGGTCCTATGCTGAGCGGTGGGTTGCAATTACTTCCCGGTAGGGTGCTAAGTTTCACCCTGAAAACCAACTATCACCAGGTGCGGTACCATGCCACAGGCAACTGGAACCTGATCGAATCCTTTCAGCATCCGGTTAGCTTCAGGCACAAGGCTAAAGGTTTCGGGCTGGAAAATCAATTGGTGATGTCCTATAAAACCTCAGAGGTGCTGACCATCGGGCTGCGGTCATCTTATGGCTATTGGACCACGGGCATGGGGATCGATACCGTTTACAAAAAAGACCAGTCCACACCCAGGACCCGCCTCAACGACGTGACCAGCGAGGTATGGGGGATAGAGGTTGGACTGGTATGGAAACTTACGCATTAGCCATCCACTCCATCACCTGATTGGTACGTGCACCGCTTTCGCCTGTGCTCACACAGGTGCCATTACCCAACAGGTCGTCCACCACCTGCTGGATGAGTGGCTGCTGTATGTGTTGGGGCAGGTCAAACGAAAAGACTTTTTCATCAAGGCCATCCCTTCTTAGGGTTACCTCGGCTTTACCAAAAGACGCATAAGAAATCTCCCCACTGGAACCCACAATGGTGGTGATGTCTTTGTCACTCACTCCTCCCGAAGCGAAACACCAGCTGCCGGTACCCAGCACTCCTTTGGTAAACTCGAAGCTGGCGGTTACAATATCTTCTGCTTTATACTGTCCACCCTGATTGGCTGAATACCCACTTGCTTTTCGGATGGGTCCAAACAGGAAGTCCAGAAAGTCCAGCTGATGGCTGGCCAGGTCATAGAAGTATCCGCCCCCGGAAACCTCCGGGTTTACCCGCCAGTGATTGGTTTGGTGGGTGATAATGTCCGGCACCAATGGTTTACACATCCGCACTTCCACAAAGCGAACGTCTCCAATGGCTCCGCTTTCTATCAGTGCTTTGATTTTGAGAAAATGGGGGAGGGCACGTCGGTAGTAGGCTACATAGAGGGGCACACCCGCTTTTTGACAAACAGCGACCATTTCCTGACACTCCGCATGGGTACGGGCCATAGGTTTCTCCACATACACTGGCTTGCCGGCGTTGGCTGCCTTGATGGTGTATTCCAGGTGGGCGTCCGGAGGAGTCGCTATGTAGATGGCATTCACTTTGGGATCATTGATCAGAGCATCTGCATCACTGTACCATTTTTCTATTTGGTGACGCCTGGCATAGTCCTGCGCTTTGTCGGCATTTCTTCGCATGACGGCCTCTATCCGCGAGTGGGTGATCAGGTTCATAGCCGGAGCACTTTTGACTTCACACACATCGCCTACTCCTACGATGCCCCAATTCACCTGATTTTCCTTAATCTTCTTATTCATTTGTTGATTGGTGTTCCGCTTGCAAATTACGATCATTTATGGTTTAAATAGTCCTTTGAGGGATTTTGAACGATTGTACCCCCAGTTTTGGACGCTGACTACCCGTGCCTTTAATAGGTTTAGGGTCTAAAAATTTTTGGCAACCAACTTCATATGATGAACAACTACCTGAGACTCGGGAAGCAATATTTTTTAATTTTAGCAGGCATATTACTATACTATCCATCCATTGCGCAAGACACTACAGTCACTACCATCTCTGCTGATGGCCCCGGTGATACTTATAGTTTGCTGGAGGGTGCATTGGGCGGCTCGCCGCTGGAAGTTCCGGATTGTGACCATGAGGAGATTTTCAAACACATAGAAGAACTGTATGACGAGGAGTTGGATCGAAATGTGTTTAAATTTTACATCCACAAAGACCTGGATACCGACCGGTGCGAAACCAATGTGGACCGCCAAAGAAATGAAATCAAAGCGTATGACCCCTCACCGAATTACCTGAAGGCGATTCAACGTGAGGTGGTCACTTATGAGTGGTTTTTTAAGATTGATGAATTTTTTCAGCCGTCTGCCAACTTCACGCATCTCTTCCAGCTAAAAGCTGTGGGCGGCAATGATGCAGCGAATCCGCTGCTGACCATCACGCCCCGCAAAGCAGACCCGGAGCAGCTTCAGCTCATTCATGGCCGGGGGAATAATAGTTACACTACCATCACACAAGCGGAGCTTTCCCTGATCAAGGGACAATGGGTACAGGCGTATTGTAAGGTGGAGTATGCAGACAATACAGGCACCCTGGATGTCAGTCTGAAACTGCTGGATGGCACGGAGGTACTGAGCTACACCAGCAACGAAATAGACATGTGGAGAACAGGATCTTCGTTTGTGCGGCCCAAGTGGGGTATCTATCGCAGTTTAAATGATATCAACTCGCTACGGGATGAGGAGGTCCTTTTTGCGGATTTCAAAGTAACCGAAATTGGTGCCTGCCCAGTATGGTATGAGGATGCTGATGGTGATGGCATGGGAGATCCCAACTCCTTTGTTTTTGCCTGCGAGCGGCCGGATGGTTATGTGCAGAACAGTGCAGATACCTGCCTGGACTGGTTTGAGGATGCGGACGGAGACGGGCTGGGCAATCCTGAAGTGAGCCAGTATGGGTGTGAGCAGCCAGCAGGATATGTGGACAACGCGGAGGATACCGATGATACCAAAAATGCCCTTGTTTTGAATGCATCCTCCGGGGGAGACCTATCGATCTATCCCAATCCCGCGACAGATGTGCTAAAAATAAAGCATGCAAAAAGACAGGGAGAAGATTACCGCGTGCTGGACATGGGAGGGCAGGTAGTCAGGGCTGGTCGGGGTTCTGAGGTTTCCATTAAGTCCTTGAGGCCAGGTATTTACTTTCTCCAGACAGCCGGGGGTAGCGTTTTAAGATTTATCAAAGAATAAGAGGGATAGCGTATGTTGAAAAGAACCAGTATTCTTATTTTAGGTATTTGGGTATGTTCTCAGCACTCCGGACAGGCACAGGACCTACCAGATCTTTTGTCTGATGAGGCTATATCTAAAGCGAATTATCTACCTGATTTTTCCTATGCCGGATATCACTTTGGTGAAGATCCCATTCCAGCTTCAGCCAGTGGGAAGGTACTTCATGCCACCGATTTTGGGGTAATCCCCAACGACGGGAAGGACGACAGTAAGGCGCTTCAGCGGGCGCTCAGTGCTGCGCACGAGGTGGTCGGACCGGTGACATTGCAGCTTCCTCCCGGACGTCTCATTTTGAGTGAGGTACTTTATATTGAGCGGAGCCATCTGGTGTTGAGGGGAAGTGGGAGTGGAGCGAGTGGCACCACCATTTATTGTCCCCGCCCCATGAGTTATTTCCCTGACCCTCCCGCACTCTCGGAGCTTCGCGAATACCTGGTGGAGCTGGATAAACGACAGAGAGAGCCGGAAAATAACATTGATCTGCCATTTTCACAGTATGCCTGGGCAGGAGGGGTGATCTGGACCCGTCAGCCCGGAGTGAGGACCAAGGCCTATCTGGATAAGTATGATGTTGACCCTGTGGTGCTTTGTAAAGTGCTGACAGGGGAGCGCGGAACTCATCAGGTGACAGTGTCTTCCTCTGAAAACTTAAAGGTCGGACAGGTGATCCAGATAGAATGGTACAATACCGAAGGGCAGGGGGGCTCGCTCATCAGGGCTTTGTATGGCGAACGCCCATTGAAAATAGGTTCGCACCACTGGAACTACCCCACGCACCCGCTGGTGCAGCAGCGCGCGCTTATCACCCGGGTGTCTGGAAATAATGTGACCATCAAGGATCCATTGCTCATGGACATCAGGGAAGCCTGGGCTCCGGCCATGGTGGAGTGGGCGCATCTGGAGGAAGTGGGTATCGAACACATCCGAATTGTTTTTCCAATGGCACCCAATATTGCCCACCATATAGAGGAGGGGTATAACGCCATCTACCTCACCCGGCTTTTCAATGGCTGGGTGACGGATGTGAAGATTGAGAACGCGGACAGCGGGATATTGACGGAAGAAATCGCCAATGTGACGGTCAGTGACATTGAAACCTCCGGGGAGAAAATAGCTCATTACTCTGTGGCCATGAGTGGAGTGCACAACGTGCTGGTGCAACGGTTGAGGGTTCGCAATGAAGTCCGGCATCCGCTGAGCTTCAATACTTTTTCTACCAGGAGTGTCTATACCGACTGTCAGGTGGAGGTGGCTCCCCTTCTTGATCAGCATGCCGGGGCCAATCATCAGAATTTGTTTGACAACATCCGGGTGAATGTGTCCTTGAATGGAGCCGATCAGTACCCCCTTTTTGCAGGTGGGGGAGCTGGTTACTGGAAGCCCGCGCACGGGGCGTACACCACTTTTTGGAACATCGGGGTGACCTTCGGGGATGGGTTTGATACAGCTGATGTGGTGACCTTAAATGGCATGACAGACGGACCGATGGCCCGTTTGATGGGAATATATGCCAACAGAAAAATCGAGGTAGTTTATGGGCCTGATGCCTATATTGAGCGGGTAAATTCGCAGATTAGTGATGTCCGGTCTCTTTATCAGTATCAGCTGGACAGCAGGATTAGATGAGCACAATAATATGGAGAATATTCCGTAAGTTTTACTTGTAGGTGTACCCCAAAGATGATGAGTGTAAAGTTGAAAAATACTTTAATTGAGTGTAGGAGCGCTTTTTGCGTGATGTTCCTGCTATTGGCGGGCTGGGTTAGCCATGGTCAGGAGCATCACAGGTTCAGACACCTTTCTACCGCCGATGGACTTTCGCAGGGCTCCGTGATTTCCATAGCTCAGGATCAAAAGGGTTTATTGTGGTTTGCTACCCGGGATGGCCTGAACACCTATAATGGCAATCAATTCACAGTTTTCAGAAATGACCCTAAAGATTCCACCTCCATCAGCAACAACGACGTACTGGAAATCCTCACCGATCGGCATGGAGACCTATGGATCGGTACGTACAATGGACTGAACCGATACAGTTACAGTGAGGGCCGTTTTTACCGCTTTTACAATGATAAGAATGACCCCACCTCGCTGGCAAATAACAGTGTGTGGGCCATTCATGAGATGGACAATGGAGAGATCTGGGTGGGTACCGGTGGAGGGTTGACTATCTACAAAGATGGCAAGTCTTTCAGGGTACAGCATGATCCGGAAGATGAAAATAGCCTTTCCGGTAATTATGTAGTGGAAATTTTTCAGGACAGTCGGGGGGAGGTTTGGATAGGTACCTCGAAAGGTTTGAACCGGGTATCCCGGCGAACGGGAAACAAAATATCCTTTGATCGCTACCTTGCTGATCCCGGTAATCCGGGTTCCCTCAGCGATAATTTCGTTCAGAGTATTGCTGAAGGTCCGGATGGTAAACTTTGGTTTGGCACTAGGGGTGGGCTGAATCTGCTGGCGGAAAAGGACAGATTTGTGGCCTTCCACCACGATCCCGAAGCGCCTGCTGCCATTAGCAATGATGATGTGAGGTCTTTGACATTCGACCAGGACAAGAACCTATGGATAGGTACTTACCGCGGCCTCAATAAAATGAGCACTCCGGGTGTTTTTTCATCCATCCTCAATGACCCGAATGATGCTCAAAGCCTGAGTAAGAATACGATCAAATCCACCTTTATTGATAAAAAAGGCTCTTTATGGGTAGGGGTGTACTATGGCGGGATCAACATGCTGGATGAGACCAACAGCAACTTCCGAAACTACCAGCAGCTACCAGCAGGCAACGGACTGAGCTATGATGTAGTAAGCTCTATTGTCGAAGATCAGTCCGGAAAAATATTCATTGGAACAGAAGGTGGAGGGATAAATTTCCTCCATCCTAAAACCGGCAAGATCAGTCACCTGAAGGCCAACGGCAAACCCAATGGGCTCTCCAGCAATAACATCAAGGCGTTGTACCTGGAGTCCGGGAAGAACCTGTGGATAGGCACCCTGAATACGGGGATTGATATTTTCGATACTGAGTCCGGTGCGTTCAAGGCCCATTTTGACAAAGAGTTGGGCATCAGTCACAATAGTGTCTATGCGATTCTGAAGGAAAATGACTCCCTTTTTTGGGTGGGAACTTTTGGAGGTGGCCTGCACCTGCTCAATATTCACTCCAACACCTCTGACAATATCCTGTATGATCCGGGGGATGCCACAAGCCTCAGCGATAATCAGGTGCGGCTACTTTGTAAGGATGCTGATAACAACCTGTGGGTAGGGACGCAGTACGGACTCAACAAACTATCTGCTCAGCGCATTGAGGATCGGGAATACACCTTTGAGCGCTTTTTTTACAACGAACAGAAAAAGTCCGGCGAAGATGTGCTGGTGATTTTCGAAGACCACCTCCGCCGCATTTGGGTTGGCACTTATGAGTCGGGGCTGAGCCGCTATGAACCCCACCGCAATGAGTTCATTTCATTCCCCATATTTGATTCGTCTGATGGCAACAGTAATGTGATTCATGGCATTCTGGAGGATAGCGAAAATTACCTTTGGGTGAGTTCCAATCAGGGCATTAGCAAGGTGAATCCGGAGGATGGAAGCACCCTCACTTTTGATGAGTCTGACGGTCTGGTTTCTAATGAATTTAACAACAATGCCTGCTTCAAGAGCCGGTCGGGGATGATGTACTTTGGTGGACCGCAGGGCCTCTCTGCATTTTTCCCCGATCAGATCAGGACCAACAGATACGCACCGTCCACGGTGATCACAGATCTCAAAGTATTTAACCAGAGTGTAAAAGTAGGAGCGGCTGATGGTATTTTGAAAAAGGCCATCATGGAGACGCGTCAGATTATACTGGATCATGATCAGGCGATTTTCTCCCTTGATTTCGCCATACCCAATTTCATCAATCCGGATAAAAACCTCTATGCCTACCGCCTGGCCGGACTGGAAGAAAACTGGAACATCACCCATAAGAATACGGCCACCTACACCATTCAGCGACCTGGTACCTATGTTTTCGAGGTAAAAGGTGCCAATAATGATGGCATCTGGAGTGAAGACATCACTTCCATGAAGATCGTGGTGAATCCTGCACCCTGGAGAACCTGGTGGGCTTTCCTGATCTACTTCATCATTGTGGTAGTGGCTCTGTATGCCCTGAGTAACATCATGCTGTCGCGCTCCCGGCTCCGTCACCAGCTGGAGCTGGAACATTTGGAAAATGAGCGTCAGAAGTCTGTGAACCAGATGAAGCTTCGGTTTTTCACCAACATATCACATGAGTTCAGGACACCGCTTACCCTGATATTGGGACCATTGGAGCAGATTCTTCAGGATTACAAAGGCAGCAATAAGGTATACAAGCAGCTCAGGGTGATGGAGAAGAACTCTGTAAGATTACTGAAGCTGGTCAATCAACTGCTGGATTTCAGAAAGTTTGAAAACAAGCACGAAAAGCTACATGCCGCTGAAGGGAATATGGTGAAGTTCATCGAGGAGATTGTGCTGTCATTCAGACAGTATGCCAAGATTCATCAGATCAACTATGAGTTTGACAAAGGCTCGGAGGAGATCAGAACGTGGTATGATCGGGACAAAATGGAGCGTGTTTTTTATAACCTCATCTCCAATGCCTTTAAATACACCAATGAAGAGGGCAGCATCCATGTGAAGGTTTGGCAGGAAGACCAACGCTTCTTTTTCAGGATTGCTGATACGGGTATTGGGATGGAGCGTGAGCACCTCGATCGCATTTTTGATCGGTTTTATGAGGTGGAGCACACGGAGGCCAGCCCTAAGCATCAGCATCAGAAAGGTACTGGTATAGGATTGGCCATTGCCAAAGGGGTGGTAGAAATGCATGGGGGCATTATCGAAGTGGAAAGTGAAAAAGGGCAGGGCACTGCGTTTACGGTGAGTATGCCGCTGGGTAAGGATCACCTGCAGGAAGACCAGATCATCAAAGACTTTAAAGACAGTGAGGATGTTTCCACTTATGTGAAAATCAGTGCAGTGGAAGCTGAGCTGATGGAGTCAGAAGAACCCCACATCGAGGAGGTTACCCATGTGATGGATGAAGATAAAATGCCCTGCATACTCATCGTGGAGGACAACCCTTCTGTGCGCCGATTCATTGTGGAGGTGTTCAGGGGTGAGTACCGCATAGAGGAGGCAGAAAATGGCATGGAAGGCTTCAAAAAAGCGGTGCAAATCGTTCCGGATCTCATTATTAGTGATGTGATGATGCCCAAAATGGACGGGATTGAGTTTTGCTTTCAGGCCAAATCCAACCTGAAAACCAGCCACATTCCCTTCATGCTGCTGACCGCCCGTACTTCGCTTATTTTTAAGTTTGAAGGATTAGAGTCTGGTGCGGATGAGTACCTCAATAAGCCCTTCAATGTGAAGGAGCTCAAGCTGAAGACCCGAAACCTGATCAATACTTACAGCAGGCTGCGGGAGAAGTTTGCCAGTGAGTCCATCGTGAAACCTAGTGAAATCACCGTTTCGTCCCTGGATGAAAAGCTACTGAAACGTGCGCTGGAGATTGTGGATGAAAACATTTCGAATGAGTTTTTTAATATTCAACTATTCAGTACCGAACTGGGGGTGAGCCGCACCATGCTCTTCACCAAAGTAAAAGCCTGGACCAACCTCACTCCGAACGAATTCATTCATTCGATGCGCATGAAGCGCGCCGCCCAGATCCTGGAGCAAAACAAAGTCTCCGTAGCAGAGGTGAGCTACCACGTCGGATTTTCCAATCCCAAGTACTTCAGCAAGTGCTTTCAGAAATACCACTCGGCCACTCCTACAGAATATGCAGGAAAATTCTCCGTGGCAGAGGTGGATGAGGGCTAAATCGTCGTTTTCAGGAGCTGAAATCACTTTTTAGGACTTCTTTATACCTACTTCTGGATTTTTGTGACCTGCCAAACCCCTAAGATTGACCTTGAATTAACAAACGAAAATTTTGTGAAACATCGAATCAGTTTTCTTGAGGTGGCCCTAAGTCTTTTGATCGCTTTTATGGTGCTCCTGATGATATACCTAGTCTAAACCAAAAAATGTATGAGAATGATTTTTACTTTGAACAAATACTATAAGACCCTGCTGTCTGTAGTATTGATGAGTGTGACATCCTGGGCGATTGCTCAGGAGCGGACAGTGAATGGTACGGTGACTTCCGCCGAGGATGGTACCGGTTTGCCAGGCGTGTCAGTACTAATAGAAGGTACTCAGAGTGGTACCATTACTGATATAGAAGGCAACTATAGCCTGACCGTACCAGGCGATAATGCGTCATTGATTTTTAGCTTCATCGGATTTGAGCAGCAAAAAATCAATGTAGCCGGGCGAAGTAGCGTGAGCGTGTCCATGGCTGTGGACCTGATGTCTTTGGATGAGGTGGTAGTAGTAGGATACGGTGCCGTGAAGAAGAGTGACCTTACAGGTTCTGTCTCATCCGTTAAAGCCGCTGAAATCAATGCTTTCCCGGCATTGTCTGCGGTGCAGACATTGCAGGGACGTGCCGCCGGGGTACAGATATCTTCCAACAACGGAGGCCAGCCAGGCACCAACTATAGCATTAGGGTGCGGGGAGTTAGTTCTATCAACTCTTCCAGTGAGCCTATTCGCGTTGTAGATGGTTTTGTGGGTGCAGAGATGCCGCCACCACAGGACATTGAGTCTATAGAAATATTGAAAGATGCTTCTGCTACGGCTATTTATGGTTCCAGAGGTTCCAATGGGGTAATACTCATCACGACCAAAAAAGGAAGCAGCGGCCAGATCAAAGTCGATTTCAACAGCTCTTATTCTTTTCAAAACACTACCAACAAGCTGGAACTTTTGGACGGACCGGAGTTTGCTTCTTACATCCAGAATTTTTCGCCCAATTACGAGTATTTGGGATCAAACACCGACTGGCAGGATGAAATCTATCGCCAGGGAATGATCGCCAACAATCAGCTTTCTGTGAGCGGCGGTACGGATAATGTCCGATACTACCTGTCTGGTACCTACTTCGATCAGGATGGAGTGGTCATCGGCTCGGAGTACAACAGGTATTCACTCAACGCCAACATGGATGTGAAGGCCAATGAGTTCCTGAAGTTCGGGTTGAACCTTTATGGTCGCCGTAGCCAGGATGAAGGCATTCGTACCCAGGAGGGTAGTGGTGGTTCAGGTCAGGCCGGCGTAGTGGGTGCAGCGATGCGCTTCAATCCTGATTTGGGGATTTACAATGAAGATGGCTCATATACAGTGGCTCAGGTGGGTGATCAGATCGACAACCCTTATGCCATGGCTACTGAGTATGACCGTGAGCGTATCACAGACAGGTTTCAGTCCAATACTTTTGCGGAGCTGGATATCACGGAGTGGTTGTCATTCAAGACCACCCTGGGGATAGGGGTGACCAACTGGCGTGATGGCGAGTTTTGGCCTACCACTTTGATTCGAGGAGCTGGGTCAGATGGCCTTGCCTCTGTTGATGCTCAGAAACAAACTTCATTCCTGAGTGAAAACTATTTTACCATTCACAAAGATTTTGGACAGCACCGCATTCTTTGGGTGAATGGTTATTCTTACCAGAAAAACAGCACCGAGTCATGGGGAGCTTCTTCTTCCGGTTTTATTAACAATGCCGGGCGTTTCTGGGCTTTAAATCAGGGCGCGACTCCAAGTACCCCATCGTCCGGGTATTCTCAGTCCTCTATTAAGTCTTTCTACACCCGACTGAACTACACCATCATGGATCGCTACACCTTCACCTTCACGGGCAGGAGAGACGGGGCTTCCAATTTTGCTGCAGATAAAAAGTGGGGATTTTTCCCTTCGGCAGCCTTCGCATGGGATGTGAAGGGTGAGTCATTTCTGAAATCTGTGGATGTGATAGACCAGCTGAAAATGCGGGTGAGTTATGGCTCTGTAGGAAATCAGGCCATCGGACCATACCAGTCTTTGGCTACCCTGTCTGTGCGAAATCCTCACATAGCAGGCACCAATGCCCTCGGAGTAGGATCACTTGCCAACAATGTATTGAGCTGGGAAACCACCAATCAGTTTGACCTGGGTGCGGATATTGGTCTGGTCAAAGGACGTGTGAACCTGACTGTAGACTATTACAATAAGCAAACCAAAGATTTGCTGTTCAACCGACCACTACCCAGCTACATTGGGGTGGGCTCGCAGTGGCAAAACATCGGTGTGCTGGAAAACAAAGGATTTGAATTCTCTGTGAACACCAGGAACCTGGTCGGAAAAGTCCAGTGGGAATCCAACTTCAATATTTCGGCTAATAGAAACAAAATTGTGGAGCTGGCCGACTCGGTACAGATCTACGGTGCGTCACCTGGGCACATGCTGTTGGGTAGTTCTCAACTTCTTTTGGAAGGAGAGTCCATCGGCGTTTTCTACGGATACGAGTACCAGGGGATTTATCAGAATGGGGACACCTTCCTGCCTGGTTCCGGCTTTGAGCAAGAGGCTGGTGGTGAGAAATTTGCAGATGTGAGCGAAGATGGTGAGCTGAGCAATGATGACCGTAAAATCATCGGGAACCCACATCCTGATTTCATCTGGGCGTTTGGTAATACAGTGAGTTACAAAAACTTTGACCTGAATGTATTCTTTCAGGGATCACATGGCAATGACATGCTAAGCTACACACAAATGGAATTGGAAACCCTTTCGGGAAAAGCCAATGCTTCCCGGATTGCGTTGCGAGCGTGGACTCCTGAAAACCCCAATACGGACATTCCTAAAGCCTCAAGTGGCCGAACGTACAAGGTGTCTTCCCGATGGGTATATGATGCCAGCTATGTCCGACTGAAGAACATTGCTTTGGGCTATACTTTCCCTACGGCGCTGCTCAACGGACTGCACATCAGATCATTGCGCATCTATGCCAGTGCTCAGAACCTCCTCACCATTACGGACTATCCCGGACTGGACCCTGAGGTGAACTATCAGAATAGCAGCAGAAACATTGGACTGGATTACGCCAGTTATCCCAATGTGCGCACCTATACTTTCGGTATCAACCTGGGACTATAATGAAGGCTTTAAAACATAGAATCATGAAAAGATCATATATATTATCAGCATTTTTTGCACTGGGTATGTTGTTCGCATTTTCCTGCGACGACCTGGTGGAGGAGCCTGTAGGCTTATTGTCTCCGGAAGGGTTTTTCAAGACACCTGCAGATGTACAGATAGGCCTCAATGGCGGCTATTCGGCCATGGAGCACGAAGCATTCTGGGGTAGAAAATTGTTCCTGACCCTTATCCTCAGAGGGGATATGGTGAGCATCGGGGATCAAACCACAGCGGCTCGCAGAATAGAAGTAGACAAGATGAACATGAGTTCAAATAATGGAATGGTCAGTGAGTTTTGGCCGAAAGGGTACGAAGCACTTGCCGCCATCAACTACGCACTGGAGGGAGCCAAAAGTGTGGACGCACCTGAGGAAGAGCTCAATGCAGTTGTGGCAGAGGGCCGCTTTTTGAGGGCCTTTATTCATTATCATTTCGTGCGTTTGTTTGGAGAAATTCCATATATCGATGTGGCTTTTTCAGATCCCGAATTGGCGTATTCGTTACCACAAAACCCTGTGGCTGACACCTATGCCGGCATTATTGCCGACCTGGAGTTTGCCAAAGAGTGGTTGCCGGATGCTCCGGCATTGCGTTCCAGACCGGGCAAAGGTACCGCAGCAGGTTTGCTGGCTTCAGTACATCTGACCCTGGAAAACTGGAATGACGCCTACGACGAAGCAAAATGGGTGATTGATAACAGTGGCACTTTTCAGTACGCATTGGAGGGAGAGTTTGCAGACTTGTTTGACCCATCTATCAGTGCGCCTTCCAATGAACTGCTGTTCGAGATCGATTTTTCTGGCAACGATGCGGCCGGAGCCATTGGGGGATCCAATCCTTCCACAGACTATCTGGCATCAGTCACCGGCCCACGTAAAGATGAGCGGTTTGGCATGGGCGAGGGCTGGAGTGTAGCAGTGCCTACATTGGCCGTGTATGACACCTGGGATTCCAGAGACTATAGAAAAGCCGTAAGTTTTGATACGCTGATGACCTACCTTGGAGAGGATACACCATACACTGAGTGGGGCAGTATCCCATTGAATGTGGCACGACCCCATATTGCTAAGTATTACAGGTCTCTCGGAGTATCGGGAGCACCTTCGGGTCTCAATGGTCGTGATTCTGAGATTGACCAGCCTGTGATGAGGTATGCTGAAGTATTGTTGATTGCCGCAGAGGCGTTGAATGAGAAAAACTCAGGACCAAATGCAGAAGCTGAGGGTTATGTGAACCAGGTGAGGTCCAGAGCCCGCAGAGAGTTGGATGGTGATGCAGGTAATGACCGTGCATTCCCGGCCAATATCGCTTCAGGGATGAGCCAGGCTGATTTTCGCACGGCAGTTCTGGAGGAGCGTCGCCTGGAGCTGGCTTTTGAGGGCGGCAGATGGTACGATATTCAGAGAAGAAAAATGGCTGAGACGGCATTTGGTGCAGGAGGCCTTGAGCAGCAGGCATTCAACCCTGCCCGTGATTACTACCTGCCTAAGTATCAGAACGACGTAGATAAAAACGAAAACCTTACTCAGAACCTCAACTACTAATCACGGGATGAACAGGATATTGATATTGTGCGGATTGATAGGGGTGTGGATGAGTGCTTGTAATCAGGGGGGTGCGCAGCCAGAGGAGACGGATGTGGAGAGTACCCCGGTAACAGTTAGCGATTCGGGCCTGAGTGCCCGGATCACTAACATGCTTGATTACCCGGCAATAGCCGGCAGTTTCCCCAGAAGTCTGGAGCCCAACGGCGAAATACGGGGGGTAGCCTCTCGCGACTGGACAAGTGGATTTTACCCGGGCGTGCTTTGGTACGCTTATGAGTACACGGGCAATGAGGCTTATAAAAATCTGGCTCAGGAATGGACCACACTTGTGGAAGATCAGAAAACCAATGCGGGTACCCATGACATGGGTTTCAAAATCAATTGCAGCTTCGGGAATGGCTACAGGATCACCGAAGATCCGAAATACCGGGAGGTCATGATCGAAAGTGCCAAGACCCTCAGTACCCGATTCAACCCCGTGGTGGGCTGCACCCGGTCCTGGGATTTTAATAAGGACATCTGGACTTTTCCGGTCATCATTGACAACATGATGAATTTGGAGCTACTCTTTCTGGCTACCACATTTACCGGAGATTCCACCTATTATGAGATGGCCCGGACACATGCCATTACCACCATGCGGCATCACTTCAGGGAGGATAATAGCTCATGGCACGTGGTGGACTATGATCCGCAGACAGGCGCCGTAAGAGGTAAGCAGACCCATCAGGGGTACTCCGATGAGTCCTCATGGGCGCGTGGGCAGGCCTGGGGCCTTTATGGGTATACCATGGTGTACCGTTTCACAGGGGAGGCCCGGTTTTTGGAGCAGGCTCAAAAAATCTACACCTACATTTTCAACCATCCCAATCTGCCTGAGGACCTGATTCCGTACTGGGATTATAATGATCCCACTGCAGGTAAACCCAGAGATGTATCGGCGGCCACAGTGACTGCCTCAGCACTTTATGAGCTGAGTGCTTATGCGGCTGATCCGAAGATGATTGAACAGGCTGATGCCATCCTGGAAACGCTGCAATCAGACGCTTACCTGGAGGATCGACCCAATAATATGTTTATTCTGACACACAGTACCGGGAATATGCCCAAAGATGATGAGGTGGATGTACCTCTGATCTATGCGGATTATTATTTTATGGAGGCGTTGCTCAGACAAAAAGAGTTAAAGTAAATGAAAAGACAGTTAGCAAGGCCGATAATAGGCGGGGTGTTATATTTCCTTTTGATTGGATCAGTTATTGGCCAGTCATTTTCAGATCGTCAAACCAACATCAATCTGGGGTGGTCCTACCTGGAAAATCCGGAAATGAAAGTGGATAAAGCCCGTACGATGGAAGGCTGGGCCTCCCTAGACCTGCCACATACCTGGAACAACATAGACGCCACAGACCTGGAGCCCGGCTACAGACGCAGCGCAAGCTGGTACAGGAAAGTACTGAATCTTACGCCCGAGCGTGGAAGCAGGTACTTTATCTATTTCGAAGGGGCCAATAATGTCACACATCTCTACGTCAATGGTGCCAAATCCGGTGAGCATATCGGCGGATATGTAGGTTTCGAAATCGAGATTACGGGGCAGTTGACAGATGGAAAAAACGAAGTACTCGTGCGGGTAGACAATGGTTATGACCCACAGCTGATACCATCCCATCAATCGGATTTTTTCATTTTTGGGGGCATTACGCGGGATGTGTGGCTTAAGAAAACAGCCGGATCGTACATTGGAGACATCACCATCCAAACCCCGGAAGTCAGCGCAGCATCAGGGACTACCCGGATCATTGTGGATACCGATTCCCAGGGAAGTGCTTCAGGTCTATCACTGAACCTTCAGATCAAAGACCCATCCGGAAAAGTTGTTCATAGCAAGCAGACTGATGTGCGGGCCGGACAAGCCGAAATACGTTTCACTTTGAAGAATCCTGAGCTTTGGGATGTAAAAAAACCTGCACTGTATACCACAGAGGTACAGCTGCTGCAAGGCAGGAAGGTAATTGATGCCGTATCGGAGACCTATGGCTACCGCTGGTATGAGTTTAAGGATCATGGGCCGTTCTACCTCAATGGGGAGCGGGTGATTCTACGAGGTACCCACCGCCATGAGGAGTATGCCGGATATGGTGCGGCCATGCCCAATGCGCTGCATCGCAGGGACATTGAAGACATCAAGGCCATGGGTGCCAACTTTGTTCGTCTGGGTCACTACCCCCAGGACCCGGAGGTGTATAAGGCCTGCGATGAGTTGGGTATTTTGGTCTGGGATGAGTTGCCCTGGTGTCGGGGAGGCGTAGGTGATGACGTTTGGAAGCAGAATACCAAAAGACTTTTTGAAGAAATGATTGATCAGAATTACAACCATCCGAGTGTGATCCTCTGGTCATTGGGCAATGAGATTTACTGGCTGCCTGAGTTTGAAGACGGAGACAACCCGGAGAAAATCAATGCTTTTTTGCGAGAGCTGAATGATTTGGCACATACCCTGGACCCTTATCGGAAAACAGCGGTGCGCAAGTACTATGAAGGCGCTGATATTGTGGATGTTTTCAGCCCCTCCATCTGGTCAGGGTGGTATTCAGGTACTTATAAGAACTATCAGAATGCGGTTGACAACTCCCTGAAAAAGTATCCGCATTTTGTACACATGGAATACGGTGGGTCGAGCCACATGGGTAGGCATACCGAGAGCCCGGTGACCGGAGATGGGTTGATCAATGCCAATGAATGGGAAGAGCCTATTAATCAGGTGCAGATCGTTAACATAGCCCAAAATGGAGACTGGAGCGAAAACTACATTGTAGACCTGTTTGACTGGCACCTCAGAATATCTGAAACACACCCTGATTTTGCGGGCAACGCACAATGGGCCTTCAGAGATTTTGGTACTCCGTTGCGCCCTGAGAATGACATACCCTATGTCAACCAAAAGGGATTGGTGGACAGGGCCGGAAACCCAAAAGATGCCTATTATGTCTTCAAAAGCTACTGGTCCGATGAACCTTTCGCGTATATAGAATCGCACACCTGGACGGAGCGCTCAGGGCCGGAAGATGTGACCCGAAACATCAGTGTCTTTAGCAATGCCGACAGTGTGGAGCTTTTCATCAATGGGCAGAGCCTGGGGATAAGAATACGCGATATCACGCAGTTTCCCGCCTGCGGACTCAACTGGGACGTGTTGTTTCCTGCGGGAGACAGCCAATTCAGGGCAGTGGCATACCAGGGCGGTCAATCGGTGGCAGAGGATACCCTCACAGTAAATTATACGCATCAGAAGGCCGGCACCCCGGAAGCTCTGGAGTTATCTTATAAGCTTTTAGAAAACGGAAATTACCTGATCACCGCCACGGCCGTAGACAGTGAGCAGAGAAGATGCCTGGACTATGAAGAGCGGGTTTACTTTCAGTGCCTGGCGGGAGGTGTTTTGGTAGAACATATGGGTACGCCAACGGGAAGCTCCTCTATCAAAATGGCCAATGGACACGCAGCCATTGAAGTGGTGCCAGGGAAAGCTTCAAGGGAGTTTGTGATGACCGTTCTGAATCAAAATTTTAAAGGGACCTTTCTCAAGGTGCCCATCAATGTGACCCCTTAAAGTTTGAGTTTTCATCCTCTTCATAGTTGGTGCCCCGGTATTTAGGATCGGGGCATTTTTTGTTGAAGCGGTTGTGGTGATTTCGGGCTACTTTACTTCATAGTAAATCTTCACGGGGCGCACACCCCAGATCAGGGCTTTTTGGATGTCTTCACCCATGTAGATGTCAATTTTTTTGGTCCAGCGGGGATGCATTTTGTCCTTGACGAGAAAGATTCCTTCCATTCCCTCAATTTTCACCTGCGTGTTATGCGTGAGCCCCAGCGCTATTAAATCCCTGGAAACGGCTATCACCTTCATTCCGGGTACCAGCTGATCTCCCCAGGCGGCCGTGGTGGCATCGTTGGGCTTGGTTTGAGCGATGACCGAATTATAGGCGGAAGCCTTCACTTCCAGCGTATCCCATCGGGTGGGCTGAGCCATCGCATAGGCCGATAATAGCAACCCGAAGATCAGAAATAACCAGGGGTAGGAGGTGTGGGAGGGAGTCATTAAGGTCATAGAAGTGCAAACGTACATCGTCCTTCTGAATTATATCCTAACTACCAATAATCCGATGCAAACAGTGAACATGCTCCCTATTCCAAAGAGATCAGGGTGAGCGTGTCCCAGCCGCTTAAGTCTTTGTGATGATCGGACTGTTCTATGGCGGTCAATATTTTCTGCTTGAATGCCCAGCATGTTTCCCGCCGCAGTTCCAGCAGTTCGGAGAGTTCGTTCAGCGTATAGTCAGCATCTTTTCTATTGATCAGGTAGACCATGTAAAATGCCTTTTCTATAGGAAATTTGAGTTTGTGAAAGAGCGTAAACGTAGTAGGTGACTCGTCATAATTACAGTTTTTACAACGTCTTCCAAAGGGAATTCTGCCTTCACTATACTTGTTGTAACCACATTTTTTGCATTTGAATCCGGTTTTCCATTTTAATTCTGACAGGAATTTGAAACACTCTATTTTGTCGGAAAAGATTTTCTTGAATTCCTCAAAATCTACCCCTTTCATCAGCACCCTCGCCCGGCTCACCTCATCAATGTCTGTTTGTAGTTTCTTGTTGTCCTTGCTCAGGAGTTGATTCATTTCAGAAACTTGTGCATTGAGGTCTTCCAGTCGGACATTGTTGGCTTCCAGCAACTCATTTTTTTCAGCCAGGTCTTCCAGCAGGTCTTCTATTTTTCTGGTGCGTTCAGCCACCTTTGCTTCCAGTCTGGTATTCAGTTGATCCTTCACCCGGTTGTGTTCCTGCAGTATAATGATGCGCTCCTTGTTAGCTCGCTCATTCTGCCTTCTCAATGAAACGATCTGACTGATGATGGAAAGGGAGAAAAACGAAACCTCCAGAAAAATGCCCGCATTGAACAGGTACCAGTTGATGACCAGGTTGCTGATAATGGTGATGTCGCTGGCGTACACCTGCACAAAGGATAGAAACAGGCACAGAAAAGCAATGTTACTCAGCCAGAGAAACTGATTTCTCCTAACCTGTGCGATCAAACCGGCCACAAAGGGCACTCCCAGTATTCCAAGACTCAGGATGAACCCAATGTCTGATGAGATAGGAGTGACTATTTCTTCGTAAAAAGAAATACAAAATTTGAGCCCAATGGCTGTCCACGTGAGTAGTCTGATGCGGTGGTAATCGCCCGTATTATTCAGGAATTTGCTTGAAAAAGCCAGGGTACTTATGATCAGCAGCAACTCAGCGATTCGTTGCTTGGCGAAGTAGTTGATGGCCGGAAAGGATGGCCAGAGAAACTGAAACCCCAGACCATCACGGCTGAAAGAATACCAGATGGTGGTGGCAATGAGCAGTGAAAAGTACACGTAAAGTTTATCACGAAGCTTTACCGTGAGGTAAAGGCTGAAAAACATAATGATGAAGAGAAACCCGTAATACAAGCCCAGGAAAAGGTATTCATTGAGGGCATGAAAAATAAAGGCTTCATTGGTCCTGATGTGAAATGAGAATTGAAGGGGATAGGACCGTTTGATTTTGATAAAGTACGTCTTGGTCTCTCCTGGATGTACATCCAGGAGGAACGTGAAGTTCTTGTGAAAGATAGGTCGCATGTGGAAAGGGAGATCGTAGCCCATTTTTCGCACCTGATAGTCCCCGCTATCCATGGGGATGAAGAAGCTGATTTCATCAATATCAAACCCCCAGGATTCAAAATACCAGCTTTCGTTGTGATCAGACCTCTGGTTTTGCACCACGAGTCTCAGCCAGAGGTAATCATCCAGGTGGTCAGGTACCACATCGGCTCTCAGGATGGGTTGAAAGGCTTCGGGCTTTTTGGCCAGGTCTGTGACGGAAAAGTGTTGTGTGCTATCAATTAGAAAATCCATGCGCTTCTGCACTATGTAATGGTCCTTTTCGTCGGTCAAATGGAGTTGAGTCTGTGCATGGATATTACCCCATACCATGACCATTGCCAGATAGAATGTACTTCTCATTCAGGTTGCATATTTAGGTTGGTGCATGCTGCCAGAAGCAGTGTATGCAATAAGTCAAGAGCGGCGAATCTCCGGTCGATAGTTGAAAAAATCACACGGCGCTCGGTTTGTCAAATATGCAATAAACAATCGATTGAAAACAGCTTTTTTTGAAAATTGATAATTATAACTACCTATTAATCAATTATTTGCATTAAGCGCAATAAAAATACCATCGTGCAGCTCTGAGGGGTTAAGCGCGTGAGGTGCAGAAGTGGCGTTTTTCTTACCAAAAGAGGCATTCGGTTGGGCTGATTCACCGACTCTTCGGAAAATGAAAACGTTTCCATTAATCGTAAAAAGTGATCTAACTATCTGATTGTTAGTAAAATAGGATATCGTGTGTTTTTTGACACTGATGGATGGTGTCTTTATCATTGGATTACATTTTTTAACCAACAACCACAATTCAACATGAAGAAAATCAACTTTAAAGTCAACTTATTCACATTACTGGCACTCATGCTGGCTCCCATTTTACAGACTCCATTACACGCACAAATGGCCGATGGACAGAGCAAGTTCGTCGGGAATATTTTCCGAAATGCGGTACCTGAGAGTTTCAACACTTACTGGAATCAGATTACGCCCGAGAATTCAGGTAAATGGGGCACGGTAGAGGGAGCCCGGGATGTAATGAACTGGACTGATTTGGATTTGGCGTACAACCATGCTCAGGCCAGCGGATTTATTTTTAAGCAACACACCTTTGTCTGGGGCATGCAGGAACCGACCTGGATTGCCGGACTGACACCAGCGGAGCAGGCTGCCGAGGTGGAGGAGTGGATACAGGCTTATGCTACCCGATATCCTAATACCGATATGATAGATGTGGTGAATGAACCTCTCCACGTGATTCCTTCCTATGCCAACGCCATTGGAGGAAGCGGCTCCACCGGCTGGGACTGGGTGGTTTGGTCGTTTCAAAAAGCAAGACAGTATAATCCAAATGCGCAACTTATTCTTAATGACTATGGCATACTGGGCAAGCGTAAGGCCACAAGCGACTATATCAAAATCATCAACATTCTGAAGGCTCAAAATCTGATCGACGGGATTGGGGTGCAGGCACATGGCCTGGAGTATGGTCAAAATAGTGCCATTCTAAGCAGTCTTGATGATTTGGCAGCCACTGGGCTTCCTATTTACATTTCCGAATTGGAATTGGATTTTGCTGATGACAATGAACAGTTGAGTAGATACCAGAGCCTTTTTCCCCTGCTCTATGAGCACCCGGGAGTGGCAGGAGTCACTTTGTGGGGCTATATCGCAGGTCAGCACTGGAAGCCCGATGCCTATTTACTTGGACAAATCAATTCACTGGGAAGTACCACGGTTTCTACCGCGTTTCAGGATTACACATTTACCGGCTCAGGAGACATACAGGTACACCTGACCAATGATGATGTGGACAATAGCAATGATCTGGAAACCGACTATGTGATCCTTGATGGTGTCACCCATCAGGCCGAAGATATGTCCGTGAATACAGGTGTCTGGCAAGACAATTCGTGCGGAGGTTCGTTCAGTCAATGGATGAACTGTAACGGGTACATCCAATTTCCAGGTGCTACACAGAACGTAACAGTGAGAGCTCGTGGTGTGAATGGCACTGAAAACATGGAGGTGCATGCAGTGGATATGAGCGTGGAGCGCCCGGCCCTTCAATGGCTGGTCAATGATTATTTTGGAAGTGGCAGCGGTGGCGGAACTGGCGGCAGTGGAGTAGCAGCCGAAGCAGAAGACGGATCGCTCAGTGGCACCACTGTGGGCACATCCCGGTCAGGATATAGCGGTACTGGTTATGTGACCGGATTTGATAATGCAGGAGATGATGTGGTGATTACTGTGAACCTCAGTCAGGCCGGAAATTTCCCACTGGACCTTACCTATGCTGCAGATGGTACGGTGAAGCTATCTGTTGCTGTGAATGGTGCATTAATTCGTAAGAATTTTGCATTCGCTTCTTCCAGCTCGTTTACCACCACAGGCTTTACTGCGGACTTCAACGCAGGCGTCAATACCATTCGGGTGTATGTTGACAATGGCCCCTCAGGCGGTCCTTTGGACTTAGATAAGATCAAAGTACAGGACGGATCCACCGGAGCCAGGACTGCCCCACAGTCCCCGATCGTGCAAGCTGAAGAGACATTCAGGGTATTTCCTAACCCATCTCCGGATGGCAGATTCTCCCTACGATTGCCAGCTGTGCATTCGAGCGAATACCTGGATTTGACCATTTACAACCTACAGGGTAAAATAGTACACAGCGAGAAAATAGATGCCACCTTACTTAGCACCTATGTAAATGCCTCCCTTCCAAAAGGCATGTATCTGCTGAGACTTAGAAATGCTGAGATCAGATACGAATCCAAGCTATTGGTTAAGTAAGCAGGGCTCCCGGTTCATACTCCCCGGAGTACTGAACCGGGTTTTGTTTATCACATTCAAATAAAATTCATATGAAAACAATTAGAACGCTCATATTATCCTTCTGCTTATCACTTGTTGTGGTTGGCACGGCCATGGCACAATTAAATGTTTCTCCCATTTTCGGGTCGGACATGGTGCTGCAGCGAGGCACCACCGTACCAGTATTTGGTACGGCTAATCCGGGGGCTACGGTTTCCGTTCAGTTTTTAAGTCAGAATAAGTCAGCTGTAGCCGATGGAAGTGGCAACTGGCAGGTGGATCTGTCCAGCATGTCCGCCAACTCATCACTTAACACGCTGACCGTCTCTTCAGGAGGAGATGTGGTTACGCTTACAGGCGTGCAGGTGGGAGAAGTGTGGGTATGCAGTGGTCAATCCAACATGGGCTGGTCTCTGGAAAAAGCAGACAACAGTGCTGCAACCATCGCCGATGCTGGAAATCACAACATTCGACTCTTTCGGATGACAGCTGGAAATGGCCCGGCTACCACCACCTGGCAAGTGTCAAATTCCGCCACCGTTGGCAGCTTTTCCGCGGTAGGTTACTGGATGGGTCTGGAGCTTTCTCAGTGGTTTGGCAATGTGCCCATCGGGTTGGTACAAGCCACTCATGATGGCACAGCCATCTCTGCATGGCAACATACCAACGGAGGCACAGGTGAAGACTATGACGCCATGGTAAAGTCCATCCAGCCCTTTGCAGTACAGGGAGTGGCATGGTATCAGGGCGAGAGCAATGGTGGCAGTAGTAATTACGACGTTTTACTGAGAGATATGATTCAGGAGTGGAGAGCCGACTGGGGTCAGTCCAGCCTTCCCTTTGGCATCATCCAGCTGGCTTATCGTTCTGGATGGAACAGTGCCAGAAATGCACAGCTTATAGTGGCTGATACAGAGCCAGAGTGTTTTTTAGTCGTCATCAGAGACCTGCCTGGTGGATCCCTTCATCCTACAATCAAGCAACCGGTTGGACTTAGAACGGCCATTGGGGCAAGAGGATTGGTCTATGGAGATAACATTACTTACTCAGGTCCTATCCGCGATATTGAAAACTCATTCGTAACAGGAAATACCGTGGTACTAAATTGGAAACATGTGGGTAACGGATTGTTTACGGACGACGGACTGGATCCCGGAGACTTCAAAGTAGCAGGAGCTACGGGCCAGTTTAAAAGTGCCACAGCGGTAATCGTAGGTAACACTATTCAAGTATCCAGCTCAATGATTTCTGACCCGGCCAGGGTACAATATTCCTATAGTGGCGTTGGTAATTTGTATAATATGGTCAGTATTCCCACGGCGGGAGGCTCAGTAATTGTAGATCGCCTGAAGGCTTCTGAGTTTGAATTTACCATCGGAGCAGGTGGTGGAAATGTCGCCCCCACGGCTTCATTTTCCTACAGTGCTACTAATCTGTCCGTTAGTTTCGATGGGACGGCAAGCTCCGACAGTGACGGCACTATCACGGGGTATTCCTGGGATTTTGGCGATGGTAACACAGCCACAGGCGCAACTTCCAGTCATACATATGCGGCCTCTGGTAGCTACACTGTGGAACTCACCGTGACAGATGATGGAGGAGCTACCGGCACACAATCACAAGTGGTGAGTGTAAGCGATGGCAGCGGAGGTGGCAGCAGCATGCATGTGCAGGCTCTGATCACCTATAGTCAGAGTGCCGGCCAGGGCAACAAAAACGGCGTAGCTCAGGTGACCATTCATGACGATCAGGAAAATCCGGTAGCAGGTGCTACCGTTAGTGGCACATTCTCGGGTACTTTTAGCGAATCTGCTTCGGGACAGACCGGGTCAGATGGTGTGGTAACTTTCGTAACCAGTGGCACGGCAAAAGGAGGGGTAGTAGTTGACTTTTGTGTGGATAATGTAACCGGTGCGCTTACGTATAACCCTGCTCAAAATGACATTACCTGTGCCGGAGGGGGAGCACGTACCAGCCCTGAGGCAGGCACAGCGGCCCAGTCAAATGCAGCGCTACAGGTCTTTCCTAATCCATCACCTGATGGAAAGTTCAGCATCCTGTTGCCCAAAGGCACGCATTTGAATGGTGAAGTGAGCATCAGCATCCTGGATCTACAGGGTAGATTGGTTCATCAGTCCACTCAAAAGAATGTGGGCCCAATGCTCTCTGTGGATACTCCTCTACAACAAGGCTTGTATTTGCTCAGGTTGAAGCACCTTGATCTGAATTTTGAAAGCCGATTATTGATTAAATAGATTCCCTTGGGGCCCCGACAGCCATTTAAGGCATTGCACAGCGTGCAATGCCTTTTTTTTGTTTCTTAGGCAGAGGGATCATAACCCCAGTCTGAAATGCTGGCACAGTGGCCAGCTCCAATCTGAAAAATTTACCAGCTACCATCCATGGTTAGTTCTGTCCGATCGTTTACATTTAGCCGCTATGGACACAATGCCTTTGGAGTATAAGTTGGTCATTATTTTTATTGTGGCTGGTATTCTGAACCTCCTGCTCAAACGTAACAGAAACTGGGTGTTGGGTTACAGGTCTACCCGGTGTCTGAAGAGCCATGATCGTTTCGCTTTTGCCAACCGTATTTTTGGTTGGGGGCTTATTATTCTTGGCCTGATGTATTTAGGAATTCTACTTTATCTGGCTCAGGATGGTGATGAACTCACCGGCTGGGAGAGTGTTTTTATCATCGTGGGCTACCTGGCTCTTCTTTTCATTCTGATAGAGTATAAGTTATCCAAAGCCTTCAAAGAGTAGATCCTATTTCAGGGATCTGGTCTTAATCCGGATCAAGCAATATTTGCGTGGGTTAACACTATATAGTTATATTTTGTTAAAACCGATTAAAAACACTTGTGAATTCAGAAAAGTAAGGACGTAAAGGCGGGCGGGACATCCAAGCCTTGCCCGGCCGGGGCAAGTGTGAATCATTTTGACTCCAACAATTTTCAAAAAAACCAAACACTGAGTCAAAATGATTTTTTGTGTGCGACCGGCTAGGTTGGTGCCTTCTGACATTTAAATAATTGTTTTCTTTGCCTACGCGGCCCGACCTACGCGGCTCGGGGCAAGCAAAGAAAATGAAGGGTAAGTAGCCAATCAATTAGATTGAGGTATATAAGGTTTCAGATCACTTCCTCAACATCCACCTTTAATTCAATCTCCCCACAGGAATTCTGCTTGATCCCTTAATCCTCGCTCCAACAGGAAAAGGCCTTTTGCGCTTGAAGAGCGCTTTCTGACCCATTCCTTGCCCAAAAGCCATAAAAAAGGCAGGAATCAATTCCTGCCCTCACTAGCTGGTTCAGAGAAAACTATTATTCAGGGAAGCTGTATGGGCCACCTACTGAGATACTCACATTATCAATGCTTTGCGAATAGAAAATGCCACCATCTTCAGCTGTCACCTGCTGACCTGCAGTGCCGCCTGTGCCGTAATCTCTTCTTACTGCCACTGCTATCCGCTGCATGTCTGTAAACTGGAAGGTGCCCAGGGCTGCATCATCGTCAAATGCTGAAGCCGGAATGGAAAGGCTATACCAGCCTTCTTCATTGGGTGTGAAGCCCATATCAGCCAGTTCGGTAGGTGTGGGTACAAATTCATAGTCGTCACCATCAAACCGCATTCTCAGACCAAATAATACCCCATCATAGTCAGCAGGAAGGTCGCCCACATGGATTTGCAGGTTGAAGTAGATGGTTTGGTCAGTAGCTCCTGAGAAAAACTCAGCGTATGTACCAGCTGGCAATGCCGAACTGTTTTGTACGATGGTGGCATAGTTTCCTGAGATGGCGGTGCTGCTGAAACCTTCAAATTGGAAGAAATTGCCATCTATGGCTGCTGGCAGACTGCCGGCAGAAGCGATCACCGTAGCATCATCTGAGGTGCCATACACAGTTGACTCCTCCGGATCCGGTGATCCCGTGAAAGTGCCGGTTTGTTCTCCATCAAAGGTCATGGTAAGATCCGCGTGAAGTTTGATCACATAGAATTTTACCGCTTCAGTAGAGGTGGTATTGGTACCTCCGTCATTGACTATGGTGAGGGCATTCAAACCAATGCTCACACCTTCGGGGATGGTGATCTCCACTGATGTGTCCGTAGTACCCACAATAGTAGCTTCTGTTTCTCCTACTTTTACTGAGGAGACAGTGGTCATCTCCGTACCCATGATGGTTACGTTTCCCCCGGGCTGCGCAGAGGCAGGGCTGACACCTGATACGGTTACAGCGCCTATCACAATGACGGTAAAGTCAGCGCTACTCTGTCCCAGTCCACCTTCGGTGCTCACCGTAATTTTGCCGGTAGTAGCTCCCTCAGGCACTGTGGCCACGATCTCGGTGGCTGTGTTAGATACGATGGTCGCATCTGCCCCACCAATTGTAACCGCCGTGGCATTGTCCAGGTCTGTTCCGGTGATCGTGACATTGTCTCCGGGTTCGCCACTGGCCGGTGAAAAAGAAAGGAGCACCGGAATTCTCGGATCACTTCCGCCTTCATCTTCACCACAGGATACAAGGTATAGTCCTGCAATGACCGTTAAGCACATGAGTCCGAGGGTTCTGAAGAGTTGTAGTTTTTGCATAATCTTAAGTAGTTAGTTTTTTAAAATCTTGACTAATGCATATTTAAGAGGAAGCCTTAATCTGATCATCCGAAAATGGGGGCATTAAAGTACAAAGCGGCTTCAGCTGTGCCTCAGCGGCCAAATGCTGTGGTGATGTCCCGTAGTTTTACCTGACTTCCGGCTTTATTCATACTTTTCTCAAGCTGACTGATGCCATTCCACCAGAGGGTGGTGGTATTTGGGGGATAAATGGTAAAAATGAGGTTAAAGTGGGCTGCATAATTGCGAAATTGTTAAACCGTGTATAAATTACACAGAAAGACCTGACTATGATTTATCGTACCCTCTCTTTACTTATTTGTGTGATGGTTTTGGCTGCTTGCCAAAAGACCACAAAACTGAAGCTTACCAATGACCTCAGTGTAGCCATTAGTGGCAAACGCCTCGTGCTGAAAAAGACAGATTTCCCTGACTTGGCGACTTCTTATTTTACCTTAAAAGATTCCAAAGGAACCCTCATTCCTATTCAGTTTGACGACATGGACGGTGATGGAGTTTGGGATGAGGTTGCCTTTGAGTGCGATTTTGAGGCCAGTGAAGTTTTGGATCTGGAGCTAAGTGCCACGGATAAATTGCCTGAATTTCCTAAGAATACCAATGTGTACCTGGGCTATAGTCCGGAGCGGAATAATGAGTTCACGTCTGTAGCAGCCAACTCCCGGCCCTCAGACCATGTGGCTTTGAGTACTCCGTATTTATATCAGTATGAGGGACCGGCCTGGGAAAGCGAATTAGTGGGATTCAGAACCTACTTTGACAGTCGAAACGGGAAAGATATTTTTGGAAAGGCAAAACCTCAACTCTGTGTGGAGCAGATTGGTTTGGGAGAAAATTACCACGAAATGCAGGACTGGGGTATGGATGTGCTCAAAGTAGGCTCATCCTTGGGTGCTGGTGCCCTGGCCATGTTCCGGGAGGATTCTATTTACCGCCTTGGGGATACGGAAACTGCTGATTTTAGAATAATCACCGAAGGACCAGTGAGGTCAGTTTTGGAACTAACCTATGGCGGATGGAATGTGGCAGGTGCCACCTACACCGTTACTGAAACCATCTCCATCTGGGCAGGTAAGCGCAGTTATGAGAGCCGTGTACGGCTTGGAGGGCGTGAAGGAAATGAGATCCTGGTCACTGGTATTGTGGACCTGAAAAAAGTGGCCAAACGAGAACTGAAATCCGGCGGTATTCAGATCATGTACACCTATGGAGACCAGAGTGAAAACCACGACAACCTGGGAATGGGGCTTTTGGTGGCAGAGGCGGGTTTTGCTGGTTTCAGCAAGGCACCTGAGGAGGGTGACGGGGTGACTAATACCTATACCGCCCTGTTGAATCCCGTAGATGATCTATACAGCTTTCACTTTCTGGCTGGCTGGGAAGTGGAAAATGCGGCGTTTACCAATCAAAGCGGATTTGAAGCAGCGCTGATAGAGGTAGCCAACGAGCTCAACGCCAATATTGCTGTGGAGCTTATTCAATAATTGTAACCAATCAATACTAAGGATGGTCCTTTCAAGGCAGGTCCTGATCAATTTTTAAATCAACCAACAAGAAAATTTATGTATCCGAAATTTGAGGAACTGGCCGGAAAAGTGGCTGTAATAACCGGTGGTGGCGGAGTGCTCTGTAGCACCATGGCTGAGATGCTGGCTGCCCAAAAGGTGAAAGTGGCCATATTGGATCTGAAGCTGGAGAATGCTCAGCGAGTGGCAGACAAAATCGTGCAGAATGGTGGTGAGGCCATAGGGGTAGAAGCCAACGTGTTGACCCTGGAGAGTCTCAAAAGGGCCCATGACACGGTAGTGGATCAGTTGGGACCCTGCGACATTCTTATCAATGGAGCCGGTGGCAATCACCCGAAAGGGACCACCTCCAAAACGCATCTGCACCTGGAGGATTTGGAAGCCAATGATGAGTTGAAAACTTTTTTTGACCTGGATCCGGATGGCGTACAGTTTGTATTCAACCTCAATTTCATTGGCACATTGCTTCCGACTCAGGTGTTTGCCAAAGACATGGTGGGCAAAAAGGGATGCTCAGTCATTAATGTTTCTTCTATGAATGCCTTCACCCCGCTGACCAAGATTCCAGCCTATAGTGGGGCTAAAGCCGCGGTGAGTAATTTCACCCAGTGGCTGGCGGTGCATTTTGCCAAGGTAAATATCCGTGTGAATGCACTGGCACCCGGTTTTTTCCTAACCGATCAGAACAGGGCGTTGCTGACCACAGGTGAAGGTAACCTGACGGATCGCGGAAATACCATCATAGACCATACGCCTATGGGCCGTTTTGGTGAGCCCGAAGATTTACTTGGCACCTTGTTATGGCTTTGCACTGACGGGTCAAAGTTTGTCACAGGTGTGGTGGTGCCCATTGATGGTGGTTTTAGTGCATTTAGCGGAGTTTAAGTAAAAGAATATGAAAGGATTAGAACAAACCTGGAGATGGTATGGTCCAAAGGACTCCATTCCCTTGTCACACATTAAGATGGCCGGTGCTACGGGCATTGTCACGGCACTTCATCACATTCCGAATGGCGAAGTATGGACAAAAGAGGAGATACTGAAGCGAAAATCAGAGATGGAGGAAGCCGGACTTACATGGTCGGTGGTGGAGAGTATCCCCGTGCACGAAGACATTAAAAAAAGAACCGGAAAATTTGAGCAGTACATAGAAAACTACAAGACCAGCATCATCAACCTGGGTGCTTGTGGGATCGATACGGTTTGTTATAATTTCATGCCTGTCCTGGACTGGACCCGCACCGATCTATCCTTTCAGATGGCTGATGGCTCACGCGCTTTGAGGTTTGACGCGGCTCAGTTTGCGGCTTTTGAGCTTTTCCTCCTGAAGCGACCGGGAGCTGAGGAAGCGTATACACCGGCCCAAAAGGAAGCTGCAAAAAAGGCGCTGGAGCGCCTTTCTGAAGCAGAGAAAGAATTGCTCATCAGCAATATCATTGCAGGGTTGCCAGGCGCAGAAGAGGGGTACACCCTGGATCAGTTTCAGACGGTGCTGGACACCTATGCGGCCATTGGCGATCAGGAATTGAGAGGCAATTTGTATGCATTCCTCAAAGCCATCATACCAGCCGCTGAGCAGGCGGGGGTTCTGATGGCCATCCATCCCGATGATCCGCCATTCCCTATTTTGGGACTACCCAGGGTAGTAAGTACCGAGGCAGATGCTAAACAGCTTTTGGAGGCCTGTGATAGCCCTAGTAATGGCTTGTGCTTTTGTACAGGTTCTTACGGAGTGCGAGAAGACAATGACCTGGCTGGGATGGTGGAAAGACTCGGGAATCGCATTCATTTCATACACCTGCGCAGTACGCGGAGAGATTCCGCAGGTAATTTTCATGAAGCTGATCACCTGGATGGTGACGTGGACATGTACGCGGTGATGAAAAATCTCGTTTTGGAACAAAACAAAAGGAGAGCTGCCGGCAGAAAAGACCTGCGTATGCCAATGCGACCCGATCATGGACACCAGATGCTGGATGACCTGGACAAGCAGACCAATCCCGGCTATTCCGCTATTGGCCGCTTGAGAGGACTGGCGGAGCTCAGAGGACTGGAGCTGGGAATCAGGAGAAGTATAAAGTAGCCTACTCTTCTGATCAGGGAATTTCAGGGTTTTGGCTGCCAACCTTTTGGAGAGAGCCGTAGCACACTGTAAATTCCCTGTATGATCAGTAATTTTTTCTTAGTGTTTCTATGGCTCCTGGGGGGCATAGCAGTGATTGTTTTGCTCACCACCCGATTTCAGGTGCATCCATTTTTTGCCTTAATCATTGCGGGGTTTGTGGTGGGAATCGGTGTGGGCATGCCCGTGAGTGAGGTGCTCATACATGTCAAAAACGGATTTGGAAATATCCTGAAGTCACTAGGGCTTGTGATCGTGCTGGGGATTACCCTCGGGGTGATACTGGAGCATACCGGCAGCACACGTGTGATGGCCGGGTTTATCAGGAAGCTGGTGAGCGAGAAACGAGCAGCGCTGGCCATGAACCTCACTGGTTTTTCAGTGGGAACGCTCATTTTTTGCGATTCTGGATTTATCGTGTTGGACGGGCTGAATAATTCACTGGCCCGAAAAACCAAAGTACCTATAGCGACCATGGCGGTTTCGTTGGCGGCCGGACTATATGCCATTCACTGTATGATCCCTCCGCATCCGGGAGCGGCAGCAGCGGCAGAGATCATCGGAGTGGATTTTGGTCAGTTGATCATGGCTGGTATCGTCGTGGCCATTCCTACCAGTTTGGTAGGTTTCTGGTGGGCCACATTTGCCGGCAAGAAGAACCCGGTGATCCTGACAGACGAGGAGGAGCAGGAGTCAGCTTTACCCGATCATTCCGTGATCAGGGCATTTTTACCCATCATCGTGCCTATCCTTCTTATCGCCATCCGATCGTTTATTGTGCTGGATGCACCGGATCAGAACTGGTTCATTTCCATATTTGTGACCATTGGAGATCCGGTTATTGCACTTGCCGTAGGCGTGTTGTTGGCTTTCAATACCAAACGGGGCTGGCAAAAGGACACTGTGTCTCATCTCATGCAGGATGCGGTCCAGAAGTCTGGTGGCATACTGGTAATTATTGGTGCCGGTGCCGCATTCGGAGCGGTGCTGGTGGCGATCAATATTGGCGAATATGTGAATCAGGCGATTCCGCTGGAAGGCCTAGGAATCCTTTTTCCATTTTTGTTGGCTTTCTTATTAAAGACCGCCCAGGGATCCTCTACAGTAGCCGTAATTACTTCCGCGTCCATTGTGCAGCCGCTTTTACCCAACCTCGGTATCACGACCGAAATGGGCTATTTGCTTTGTGTGCTTTCCATGGGAGCAGGGTCGATCATGATCTCACATGCCAATGATTCTTATTTCTGGGTGATCAGCAAGTTTTCGGGAGTCGGTATGAAGGAGATGCTGCGGGTTTACTCTGTAGCTACAATTCTTATGGGGCTTACTTCGTTTATCATGGTGTATCTTTTATCCATAATTCTCTTATAGGAATATGCACATACTCATTGCTCCCAATGCTTTTAAAAACAGCCTGTCTGCCGGAGAGGTAGCCAGTGCCATAGAGACAGGCCTCATCAACAGCAAACTTGAATGCACCACCGAGTGCTCTCCCATAGCCGACGGGGGTGATGGCACGGGTGACCTCATTGTTAGTAAATGTGCCGGTGAAATGATGGAGGTACAGGTACACGACCCACTTGGAAGAAAAATCAAGGCCTCATTTGGGTTGGTTGAAAATGGTCATACTGCGGTTATTGAAATGGCCAATGCTTCGGGCCTCCGATTGCTTAAGTCCGATGAACTCAACCCATTGGAGGCATCTTCCTATGGCACCGGAGAGCTGATAATGGCGGCTCTTGATGCCGGAGCAAAGAAGATCATTCTGACCCTGGGAGGATCAGCCACAGTGGATGGTGGTATGGGTATTTTGCGGGCGCTGGGTGTACAGTTTCTGGATAGGGAGAATGATCCCCTGACGACTGCTGAAACCCTTGTGGATCTGGCCCATATTGAGATCAACGACGTAGACCAGCGCATTACCGACTGTGAGTTTGTCCTTCTTTGCGATGTGGACAATCCACTGCTTGGAGAGGAGGGTGCAGCAGCGGTTTTCGGCCCACAAAAAGGTGCGTCGCCCGATGAAGTGCTGATGTTGGAAGAATCCCTTGCCAGATTGAGGGCGGTGGCTTTGAAGGAACATGGTCTGGAAATGGACGTACCCCATGGGGGAGCGGCCGGTGGAATTTCTGCCGGACTTCATGCTTTTTTGGGCGCCAGTCTGGTGAATGGCATAGATGAATTTATACGCATCACCGCTTTTGATGAATCGATAAAAAGAGCTGGTCTGGTGATCACAGGCGAGGGGAGCCTGGACGAACAAACCCTCAGAGGCAAGGGCCCTATGGGTGTGGCTGTGAGAGCAAAATCGGCAGGGATTCCGGTTATCGGGCTGGCGGGTAAAGTGCCGGTAAACATTCCGGTGGAGATGAAACAGTACTTTCAGGTACTTCTGCCCATCGGCAATGGCCCTACCGATATAGAATCGGCGATGAAACAGACCCGGGAAAACCTGATCCGTGTAGGCGAGCAGATTGGGCGTTTGCTTGCGATTAATGGGCGGATGCAACAATAGATAAAGGAGCGTTTTAATATCAGGAGGGGGTTGAGCGTCCATCCAAGTCATGGTGAAAAAGCTAAATGTAGTTATTCAACCGTTCTGAGTTTGATCCCTTACTTATTGAACCCGGTCTGTTCGGTGGGTGCCGGAAGGAGCATGCCTGTATAGCTGACAATGGTTTGTTTGAGATTGGAAATCTACTACATTTGGTAACGTTACAGTCGGGTATCAGCCATTGGTGGTTGATATTCGGTTAGATGGCATAACTGCAAAACGAAATGACTATACAAGAGTTCAAAGACAATCTGCTGGGTCGAGAATCGATAAAACTTTATACTGTTGGTCAATATTATTACTGTGAACCCCTCCCCGTCAAGGTTAACATAAACAAAGACATTTCGACTCCCGATTGGAAACATAAAGCTTCATTTAAAGTGGTTCAATATCATGATGAATATGTAATTACCAAGAACGGAGACGTAAATTGCTATGGCCTTGAAATTCCCGGCATTTGGAGTGGTGGTTTTTCTATGGATTTTCATACGACCAAAAGCGAACCCGCTGAAACTGATAGTGAAGGAAACGTTTTGAGTTGGCATACAATGCGTCCGCCAATTGGTGAAGAACTATATAGACTCAAATATTGGCGGGAAAAATACAGAGCTGAAATCATAGCTATACCAACATGTGATCTTATAAGAGAAAAGAACGCTTCTTGGAAAATAGATGTAATTATTCCAATGCCTCCATCAGATTTAGATCGAGCTTTTCAACCTGTTTACGAAATTGCTCATCACATAAGTCACAAACTAGGAATACCACTAGATTTAGACTATTTGAGGAAAGCAAAATCAACATCTCAACTGAAATCAATAATGGATCCGACCAAAAGGAAGGAACTACTTAAAGACGCCTTTTCTGTAGCAAGCGACAAATACAAACAAAAAAGTGTCCTTCTTTTTGACGATCTTTATAGATCAGGATCAACCGTAACCGAAGCAACTCGAATTTTGTTAAACTCTGGTAATGTTGACAAGGTTTACGTAGTAACCATAACAAAAACGAGGAGTAAGAGATGACAAATGAATTAGCATGGTATAAACTTCTTAATGTGAAGGGTCTTGGCGCAAAAAGCCTATTACTTCTTTACAGAGCAATAAACGAACATTCACTTCAAGTTTCGGATATCTTTGGTATGGATCAACATCGATTCTATCAAGTCTTTAAAGAATTCGGCAAAGGGAAGTTTGCAAGAGTTAAGTATGAGAGCTTTATTGATCTTGACGAAGATGAAATTTTGGACTCGTACAATAAGATTCAATCAAGTGAAGTTCACATCATCCCATTGAATGATCCTAAATATCCTGCATCTATTAAGAAAAGGCTAAAATCTAATTCCCCTCCTGTCCTTTTCTGCAAAGGATATTTACCCCTACTTAATTCAAGTAATGTTTCAATAGTTGGATCAAGAAATATTGATGAATTTTCATTGATGCTTACAAGGAGTTTGGCCGGAAATCTTGCCAGCATCGGTTATAATGTTGTTTCCGGTTATGCGAAGGGAGTCGACACAAATGCTCATTTAGGCGCACTTGAACAAGATGGAACAACATCTGTAGTCCTCAGTGAAGGAATTAATAATTTAAGCATCAAGAAGGAATTCAGAGAGCATGATTGGGAACGCAACACATTATTTATATCTCAATTTCTTCCTTATGTAAGATGGAATGCTAGAAATGCAATGACTAGAAACAAGGTTGTCTGTGGAATGTCAGAAGCTGTTATAGTCATAGCTTCAGGGCCAGAAAGAGATAGTAAAGGACGAATGAGCGGAACATTTGATGCAGCTAAATCAGCAATGGAAATGAACATTCCCGTTTTTGTACTCAGTCCAACTGTTTTGAATGAACCCCCAAAGGGAAATTATGATCTTTTAAAACTTGGTGGAATTGAATTCAGGGATGGAAGTGACGTACTCCGAACACTCAAGGACTCAACTTTTGCCAATAAAACAACACGTCCAACACAACTTCAAATATTTGGATAAAATCAACGCCATCTAACAAACGCTAAAAATGAATATGCGAACTGAGCTTTTTGAAGGTATTTACACAAATCAAACTTTGGTAGTTCCAGCAACTGGGGCGCACACTCATTTTAGCTAGGCGTTGTGCTCAATAGATTCACCATGAAACAATATGTAATTCCAGCAATTTTCTCCCTTATTGTAGGTGTTGTTCTCTGGCAAATACAGATTCAAAGAACGGAGTTGACATATGAAATTGTTGAGTCAGATCATTTTCCATTGAATAATGGGCAAGCAAAATTTTACATTGTTGTATTAACAAACACTGGAGATAAGGAGATAGAAAACATTTCTGTCGATTCTGAACTGAAAAATGCAACCATTGAGAAATTTGATATTGATGGAGTTAATGGATTAAATATCAGTTCAGATTCGAGCTCTCTTAAGGTAACTATACCTCTATTTAACCCTGACGAACAGCTCAAGTTTACAATTACTGCGTATGAAAATGGTAATGCAACTTTAAGTTTCTCAGCACGCGCTAAAGGTGTAACGGCAAAACCAAAGCATAATGGTACTATAAGCTCTTTTTTGAGTATTCTAATATCCGTTATCACAGGTCTTTTGGCATTTTTCATGATTACCTTTTTCAATAGGCAAAAAGGTACAGTTGATCTAGAGAAAATTGATCACACATTTAGTCAGTCGAAGAATGATCTTGAAGAAATGTTAGAGAAGTTAAAAAATGAGTCCAAAATTCAAAAAAATGAACTTAACGAGAAACTCAAGCAACAAAAGGAAGAATTAGAAAAAGAACAAAAAGAACTCGAAGAAAAGAGAAAGAAGGAGCGAGAGGAACATGAAGAAAGGATGAGGCAATTCAACGAAGAGCAGGAGAAAATTGCTAAAGGAAAACCTGAAAGAGGTCAAATTCTTTTCATGACTTTGAACAAGAACGATTTAGCCCACCTATACTTTAAGTTGATAAACTTAGGGCAGGAAATGACTTATTTAAATACTGGCTTCTTGCTTTTTATGGAGTATTTGAAACAGGAAGAAAACGGTCAAAAAATCCATTCTGCTTTGATAGATTTATCTAGTAATGAAATGGATATAAGATCAAAGGGCATGATCTACTATTTAATAGGGAAAATTGAAAGCCAATCTGGAAATCTAGAAAAAGTAAATTATTGGTTTAATAAGCTCAAAGATGAGGCTCCTCTTCTGTATGAGTATTTAATTCCAAATGATGATCATTTTGATATTAAAACAATTGCGAATTGGATAAAAAGAACTGAGCACAACAAACACTAAAATGAATATGCGAACCCCCCGTTCTTTTAAGGCTTCCAGGGGGAGACTTGAAACTCCTAATGAGTTCGAGTGTCTCCTGACACGGCATTGAAAAAGAGGGGTATTATTTCCATGTCGGAGACACTGGATTTCGTTTAGAGGTTTCAAGTGCCCCGTCAGTTGACGGAACACTTAAAACAACATAGAGATTGTGGATAGTTTACCTAAAATGGAATTTGAGAAATAAACGATATGGCATTTACAAAAGGAGATATTATATGGGTTAATGCTGACAAAAGGCACCCAGACACATTGCGCCATCCTGCTATCGTTTGGGATGAAGAGATTGGTGATGATGCAGATTTCCATGGAATTATGCTCACCCACTCAGAACCAAACGGTCGATATGATAATATCATAATGACTGCCAATCATTTTGAAGCAGGTCATGAAATTGTATTTAATAACACACATTTTGTCAATCAGCTTTTCATCAAATTTCAAGGATGGGGGCCTTTTTACAAAGGGGGTGCATTGACATCTGCTGGAATTGAATTTATTGAATCCACACTGAGTAATGTAGATTCAATGAGTTATGATGAATATGTAGCAAACAATAGAAGATGATACAGAATACAGACAATAAACCCCTATCCGAACTTTTTAGCGCTGACAATAAAGTCATCTATCAAATCCCAAAATACCAACGTGAGTACCCGTTCTTTTAAGTCTTCCAGTGGGAGACACTGGATTTCATTTAGAGGTTTCAAGTGCCCCGTCAGTTGACGGAACACTTAAAACAACATAGGCTTAAACTTAATATCTAGCTGACACAGTTATTGTAACATATCCCCTGAACCATACTCATCCCCCCAATTTTTGAGCGGATGGGTTCAAATTCAAAATAAGTGACATATTTGTGACACATGAGTCACACCAGCCGCTTGCTTTTCACATTCCTGTTTTTTTGCCTGTTGATCCAGGCTGCCTACCCTGCACGGGCCGATGCAAATGACCCTTCCACAACCGCCAGAATTGATAGCTTGATTTCCCTCATGGAAACCACGGTGTGTAATCAGGACAGTCTGACTTTGGTATATTATAGAGAAATAGAAGGTTCCCTCGAAGGCTATCCAGGGGGTGCATTGAAAGCATTGGAGCAATTGGGCAAAATGAAATACTGCGCCGGAGATCTGGACAGTGCCATTTTCTACTATCGGAGAGCCGCTCAGATTGGTTTGACGCACAACCTGAGCGCAGAATCCGTGAAACTCCTCAATAGACTGGGTTTTTATTTCCAAACGGCTGGTTTACTGGATTCTTCCTCATTCTACCTTCATAAAGGGCTCCTGCTTGCCCAGGAGGTTGGCGACAGCCTGTATATAGGGTCTTCCTATATTGGTATTGGCATCCTTCATCAGCACAAAGGACAAATAGATAAAGCCCTGGATGCTTATTTTCAGGCCTTAAGAATTGCCGAAAAAATTGATGATAAGCCACTGATCATTACAGCCAAGCTGAATGTGGCCACGATATACTATGACCACCAGCCGGATAAGCTGAAGTCTTCCGATTTTCTGGAGTTGCTGGATCTGACAAGGGTTATTGGCGATCAGTTGCGGGAGATGAGTGTGCTGGAGTGGCTGGGCTACCTCAAGGCTGATAGCAGTGAGTTTGAGGAATCGGTAGCCTATTTCAATCAGGGGCTCAAAGTGAATGAGTCTGTTCGCGATCAAAACAGTGCGATACTGCTACTGCAGGGCATTTCCTACGCGTATAACCTGGCGGGGGATCATGAACAATCTATCACTACCAATAATAAGATCATTGAACTGGCCAGATCATCTGGCTATGAATTGTATTTACCTTCTATGTATGTCAATAACGTCTCGAATTACCTGGCGCTGGGTAGGTACAGAGAAGCTATCCAGGATGGCCTTTTGGCCGTGGAGGCCGGAAAAAAATCAGGTCAGATAGAGCTCTATCATAAGGTGTTACAGGACATGGCAGTGGCATATAAGCAATTGAATATGCCCGGTAAGGCTTATGAAACCCAGTTGGAATATTCCAGGTTGAGTAAAACCATCCTGGATGCTGAGAAATCCCGGCAATTGGCCGAAATGCAGACCAAATATGAAACCGAAAGCAAGCAATCAGAGATAGAGCTGCTCTCCAGAGAAGCAGCCATTCAAAAGCTACAGCTGGCCAAGCAGGAGTACTTTCTAGCTGGACTGATTATTCTGATATTAGTGATCATCGGAGGTGCAGTATTGATCTATCGCCAGCGTCAGTTGAGGCAGCAGCAGGCCATCACCGATCTGGAGCTGGAGGAAACCAAGAAACGGCTGGTAGTGGAGCAACAGTATCGCGCTTCAGAGCTGAAGGCATTGCGTTCTCAAATGAATCCGCATTTTGTTTTCAATGCGCTCAACTCCATTCAGGAATACATCATGTTCAATGAGAAAAAGCTTGCAGGAAAATACCTGGGAAAATTTGCGGACCTGATGCGGATTTACCTGAACCATAGTCAGGCAAGAGTCATTTCCGTGGCGGAAGAAGTAGAGGCGCTTAACCTTTACCTGGAGTTGGAAAAACTCAGGTTTGAAGATGCACTGACCTATGAAGTAGTCATGGAGGAAGGTACCGACAATGATCAAATCAAACTTCCTGCTTTACTCCTACAACCCTATGTGGAAAATGCCCTGAAGCATGGACTTTTGCATAAAAAGACTGATCGGAAGCTGACTGTCAGGTTTAGCTATCTGGAGGCTGAGGCCGTACTGCGGTGTGAGGTGATTGACAATGGTGTGGGTAGGGTAAATTCCGCAGCGCGAAATCAAAGTCGTGATGCCCGGCACCAACCCTTTGCAACGAACGCTATCAAGAGCCGGATAGAGCTGATCAACTACAACAGTGAAAAGCCTGTGGTGGAGCGAATAGAAGACCTGTATGATGATGCCGGAAATGCCATGGGTACTCATGTAATGATCAGTGTTCCGAAGGGGGCCATTGTTGATTTGGAAGTTTAAAGCCGTATTTTGGAAGTTAGGACCAAAAGCCCATATTCACAGAGGTATATTTGAGACATGAAGGCTGTAATAATAGATGATGAACAAAAAGCCAGACGCCTGCTGAGGCTATTGCTGGAGGAAAACTGCCCTCAGATTACAGCCATAGAAACTGCAGAGGACCTGCCCAAGGGAGTGGCCCTGATCAACGAGTTTCAACCGGACATTGTGTTTCTTGATATTGAAATGCCGGGGTACTCAGGCATCCAATTGCTTGAATTTTTCACACCAGAGCAAATCAACTTTGAAGTGATTTTTACCACAGCCTATTCAGAGTATGCCATCAAAGCCTTCGAACTCAACGCCATCGATTATTTGCTCAAACCCCTTCGGCATGATCAGTTGGAGACAGCCGTACAAAAGGCCATTCAGCAGATCGGTCAGTCCAAAGTGAGTGAACGACTAGAAGAGTTGAGAAATACGCTTAAGGTCAGCAACATCCGTAAAATCGGCCTTCCTGTATCCAATGGAGTGCTTTTTGTGGAGCTGGATGATGTGATCATGATGGAGGCGGATCGAATGTACACCAAGGTATTTACCACCGGGGATGGAGAGCTATTAGTGAGTAAACCCATGAAGTTCTTCACCGATATTCTGGAAGGTGTGCGTGAGTTTTATCGTCCACACAGGTCATTTGTCATCAACCTCAAGCACATCAAGCAGTACGTCAACCAGGACGGAGGCTACATCATCATGGACAATCAAAAGCTTGTGGGGATTTCCAAAGACAAGAAAGACGAGTTTTTTCAGGTCATGCAGGGATAAACCTTTCGGAAACTCATAGGAGCCATTCGGAAACTGACGTAAAAATCCCATTTAGCTAACCGGCATATTTGTTTTAGTCACCCAACAAAACAAAATGCTATGAAAAAATTACTGCTGCCTCTTATTGTCCTGTTCATCTCCGCATTGGAAGGATTTGCTCAGTGTACTGACTCCACTCCTGTGTGGGTAGTCAATGAAAATTTTACAGACCTGAGTGGTACCACACCACCAGATTGCTGGACGCCGGTTGGCAATCCCAATAGTTTTAATTTCGATGCTGGACGTGCAAGCTTTGCCTACCAGGGTGAAATGCTGGTACTGCCCAATACGGTTAACTCCACAGGAGTGCTCACTTTCAAAGCCCGAAATGGTACTTCCCGAACGTATGGGGGGTTGACCATGGATCTGGGAATCTATGATGGAACCACTTTCACCAAAGTGTTTGCCATTGATTATGGTCAGCCTTCTTTTCAGAGTTTCACTTTTGACTTTAGTAGCAATCAGCTCAACGGGAATATTGCCTTTCGGGGTAATAACTCAAGCAGCATTAGCTTTTTGCTTGACGATGTACATTATCAAAGCACCTGTACCAGTAGCAGTTCTGCCACTGCAGTGGCCAAAGACATTACCGTGAAACTGGATGCCTCCGGCAACGTGATCGTCAATGCCAGTCAGGTAGACAATGGATCAATCAATAGCTGTGAAGCACCAATTAGCAATTTATCTCTGGATAAAACACTTTTCACTTGTGATGATCTGGGACAAAATACGGTCACCCTTACGGCCGACGATGGGTTTGGAAACACAGCCACAGCCACTGCGGTAATTACCGTGGAGCCGTCTTTGGCTGTAGGATTTAGTACCGTTTACCTGAGTGAAACCGGAGAGTTTACCCTTACTCCTGAAAATGGCCTGAGTTCGGGTACTACACAGTGCGAGGGGATCACCTATACCTTTGATAAAACCGATTTTACCTGTGAGGATGTAGGAGGGTTGGTAGTGACCCTTATGGCTACTTATGAGGGCGGCACCGCCGCTGCCACCCGCTATATGGAGATCATAGATGAGTACGGACCAACTGCCCTTGCCAATGATATCAGTGTGACCATAGATGAAAACACCGGGATGGCCGTCATTACATCAGATATGGTGGACAATGGATCCTCGGATAATTGCGGAATTACTTCTATGGAGTTGTCCAAAACGACTTTTACCTGCTCAGATCAGGGAGTAAATACAGTCACCCTGGATGTTTACGATGCACGCGGACTTACTGACCAGACGACCTTCACAGTGACGGTAAACTCTTATATCCCTGAGGTAGAGGTTTCCGCTGCCAGTACTACGGTTTGCTTTGATGGCTCTAACGAAAATGCCGGAACCACCATCACTACAGATGGATCAATGATCGGTGTGAAATATTCCTTGCGAAACAGTGCCGATAGCAGTGTGATTGACGGACCTTTCGATGGCACAGGCAGTGCGCTTTCTTTCAGTACCGGGGCAGTGAGTGAAAACACCACTTTTCAGGTTTATGCCGAAGTGCCTTCCGCTGGCAAGGCGTTGTCTCTGCCGGCATCAGCGGATTACCTGGCAGTAGGAACTCCCGGTTCATTTAACTACGCTGCGGGCTATACCTTTTCTGCGTGGATCAAAGAAAGCCTCGGGGGTATTTCCAATTCTTATAATACCATTTTTTATGCTGGTGGAGCCACTGGTAGTGACATAGAAGTTTATCAAAACACCCAAAATGGTGTGTTTACCGTGCTCCACAATCGTGGGAACGGTGGAACGCTTTCCACTTTTGGAACCAGTACAAACCCCTTGCCTTCCGGGGAATATGCCCATTTGGCCGTGACCTACGATGGCGCTACGGTGAGGTTGTTGGTGAATGGTGTGGAAGTTGGAAGTGGAGCCATGCTGCCCCCGGTAAAAAGCGCTGGGAGTGAGTTAACCTTTGGGTACCTGAACAACTCAGGCTTCCCGGGCTACCAGTCATTTGATGGATTGATGGATGACATCCGGGTGTATGACACAGCGCGTACCGCCCGATCTGTCTCGGACGATATGGGTCGATGCATCTCTGGTGCGGAGGATAATTTGGTATTGTATTATGATCTGGAGTCAGTCAGTGGCACCATATACACTGATCTGGTGAGCAGTACACCCGCACAGCTCAAAAATGGAGGTGCGCAGACGGATGATGCTGCAGTTTCATGTGCCTTTGATTGTTATAAAATCATGAGTACCCAGATCACTGTGGGTGACGATGTAGCTCCGACAGTGTTGGTTCAGCATATAGAGGCTCAGGTTGGGAGTTCCGGGTTGGTAGCTATTTCTGCCGATCTCATTGATAATGGATCTTCGGATAACTGCTCAGAGACATCTGCCCTGACTTATAGCCTGGATCGGACCAGCTTTTCATGTGCCGATTTGGGAACGAATACCGTGGTACTCACCGTCACTGACGAAGCTGGAAACAGTGCAAGTGCAGAGGCTACAGTTACGGTTACTTCTCAGATTGCCGACGAAACAGTTACCAGTTCTGTCTCAGGACTCTGTCCGGGAGATACCGAAGGGGCTTCCATTTCAATCGGTAGCTCGGTAGAAGGGGTTGAATATTATCTAAAGAACAGTGCCGACAATAGCATAGTGGATGGCCCTCTGGCTGGATCTGGTACAGCCTTGAGCTTTGCTACCGGAGCCCTCAGTCAAACTACCACTTTCAATGTGACCGGAATGAACGCCGGAAATGCGGGTTCGGGATTGGATTTTGATGGGATGGGTGGCTACGTCAATGCTGGCACTGATGCCAGAGGTATGATCACAGCCATGACCATCGGCATCTGGGTGAAGACTGACTATTCAGGATCGACCAACTACCTGGCAGGTAAGTATGATGGTTACAGAGGTTTTCTGATGTATATCAATGCCAATGGTAAGGTGGTTTTGGATGGACGGGATGCCTCCGGTGGGTACAAGAGTACGGGCGCTTCTACCACGGCAGTCAATGATGATGTATGGCATTACGTCACAGGTACCATTGACCTGACCACAGGTAGTTGGAAGATCTACGTGGATGGTGCATTGGAGAATTCAGCATTGAATGGTGCTGGTTCCAGCCTGGCCAACTCGCAGTACCTGACCATTGGGGCATTGAATAATGAATATTTCCGTGGACAAATGGATGAAGTGGCCTTTTGGAACAGTGCCCTGGATGCGGATACGATCGCCATGCAAAGTGACGTCTGTGGGCTGAAAAATATCGAGACCTCTGCTGGATTTTTTGATCTGAATGAAGGCGAGGGAACCGTGGTGAACGATTTGTCCCCTTCGGCCATCAATGGAGCCCTTACAAACATGGATGCAGCTACAGATTGGATATCCGAGGTGGCTGGTTTGGAATGTACGACTTGTGAGCTACAGATGACCACAGAAGTGACAATCACTGTTGAGGACATCACACCACCTGAGGTGGTGGTGAAGGATATTTCTGTCAGACTTGGAGAGGATAATACGGCTTCCATTACCGCAGCAGACATTGACAATGGGTCCTCAGATGAGTGCTCAGAGATTACATTGACATTGGACATCAGCACTTTTGATGCCTCTCATTTGGGTGAAAATACAATAACCCTCACGGCTTTGGATGGCAATAACAACAGTGCCTCGGCAAGTGCCATTGTGACTGTCAACCCTTACAAACAAACACAGACCATCACAGTCACCGCTGTGAATGATAGAGTCTATGGTGAGGCCGACTTTGCACTGAGTGCATCGGCTTCATCAGGGCTTGATGTTTCTTATGCGGTCATCAGTGGGCCGGTCACAGTTTCAGCCGGCACAGTGAGCATCATTGGCGTGGGTGATGCGGTGATTGAGGTGACGCAAGCGGGTAATGATGATTTCTTAAGTGCCTCCGTGGAAATCACCTTCAGTATAAGTCCAGCGGCGCTTATCGCCACTGCTGACGATCAATCAGTCGCATTTGGTTCAGCCATACCCAATCTTACGATTTCCTATGCCGGGTTTGTGAATGGCGAAGATGCTTCGGTACTGAGTACTGTGCCAGGGGCCAGTACCACGGCCACCAGCGCTTCGGATGTGGGCACTTATCCTATCTCGCTTTCCACGGGAAGTGCAGCCAACTATACCATGACGCATGTAGAGGGTACGCTCACCGTCCATAAAGCTCAGGCCACGGTACAAATCACTGATTTGGCACATCTGGTGGATGGTACCGCCAAAGAGCCCACCATTACCACTGACCCTGCGGGGCTCAATTATGTGGTGACCTATGATGGAGCCCAATCAGCTCCTTCGGCCATCGGGGAGTATGAAGTAGTCGTAGTGATTGATGAAATGAACTATGAAGGGAATGCTACTGCCACATTGGTCATTGGTCAGGTGCTTGGGCTGGAGAACACTGCGGTACGCATTTTCCCCAACCCAACACAAAAGTCGTTTGAAGTGCGCAGCAGTGAGGAGCAAGTGGTAGAGCTTTATGATTTGGCTGGCCAACTTCAAATGAGGACTTCTACCAATCTGGTCACGGATGTCTCTCAGCTCAGTGACGGCACCTATTTGATCAGGGTTTTGGGAGGTGATCACAAAGTCTACCGATTGATTAAGAAAAACTAAGGCAGCTAATTCGGATGATCAGATCATCCCATCAATTAGCAACCGGCTTCCTATGGGAGCCGGTTTTTTTGGGTTTAAGGGAGTCTGCGATCATCCCCACGTAAGGCACCACTACCCTTTCCCCCTCCCAGATCTGCCAGGTTAATGACTGATCCCGGGAGCATTTCGAGTTATATTGGGCAACGGACTAATTTACCATCAGACAACCTATGTCTAAAATGAGAGGTCAGACCGTAATCCCATGCACCAAGGCCCTTTCCACCCCTCTGAGCTCCGCCAGGCCTTTCAGTCGACCGATGGCTGAGTAACCCGGATAGGTGGTTTTCTTCAGGTCATCCAGCATTTGGTGCCCATGGTCCGGCCTCATGGGCAGGCTGATCTGGCGGCGGTTCATCAGGTGAACCACTTCTTTCACCACGGCCACCATGTCTGTATCTCCGTCCAGATGGTTGGCCTCTTCAAAGTTGCCATCAGCATCTCTTTTGGTATTTCTCAAATGTAAGAAATGAACATGATCGCCCAGGCGTTGGAGCATTCCTACCAGGTCGTTATCGGCCCGTGCACCGAAAGATCCGGTGCAAAAGCACAGGCCATTCGCAGGGGAGGGTGCACTATCGATGAGCTCCCGGGCGTCCTGCTCAGTGCTGACTATTCGGGGCAGTCCCAATACGGAATAGGGTGGGTCATCCGGATGAATCGCCATTTTCAGACCCACTTCTTCGGCCACTGGCACCACCTCCCTCAGGAAATGAAACAGATGTTCTTTGAGCCTGGGTGCGTCTATGTGGGCATAGGTTTCAAGTGCTGAGAGCACTGCCTCCGGGGTGAAGGCTTCATCACTCCCCGGCAGACCTAGTAGTAAGTTATTGTAGAGTGTCCGTTTTTCAGCTTCGTTCATCGATGCCAGGCGTAGCTCTGCGGATTGTATTTCTTCTCCGGTATAGTCTTTTTCAGCGTTTGGTCTTTTCAGTAGAAACAGGTCAAAGGCGATAAAAGCAGCTTTTTCAAACCGAAGCGCACTGGAGCCATTCGGGAGGGTGTGGAAGGGGTTAGTTCGTACCCAATCCAGTATGGGCATGAAATTGTAGGTAACCACCTTCAGCCCACAGGCAGCCACATTGCGTAAGCTGGTTTTGTAGTTTTCGATGTATTGCTGATAGTCCCCACTTTGCTTTTTGATGTCTTCGTGTACGGGCAGACTTTCTATCACCGTCCAGGTCATACCGGCTGCCTCTATCTCCTTTTTCCTGACTTCTATTTCTTCTATGGGCCAGATTTCTCCAACAGGAATTTGGTGCAGTGCGGTGACCACCCCGGTACACCCGGCTTGCCTGATGTCCGCCAAACTTACCGGATCTTTAGGCCCGTACCAGCGCATGGTTTGCTCCATTAAATACATAGTTCTCTCGGTTTTACCTTACCAGCTAGGACGAATGCCAGGCGCAAAAGGAAATTTCAATGATTGATAATACTCCAATGATTTTGTTGGAGGTTCTACTGCATCGGGAAGAGGCTGCTTAGAGAAAGTCTGGAAGTAGCTGAGCGAAGCATCTTTCCACCAAATGGCCTCCTTTTCCTGTATGTCAAGTAGCATTTGTACACTTCGGTATCGATTTTCATCAATTTGAGGCTTGATCGATTGCCACTGCCCTTGCATTTTTCTGACGGCATTCACTCCATCCTGGTAGCGGAAGGCCAGTTCGTTCCAAAGGGTTCTCCCCGAATTCATTTCAAAACCCCAGCTCACGTGGTGAAACCAGAGTAAAAATTTCTCTGGAATCTTGTCTTTGGAGTTAAAAATTTTGGCCACTTCGGGGGAATACTGACTGACGGCATTGCTGCCGCTCTCTGATCGGTCAAACCCTACGCCAAAGGCATCAGCTTTGTGGTAATACACCGGTGTCCAGTCTGCCCGCGACAGGTTACTGACCCAGGGGGCCGGGCCATAGTGATGCCCCGTACCCATGAGGTGATGCAGTCCCAGAGGCGTCATGTAGTTCACCGAGGCTTCCCAGGAATTCATCATCATGTCTTTAATGGTGGCGATGGTTTTTGGATCATTGCTGTAGCTCATGCGGATCCAATCTTCGGCAATTTGATCAGCTGTTTGTTCCGGATTCCAGGCCAGAAGGCCAAAGGCATACCAGTTGGCTTGTGCAAAAGGATGCCCGGTCCAGTTGATGTCGGTGCCGGTGTTGGCCACACCGGCAATGCCTGTAATGCTGTAATCATGGAGCGAACCGTCAATTACTTTGGAAACAGTGGATCCTTTACCGTTTACATATGTATCAGCATCGAGGCATTCCTTCCACATAGGAGCCAGGTAGACCAGCTGGGTGGCCTGCCCCAGGTACTCTTGTGTAATCTGAAACTCCATCATCACCGGTGTTTTGGGCATAGCACCAAAGAGTGGATGAAAAGGTTCACGTGGCTGGAAGTCAATCGCTCCGTTTTTCACCTGCACCAGCACATTGGATCTGAAAGTACCATCCAGAGGATTAAACTCTGTGTAGGCCTGTTTGGCCCGGTCATCAGGCTCTTCGCTGCTGTATACAAAAGCACGCCACATCACCACACCACCGAAAGGCTTCAGCGCATCGGCCATCATGTTGGCACCTTCCGCATGTGAGCGACTATAGTTTTGAGGGCCAGGTTGCCCTTCGGAGTTGGCCTTCACCAGAAAGCCTCCAAAATCAGGAATGTAACGGTAAATTTCCTGGACTTTTTCTTCCCACCATTTGATGACCTCTTTATTCAATGGATCTGCAGTATCCAGCCCACCAATCTCAATGGGTGCACTAAAGCGTGCGGTGAGGTATACTTTGATGCCATAGGGTCTGAAAAGGTCCGCCAGGGCTTTCACCTTCTCCAGATAGGCAGGAGTGAGTACCAGAGCGTTGGCGTTCACATTGGTGAGTACGGTTGCATTGAGTCCGATGGAAGCATTGGCTCTGGCATAGTCAATGTATCGCTGATCCAGATAGTCCGGGAGTTTGTGCCAGTCCCAGATGGAAAAGCCTGCGTACCCACGCTCTGATGTTCGGTCCAGGTTATCCCAATGGTTCAATATTCTGATGTCCACTTTCGGATTTTCAAGGACATTGATAGAGGCCAGGTTCTGATGAGTTTGGAGGAGTTTCAGAAAATGGAACGTACCATAGAGCAGGCCCGCCGGGTCTTTGGCAGTGATGAGGAATCGTGATTTCTCTTTTTGCGAGACGCTTTTGACCAGATAGCCTTCTTCCCCTATCTGCTTCAGCTCTGACTCAGACAGGTATTTGGCAATGGATGGCTCACCTGAAAGACCTGCCAGTAGTGAAGCGTCATCGTTAGTGGACGGCACGAAAGGCTGACCCAGTAAACCACTCAAACCTAAACTCAGCTCATTTTTGATGACATCATGAGTAGCAGAAGTGCCTATGACATTAAATGCCTTTATCTGACCAAGATAACTATTGAGTAGTTCCGGGTTTTGGATCTTATTATACCTGAGCCAGAGCTCATATCCTGTTTCAGCTGATGCAGGAAGAATGAAAAGTACGAATATCAAAAAAGTGCTTTGTAGGTATTTCACGTGTGATCTGGTTTGAGTTGAATCAATCTTGTATCTGGCAAAGTCGGACGCGGCTATTTGGCTAAAGTAGTGAGATGTGTGGTAAAACTGAAATTTTTACGCAATCGATTGTTTAAATTTTAAAAATCTGTACTACTTTGCCACTCTGAGTGCCTAAACTTATCAGAATTCAATGTGGATAGCACTTCATTTTTAAGAGGGGGTCTTGTCCAATGTTCATTGAATAAAGCTTGAAATCACAGTGAATATGCGGGCTTTCCTCATTGATTTAGGCACTGTTTGTTAATGAATACCCTACGGATTGTCAGACCCTTCCCAGAATGACTCGGGTGAAGGATATATTTAAAGAACAAACCCAGGTAATTAATTATAATACTCTCAATGATGAAAAAATTTATACCATTTTTATTGATTGTGCTGGCGGCCATCAGCCACAAAGCTGAGTGCCAGGACTACCTCGATGCATCCCTCGATAATGCCACCCGGGCTAAGGACCTGGTAAGTCGCCTTACCCTTGAGGAGAAGGTTCAGCAAATGATGATGAACAGCCCCGCGATCGAACGGCTGAATATCCCACCTTATGAGTGGTGGAATGAAGCGTTGCATGGAGTAGGAAGATCAGGTGTAGCTACGGTATTTCCACAAGCCATCGGACTGGGTGCTTCTTTTGACGAAGAGCTGGCCTATCGGGTGTCTTCGGCTATTTCTGATGAAGCCCGGGCCATGTACAATGCCTCATTAAAAAAGGGTTATTACAACCGGTACAATGGTCTTACTTTTTGGACTCCTAACATCAACATTTTCCGTGATCCCAGGTGGGGGCGTGGACAGGAAACGTACGGCGAAGATCCGTTTCTGACCACCAGGTTAGGTGTTTCCTTTGTCAAGGGACTCCAAGGGGAAAATCCTCAATACCTGAAAACGGCAGCTTGTGCCAAGCATTTTGCAGTGCACAGTGGTCCGGAGCGTTTGCGCCATGAGTTCAATGCCATTGTTTCCAAAAAAGATTTGTACGAAACCTACCTCCCTGCATTCAAAGCATTGGTGGAAGCAGATGTGGAGGCCGTCATGTGCGCCTACAATCGCACCAACGATGAGCCTTGCTGCGCGAATAACTATTTACTTCAGGAGGTACTCCGGGGTGAATGGGATTTTGACGGGCACATAGTGAGTGATTGCTGGGCAATAGTGGATTTTTACTCGGAGAACGGACACGGTACTGTAGAAAACCAGGTGGATGCATCTGCCCTGGCGTTGGAGAGTGGAGTAAACCTCAACTGTGGGAGTACCTTCCCCGCACTTGTGGAAGCAGTAAAACAAGGGTTAGTCAGTGAGAAGACCATTGATGTGGCGCTTACAAAACTGCTGGAGACCAGATTTAAATTAGGCATGTTTGATGAAGCTGGTGCCAATCCATATAATGCCATTTCGCTGGAGGTAGTCAATAGCCCGGCCCATAGGGATTTGGCAAGGGAAGCCGCTGTAAAGTCTATTGTACTGCTCAAAAACAATGGGGTACTGCCTTTGGCCAATGACCTGTCGCGCTACTACGTGACCGGACCGAATGCTGCAGGCATTGACCCTCTGATTGGAAATTATTATGGGGTTAATCCCAATATGGTGACTGTTTTGGAAGGAATCACAGCTGCAGTGGCTCCGGGAAGTCAGGTGCATTATCGGGCTGGTACCTTATTGGATCGGCCTAATGTAAACCCTGTGGATTGGTCATCAGGTGTAGCTCATACCTCTGACGCTACTTTCATGGTGATGGGAATCACCGGATACATAGAGGGAGAGGAAGGAGAGTCCATTGCCTCAGCGCATTATGGCGATCGGTTGGATTACAACATTCCCCCTAACCAGATTGATTACCTGAGAAAGCTCAAGACAGATAATGAAAAACCTGTCATTGCCATTGTCACAGGGGGCAGCCCGATGAACCTGGCGGAGGTTCATGACATTGCAGATGCAGTGTTGCTGGTGTGGTATCCCGGTGAGGAAGGCGGCAATGCCATTGCGGATGTCGTTTTCGGTAAAACCTCTCCATCCGGCCGATTGCCAATTACTTTTCCAAAGAGCCTGGATCAGTTACCGGCGTACGAAGATTATAGCATGGCTGGCAGAACCTACAAGTATATGACTGCTGAGCCCATGTATCCGTTCGGTTTCGGACTGAACTACTCCAAAATCAAATATGGAGCCCCCACCATCTCCCAGGCAGTGATTAAATCCGGAGAGTCTACGGAGGTTTCGGTGCTGGTGACTAATGAAGGGGATTTTGATGTGGAAGAAGTGGTGCAACTCTATGTGACCGATGTGGAAGCAAGTGTGAGCACTCCGCTCTTTTCTTTACAGTCGATCCGCAGGGTAAAGCTTGCGGCCGGTGAGTCACAGCGTCTTTCCTTCAAAGTTGATCCTGAGATGCTTCAGATTGTGAATGATAAAGGTGAAAGCGTTCTGGAAAAGGGAGATTTCAAGGTATATGTAGGCGGATCACTACCCACCGGCAGAAGTCTGGAACTGGGTGCGCCTGCCTCTGTTTTGGTGAATTTGAGAGTGAAATAAACGATTTGAATTGAGGTGATTATTACAGAATTATATTTTATGAAGATGAGTAAAAGAGGATTATTGCTGATTGGGTTGGTGGTCATGGGCCTCATGGCGAAGAGTCAGGAAAAGCCCATCGCCGACGGGATGGAGAAATTTCTTGGAAATGTATACAGTAGCTCACAGCTGAGTGGGTACGAGACTTACTGGAATCAGGTAACCCCCGAAAATGCTGGGAAATGGGGAAGTGTGGAGCGAACGCGAGACAGCTATAATTGGACCACCATGGATGCGGCTTACAACTTCGCGAAGGAAAATAATTTCGTGTTTAGGTACCATGTTTTGATTTGGGGAAATCAGCAACCTTCCTGGATCGAAGATTTGCCAGTGGAGGAGCAGCTGGAAGAAATCACCGAGTGGATGGATGCTGTGGCTGAGCGATATCCGGATATGGATTATTTGGAGGTGGTCAATGAGCCCATCAACGATCCTCCGACCGGTGCAGGTAATGGTAATTACATGGATGCATTGGGAGGAAGAGGAGCTACCGGTTACGATTGGATAGTGACAGCCTTTACCATGGCCAGAGAGCGTTTCCCCAACGCCAAGCTGGTGATCAATGAGTACAACATTGTGAGCAGTAGTAGCAATGCCAATAAATACAAGAAGATTATTGAGCTCTTGCAGGCGGATGATCTCATCGATGTGGTAGGCGTACAGGCTCATGCATTTTCCACCACAGGAAGTTCCAGTACCATCACAGATCAGCTGGATAAACTGGGTGACACCGGGTTACCGATAATGGTTACCGAGATGGACATAGATGGTGCCACAGATCAGGTTCAGTTGGATGAGTACAAGCGGATTTTCCCATTGTTTTGGGAGCACGAGTCGGTGATAGGTGTCACGCTATGGGGGTGGCGCAGTGGCATGTGGCGTACTGCCGAGAAGGCTTATCTGGTCAATACTGATGGTACTGAGCGGCCAGCACTTGAATGGCTCAGAGCGTATGCCTCCCAACCAATAGACAATACAGTGTTGGGGTGGGAGGATGATTATTCGAACCTGCAACTATTCCCTAACCCGGTGGTCAACGGGCAGCTAACCATACGGAGTCCTGAACCGGTTCGTCAGGTCACGCTGTATGATCTGAGCGGTCACCAGGTGGCTGATTTCAGTCATGATATGAGCCGGGAAGTGAATCTCACCCTGGATCTGAGCAGTGGGATTTATCTGATGAAAGTACAGGGATCAGCCAAAAGTGAGTCAAGAAGGCTGGTGATTAAATAGAGGGGGAAATTCTGGGTCTGATGCCCTGTCGCATGAATTGGACCATTTTATTTTAACCTAATTAGTCATACCATGAAGAGAAGACATTTCATATCAAATACCGCCAAGTCCACAGGAGGTGTAATAGTGGCCAGCAGTTTAACTACTCTTGGGCTTTTTTCAGGTTCTTCGAGCAGGGCCGGTGAGAAAAGGGGACTTGGAGTGGCATTGGTAGGTTTGGGTAGCTATGCCACCGGACAGCTGGCGCCGGCATTACAGATGACAGAAAACTGCTACCTGGCAGGCATTGTCACGGGCACGCCATCCAAGGCCGATTCATGGTCAGATCAATATGACATTCCAGCCGAGAATGTCTACAACTACCAGAACTTCGATGGCATAGCTGATAATGATGACATAGACATTGTCTACATCGTGCTTCCCAATTCTATGCATGCGGAGTTTGTGATCCGGGCTGCTCAGGCTGGCAAGCATGTGATTTGCGAAAAGCCGATGGCCACCAATTATGAGGATTGTCAACGGATGATCGACGCATGCCGCAAGGCCGAAAAGAAGCTTTCCATTGGTTATCGGCTCCATTTCGAACCCTACAACCTGGAAGCCATGAGGTTAGGTCAGCAGCAGATATATGGTAAAGTACTCGAATCGGACGCGGGTTTTGCTTTTCCTCTGAGGGATAAAAGTCGCTGGCGTCTGGACAAAGAAATGGCCGGAGGAGGGCCGCTGATGGATGTAGGTATTTATGCCATACAGAGTACGATCTATACGCGGGGGCAGCTACCTGTCTCCCTGGAGGCTATGGATACCACAGTTGACAAGGCTTTTTATGGAGCGGTAGAGGGTACGCTGGATGTCAAATTCGAGTTTCCAGCAGGGATCAAAGCTACCATGAGAACGAGTTACGAGGAGAGTTCCAACTATTTGAAGGTACAGGCTCAGGAAGGTAGCTGGGAGTTGGCGCCTGCTTATTCCTATGGAGGATTGAAAGGGCAGACTCACCTGGGGCCTATGAGTTTTCCAGCTGTCAATCAGCAGGCACTGCAGATGGACGATTTTGCTTCCTGTATTTTGAAAGACAAACAAAGCATTGTTCGTGGTGAAATGGGCCAGCGGGATATGTTCATTATTGATAAGATCTATGAGTCCGCAGCCATTGGCAAACCGGTTTCATTGAAAGGAATTCCAAATATTTTACACTTGGTGTAACATAATTTCTTGACCTGAATAATAGCGCTTATGAGCGAAAAAAAGAATAAACTGCGCAGTGAGGAATGGTTTGGTAAGGACGATAAAATGGGTTTTGTCCACCGCAGCTGGTTGAGAAATCAGGGTCACCCGGACCATATGTTTCGGGGCAAGCCGGTCATTGGCATTTGTAATACATGGTCTGATCTTACTCCTTGCAATGCCCACCTTAGAGAATTTGCAGAAATCGTAAAGCGCGGAATTTACGAAGCGGGAGGTTTTCCGCTGGAGTTTCCCGTGATGTCTCTGGGTGAGACCATTATGAAGCCCACCACCATGCTCTGGAGAAATCTGGTCAGTATGGATGTGGAAGAAACCATTCGGGCCAATCCTCTGGACGGAATCGTCCTGTTGACCGGATGCGATAAAACCACTCCCTCCACCCTCATGGGGGCAGCCAGTGTGGATTTGCCGACCATCGTAGTTCCGGGCGGGCCTATGCTCAATGGTAAGTGGCGGGGTAAAGATGTGGGGTCGGGCACCCTCACCTGGCAGCTTTCTGAGGGATTAAAGGAGGGCACCATCACGGAAAAGGACATGGTGGAAGCGGAGTCCTGCATGTCCAGAAGCGCTGGCCATTGTATGACCATGGGCACAGCCTCCACCATGGGTGTGATGGTAGAGGCATTGGGACTCACACTCCCGGGAGCATCGGCCATTCCAGCCGTTGACTCGCGCAAGAAGGTGATGGCTCACCTGGCAGGAAACCGAATTGTAGAAATGGTTCGGGAAGATTTGAAACTGTCCAGAATTCTTACCAGAGAGGCTTTCGAAAATGCCATTAAAGTCAATTCTGCAGTCGGGGGTTCTACCAACATGCCTATTCACCTGACGGCCATTGCCGGACGGATCGGTGTGGACCTGGATATTGAAGATTTTGATCGACTTGGAAGTCAGATGCCTATGCTGGTCAACCTGATGCCTTCCGGAAAGTACCTGATGGAAGACTTTTATTATGCAGGTGGACTTCCGGTAGTGATAGATGAGATTCGCAAACAGATTCATACCGGGGCGATCACGGTCAATGGAAGAACCCTCGGTGACAATTGTCGCAACGCACCATGCTATGATCGGGAAGTTATAGGCACGGTTGAAGCACCAATCAAAGAGAATGCTGGGATTGTGGTGCTGAAGGGGAATCTTTGTGAAAATGGAGCAATGATCAAACCCTCTGCAGCCACTCCTGCCCTGATGCAGCACAAGGGAAAAGCGGTCGTTTTTGAGACGATCGAGGATTATCATCAAAGGATAGACGATCCGGCATTGGATATAGATGAGACCTCCGTGATGATTCTCAAAGGGGTAGGGCCTGTGGGCTATCCAGGCATGCCTGAGGTAGGCAATATGGATCTCCCTGAGAAATTGCTCAGAAAGGGTGTGAAAGACATGGTGAGAATCTCCGATGGTCGCATGAGCGGCACGGCTTATGGCACCGTGGTGTTACATGTGTCACCAGAGGCTGCCATTGGTGGTAATCTTACTCTGGTGAAAAACGGTGACCTGATAGAACTGGATGTGCAGGGAAAGCGACTCACGTTACATGTGTCGGAAGATGAGTTGGCAGAGCGGAGAAGGCACTGGGAGAAGCCTAAGCCCGTGGCTGAAAGGGGGTATACAAAAATGTTTATTGAGCATGTAGAGCAGGCCGATAAAGGGTGTGATTTTGATTTCCTCAAGGGCTCATCAGGGTCGGAGGTTACCAGAGACTTGCACTAACAGTTAAAACCCTTTTAAATGATGCAGACCATTATCCTAATTATTCTGAGCATTTTACTTATAGTCATTTCGACTAGCAGACTATCTCTGCATCCTTTTTTGGCTCTGATGGTCGCTTGTCTCTTTTTTGGTTTTGGCTCAGGGATGGCACCTGAGGCCATTATCCAGACGATCAACGCCGGTTTTGGAGAAACCATCGGAAAAATAGGGATCATTATCATTGCGGGGATCGTCATTGGTGCGTTTTTGGAGCAATCGGGAGGTGCCTATGCCCTGGCCAGTCAGGTGCTACGGGTGGTTGGACAAAAGCGTGTACACCTTGCCATGGGGGTGATCGGGTATATTGTCTCAATTCCGGTTTTTGCCGATAGTGGGTTTATCATTCTTTCATCTCTCAATCGTGCATTGGCCAAAGAGGCCGGGGTGTCACTGGCTGGCACGGCCATTTCGCTTTCGCTCGGCCTTACCGCGGCTCATACCATGGTGCCACCAACACCCGGCCCTATTACTGCGGCTGGTTTGGTGGGTGCCGATTTGGGTATTGTGATTCTTATTGGTCTCTATGCCAGCACTGGCGCATTAGCTGTGGCCGTGGTGTTTTCAAAAGTTTTTGCAGGAAAGGTTTATATAGACCCTCAGCCAGACCTGACCAGCGAGAAAATTAAGGAGAAAATCCGGGAAGCGCCCTCTTCTATGAAATCCTTCCTGCCCATACTGGTGCCTATACTGCTCATTGTGCTCAGGTCTGTTGCAGATTACCCCACAGAGCCTTTTGGGAGCGGGGGGGTGGTTGATTTTATCTGTTTTTTGGGTAATCCGGTTACCGCACTATTTATAGGGGTTTTACTGGCTCTTTTGCTACCAAAAAAGCTGGACAAGTCTATGCTGAGTACCAATGGATGGGTAGGTGATGCACTTAAAACCGGCGCTGTGATCATTCTCATCACCGGAGCAGGGGGTGCTTTTGGTAAAATTCTTCAGACTTCTAACATTGGTGAAATACTTGGAGGCTTTGCTTCCGATTACAGAATCGGACTTTGGCTGCCATTTATTGTGGCTGCCTGTATCAAGTCGGCTCAGGGCTCTTCTACTGTGGCTTTAACCACTACAGCTTCCATAATTGCTCCGTTGATGTTGGTTTTGGGCATGGACACCGAAATAGAGAAAGCTATGGTGGTCATCTCAATTGGAGCTGGCTCAGCAGTAGTGTCTCACGCCAATGATAGTTTTTTCTGGGTAGTGACTCAAATGAGCGGTATGAATGTGAGTCAGGGGTATCGTCTACAAAGTGTTGGTACTGCGGTTCTCGGCCTTTCAGCTATGGTTCTACTTACTCTGTTAAGTTTTTTTATACAATGAGATAATGACTCTCCGCTAAAGTTTTGAGACATGAACATTAATGACAGACAAGTTTAACCTAACCAATTATTGAATTTTGAAAATCTATAAAACAAACACAGGCATTCTCATACAGAAGGATGAGCAGTACTACACCATTCGTGAAGATTGGGATCAGTTCATTAACAGAGACAATCTATTTGCTTATGCAAATGAGCGGATTTCAACTGAGAACCCGGTATCGGAAGGCGAAAAACTCATAAAGGATGACTTACTTGCTCCTATTGGAAGTCAGGAAATATGGGCATCAGGAGTTACTTATTACAAAAGTAGAGAAGCCCGGATGGATGAATCCAGGGATTCGGGTGGAGGTGACTTTTATGATCGGGTATACAGCGCTGACCGACCTGAGCTGTTTATGAAGGCAATGCCTTACCGGACTGCAGGCCCAGGAGGTAAGGTGAATATCAGGAAGGATTCTGCGTGGAATGTCCCCGAACCTGAGCTTACGCTGCTGGTGAGTTCAGGTGGGAAAATAATAGGCTATACTGTGGGCAACGACATGAGCTCACGTGACATAGAAGGTGAGAACCCTCTGTATCTACCACAAGCTAAGTGTTACGATCAATCTGCTGCCGTGGGCCCATGCATTTATGTTTCGGAGCATCCTATTGCCGGGGATTCAAAGATTCAACTGGAGATATTAAGAGCTGATAAGCAGATGTTTCATGGACAGATTGAAATCAGCCAGATCAAGAGAAAATTCACGGATCTGGTTCATTATTTATTGCTCGAAACATCCTTTCCCAGCGGGTGTTTTCTGATGACCGGGACGGGGATTGTACCTCCTAATGAATTTACACTGCGGGAGGGCGATGAGATCAGGATTACGATCGACCACATTGGTACCCTCATCAATTTTGTAGCTAATCAAAAACAAACATGATACTGACAGGACAAAATTTTATTGGATCAGAGCGGACGGGAGTGGGGTCAGAGACTTTTCAGGCGATGAACCCGGCTACAGGAGACCTATTGCCCACGAGCTTTTATGAAGCTACGGAAGCAGAGGTGGACAGAGCGGTACTAAGGGCTGAAGCCGTCTTTCAGGAATATAAAGAGATGGCAGTGGAGGATCGGGCACTTTTCCTTGAGGCCATTGGTGATGAGCTTTTTGCTATGGGAGACAATCTGATCGATCGCTGTATAGCCGAAACTGCTTTGCCAGCAGCACGCCTCAATGGCGAGCGGATGCGTACCATCAATCAGCTGAAAATGTTTGCCAGTCTTATCCGGGAGGGTTCATGGGTAGATGCCCGCATTGATACCGCCATTCCCGACCGACAGCCGCTTCCCAGGCCGGATATTCGCCAGATGCACATTCCTTTAGGTCCGGTAGGGATTTTTGGTGCCAGTAATTTCCCCTTGGCATTTTCTGTGGCTGGAGGGGACACGGCCTCTGCCCTGGCAGCTGGCTGTCCGGTGGTGGTGAAGGCACACCCGTTGCACCCGGGAACTTCCGAGATGGTAGCACAAGCCATTGTCAGCGCGGCCCATAAAACAGGCATGCCAGATGGGGTTTTCTCGATGGTACAAGGTACCTCGGTGGACGTAGGAATGGCTATTGTGTTGCATCCTAAGATCACGGCGGTTGGGTTTACGGGCTCCTTTCGGGGAGGAAAAGCGCTCTTTGATGCTGCCAATAAGCGTGAAACACCGATTCCGGTATTTGCTGAAATGGGAAGCTCCAACCCGGTATTTCTGTTGCCAGGAGCAGTAAGTGAGCGTGCCGAAGCCTTGGCTGCTGGTCTGATCGGCTCATTGAATATGGGGGTAGGCCAGTTTTGCACCAACCCGGGCCTGTTGATCGTGAATGATTCGCCAGAAACGAGCGAGCTTTTGAAAAAAATGGGGGACATGGTCTCTGAAACCGTCCCGGGTACTATGCTTTCGGAAGGGATCAGAAATAACTATGAGACGGGCGTAAGCAAATTGATGTCTTTTCAGGGGGTGGAGCTTGTTTCTGAGGGTACCTCCGGATCAGGTGAAAATCAGGTGCATTCCAAAGTTTTTAAAACCAAAGCCAATCATTTTATAGAACATTCGGAGCTGGAAGAAGAGGTGTTTGGCCCGTCTACCTTGAGTGTCATTGCAGAAGGGAAAGCCGAAATGCTGGAAATAGCAAGAAAGATGCAGGGGCATCTGACGGCCACTATTCAGGGTACGGATGCGGACCTGGACGCATACAAAGACCTGATCCATATTTTAGAGCGGAAGGTGGGTCGACTACTTTTCAACGGTTACCCAACTGGTGTAGAGGTTGGGCAGGCCATGGTACATGGAGGTCCGTATCCGGCTACCACAGCACCCCAGTCTACTTCTGTAGGGACAGGTGCGATCAAGAGGTTTGTGCGACCAGTTTGCTATCAGGATTTTCCACAGACGTCATTGCCGTTGGCGTTAAGGGATGATAACCCACTCAATTTATGGAGATTGATAAACGGTGAATTGAAGAAAAAATAATGAAAATGAAAGCTTTACAATTTTTGACCATATCCGGGGTGTTTTTGACCCTGACCATTTCTTGTGCTCAGACTGAGAAAATGGAGAAAATGACTCTTCGTACCGCTTATGCGGATGATTTTTATATCGGAGCAGCCCTGGGCTGGGGACAGATTCTGGCGGAGGATTCTGTAGAATCCAGCCTCATAAAGAATGAGTTTAGCAGCCTCTCGCCAGAAAACGCCATGAAGTGGATGTATGTGCACCCGAAGCCCGATACGTTCAACTTTGAATACACGGATAAAATAGTGGCGATGGCCAATCGAAATGATCAGTTCATGATAGGTCATACACTTATTTGGCACAACCAAACCCCAGAGTGGGTTTTCAAGGATGGGAATGATGCACTCATTGACAGCTCGGCCCTCTTTGGTCGGATGAAACATCACATCAATACCATCATGGGGCGCTATCAGGGCAAGATTGGAGGCTATGATGTGGTGAATGAGGCCCTCAATGATGATGGTACCTTCCGTGAATCCATGTTTTACCAAATCGGCGGAGTGGATTTTATCTATAAGGCTTTTGAGTATGCTGCTCAAGCTGACCCTGAGGCTGAGCTTTATTACAACGACTACAGCATGAACCGGGCAGAGAAGTGCGATGGAGCAGTGCGACTGGCCGAAGCGCTTAAATCCAGGGGCTTGCGCATAGATGGTATAGGGATGCAGGGACACTGGGGTTTGGACAGGCCAACTTTGGAAGAAATCGAGACCAGCATTCTAAAAATAAGAAATGCTGGCCTGAAGGTGATGATCACCGAGCTGGATATTACCGTGCTCCCTAATCCACGCAATGTGGAAGGGGCCGATCTTTCAGCCAGTTTTGAAAATAATGCAGAAGCCAATCCATACAAGGCCGGGCTGCCAGATTCAGTTCAGGAGGCCCTGGCTCAGCGATATGCCGACCTTTTTGAACTATTCCACAAGCATAGGGAGACCATCACCAGAGTAACTTTCTGGGGGGTACATGATGGACAGTCCTGGAAGAACAATTGGCCGGCCCGTGGCAGAACAGATTATCCATTGCTGTTCGATAGATCTCTGGCTCCCAAACCAGCCTATCAAGCGGTGCTCGGAGTGGTTGGGAAATAGCTCCTAAACTCATTCCTCGGTGGATATACCAGGAACATACCGCAGCTACGCAGCTTATTCGGTTAGGAATTAATGTCTAAGAACATTCCGCTCCTCCGGAGCTGACTAACCTGGATTCAAGAGGTGTGGTGCGGATTGGACACCAGCGGTGTCTCATGTGAATAGCCTGAGTTAGCAAAGCGTTTGGTAGCTCCGTAGGAGCGATATTTAACCGTCTCACGGAGAAGAAATCGTACAAAGTTAAGAGGAAGATTTAGGAAATGTTCGTACCTCTGTATGAACAGGAACATACCGCAGCTACGCAGGTTATTCGGTTAGGAATAATGTCTAAGAACATTCCGCTCCTCCGGAGCTGACTAACCTGGATTCAAGAGGTGTTGTGCGGATTGAACCCCAGCGGTGTTTATGTGAATCCTATGGACAATCAAGGTCAGGAGGAAGGACTGGGCGGGTTTAAGGCTC